>NZ_CP151632.1:1442149-2884298 GCF_040144835.1 Microbacterium sp. LWS13-1.2
CGCCGCGGCACCGGGGCTGCGCGGCGCTGCTGCTCGGGTGAGCGAGCGACCCCTTCGGACGGAACAGGATGACGCGACCCCGGCGCTCCTCGAGGTGGCGGGTCTGCGCAAGGAATTCTCTCTTCCGGGGCGCGGGAAGCTCGTCGCGGTCGACGACGTGTCGTTTCGCGTGGACAGCGGCGAGACGCTTGCGATCGTGGGTGAGTCGGGATCGGGCAAGAGCACGACGGCGCGACTGGCGCTGCGCCTCGAGAAGCCCTCGGCGGGCAGCATCCGTTTCGACGGCGAGGATCTCGTCGCCGCAGGCCGCGAGGAGCTGCGCGCCCTGCGCCGGCGGTTCCAGCTCGTCTATCAGAGCCCGTTCGCTTCGCTCGACCCACGGTTCACGATCGCTGAGGTGATCGACGAGCCGCTGCGCGCCTATGGCGTCGACGCGGCGGAGCGGGCGCGCCGCGTCCGCGAACTGATCGACCAGGTGGCGCTGCCCGCAGGAGCCGCGTCGCGGCGTCCGGCCCAGCTCTCGGGCGGTCAGCGACAGCGCGTCGCGATCGCCCGCGCCCTCGCGCTGCGTCCCGACCTCGTGGTGCTCGACGAGGCCGTGTCGGCGCTCGATGTCTCGGTGCAGGCGCAGATCCTCGACCTGCTCGCGGCGGTGCAGCGCGACTCGGGAGTGTCGTACCTGTTCATCAGCCACGATCTCGCCGTGGTCCGCGAGATCTCCGACCGTGTGGCGGTGATGCAGCAGGGTCGAGTCGTCGAGCAGGGCAAGACCGCGCAGGTGCTCCGTACGCCGCGCGAGGAGTACACGCGACGGCTGATCGAGGCGATCCCGGGGTCGACTCTGTCGCCGCGGGTACTGACGGAAGGGGCCGCAGCATGAGCGCCCAGCGCTCGCTGGCGCAGCAGACGACGGAGCTGCTGGGGGAGCTGATCCGCAACGCGGCCGTCAACGACGGTACGCCCGACTCGGGCCACGAACACCTGCAGGTGCGCACGCTGCAGCGGTTCTTCGAGGGGTCCGGTCTCGAAGGCGTCGTGGTGGAGCCGCATCCGGGACGCGCGTCGCTCATCATTCGCATCGAGGGCACGGATCCGACCGCGCCGTCCCTCGCCCTCGTCGGCCACACCGACGTCGTTCCGGTGGAGCCGGGGGGCTGGTCGCGCGATCCGTTCGCGGGCGAGATCGTCGACGGCGTGCTGTGGGGCCGGGGCGCGATCGACATGCTCAACCTCACCGCCGCCTACGCCGTCGTGACCCGGGCGGTCGCGAGGGGCGGCTTCCGTCCGCGCGGCGACCTCATTTTCGCCGCCGTCGCCGACGAGGAGAACGGCAGCCGCTTCGGCGTGAGCTGGCTCACCGAGCACCGTCTCGACCTCATCGACGCCGACTACGTGCTGACCGAGTCCGGCGGCGCCCACGCCGGCCCACAGCCTCACCTCGGCGTCATGGTCGGCGAGAAGGGAGGCGCGGGACGGCTGCTGCGCGTGACCGGTGCGCCCGGCCACGGCTCGGCCCCCTGGGGATCCCGCAATGCCGCCGTCATCGCGGCCGAGGCCGTGACCCGCCTCGCACGGCACCGCGGCACGACCGTCATCACGCCGCAATGGCGCGCGTACGCCGAGGCACTCGACCTCGAACCCGCGACCCGCACCGCCCTGACCGACCCCGCGCGGTTCTACGACGGCCTGCCACACCTCCGCAGCCTGGCCGGGTTCGCGCACGCCTCGACGCACACGACGATCTCGCCGACCATCGTGCGCGCCGGCGAGAAGGGCAACGTCATTCCGGGCACGGCGACCGTGCAGCTCGACATCCGCATCCTGCCCGATGTCACCCGCGAGGACGTCGAGGGGCTCATCCGCGACGCGCTCGGCGACCTCATCGAGCACGTCGAGATCGAGGGCGACTGGTTCGGTGAGTCGACGGCCTCGCCGATCGACACTCCTTTGTTCGACGCCCTCGGCAGCGCCGTGCGCCGCGCCTACCCGACGGCGGAGCTCCTGCCCATGCTCGGGGTGGGCGGCACCGATGGCCGGTTCTACCGTCGCCGCGGCATCCCGGCCTACGGCTTCGGCGTGCTCAGCGAGCGCTGGGACTACGGCACCTTCCGCCGCCTGTTCCACGGCAACGATGAGCGCATCGACCTCGACTCGATCGCTCTCACGGTCGACGCACTCGACCACGCCGTGCGTACGTTCCACGCCGATACGAGCACCGCCGCGAAGACCCGCGTCGCCGAGCCGGCAACCGCCTGACCGCGGACGCCGCGAGGGTCGCGGCATCCGTTTCCCATCCGTCCACCGAGGAGGACCTATGACCACGACGCTCAACACCGACATCGACCGCGCCCAGTTCGGACGCGAGTGGGAGGACTGGCACCGCACGCATGAGACGCGGCGCGCCGACTCCCTCGGCTTCTTCGCGATCACCGGCCTGCACTGGCTCGGTGCCGACCCGATCACGCTGCCCGGCGCTCCCGGCACGTGGCGTCTCGGCAGCGGCGGCGTGGTCGTCGAGCTCGCCGATGGCGAGAGCCTGACGCTCGAGGGCGAGACGATCACCGGCACGCACGCGTTCGGCGCGATCGCCGAGCGGGGCAGCGTCACCCCCACCTTTACGGACGGCGAGGTCGCTGGCGCGGTCGAGATCGCGATCCGCGGCGGGCACACCGTTCTGCGTCCGCGTCGCGCCGACCATTCGTTCCTCGCGGAGTACGCGGGTACCCCGACCTACGTGCCGAACCCGCGCTGGCGGGTCGCCGCGCGCTTCCTCCCGTTCGACGCTCCGCGGCCGACCGAGGTCGGCGCCGCGGTCGACGGGCTCACCCACGTGTACGACGCCCCGGGTGTGCTGGAGTTCTCGTGGCGCGGCGAGGAATTCGCGCTGACCGCCTTCCAGGGCGCGGCCCCCGGCTCCCTCCTCGTCCTGTTCACCGACGCGACGAGCGGGATCACCACGTACGCCGCGAACCGCTCGGTGTCCGTGGACGCCCCTTACGCCGACGGCTGGACCACGATCGACTTCAACCGCGCCGTCAACCTGCCCTGCGCGTACACCGACTTCGCGACGTGCCCGCTGCCTCCCGAGGGCAACCGCCTGCCGATCGGCATCGAGGCCGGCGAGAAGACGCCGCTCACGCGCGTGCGCTCCACCGATGCGCTCGTCGCCCCGGGGGTGGCCGCATGAGGTTCCAGCTCCTGGACATCGTCCCCTACCGCGCCGACCCCATCACCGGTCGCCAGGTCTCGCCGTCCGAACGGTTCGCCGAGACGCTCCAGCAGGCGATCCGCGCCGAGGAGCTCGGGCTGGATGCCGTCGCCATCGGCGAGCGCCACGCAGGGCACTTCATCTCGTCGTCACCGACGGTGCTGCTGGGTGCGATCGCCGCGCGCACCTCCCGCATCCGTCTCAATTCCGGTGTCACGGTGCTCTCGGTGCTCGACCCGGTGCGCGTCGCCGAGGACTACGCCACCATCGACCAGCTCTCCGGCGGCCGGCTCGACCTCACGATCGGCAAGGGCAATGAGGTCGCTCAGTTTCCGCTGTTCGGGCTCGACATCGACGACCAGTGGGAGCTGCTCGCGGAGAAGTACGAGCTGCTGCGGACGCTCTGGCGCGAGGAGGACGTGACCTGGCCGGGCACCGAGTTCACGCGGCCGTTGTCGGGCGTGACGACGCTGCCGCGGCCGTTCGCCGGCGCGCCCCGCGTATGGCACGGGTCGGCGACGACCCTTTTCTCCGCGGGGCTCGCGGCGAAGATCGGCGACCCGCTGTTCAGCGCGAACGCGATCCAGCCGCTCGAGAACTACGGCGTGCTCGTCGACCACTACCGCTCCGAGTATGCGCGGCACGGCCACGATCCGGCGGGCGCGTTCGTCGCCGCCGGTTCGGGGGCGCTCTTCATCGCCGACACGACGCAGGAGGCGATCGCCCAGTACGGGCCGGTGTACAACGCGATCGTCGCCGCCACCAACGTGCCCGGAAACAACACTCCGTTCCGCGACATCGAGCACGCCGTGGCCGAAGGTCCAGCACTCGTCGGCACCCCGCAGCAGGTGATCGACAAGATCGCCCGGTTCCACGGCCGGCTCGGGCACGACCTGCAGTCGATCAGCCTGCCCACGACGGTGCCGTTCGCGCAGCAGCTCGAGATCCTCGAGCGGTTCGCGCTGGAGGTCGCGCCGGTGCTGCGGCGGGAGTTCCCGACGGCGCTGTGGACGGATGCCGACCCGCTCGGTCAGCGGGAGCGCC
Source organism: Microbacterium sp. LWS13-1.2 (assembly GCF_040144835.1). Taxonomy (NCBI): domain Bacteria; kingdom Bacillati; phylum Actinomycetota; class Actinomycetes; order Micrococcales; family Microbacteriaceae; genus Microbacterium; species Microbacterium sp. LWS13-1.2. The sequence continues at coordinate 1,446,402 of NZ_CP151632.1, forward strand.
AGCTCACGACCGCATGAGCTGCGAGAGCGCGGTCCGCGACGCGACAGCTGCGGTCGCCGGCGAGCGCGGACTCGCGCGGCAAAGCGATCGCAGGAGAAAGCAGCAGTCGCATGCGCGGCCCGCGCTCTGGGCATGCCTGGCGGCGGGCTTCGCGACGCTGTTCGATGCGGTCGTCATCACGTACGCCGCTCCGGCGGTCAGCGCGTCGTTGGGCGGGTCGACTGCGGGTGTGCAGTGGCTGCTGGCCTCGTTCTCGCTGACCTTCGGCCTCGGGCTGATCCCGTCGGGACGCTTCGGCGATGTGTATGGACGCCGGCTGCTGTTCCTCGTGGGTCTCGGGATCTTCCTGGTCGGCGGCGTCGCGGCGGTGGTCGCGCCGACGATCGCGGTGCTGGTCGCGGCCCGGTTCGTGCAGGGCCTCGGTGCCGGGGTCATCAGCGCGCAGGTGCTCGGGGCGATCCAGGACCTCTTCACGGGAAGATCACGTCTGAGCGCCCTCGCCGCCTACACCGCGGTCGGCGGTCTGGCGGGCGTCCTCGGTCCGGTGCTCGCCGCCGCGATGCTCGGGCTGTTCCCGGCCGATACCGCGTGGCGCCTCGTGCTGCTGACGCCGTTGCCTCTGGTGATCGCGGCATTCGTGCTCGGATGGCGAGGGATGCCGGGCCGCCGCGCCCGTGCGGAGACGTCGAGGCTCCTGTGGCTCGATCTGCCGGGCATCGTGCTGCTGTGCCTCGTGGTGGTGGCGCTGACGCTGCCGGTCGTGGAGCCGGGACTCTCGGGACTGTCGGGCCTGGCGGTGGCCGGCGCCGCGGTCGTGCTGGGGCTCGTGCTCGTCCTGTGGGAGCGCCGCTATGCGCGGCGCGGGAAGCTTCCACTCTTCGCCCCGGCGCTGGTCCGGTCACGCGGGTTCGTCGTGGGGAACGTCGTCGCGCTGCTGTGGTTCGGCAGCGGCATGGCGGCGAGTTCGGCGGTGACCCTCTACTTCCTCCAGTCACCGGCGCTGTCGGCGCTGGTGATCGCGCTCGTGTTCGCGCCGGGCGCCCTGGCCCGGCTGGGCGGGTCGCTGTTCAGCCTGCGGGTCGTGGGGCGTCTCGGGTCTGCGGCGACGGTGTGGCTGGGTCTCGGGCTGCAGGCGGTGCTCTTCGCGGGACTGGCGGGGGCTGCGCCGCTCCTGCCGGGAGGTGTGCTGTTCGTCGTCGCCGCCGTGGCGCAGATCGGGCTGGGCGTCGGCGGCGGGCTCGTCGAGCCGGTGGTGCGCGCCACCACCCTCTCGTTCGCGCCGGCCGAGCTGCACGGCGTCGCCGCGTCGTTCCTCCAGCTCACGCAGCGACTGGCCGCGACCTTTCTGGTGGCCCTGGCCACCGGCATCCTGCTCACCTCCTCTGGTATCTCGACCGCCGCGACCTTGCAGGCCGCGCTGGTGACGTGTGCGGTGGGCTCAGCGGCTGCCCTGTTCGCGTCTGCAGACCCTGTGTTCCGGCGGGTGGGCACTCGCGCCGAAGCGGCGGCGCCCCTGCGGGGCGGCTCGCGAACCACCGCCCGGAAGTGAGCGACGGCTCCCGCCTCACACCGGCGGCGCAAGCTCCTTGGCGAAGCACTGCGAGAAGGCGAACGCCCTGTAGGGCTCGAAGATGGGGATCGGGCGGTACCCGATCCGCTCGTAGAGGACCACCGCGTCGTGCTGGCGGTCACCGGTCTGAAGGATCAGGCGACTCGCGCCGCGATCCTGCGCGATGCGCTCGAGCTCGCCCATCAGTGCCCGGCTCACGCCCGTGCCGCGTGCGCGCGGCTTCACGAACACGCGCTTAACCTCGAGGTCGCGCGTGCCGTCGTGGACGAGATCCCGCAGCGCCGCGTGACCGACCGCCGTGCCCGTCTCGTCGACGGCGAGCACTGTTGCGACGATCGTGCCGGGATCGACTGCGAACGCGCGCTGGGCCTCCTCGGCGGCGGGTACAGCGTCCGTCAGCCGATCCGCGTAGCGGGGCGAGATCTCGCCGTCCATCTCGGAGCGCAGGGCCTCAGCGCGCGGGTCGTCCCAGCGGACGGTCTCAAGCCTCCATGCTCGCTCGCCCGGCGACGCCTCCGCGGGCTCGGGTGCGAGGTCGTAGCCGAACGTGTACAGCTCGATCCAGCGGCCGGGCTGCACCTCCCACGCACCCTCGCGCTCCGGCAGCCGCTCGAAGCCCAGCTTCGCGTAGAGCGCGTGTGCACCGGTCATCCCCGGACCGCTGTTCATCACGACGCGGTGCGAACCCCGCTCGCGCGCGAGGTCGATGACGTGACGGGTGAGCGCCTCACCGATGCCTCGGCCGCGGGCGGCAGGAGCCACGGCGAGCTGCCGGAAGTCCGTCTCACCGGGTCGGGCGACCTCCGCGAGCGGCCGGTTCGGACGCGCGATCCACACCGTCCCGAGGATCTCGCCGCTCGGCTCGACGGCCACCCACACGTCGCCGCCGCGCACACGGGTCGCGACATCGCGGAGCGAGGCGACGTACTCGTCGGAGAGCTTCCCGTAGCTCGACAGGTACGCCTCGGCGGTCACCTCGCCGGCGCGTTCGTACTCCTCGGTGCGCACCAGGCGGATGGTGATGTCAGCGGGGACGGATGCCGCAGCCACGGGCCTGTCGTCAGTCACGGCGACCGATTCCACGCTCAAGCGAGCACCCCCGCCGGGGCAGCCCGCAGTTCGCGCTCGCCCGTCTCGGCGGTCCCCCACGCATCAGCGAGGAGAGCGTACGAGCGCTCGCGGTCATCGGGATCGTGCGTGATCGTCGTGACCAGCAGCTCATCGGCGCCCGTGACGCGCTGCAACGTCTCCAGCCGCTCGACGACGCTGTCGGCCGAGCCGACGAATTGCGTCTCGACGCGGTCGCGCACGACCTCGAACTCTTCGTGGGAGAGCGGGTTGACGCTGGCGCCGAGCGGCGACGGGAACGGGACGGCCCCTTGACCGGCGCGGATGCTGTGCACCCATCGACCGTAACCCGCGGCGAGCCGGCGGGCTTCGGCATCCGTATCTGCGACGACCACGTCCACCGACACGATCACGTGCGGCGCTGCGATGCGACCGGGACGGAACGACGCGCGGTACTCGGCGACGGCGTCGAGGATGAAGGCGGGGGCGACGTGGTAGTTGGCGCCGAACGGCAGTCCGAGTTCGCCGGCGAGCCGGGCGCTCGGCCCGGCCGTCGAGCCATGGATCCAAACGGTGATGTCCGCTCCCTCGGCGGGAGTGGCGTGGATCGCCACCGTCTCCGGGGCGGTGTAGGTTCCGTCGATGAAGGCGAGGATGTCGGCCACGTCCTGCTCGAACCGGTCGGCGTCGTCGTCGGTGCGCCCCAGCAGGCGCGCCTGGACGACGAATCGCTCGGACTCGAATGCGAAGGGCCGCGGCCGCGGCAGGAGCAGCCCGTCCACCACCCGCTGCTCGGCCGGATCCTCGATCGGCGGACTCTGCGCCGCGCTGCGATTGCCGGAGCGGCCGATTCCCAGGTCGAAGCGTCCCGGGTGCAGCGCGGCCACGACGCCCGCTGCTTCGGCCACTTGCACGGGCGAGTAGTTGCCGATGATGGTCGCCGCCGTGCCGATGCGGATGCGCTCGGTCGCAGCGGCGATCGCCGCGAGCAGGACGTGCGGCGCGGAGCCCGACAGGCCGGGATTGAAGTGGTGCTCGGCGAGCCAGTAGCGGTGGTAGCCCAGCTGCTCGGTGTGCCGAGCGAGGGCGATCGAGGCGCGCAGCCCGTCGGCGGCCGTCTGCCCCGCTCCGAACGGCGACAGGTCGAGGACGGAGAGGGGGACGTGGGACACGAGGAGCTCCTGGGTGGTGCGCGGAGGGAAGAGGCCGGGCCCGCTCTCAGCAGGCCCGGCCGGGTTCGTACGATCAGGACTTGGGCAGTCCTGCGGGGTTGATCTCGCTCGTCTCGACGCGCTCCGACTCCAGGTCCCAGATCTTCAGGACCTCGTCGTACTGGCCGTTCTCGATGAGGTAGTTGAGCGCGATGCTGACGGGCTCGATGAGGCCGTTGCCCTTGGCCGTCGCGGCGGCGATGTTCGCCGTCAGCGGCCAACCGCCGGGCACAAGGCCCACGAGCTTGGTGTCGCCGGTCTCACGTGCGGACCACGCGGAGGTGGCATTGGGCCCGAAGGTCGCGTCGATGCGGCCTGACTGCAGCGCGAGCACGGTAGCGGCGTTGTCGTCGAAGTACTGAAGCTCGGCCGGCTCCTCGCCGCCGGCTTGCAGTTCCTCGTTCCAGGTGAGCAGCACCTGCTCCTGGTTCGTGCCCGAGCCGACGGCGATGGTGAGGCCGGAGATGTCAGCGGCCTCCTCGATCTTCTGGATGTCGCTGTCGGACTTCACGTAGAAGCCGAGCAGGTCCTCGCGGTAGCTCGCGAAGTCGTAGAGCTCCTTGCGCTCCTCGGTGACGGTGACGTTGGAGGTGATGAGGTCGTACTTGCCGGACTGGATGCCGAGGGGCCAGTCCGCCCACGCGACGACGACCGGGTTGTACTCGAGGCCCAGCGCGTCGGCGATTAGCGCGCCGATGTTCGGCTCGGTGCCGGCCGCCTCGGTCTCACCCTCGGGGATGTAGCCCAGCGGGGGCACGTAAGCCGAGTGCGCGACGGTGAGCTTGCCCGGCTCGACCGGCTCGAACCCGCTCGCCTCGAGCGCTTCGACCGCCTCGGCCACGGGCTCGTCGAGACGGACCCACTGGATCTCGTCGGTCGTGACGTTCGCCGACTCCTCAGTCTTCTCGGGGGCGGCGGCGGCCTCGGCGGGCTGGTTCTGGTTGACGCCCCAGACGATGCCGCCGACGATCGCGGCCACCGCGACGGCTCCGACACCGATCGCGATGCCCTGCTTCTTACTCAGTGCCATGTGATTGCTTCCTTTTCTCGGATGAGGACTCGATGTCGAGATCTCGGTTTCAGGCCAGGACTTTCGCGAGGAAGTCCTGAACGCGGGGGTGCTTCGGTGTAACGAGGACCTCGGCGGGCGGGCCCTGCTCGATGACGCGGCCGCCGTCGAGGAAGACGACCCGGTCGGCGACCTCGCGGGCGAATCCGACCTCGTGGGTGACGATGACGAGGGTCGTGCCGAGCTGAGCGAGGTCGCGGATGACGTCGAGGACCTCGCCCACGAGCTCCGGGTCGAGCGCGCTGGTCGGCTCGTCGAACAGGATCACTTTGGGCTTGAGGGCGAGGGCGCGGGCGATCGCGACGCGCTGCTGCTGGCCGCCCGACAGCTGCCGGGGGTAGTGCTCGGCCTTGTCGGCGAGCCCCACGCGGTCGAGAAGGCCGAGGGCGAGCTCTCGGGCGTCGTCTTTGGAGAGCCGGCCGAGGGCGACCGGTGCCTCGGTGACGTTCTCGAGCGCGGTCAGGTGCGGGAAGAGATTGAAGTTCTGGAAGACGATGCCGATCTGCGTGCGGCGCTCCAGCACCTCGCGCTCGCGCAGCTCATAGAGCTTGTCGCCGCGCAGCTCGTAGCCGATCAGCTGGCCGTCGACCGTGACCGAGCCGCGGTCGACGCTCTCGAGGTGGTTGATCGTGCGCAGCAGGGTCGACTTGCCCGAGCCGCTCGGCCCGAGGATCGCGACGACCTCGCCCGGCTGGACGGTCAGGTCGATGCCGCGCAGCACCTCGACTCCGCCGTAGCTCTTGTGGACGTTGTGGATCTCGACGAGGCCGCGCGTGGCGGTCCCGGCGGGGGGCTCCGTGCTGGTGGTGGTCATGTCAGCGGCCTCCGAACTTCGCGTCGTTGCTCGAACTCTGCGATGCCGCAGTGGCCGGGGGCGCAGCATCCGTCCCCTCCAGAGGAGGTGGTGAGGCGTCGCTGTCACCGAGACGTGCCCACTGCACGGCGATCCAGTGGCGCGCACGCTGGACGGGTGTCGGGGGCAGCACGCGCACGGTGCCGCGGGCGTAGTGCCGCTCGATGTAGTACTGCGCGATGCTCAGGATCGTGGTGATGATCGTGTACCAGACCACGGCGACCAGGAGCAGCGGGATCACGCGGCTGTTGCGGTTGTAGATGACCTGCACGGCGTAGAACACCTCGGGGATCGCGATCACGAACACGACCGACGCGCCCTTGACGAGGCCGATCACCTCGTTGGTGGCGTTCGGCACGATGGACCGCATCGCCTGCGGCAGGATGATGCGGGTCAGCCGGCGGCGCGGAGGGATGCCGAGTGCCGCGGCCGCCTCAAGCTGGCCCTGGTCGACCGACAGCAGGCCGCCGCGGATGATCTCCGCCGAGTACGCCGCCTGATTGAGGCTGAGTCCGAGGATCGCCGCGGCGAAAGCGCTGATCAGCTGCACGGTGGGGAACTCGACGATCCAGAAGTCCGTCGTGAACGGGGTGCCCAGGCCGAGCGTCGGATACAGGTAGCCGAGGTTGTACCAGACGATGATCTGCACCACGAGGGGCACCGAGCGGAAGAACCAGATGAACACCCAGGCCGCCGAATTGAGCAGCGGCGACTTCGCGAGACGGGCGAGCGCGAGGAGGGTGCCGAGGAAGAAGCCGATGGTCGCCGATGTCACGGTGAGCGCCAGCGTGATGCCGACGCCCTGCAGCACGGGCTCCGAGAGGAAGTAGTGGGCGAAGACGTCCCACTCGTAGTTCTCGTTCGTGACCAGCGACCAGGCGAACTGGGCGACCACGAACAGCACGACGATGCCGATCGACCACCGGAACCAGTGGCGGGTGTGGACCACGCGCAGGTCGCCGAGGTCGACGCGCGACGACGCCGCGGGCGACGGCGCAGCGTCTGCGGCGCCGGCCTGGCGCGGAAGTGTGTCGGTCATGGGGTGCTCCTCGGTCGGGGCGCGGGTCGAGGGGTGCAGGTCGGTGCGCCGGTAGGCCGAAGGTAGGGCAGGGCTTCGCCCGCCGCCCAGCCCGGCGGACCCCGCCATGACACGGATCGTGACGGAGTGCAACGCGGCGTCACACTCCGGAATCGGGCGACTCGCGCGGCCGGGATCCGCCTGGCGAGACCTACCGTGGCCGCATGTCCGACACCCCGTTCGCCGTCGCCCTCGAGCTGGACGCCGACGGCGCCCACTCCCCTTCCGGCGCCGCATCAGGCACCCTCTCGCCACGCCGCCTCGCCGCCCGCGGCGCGGCCGCCGAGCGCTTCGGCTTCACCGCCGTGACGTTCGACGACTCGCCGCTGCCGGTCGCCGACTCGGTCGCGCGGCTCGATGCCGTCCAGCGCGCCGCGTTCCTCGCTCCGCTCACGTCGGCCATCGGGCTCGTGCCGGTCGCGCACGTCGCCTTCAGCGAGCCGTTCCACGTGGCGACGCAGCTCGCGAGCCTCGACTGGGCCTCGAACGGGCGCGCGGGCTGGATCGCCGCGGCCTCGGGAACCACGCGTGAAGCCGCCGCCTACGGTCGTGAGGCGCTCTCGGACGACGATCTCCGCCGCGAGCGCGACGACGTGATCGAGGTCGCTCGCCGGCTGTGGGACTCGTGGGAGGACGACGCCGTCATCCAGGACGCCGCGACCGGCCGCTACCTCGACGCCGACAAGCTCCACTACGTCGACTTCGAGGGCGAGAGCTTCTTGGTGAAGGGTCCGCTCATCACGCCCCGGCCCCCGCAAGGGCAGCTGGTCGTGGTGGCGCCCGCCGACACCACGGGCGCGGACGTCACGCTGGTCACGGGTAGCGGTCCGGCGGAGATCACGGATGCTGCATCCCGCGCGCGTGCCGCGGGTGCGCCGCTCGTGTGGGCCGAGGTCGAGGTGGTGCTTGACGCGCGCGCCGTGTCCGCGGCTCGGCGGCTCGACGCCCTCGGGAGCTGGACGGACGCCGGGCGCCTGCGCTACGCGGGCGACGCGGATGGTCTGGTCGCGCTGATCGCCGGGCTGGCAGCATCCGTCGACGGTGTACGCCTGCACGTCGCAGAGCTCGACGTCGATCTCGAAGAGGTTGGGCGCGCAGTGCTGCCGGCGCTGCAAGAGCGGATCGGCTTCCGTTCACCGCGGGCGGGCGAGACCCTCCGGGATGCCCTCGGCCTTGAACGCAGCCTCAGCCGCTACGCCACCACCGCCGTGAAGGAGTTCGCATGACCACGTCCCGTCGCATCCAGTTCGGTGTTTTCTTCCAGGGGGTCAACTTCGGCACCATCTGGTCGAGCGACCGCAGCGGTTCGCAGTACGACTTCGAGTCGTTCCGCCGCATCGCGCAGACCGCCGAGCGGGGGCTGTTCTCGGCCTTCTTCCTCGGCGAGGGACTGCGCCTGCGCGAGCATTTCGGCCGTATCCACGAGCTCGACATCGCCGGTCGTCCCGACGCCCAGACGCAGCTCGCGGCGTTGGCGTCTGTCACCGAGCGCATCGGCCTCGTCGCGACGCAGAACACGACCTACAACGACCCGTACGACCTGGCGAAGCGCCTGAACTCGCTCGATCTCTTGAGCGAGGGCCGCGCAGGCTGGAACATCGTCACGACCGACAACGCGTGGACCGGCGCGAACTTCCGCCGCGGCGGGTACCTGGAGCACGCCGACCGTTACCGCCGCGCAGCGCAGTTCGTGGTCGCCGCGCAGCGGCTGTGGGACGCCGGTGCCGATGGGGTCGGTACGCCGGTGTCGGTCGCCGATCAGCTGGTCTCGTTCGAAGGACCCGCGCCGCTGCCGCCGAGCGCGCAGGGGCGGCCGGTGCTGTTCCAGGCAGGGGACTCCGACGAGGGCCGCGAGTTCGCGGCATCCAGTGCCGACGTCATCTTCTCAGCGCACCCGGGCCTGGAGGACGCGATCTCGTTCGCGGCCGACCTGCGCCGCCGCCTCCCCGCCCATGGGCGGGCTGTGGACGAGCTCAAGTTCTTCCCGGGGGCGCAATTCATCCTCGCCGCCACCGACAGCGAGGCTCGTGAGAAGGCCGACTGGGTCACGCGCGCGCAGGTGTCGCCGCAGACCGCGATCCGCTTCCTCGAGCCGATCTGGGGCCGAGACTTGTCGGAGTACGACGCCAACGGCCCGCTTCCCGACATCGACCCGGTGGTCGAGGAGGTCGACGGGCAGCGTGGGTCGCTGTTCCAGGGCCGTCGCGCGCTCGAGACGGCCCGCGAGTGGCGCGACAGCGCGGCCGCCGAGGGCCTCTCGATCCGAGAGTTCGTCATCAAGCGGTCGTCGCTGCGCACGTTCGTCGGCGGCTATTCGTCGATCGCTGATCGCATCGTGCAGTACGTCGACGCGGGAGCGGTCGACGGGTTCAACGTCTCGCCGTACCTCGTGCCCGAAGGACTCGACGACATCGTCGACGGGCTCATCCCCGAGTTGCAAGAGCGCGGCGTCTACCCCACCGAGTACGTGGGATCGACGCTGCGCGAGAACCTCGGGCTCCCCGCGCTGGGCGAGCGCGCGGAATTCGCTGCCTGACCCTCTGATCGCGATCCCCTTCTCCTCATCACGTCGAACCGGCCGGTACCGCACGATCCCGGGTCCGCGCATGACGGATCGTGGCGCCGTATGACAACGCCGTGCGCCGTCGCTAGCGGTGAGCCCGTAGCGTGACGCCGAGAAGCGACACCCGTCCGTCCCGACATCCGTCCGTCCGAAAGGATCACCCGCCATGACCGACACCACCGACACCGCGGCCGAGCCCACGTTCGACGCTCCGCTCATCACCGCCGAGGAGGCCGCCGGACGCGCCGCGGCGGGAGCGCTCGTCGTCGATGTTCGCAGCGACGCCGGCCGGGCGCGCGACGGCGTGATCCCCGGCTCCATCCGCGGCGACCGCAACAACCTCGACGCGCAGTTCCTCATCGACTCGCCGGAGAAGTTCGCCGAGATCACGGACTGGGACCAGGACATCGTCATCGTGTGCGGCACGATCAACGGCTCCGGCCCCGTCGCCGAGCAGCTCCGCGCGAAGGGCTTCACGAACGTCGCGCATGTCGACGGCGGCTTCCCCTCGTGGAAGGAGTCCGGCGGCCCCACCGCCGAGGCCCCGGCCGCCGAGTGACCATCGCGCCACCGGAATGACGGATGCTTCGGCCCTCGCCGCACGGAAGGGCGGAAGCATCCGTCGTTCTAGGCGGTGCGAAGTATCCGTTCGGTGACCCGCGCCGAGAAGTGCAGCGCGTCGACGGGGATCCGCTCGTCGGCGGCGTGGAACTGCGCGAACACGTCGAAGTCGCGAGGCACGCGCAGCGGCACGAACCCGTAGCCGTGGATGCCGAGCTTCGCGAAGTGCTTGTTGTCGGTGCTCGCCGGCAGCAGGTAGGGCACCACCACGCCATCAGGATCGTCGATGGCGATCGCCTCCTGCAGCACGTCGATGATCGGCGCATCAACGGGCGCCTCGGTCGCGGACCACCAGCGGCCCTCGCGGATGTCGATGCCGTCGCCGACGAGCTCGCGCAGCCCGTCACGGAGAGCGTCGTCCTGTCTGGGCAGAATGCGGATGTCGAGGCGCGCCGACGCCTCCGCCGGGATGATGTTCGTCTTGTCGCCGGCGTCGAGCACCGTCGGGGTCGCGGTGTTGCGCGTCGTCGCACCGACGAGTGACGACACGAACCCGAGGCTCTCGAGGTCGTCAGCGAGCGACTCGTCGGTGAACGCGAGCCCACGGGCCGCTCCGAAGACATCCAGGAAGCGCTGCAGCGCGGGCGTGCGCACGACCGGGAACCGGTGCTCGCCGACGGCCGCCACGGCCCGGGCGAGTCGGACCACACTGTTGTCGTCGGTCGGTCGGGAGCCGTGGGCCGCGTGGCCGCGGGCGCGCAGCGTCGACCATGCGACGCCCTTCTCGCTGGTGGCCACGAGGTACGCGCGGCGTTCGTCGGCGGGGTCGGCGTACAGCGGCACGGAGAACCCGCCCACCTCGCTCAGCGCCTCGGTGACGCCGGCGAACAGCTCGGGGCGGTTCTCGACGAGCCACCCGGCGCCCCACACCCCGCCGCTCTCTTCGTCGGCGAGGAACGCCAACACCAGGTCGCGTCGCGGCACGATCTGCTCGCGCGCGAAGTGACGCGCCACGGCCACGATCGTGCCCGCGTAGTTCTTCATGTCGACGGCGCCGCGGCCGTAGAGGTAGCCGGCTTCGATGTCGGCGCCGAAGGGCGGGAAAGTCCAGTCCTTCTCCTCGACCGGCACGACGTCGAGGTGCGCGTGCACCAACAGGGCTCCCGCATCCCGATCGCGTCCGGGGATACGAGCGATGAGCGACCCCCGTCCGGGACGCGACTCGACGAGCTCCGACGCGATGCCCACCTCGGCGAGACGCTCCTGCACCCAGATGGCAGCACGTGTCTCGCCGTCGCCGATGGTGGCCGCAACCCCTGTGTTCACCGTCTCGATCCGGATGAGGTCGCGGACGAACTGCAGCGCCTCGTCTTCCAACTGGCTGGGCACGGGGGTCTCCTCGGTTGTAGAGCTCGTTCGGGCGACTTCGCTGACACTGCTGCAATTCCGCCGTGCTTGACCATAGACGGCGTCCGCTGAATGCCCCCATCGGCGGGGTCGCGCGGCGTCATAGATGGCGCGGTGCCAAACGATGCTCAGGCTCGTTGCGTGCGATGACGCCGGCATTTGGCGACGTCGGCGCCGGTCTCGCACGCTTGACGCATGTCAGACACAGTCCTCGCCTCCACCGACGGCGCGACGGCTTCCGCCGGCGACAAGCCGGGGGGCGCCGTCGCCCCGCACGCGGACGCCACGGTGCTCGACAACCCTGCGTGGCACTCACTGACCGGCCCGCACGCCGGCTTCGCCGAGGGCAACGACCTGGTCCGGCGGTACCCCGAGGACGTCGCGCCGTTCGTGGCAGTGCGCACGTGGTCCAACCCCGATGTCTGGGACGCACTGCGCGATCTCGTCGGTCCTGGAGCGCCCGTCGGACTATCCGCAGCCGAACGCCCGTTCCCGGCCGGCTGGGAGGACCTGGGCGGCGGCGAGGGGGTGCAGCTCGTCGAGACCGACGCGCTGCGTCCGCGTCCGGATGCGGAGGCCGTCGTCCTGGGGCCGGACGACGTCGCCGACATGCTGGCCATCGTCGAACGCAACCAGCCGGGACCCTTCCGCCCCCGCACCCATGAGCTGGGCCGGTATGTCGGCATTCGCCGGGACGGTCGCCTGGTTGCGATGGCCGGCGAGCGCCTGCACCCGCAGGGCTGGACCGAGATCAGTGCCGTCTCGACCGACAGCGCGTATCGGCGCCAGGGTCTGGCATCTCGGCTCGTCCTCGACGTGGCCTTCCATATTCAGCAGCGCGGCGACCGTGCCCTGATGCACGCGGCAGCGTCGAACGTGAACGCGATCAGGGCGTATGAGCGTCTTGGGTTCGCGCTCCGGCGCCGGACGGTCTTCTCGTTCGGACGCGCGCCTCTGTGACCACCGTCGGGAGCCATGCCAAGCAAGTCACTGATGGGTCAGGCGCGTCCTGGTCGCTGTTCCCACCCAGACGGTCGCTGCGACCCGGGATACAGGCGTTCGCCTGCCGGTGGGTGGAGTGCGACCGGACAGCTGCAGCGTGACGAGGTCCGCTCGGGTGCAGACCATCACCGACGATGACCGGGGCGGTCATTGAGGCACCACGTCCAGCGAGGGCGCCGGGCCGACGGCGACCAGCCGGCCGCGCGAGCGGGACCATTGACTCCACGAGCCGGGATAGACCACCACATCGATGCCGGCGATCACGCCGGCGAGGGCCGTGTGAGTCGCCGCGATGCCCGAGCCGCAGTACGCCGCCACGGCGACACCATCTCGCACGCCCGCGGCGGCGAACTCCGCGCGGATCTCGTCCGCCGAGCGGAACTTCCCGGCCGACAGGTGCACGGTCGTCGGCAGGTTCACGGCGCCCGGGATATGCCCGCCGACCGGGTCGAGCGGTTCGCTGTCGCCGCGATACCGCTCGGGCGCGCGCACGTCGAGCAGTAGGCCGTGGTCGGGCCATTCCTCGACGCCATCGATGTCGGCTACGCCCTCGGTGATCTCGTCGAGCACGATGTCTCCCGGCGGCCGCGGCAGCACGTCGCCGGTCTCGAGCGGGAGTCGCTCCGCGAGCCAGCCCCGCAGCCCGCCATCGAGCACCCGCACGTCGGCGACTCCGGATCGTGTCAGCACCCACCAGGCGCGGGCGGCGGCGACCGAGTGCACGTCGTCGTAGGCCACGACCGTATCGCCGGCGCGGATCCCCCACCGCCGAGCGGCGGCCTGCAGCTGCTCGCGCGGCGGGAGCGGATGCCGCCCCTCAGCCGGGTCGCCGCGCCGCGCAAGCTCGTGGTCCAGGTCGACGTAGACCGCTCCCGGCAGGTGCCCGTCGAGGTAGTCGGGACGGCCCTCGGGCCGATCCAGGCGCCAGCGCACATCGAGGATCCGCGGCGGTGTGCCGCCGCGCATGAGATCGGCGAGCTGGGTCGCCGAGATGAGTGGGGTGACCATACGGTCATGCTGGTCGGGCCGCTGACCGGGTAAAACGTTCCGACGAAACACGCCGCGACAGGGCGACACGCGACGTCACACAGGAACAAGGGGAGCCGCGCCAGCTCGCTTCCGTGGCACCTCACCCATCGTCGGTCCACGAGTCGCCCAGTCCGGATCTGCCCAGCGTGACAATGGACAGCGCTGGTGCGGAAGACATACTCGCCATGCCTCCACCCGCAATTCCGAATGCAACTCGGGTGACAGATGATGACGCTCGGTTTCTCGGTTTGACGACCCGGCTAGATCGGCGGCTTGGACGCTCCTACTGTCGCCGATGGCTCCCTGTAGCGTCCCGGCCCGGCGACGTGAACCGCTGCCCGATAGTGCGCGACCGCGCAGTTACCCCAACCCGAGTAATGCCGACCGAAGGCGACACCGTGAACAAACTCCGTACCGCGACAGCAATCACGTCTCTCGGACTCGTTGCGGCCATGATGGCCGGTTGCGCCTCCGCCGCCGGGGCACCGGCCGAGACCACTGACGCGGCCGACGCCGGCCCATCGGTGGGTGAGCTGCGGCTGGGCTACTTCGCGAACGTCACCCACGCGCCCGCCCTCGTCGGCCTGGAGGAGGGCCTCTTCGCCGACGCGCTCGGTGAGGACGTCGAGGTCACCACGCAGGTGTTCAACGCCGGCCCGGCGGCGATCGAGGCGCTGTCGGCGGGTGCGATCGATGCGACCTACATCGGCCCGAACCCGTCGATCAATACCTTCATCCAGTCAGGCGGCGAGTCCGCCCGCATCATCGCCGGCGCCGCGACCGGCGGTGCCGCGCTGGTGGTCCGCGACGGCATCGACACCCCGGCCGACCTGGAGGGCACCACCATCGCGACGCCGCAGCTGGGCAACACGCAGGACGTCGCGGCCCGGGTGTGGCTGGCCGACGAGGGCTTCGTCACCGACACCTCCGGCGGCGGCGACGTGCAGATCACCCCGACCGAGAACGCGCAGACCCTCACGCTCTTCCAGCAGGGCGAGCTCGACGGCGCCTGGCTGCCCGAACCCTGGGTGTCCCGGCTGATCATCGACGCCGGCGCCCACGTGCTGCAGGACGAGGCCGACCTCTGGGAAGACGGCGAGTTCCCCACCACGGTGCTGCTGGTGCGCAACGACTTCCTCGACGAGCACCCCGACGTGGTCGCCGACCTGCTGGAAGGCCACCAGGCGGCGGTGCAGTGGATCACCGACAACGCCGACCAGGCTCCTGCCGTGATCAACAGTGCGATCGAGAAGGAGACCGGCAAGCCGCTCGCCGACGCCGTCATCGAACGCGCCCTGGAGCACGTCACGTTCTCCGTCGACCCGCACGCCGACACCTTCGAAACCCTCGTCGAGGACGGCATCCAGGCCGGCACGCAGAAGGACGGCTCGATCGAGGGACTGTTCGACCTGCGCCTGCTCAATGAACATCTCGCGGAAGCCGGCGACGAGCCGGTCTCGGCCGCCGGACTCGGCGAGGACTGAGACAAGGGCCGCACCCGCCTTCCGCCCGGTGCCGCGCACTCACGCGGCACCGGGCGGAAGCACAGGCGGCGCCCGGCGATCGAGCGCCGGGCGAGCCGCAGGCAGGCAGGTCCCAACGCCACCGCGAGGGGCGCTCGACCAATGGAGCGAGCCGGATCGCGACACATCTACTGGCACAGTTGAGCGCGACACGCCGTGCAGATTGGGGTCTGTTAACGCAGGCGTGTCCAATCGCGTCGCTCCGAAAACCGCGGAATTACGCGGCAAAACCCTCCATTGGCGCTCGCGAAAACGAGAGTTCGAATCCCCCATCCTCCGCACCTGCGATCCCAGTGTTTTCAAGGGATCGCGACCCGCTTGAAATCTCGTGGCACAGTTATCGTGCACTTGGGTCGCGCGCGGCTTGTGATTCCGCCGATCTCGACCCCGCTGATGCGACGGTTGCGACGTGGCTGCCTCGTTTCACGACCGGCGCGAGAAGCCTCTGCTGTCCCCGCGCTCGACGCCATCGGAACCAAAGACGAACGCCTCAGTAAGATCGTGACCTCCGAGGGCATGAACGACTGACCATGTGGTCGACGGATCGTGCGATGGGTCGGTGGCCCGCGGCTCATGCGGCTGCGAGGCAGTGGGTTGTATGGTGACCGTAGGAGTGCCGGGAAGCCTGGTCGGCGATCGTTTCGTCGATTGGACTTGCTGATGCGCGTACTCATCCTCACCTTCGGCACCCGTGGCGACGTCGAGCCGTTCGCCGCCCTCGCTCAGCGCCTGACCGCGGCCGGACACACTGCGGTGCTGGCCGCCCCGGAACCGTACCGTGAGACGGTTGCGGCCGACGTCGACTTCGAGCCGATGGCGACCGAGATGGACCGAGTGATGCGCGCCGGCATGACACGGCTGCGCGGCCCCGCCCACGCTCTGACCCTCGCCCGAGAGATGGCGC
Source organism: Microbacterium sp. LWS13-1.2 (assembly GCF_040144835.1). Classification (NCBI taxonomy): domain Bacteria; kingdom Bacillati; phylum Actinomycetota; class Actinomycetes; order Micrococcales; family Microbacteriaceae; genus Microbacterium; species Microbacterium sp. LWS13-1.2. The sequence goes on from NZ_CP151632.1 coordinate 1,462,240, forward strand.
AAGGCATGCGCGTCTCCCTCCAGGAGCAGTGGCAGATCGCGCAGCAGGTCCAGCCCACGGTGATCGTGGGGCATCCGAAAGCCCTCGGCGGTCTGCATGTGGCGGAGCGCCTCGGGCTGCCGTTCGTCGCCTCCCTGCCCCTGCCGTTCCTGACCCCCACATCCGCCTTCCCGGTTCCGTTCCTCAGCCGACAGCTGCCGGGGTCGCTCAACCGGATCTCCTACGACTTCAATCGATTCACCGCGCTTGCGTACGGTGGCATGATCAACAGGTTCCGCCGCGAAACTCTCGGGCTGTCGCGGATGAGCAGACGCACCGACTACCTCACGACCCGAGAGGGCGCCGCCGTCCCAGTGCTCTATCCGTTCAGCCGGCATGTCGTGCCTGTCCCCGCCGACTACCCTTCCTCCGCGCACGTCACCGGTTATTGGTTCGGCGAGAGCGCGCGAGGCTGGGAGCCTCCGCGCGACCTGGCCGAGTTCCTTGGCGGGGATCGCCCGGTCATCTATCTCGGGTTCGGCAGCATGGCCTTCGGCGGCAGAGCCGAGGACCGGGGCCGCCTGGTCCGCGAGGCTCTCGACGAGGTCGGGGCGCGGGCGGTGGTGTCCACCGGCTGGGGTGCGCTGACGATCGAGCCGAATGAGTACATCCACCCTGTCGACGAGGTGCCTCACGATTGGCTCTTCTCCCGTGTGGATGCCGTGGTCCATCACAGCGGATCCGGCACTACCGCGGCCGGGTTGCGCGCCGGCAAGCCGACGCTCGTGTGCCCGGTGCTCGGCGATCAACCGTTCTGGGGGCGCCGTGTACACGAGCTCGGCGTCGGACCGCGTCCACTGCCGTTGCCCCGAGCAACGAGCAACGCTCTCGCCGCGAGGCTCGCCGAGCTTCTCTCGAACGCGACGTACGCGGCATCCGCCAGCACCCTGTCGGCGCAACTCGCGTCCGAGGATGGGCCCGACGCAGCGATTCGAGTCCTGGAACAGATCGAGCTTCAGGCAGGACGGCATCATGGCCGGTAGCCGTGCGCGGCAGCAGACCAGTGAATTTCGTGTGGAGTTGCGCGGGGTTCGCCGCGCGTTCCGCGGCGGCGCGGGCGTGCACGGCGTCGACCTCACTGTGAGAGGCGGTGAGATTCACGCGTTGGTGGGCCTGAACGGCGTCGGCAAGACCACGATCATGCGCCTGATGTTGGGCATGCTGCGTCCCGATGAGGGTGAGGTCCGGGTCGGCGGGATGGCGCTAGCCGACCTGCCTCCGCGAGCGTGGGCGGGGGTCGGCCACCTTGTCGAACAGGCCGTCGCCTACGGGGAGCTGGACGTGCGCAGCAATCTGCGTCTGTCGGCCCGGCTGCACGGCGCGACGCCGGTCGAAGCCACGGCGATGGTGGAGTCGGTGATCGCTGAACTCGACCTGACGCGGTACGGGCGCGTTCGCGCACGCCGGCTGTCCCTGGGCAATCGCCAACGAGTCGGATTGGCGGCCGCTCTCCAGCACGACCCGCGACTCATCATCCTCGACGAGCCAACCAACGCGCTCGACCCGGCCGGCGTGATCCTGCTTCGCGGGGCGCTGCTCCGCCGCGCACAGTCCGGCGCCGGTGTGGTCGTCTCCAGCCACCACCTCGACGAGGTGGCGCGCATCGCCGACCGGATCAGCGTCATGAACGACGGCCGCATCATCGGAGCACTCGATCCCGCCACGGTCGACCTCGAGCGGGCATTCTTCTCACTGGTCCACGCCGATGACCTCTCGCGGCGGCCGGAATGAACGCCCTCGGGGTAGCCGTGTCGGTCGAAGCCCGCAAGGCCGTCGCCTCGCGCGTCGTTCCATGGACGTCCGGGATCCTCATCCTCGCGCTCGCGGCGCTCACAGGCGGGTTGCTGGCGGCCGCAGCCGCTGGCGACGAGCGAGTGCTTGCCCGACTCGGACCGCTCGCAGACACGAACGGCTGGACATTGCTGGTCGGCACAGCGGCGCAGATCCTCGCCGCAGGAGGATTCGGTGCCTGTGGCATCCTCATCGCCTGGCTCTATGGCCGCGAGTTCGCCGACGGCACCGTCGCCGGTCTGTTCGCCCTCCCCATTCCGCGTTCGTCCCTCGCGGTCGGCAAGCTCCTCGTCTTTCTCGGGTGGGCGACCGTCATGGCGTTGGTGCTCACCGCCATGCTCGGCATGATCGGAACCGCGGCCGGTCTGCCCTCGACCGACCCCGATGGGACGCTGCAACTCCTCAGGATCCCGCTGCTCACCCTTCTTACCGCGTGCCTGGCGGTCCCGGCCGGCTGGGTGGCAAGCGTCGCACGCAGCATCCTGGCCGGCATCGCCGCCACCATCGTGCTCCTGATCGTGGCGCAGGTCTGCGCCGTGCTCGGCGTGGGCGTCTGGGTTCCGCTCATCGCCCCAGCGCTCTGGGCGATCGCCCCGGACACCGTGCCATGGCCTTCGCTGCTGGGCGTCGTCACCGTCCCGATCGTGTTCGGGGCAGCGACCGCTCTCACGTGGGCGCAGATGCAACTCGACCGCTGAACGCGGCTCACCCGACCCTGCGACTCCGGTCGGGCGCCACCTGTCGGGTCAGGGGGCGCTGTTCCGGCGACCGGCCGCTCGCCGCACGAAACCGAAGATCAGAGTGCCTACGAAGAGGATGACGCCGATGATCCCCAGCCAGAGCAGCCCCTCGAGAGCGAACCCCACGACGGCGAGGATCGCCCACACCACGAGGAGGATCACGATCACCGTCAGCATGACCTCAGATTACTCCTCGCCAGTAGGCGTGTGGGGGGGCACGGTCGGCCGGCGACGTCGAAACGCTCACGGATGGAGAGAGGCGATCACTTCATCGATCCCGATCGAGAAGATGCGGATGCGGTCATCGCCGACGCCGACCGGAATCCACAGGGTTCCCCGATGCGCGATAGCGCCGCACGAGTAGACGACCCGCGGCACGTAGCCGTCGCGCAGCATGCTCACCGGCTGCAGAAGTGGCTCGCGTGACCGTCCCACCACGCGAGACGGGTCATCGAGATCGAGCAGGATCGCGCCAAGTGAGTATGTGCGCAATGGCCCGACTCCGTGCGTGAGGACCAGCCATCCGCGCTCCGTCTCGATGGGTGCGCCGCAGTTTCCGAGCTGAACGAGCTCCCACAGCTCGGTAGGGCGATGAACGATGCCCGCGTCGTCCCAGATGACGCCGTCGATCGACGTCGCGAGGGAGATGTTCTCGCCGTCGGTGCGGCTGAGGGCGAGGTGAAGATCCCCGACGAGCCGCGGAAAGAGCGCCATCCCCTTGTTGTGGGCGCCGCTGCCGGTCAGGCGGTGGATCGTGAACTCGCGGAGATCCGGCGATGTGATCAGGCGAGGCGCGATGTCGTGGCCGTCGTACGCGGTGTAGGTCGCGCGATAGCCGGTGACCGCGTCGGCACCGGTGAAGTGGACGAACCGCGCGTCTTCCATGCCGTGGTTCTCCTCGGCGTCGACGGGCAGAAGCATCCGTCCACTCAGGGGCGAGTCGGGCGGGAAATCGGCCCGGTATGCGGACGCCGCCATGTCGCGCATCGCCTGCGTCGGCCAGCGGCTGTCGGGACGGGTCGAGAGCTGGTCCGGGAGCTCCAGGAGGGCGTACTCCAGCTCGGCCACGCTGAACCTCTCGGGGAGATTGCTGAGCACCGCGCTGGCCAGATCGGTGAGGTGGCCTTCATGCTCGAGCGCGCGGCCGAAGTGCTGTCGAGACCACTCGGCACCCCGCACGAGGGGAAGCGTCAGCGGCGTCGCGCGTTCCTCGAATGTCCAGCCATCATCGGCGTCGATCACTGCTTCGGCGAATCCGATGGACGAGACGTGCCCTTCTCCGATGCAGCGCAAGGCGATGGCCACCCGCAGCTCGTTCGGACCGAGTCCGTCCTGCGAGGGATGCTCGACGGCGCTGGGGTTGCAGAGGGCCGCCCCCTCGACGGCATACTCCGCCGTGAAGGCCGCCCCCAGCACCGCTCCCTGAGCATCCGTGAGAGCCGCGGGGCCCACGATGCGGCTGGCGACAGCTCGAGCATTCGCGGCCAGCAGGTCGGCGACACCCGCATGCCTGGCCGAGAGCTCCCCGACGACGTGTGCCGCCATCCGCTCGGTCAGTGCGGCAGGTCCCGCGAGCACTCGGGCGATGATCTGTGCGACGCGCGAATGCGACGAGCGCAGTCCCTCGCCGGGGAGGAAGAATCTGGCCACCACACGGGTCGGATCGTGGTCGAGGCTCGCAGGATGCTCGCGAATCGTCATGGCGCCACCCGTTCCACCACTCCGAGGCGGGCAGCCTGCTGGTAGGTGCAGAGGGCCGCGAGTGTGGATTCGGCCCCTTGGTTCTCGTTGCGCCCGCCTGCCTCCAGTCCGTCGAAGCCCGCTCCCGACTCGAGATCGATCATGGGTGTGAGGGCGTCGTTGTCGCCCGTGAACCACGCCCACGCCGCCGCGACACCGTCGCGCCACGAAGGATCCGCAGTGAGGGCGAAAGCACGGGCGCACGCGTCCGCGATGGCGGCCACCTCGATGGGCTGCTGATCGAATTGAACCGACCGCTGAGCGGGGCTGCGGCCGCTGACCCCCGTCACCGACAGGTGGCCGTCACGTGTCTCGACATCCAGCAGGAACCGCAGCATCGCGAGTCCGCGAGCCACGATCCGAGGATCGTCCATGGCCGCACCCCCGGCGAGGAGGGCTTCGGGGAGCGCCGCGTTGGCGTAGCGCAGGCGCGGTTCGGGCCATGGCCAGCGGGGGTCGGATGGGACCGCGATCGAAGCAACCCCGTCCAGCAGCAAGGCGCGGGCGGAGAGGTCGTCGGGGTCGGCGCTGAGCACGTCTGCCGCTCCCAGCGTCGCGAACGCCATCGCCCGCCCGTGCGGTGATCTCGAAGATGCGGCGCGGTGGAACGTGATCCGGGCACGCGAGCGATCCGATGCGGTCGGGAGTTCGACGGATGCCGCGCCGAGGGCGCGCAGCGCGCGACCCCACCAATCGCCGAGCCCGGCATCGTCCGTCCACTCGCCTCCGGCAGCCATGCGGTTGTGCACCTGGCCGTCGACGTCGACAGCGGCCTCGAGGAACCGGAGACATGTGCTGACGAGCCGATCAAGTTCCGCAGTGCGCTCGGACTCACGCAGCAGAACGACGAGAGCGCGCGAGACGTCGTCGACGCAGTAGCCGTGATCGCGGCGGGGCCTATCCAGGAGCGCGTGTTCGAAGAGGCCGTGCCCATCTGACATTGCCAGGAGGTGGGCGAAGGTGGGCGCGCCCGACGCGCTCTGGTCGGTTGCGTGACCGGTCATGCCGCGATCGCCACCATACGGCCGGCCAGTGCGCGGTACTGCTCGGCGACCGCGGGCCACGAGGCATCCTGCGTGTCGCGCAGCGCAGCGTCGTGCATCTGCTGCGCGGTGGTCTCGGCCGCGAGGATCGTCCGGATGGCCTCTGACATCGAATGCGGGTCCTGATGCCGAGCGATCAGCCCCGCTCCCCTGCCCAGCAGCTCGACGGCGTGCGGGAAGCCTGTCGCCACGACGGGGACCCCCGCGGCTACCGCCTCGATCAGCACACCGGACGTCGCCTGGTCGCGAGAGTCGTAGGGCAGCAGAACGACGTCGGCCCGGGCCACGTGCTCGGCGAGCTGCGAGTCGTTGAGGTAACGGTCATCGAGTGTGACGACGTCGGCCAGATCGAGGTCGTCGATCAGCCGCTGCAGTGTTTCGCGGTGGCGCTCTCCGTCGCGCGCGACCACCTTGGGATGGGTCTGACCAGCTATGACATACGTCACCGGCGTGCCGGCATCCTGCAACTTGGCCAAGGCGCGGATGCCCCACTCGATCCCCTTGCCGGGCGAGATGAGTCCCCATGTGAGGACGCGCTTCGACCCGCCGTCCTTCGTCACGCGAGCTTCATGTGACACCGGCACGCCGTGAGGGATGACGCGGACTTTCGATCGCTTGACGCTGTACGTGCGCAGCAGGATCTCGCTGGCGTTGTCGGTCATCACGACGACGTTCGCGGCCAGTTTGCACACCGTGTCGAGCACTACCCGCTGGTGGGCGGTCGGCGCGGAGAGCACCGTGTGGAGCACGACGATCGCCGGCGTGTTCAGCGATCGGAGCAACGGGATGATCTCGTCGCCGTCCGGGCCCCCGTAGATCCCGTACTCGTGCTGAACGATCGCGACGTCGCACTCGTCGAGCGCACGGACGGCCGCCCGCAAGGTCACCCGGTTGCGTGCAACCAGCTCCACCGTGCTCGGGATCCGGCCGGTCTCTTCGGCGCCGCGATGGCTGTCCATCACGTCGAGCACCCGGACGATCGTGGGCGTGTGCGGCTCGCCCGCGGCGAGCGCACCGGCAAGCGCCTCCGTGAACGTGGCGAGACCGCAGCGGGTGGGCGGATAAGTGGAGAGAAAACCGAAGCGGGTCATGGTGACCATCTCTGTCGGCCCGGTATCGATCGACCCGGGGACTCGAGACGTCTGCCGACGGCATCCCTCGTGGAACTGCGCCAGCGTCGCCGCGGTCCGGTTTACGCGACCGGTGAGCATGGCTGCGCTTTGTTTCGCACCCTACACCACCCTCATGTGCGGCTTCGGGGCGAGGCGAGGACCAGCTCGTAGACCTCGAGGTAGCCATCGACCATGCGCTCGACGTCGAACCGCTCCCGGGCCCTGGCGCGGACGGTGCCGCGATCGAGCGCCACCGCGCTGGCGACGCGGTCGACCGCCGCGGCGACATCGTCGACGACGAAGCCGGTGACGCCTTCGTCGATGATCTCGGGCATCGACCCGCGCCGGTACGCCACGACGGGGGTGCCGCACGCCATGGCCTCTACGACCGACAGCCCGAACGGCTCGTCGAAGTGGATGGGATGCAGCAGCACCGCAGCCGATGTCAGCACGTCTGCGCGCTCGGCCGGGCCGACCGATCCGCGGTACACGACTCTGTCGCCGTCGATGCGGGGTTCGATCCGCTGCGCGAAGTACGCGGCATCCTGGACGATCCCGCAGATCACAAGCCGACGTCCTGCGCGCGCGGCGATCTCGATCGCGTCGGCGATGCCCTTGTCAGGGTGTATGCGCCCGAACACGACGAGGTCGTCGCCCGTCGATGCCGGGCTGTCGAGTTCGACCATGTCGATGCCGTGGTGGACCGTCGCGACGTAATCGAGGCCAGGTGAGCGGTCGGCATCCGAGATCGAGACGAAGGCGGATGCCGACCGTTCGTAGGCTGGCAGGATCGCGTCACCCGAGAAGCCGTGGATCGTCGTCACCATCGGTGCCGCCCACTGGGCACCGAACACGAGCGGCAGCCAATCGAGCTGGTTGTGCACGATGTCGAACTCGGCGGACCGCTCCATCGCACGGGCGACATGCAGCGCCTCCCACACCCGGCCATCCATCTGCGGATCCTCGGCGTAGCCGTGCGGTGCCACGAACTCGAGCGCCGCGGCCGTCTCGGAGTCGGCGGTCGCGAACAGCGTGACATCGACGCCCCTGCGCACCAGCCCCTCGGTCAAGAGGCTGGTGACGCGCTCCCACGGTCCGTAGTGGCGCGGCGGTGTGCGCCACGCGATCGGACCAAGCATGGCCACCTTCACGGTGACCGCTCGGTGGCGTGTGCCGGATTCATGCCGCCTTCTGTCTCGATCATGAGGGGAGGCTACGCCTGCGCTGACCGGGCGAAGCGACGCAGAGCCCGTCGATCCCCGAGTGCGCGTGCCGGCAGGAGACAGCGGACGGCGGGGATGACACGCTCTGTGTCGTGTCAGAGCGCCCTCGAACATACCCAGGCGGGTATCCTTGCAGGCAGGAACACAGCCGAGGAGTGAGGAAGCCCACATGACGAGCAACGACGCGACTCTTTCCGACGTGGATGGCGCGGCAGATCTCGCTGCGCAGCAGCGCAAGATCGTCAATCGGCTTCGTCGTGCGGAGGGTCAGCTCGGCGCTGTCATCCGGGCCGTCGAGTCCGGCGCCGAGTGTCGCGACATCGTGATCCAGCTGTCGGCCGTCTCGAAGGCGCTCGATCGGGCGGGATACGCCATCGTGGCATCGGCGATGCGCACCTGCATCGCCGACCCGGACGACAAGTCGATGACGCCGGAGGAACTTGAGAAGCTGTTCCTCACTCTCGCGTGAGGCTCACTCCCCCGGGCCGGTTCAACGACCGAAGAGTCGGGCGAAGAATCCGTTGGACGGCTCGTTGGCGTGACCTTCACAACGCTGAGACGCGGGGACGCCGCGCATGACTTGGTCGACGTGCTGTCCACACCCGGACCAGGTTGTTTTTCCACATTTCTCGCATTTCACGGCGTAACACATGGGTTGTCTCCTCCAGGGGTCAGGCGAGCATGAGGAAGAGCTTTTCGAGCTCTTCGGTGGTCAGGTCGTCGTCGCCACGTTCGATATCGGGGCTGGCGACGCACTCCTTCATCGCCGTCGAGATGATGACGAAGCCGGCGCGGTTCAAGGCGCTGGAGACGGCGGCGAGCTGGGTGACGACATCACGGCAGGGTTCATTGGCGTCGACCGCCGCGATCACCGCGTCCAGCTGTCCGCGCGCGCGACGAAGCCGATTCGAAATGAGCTTCTGGGCGTCAGACACCCTGCAGCACCCCTTCGGTCTCGAGCACGTCTGAGGCTCGCGCGCCGAGTGCGGCGCGCAGGGTGAGGATGCCGCCCGAGAGCGACGCAGAGTCCATGCCGGCCTGGGCGAGCACACGATGGGCGATGGCCGATCGCACACCCGAGGCGCACATCACCCGAACCGGACGACCCGCCGCCACTTCCCGCACCTCGTCGAGGCGTTCACGTAGCTCGGTGTGCGGGATGTGCAGCGCGCCCGGCACGTGACCGGTATCCCATTCATCGGGGCGGCGCACATCGAGGATCAGCGCCTCATCGAGCACTTCGTCCAGGTCCTCGGAGTACCAGAGCGCCAGCGTCCCGTTCAGGACGTTCTCGCCGACCATGCCGGTGAGGTTCACGGCATCCTTCGCCTGTCCGTACGGCGGGGAGTAGGCAAGGTCGAGATCGATGAGCTCGTCGACGGTCATGCCTGCGCGGAGGGCGGTGGCCAGCACGTCGATGCGCTTGTCCACGCCCTCCGTGCCGACAGCCTGTGCGCCGAGCAGCCGACCAGACTCGGGATCGATGTGCACCACGAGATGAATCTGGCTGGCGCCCGGAAAGTACCCGGCGTGCTGGTTCGCATGCAGGTGCAGCGTACGGAAGTCCGTGGCAGTGGCGTCGAGCGCCATTCGGTTCGCGCCGGTCAGCGCGGCAGTCAACGACCCGACTCGAACGATGGCGGTCCCGACGGGCTGAGGGATCTCACGCGCAGTCTCGGGTCGGATGATGTCGTCGGCGACGAGCCGGCCGGCACGGTTGGCGGGACCGGCGAGAGCGACGGGGCGTCGAGCGCCGGTGATCGCATCGACGCTCAATGTCGCGTCACCCACTGCCCAGATGCCCGGGACGCTCGTGCGACCGTGGCTGTCGACGATCATCGCTCCACGCTCGCAGGCGACGCCGGCTTCCTCGAAGACCGCGGTGTCGGGGCGCACGCCTACGGACATCACGATGAGGTCTGCCGCCAGTTCCGTGCCATCGGCGAGCACCACGGTGTCGGCATCCGGTTCGTGATGGATTGACGTGGCCGCTATGCCGACACGCAGATCAATACCGAGTGCGCGCAGTTCTTCAGACACCAGCCACGCCAGTTCCGGCTCGACCGGCGGCAGCGGCTGCGGCGCCAGCTCGACGACCGAGACGTCGAGGCCTTGCGCCGCCAGCGCTTCAGCCGCTTCGATGCCGATGAATCCCGCGCCGAGGATGACAGCGCGGCGGGCGCCCTTGGTGACGATCTCTCGAAGGGCTACGGCGTCCTCCACCGTGCGCAGGGTGCGTACCCTGGGCGAGTCGACGCCCGGGATCGGCGGAACGAACGCGGAGGCACCGGGCGACAGCACGAGCGCGTCGTAAGCGATCTGCTCGAGCCCGTCCGCCGAACGGACGGTGACCAGGTGCGCGTCTGAGTCGACAGCGATGACTTCATTGCCGGGTCGCACATCGAGCGCGAGCGCAGCGCGCAGCGAATCGGGCGTCTGGACAAGCAGCGCGCGCGGGTCGACGATCTCGCCGCCGACGAGATACGGCAGTCCGCAGTTCGCGTACGAGACGTGAGCGCCTCGCTCGAGCACGATGATCTCGGCTGATTCGTCGAGCCGACGGGCACGGGCCGCGCAGCTCATTCCCCCGGCGACCCCGCCGACGATCACGATTCTCATCTCACGACCTCCGCTGCCTGGTTCGTGGGGCTGATCTCGGCCCGGACAGCGTCCATGTCCGACGCCCGGACGGCGTCGAGGGCCGGCAGACCGGCTTCGATGATTTCAATGGTCGGCATGAGTTGCTTACCCCCCAGGGTATTTTTCGACGCAGACTTCTGCCTGCAGGCTCTGATCACGAACGGGCTCAGGGAACGACGGTCGCGTACTCCGCCGGCGTGCGAACGTCGACGATCACGGTGTCAGCATCCAGTTCGATGGACACCGGCGAACCGGCGCAGCCCCTCACGCCGATGGCCAGGGCGCCTGCACATGGCTTTCACCTTTCCCGTTGGACGACTACAGACTAGCATACCCCCTGGGGTATCGTTCTGCGACGACGAGACGAGCTGGAGCAACACGCGCGCAGCGCCGTCCCAGCGCGACAGCCGACGCATCACCGGACGCTTGGCGCCGCTCAGCAACGAACCGCGAGCAAGAGGCGACTCCTCAAGCGGCGGGCTGCGAGATGGCGCCGGTCAGTGCGGACAGCCGCGTGACACCGATCGGCTCCTCTGCGAGCAGCGGGACGATCGCGACCCGATCCGCCAGCGCGCGCACGTGCGCGATCTGCGCAATCTCGTAGCGGGCACGCGTGCGCAGAAAGGCCGACTCCTCATGGCCACGCTGGGCCAGCGCGAGCGCCAGGGCCGCGGCGATAGTCGTCTTGCCGACGCCGCCCTTCCCCATGCACATCACGAGGCAACGACCGTCGCGCTCGATCTCGTCCACGAGCGCCGCCAAGGGGGCATCCGGCAGGTCGGGGACCGCCGCCCCGTCGGCAGCCGGCGCAGCTGCACGATCCGGTCCGAAGAACGCGCGGAGCGCGTCGAGACCGACGACGTTGCCCGCCTTCAACTCCAGGACATCGCGTGGCAGATCGGCGATCGTGGCTGGCACGGCCGACAACGCCGCCGCCTCGCGCGCGCGAACCGCCGATGCGATCGGCTCGTCGCCCGCTCGATCAGGAAGAACGCCGTTGATCACGACGAAGGCGTGCGTCATGCCGATCGCCGTCAGCTCGGAGAACGTGCGCTCGATCTCCGTCAGCGCGGACGGCTGAGGGCGGGCGACCAGAACCAGTCGGGTGCGGGCCGGGTCGGTGAGCGTCGCGACAGCGGCCGCATACGTCGCGCGCTGCTTCTCGAGGCCGGCGAGAGGTCCGAGGCATGAGGCGTCGCCGCCCGTGGAGAGGAACTCGGTCCATGAGCCGGGCAGTTGCAGCAGCCGGATCGTGTGGCCGGTGGGCGCCGTATCGAAGATGACGTGGTCGTAGTCTGCGTATTCGGAGTCGTCCGTGAGTAGTCGGGTGAACTCATCGAACGAAGCGATCTCGGTCGTGCAGGAGCCCGAAAGGCCCTCGGTGATCCCTGCGATCTCCATCTCCGGCAGGAGCCCGCGAATCGGTGCGATGATGCGCTCCCGGTAGGCCTCGACGGCTTGCTCCGGATCGATCTCCAAGCCCGCCAGTCCGGGCACCGACGGGATCATCGTGACGAGATTGCCGATCGTGATGCCGAACACCTGACCGAGATTAGATGCAGGATCGGTACTGACGAGCAACACCCGCCGCCCGTGGCTCGCCAGCTCAACGGCGGTCGCGCACGCGACCGAAGTCTTGCCCACGCCGCCCTTGCCTGTGAAGAACGGGAACCGTGGCGCGTTCTCGACGTATCTCATGATCGATACCCATCTTCCTCGCGCCCAACGAACGAGCCGGGTCCAAGGTCCCGCACGGCCGACGCGCCGGTCTGGCCGGCGCCGCTCCTGCCCCGCGGCGGTTCGAAGAGTCCGGAACGATCGCCTGGGCGGGACCTTCGGCCCAGCCGGGTCGCGATCGACGGGTCCACTCTGTCGACATGCTCACGTCGCGACCTGTCGCCGGCTTCCTCGTGCGTGTCACGCTCGCGCACGTCGTCACCTACTTCGCTGTCGGGCTGGTCGCGGCGACGGTCTTCAACTACGAGGAGCTGTTCGCCCAGCCGATCATCCGTGACTTCATGCGCCCGTTCGGTTCGGTCGCGGTGATCGTCGGCCCTCTCCTTCAGGTGGTGCGCGGACTCATCATCGCAGCGGTGCTCCTGCCGTTCCGCTCGGTCCTGGTGGCACGACTCGGGTGGCTGTGGCTGTGGCTGCTCTTCATCGGGGTCGGAATCCTGTCCACACCCGCAGCGGCACCGGGCTCGCTGGAGGGGGCGGTGTACAGCCAGCTGCCGTGGTGGTATCACCTCATCGGCATGCCGGAGATGCTGGTGCAGACGTTGCTGTTCAGCGCCCTCACCGGTCTGATCGCGCGGCACCCCGACGGGGTCATGGCGGCCCTGCCTCCCGTCTTCGATCGGGTCATCCGTGCCCTGGTCGTGACATGCCTGTCGTTCATCGGCTATGCGGTCGTCTCGGTGATCTTCGCTCTCGCATCGGGTGCCGCCGTGGGGTCGGCAGAGAACCTGTCGCCGGCGGTGCAAGGGGTGTTCGTCGCACCGTTCGTCGCCAACGGTGTCATCGCGTTCTTCGCGTCCGCGAACGGGTCGCGTGGGCGGGCTGCCGCGGCACTGATCTCCTACGCCTTCGGAGCCGTTGCCATCCTCAGCTACCAGGCACTGGTCTTCGGAAGCGCGGGTCTTCTCTACGCGCTGGTCGCACCGGTCCTGCCGGCGGCGATCCTGTGGTTCGCCACATCTCGGGCGCCCCGCGAGGACCCGGCGTCGGTCGATGACGCCGAACGGTCGGTCAGCCGGCCCGGATCACTGCGTTGAGTCCTGACCGGTGAGCATGATCCGCCCGCGGCGAGCCGAGTCCCACGGCCGGCTCGAATACCGCCTCCGCGGTCTGGGAGGCTGACCCGTATGCGGTTCCTTCGATCGATGTGGACGTATCCGGTCATCACGGTGACAATCATCGTGCTGGGAAGCGTCCTCGCGCTCGAAGCGGCAGGCGAAGCCCAGCTCGCCCGCTGGACCGCGGTGGCCTGGGTCGGCGCGGTGGTCATCTGGACGCTCGTCGGCATGGTCCGCGACGTTCTGAAGGGCCACGTCGGGCTCGACATCCTGGCGGTGGTGGCGATGGTCGCGACCTTGGCGGTCGACGAGTACATCGCATCGCTCATCATCGTCCTGATGCTCTCGGGGGGCGAGGCGCTGGAGGACTTCGCGCAGCGGCGAGCCAAGCGCGACCTGACGGCGCTGCTGGATCGCTCGCCACGGATCGCACACATCGTCGAACGCGCCGCCGATGCGAGCCCACGGCAGGGCGAAGTGGTGGACGTCGCCGTCGACGACGTCGCCGTCGGCGACATCCTGCTCGTGCGGCCGGCGGAGATCGTCCCCGTGGACGGGGTGCTGCTCTCCGAAGACGGCGCCTTCGATGAGTCCTCACTGACCGGCGAGAGCCTGCCGGTCAGCAAGACGGCCGGCGACGAGGTCCTCTCCGGCGCCATCAACGGCACCCGGATCGTCCGCATCCGCGCCGCGCGTGGCAGTGCCGACAGCCAGTATCAGCAGATTGTCGCACTCGTGCGCAGCGCCCAGGAGTCCCGCGCCCCGGTGGTGCGGCTCGCCGACCGGTTCGCGATCCCCTTCACCGCCGTCTCGCTCGTGCTGGCCGCGACAGCGTGGGCGCTCTCGGGCGATCCGACCCGGTTCGCCGAGGTGCTCGTGCTGGCGACACCGTGCCCTCTGCTCATCGCGGCGCCCGTGGCGTTCCTCGGCGGTCTGTCACGCTCGGCAAAAGCCGGTGTGATCATGAAGGGCGGCGCGGTGATCGAGCAACTGGCCAGGGTGCGGTCGGCGGCCTTCGACAAGACCGGCACCCTCACACGGGGGAAGCCGACGCTGGTAGCGGTGCGCGCCGTTGATGGCTTCACCGCTGACGAACTTCTGCGGTTGTCAGCATCTGCCGAGCAGTATTCGACTCACGTGCTCGCCGACGGCATCCGCCAATCCGCCGCCGAGCGGGGGCTCGACCTCGTCGCGGCCGAGGACGCGAGCGAAGTCGCCACGAACGGTGTGACCGCCCGCATGCACGGACGGACCATCGTCGTCGGCAAGCCCGCCTATGTCTCATCGATCGCCCCGGACACGCACCGGACCGTGCTGGCCCCAGGGCAGGCTGCGGCCTACGTCGCGGTGGACGGGCGGTACGCGGGGGCGATCGTGCTCGCCGACGAACCCCGACCCGAGTCACGGGCGGTCATCTCATGGCTGCGAAGCAACGGGGTGGAGCGGATCACGATTCTCACCGGGGACGCCCACACCACAGCCCAGTCGATCGGGGAGGCGGTCGGCATCGACGAGATCCACGCGGAACTGCTTCCGGGCGAGAAGGTGCGTCTGGCGGCGGAGCTGAGCCCCGGTCCGGTGATGATGGTGGGCGATGGAGTGAACGACGCGCCGGTGCTGGCAGCCGCCGACATCGGCATAGCCATGGGCGCGAAAGGCGCGACCGCGGCGGGGGATGCCGCAGACGTGGTGATCCTCGTCGACTCGGTCGCGAAGGTCGTCGACGCCATCTCGATCGCCCGGCACACGCTGCGGGTCGCGCTCACCTCGATCTGGATCGGAATCGGGCTGAGCATCGGCCTCATGATCGTCGCGATGACCGGTGTCATCCCCGCCGTGGCGGGGGCGCTCATCCAAGAACTCGTCGACCTGGCGACCATCCTGTACGCACTGCGCGCCTTGCGCGGGCCTGTCAGCGAGGTCCCCGCCGGCGTCGCCGCGGCACCCGGGACGCCAGGTCAGTGAAAGCGCCGATGCCTGGCTGTCCAGGAGAGGTAGGCACCGAGTGCCCCGATCGCCCCCAGCCCGGCACCGACCATCGTGCCGCGCCAGGAGCCCCATCGCCGGTCGGACGACACCAGCCCGCCGATGCCGCTGATCAGGGCGGCGCCGATCATGCCGGCGACGAGCCGGTTCCCGATTCTCTCCGCCCGCCCGACAAGCGGCTCGAGTTCGGCCGCTCGCAGGTGCACCTGGATACCGGTGGTGTCTGCGGCATCCACGAGCCGGCGGAGGATGCTCGGGAAGTCGAGTGCGAGTTCGCCGACGTCGATCGAAGCCCTCGCGAGGCGCTTGGCGATGGCGGAGGCTCGCAGCCGCTCCCAGGCCAGGCGTTCGGCGTAGGGCCCGAGCGCTTCGCCGAGGCGGAAGTCGGGGTCGAGCCGCATGGCGAGCGCTTCGATGAGCAGCAGCGCCTTGAAGAGCAGCATCATCTCGCGGGGCAGCCGAACGCGGTTGGTGCGGAGAAGGGTGAACAGGTCCGCCATCATCGGGGCGAACGGGGTCTGCCGGACAGAGCGCAGCTGGTACCGGGCGACGAACGGACGCAGATCATCGCGCAGCGTCAACCGGTCGACGGACGCCCCGGTCACCGAGACGTCGATCAGGGCTGATGCGAGGAGCTCGGCGTCACCGCGGACCATCGCGATGAAGAGGCGGCTCAGGTGTCCTCGCAGCTCCTCGCCGATCACGCCGACCATGCCGAAGTCGATGAGCGCGATCGCGCCGTCAGGATGGATGAAGAGGTTCCCGGGATGCAGGTCCGCGTGAAAGAACCGATCCTCGAAGATCATCTTCAGGACGATGTCCGCGCCCCGCCGGGCGACGAGGTTGCGGTCGACGTGGGCGTCATCGAGGGCGCCGACATCGGCGATATTCATCCCCTCCATCCGCTCGAGAGTGAGGACTCGCGATGTGGTGTGCTCCCAGTAGACGCGCGGGATGATGACGGAGGGGTCCTCCTTGAAGTCGCGAGCGAATCGCTCGGCGTTCCGGCCCTCCTCGAGGTAGTCGAGCTCCGCACGGATGGTCGCGACGAATTCGTCGACGATCGCGACGACATCGACGTCGCGAGCGAACTGCCATGTTCGGGTGGCCCGGGACGCGAGGTTCTGCAGTATCTCCAGATCGGTCTGCACGAGCGAGACCGCGTCTGGTCTACGGACCTTCACGACCACTGGCGTTCCGTCCGCAAGGGTCGCCGCATGCGCTTGGCCGATCGACGCGGATGCCAGTGGCTGGTCCTCGAATGACGCGAAGACCTGCTCAGGCGGGGCGCCCAGCTCACTGCTGATCACCTCGCGGATCAGATCCACCGGTACAGGCGGTGCGGCATCCTGCAGCTTTGCGAGTTCGGTGACGAAGGCGGGCGGAAGCAGATCCGATCTCGTGGAGAGGAGCTGTCCGAGCTTGATGAAAGTCGGGCCCAGCTCTTCGAGCGCGGCCCGGAGGTGAATGGGCGCCTCCGCGGTGAGCTCCCTCAGCGCGCTCCCGGCGCCGCCCCGCGCACCCCGGAAGGTCCGATCGAGTCCAAGAAGGCCCCACAGGACCCCGAGGCCGTGACGACGCAGCGCAGAGCCGATCTGGCGATACCGACCGATGTGGGTCCGCTCGGGAGTGTCCTGCTGGTCCCCGCTCATGGATCCGACCCTACGCGCCGATGAAGTCGGATCGACAGGTACGGGGCGGGGCCGCTTCGGTGCCATGTGCGGCCGCAGAGCGCGGGACCTTCGACCCGAAGACGTTCGGCGCGACCGCGGGAGAGTGAGACGAACAAGGAGGCAACATGTCCACCACCTCACCCCCGGCCGCAACTGCCGGAGAAGCACTCGCCCCTCAGACAGCGATGGCGTCCGACCGATCGTTCATTGCGACATGGATGTTCTCGTGGCTGCTGGGCTTCCTCGGCGTCGATCGTTTCTATCTCGGCAAGGTGGGCACCGGGGTTCTGAAGCTCCTGACGCTCGGGGGCCTCGGCATCTGGTGGCTCATCGATCTCATCCTCACGCTGGCCGGCGTGCAGCGCGACAAGGATGGGCGTCTGCTGCCCGACTTCGAACAGCACAAGATGATCGCGTGGATCATCACGGCGGCCGGGTTCGGTCTCTGGATTCTCACTGCCGCGATCTCTCGCGTGTTCATGTACGTGCCTGAGCAAGTCTGGCCGATGATGCCCTGGTGGCGCGGCTAGCGGCCGAGGCACCGTTCCGCGCACGCTTGTGGCGTGTGATCGTCCGCATCTTCAATGGGGGGCGATGATCGGCCGCCTGCGGCCACCTACGTGGTCAGCCGGAGGAGTTCCTGCGCCATCCCGTCAGCGAAGGCGGAGCCAGGGATGCTCGCTGCGTCGACGTGGATCCCGCACCACAGCCGGCCCTCGTACGACAACGCAGCGACACCTGATCTGACGTTCGCGGCCAGCACTGCAACCGGCCAGATCGCCGCGACCGGAGCCCCGCAGAGGCGCAGGGTTCCGCTGGGACCGGGGACGTTGGTGACGAATCCCGCCACGAGGCGCTGTCGCCGGCCGACGACGTCCATGACGCGCGCGCCGACCGGGCCCCGCATGAGCTCGAGCGTGCCCTGCGCCCTGGCCCGGGGCTTCTCGCGACGCGTCTGCTCGGCGATGAGCCGCAGGCGATGGTCGGCGTCGGTCTCGTCGAGCGGCAGGCGCACGAGCATCACCCCCACCTGATTCGCGGAACCTTCGTGTCTCGTCAGCGCAACCGGGACCGAGACCGGGAGCGACTTCGGAATCGGTTCGCTCAGTGCAGTCAGCACGGCCCGGTAGCCCGCCGCTACAGCGTCGAGGAGAGCATCGTTCACGGTGCCGCCGAGCGGACGCACATGTGAGGTCAGCGAACCGAGGCTGACATCAAGGAACCTGACGCCGTGAAGGGCGCTGCGCGGACCGAGGAGCGCGGTCTGCCCGACGCCGTGATTGATGACGGTCACGAGAGTCCGCTGAAGCCCCACGGCGATCCGCCGCGACCTCTGCGCGAGACTGGGGCCCGGCGCCGCCGGGCGGGTCGCAGACGGCACGGGCGCGGGCGCGCGCTGCGCATCTCCTGGAAGAGCGTCCGGGCGATGGCGACCGCCGACATCCCGTCCGCGATCGCGTGATGGATGCGCAACACGATTCCGAGCCCGTCCGTCGTCGCCCCCGGCACGACGAGGAGTTCCCACAGCGGCCGGTCCAGCGGCAGCGGCACACACATCAGGCCGGC
Organism: Microbacterium sp. LWS13-1.2; assembly: GCF_040144835.1. Lineage (NCBI taxonomy): Bacteria > Bacillati > Actinomycetota > Actinomycetes > Micrococcales > Microbacteriaceae > Microbacterium > Microbacterium sp. LWS13-1.2. The sequence continues at coordinate 1,480,588 of NZ_CP151632.1, forward strand.
GCAGACCTGCTCGAGTCCGCCGACCCCGCGCACAGCCGGAATCGCGCGAACGTGGTGTTCGAGGTCGGGCGCGAGTTCCGCCCAGGCATGCCGACGACCCACCGGCACAGCGACGCGGCAAAGCTGCGGAAGCGTCTCGATGCGCTCACTCAGCCCTCGGCGCAACATCGGCATGTCGGGCAGCCCGTTGGGCCTTACGAACCCTCCGGGGCGCACAAGTCCGGCGACCAGGAACACGTTGACCTGCCCGGCGTGGTCCAACGTGAAGTTCGCCTCGTCCACCGCGGCAAGCCGTGCTCGGGTGACCATACCCCGATGTTCGTCGCCGGGGCCACGAGATCAGGGACGAAGGTCCCTTCGATCTCGAGCGGCTGACGGTCCGGCGTCCGCGCGGAGAAGGGGGAATGTCCTTTCCTCGCCGGGGCCGATCTCGAACTCCGTCCCCTCGACGACGATTCGGACGGGTGCCGCGCGCCCCTCCACGGAGACGATGTGCAGCTCGGCCTGCGTGACGGTCACGCTGAGCGCCAGATCCCGGTACGTGAGATGAAATCTCACCGCATCGATCTCGACGGGCAGCAGGGGATGGAACCAGAGACGATCGCTGCGCATCTCGAGTCCGATGTAGCAGCGCGTGACGATGTCGACGGACCCCGCCATCGCGCCGATGTGCACGCCTTCGCGTGTGGTGCCGTGCTGGATGTCGTCCAGATCGCTGTGGAGCGCCCGTTCGAGAAACGTCCATGAGCGCGCGCGGTCGCGTCGCGCCTCGAGCCACGAGTGCACGACGTTGGACAGCGTGGAGCCGTAGGTCGAAGTGGCCGAGTATCGGTCCACAGTGCGCACGATCGCATCGGGCGGGAGGTCGTAGCCCATGTCGGCGAGCAGGTCCCTCAGTTCCTCCGCAGAGAGGAGATACAACAGCATGAGCGCGTCGGGCTGCTTCGACACCTGATACCGGTTGGTCGTGTCCTGATCGGCGTCGAGGATCAGGTCGAGCCTGCCGATCCAGGGCTGCGCTCTTCGGTAGACCTCCAGGTCGATGGATTCGAGTTCCTGGTAGCCGTCGAACTGCGAGAGCGTCCCATCGTCGTTGAACACCACGGTGAGTCTGCAGGCGATCCGGTGCCATTCGTCCGGCTCACCAGGCAGGATGTCGAGCCGCCTCCATGCGAGCCCTCCCGGATGCCGCCGCAGCAGGTCCACCGTCGCAATGGCTCGTCGCAGCACCCATGCCGTCATCACATTCGTGTAGACGTTGTCGCGCACGCCCTGGCCCGGACGGTCGATGTAGCCGTCGTGGAACTCGTCGGGTCCCATCACATGGTCGATGGAGTACCGATCCCGTGCGGGATCGTAGACCGCGAGTGACGCGAAGAACCGGGCGACCCCGACGATCAGGTCCCCGCCGTCATGAAGAAGAAACTGGATGTCGCCGGTGGATTCGTAGAACTGCCACGCGCTGAACGCGATCGCCAGGCCCACGTGCCGCTGCAGCGAGGAGTTGTCCGGTATCCATCGCCGGTTCAACGGGTTGAACAGTCGCCGCGGCGTCACGTCGTCGCCGGCCATTCCGCTCTGCCAGGGAAACATGGCGCCGACGTGACCCGCCAAGAGAGCCGCCCGCTGCGCTTCCCCGAGGCGCCGGTGACGGTACGCGAGCAGGGCCGCGGTGAGCTGAGGCCGTCGCAGCGTGATGAACGGGTAGACGAACAGTTCGTCCCAGAACACGTGACCGTCGTACGCCTCGCCGTGCAGGCCGCGGGCCGGGACGCCGGCATCGAGGTCCGTGTCGACGGCACTGAGGGTCTGCATCACATGGAAGGCATTGAAGTGCAACGCCAGCGCGATCTCTCCGGCGGGTTGCATCTCGACGGCGAACTCGAGCCAGAGGCGTTCCCACGCCTGCGCGTGAGCGATCAGCAGTTCGTCGAAGCTTGCGGCGATCGCGACTCCGTCCGCGGCGGACTTGGCCGGCGTGAGCACCGCGCGATCGCGGGACGTGCTGACATGCACCACCTTCTCGATCACCAGGGGAACGCCCGCAGCGACCACCGCGGTGAACTCGTGCGCGACCGATCCGTCGGGGTCGGCGTCGAACCGGCGCGCAGGACGCAACTCGGTATCGCCGAGTCGCACCGTCGTGCGGGCCGCGGTGGCGATGCGGATGTGGGAACGCGCGGTCTCCACCTCGAGCAGCACCGTATCGGGCGTCTGTTCGCGCAGGAGCGTCGGGCGCAGGTGCCGATGCGTTCGCGGCGAATGGTCGGGCACATTGGTGTTTGCGACCCGGCCGTCGACGCCCGCGCGCACCGTCACGGGACCGGACCAGTCCACGGGAAGGATGGAGACCCGCATCGCGGCGAGCCGCGGCGTCGCCTGTGAGACGAACCGATCGCTGCGTATCGTCGTCACCCTGCCCTCGCGGTCGCGCACGGTGATGTTCCGGGTCAGGATGCCGTGGCGAACGTCGAGCTCCTGACGGAACTCGAGCAGATCCGCATCCGCGAAGGAGTCGATGTCGAACCAGCCGTCGTCCGCGAGACGGAACTGCAGACGCAGCCAATTCGGCGCATTCACCACCTCTTCGCCGGGCATCTCCACGCCATCGACGATCCCGTCGACCTCGTCGTAGACACCGGCGAAGTAGGTGCCGGGGTAGTGCACGTCGTCCGCGACCGACTCCTCCGATGCCCCCCGCGTGCCCCAGTAGCCGTTGGCGAGCGTGCAGAGCGACTCGCGCCGCCCCTCCTGCGCCGGCTCGTACTCCTCGAACGCGACCACCCAGGTGTCGACATCCGCAAGCTCGTCGGGATGTCGGATGCCGCAGGAGCGTTCACGGTGGCGGCCAGACCCTGCCATGGCCCCACCGTACGCGGCGCGGCCCCCGCTCGGTGGGACCAACGACCCTGCCGGATAGCGGGCAGAGCCACGCGGCCGGTGGCCTGCACGGCCGGCGGTACGAGTGCGCCTGCTGAGCTGACCAGACGAGGCGCGGGACCTTCGGCACTACCGGGCCGCCCCGCCGACCACGCACCGTGGAGTCATGTTCATGCAGCCGTGGGTCGATTCGATAGAGGCATCCCGATGATCGGCCGACCGTACGTACGCCGATTTCTCACCGTGGTCCTCGCGGCCGGCGTCCTCATGCTCGGCACCGGCGGCGCGGCCGTCACTGGCAATCCCTCCCCGCATTCCGACGCTGTCGCGGCAGCGACCGAGGACGATCGCGAAGGCCCTCAGTTTTACTCCGGCTTGGTGATCGATGTCTCCGGCGCGATCGACGGCGACGTGTACGCCTCGGGCCAGACAGTCACCGTCAGCGGCGATGTGACCGGCGACGTGATCGCCGCAGCGCAGACCATCACGATCACCGGCACGGTGGAGGGAGATGTGCGCCTGGCCGGCCAGGATGTCTCGATCACCGGCGAGGTCTCTCGAAGCGGGACGGTCTTCGCCGCGAACTTCACGCTGGGCGACACCGGATCGTTCGGCGCCGACGTGGTCGCCGCTGCGGGAAGCATCGGCATCGCCGGTGAGGTCGGCGGCGACGTCGTGGTCAGCGTCGGCCGTCTCGTCATCGACGGATCGGTCGACGGAAGCCTGACCTACGTGAGTGGCGATGACGCGGACATCGCAGAGGGCGCGGTGGACGGGACCGTGAAACGCGTCGAACCTCCGCAAGCACCCCGGGTCGAAGTCTCACCCTGGGCGGTGTTCGTCGGCTGGTTCCTCGGAGTGTTCTACGCGCTCGTCGCGCTCAGCCTCATCACACTGTTCGCCGGTCTGCTCTTCCCACGCTGGCTGCATCGCGTCACCGACCACCTGCGGCCATCGCCATGGAAGGCCCTGCTCGTGGGGTTCGTCTCGGCCATCGCCGTGCCCGTCGCGCTGCTGTTCTTGACCTTCACGATCATCGGGGCCCCGCTGGCGCTGGCCGGCGCGCTGGTGTGGACCGTGATGGTTCTTTCGACCTTCGTCTACAGCGCGTACTACCTCGGGCGCCTCGTGTTCCGCGACAGGCAGCATCCGGTGGTCATGTCGCTCGTGGGTGGTGTGATCCTCATCGTCGCACTGCAGATCCCGTGGCTGAACATCGTGGTCTGGCTCGCGATGGTGTTCTTCGGACTGGGCGCCCAGCTGCTCGAAGTGCATCGTCAACGGCCATGGCGGCGAGCACCGGCGACGAGCCGCGAGGTTCGTGCGGGATCTGATCCCATCGAGGAGGGGCAACAATGACCGAGAGCCGCCGTAGCACTCAGGTCGTGCAACAGACGGGGCCGTCGGCGGTGTTCTTTCTGCTCGCCTTCATAGGGGCTGCCGTCTACTTCGTCTCACGTTCCGACGGTTCGTTCTGGGGCGTCGTGCTCGGCATACTGCAGGCGATGGTGTGGCCCGCGTACGCGACCTATCACGCGCTGGATCTACTGGGGGCCTGAGCCGCGTCGAGGAAGCGTTGCTGCTCCGACTCCCCCCGCTGGACCGCAGAAGGATTCCCATGACCGACACTCCGAAGTCGCCGGCTACACTGCAGTTCCTCGGGGCCGCGGACACCGTCACCGGCTCTCGCTATCTCGCGAGGATCGGCGACCGCCGCATCCTCGTCGACTGCGGTCTCTTCCAGGGATACAAGGTGATCCGCGACCGCAATCGCGCGTCGTTTCCCGTCGCCCCGCACGCCATCGATGCCGTGGTGGTGTCGCACGCACACCTGGATCATTCCGGATACCTTCCGGCGCTCGTACGCGACGGCTTCCATGGTCACATCTATGCGACGGCGGCCACGACGGAGCTGTGTCGCATCATGCTTCCCGACAGCGCTCACCTCCTCGAGGAAGAGGCGCGATATGCGGCAAAGGGTCGATGGTCGAAGCATGCGCACCCCGAGCCCCTGTACCGGCTGCCCGATGCGCTGGCAGCGATCGAGCGGTTCCGCCCGATCGCCTTTCGCGAGACGGTGCGGCTCGCCGATGATGTCGAGCTGGAACTCGTCCCCGCCGGTCACATCCTCGGTGCGGCGCAGGTGCGGCTGCGCGTGGCCGGTCGCGCTGTCCACTTCACAGGCGACCTCGGGCGTCCCGACGATCCGCTGATGCTGCCTCCCGCACCGCTGGAAGCAACCGATGTCCTCGTCACAGAATCGACCTACGGCGATCGACGCCACGATCCTGAAGACCCGGAGAGGCGTCTGGGGGATGTCGTGCGCCGAGTCACCGGCCGCGGAGGCGTGGTCGTGATCGCCGCATTCGCCGTCGGACGGACGGAGACCGTGCTCCTGCATCTGACGAGACTTCGCGATCGCCATGAGATCCCCGATGTGCCTGTCTTCGTCAACAGCCCGATGGCGGTCGGTGTCGTCGACGTCTACCGTCAGCATCCGACCGAGCACAAGCTGAAGGCCGATGAGCTGGATCGGATGTATCGGTTGCCGAAGCTCGTCACGACGGTCGACGACTCCAAGCTGCTGAATCTGCGCGGCGGTCCGATGGTGATCATCTCCGCCAGTGGGATGCTCTCCGGCGGCCGCGTGCTTCATCATCTCGCCGCCTACGGGAGCGATCCTCGCAACGCTGTGGTCCTCACCGGCTACCAGGCCGGTGGAACCCGCGGATCAGCCCTGCTGGGCGGTGCGCGCACACTGCGGATCTTCGGGCGAGACGTTCCCATCCGCGCCGAAGTGGTCAACCTCGACTCGATGTCGGCCCACGCCGACGCCGATGACCTGATCGAATGGATGAAGTCGGCGCCATCGGCTCCGACCTCGGTCTATGTGACGCACGGTGAGCCCGCTTCCGCCGATACGTTGCGCGCCCGCATCACTCGCGAGCTCGGCTGGCCGGCCAGGGTGCCGGAGCACCTCGAGAAGGTTCCTGTCGACTAATCGTTCCGCACGATGAGAACAGGGCAATGGGCGTGAGCCGCGCAGGCGGCGCTCACCGACCCGAGAAGAAGGCCCGTCAACTCACCGTGCCCGCGGGTGCCGACGACCAGCATCGCCGCGTCTTTCGAGGCATCGACCAGCTCTCGGGCCGCGCGTCCGTTCATGGTACTGCTGCTGAACCAGTCTGGAGTGTCCGATGGGAAGACACTGCTCGCCGCGTCCGACGCGATCTCCTCGGCGGCGCCCTCGAGGCTGGCATACGTGCCCGGGTAATACCAGCCGACCCCGTCGCTCCATTCGAGCGTGGGATAGTCCCACACGACAAGTGCGTGCACGGGATGGCCGAGCTTCGGCGCGATGTCGACGGCGTAGCGCAGTGCGGTGAGTGCCGCCGCCGAGCCGTCGACCCCTACCAGGATTCCTGGCTCGGACCACGGAAACGGCCGGCGGTCGGCGGATGGGCGAGAAGAACTCTGAGGCTCGGACATAGTGCCAGCGTGCCGTCGACCCGACGGCGAACGCGGGTCCAAAGTCCCGCTCATCCTCCGGTCGTGGTGCGACCGCGGGAGAGCCAGGCGTTCGCGGATCGGCCCACCGGCGCTGCTCACGTCCGCGGAGGATGCGAGGGGATCAGATCGGGACGGTCACTCCGCGGCGGCTCCGGCGGTTCCGGCTCCTCGTCCGCAACTCGAGCAACGGGCCGGGGGGCGGTCGGCGCGATCGCCTCGCGATGCGCGAATCGGCGCCCACTGACCGTCGTCGCAGTGACCTTGAGAACATGCTGCTTGTGCCGGGGGCTCTGCGTCATCAGCCGTCCGACACCGCTGCGTTCGATCTCGACTTCGTCCCGCATCAGAGCGGCCGCTCCTCTCACCACGACACTCCACCAGCCTTCGTCGCTCTCGCCATCGACCTCGAAGGCTGCGAAGGGGTGTGCGGTGATCGAGACGACCTTCACGTCGGGCGCCGTACGGATGTAGACCGCGCCCTCGAACGGCACGAAGTTGACCGGGAAGATGTCGGGCATGCCGTCGCTCCCGGTGACCGCAAGACGGCCGACCGCCGCGGTCTCGAGAAGATCCCAGCATTCGGATGTCCGCAGGAGCGCGCTGCCTGTCGCTGTGCGTCCCATGAGGTCTCCTTTCGTCTTCGCCCATTGCACACGGGAATCCGCGGTCGGGTCGGGCCCAAGGTCCCTCGGTGCGCGGTGCGCTTGGTCGCCCTCCCCAAGGATGCTCGTTGGAGCGGTGACGGTCAGGGGCTGGTGTTCCGTCGGACGGCGGGACGCGACCAGCGTCGGCCGTGGCCGTGGCCGTGGCCGTCGAGCCTTCCTCCTGCGAATCAGTCCGGGAGGAGCTCGGCGAGGAGGCGCTCGACGCGATCTCGGATCTCGTCGCGTACGCGCCGCACCCCCTGCAGATCGAGGCCGGCGGGGTCCTCCAGCTGCCAGTCCAGGTACCGCTTGCCCGGGTAGAGCGGACACGCGTCTCCGCAGCCCATCGTGATCACCGCGTCAGCCGCCCGCACCACATCATCCGTCAGTGGCTTCGGGAACTCGTCGGTGACATCGAGATCCACCTCGGCGAGCGCGAGTGCCACCTCGGGCAGGATGCGCTCCCCCGGCTGCGACCCCGCCGATCTGACGTGGACCCGATCCCCGGCGAGATGACGGGTCAGCGCGGCGGCCATCTGCGACCGGCCCGAGTTCTGCACGCAGACGAACAGCACTTCGGGGACCGGCTTCGCGATGAGCCCCTTGGACTGGGCGAGTGCGGTCAACCGATCGCGTGCGAACTTCTCAGCGAGGCTCGGCAGGTGGGTCCTGACGGCCGCGGTGCGCGCCAGAGCGGTGTACGACTCGAAGACGACGCGCTCGACAGTCTCCTCGCCGACCATGCCCGTGAACTGCTGGGTCAGACGCTCGGCCGCGCGGTGGAGGACGGCATCAGGCGACAGCAGCGCGCTCTGACCGGGTGCGCCGGTCATGCGGCACCGCGTGCTGGCAGGATCTCGGCGAGCAGCGCCTCCACACGACCGCGGATCTCGTCGCGGATCGGACGCACGGCCTCGATCCCCTGACCTGCCGGGTCGTCCAGTTCCCAGTCCTCGTAGCGCTTGCCGGGGAAGATCGGGCAGGCGTCACCGCAGCCCATCGTGATCACGACATCGGACTCCCTCACTGCGTCGACGGTGAGCACCTGGGGGGTGTTGCCGGCGATGTCGATCCCCTCCTCCGCCATCGCCTCGACGGCGACCGGGTTGATGGCATCCTTGGGCGCGGATCCTGCAGACAGCACCTCGACGTCGTCGCCGCCGAGGGCACGGAGATAGCCGGCGGCCATCTGGGAGCGACCCGCGTTGTGCACGCAGACGAACAGGACGGTGGGCTTCTCGGTCACGGTGTTCTCGCTTTCTCTCTCGCAAGAAGCATAGACCAGTGTCTATCTATTCGACGAGGGCCGCAGATGAACTCTCGGCGACGAGTTCGGTGAGAAGCGCGCGTACGCGGCGGTCGATGTCGTCCCTGATGACGCGGATCTGTTCGGGCGACTTGCCGACGGGATCCTCCAGCTGCCAGTCGACGTAGCGCCGGCCGGGGTAGATCGGGCAGGCGTCGCCGCAGCCCATTGTGACGACGACATCGGCGCCGCGCACCGCTTCGTCGGTGAGCGGCTTGGGGAACTCGTCTCCGAGCGGGACGCCGATCTCGTCGAGGGTGCCCACGATGGCGTTGCGCACATCTCCTGCCGGCTCGGATCCTGCAGTCCTGACCAGCACGCGATCACCCGCGAGCTGACGAAGGATCCCGGCCGCGATCTGCGATCGGCCCGCGTTCTGCACGCAGACGAACAGGACGGAGGGAACGGCACCGGGGATCCCCTGAGAACGCTTCAGCGCATCGAGGCGCGCGGCGGCGAACGCAGCCGTGCGACTCGCCAGCATCGGCGACCGCGACCGGCCGGCGAGCAGTTCGTAGCTCTCCACGACCTTGGCGCGAACGGTCTCCGGACCGAAGACGCCACGATATCTGAGAGTGAGATCCGTTGCGATGCGCTCGAGGTCGGGGTCAGGCGCCGGTCGCGCATCCTCGCCGAGGAGGGCGTCGACGCGGCCCGCGAATTCCGGAGCGATCGAGTACCAGACGCGACGCCCGTCGGGCTCGCGCACGACGATGCCCTCCCCGTGCAGCGACTTCATGTGGTGGCTGATGGTCGGCTGCCGCAGCTCCAGCGCCTCCGCGAGACGACTCACCAGAGCTTTTCCGTCCGCGGAATCGCGAATCAGCCTAAGGATGCGGGCCCGCGTAGGATCGCCCAGCGACGTAAGGCTCCCCGGCTGATCCATAGACAGCAGTCTATCTGCCGCCCGTGGCAGACGATTCAGTCAGTTTCGACCACAGCGCTCCGGCGCTCGATCAGCAGCGTGTCGCGCCAGGCACCGGCGTGGGGGCCGGCCCCGGAGCGTGCGATCCGCTCACGTCGTCCGACGACCCGGAAGCCGGTGACCTCGTGAAGCCGCAGGCTGGCGCCGTTCTCGGGGAAGATGCTCGACTGGATCGTCCACACCCCCGATGCCTCCGCTGCAGAGATGAACGCTTCCAGCAGGATGCGGCCGACGCCCTGGCCGCGCGCGCCGCGGTCGATGTAGACGGAGTGCTCCACGACACCGCGATAGGCCGGACGCGACGAGACCGCCGACCCCGCGATCCAGCCCACGACGACGCCGTCCGCGTCGACGGCCACGAACCGCAACCCGCGAAGCTTGCCCGCATCGAACGCCTCCCACGTCGGCGTTGCGGTCTCGAACGTCGCCTCGCCGTCCTCGATCCCCTGTTCGTAGATCGCCTCGATGGCCGGCCAATCCCCCGGAACCATCTCGCGCACGCCGATCATCAGCAGCATCCACCCCCGTTGCCGGCGTCGGTCGAGCAGACGCCTGTCGCCGGAAGGACCAGCTCGACGTTCGAGGCGGATGCCGTGTCACCCGCGAGCCAGGCGGTCACCGAGCGCACCTGCTCGTAGCCGGTCGCCAGCAGGAAGGTCGGCGCACGGCCGTAAGACTTCATGCCGACGACGAAGAATCCCTGCTCGGGGTGAGTCAGCTCGCGAAAGCCATGCGGCTCGACGGTGCCGCAGGAGTGGACGTTCGGATCGATCAGCGGCGCCAGTCGCCGGGGCGCCTCGACGATCTCGTCGAGATCGAGGCGGATCTCACGCAGCATGTCGAGGTTCGGACGGAACCCCGTCGCATTGACCACCACGTCGGTTGCGTGGGCGACGACCTCGCCACGACGATGGCCCACAAGCTCGACGCCGGCCGCGCTGCGGCGGCCACGGATGATCTCGAAGCCGTCGAGCACCGCGATCCGGCCGTCGGCGACCGCCCGGTCGACTCTGCTGCCCAGCCGGGCGCGGTCGGCGAGCTCGTCATCGGCAGAAGAGGACACGCGGACGGCTTGGGCGTTGCGGATCAGCCACGTGATGGTCGTGCCCGGCTCCTGCCGCGCGAGTTCGGCGAGCGCGAGCAGGGTGTTCGCGGCGGAGTGGCCGGCGCCGACGACCGTCGTGTGGCGGCCGGCGAACGTCGCGCGGTCGCGCCCGAGCACATCGGGGAGGGCCGGCGTCACCGCATCGGCGATCTCGGCCATGCCGAGCAGCTCCAGCCCGCTCGACGACAGCGGGTTGGGTGAGAGATAGGTGCCGGAGGCATCGATGACGGCGCGGGCCGGAACGTCTTCGACCTCGCCGTACGCGGTGCGGATACGCACGGCGAACGGGGTGGCGGCGCGCGACCGGGTGCGCGTGCGATCCATTCCCTCGCGCGTGACGCCGATCACTTCGACGCCGAGGCGCACGCGCGAGGCGATCTCATCGACCTCCGCCAGGGGCGCCACGTACTTCTCCACCAGTTCCGCGCCATTCGGGGCGCGCTCGGGATCGGGCAGCTCCCACCCGCGCTCCTCCAGCAGGCGACGGGATGCCGGGTCGACGAGGTGCTTCCACGGTGAGAAGAGACGCGTGTGGCCCCACGAGCGTACGCTGGCCGCGACCTCCGCTCCCGCTTCGAAGACGATGAAGTCGATACCGCGTTCGACGAGGTTCGCGGCGGCTGCCAGCCCGATCGGGCCGGCGCCGATGATGGCGACAGGGATCGTCGAGAGCCGATCGGCTTCGGCCGCGCGAGGTGTCAGGTCAAGCAGAGTCACAGCATCCTCCAACGGATATCGATGAGCGTCGATACTGATTGTGAGCCCATCTATCGACATCTGTCAATATCGACTACCCTCGATATATGACCACCATGCTCGAGGTGACCGACGTCACCGCCGCCGCCTGCTGCGCACCCCTGGTGCGCGAACCACTGACCGCGGCGGAAGCCGAGCAACTGGCAACGACCATGAAAGCACTGGCTGACCCCGCACGCCTGCGCCTCCTGTCGATCGTGGCCGCATCCGAAGACTCGGAAGCCTGCGTCTGCGACCTGATCGAGCCGGTCGGCCTCTCCCAGCCGACGGTGTCGCACCACCTGAAGATCCTCACCACCGCCGGCTTCCTGACACGCAGCAAGCGCGGCACCTGGGCGTACTTCAAGCTCGTTCCGGGCGCCCTCGACCGTATCTCCCAGCTCCTCGTCGCCTCGTGAGCCGCGCCGCGCGCGCCACCGTGGGCGAGTTCCTCGGCAGCGCGGGGCTCGCCGCCGTCGTCGTGGGGTCAGGCATCGCCGCACAGCGGCTGTCACCCGGCGACGTCGGACTGCAGCTCTTCGAGAACGCGTTCGCGACCGCCCTCGGGCTCGCGGTGCTGATCCTGGTGTTCGCCTCCGTCTCGGGCGCCCACTTCAATCCCGTCGTGACGGTCGTCGACATCCTCCTGCAACGCCGCAGCTGGTCGACGGCGGCGAAGTATCTACCCAGCCAGGTATTCGGATGCATCGCCGGCGCCGTTCTCGCGAACCTGATGTTCGCGGAGCCCGCGGTCAGCTGGAGCACCACGGACCGTTCCGGATGGCACTTCCTGCTCGCCGAGGCGGTCGCGACGGCGGGTCTGATCCTCGTGATCTTCGCCCTGGTCCGCACCGGCCGCGGCCAGCTTGCGGCACCCGCTGTCGGCGCCTACATCGGTGCGGCCTACTTCTTCACATCATCCACGAGCTTCGCGAACCCCGCCATCACGATCGGCCGCATGTTCACCGACACGTTCGCGGGCATCGCACCGGCGTCCGCACTGCCGTTCATCGCCGCACAGCTCGTCGGTGCGGCCGTGGGATGGGGTCTCGTCCGCGCGCTCTTCCCGGTGGCGGTTCCCGAGCCGGTCGTCGCGCACGGCTGATGCCCACGCACCCCCGATCCCCCACAGGACTGGAAGAGCCGAGCGCCTCCTATCAGCCGCCGAGTCCTCGCCGCAGCGCGACGAGTCCGTACTCGAAGGCGGCGTTGACGTCGCCGCCGAGGCGGAACGCACCGGCGAGCTCCATGTGGATGAACCCCGTCGCCCATGCCGTCACCAGGCGCGCCGCGTCCAGCGCATGCTCCTCGCCGGCGATCACCGCGGCGCTGTCGACGATGGTGAGACCCGCGCGGGCGAGCAGCTCCGGGGGCGCCGCCGTGGCGAACATCAGGCGGAACCCCTCGGGGCGGCTCTGCGCCAGGGCCCGGTACGCGCGGGCGAGCCCTTCAAGAGAGCGATCGGATGCCTCGAGCCGGGCCGCCAGATCGTCCACGGTCGCCGCCGCCACCGCCTCGATGAGCGCGTCGCGATCGCGGACCCGTTTGTAGAGCGACGGCGCACGCACGCCCACGCGGTCCGCGACCCGCTGCATCGTGAGACCCGCGGGCCCGGACTCCTCGAGGAGATCTCGTCCGGCGGCGATGATCTCGGCGTACGACGTGCGCTCCGGTGTCGGCATGCGGCTCCCCCTGGATGGCTATTGACATTAGCCATGATAGCTACGTATCGTAGCCTTGCCAACCGCGGAAACCCCCACTCCCCCCGAAGGATGCGCCATGAAGCTCGCACCGCACCTGCACCGCATCGGCAACGACATCGTCGCCGCCTACCTCGTCGTCACCGACGACGGGGTCACCGTCGTCGACGCGGGTCTTCCCGGTCACTGGAAGGACCTCGTGCGCGAGCTCGGCAGTCTCGGCCTGATGCCTGCCGACGTGAAGGGCGTCGTACTTACCCACGGCGACAGCGACCACATCGGGTTCGCCGAGCGCCTGCGCCGCGACCACGGCGTGCCTGTCTACGTGCACGAAGCCGATGCCGAGCGCGCCCGCACCGGCGAGAAGCCGAAAGTCGCCACCGGCCCGATGAAGCTCGGCCCGACCCTGGGCTTCTTCGCCTACGCGCTGCGCAAGCGCGCCATGCCGACGACGTACGTGTCGGAGGTGGTCGAGGTGCATGACGGCGACGTGCTCGACCTCCCCGGCTCCCCCGTGATCATCGGGATGCCCGGTCACTCCCCCGGCAGCGTCGCCGTGCACGTGCCCCTCGTCGATGCGGTGTTCGTCGGCGACGCGCTCACGACGCGTCATGTGCTCACCGGTCACGAGGGCATGCAGCCCGCACCCTTCACCGACGACCCTGACGACGCTTCCGCGTCGCTCGACCGCCTTGCGGGCATCTCGGCATCGTGGGTCCTCCCCGGACACGGTGCGCCCTGGCAGGGATCCCCGGTGGATGTCGCCGCCGCTGTCCGCAGCAGAGCAGCCTGAGCCGCGCGGGTCGAGCCGAGTACGCCGCAGCGGAGCGGCCTGATCGGCGCGACCGAGCGGAGCAGCCTGAGCCGCTCCGCTCCGCAGCGGCTCGGCGGATCAGACCGGCCGGGCCGCCGCGAACAGGTTGGCCGGGTCGTATGCGAGCTTGAGCTGACGCAGGCGGGCCCACGCCGAACCGAAGGCGAGGGCGCGGTCGGCACCCGGCGCGTCGATGAACGTCAGTGCGAGTGCGCCGACGTGCCACGGCTCGAGCGCGGCGACGCCGGCGCGGACAGCAGCCGTGGCAGCGGGGCCGGCCTCCGGCACCGGCACCATCGCGATCGAGTGCACCAGGTAGTCACCGTCGAGCGACGCGATGGCGCCGCCTCCGACCGGCCGCCGTGTCACGGCGCCACCGAGGTGCCGCACCTCCTGCACGAAGATCCCCGGACTCCCGGCCGCCCGGACGAACGCGTCCACGGCCTCCGACGGGAACGAGTCGAGCATCGCGTGCCAGGTCAGTGACGGGGTCGGCTCCGGCGGGTCCATATGGATGCTGACGAGCGCCGGCGCGGGGATGCGTGCGAACGTGTCGATCTCGGGCTGCAGCGCGCGCAGCGGTGCGAGCAGAGCGGATGCCGCGGCATCCGTCTCTTCGATCGCCCCGTCGATGACGACCACCGAGCGTCCCGACAGGAAGGGCGGAAGCTGGGGCATGGGCGGGAAGTTCATGATCCGCAGCGACGTGGTCGTGGTCTCCGGTGCGGAGCGCGTCCACCGCGCCCACGCGTGCGAGACCTCGGCGGCCTGAGATGCGTCCCACAGGAGCATGCCGGCGAAGACGTCGGCGAAGGGCAGCAGGTCGATCTCGATCGCGACGACGACGCCGAAGGCTCCGGAGCCGCCGCGCAGGGCCCAGAACAGGTCGGGGTGCGCGTCCTCGCTCGCCCGCACGAGCGTGCCGTCGGCCGTCACGACCTCGACGGCGCGCACCGCATTGACGGCGAGGCGGTGTGCACGGGCGTAGAACGAGAGCCCGCCGCTGAGCAGGTACCCGACGACCGACACGTCCCCGGCGCTGCCGTGCAGTGCGGTGAGACCGTGGGGCGCTGCAGCGTCGAGCACATCGTTCCAGAGCGAGCCGCCGAGCACGCGGGCCGTCCGGGCCACGGGGTCGACCGCGACGCCGCGGAGGCCCCTGAGCGATACGAGGACGGTGTGCGCGAGATCCGTCTCGGCGAGCGCCCCGGCAGCATGGCCGGTCGACTGCGGCGCCACACGGAGCCCCGACAGGGTCGCGGCACGCACGACATCGACGACATCGTCGGCTGATTCCGCAAACGCGACGGCAAACGGATGCTGCGCCACGGCGACGTTCCACGGAGTTCGCGCGGCGTCGAAGCCGGCGTCGCCCGGGAACAGCACGCGGGCACCGAGCGCGGTGCGCAGTTCACCGGCGGCGGCGCCGATGGCGGCGCGGGGGACGTCGATGGCGAGGTCGTTGAGGGACATGGGCGGGATGCCTTTCGCTGAAGCGTGCGCGACGGATCGTCGGCACGACTCGTCAGCGCGCCCGCACTTCCGGCGCGGGCCACCCCACCAATGAGCCGACGGCGCTCTCCCAGATACATGGGAAGCGCGGAAGTCCTCAGCTCTCGAAGTCCTCGGGTTCGACCTCGTCGAGGAAGCGCTTGAACTCGTCGAGACTCTCTGACGCGTCGGTCTCGGTGAGCACGTCGGGAACGCCGGCCTCGGCCAGGACCTCGTCCGCCACCCACATCGGCGCCCCCACGCGCGAAGCGAGCGCGATGGCATCCGACGGCCTCGCATCCACGATGCGATCACCGAGGGGGGTGGAGATCGTGATCTCGGCGAAGAAGGTGCCTTCTTCGATGCGGGTCACCTCCACCCTCGTCGCCGACGCGTCCAGTGCGGCGAGCATCAGGCCCATCAGGTCGTGCGCGAGCGGGCGTGGCACATCCGCGTTCTCCACCGCGACGAGGATCGAGGTCGCCTCGAGCTGCCCGATCCAGATCGGCAGCACGAGCCCGTCGCCGGGAAGCTGATCCACCGGCTTGAGCAGCAGCACGTGCTGCCCCGAGGCGTCGAGGGCCACGCCGGCCACGCGAACCTGAACCATGACGCGCCTCCTCCCGCCGCGGCATCCCCCGCGTGATCTTCTGTCCGGCCATCGTAGGCACGGCGTGCGCACCCGGGACAGGGGGTGCGCGCGCCGGCACACGCGGGTGACCTCACACGACGGGGACCGGGACGGTGCTCGTCGTCGCGGGCGCCGTCCGCCGCGGCGGACGCGCCGCGATGCCGGCCCGGCGGGCGGCGACGGCGGCCAGAGCCATCACGACCAGACCTGCACCCGAGATGACCGCGCCGATCCAGACCGGCGCCTCATCCGCGTCCTTCGCGACGGGGACGAGGACGACGGCATATGCGGATGCAGCAGCTCGCGCGCGCCACCGCACTCAGCCCCAGCGCGACGACGCGCCTGGTGAACCGCCTCGAGGATCGCGCCCTCATCGCGCGCGTCCTGTGCGCCGACAACCGGCGCGGCACCTGCACCGAGCTCACCCCGGCAGGGCGCGAGCTCTACGAGCGCGCGCACTCCATCCACGACGAGACGCTGGCACGCGTGCTCGCCGAAGCGGCCGAGCAGCCCGAGCTCGCCCCGGTGATGGAGGTGCTGGCCGCGCTGACGCCCGCTCCCGTCGCCGCGCCGTAGGCCGTCAGGGGCCGATCCGGCCCGAGGGCGCGACACGCCTGATGAAGTCGCGCAGCAGGAGATTGACCTTCACCGGGTCGCGCGCCTGAGGCAGGTGCCCGCCGCCCTCGATCACGACGAGGTCGCCGCCGGTCAGATCGGCGGCGATCGGACCGCGCAGCGGGTTCTGGCACATGTCGAGCGAACCCGTGATCACCAGCACCGGGCAGCGGACCGCGTCGCAGATCGCGCGGGATGACGCGATGTCGGCGGCGAGGTAGGTCGACGCGTACTCGAGGATCAGCATGTCGGCCCCCGATCCCATCGACCAGTCGACGCAGTCCTCGAGCTGCTTGGTCGAATGAGGCTCGGGGAACATCTGCCCGAAGAAGAACTCCGACCAGTCCGCCCAGTCCTGCTTCCAGTAGTGGCGGTTCTGCTTCTGCCAGCCCTCGTACGCGTCGCGGGGCTCGTCGTAGTCGAACGCGATCCGGTGCGGCAGCGGCTCGGTCAGCCGCAGACCCGGGTTGATCGCGCAGGCGCCGAGCACCCGCTCAGGTCGCTGCCCGGCCATGATCAGGGAGTGCCCGGCGCCGGTGCACACTCCGACGAGCACCGCCTGCTCGGCTCCGACGGCGTCCAGCACCGCCCACTGCCCTGCGATCAGTACGGGATCGTCCATCTGGTCGGCCGACACCGGCGTGCCGCTCAGCCCGTTGCCCGGCGGGTCGCTCACGACCACGCGGAAGTGCCGCGCCAGGAAGGGGATCTGCGCCTTCCACGCCCGGCTGTGAACGATGACGTCGGGCATGAGCAGATACACCGTCGGCGAGCCCTCGCCGTACACCTCGTAGTGGACCGCGACGCCGTCGCGGTCGACGACGCCGGTGGCGGTCGGCTGCAGCGCGCGCATCAGACCAGCTCCGCGAGCAGCGCCGCGGCGCGCGCCGCGCCGTCCGTCTCGACCGGGCGATAGTCCACCTCGCGCGTCACCTCGGCGACCAGAGCCTCTGCGAGCACCGCGGGATCACTCGCCTCCGCGTAGCGGAGACAGCGGCCGGCGCCGTAGCGCTCCAGTCGGTGGCGCACGTGGAAGTTCTGCTCGAAGTGGTTCTCGAGGGGCACGTAGAGGAAGGGACGGCGGGCGGCGGCGAGCTCCATGCAGGTCGTCAGGCCGGCCTGCACGACGGCGACGTCGCACGCGGCCAGTGCGAGGTACAGGTCTGGGACGAATCCGCGTACCCGCGCGCCCTGTCGCCGCGGCAGCGACGACGGATCGATGCGCGGTCCGGTCACCACGAGGAAGCGCAGTGCCGGGAGCTGCCGCCTCGCGAGAGGAACGGCATCCATCACCCTCTGCAGAAGCGCATGGCCGACGCCGGAGCCGCCGACGGTCACGATGCAGAGCACGTCGTCGGGCCCGTATCCGAGGCGGGCGCGTGCTCGCGCGCGCTCCTCCTCGGTCGGTGGCGCGAAGCCGGTGACGTACCCCGCGAACTCGTAGTGGGCCTCGGTCCACTCCCGGATGTCGGGCAGTCCCGGGCCGAACGAGGCGTCCACGATGTCGTCAGGGCTGCCGACGAAGATCGACCGGTCGCGGAGCCGCCGATACCGCGACCGCTGCTCGAGCATCTCGGCGTTGTAGTCCGCGGTGAGGGCGGCCTCGGCATCCCCGCCGCTCGGCATCGGCAGCCACCCCACGAAGTCGGTCATCCACGCGAACGCGAAGCGCTTGAGCTCGGGGTTCTCGTGCAGGAAGTAGTCGACGTCCCATGCCTCGTCGCCGATCACGAGGTCGTAGTAGGTGTCGTCGACGACGTCGTTGAACACCATGAAGTTGTTCACGAGGATCTCGTCCATCCGGCGGATCGCCTGGAAGGCGTGCAGATCGTGGTCGGCGGACTCGTCCTCGATGTGGGCGGACTCGTTCGCCAGAAGAGCGGATGCCGGGTGCACGCGTTCCCCGGCGTCCGCCAGCACCCGGGTGACCGGGTGCTGGGCCAGCCAGTCCATCTTCAGATCCGGGTGGAGGCGTCGCAACTCCTGCGCGATCGCCACGTCGCGTCGCGCATGGCCGAGGCCGATCGGCGAGGAGAGGAACAGGGCCTTCCGCGGGCGGCGCTGCGCCCGGACCCAGGTATGGCGGTTGCCCATGGCTGCCATCCCCCCAGTCTGCCCCTCTCGCCGCGCGCCGTCAGGGCCGTGCTTCGATGACGCGATTGAACGGCGTCTCGGCGACGGTGCGGAACCGGGTGAACCCGGCCGCCGAGGTCACATCGCGGATACGGGCCGGCCCGGCTTGGGTGCCGAGCGCCAGGCCGACGTCCTGCGACAGCGACGACGGCGTGCACAGCAGCGTCGAGAACCCGTAGTACGCGCGGCCGACGGGGTTGAGGTTGTCTTCGACGTGGTCGCCGGCCATCGGCTCGACGATCATCCATGTGCCGTCGTCGGCGATCGCGTCGCGCACGCGGCGCGCGGCCCCCACCGGATCGCCCATGTCGTGGAGGCTGTCGAACATCGCGACGAGGTCGTACCCCCGGCCGCCGAACTCCTGCGCCGAGGCGACCTCGAAGCGCACGTTCGCCACTCCCGCCTCCGCTGCCCGGGAGCGCGCCGTCTCGATCGATTCGGCGTGGTAGTCCGAGCCCACGAACGTGGAGTTCGGGAACGCCTGGGCGAGCAGGATCGTGGACGCCCCGTGGCCGCAGCCCACGTCGGCGACGAGTGCGCCTGCATCCAGCTTCTCCTTCACTCCGTCGAGCGCCGGGATCCACGAGTCGACGAGGTTGGCGTGATAGCTCGGGCGGAAGAACCGCTCGCAGCCGACGTGCACGTCGGCGCCGTGCTGGTGCCAGCCGTAGCCGGCGCCGCTGCGCGCGGCATCCACGATGTGCTGCGTGTCGTGGACGGTTCCGAGGGCGATCTGGAAGAAGCCGGGAAGGAAGGCCGCGCTGTCGGGGTCGGTCATCGCGACCGCGTGTTCGGCGGGCAGCGTGTAGCGCCTGGTCGCCGGGTCGTACGTGACGTAGCCGCCTGCGGCCTGAGCGTTCAGCCACTCACGTGCGTACGGCTCGGCCGTCTGCGTGCGCTCGGCGAGCTGCGCCGGCGTGCTCGGACCGTGGTCGGCGAGGTCCCGGTAGTACCCGAGCTTGTCGCCCATCACGACGAGTGCGGCGTTGAGGGTCGCGCCGACCTCGTCGACGGCGCGGAACACGAAGTTCATCAGCTTGTCGGTGTCGATCTGTGTGGGTGGGACGGTGAGAGACATCAGCGGCTCCTTCGGTCGGTGGTCCGCGGTGGAGATGCCTTGAAGGTAGGCAGCCGGCCCCTGGCACCGCATCCGGGGACCCCCCTAGTCCGGGACGCGGTCGTAGAATCGGGCCATGCTGGTGGGTCGACAGGCCGAGCAGCAGGCGATCGATCGGCTCGGGGCTGCAGCGCGCCTGGGGACGAGCGGCGTGCTGGCTGTGCGTGGAGAGGCCGGCGTCGGCAAGACGGCGCTCCTCGAGGACGCCGTCTCGCGCCTCGACGGGATGCGCGTGCTGCGGGCGACCGGTCTGGAGTCCGAGCGCGAGATCCCCTTCGCCACTCTGCTGCAGTTGCTGCGGCCGGCGCTGGGCGCTCTCGACGGCATCCCGCCGATGCAGGCCGACGCCATATCCGCCGCTCTCGCCCTCCCCGGCGCCTCGGGCCCCGCCGATGGGCGTGACCGGTTCACGATCGGCGCGGCCGTGCTGAGCCTGGTCTGCCGATACGCCGAGGACGGACCGGTCGCTGTCGTCGTCGACGATCTGCACCTCGCCGACGAGCCTTCCTCGAACGCGCTCGTCTTCGCCGCGCGGCGGCTCGCCGCCGACCCTGTGGTGATTCTCTTCGGGGTGCGGAGTCCGGAAGGGGATGATCTCGTCGCCGATCGGCCGTCGCTCGCGTTGAGCGGGGTGGATCTCGACTCCGCCCGGACGATCCTCGAACACGCTCCCGGCGACGTGTCCGATGAGCAGGTGCGCCTGCTCCACCGCGCCACCGACGGCAATCCGCTCGCGATGCTGGAGCTGCGTGCCGCCGACCTCGATGTGGTCGAGAGCATCGAGACCGGTCTGCCCCTGCGGGTGCCGCGTGCGGTGATCGACGCGTTCGGCAGACGGCTCGCCGGATTGGATGCCGGCTGCCGTGCCGCGCTCCTGGTGGCCGCGGTGTGCGGCGCCGACCTCCGTTTCGTCGCGGACGCGTGCGAGGCGTACGGCGTGGATGTGGCGGAGCTCGACGCGGCGGACGACCTCGGTCTGATCGCCGTGCGTGACGGGCGCATCGCATTCCGGCATCCGCTCCTGCGCGCCGCGGTGTACTCGGGAGCGTCCGCGCACGCGCGCCGGGCCGCGCACCGCGCCGCTGCCGACGCCGCACCGTCGGGAGACGTCGACCGCAGGGCGTGGCACCTCTCGGAGGCGACCTCGCACCCCGACGCGGCGATCGCCGAGCTGCTCTCGGTGGCCGGTGACCACGCCGCCTCGCGCGCCGCTTACTCGGTGGCCTCGGGTGCATTCGAGCGCGCAGCGCGGCTGACGCCCGACGCGGGCGCGCGGTCGGCGCGGCTGCTGAAGGCCGCGGATGCCGCATGGGAGGCGGGCGACGGGGAGCGCGCGGTCGCACTGCTCGACAGGCGCGGACACGATGCCGCTCCCAGCGCGGCCGGAAGCGCCCCCGTCGACGGCATCCGCGCGACCGAGCTGCGCGCCTCGGTCGCGGCCCGCACCGGCTCGCTGCGGGAGGCCCTCGACATCCTGCTGCGTGCTGCCGACCACGCGACGTCGGCGGACGCCGCGACCGTCGCACTGGCGGATGCCGTGCATGCCACGTACTACCTCGGCGACGCACGGACCGCCTCGACCCTCGCCGACCGGATCGCCGATCTGCGGCCCGATGTGAGCACGACGCGGGCGCGGGCGCTCGGGCTCATGGCGTCGGGAATGGCGAAGACGCTCGCCGGGCGCGGCGGCGCAGACGAGATCCGCGCTGCCGTTCCGCTTCTCGAGGGCGATCCGGAGCTGGGACGGGACCCTCGCCGCCTTTCGTGGCTGATGCTCGCACCCCTATATCTGCGCGACACCACCAGCGGAGTGCGACTGCGCGCGCTCGTGGACGAGGTGCGGGGCGCCACCGGGATCGGCGCGCTGCCGGCCCTGCTCTTCCATGTCGCGGTCGATCAGGCGACGACGGCGGCGTCGTGGGTGCGGGCCGAGGCGAACTTCACCGAGGCCATCCGTCTCGCGACCGACACAGGACAGACCACCGAGCGGGCGATGTCGCTCGCGGGCCTGGCACGACTCGATTCCCGCGCCGGGAAGGCCGACGCGTGTCGCACCCACGGCGAGGAGGCGCGCGCGCAATGCGCCGCCCGCGACATCCATGTGGGCGAGGCCTGGGTGGGGCACGCCCTCGGCGATCTCGAGCTCTCGCTGGGACGACCCGAGCTGGCGGCGGACCTCTTCGCGGAGCTGATCGCCCTGCTCGGACGCCTCGGGCTGGACGATGTCGACCTCTCCCCCGGGCCCGAGTACTGCGACGCACTGGTGCGCGTGGGACGCAGGAGCGAGGCGCTGGCGATCGCCGCCGCATACCGCGCCCGAGCGTCGGTGAAGGGACAGCCGTGGGCGCGCGCCCGCGGCGAGCGCGCGATGGGGATCGCCGATGCAGACGGCGACTCCGACGCCTGGTTCGAGTCGGCGCTCGGCTGGCACGAGCAGACGCTCGACCGGTTCGAGGTGGCCCGCACCCGCCTCGCTTACGGCGAGCGCCTCCGCAGGACGGGACGGCGGATCGACGCGCGCGTGCAGCTGCGCGCGGCATGCGAGGACTTCGCCGAGCTCGGCGCATCCGTATGGCGCGCCCGCGCCGCGACCGAGCTCACCGCGACCGGCGAACACGTCCGCGCCCCCGTAGGGAACGCTGTCGATGACCTCACGCCGCAGGAACTCCAGGTCAGCGTGCTGCTCGCAGAGGGCCGCACGACCCGCGAGGCGGCGGCCGCCCTGTTCCTCAGCCCGAAGACCATCGAGTACCACCTGCGGAAGGCCTACACGAAGCTCGGGATCGGCTCACGCGCCGAGCTGGCGCAGGCGCTCGCTGAGGTGCATCGCGGATGATCCTATCGACGAGGCGTGACGCGGCGGGACGGGAATGAGCGGCACTGCATTCACCGGAATGGATGCTGCACGCGTACCGTTGCAGTCGACATGCAGCGATTCGGCACCCTCTCGTTCGGACACTACGGCCCGCTGGGCGGCGGGCGGCACCTCACCGCCGCCGACTCTATGCTGCAGGCGATCGACCTCGCCCAGGGGATGGATGACCTCGGCGTGAACGGCGCCTACTTCCGCGTGCACCACTTCGCGCGCCAGCAGGCATCGCCCATGCCGTTGCTCGCCGCCATCGCGGCGCGCACGCGGAGCATCGAGGTCGGCACCGGCGTGATCGACATGCGGTACGAGAACCCGCTCTACCTGGCCGAGGAAGCCGCCGCCGTAGACCTCATCTCGGGCGGCCGGCTCGCGCTCGGCGTGAGCCGCGGCTCACCCGAGACCGTCGTGCGCGGCTACGAGGCGTTCGGGTACACGGGATCGGACGACCCGCGGGGCGCCGACATCGCCCGGGAGCACTTCGATCTCTTCCTCCGCGCGATCGAGGGCGAAGGCCTCGCCGAGCGCGACGCCTCGTCGCCGTTCGGCGGTGGCACGGGACTGCAGCGCATCGAGCCGCACTCACCCGGGCTGCGCTCGCGCGTGTGGTGGGGCGCCGGCAACCGCGACTCCGCCGAGTGGGCGGGCCGCACGGGAGTGAACCTGATGTCGTCGACGCTGCTGACCTCCGCGGACGGACGGCCGTTCGACATCCTCCAGGCGGAGCAGATCGACGGCTTCCGCGCCGCGTGGCGGGACGCGGGCCATCAGGGCGAACCGCGTGTGTCGGTGAGTCGTTCGATCTTCCCGATCACCACCGCCGAGGAGCGCATGTACTTCGGCGGCCGCCAGGACGGCGACCAGATCGGGGTCATCGACGGCATCCGCTCCACCTTCGGCAAGACCTATGCCGGCGAGCCCGACGAGCTCGTAGAGCAGCTCAAGGAGGACGCGGCCATCGCCTCGGCCGACACCCTGATGCTGACCATCCCCAGCCAGCTCGGCGTGGAGTTCAACCTGCGCATGATCGAGTCGTTCGCAAAGCACGTCGCCCCCGCATTGGACTGGCAGCCGGCCCGCGCCTGATACCGCCCTCAAGAGCGCCGCGGACCCGTTCGCGAGGGATCTTGACCGGTCGGTCAGTCAGGATTACCGTGTAATCGACCCCCGATCGGGAGCCATCACCGTCTCCGAAGGAGGAGATTCCGATGAACAAGTGGACTCGTTGGGAGGACTGGGTCGCCGTGGTCGTGGGCCTCGTCGCCGCCGTGGCGGCGCTGCTCATGCCGGCGATGGGCGCCTCCATGCCATGGATGCTGATCGTCGGCATCCTGCTGATCGCCGCCGGCGTCATGAACCTCGCGATGCCGGGAATGGTCGCGATGGAGTACGTGCAGCTCGCGCTCGGTGCGGTGCTGTTCGTCGCTCCGTGGCTGGGCGGCTACGCCAGCATGGATTCCGCAGCCGCCTGGATCTGCTGGATCGGCGGGGCGGTCGCGGTGGTCGTCGCGGCACTCGCCATCCGGCCGGCCATGCACATGCACGACCATTCTCTCCCGCACTGAGGTGCCCTCCCCACTGACGTGCACCGTGGACGGGGGCGCCGGACACCGCCGGCGGCCCCCGCGCCTTTCCTGAGGAATCGAGATGACCCGAAACCGGGAGAGCCGGATCCTCATCCTCGATGCGGCCGAGCGCCTCTTCGCCGAGCGCGGCTTCGACGCCACCCCGACAGGGGCGATCGCCGACCTTGCGGGCGTGCCCAAAGGGCTGCTCTTCTACTACTTCCCGAGCAAGACCGATCTGCTGCGGGCGCTGATGCGTGAACGGCTCGACCTCGATCCCATCGACACGTCCGGCCTGATCGCCGAGGGCGATCCCGCGCAGTCCCTGCTCAACGTCACGGGCAGGATCCGCGAGCTGCAGGGCGAGTCGGCGGTGCGCCGCGTCATCGTGTGGCGCGAGCATCGGACGCACCCCGAGGTGCGCGTGAGACTCCGCGACTACCGCAGCCAGCTGCAGGCGATCGTCGAGCGCGTGCTCGGCGCGAGCATCCTGCATCCGATCGCCGCCCGGCGCGTGCGGATCGCGGCGGAGGCGTGGGTCGCGATCATCACGACCCCGACGCTTCCGGCCCACTCCCCAAGCAACGAACTCGCGCCGGCAGCGCCGGGCGACGAGCTCGCAGGTCCGGCCGACGCGGCCGACCTGCCCGCGCTCGCCGATCTCATCTCGGCCGGCCTGCGCGAGCCCGCGGCCTGAGCCGCCGGCGGGTGCTGGTCCGGCTGCGCGTGCAGGTTAGAGTGTCCGGACCGGACACTGCGGCACGTGCCCGGGATGCCGGGAGGGCAGGGTTGGGCGAAGTGTTGACGCTCGCGTCGCGGGACGTCGGCGACGTCGAGTCGACGTGGCGCCAGTTCGTGCCGTCGGCGGCCCTGCAGCGCGTGGATCCCCGCACGTTCGCGTTCTCGTGGACGTCCGCCGCGACGCCCGGGTTCTCGATCGTGAAGTACCAGCTGAACGCCTCGGTGCAGTCCGCCATCGAACCGGACGGTCAGTTGATGGCCTGTCGAGTGGCATCGCGCGGCGCCTGGGTGGGAACTCCGCGCGGCGAGCTGGCTGCGGGGCTGCCCTGGCTCGCGCTGGAAGGGCCGACGAGCGCGCGCTGGCACACACGCGCCGATGTGCGCGCGTTCGTGTTCGACCGGGCCCCGGCCGAGGAGGAGGCACGCTGTCTGTCAGGCGACGACCGGTTCACGCTGCGCGCCTCCACGACGAGTGCTGCTCCGATCGACCGGGATCTTGCGGCGCACTGGGAGCGCGTGTTCCAGCATGTCGCCGGCTCGTCCTTCGTGCCGGGACTCACCTCTTCGTGCGGGCGTGCGGCTCGCCGAGGGAGGAACGTGGGCAAGTTCATCTACGAGGGCGGCATCCGCGCGGAGTTCGACGATCGAGTGCTCACGCATCTGCAGGTCGCCATCGGCACGAAGCTGCGCCGGAACGAGCCGTTCTACTTCACATGGCACGGCGACATCAGCACCGGCGGCGGACGGACGACCGTCTGGGTGCACGCCGCGGCGAACCTGGTATTCACCTACTACGGCGGCCGTCCGGCGAGGATCAACCGGACCTGGCTGGAGGCGCTGATGCGCACGGCCAACTCGCCCGTGGGACTGCAGGTCGTCGCCGAGCCGCCCGACGACGGCGGATCCGAGGTGCTCGGCTGAGCCGTACCGCAGGACCCCTGTCAGTCGCACGAGCCGCACCGGTAGACTCCGGCCAGCCGAGGCGATGGAGGCGATGCTATGGACAGCAGGGACCTGGCCGACGTGATCGACGACCTCATGGCGAAGGCGCGCGAGGCATCCAGCGGCCGCGCGGCGCGCACCATTCGCGGCGGCCACGAGAACGCCCTGCGGGAGACCGTCATCGCGCTGCTCGCCGGCCATGAGCTCTCCGAGCACGACAGCCCGCATGAGGCGACGCTGCAGGTGCTCCGCGGTCGCGTCCGCCTGATAGCGGCAGACGATGCGTGGGAAGGCATGTCCGGCGATCACCTCACCGTGCCGCCGCAGCGTCACAGTCTCGCCGCCCTCGAGGACTCGGTCGTTCTGCTGACCGTGTCGAACCGCGTGCCCTGACGACCTGACGCACGCGAGCCCGTCGGGCGCCGGGCGCCGGGCGCGGCAGTCAGGCGTCGAGCGTGGCCGCGAGCGCGGCGAGAGCCTCCCCGGTCACGCGCTGCGTCGTCCACTCGCCCATCGGCTCGGCGCCGATCGAGCGGTAGAACCCGATCGCGGGCTCGTTCCAGTCGAGCACCGTCCATTCGAAGCGCGAGTACCCTCGCTCGACGCACACGCTCGCCAGCGACGCGAGCAGCGCCTTCCCGTAGCCGAAGGCGCGCTGCCGCTGATCGACGAAGAGATCCTCGAGCCAGACGCCGTGCCGCCCCGTCCAGGTGGAGTAGGTGACGAACCAGATCGCGATGCCGACGATCTCGCCGCCGCGCTCGACGACGTGGGCGAAGACGCGGGGCTCGTCGCCGAACAGCGCCGTCTCGAGCGCGTCCACCGTGTTCTCGACCGCGTCGGGCTCGCGTTCGTACACCGCGAGTCCGTGAATGCACGCGAGGATGCCGGGTTCGTCGCCGCGCCGGGCCTCACGAAGGATCGCGCCACCGGCGAGCGTACGAGGAGTCACGTGATCGAGCGTAGCGAGACGTCGATGCTCCCACGCCTCATCACCGCCGCGCGGGTGCGATGCACGGACCCCCGCGCGCGTCGGCATCCGCCCGCTCAGGGCAGTCCGGTCACCGATACGCCGAGCCATTCGGCGAGGTCGGCGATCTCGGCGCGCACGATTTCGGACTCCTCCGGCTCGAACGGGAGGAACTCGTGGACCGCCGTGACCTTCAGCATGTCGCGTTCACGGTCGACTTCGGCGTCGAGCATCCCGACGAAGCGGTCGCCCATGAGGATCGGATGAGCGAAGAAGCCGTACCGGCGCTGGGCCTTCGGCTTGAACTGCTCGAGCACGTAGGTGAACTCGAACAGCTCCTCGAGACGTCTGCGGTCGAACAACATGCTGTCGTACGGGTTGAGGAACGCGACGCGGCCGCCGGAGTCCGCGTCCTCGAGCGCAGCGAGCGCCTCGGGATCGACGCGGTACTTCACGGAGCTGCCTTCGATCGCCGCGGGCTCCCCGCTGTCTTTCGCGACACCGGTCCAGTACCAGTGCGGCTTCGCGATGCCCGCGGATTGCAGGCGCCGTGCGGCGAGCAGCGCGGCGGCCTCCTCATCGTCGTACTCCGCCAGATCCTGCGGGTAGACGCGCTCGGCGAGATCCCAGCGGCGATGGCGCCCCTCGCGCCCGGTGACCGCCACCTCGCCCTGACGCAGCAGGAAGTCGAGCATGTGGGGCACCTGGTTCGCGCCCGACCAGCCGTCGGGTGCGCGGCTTACCTGCGCGGTGTCGGGGATGTCGCTCGCGAGCAGCGGACCTTCCGCGCGCAGTCGCGCCAGCACGTCGGCCCGGAATCCCGCGTTCGCCGCCAGCCACTGCTTGCTGCTCTCGCGCTGCGGCCAGCGGCGCATGCCCGGCAGCATCAGCGGAAGCAGGCTCATCGGCCGGAACGCGCCGTCGAACTCGAACAGCAGGCGGTCGTCCTCGACCGTCTTGCGCAGCTGACCCGGCTCGTACGACCAGCCGATGCGCGACCACAGCACCGTGTGCTCGCAGGGCGCGATGGTCGCCGTGGGGTCGATCTTGATGTAGCCGAGCTGCTCGGCGACCTCGACGACGTCACCGGGACGATCGGCGTCGAGCAGCTGCGCGCGCACGACGATGCGGCGAGCCTGGTCC
Source organism: Microbacterium sp. LWS13-1.2 (assembly GCF_040144835.1). NCBI lineage: Bacteria > Bacillati > Actinomycetota > Actinomycetes > Micrococcales > Microbacteriaceae > Microbacterium > Microbacterium sp. LWS13-1.2. Next base: position 1,508,424 of record NZ_CP151632.1, read on the forward strand.
CGCGTGAGCTGATGCGGTGTCACGCGGAGTCCGCGGGAAGCACGCGATACCGCACGTGCGTGACGAGCGACGCCTGCCGCCCCGAGATCTGCTCGAGGCGCAGGGGCCCGACCCCGTCGAACAGCCGGAGCCCGCCGCCGACGATGCTCGGCGAGATCTGCAGCGCCAGCTCGTCGATGAGTCCTGCGGCGAGATAGGCGTTGGTCGTCGACGGGCCGCCCGCGACGTGGATGGGCAGGTCACCCGCAGCATCGCGCGCCCCGTCGAGCGCCGCGTGGATGCCGTCGGTGACGAAGTGGAACGTCGTACCGCCCTCCATCTCGATCGACGCACGCGGGTAGTGGGTCAGCACGAAGACGGGGCGGTGGTACGGCGGGTTCGGCCCCCACCAGCCCCGCCAGTCCCGATCCCACCCGCCGCGGACGGGACCGAACATGTTGCGCCCCATGATGAACGCGCCGGCTGCGACGATCGCCTCCATCTCGGCACGGTTCTCTTCGGGCGTCTCGAACATCCACCGGTGCAGGGCGTTCTCGGGCACCTCGCCGAACGGGCGCTCCTCGGTCTGGTTCACACCGGCGCCGATCCCATCGAGCGAGATCGACATGGTGGCGACGACGGGTGACATGCGGGACCTCCAACGATCGACGGCGCGTGACGCCGCCCACGCTAGCGGCACGCACCGACGGTCCGACAGCCCTCACGGGGCAGCGGCATCCCCGTTCCGCATGCACCCGCGTCGCCACCGCGTCATGACCGCACCGCCTCCCACAGCCCGGCCCATTGCGCCGGACGGAGGTCGCGCGGCAGGGCGCCGGCGCCGACACCCAGGTCGGCGAGCGCCCGCCGCACGCGGGGCCGGCCGAGCCCCGAGGCACGCTGCACGATCGCGGCGAGGTCGCCGCCGCGCCCTGTGAAGACCTCGCGCACGAAGCGGTCGTACGTCGCTCGCTCACGCGAATCGACGAGCGGCGAACCCCGCCGGGTGATGCCGAGGATGCCGCCGTCGACGCTCGGCATGGGGCGGAAGTGCCGCGCGGGCACGCGGCCGTGCAGCGCGAACTCGAACCACGGTGCCGCCTGGGCGCTCATCATGGTGCCGCCGCCGACTCCCGCGCGCTTGCGGGCGACCTCCCACTGTGTCAGGAGAACGGCGTGCCGCCACCGGTCGCGGGTGAGCAGGCGGCGCAGGATCGGCGTCGTGAGGTGGTACGGCACGTTGCCGACCAGCACCGGGCGGTCGAGCGGATGCCGGAGGGCGTCGGCGTGGGCGATGCGGGCGTGCGGCAGCCGCCGGCGCAGCCGCTGCACGCGCTGCTCGTCGATGTCGATCGCTTCGAGATCGCGCCCGAGGCCGGCGAGGGGAACGGTGAGCGCACCGTCACCCGCGCCGATCTCGAGGATCGGCCCGCGGGTGTCGGCGACGAGTTCGACGATGCTGTGGATCGTCGGGCGGTGGGTGAGGAAGTTCTGGCCGAGCTCGTGCCGGCCACCGTGTACGGAACGGTTTCGCATGGGAGGTGCTCCAAGTCGAAGAAGAGGGGAGCACCCCGACGCAGGCGTCGATCGAGGAGGCCGTGGACGGCCGGGGAGAGGACGCGCGGCCGGGGTGCGAGGACATCCCGGACGACGGCGCGCGTTACGCGAGAACCAGCGAGCGCGCCGTCAGGCGCGGCGGTCGCGAATGAAGAAGACGCACGCCGTCATCGGCGTGCTGCAGATCGTTCCCATGCGCTCCATCGTATCCGGGGTCGATCGCGCGTCGCGCCCGCTCTCCAGCCGTGCCCCCATGTCGGGCCTGCGGGACGTCCGGATAGCACTCGTGACCCGGGGTCGCAATCCCCCGGCACTCGCTCGCGGCCGTGCGTATCGTCGCGCGCATGACACGATTCGGATACACGCTGATGGGCGAGCAGAGCGGTCCTCGGGAGCTGGTCCGCTACGCACAGGCGGCGGAGGACGCCGGCTTCGACTTCGAGGTCTCGAGCGACCACTACTCGCCGTGGCTCGTGAGCCAGGGGCACTCGCCGTACGCGTGGACGGTGCTGGGCGCCGTCGCCCATGCGACCTCGCGCGTCGAGCTCATGACGTATGTGACCTGCCCGACGATGCGCTATCACCCGGCCGTCGTCGCCCAGAAAGCCGCGACGCTGCAGATCCTCAGCGAAGGCCGGTTCGTCCTCGGGCTGGGATCCGGCGAGAACCTCAACGAGCACGTCGTCGGTCAGGGATGGCCCAACGTCGACGTCCGCCAGGACCGGCTGATCGAGGCCATCGAGATCATCCGCGAGCTGCACTCGGGCGAGCTGCTGACGTACCAGGGCGAGCACTTCCGCGTGGACTCCGCGCGCATCTGGGATGTGCCCGACACCCGGGTCGAGATCGGCGTCGCCGTGTCGGGCGAGGAGTCGATCGCATCGTTCGCTCCCATGGCCGACCACATGATCGCCGTCGAGCCGAAGTCCGAACTGGTGCAGCTCTGGGATGATGCGCGCCGCACGGATGCCGGCCCCGGCACCGACGGCGGATCCCGCAAGATCGGGCAGATCCCGATCTCCTGGGATCCCGACAGGGACACCGCCGTCCAGCGCGCCCACGAGCAGTTCCGGTGGTTCGGCGGCGGCTGGCCGGTCAACGCGGAGCTGCCGACGCCCGCCGGCTTCGAAGCCGCGAGCAGCTTCGTGCGGCCCGACGACATCGCATCGTCGATTCCGTGCGGACCGGATCTCGACGAGCTCGCGGAGAGCGTGCGCCCTTACCTCGACGCCGGCTTCACCGACGTCGCTCTCGTGCAGATCGGCGACGAGGAGCAGGAAAGATTCCTCGCCGAGGCCGCCGAGCCACTGCTCGAGAGGCTGCGCGCGCTCGCCTGAGCCGGGCCCATGGGGGCGCGCGGCGTACGCCTGGCAGAGTCACACGGGCCGCACCCGGCGCAGGACGATGGCCGCCGGCATCCGTCTAACGACCGGACGGAAGGAAGCCTTCGCCAAGCCTGCCGCCTCGTCGGCGTCCACGATGCGCGGATTGGTGGCGCCTACGTCGCCGCCTCGCCACCGCAGCGTTGCGCCGCCCGCCGCGACGATGTTGAGCGCCCAGTTCGTGTCGGCGCCCCACGGAAGGCCGATGAGGATCGCGTCGCGGTCGGCCGTCGGCACCACGGCGACGGGGGTCGCATACGGGGTGCCGCTGCGGCGTCCGCGGTGGTGCACCACGGCCCACAGCGGGAACCATCGTCTGCCCGCCAGTGCGCGGCCGACCGGCTCGGTCACCCGTACCGCGAGTCGTGGCGGGCCGTGTTTGCGGGGCGGGTCGCTCATCGCTCCAGCATGCGCCGCGCGATCGCCGGGTGCCAGCCCCGGCGGCTACTGCTTCGTCGCGCGCTCGATCGACATGATGAGGATCACGCGGTCGGCCTTGTCGCGGGGCGGCGTGGTGCTCGGGTTGCCGTAGCGGTTCTGCAGCCGCACGTAGAAGCCGCCTTCGGGGTCGGGGACGACCTCGACGAGCCGGCCGGCGACCTCCAGGTAGTGGAACGGGTGTTCAGGGTCGATGATCGACAGCGACATCGACGGGTTGTGCTGCAGGTTGCGGTACTTCTGCCGGTAGTTCGTGTGGGTGAACCGCACGTGCTCGCCGTCGAACTCGAACCACATCGGGTTCACCTGGACGGTGTCGTCGGGGCGGATCGTGCCGAGGTGCGCGTACACCGGAAGTTCGAGGAGATGGCGTCGGTCAGCGGGGAGGATGTCGTCGACGGAAGGCATTCGTCCAGTCTGCCGTCGCCAGGAACCGGACGGGTCGCTCGCCGACCTCCGGTGTCACGAACTACCCTCGGTGCATGGCCACGCAACCCGCACCCGGGTGGTATGACGACGGCTCGGGCAAGCAGCGCTGGTGGGACGGCACCCACTGGACCGAGGAGTACATCGACCTGCGCGCGCCCGACATCGAACTGCGGACGGATGCCGGACCCGCCGCGGCCGGCCCCGCTCTGCCCGGCTGGTACGACGACCAGCGCGGACGCACCCGGTGGTGGGACGGACGCCGGTGGACCGCCGACGTGCGCTACAGCGGCCAGGAGCAGGACTTCGCGGGCATCGTCATCGACGGCCGGTGGATCCACTTCGGAGACCTGAGCCAGCCGGTCGCCGAAGTCGAGGCATCCCTCGACTCCGGGGACGCGCTGCTGCGGCGACCGGCCTTCACGCGAGCGGCCGTCGAGCGACGCATGTTCGGCCCGACCGGGCCCATCACCCCGCGCACCATCAACCGGGCGATCAACCGGATGACGCCGCACCTGGTGGTCGCGGGCGCCCAGGTGTGGGTCGCGCCCTATCCCGCCGCCCACGACCCCGAGGCACGCCGCTTCGTCGGGTGGGTCAATACCAGCGCGCAGCACTACCGCTACCGCTGAGTCCCACCGTCAGTCGGGCAGCACGAGCGGCAGTTCGCGGGCGTCGTCCCACGGCTCGCTCCACCCCAGGCGATCGAACAGCCCGTCGAGCACCATCCCGGTGAAGCCCCACACGAGGTGCTCCCCCGTCGCATGCCGCACGAGGAATCCAGGACCGCGCCACTCGTGTCCGTCGCGGCGGATCACCGTCACGCCGCGGTTGGCGGGGTTCAGCAGGTCGGCGACGGGCGCCCGGAACACCGCTGCCGATTCGGCTTCGTCGACGACGCGGACGGAGGACGGATGCCGCCACCAGCCCAGCACCGGCGTCACGAGGTGCTGCGAGAACGCGAGGGAGATGTCGGTGAGCTCTCCGAGCACCTCGACGCCCGCGGTGTCGAGCCCGGTCTCTTCACGGGCTTCGCGGAGCGCGGCCGCGACCGGGCCGTCGTCGCCCGGGTCGAGGCGTCCGCCGGGGAAGGCGACCTGACCGGGATGTGCGCGCAGCGTCGTGGCGCGAGCGAGGAGAAGGACGTCGAGATCGCGCGACACGGCACGCGCCTGAGCGTCGTGATCGCTCGGCAGGGAGTCCAGCACACCGAACAGCATCAGCACCGCCGCCGGCCGCGGGTCCGCCTGCGCCGGCAGGTCGATCAGCGGCGAGACGTCGGCATCGGCTGCCAGCGCAGCGAGCTGCGCGCGTGCGCCGAGCGTCGTGGCGACCCGCACCTCGCCGTCCTGCGGAGTCGTGGGCTGCGGCATCCGTTCAGGCTACGCCGATCCGCCGACGTCGCGGGCGGCCGGGTGGGCACGAGTCACCCCGGTTGACCGGCGCTCGGCCATCCCGGTAGCTTCGCTGCGTGGCGCATCGCGCCGCCGGGTGCGCAGCGCGCTCCTGCCTGGCTGCTGGGGAGCCGCATGATCACCGTCGACGGTCTGCGCGCGATGCGCGTCTTCGAAGGGGTGCCCGACGAAGGCCTCGCCTACCTCGTCGGCGCCGTCGAGGACATCCGGCTCGCACCCGGCGAGTACTTCGCGCACGAGGGCGACGAGCGGTCGCTCTTCATCGTGGTCGATGGCCTCGCCGAGATCACCAAGATCGTGAACGGCGACGAGCGCGTCATCGGCACACGTAGGCCAGGCCAGTTCTTCGGCGAGGTGCCGATGACGCTCAGCACGCCGTTCCCTGCCAGCGGCCGCGCCGCCGGATCGACGCGCGTGCTGAAGCTCGAGCCCACCGTGTACTACACGCTCGCCGCGCTCGCCCCGTCGGTGCCCGACCGGGTGGCCACCCTCGCACGCCGCTACCTCGACTCCCTGCAGACGATGGCCGCCGAGCAGCGCGAGCCCGGCGTGCGACTGATCCACACCAAGCGCAGCGCACGAGCACATCGCGTGAGCGGCTTCCTCACCCGCAACCAGGTCGATTTCGAGAATGTGACAGCGGATGCCGCCCCTGACGCGGTCGACGACACCGTCCTGGAGCTCGCCGACGGACGACGGCTCGCGAACCCGACGATGCGCGAGGTCGCCGAAGCCGTGGGGCTCGATGTGGCGCCGTCAGCCCGCCACTACGACGTCGTCATCCTCGGTGCTGGGCCTGCCGGTCTCACGGCGGCCGTGAACGCCGCGGCGGAAGGGCTCCGTACGCTCGTCGTCGAGACATTCGCGCCCGGCGGTCAGGCAGGCACGTCGACCCGGATCGAGAACTACACCGGATTTCCGTTCGGCATCTCGGGCGATGATCTCGCGAGCCGGGCGTTCAAGCAGGCCAAGCGCCTGGGCGCGGAGCTGGTGGTCACGCGCACCGTCGAGGCACTGGACCCGGCGACGCACGACCTGACGCTCGACAGCGGCGATGTCGTCAGCGCCGAGGTGGTGATCCTCGCCACCGGTGTCGTGTGGCGCACGCTCCCCCTCGACGGCGTCGGCAGATTCCTCGGCAGCGGCGTCTACTACGGCGCCGCCCGCAGCGACTCCGCCGTCGCGCAGGGCGCGGACGTCTGCATCATCGGCGCCGGCAACTCCGCCGGCCAGGCCGCGCTGTTCTTCAGCCGCCACGCGCGCTCGGTCACGCTGCTCGTGCGAGGCGAGTCGCTCGAGGCCGGCATGTCGAGGTATCTCATCGACCAGATCTCGGCCATCCCGGCGATCCGGGTCGAGACGCGCAGCGAAGTCGTCGCGCTGCACGGGGCCGACAGCCTGCGGGCCGCCGACGTCGCCGATCGGCGCACCGGCGACGTGCGGCGCCGCGACGTCGACGTGCTCTTCGTCATGATCGGAGCCGATGCCGAGACCGCCTGGCTGCCACCGCAGGTCGCGCTCGACGGGCGCGGCTTCGTGCTGACGGGGGCGGATGCCCTCGAGTCGGGATCATGGGCCGAGACGCGGCGCCCGTTCGCCCTCGAGACGACCGCTCCGGGCGTCTTCGCAGTGGGCGACGTGCGCTCCGGCTCGGTGAAGCGGGTCGTCGCGGGCGTCGGCGAGGGCGGCATGGCCATCGCGTTCACGCACCAGTACCTGGCCCTCGACCGGTAGGCCCGCCGACAGCCGGACCGACGCTCCGCCGCGCGAGAAGCCGCCGTCGACACCCGAGGCCTCAGCCGCGGAAGTACGTCTCGGCGACGCAGGCGAGGTCCCACAGGTCACTGACGCCGGCGAGCTCGCGTGCGGAGTGCATCGAGAGGATCGGGATGCCGACATCCACGGTCCGGATGCCCAGGCGTGTCGCGGTGATCGGGCCGATCGTCGAGCCGCACGGCACGGCGTTGTTCGACACGAACTCCTGGCTGGTGACGCCTGCTGCCGCGCACCATCCGTTCCACGCCGCCGCGCCCGCGGCATCCGTGGCATACCGCTGGTTGGCGTTGATCTTGAGGATTGGACCCGACCCGAGCACCGGCTGCACGACCGGGTCGTGCTTCTCGGCGTAGTTCGGGTGGACCGAATGTCCGACGTCGCTTGAGACGCACCACGATGACGCCAGAGCACGCAGCTGCTGCTCGCGGTCGGCGCCGAGAGACAGCCACAGGCGCTCGAGCACGTCGGCGAGGAAGGGGCCGGCGGCACCCGAACGCGTGCCGGATCCGACCTCTTCGTGGTCGAACACCGCGAGCATCGCGATGTGCTCGGCGTCGTGGCCTTCGGCCGCGCGCTCCAGTGCGACGACCCCCGCATGCACCGACGCGAGGTCGTCGAGCCGCCCGGAGGCGAAGAAGACGTCCTCCAGTCCGAAGGTGGCGCCCGCGGCGGAGTCGGCCGTCACGATGTCGTACCCGCGGATGCGCGCGGCGTCGACGCCGGCCTCACGCGCGAGCTCGCCGAGGATATCGGCCGAGTCCGCAGGACCGAGCCCCCACACCGGCTGGGTCTGCGACTGCTTGTCGAGGGCGAGGTGGTCGTTGGCCTCGCGGTCGAGGTGGATCGCGAGCTGCGGCAGCCGCAGGAGCGCGCCGGTCGACGCCAGCACGCTCGTGCCGTCGTCGAGCACGAGGCGTCCGGCCAGGCGGAGCTCTCGATCGAGCCACGAGTTCAGCAGGGGTCCCCCGTAGATCTCGACTCCGGCCTGCAGCCAGCCGAGCCGTCCGGTCGTCGGCTTCGGCTTGAGCTTGAATCCCGGGGAGTCGCTGTGGGCGCCGAAGATGCGCACACCCGTGGCGGCGGTCGCGGACGGCGGTACGACCCATGCGATCGCCGCACCGTCGCGCACGACGACGAACTGTCCTCCCGCCGGAGCCGGCCAGCCGGCCGCCTCATCGAGGCGCGTGAACCCCGCACTCTCCAGGCGGCTCGCGACCTCCGCGGCGGCGTGGAAGCTCGACGGCGATGCTGCCACGAAGGCGGCGAGATCGTCGGCGTGAGCCAGAGCCGCGGTGGCGGCGGGGGCGGTGGTTGAGGGCACGGGCGAGCCTCCTCGGTAGCGGTGCAGGGGTTCTCCGATCGTAGTTCGCGGCGCTCATCCGGGCGGCCGACGGCACCGGATGCAGCCTCGTGATCTGGCCTTTTCGCACAATCCCCTCACATGTAACGTTCAGGTAACGCACCGGAACCGTCCAGAAACGACGGGGAGACTCGGGGACTTGTGCCCGCCCGAACGGGTACGACGCGCCGCCCGATGGCGCTTTTCGCTGATACGGAACCGGTCTTTCATGCGCAACCACACGTCTCTCCTGCCCGCCCGCCGCACCCTGCGCCGCGCCGAACGCCGCCTTCGCCGCCGCCCCGTGCTGCTGTCCGCGACGCTCGCGATCGGCGTCCTGGCCACCGCGGGATTCACCACGGCGACCCCCGCGTCGCAGGCCGAGGCATCCGGAGCGCTCACCGGTTTCGCACTCGCGTCGTACACGACGTCACCCTCCGTCACCGCCGAGGAGGTGCCGTCGGCATCCGCCGCCGACGAGGCCGTCGCCGCAGCGAATGCCGCGGTGACTGCGGCGACCACGGTCGCCTCCGACATCGCCGCGTCGGGTCTCGACGTCGGCACCCCCGTCACGACGGTCGACACCTCGGGGCTGGAGACCGCTGTCGAGCAGCTGCAGCGCGCCCAGGCGCTGCCCGCGATGTATGCGACCGACTTCACGGATGCCGTGACGACCCTGGCCGCGTCGGTCAGCGAGCAGGCGCAGGGACTGCGCGGACGGCTCGACGCCGCCGTCGCCCTCAAGGCGCAGCAGGAGGCCGAGGAGAAGGCGCGCAAGGAGGCCGAAGCGGCAGCCGCTGCTCAGGCCGCTGCGGAAGCGGCCGCCGCCAAGAAGGCGTCCTCGACGCCGTCGGCACCTCGCCCCGTGTACGCCACCGGCGGTGCCGTGGGCGGCACCAGTCCCGCCGACGCGCAGGCCACGGCCCGCGCGATGATCGGCGGCTACGGCTGGGGCGACGACCAGTTCGGATGCCTCGTGTCCCTGTGGCAGAAGGAATCGGGCTGGAACTACCAGGCGTACAACCGCAGCAGCGGCGCGTACGGCATCCCTCAGGCGCTCCCGGGCAGCAAGATGGGCAGCGCCGGCGCCGACTGGCAGACCAACCCCGCCACGCAGATCTCGTGGGGTCTGGGTTACATCTCGGGTCGCTACGGCAACCCGTGCGGCGCCTGGAGCCACTCGCAGTCGACCGGCTGGTACTGACTCACCGCAGGAAGTCGGACGGGTCGAACTGCTCGATCGGGATGACCCGCACGCGAGGCAGCGGAGCGTCGAAGGCCTCGGCGTCGTACTCGATGTCGAAGAACTCGACGCCGGGGATGCCGGTGAACTCCGTGCTGCGGAACTCGTGGAACGCGATGACGCCCACCCGGCGTCCGTCGGTGGCGAGCCGCGCGAGGTCCTCGGCGAAGTCGCGGTCGTGGCTGACGAGGGCGACGTCGTCGTCACGGTCGGCGAGCGCGCGCAGCGTCCGCTGGATCGCGATGTCGACGATCTTCTCGTCGGCCGGGCCCGAGAGCGGAACCGGCTGGTAGCCGAGCGCGAGGAGCGCCTGCACGAACGGCATCGGCAGGTGGGTGCTCGCGTTCAGGAAGAAGAGCCCCTTCGCGGGCCGCTCCCAGCGGTCGGAGACGAACGCGAGCAGGCGGTCCCACCGCGGTCGCTCCTCGGGCAGGGGCCGTCTGCCGAGGATCGATCCGCCGAGGGTGGCGTCGATGTTCTCGCCGTCCACCAGCACCCAGCTGCTGCGCTCCATGCTGCTCTCCTCGGTCGACCCGCTCCGAACGTAGCAGGGCGCGGAGGGGCATCCGGCGCGATCAGGCGTTGCGCAGGATCTTCTCCATGGCCTTCCCGCGCGCCAGCTCGTCGACGAGCTTGTCGAGGTAGCGGATCTTCTGCATCAGCGGATCCTCGATCTGCTCGACGCGCATCCCGCAGATGACGCCGGTGATGAGCGAGGCGTTGGGATTGAGGTCGGCGTCAGCGAAGAAGTCCTCGAACGTCGTGTGCTCATCGATGTGCTGCTTCAGCTGCGCGTCGTCGAAGCCGGTCAGCCACTCGATGATCTCGTCGAGCTCCTCGTTCGTGCGGCCCTTCCGCTCCACCTTCGTCACGTAGAGCGGATAGACCGAGGCGAAGCTCGTGGTGAAGATCCGGTGCATGTCGCCAGGGTAATCGGGATGGGATGGCGGAACACTGGCACGCGCGCCGCCTCGATGCAGCGATGGCCCCGGTGGGTAGCCCTCCCACCGGGACCATCAGCACGTTCACGGGAGTCTGCACGGCGACCCGAACGCCGATACTCGACCGCTTCGCACGGCACTGCTCTGTATTGCTCTGCAAGCCTAGGCACGAGCATCGATCAGGGCCCGCCTATTGACACAGCGGCACCGACCTGTTAACCCGCGGACCCGGTGGGCGTGCCATCGAGAGCGCGCGCATCGAAGCCCGATTCACACACCGGAGTCAAGGCCCTTCTCCCCTTCTGCGGGAACGGGTGGAATCGGAGGATGCCGGACACGCCGCTGATCTCGGTGGTCATCCCCGTGAAGGACGACGACACCGAGCTCGCACGGTGCCTGCGCGCCCTCACGCAGCAGACACGGCCCGCCGACGAGGTCATCGTCGTCGACAACGGATCGACGGATGCCTCCGCCGAGGTCGCGCGCGCGTTCGGCGCCCGCCTGGTCCGGTGCGAGACCCCCGGCATCCCCGCGGCGAGCGCCGCCGGCTACGATGCCGCGGCGGGCGAGATCATCCTGCGGCTCGACGCCGACTGCGTCCCCGACGCGTCGTGGACTCGTGCCATGGCGGACGCGTTCGCCCTCCGGCCCGACGTCTCGGCGTTCACCGGCGGCGCCCGGTTCATCGACGGCCCGCGCGCCTTGCGCGCACCGCTCGCGACGCTCTACCTGGGCGCCTACGCCGCCGTGATGGTCCCCACGCTCGGTCACCTCCCGCTGTTCGGCTCCAACATGGGGATGCGTCGCCAGGCGTGGCTCGGCATCCGCTCGCGTGTGCACCTCGATGCCGCTCTGCACGACGACATGGACCTCTCCTTCCACCTCGGCGAGCGCGGCCGCATCCGCCGTCTCCCGGCCGCGCGGATGGGGATGTCGATGCGGCCGTTCGCCCCCGGCCAGGCGTTCGGGCGCCGCGCCGTCCGCGGCCTGCGCACGGTGCTCGTGCACTTCCCCCGCGACTTCCCCCCGGTGCGCTGGACGCGTCGCGCACTCCGTCGGGTGGGCGCGTCGCGTCGGCTGCCGGAGCACTCGCAGTCGCAGCCCGACCCTCGGCGTTCCCTCGGCGAGGCCGAGCGTCCCGCTAGGCTGGCGCGCATCGTGCAGGCGCACCCCGGGCCATCCGAGCGCGTCGGCGGAAGGACGGAGTCGACCACCCCATGACCACGACCGCGCCGGCATCCGATCTGCCCCGAGAGGCCGGCGTCGATCGCCGGCCGCTCGCGTGGTGGGCCTCGATCCTCATCGGCATCGCCGCAGCGGCCGTCGGCCTGCTGCCGTGGCTCGTCACGGGGATGAGGCTGCCTCTCCAGAACCTCTGGGACGCGCAGACAGCGCCGGAGTCCATGCCGCTCGCGTTGCTCCCGTTCAGCCAGTATGCGCTCACCCAGCTCTTCGGCCTGATCGTGGTGGGAGGCGCGGCCGCGGGGATCGCGGCTCGGGCCACACGATCCCGGCTGACGCGCGGCGGGTTCGGCCTGCTCGCCCTCGGCGTGCTCACGGTGCAGGTCGTGGCGATCGCCCAGTCGGCACTGGTCGTCGGCGCCGGGCTTCAGCAGCGCCGCGAGTCGTTGCTCTACCTCGGTGCGCTCACCGCGGTGTGCGTCGTGTCGTTCCTCATCGGCGTCGCGGCGCTGCTGCTCATCGCACGGGCGCCGCGCGCCGGGGCGCTGATCGGGCTCACCGCCGGCGCCATCGCCGCAGGACCATGGGTGGGCGCCTTCTTCCAGCCGCTCCTCGCGACGGGATCCGACGGGCTGTACGTGATCGTCGGGCTGATCCAGTGGGTGGCACCGGTCCTCGTCGGCGTCGCCATCGCGTGGACCGGGGTGAACACCGTCGGCCGTGTCGTCGCCGCCGTCGTCTGTCTCACCCTGCTCTGGATCGCCCCGGCGGCGATGACCGGCATCTCGAACGCCGCAGGCAGCCGCGTGCTCGCGCGCTATCCCCTCGAGATGATCGACTACGGCGTCTCGGTGTTCCGCATGGCCCTGTTCATACCCGAGATCGCGCTTCGCCCGATCGTCGCGGCCGTCGTCGTCGCGGCGGTCGGCCTGATCGCGCGCTTTGCATGGGGCCGAGCACGTCGTGAGCGCGCCCCCGCGGCGTAGAGCGCGCGACCGCGGCTACGACACGCGACCGTCGCCCGGACGCGAGACCCGCAGCCAGCGGTAGCCGTAGGCGGGAACCTCGAGCTCCACGCCTCCCCGCTCATCGAGAGGGATGCGCTCCGCTCCCAGCAGATCGACGAGGCGGGTGCCGTCGGGCTCGTCCTTCAGCGAGAAGCTCGTCGTGGCCGGCACGTCGGCGAAGTTGTGGATCGCGACCATGCGGCCGACGTCCGCGCGGAGCGAATGCACCAGGAGAGTGTCGACGGGCTGCTCCAGCACCTCCAGCGTGCCCCACCCGAGCTCCGGCGAGATGCGGTACCGCGAGATGAGATCACGGAAGAAGTGCAGCAGCGACTCGCGGTCCTCGATCTGGTCCGCCGCGTTGACGTGCTGCGGCGCGTAGCCGTCGCCGGGCGGCTGCGCGATCAGGCGGGACGGCGCCGCCTGCGAGAACCCGCCGTTCTTCTCCGACGTCCACTGCATCGGCGTGCGCACGGCGCTGCGCCCGGGGATGTCGATGTTCTCCCCCATCCCGATCTCCTCGCCGTAGAACAGCACCGGCGTGCCGGGGAGCGTGAACAGGAGGCTGTAGGCCATGCGGATGCGCCGCGGATCCCCGAGCATCGGAGGGAGCCGGCGCGTGATGCCCCGGCCGAACACGCGCTGCCGCTCGTCGGGCGCGAACGCGTCGAACACCTCCTCCCGCTCGGCGTCGGTCAGCTTGTCGAGGGTCAGCTCGTCGTGATTGCGCAGGAAGTTCGCCCACTGCACGTCCTCGGGGAGGACCGGTCGAGAGGTCAGCGCCGCGACGAGCGGCGCAGGATCCCGCCGTGCCAGCGCCAGGTAGAACGCCTGCATCCCGACGAAATCGAACTGCATCGACAGCTCGCTCACGTCGCCGCCCCCGAAGTAGGCGACCTGCTGGTCGTACGGGAGGTTCACCTCCCCGAGCAGGATGGCCTCGCTCGAGCGGCGCTGCAGGAAGCGCCGGAAGTCGCGCAGCAGCTCGTGCGGATCCGGGATCTCGGCGCCCGGGGGCATCTCGAGGAGGAAGGGCACCGCGTCCACACGGAACCCCGACACGCCCATCTGCAGCCAGTACCCGATGACGCGGGCGAGCTCGTCGCGCACGGCGGGATTGGCGATGTTCAGGTCGGGCTGATGCTCGTAGAAGCTGTGCTGGTACCACTGTCCCGACGCCTCGTCCTTGGACCAGACACCGTCGGCCTCGCCGGGGAAGACCGGATTCTTCTGACCCTTCGGCGGTGCATCGTCGCGCCAGATGTAGTAGTCCCGGTACGGGGAGTTGACGCTGCGCTTGGCCTTCTGGAACCACGGATGCCGATCCGAGGTGTGGTTGACGACGAGATCCACGATCACCCGCATGCCCCGGTCGTGGGCCGTGCGGATCATCTCCACGAACTCTCCATGGTTGCCCAGCCTCGGGTCCACGCCGTAGAAGTCGGTGATGTCGTAACCGTCGTCGCGATCGGGGGTCGGATAGAACGGCATGAGCCAGAGGCACGTCACGCCGAGCTGGGCGAGGTAGTCGATGCGCTGCGCGAGGCCCTGCATATCGCCGACGCCGTCGCCGTCGGAGTCGAGGTACGTCTCGACGTCGAGGCAGTAGATGATCGCGTTCTTCCACCAGAGGTCGCTGGTGTCGGTGATCTTCATCGCGCCTCCCACAGCGGAGCAGGCAGATCGCTCGGGACGAGCTGCACGCAGGACGGGAACAAGCCTTCGTACTCCATCCCGCGAGTCTGCCGGGCGTCTCGCGTCTCGGGCAGGCCCTTGAGATCCCCGGCGGTCTTGGGTACGAGGGGCGGGCGGCCGCAGGATCCGATCCGGCGCGACTAGAGTCTTCACCCGTGTCCACCGTCGCCGAATCCGCTGATCGCTATCGCATCGAGCCGACCGTTCTGCAGGCGCTGCGGCGCCCCCGGCTGCTCACCCGCGAGATGCTCGCGGGACTGGTCGTGGCTCTCGCGCTCATCCCCGAGGCGATCGCGTTCTCGGTCGTCGCCGGCGTCGATCCTCGCGTCGGCCTGTTCTCGTCGTTCGTGCTCTCTGTGGTCATCGCATTCACCGGTGGTCGCCCCGCGATGATCACCGCCGCGGCCGGTGCGGTCGCGCTCGTGATCGCACCCGTCTCGCGCGAGTACGGGGCCGACTACCTCATCGTCACCATCGCCCTTGCGGGCGTGATCCAGGTCGTGCTCGCCGTGCTCGGCGTCGCCCGGCTCATGCGGTTCATCCCGCGCAGCGTCATGGTCGGTTTCGTGAACGCCCTGGCGATCCTGATCTTCCTGTCGCAGGTGCCTCAGCTCGTCGACGTTCCCTGGGCGGTGTACGTGCTGGTGGCCGTGGGCCTGGGCATCCTGTTCGTCTGGCCGCGCATCACGCGTGCGATCCCCGCGCCGCTCATCGCGATCGTGCTGCTGACCGCCGCGGTCGTCGTGTTCGGGCTCTCGGCGGTGCCGAACGTCGCCGACCAGGGTGAGCTGCCCCGCAGTCTTCCCGAGCTGCTCATCCCGAACGTGCCGCTGACCTGGGAGACCCTGCAGATCGTCGCCCCGTACGCCTTCGCCGCGGCTCTGGTCGGCCTTCTCGAGTCGCTCATGACTGCCAAGCTCGTCGACGACATCACCGACACCCGCTCGCGCAAGACGCGCGAGGCCTGGGGCCTCGGCGTCGCCAACCTCGCCTCGGCCTTCTTCGGAGGCACCGGCGGCTGCGCGATGATCGGCCAGACGATGATCAACGTCAAGACCTCCGGCGGCCGCACGCGCATCTCGACGTTCCTGGCGGGCGTGTGGGTGCTGATCCTCGTCGTCGTCCTCGGCGACATCGTCGGACTCATCCCCATGGCGGCACTCGTGGCCGTCATGATTGCCGTCTCGGCGATGACCTTCGACTGGCACAGCATCCGGCCGGCGACGCTGAAGCGGATGCCGCTGAGCGAGACCGCCGTCATGCTGGTCACCGTCATCGCGACCGTGTGGACGCACAACCTGGCAGTCGGCGTCATCCTGGGCGTGCTGGCCGCGATGGTGCTGTTCGCCCGCCGGGTCGCCCACTTCACCACCGTCACCCGCACCGTCGACGGCGAGACGGCCCGCTACCGGGTCGACGGGGAGCTGTTCTTCGCGTCGAGCAACGACCTGACGACCCAGTTCGAGTACGCGTTCGACCCGGCGCGCGTCGTCATCGACCTCTCGCGGACGCACGTGTGGGATGCCTCCACTGTCGCCGCCCTGGATGCTATCGTCACCAAGTACGAGCAACGGGGCATCGAAGTCGAGCTCGAGGGCATGAGCGCAGCGGCCGCCTCGTTCCACGGCCGGCTGAGCGGGGGGCTGGGCTCCGCCTGACGGCACGCTCCGGCACGACCGGGCCGCAAGGCCTTGCGCCCGCACACCGGGATCTGCGTACCGTAAGCAATGCACACGCGACCGACGACGCCCGCCGGTGCGCGCAGACCCGGGCCGCTGATCGGCCCCGTGACCCCGCCGGAGCTCCACGTGATAACCTTCAACGTCCGGCGCCGGATGAGCGGCCTCGCGTGGCGTCGCGCTGACCGGTGGCGTCACCGGGAGGCCGCCGTCAGGGCTCTCCTGCGGATGGAGCAGCCGACCATCGTGGGCGCGCAGGAGGTGCTTGCGGACCAGGCCGATGCGATGCGGGACGCGCTGGGCGCGCGCTACCGCTTCATCGGGCGCGGTCACGGCCCGCGCGGCACCGGAGAGGGCTGCCCGCTCTTCTTCGACACCGAGCGACTCGACCTCGTCGAATGGGAGCAGACCGCCCTGTCGGAGCACTCCCGCGAGCCGGGATCGCGCTCGTGGGGAAACCTCATCCCCCGCATCGCGGTGACGGCGCTCTTCCGGGACCGGGGAACCGGGCTCGTCTTCACCGCCGTCAACACCCACCTCGATCCGTTCTCGTCCCGCTCCCGCATCCGCTCGGTCGAGGCGCTTCTGGCGATGGCCGACCCGGGCCCGGCGATCCTGACCGGCGATCTCAACGCCGGCGAGGGGTCGCGCACCCTCAGGGCGCTGCTCGGCGACGGTTCGCTGCGTGACGCCTGGACCGCCGCGGGCGAGCGCGTGACGGCATCCGTCGGCACGTTCGCCAACTACCGCGCGCCGCGACCGGACAGGGCACGCATCGACTGGATCGTCGTGACGCCGGATGTCGGGGTGGAGCGGGCGGCGATCAACGCCTTCCGCCACGGGGACGTGTGGCCCTCCGACCACCTCCCCGTGCAGGCGGTCGTGACGGTGCGAACAGAACGGGCACGCCAGTGATCCAGCGCTTCCTCCGGCCGCCGAGCGGCGCCGGCGAGTGGATCGCGGACGGGATCCGGGTGCTGGGGCCGCTCAGTGTCGTCGCCGGGTTCGTCTGGTGGGCGCCTGCCGACGCCGGCGTGCTGGCCCTCGCTCTCATCGGGCTCGTCCTCCCCCGGTTCGCGGGGGTGAGACCGGGCCTCGACATCGCCTTCTGCGTCACTGTGCTCGTCGCAGCCTGGAGCAACCTCCTCCTGCTGTACCAGACGGTGCCCGGCTGGGACCTCGTCGTGCACTTCGTCTTCACCGGCATGGTGGCCGTCATGGCGTACCTCCTGCTCGCGCGGCTCGAGCTCGTGCCGCTGCCTCTCGCGCCGGGGACGCGGCGGGCGACGCCGATCCTGCTCGTGACGAGCCTCGCGCTGGCACTCAGCGCGGTGTGGGAGATGCTCGAGTGGATCGGCTGGAAGTTCATCTCGGGGGCGATCTTCGTCACCTACGAGGACTCGATCGGCGATATGGCGGCCGGGGGGCTCGGGGGCCTCCTCGCGGGTCTCCTCGTCGCGCGCGTCAGGCTGCTGGAGGAACAGGACTGAGCTCGACGAGCCGCATGTCGCGCAGCTCGCCCGCGTCGACCGTGATCGTCATCATCGTGTGGGCGGGCTGGCGGCGACGGTCGGTCGGCGACCCCGGGTTCAGCAGCCGCAAGCCGCCGGGCGCCGCCGTGTCCCACGGGATGTGACTGTGGCCGAACACCACCACATCGGTGTCGGGAAACGCCGCCGCCATCCGCGCCTGCCCGCCGAAACTCGAAGCTGGCTCCCAGGTTCGCGGGACCAAAAGGGATGCGGCATCCGTTCTCCTCTATGACGCCGCAGCCAGCGACGCCGCTTCCAGGAGGAATCGTGAGCAACGACTACCGCAAGACTCCCGAGGCGCTCAGCCGCCTCACCGACACCCAGTACCACGTCACACAGGAGGACGGCACCGAGCCGCCCTTCCGCAACGAGTACTGGAACAACCACGAGCCCGGCATCTACGTCGACGTCGTCTCGGGCCAGCCGCTGTTCTCGTCGACCGACAAGTACGACAGCGGAACCGGATGGCCGAGCTTCACCAAGCCGATCGAGCCGGACGCCGTCGAGACCAAGAAGGACTGGAAGCTGCTCCTGCCCCGCACCGAGGTGCGCTCGTCGGGAGCCGGCAGCCATCTCGGTCATGTCTTCCCCGACGGCCCACGGCAGGCCGGCGGCCTGAGATACTGCATGAACTCCGCCGCACTGCGCTTCGTGCCCGCCTCGTCGCTCGACGACGAGGGCTACGGCGCCTACCGACACCTCTTCACCGCCCAGAACCAGGAGCACACATCATGACCAGCGGACCCTTCGACACCGGCGAGATCACCCGCACCCCCGGCACCGAGACGGCGGTCCTCGCCGGCGGCTGTTTCTGGGGCATGGAAGACCTCATCCGCCGCCAGCCGGGCGTTCTCGACACCCGCGTCGGCTACACCGGCGGCGAGAACGCGCACGCGACGTACCGCAAGCACCCGGGCCACGCGGAGGCGGTGGAGATCGTCTTCGACCCCACGAAGACGACGTACCGCGACATCCTCGCGTTCTTCTTCCAGATCCACGACCCGTCGACGCTGAACCGCCAGGGCAACGACATCGGCTCGAGCTACCGCTCGGCGATCTTCCCCCTCTCCCCCGAGCAGGAGCAGGTCGCCCGCGAGACCATCGCCGACGTCGACGCGTCGGGGCTGTGGCCGGGCAACGCCGTCACCACGATCGAGCCCGCCGGCCCGTTCTGGGAGGCCGAGCCCGAGCACCAGGACTACCTGCTGCGCATCCCCAACGGCTACACGTGCCACTTCCCGCGTGCCGGGTGGGTGCTGCCCAAGCGCGCTGACGCCACCGCGTGACGACGACTTCTCGGGGTTGAGCGAGCAGCTCAGCACGGACGAGAGAGCGGATGCCGCGACCCGGCCGGGTCGCGGCATCCGTGTATCTGGCCCCGGTCGCTCACCCTCTTCCGAGCAACCGCCGTGCGTGCGCGGCGGAAAGAGTGGAGCGATCATGACCGAAGCAGCGCAGTCCCCGCTCGGCACGGGACTGATCGGCGATGCATCCTGGGTCACCTGGCTGAGGATCCAGCTCGCCCGTGTTCCCAATGCCGCGCGTTCGCGTGCCGCCGAGCGGGAGCGGGAGGCGCTCCACGAGCAGCCCGCCGGCCTGCTGAGCGGCGACGAGCCGGGCTTCCACGCGGCGGCGATGAAGGTGGCCACGTCCGCACCGCGGCAGTTCGGGCGACTCGACGAGGTGCTCCTGCGGGGGCGGTTCGTGCTGCGCGGAGACGACATCTCGACCCTCGACGAACTCGTCCGCGAAGCGGTGCGCATCGCCGCCGGGGGCTTCGCCGGCTCCGGTCCGCACTCCTCCGACGTCGCCGCGCTCGAGGCCCGCCTGCGGTACGCGGATGACTTCCTCAAGCGCCGGGAGGGTGAGATCGCGCGCCGGAGATACGCGCGCGGGCTCGTCGGCGGCGTCATCCTCACCGCTGTCGCCCTCGCCCTGATCGGCGGTGTCGGTGCGGCGGTGATCACGCTGTGGCGGGGAGGTGCCATGCCGCCCGATCAAGCCGACGCGCTGCGGGACGTCCTGGTCGCACTGGGCGCAGGTGCTGCCGGCGCGTGCGTCAGCGTGCTTCTGCGGATGCACAAGATGGGCAACCTGCCGATCGAGGTCGCCGACGGCGGCGCGGCGAGGTACCGCATCGTCCTCGGGTGGTTCTTCGCCGCCGCGGTCGTCTTCCTGCTCAAGAGCGGACTCCTCTCCGTCGTGTTCGTGATCCCCGAGGGGCGCGTCGAGAGCTGGTTCTTCTGGGGCTCGGTGGGTTTCCTCGCGGGCTTCAACGAGCGCTGGGCGACCAACCTCATCTCGCGTCGACCCGAAGACGTCGGGTCCGACGCCGCACCCGATGCCGGGACGACCGGCCCACGAGGGAGATAGCCGGTTTCAGGCGCGACATCCGCCGCTTCGGCGGGTCGCGGGGCGACACACGGGCTTTCACACACCGGAGCATGCTAACCTGGAGCGCCCGATCGGGCTGTTTTGTCGACATCCTCTGCCATCAACGAGGAATGCAGAGCTTCCGACGTCCACCGCCGAGTGCGGTTTCACTCCCATCGATTTCGTGCCCCTTCCGCCTCGCGGACGCGCACCTTCTGAAAGTTCCTTTGACTTCCGTCACTTCCACAGCATCACCGGCACATCTCCTGCTCGACTGGCACCAGGCCGACGCCGACGTCTTCGTCGCGACCGCCGCCGGCGAGTACGCGGGGTTCGTCGCTGTCGGCTCCCACGGCTTCGAGGCGCAGAGCGCCCTCGGGTCGCCCCTCGGCGTGCACCCCACGCAGCCCCAGGCATCCGCGGCAGTCGCCGCGTCGTTCGCCTCGCACACCGTCGCACCCGCGCGCCACGCGCGCCACACACGTCCACTGCGCGCTCGCGCGAGTGGCACCCGCGGCCGTTCACACGGCCCACGAAAAAGAAGGAAAGACACGATGGCCACTGGCACCGTGAAATGGTTCAACTCGGAGAAGGGCTACGGCTTCATCGCCCCCGACGACGGTTCGGCCGACCTCTTCGCGCACTTCAGCGCGATCACCGGCGAGGGCTTCAAGGAGCTCCGCGAGGACCAGAAGGTCGAATTCGACGCCGAGCGTGGCCCGAAGGGCATGCAGGCCGCCAACATCCGGCCGCTTTGATCTGTCGTCAGCCGGGGCCGATCACATCGGCCCCGGCTGACTGCCGACAGTCATCCTGCACTCACCCCGCCGGATCGGCAGGCCTCGCCTGCTCGACCGGCTGGCGCAGAATCGTCCGGAGCCGCTCGGGAGCCGAGCGACGCGGATCGGTCAGGTAGATCTCGTGGTGCAGCCCACGCATGCGCAGGTCTGCATCCGGGATGAACCGGCTGTGCATCTCGTCGAGCACCGGTGCCTCCTCGTCGTACGAGCCCACGTGGAGCGTCTGCACGCACGTGCCCTCCACCAGCTCCGTCATCCGCAGCCGATCGATGGCCGCTGAGCCGCCCTTCGCGGCCGCCGCATCCCGTGCCCGCTCGAAATGAGCGGTGTCGATCCACTCCGGCACGAGACTCATCATCGTCCAGCTCCAGCGCGACTTGTCGCGCTGCGTCGTGAACGTCGCCATGTCATCGGACCACCACAGTCCCTCGAGCGGCATCACCACGTAGTCCTGACCGAGGTCGGTCTTGCTCAGGAACTTCAGCGTGTAGGCGACGGAGAAGACCGCCGCGACCGCCTCCCCGTACGCCTCCGACGTATTCGGATCTCCGTGGCCGTCGACCATCAGATAGTGCATCGCCGGCACGTCGATGATCTCGAACGATCCCCGCGGCGCTTTGTAGGCGGCGATCGACTTCTTGAGATCGACCTTGCTCACGACGCGCCGTCGGCTGCCGACGCCGACCCGCCGCTCGAGGACTCCGACTTGCGCCCGCCGGCCTCGAGCACATCGCCCGCCGGCAACTCCTGGTGGCCGCCGAATTGCAGCCGCATCGCCGACAGCACCTGATTGGCGAACTGGTCCTCGCCCCGCGATGCGAACCGCTCGAACAGGGATGCCGCGAGCACCGGAGCCGGGACCCCCGTGTCGACGGCGGCCTTCACGGTCCAGCGGCCCTCGCCGGAGTCCGATACGCGGCCCGCGAGCCCCTCTAGCGTCGGATTGCCCTGGAGCGCGGCCGCGGTCAGATCCAGCAGCCAGGACGAGATCACGGATCCTCGCCGCCACAGTTCCGCGACCTTGGGTGTGTCGATGGTGAACTGGTAGAACTCCGGCTCCTCGAGCGGGGCGACCTCGGCCGAGTGCTCCGCCTCCTGCACACCGGCATCCGCGTGCTCGAGGATGTTCAGTCCTTCCGCGAGCGCCGCCATCACCCCGTACTCGATGCCGTTGTGGACCATCTTCACGAAGTGTCCCGCGCCGGAGGGCCCGCAGTGCAGGTATCCGAGCTCTTCGGGCGCGAAGTCGCCGGCACGTCCGGGCGTACGGCCGGCCTCCCCGCTGCCGGGCGCGATCGTCTGGAGGATCGGCTCGATCCGCTGGAAGGCTTCGTCCGGCCCGCCCACCATCAGGCAGTACCCGCGCTCCAGGCCGAACACGCCACCGCTCGTGCCCACGTCGACGTAGTGGATGCCGCTGTCCTTCAGGGCCGCCGCGCGACGCACGTCGTCGCGATAGTTCGAGTTGCCACCGTCGATGATGATGTCGCCCGGGTCCAGCAGCGCGGCCACCTCGTCGACGACCTTTCCGGTCAGTCCGGCGGGGATCATCAGCCAGATCGCGCGTGGCGCCTCGAGTTGCGACACGAGGTCGCCCAGGCTGCCTGCGCCCACGGCGCCTTCCGTCACGAGGCCGGCGACGGCATCCGCGCTCACGTCGTACACGACGCACTCGTGCCCGTCCCGCATCAGCCGCCGGACGATGTTGCCGCCCATCCGGCCGAGGCCCACCATTCCCAGTTGCATCTGCGCTCCTCCGCTCGTCCTCGACGCGCGCCGCGAGGGCGCCCGCCTTCGAAGTCTAGGGAGCCTGCGGGCCGGGGCGTCGAAGATCGCGGGGTTCCCGCTGCACGCGACAAGCGCGGCCGCGACGCTCGGCGCCCGCGCCGTGCGCTCCACCGACCACGGGGCTCAGTCGTGGGGCCCGCGCCGGCCGGAGAAGCCCGCGAACAGCGCGTGCAGCAGCGGCAGGAGTGAGGCGATCATCAGCACGGTGCCGATCGTGAGGTCCTCCGCACGCAGCACCGAACCGCTGATCAGCAGTCCGGCGAACAGCACGGCCGAGACGACACGGCGGCCCATGCGCTCGAGCCTCTTCAGCCACCTGTCGAGCTTCGGCACGTCAGCGACGAGCCGCCCGTCCTCGATGCGGGTGACCATGTCGTCGAGCCGCCGCGGCAGCCGTGCGACGACACCGGCCATCGACGTCGCCTCCCGTACGACGGCTCTCCCCATGCTGCCTCGCTCGTCGCGCAGCAGACGATCGGCATACGGCTCGACAGCATCCCACACGTTGAAGGAGGGGTCGAGCGAACTGCACATCCCGCTCGTGAGCGAGACCGCACGGATGATCAGCAGGAAGTTCTCGGGCAGCTGAAACGGCAGCGACCGGACGACATCGCCGAACTCCTTGGCGAAATCGCGGAACTCCCGCGGGTCGACCTTCTGCAGCTCGGCGAACCCCATGCCCCCGAAGCGGGCGAACAGCGCGGTCATGGCCCGCTCGAGCTCGATGGTGTCCGCGGACGGCAGCAGCACGCCGACCGCACGGATGCTGTCGATCATCTGCCCGCTGTTGCGCGAGGCGACCGCGATCACCAGCTGCTGCAGGTTGTGCCGCAGCGTGTCGGGCACCTCGCCCATCATCCCGAAGTCGATGAACGTGAGCGTCCATGGATGCCGGGTATCACCGGCGGGACGCGCCACCGGCGTCACGAAGATGTTGCCCGGATGCGGGTCGGCGTGGAAGAACCCCCGCAGGAACAGCTGGTCGAACATCACGTTCGCGAACTCGACCGCCACCGCGGCCGGATCGATTCCCGCGGCTCGCAGACCCTCGATGTCGTTGATCTTGATCGCGGTGACGTCCTGGAGCGTCAGCACGCGACGCGTTGTGCGCTCCCAGGCGACCTCGGGTGCCGCGACGCGGGTGTCGCCCGCGACGTCGGCGGCGAACCGCTCCGCGTTCTGCGCCTCGTGGAGGTAGTCGATCTCCTCGCGGCTGGTGTGCGCGAACTCCTCGACGAGCTGCGGGAGATCGACGTGGTCGCGCACGACCTTCACCCGGCTGAGCCAGCCGGCCACCCGCCGCAGCGCAGCGAGGTCGACGTCGACGATCGCCTCGATGCCGGGCCGCTGCACCTTGATGACGACGTCGGCGAACCCGGTCTCGGCGGCGTCGGCCGGCGTCAGTCGTGCACGGTGCGCCTGACCGAGCGATGCTGCAGCGACCGGCGTCTCATCGACCCACTCGAACGCGCGGGTCAGGGGCACGCCGAGCTCGGCCTCGGCGAGCTCGCGGATCGCCGGGAAGGCGACCGGGGGCACCTCGTCCTGCAGGCCCTCGAGCTCCTTCGTGATCTCTGGCGGCAGCACGTCGAGGCGCGACGACAGGAACTGGCCGACCTTGATCATGAGGCCGCCGTACTGGACCGCCAGGACGTGGAACCGCCGCGCGATGGTGCGCAGCCGGCGGGTGCGTCCGCGGGCGGCGAGCGCACCGAGTCCGAACCGCGGCAGGACGAGCTCGAACCACCACGCCTGGACCATGTAGCGCCCGGCGAACCGCAGGATCCGGCGATAGCGGGCGCGCGCGTTCCCGACGTCGACCATCGAAGCTCCTAGGCGGTGCGGATCAGGTGATCAGAGGTGCCTGCGATCCCGGTCGCCCGGGATCGCGGACCCCGCCGACCCCGTCTGCGCGGGTCGACGTCGTGCGCCGGCAACCAGCCGGCCCGTCAGTCCTGAGCGAGGATCGAGTAGAGCTTACGCCGCGCCTCGTCGAGCACCTCGACCGCCTGCGCCACCTGCTCGGGCGTGCCGCCGCGACCGACCTGCGCAGCTGCCTGCGCGAGCTTGGCGCCCGCCTTCGGCAGGGCGCTGGTGCGCCCGGTGTCGCGCGAGCCGAACGCCTCCCACGGCGCGGACTGGCCATCGGCGGCCGCCGCCTCCGCGCGCCCCGCCTCGGTCAGCGAGTAGGTCTTCTTGCCGCCCGACTCCTCCGCCGCGACGAGACCCTCGTCGGCCAGCAGCTGCAGCGTCGGGTAGACCGAGCCCGGGCTGGGCTTCCACGCGCCGTCGCTGCGCGTCTCGATCTCCTGGATGATCTGATACCCGTGCATGGGCTTCTCGGCGAGGATCGCGAGCACCGCTGCCCGCACGTCGCCGCGCCCGACACGGGGTGAGAACCCGCGCTCGAAGGCATCCTTCAACTGATCCATCGCATCCCACAGGCTGCCGGGAATACCCGAGCCCTGACCTCCCGGACGCGAACCGAATCCCTGGAACGAACCGCTCATGACGACCTCCTGAACGAGTGTGTGCCGATATGCCGACGATACCTAGCGATATATCGCTCAACAAGGGAGCAGGCTGGGTGTTCCCTGTCAGATCGGCAGGTGGGTGCCGTGGGAGCGTGGGGCGCGGACGGGATGTCACCACCCCAGCGAGCCGGGTTCTCCCTTGAACGGCCCGATGATCTCCGGCGTGATCCATCCGCCGTAGAACCGCCCGGGCTGAGGGGTCACCTCGACGCCGTCGACCGTGCACAGGTCCATGTCGCGGGCGTAGACCGCCACCCGGCCGGTGAGCGATTCGAACCCGGCGGCCGGGTCGGGGTAGGTCCACGCGGCACGCGGCCGGAGCTGCCCTCCGCCGCGGACGTCGAAGTACCTGGCGCCGCCCTTGAACTCGCAGTAGGACGAGCCCTCGCCGGGAGTCAGCGCGCCGGCGGTGAAGGCGGAGATCGGCAGGTAGTAGACCGGCGGGTGGCTCGTCTCGAGGACGCGCACGACGTCGTCGGTGTCGACGATCACCTCACCGCCCAATCGGATCCGCACGCGCCGCGCGACCTGCTCGACCCGTGGCGGACGCGGATAGTCCCAGACCGATTCCTGACCGGGGCCGACCGGTGATGGGTCTGGCCTCATGTGCCACCTCCTGACGGAGCGACGATGAGCGCCAAGGCTACCTCTGGCTCATCCACGGTGTCTGGAACTCTGTCATGCCGCGCCGTGACGGCGAGTCCGGACGCGGGTCGCGGGCGCTGAGCTCAGCGCCCGTACTCCTCGAGCCAGCGCAGCCAGACCTCGCCGATCGTGGGGTACGACGGCACGGCGTGCCAGAGGCGCTCGATCGGCACCTCGCCCACGATGGCGATGGTCGCGGCGTGGAGCATCTCGCCGACATCCTGCCCGACGAAGGTCGCGCCCACGAGCACGCGTCGCTTCTCGTCGACGATCGCCCGCGCGCGCCCCTGGTAGTCGTCGGCCAGTTCACTGGAGCCGGCGAGCCACGAGAGGTCGTAGTCGATCACGCGGATGTCGAGACCCGCCGCGCGTGCCGACTCCTCGGTGTGGCCGACCGCCGCCACCTCCGGATCGGTGAAGATCACCTGGGGCACGGCGGCATGATCGGCGGTCGCGACGTGCGAGCCCCAGGGCGCGTCGTCGATGTCCGCCGCCCGTGCGCGCGCGGCGATGACATCGCCGGCGGCGCGGGCCTGGTACTTGCCCTGGTGGGTGAGCAGCGCGCGGTGATTGACGTCGCCGACGGCGTACAGCCAGTCGACTCCGCGGACGCGCAGCGTGTCGTCGACGTCGAGCCAGGCGCCGGGCTCGAGTCCGACCGTCTCGAGCCCGATGTCGGACGTGCGGGGCACCCGACCTGTGGCGACGAGCACCTCCGCCGCGCGCACCTCCGAGCCGTCCGACAGCGACAGCACGACATCGCCGCCGCCGTCGCGCGAGACCTTCTCGACCTCGACGCCGGTGCGGACCGCGGTGCCGGCATCGGTGAGCGCCTTCGCGACCGCCTCGCCCGCGAAGGGCTCCACGCCGCGCAGCAGGCCGGACCGGGCGATGACGGTGACGGTGGCGCCGAACGAGGTGAAGAGAGTGGCCATCTCGCTGCCGACGACGCCTCCGCCGAGCACCGCCAGGGACGCCGGAACGTCGTGCACGCCGGTGGCTTCGCGGCTCGTCCACGGCTGGACCTCGCGGAGGCCCGGGATGTCGGGAAGCAGTGCCGCCGATCCGGTCGAGACGGCGACCGCGTGGCGGGCGGTCAGGACGGTCTCCGAGCCATCGGCGCCGGTGACCGTGACTTGGCGCTCACCGGTGAGCCGCCCGTGACCGCGGACCAGGTCGATGCCCGCGCCGTGGAGCCAGTCGACCTGCGACGTGTCGTCCCAGTGGTGCACGAGCTCGTCGCGGCGCACCAGGGTGGCGGCGACGTCGACGCTGCCCGTCACGGCAGCGGCCGCCCCCTTCACACGGCGGGCCGCGCTGAGCGCCGCACCGGCGCGCAGCATCGCCTTCGACGGGATGCACGCCCAGTACGAGCATTCGCCGCCCACGAGCTCGCTCTCGACGACGACGACCGACAGGCCGCCCTGCGTCGCCCGGTCGGCCACGTTCTCGCCGACCGGGCCGGCTCCGATCACGATGAGGTCGTATTCGCGAGAAGTCATGCGCCCCAACGTAGCGGCGCGTGGCGACAGAGGCGACACGGTTGCCACCGCCGTCGCGGGGCGCGAGGATACCGGAGATCACGGCGTCTGTCGGCCTCCGTCATCATGTCGGCGGCGTGTGGTTATGTGGGAACCCCGGCCGAAAGGGCAGCATGGCGATCGAATTCCGCGGGGTCTCGAAGCGTTACCCGGATGGCACCGCCGCCGTCGACGACTTCAGCGTGCTCATCCCCGCGCACAAGACCACGGTGTTCGTCGGATCGTCGGGAAGCGGCAAGACCACACTGCTGCGCATGATCAACCGGCTGGTCGAGCCGACGACCGGCGTCATCACGATCGACGATGAGCCGATCTCGGAACGCGACCCGGTGACGCTCCGCCGCGGCATCGGGTACGTGCTGCAGAACGCGGGGCTCCTCCCCCACTTCTCGGTCATCGACAACATCGCGACCGTTCCCGTGCTGAGCGGCGTCTCGCGGGCGAAGGCGCGCGCGGACGCACTCGAGCTGATGGATGTCGTCGGCCTCGAGCGCGGGCTCGCGAAGCGCTACCCGAGCCAGCTCTCGGGCGGCCAGCAGCAGCGCGTGGGTGTCGCGCGGGCCCTCGCGGTCGACCCCAACATCCTGCTGATGGACGAGCCGTTCGGCGCCGTCGACCCCATCGTCCGCCGGGAGCTGCAGGCCGAGACGCTGCGGCTGCAGGACGAGCTCGACAAGACGATCGTCTTCGTGACCCACGACATCGACGAGGCGTTCCTGCTCGGCGACCAGGTGGTGATCCTCGAGAAGGGCGCGCGCGTCGCCCAGATCGGCACCCCGAGCGAGATCATCGAGAACCCGGCGAGCGAGTTCGTCGCGGACTTCATCGGCGTCGAGCGCGGCGCACGGGCGCTGCGCGCCAAGCAGACGGCGCACGGGACGGTGCTCGTCGACACCGCCGGGCGCACGCAGGGCGTGCTGGTGGAGGACGAGCCGTGAACTGGGTGCTCGACAACCTCGACCTGATCGGCGCACTGACCGTCGACCACCTGCGTCAGAGCGCCGTCGCGATCGTCGCCGGGTTCGTCCTGTCAGTTCCTCTGGGCTGGCTGGCGTTCCGCTACACCAGGCTCCGCGGCACCGTGCTGACGGTCGTCGGGCTGCTGTACACGATCCCCTCGTTCGCCCTGTTCGCTCTGTTGACGCTGTTCGGCGTGCCCTACCTGTCGGAGTTGAACCTCGTCATCGCGTTGACGATCTACGCGGTCGCCATCATGACGCGCTCCGTCACCGACGGGCTGGCATCCGTCGACCCGGTGACGCGTTCCGCCGCCGTCGCTGTCGGCTTCGGCGCCTGGCGACGCTTCTGGACGGTCGACTTCCCGCTCTCCGGGCCCGTCGTGCTGGCGGGCCTGCGGGTGACCGCGATGTCGACGATCTCCCTCGCGACCGTCGGGGCGCTCATCGGGGTCGAGAATCTGGGCTACCTCTTCACGAACGGATCGCAGCGTCGAATCATCGCCGAGGTCCTCGCGGGCGTCGTCGCGGTCGTCGTCATCGCATTGATCATCGACGGACTGCTGATCCTGGCCGGTCGCGCCCTCATGCCGTGGACGAGGCGAACGAGGGCACCACGGCAGGCACGGCTTCGGGCGGTGACCGCATGAACCTGCTTGCCGAGGCGTTCGCCTGGATCTTCTCCCCCGAACGGCTGACGGGTTCGCTCCCGCTCCCGACCGCCATCGCCCAGCATCTGGCGTTCACGTTCGGATCCGTCGCGATCGCGGCCGTGATCGCAACGCCCGTCGGCTGGCTGATCGGCCACACGGGGCGCGGCCGTGAACTAGCCGTGTTCCTCTCGGGTGCAGCTCGAGCACTTCCCGCGCTCGGGCTCGTGGTCCTCCTCTGGCTCGTCTTCGGCGTGGCCTTCAAGACCGAGGCCGCGGTGGCGGCATTCGTCGTCCTGGCGATCCCGTCGATCCTCGCCGGTGCATACGCGGGCATCGAGGCGATCGATCGGACCGTGATCGACGCCGGCCGCGCGATGGGAATGACGGAGTGGCAGATCCTGTTCCGGATCGAGATGCCACTCGGACTCTCACTCCTCATCGGCGGCTTCCGCTCGGCGACGCTGCAGGTGGTCGCCACGGTGACCATCGGCGCCTACATCGGCGTGGGCGGTCTCGGCTACTACATCCTGCAGGGCATCGCGCTCCGCGACTTCCCCGAGATCCTCGGGGCCTCCATCGTCGTGGTCGCACTCGCTCTCGTCCTCGACGGGGTCTTCGCCCTGCTCGCCCGCTTCGCCGTGCCCAGGACCGATGGTCCCCGCGTCCGTTCGGCGGCGAGTGCACCTGCTCTCGCCCGCGCCCCGCAGTTCTCCCGCTGATATCCCCCACCACCACACCGGAGGTAAACGAAATGTCCACAGCACGCACGCGCCTGACCGCGGCGCTCGCCGGGACCGCCATCGCGGCACTCGCTCTCGCCGGCTGCGCGTCCAGCGACCCGCTGAGCGGCGACGGCGGCGACAACGGAGACACCGGCGACTCGTCGACCATCGTCATCGGCTCGCAGGCCTATTACTCGAACGAGATCATCGCCGAGATCTACGCGCAGGCACTCGAGGCGGGCGGCTTCACGGTAGAGCGCAACTTCAACATCGGCCAGCGGGACGCCTACATGCCGGCCCTCGAGGACGGCGACATCGACCTGTTCCCCGAGTACACCGGCAACCTGCTGCAGTACTTCGAGCCCGACACCACGGCGACCACGTCGGACGACGTCTACGCGGCTCTGCAGGACGCCCTGCCCGAGGGGTTGACGGTGCTCGACCAGTCGTCGGCAACCGACCAGGACTCCTACAACGTCACCGCCGCCTTCGCGGAGGAGAACGGGCTCACCTCGATCGCCGATCTCGCCGGCATCGACGGCCTGGTGCTCGGCGGCGCGCCCGAGCTGGAGGAGCGCCCGTACGGGCCGACCGGACTCCAGGATGTCTACGGGGTGACCGTGTCGTTCCAGGCGACCGCCGACACCACCGTCGACGAGCTCGTCGCCGGGAACATCCAGGTCGCCAACGTCTACAGCGCCGACCCGCGCATCTCGACCCAGGACCTCGTGACGCTGGAAGACCCTGACGGCCTCTTCCTCGCCTCGAACGTCGTCCCCGTGGTCAACGCCGCCATCGCCGACGAGATCGCCGACGTCATCAACGCGGTGAGCGCCGCGCTGACCCCCGAGGGACTGGTCGCGCTCAACGTGGAGTCCACAGAGGACGAGCGTTCGGCCGAGGACATCGCCGCGGACTGGCTCGCCGAGAACGGCCTGAGCTGACCTCGCACCGACCACAGGACGGCGCCTCCAGCCCTGCCCTCGCGGCACGGCGGGAGGCGCCGTTCTCTTTCTGCCGATGCACCTGAGACCACCCGGTCCTTTCGCTAGGTTGGGGCAGACACCGGAGAGCGAGAACAGGAGCCGCATGTCCGACCCCCTCCCGCCGCAGCAACCGGGCGACCACCCACCCACGGCCCACCCCTCCGCTGCGCCCCCGCCCGGCGAGCCTCTGGATCCCACGCTCCCGCACGGCTCTGCGTCAGCCTCCCAGCCGGAATCCCCGCGGGAGACCGCGTCGACAGCCGATCCGGCGGAGGCGGCCGCGCCCGCGCGGCCCTACACGGCGCCTGCCCTCGACGCTCCGCAGTACGCGATCCCCGCCTACGCGATCCCCGCGACGCCGACATCGCCGCCCGCCGACGCGGCGCCGGCGCAGCCGCCCGCTCAGCCCCTCACCCACGCGTACGCCACCCCGTCGTACGCCGACCCCGGTGCCACGAACACCCCGCCTGCCGTTGCGCCCCCGTGGACCGGCAGCCCTCCGTCGGCGTCCGCGGGAGTGCAGCCGGGTGCCGACTCCGGCGCCCCCGCCGCGGCTTACGCCCTCCCGCCCTACGCACGCCACCCCGCGGCACCACCGCCCACCTACCCTGGAGCACCGGCCTTCGGCCGCGCGCCCGGGGGCGAGCGCCCCCGCGGCATCGACACCCGGCCGAAGGCGCTCGCGATCGTCGCGCTGGTCATGGCGGGCGCCGGAATCCTCTTCGCCTTCGTCGCTGCCGCCGTCGGCTCCTGGGGAGCCGGCTCGCTGTCGCCGCTGCTCCTGTTCGTCGCCTTCGTCCTCGCGTTGATCGCCCTGATCAGCAGGAAGCAGGGCGGCAAGGGCTTCGGCGTCGCCGCGCTCATCCTCTCGATCGTCGGAGGCATCCTGACCGTGGTCCTCGCGGTGGCCGCGGTCCTGGGATCGTTCGCCGGCACCTCCGGAGTCGACAGCGGACCCTATGGGGACGACGACTACGAGGAATACGTGGCGCCCGGCATCACCGCTCCGGGAACCGACGGGCAGCCCGACCCCGGGGCGCAGTTCGCGACGCCGGTGCAGCCGACCGTGGCCGAGACGGCGTTCGGACACGACTACGAGGACGTGTGGTGGTACGCCGTGGTGATCGACAACGCGAACGCGGACTACGTGTTCGACTCGTACCTCGACGTCGTCGCCTACGCCGCCGACGGGTCGCCGCTCGCGTCGGTTCCCGCGTACACCATGCTGCTCTCCGGACGGACGGCGTTCGTCGGCTACTTCTTCGACATGGGGGACGCTCAGATCGCCAGCATCTCGGTCAGCCCGCCCCAAGCCTCCGAGGCGACGCTGTCGCCCGCCGCTGAGACCGGCAGCTTCGTCGTCGAGCAGCTGACCGGCCCCACCAGCCCGGACGGTCCGGCTGCTGTGTCGGGAACACTCAGCGCCCGCTTCGAAGACGACCAGGAGTATGTCGCGGTCACTGTGCTCGCACGGGCTGCCGACGGCAGCATCGCCGCGGCGAGCAGCACCTACGTCGACGCTGTTCCCGGCGACGGCACGCCCGTGCCTTTCGAGGCGTGGTTCGACGAAGTCCCGCCCGACGCGACCCTGGAGGGCTTCGCGCACCGGTGACCGCGACGTACGCTGTCGTCATGGACATGGGCGAGATCATGGTGTGGGCCTTCGCCAGCGCCGCAGTCGCCCTGCCGGTGTACTTCCTGTGGTTCGCGGTCGACACACATCGGCGGCGGAGCCGCGGCGAAGCGCCCTCGCACTCCTCGGGAGGGCTGCTCGGCATCGAGGAGTTCTTCTATCCGACCGCCGAGAACGCCCGGGCGGTGTGGGATGCCGAGCAGATCACGCCCGCTCCCGCCCCCGTGCCGGGCGACGGGCCGGGTGTGATCGACGGCAACCGCATCGTGATCGAGACGGGCCTCCGCAAGACCGGCTGAGGGCCGGTTCAGCGCCGGCGCGCGCGGCGCACGGCGAAGTCGATGGCACGCCACCCGACGAGCGCGACGAACAGGGTCACCGCGGCCACGATGATGAACGGGAGCGCCGTGCCCTGACCGGATGCCGCGCGCAGCAGCATCCCTCCTCCGAGGGTGACGGCCCAGACGCCGAGTCCGGTTCGCACCGGCGCGGCGGGTGCCCGCCAGGCGAGGGTGACGACCCAGCCGGCCGCGAGGCCGCCGAGGAACGGCCACGCCGTCTGCCAGAGGCCGGTCCACACGTCCGAGTCGTGGCTGGCGCGGCCGATCGCGGCGAAGGCGATCACCATCACCACGTCGATCGCGACGGCGATCAGCACCGCGCGGCGGGCAGGACGCTCGTCCGCCGGTGCCGTCGATCCGGCCGCCGTCATGCGAGCACCTGCGGTCGGGGCGTCAGCGCGGGCGAGAGGGCCTCCCGCTCGTCGAACACGAAGCACTCCCCGTTCCAGTGATCGCCGCCGACCTGCTCGAAGTAGCCGAGGATGCCGCCGTCCAGCTGATACGCCTCCACACCGGCCTCGCGCAGATAGATCGCCGCCTTCTCGCAGCGGATGCCGCCGGTGCAGTAGCTCACGACGGTCTTGCCGTCGAGGTCGGCTGCAGCGGCGGCTGCGGCATCCGGGAACTGGGTGAACCGCTCGAGGCGCCAGTCGACAGCCCCCTCGAACGCGCCGTAGTCGACCTCGAAGGCGTTGCGCGTGTCGAGCAGGACGACCTCGCGTCCCTCATCGTCTCGACCACGGTCGAGCCAGCGGCGCAGCGTCTCGGGGGCGACCGCGGGCGCGCGCCCCACCTCGGGGCGGATCGTGGGGTGGTCCATGCGGATGATCTCGCGCTTGACCTTGACCAGCATCCTGCCGAAGGGCTGCGCCGCCGACCAGCTCTCGTTCGTCGTCAGCGCGGCGAAGCGCGGGTCCGCCCGAAGGTCGGCGACGAAGCCGCGCAGGGCGGCGGCATCCCCCGCCAGGAAGAGGTTGATCCCCTCCTCGGCGAGCAGGATGGTGCCCTTCAGCCCCGCGTCGACGGCGCGCTCGCGCAGCGTCGGCCGCAGCTCGGGAGTGTCGGCGATGTGCGTGAACAGATACGCCGAGATGTTCAGAACGGATGCCACCCCTCCAGCCTACGGATGCTCCCCTGCCGCGCCGCACGCGGTTACCCCCGGGCCGATGCCGCGTCAAGGGTCTCGCCGCGCGCGCCTCGCCGAGGGACCCTGGACACGAACCCCACAGACCGCCCGCAGACCTCGCTGGAGGAGCTATGACCGACCCCACGATCCCGGAGCCGCTGCCCGACCAGACGCCGCCGGGCGAAGCACCCGCCGGCCCCGGCGGGCCGAGCCCGGACTTCCCCTCGCCGGAACCGCCGAGCGAGCCGCCGGCGCCCTGGCCCGAGGAACCCCTCGCGCCTCATCCCGAGGAGCCGCCGTACCCGCAGACCCCGGAGGCTCCGGAGTCGCCGATTCCGTAGTCCACGGACGCAGCGCCGTCTGCGCTCGCACGCGCCCAGCGTGCCGGTGAGGCAGCCTGTCAGGCGCGCACGGCGTCGGCCCGGTCGCGCAGCAGCTTCTCGGCGATCACCCACATCCGTGCGCCGGCCGCAGGGTCGGCGAGCCGTCGGTACGGGCGCAACGCGTCCGCCGGGCCGCTGAAATGCATCCAGCCCGACGGGCCGAAGAAGCCCGGGGACGCCGCGCGCCCTTGCCGGCCGGAGCCTCGGATCGACGAGTCAGCGACAAGGGGATCTTCACCGGCAGGGTCGACAGGATCAGCATCCGTCACCGCCGCCAGCAGAGCCGGCTGCGCCGCCTGCGCGGGAGTGCTGCCGAGCCGCTGCGCGAGTCCGCGCGCGGCACCGCTGCGCTGACGTGCGCGCATGGCCGGCGCGATCCCCGTGTCCGGCACGACACCGGGGTGGCTGAGCTGCACCGAGATGCCCCAGCCCTCGGCGGCCGAGCGTCGCGCGAGCTCGTACGCGAACAGCCCGAGCGCCGCCTTCGACGCACCGTAGGCCAGCAGCGGCGAGTATCGGCGCTCGCTCTGGAGGTCGTTCCATGCCGGCCGGGCGATGGCCGCCGCGAGACTCAGCTGTACGACGACGCGTGCGCCACGCTCTTGCAGGAGGGGTAGCAGCGCCGTCGTCAGCGCGAAGTGCCCGAGGAAGTTGGTCTGGAAGTGCAGCTCGAACCCGTCGGCGCTCACGTGGCGTTCGGGATCGCCGAGCAGCACGATCCCCGCATTGAGAACGACGATGTCCAGCGGTGCCCGCTCGGCGCGCATCGCCGCGGCGAGCGCGTCGACCGAAGCCAGGCGCGCCAGATCGAGATCGCGAAGACCCACTCGGGCATCGGGCGAGTCGGTGCGCATCATGTCGATCACCCGCGCGCCCTTGTCGCGATTGCGCACCGGGAGCAGCAGATCGGCGCCCGCACCCGCGAGTCCGCGCGCGATCTCGACCCCCACGCCGTCGCTCGCACCGGTCACGAGTGCCGTCCGGCCGCGCAGATCCGGCAGCGTCACCTGCGACGCGCGCGTGCGAGACATGGGTTCTCCGTTCGCCTTCCGTCTGGGAGGAGGAAGGGTCGGTGGCGCTGATACAGCGGCCACGCGGGCCCGCCCCGCCCCATCCTGACGCGACGACCCGCGTCGCACTAGAAGAGTGACGGCAGTCGGGGGACCCCCGCCTCGACCGCATGGCCCGCCTCGAGCACGATGTGCTCGCCCCACGACGGGCCGATGAGCTGCACACCGGTCGGCATGCCGTCGGCGCCGAGTCCGGTCGGCAGCGCCAGTGCGGGCAGCCCCAGGAAGTTCGCTGCCACGGTGAGCCA
Source organism: Microbacterium sp. LWS13-1.2 (assembly GCF_040144835.1). Taxonomy (NCBI): domain Bacteria; kingdom Bacillati; phylum Actinomycetota; class Actinomycetes; order Micrococcales; family Microbacteriaceae; genus Microbacterium; species Microbacterium sp. LWS13-1.2. Next base: position 1,543,814 of record NZ_CP151632.1, read on the forward strand.
CAGGTCGCCCCACGCGCGATCGGCCGATTCGCGTCCGCCGAGGTCGTAGTCCGACTCGCGCATGCGCGACGCCGACACGGGGCCGAGCAGGAGCGGAACCTCGACCTGCAGCCGCCGCCAATCCGCGGCGATCGCGGCGCGGCGTGCCCACGCCTCGGCGTACTCGCGCGCGGACTCGTAGGGGCGGGCCGCGGCGGTGCTGTCACGCAGGAACGCGGTGGCCGAGCGACCGAGCGGCTCCCCCAGCGTCGCGGGGTCGAGGGAGATCAGCATGTCGGTGCACGACAGCCGCCGCCACAGCACGGCCGCCTCCTCGAGGTGCGGGGCCTCGACCGCGACGACATCCCAGCCCGCGCGGAGGAGGGATGCCGCGGCACGGTCGACGCCTGCGGACACCTCGTGATCCACCTCGGTCCCGGCGGTGTGCCGCACGACTCCGACGCGGTGCGGCACGCGGGCGGGTGTCGGCGCCGTCATCGACACCGGGTCGTCGGCATCCCAGCCCTCCATCGCACCGAGCGCGAGTGCCACGTCGCCGACCGTTCGCGCCAGGGGTCCATTCACCGAGAACTGCTGGAGCGTGAGCACCACCGGCTGTCCGTTCACGGCCGCACGCGGCACCCGTCCCTCAGTGGGACGAAGCCCCACCACGCCGGCGGCGTAGGCGGGCAGGCGCAGGGATCCGCCGAAGTCGTTGCCGACGCCGAGGGCGCTCATGCCGGTCGCGACCGAAACGGCGTCGCCGCCGCTCGAGCCGCCGGCGCTGCGCTCGCGGTTCCACGGGTTGACCGTGCGGCCGAACAGGTCGTTGTCGGTGTCCCACCGCATGCCGAAGTCGGGCATGTTGCCGCGGCCGACGGGGACCGCTCCGGCTTCGCGCAGGCGTCTGACGATCGAGGCGTCGCGCGCGGGCACCGCATCGGCCAGCCCACGCCAGCCGCTGGTGGTCGCCGACCAGGTGAGGTCGATGTTCTCCTTCACCGAGATCGGCACGCCCGCCAGCGGGCCCGGGTCGCGGCCGGCCGCCAGCGCGGCATCCACCTCGGCGGCCGCCTCCCGCGCCCGCTCGGCGAAGACGACGGTGAGCGCGTTCACGTCAGGATCGACGGCGGCGATGCGCTCGAGGTGCGCCTCGACGGTCTCCAGAGCGGAGACGTCGCCCGCGCGGACGGCGGCGGCGATCTCGGTGGCGGACGCGGGGGCGGGAGTCGGCGAAGTCATGACGCTCCCATCCCACCACGCGGACGGCGGAGACGAGGGGTAGCACGCCGCAACGAAAAGGGCAAGCCCCGAGCTTTCTGGACCCAGGCCGGTTAGCGTCGAGGCGACCCGCAGAGCGGGTCGACCCACGCCGGTGCCCCAACGGCGAGCCCTCACGGCCGTCTCCTGAGCGAGCACCCCCACGAACGGAGCGACAGTGGCGACGACGACCGCGAAGAAGAGCACCTCGCAGAGCGGCGGGAGCGCGACGACGAAGAGCCGTCGCCGTACGGCGCGCGGCGGGGTCGGCGCGGCGCTCACCCCGGAGCAGAACGCGGAACGCGGGTTCACGGCGTCCGAGACGCTGAGCGAGAACCTGCAGAAGGTGCTCGTCGACCTCATCGAGCTCTCGCTGCAGGGCAAGCAGGCGCATTGGAACGTCGTCGGCCGGAACTTCCGCGACACGCACCTCCAGCTCGACGAGATCATCGAGGCGGCCCGGGACTTCGCCGACACCGTCGCGGAGCGGATGCGGTCGCTGCACGCCCTGCCCGACGGGCGCAGCGACGTGGTCGCACAGAACACCACCCTGCCGGAGTTCCCGCAGGGCGAGATCGCGACGAACGAGGTCGTCGATCTGATGACGGAACGACTGGACGACGTGGCAGCGACCTGTCGCGACGTGCACGACGCCGTCGACGAAGAAGACCCCACGAGTGCCGACATCCTCCACGCCATCCTCGAGCGTGTTGAGCAGCTCTCGTGGATGGTGAGCGCGGAGAACCGCACCCCCAGGCGGTGATCCTAGGCGCCCCGACGCTGCCCGCCTCCTCCCTGAGGACCGGCGGGCAGCGCCACGTCCGGGCGGAACCCGCGACCGACGCAGGCTTCGCGCCACTAGAGTCATGCCCATGGCATCAGGCAAGCAGCAGCACCAGCCCGAACCCGAACTGCACGGCGGGGTCCTCGCGGGCAACGGCAGCCCCGTCCTCTGGGGCTGGCTCATCGGACTCGTCGTGTTCGCGTTCGTCGCGGTCCCCATCTCGATCGCGGTGCGCTTCGCCACCCACCCCGCGACGCAGCAGCTCTTCGGCGGCCGCCTCGAAGAGGCCAGCAGCGCCGGCTACTCGACGTTCTGGTGGATCATCGCGATCTTCCTGTTCGCGGTGCCCGTGCTCATCGGGTGGGGCGTCGCGAAGCTCTCCGGCCGCACGCTGGGCATCATCGTGGCCATCCTGGCCGTGTTCTTCATCGCGATCCTCATCTTCGGCCAGCTCTTCTGATCCGACGCCGATGCGGCATCGCGAGCCGGAACCGTCGCGGCATCCGGCGATAATGGGGGCATGACGGCCGGGTACAGCGCGATCTCGAGCTACTCCCGCGTCGAGATCATGCATCTGCTTCAGGAGCGCCCGCACCGGACGGTCTCGGAGCTGGTCGCAGCGACGGGCTTGCACGCCAACACGGTGCGCGAGCACGTGCAGCGTCTGATGCACGCCGGCTACGTGATCGGCGAGACCGAGCGCCGCACCACGCGCGGGCGACCGCGCGTGCTCTACTCGGCGGCCACCGGCGACGGCGAGGCGTCGAGTCCGGTGGCGATCCGCCGGGCCGAGGCTGCGGCGCGGCGCGGCGACCTGCTGCGCCGCATGTACGGATCCGACACGGATGCCGAGCTCGGCGCCGATGCCCTCCATCAGCTCGACGCACTCGTGGAGGACCTGGGTGACGCCGGCTTCGACCCGCTCGTCGATGAGCGCGCGCTGACCGTGGATCTGACGCCGTGCCCGCACGCCCCCGCCGCCGAGCACCGCGGCACCCTATGCCACGTGCACGTGGGGATCATGGACGGCGTGCTGGCGCAGGCCGGCGGTCCGCTGCGCGTCGAGGGCATCGCGCCGTCGTGCGATCCCACGCAGTGCGTGGTGCAGCTCGCGGCCGCGCAGCGCTGAGCCGTCTCAGAGCCGGGAGGGCGCCGGCACCCGCACCCGGTCCGGCCGGGAGTACACGTTCATCGACGATCCGCGCACGAACCCGACGAGCGTGAGCCCCGTGGCCGCGGCGAGCTCCACCGCGAGAGACGAGGGCGCCGAGACGGCGGACAGGATCGGGATGCCGGCCATCACGGCCTTCTGCACGAGCTCGAAGCTCGCGCGGCCCGACACCTGCAGCACCGTTCCGGTCAGCGGCAGCCGGTCTTCGAGCACCGCCCAGCCGACGACCTTGTCGACGGCGTTATGGCGGCCGACGTCCTCGCGGAGCACGAGAAGCTCCCCCGAGGCGGCGTCGAACAGTGCCGCGGCGTGGAGGCCGCCGGTCTTCTCGAACACCGCCTGCCCTGCCCGCAGCGTGTCGGGGAGCGTGGTGATCACTGCCGCATCGACGGCTGCGGCATCCGTCGCCACGTCGTAGCGGGACTGCTTCTCGATGGCCTCGATCGACGCCGTGCCGCAGACGCCGCACGAGCTGGTCGTGTAGAAGTTGCGCGCGATGTCGGTGATCAACGGCGCCAGGCCCGGTGCGAGAGCGATGTCGAGCACGTTGTACGTGTTCTCCGTCGACGCCGGCGTGCCGACCGCCGCCGGCCCGATCGTCAGCAGCGGCGTTGCCGCCGAGCCGGTGCCGGGACCGCCGCAGTGGATCGCCGAGCGGAGGTCTCTGCTCGCAGCGATCACGCCCTCCGACACCAGGAAGCCGGCGGCGAGCTCGAGGTCGTGCCCGGGCGTGCGCATGGTGACGGTGAGCGCTTCGCCCACGATGCGGATCTCGAGCGGCTCCTCCACGACGAGCGTGTCGGCGCGGCGCCGGACCGCGGAGTCGCCGTCGTTCAGCGTGATCCGCGTGACCGGGGCGCGCGTGGTGAGGCGGCCCATGTCAGCCCCCGATCGCGTTCATCCCGCGTGCGGGCTGCAGGAACGCAGGATCGTTGATCGCATGCCCCGGCAGCTTGCCGTGCACGCAGGAGCGCAGCATCCCGTCGATGCCGGCATCCACCGCCTCGGCGGGGCGACCGTCGCGCAGGATCGGCAGGACGTCGTACTCGGTCGTCGAGAACAGGCAGTTGCGCAGCTGTCCGTCGGCGGTCAGCCGCAGACGATCGCAGTCGCCGCAGAACGGCGCGGTGACCGATGCGATCACGCCCACCGAGTGCGGACCGCCGTCGAGCGTCCAGCGTGCGGCCGGAGCGCCGCCCCGGCCAGGCACCGGGGTGAGTGTCCAGCGCCGGGAGAGCGCCTGCAGGATCTCGTCCTGCGTGACCATCCGCGAGCGGTCCCAGGTGTGGCCGGCGTCGAGCGGCATCTGCTCGATGAACCGCATCTGCGCGTCGTGGGCGATCGCGAACTCCACGAGCTCGACCAGCTCGTCGTCGTTGACATCGCGCATCGCCACCGCGTTGAGCTTCAGCGGGCGCAGGCCCGACGCCCCGGCCGCCGCGATCCCCTCGAGCACGTCGTCCAGCCGGTCCCGGCGCGTCAGCTCATGGAAACGGTCGCGTCGCAGCGTGTCGATCGAGATGTTCAGGCGGTGAAGGCCCGCCTCGATCAGACCGGGCAGCAGTTCGGGAAGGCGGATGCCGTTCGTCGTCATCGCGATCTCGACCGGAGCGCCGGTCGGTCCTGTGATCGCGGCGAGGCGGCGCACCACCTCGACGATGTCGGTGCGCAGCAGCGGCTCGCCGCCGGTGAGCCGGAACGTGGTGATGCCGTCGGCCGCGGCGACGCGCGCGATGCGCTCGATCTCATCGAGCGTCAGGATGCTCGTCTTGGCGAGCCACTCGTTGCCCTGCTCGGGCATGCAGTACGTGCATCGCAGCGAGCAGCGGTCGGTGAGCGAGATCCGCAGATCGCGGTGCACCCGCCCGTGCGTGTCGACCAGCGCATCGCCGATCGTCATGTTGCGGGAGGCCGGTGCGGCGCCCTGCGCCGAGGCGTCGAGCCGCTCGGATGCCGCGATGAGCGGCATCCGACGCCCGATCGTGACCGGGATCGCACTCACGCGCCCGGTTCCGATCGCTCTGCCCGGATCGCCATGCTTCGAGGGTAGTCGCGCGGCGCCGCACACGGCTCCGGTGCGTCGGATTATTCACGGCCGGATAGCTCGCGCCACGCGCGGATTACTGGGAATCTGAGACCGCGAGACGACCGCGAAGATCGACTCCCCCTGTGGTCTGACCACATGCTACTGTGTGGTCAGACCATACAGTCAGTCCGACGATCGGAAGCGCAACATGGATCTGCTGGACCCTCTGCTGCTGGCGCGCTGGCAGTTCGGCCTCACGACGCTGTACCACTTCCTCTTCGTGCCGCTCACGCTCGGCATGGCGCTCACGGTCGCGATCTTCCAGACCGCGTGGTTCCGCACCGGCAACGTGAAGTGGCTGCACTTGACGCGGTTCTTCGGGAAGATCTTCCTCATCAACTTCGCGATGGGCGTCGTCACCGGCATCGTGCAGGAGTTCCAGTTCGGCATGAACTGGTCGTCCTACTCGCGGTTCGTCGGCGACGTGTTCGGGGCTCCGCTCGCCTTCGAGGGTCTGATGGCCTTCTTCTTCGAGGCCACCTTCATCGGCCTGTGGATCTTCGGCTGGGACAAGCTGCCCAGGGCGCTGCACCTCGCGAGCATCTGGATCGCGACGATCGGCGCCTGGTTCTCGGCATACTTCATCCTCGCGGCGAACGCCTTCATGCAGAACCCCGTCGGCTTCAAGATGGCCGAAGACGGCTCACGCGCCGAGATGACCGACTTCTTCGCCGTGCTGACAAACCCGGTCGCGCTGGCGGCCCTGCCGCACACCCTGTTCGCGGCGTTCATGATGACCGCGGGCGTCATCGTGTCGATCTCGGCCTGGCATCTGCTGCGCAGGCAGAACGTCGACATGATGCGGTCGTCGCTGAAGTTCGGCCTGTGGGGTCTCATCGCCGCTTTCGCGGGTGTCGCGATCTCGGGCGACCAGCTGAGCCTCGTGATGGTCGCCACCCAGCCCATGAAGATGGCCGCCGCCGAGGCGCTGTTCGACAGCGCGTGCGGGGCGGATGCCTCATTCTCGATCTTCACGCTCGGCACCCCGGACGGCACGAGCGAGCTGTTCTCGATCCGCGTCCCCTACCTGCTGGCGCTGCTGTCGACGCATTCGCTGGACGGCTGCGTCGAGGGCATCAACGACCTCAACACGCTCTACACCACGGAGATGTTCCCGCAGTTCGCCGACCAGGTCGACGGCAACTTCGCCCCGATCCTGTGGGTCACGTACTGGGCGTTCCGCTGGATGATCGGCCTGGGCGGCGTCGCGGCGCTCGTCGCGGTCGTCGGCCTCTGGCTCACCCGCAAGAAGGCGACGCGCGAGGTCCCGGCGTGGGCCTGGCGGCTCGCGATCTGGGCGTGGCCGGCATCCCTGCTCGCGATCCTGGTGGGCTGGGTCTTCACCGAGATGGGCCGCCAGCCCTGGATCGTGTTCAGCCTGATGCTGACCGAGGACGGCGTCTCGCCCTCGGTGCCCGGCTGGACCGTCCTCATCTCGCTGACCGCGTTCACGCTCATCTACGCGGCACTGGCGGTCGTCGAGTTCGGACTCATCGTGAAGACGGCCAAGAAGGGGCCTGAGCCCCTCCCCGAGCCGGGCGCGCCGGATCAGCGCGCCCTGGCGGTCGAAGACACCCCGACGACGGTCTACTAGGAGCTTCAGGAGCACGTCATGGATCTCGCCTACCTCTGGTTCTGGATCGTCGGATTCCTCTTCGTCGGCTACTTCGTGCTCGACGGGTTCGACTTCGGCGTCGGCATGTCGCTGCCGTTCCTCGGCAAGAACGACGTCAGCCGGCGCCAGGTCATCAACACCATCGGCCCCGTGTGGGATCTCAACGAGACGTGGGTCATCGTGGCCGGCGCCTGCCTGTTCGCCGCGTTCCCCGAGTGGTACGCGACGCTGTTCAGCGGGTTCTACCTGGCGCTGCTGCTGATCCTGCTGGCGCTCATCCTGCGCGGCGTCTCGTTCGAATACCGCCATCAGCGCGACTCGCTGCGGTGGAAGAGGGGCTTCGACACGATGATCGTCGTCGGCTCGGCCGTGCCGGCGCTGCTGTGGGGCGTCGCGGTCGCCAACATCGTGCAGGGCGTGCCGCTGGACGCGGACCACGAGTTCGTCGGGTCGTTCCTGACCCTGCTCAACCCCTACGGACTGCTCGGCGGCCTCACCACGCTGCTGCTGTTCTTCACGCACGGCGTGTACTTCGTCGCGCTGAAGACCGACGGCCAGGTCGCCGCCGATGCGCGCCGGCTGGCCGGCCGTGCCGGCCTCCTGACGATCGTCGTCGCCGCCGCCTTCCTGGTGTGGACGGTGGGCATGGCGTTCAGCGAGGGCCGCGAGTTCGCCCTGGTGACGGCGATCCTGTCGGCGGTCGCCGCCGTGCTGCTCATCGCATCGTGGATCTCCAACGCCCGCGGTCGCGAGGGCTGGGCATTCGGGTTCGGCGCGTTCACGATCGTCACCGCGGTCCTCGCCGTCTGGTTCGCCCTGTTCCCGTACGTGATGCCGTCGACCGGCGACCCGGCCGGCTCGCTCACCATCGAGAACGCGTCCAGCACGGACTACACCCTCACGATCATGTCGTGGGCGGCGCTCGTCTTCCTCCCGCTCGTGCTGGCGTACCAGGGCTGGACGTACTGGATCTTCCGCAAGCGCATCACCCGCTCGCACATCGAGAAGGCCGCGGCCGTCGCGCACTGAGCTGAGCGGATGCCGCGGGCCGCGGCATCCGTCTCCTCACGTATCCGCCGCATCACCCCCCGGGATGACTTGCCGTATATGTGCGCGACACGCCGGCGTGTCGCGTACATATACGGCAAGTCAACGATGGGGACGGAGGAACCGGGGCGCGGGAGGGCGGAGCGGCGAGCAGAGGAGATGCGGCGGACCGATGGGTAGGGTCGAAGGAGCGATGGACGAGAACAACGGCGACGCCCCGGCCCCGACGTCGGGCAAACCCGTCGACCCGCGGCTGCTGAAGTACGCGACCGCCTCACGGTGGTTCTTCGCCGCGATCGCGGCGATCGCGCTCGCGCAGACGGCCGTGATCGTGGCGTTCGCCTGGCTGCTGACCCGCGCCATCACCGGAGCGGTCGACGGGATGCCGCCGGCCGAACTCCTGCCGGCTCTGAGCGCCCTCGCTCTCGTGGTCGCCGTGCGGGCCGTGCTGCTGTGGACGCGCGAGGCTGTCTGCGCCCGCGCCGCCGCGCGGGTGCAGACGCAGCTGCGCACGGCACTCGTCGCGGCGATCGGCGCACTCGGGCCCGAGTGGCTCGGAACCCGCAACTCCGCGGCGCTCGCGATCACCGCGGGGCGTGGCCTCGACGCCCTCGAGGCCTACTTCGGCCGTTACCTGCCCCAGCTGGTGCAGACGGTGGTGGCGACGCCGCTGATCGTCGCGGTGATGTGGTGGCAGGACTGGATCTCGGGGCTGACGGTGCTGCTCACCCTCCCCCTCATCCCGATCTTCATGGTGCTCATCGGTCTTGCGACGCGCTCCGTGCAGCAGCGGCAGTGGCAGACGCTGCAGCGCCTCGCGTCGCGCTTCGGCGACACCGTGCAGGGGCTGTCGACGCTCAAGGTCTTCGGCCGCCAGCATCGCGCTGCCGCGTCGATCGCGCGCGTCACCGACGACTATCGTCGCGAGACGATGCGCGTGCTGCGTGTGTCGTTCCTGTCAGGCTTCGCACTGGAGTTCCTCGCGTCGATCTCGGTCGCGATCGTCGCCGTCTCGATCGGATTCCGGCTCATCGAGGGGTCGCTCACCCTCGCCGTCGGCCTGTTCGTGCTGCTGCTGGCGCCCGAGGCGTATCTGCCGCTCCGTCAGGTCGGCGTGCAGTTCCACGCGGCGGCCGAAGGCATCGCCGCGACCGACGACGTGTTCGACGTATTGGATGCCGCCCGCCGACGCGGCGCGGACCGGGCTCAGGCAGCGATCGGCCGAGCCCCACGCCCGGTCGGTGAGCGAGCGAGGAACGAGCGAGACGAAACGCCCGGAACGCACCTCGAGCTCTCTGCCGTGCGCGTGCGCCGCGGAGACAGGATGCTGCAGCCCGTCGATCTGACGGCCGCCCCGGGCACCGTCACCCTCATCGAGGGACCGAGCGGCGCCGGCAAGTCCAGCGTCTTCGCGGCCCTGCGCGGCGCAGCCGCGTTCGACGGCGCAGCGGCGTGGAACGGCGTCGATGTCCGTGACCTCGCACCGGCCGAGTGGCTCGCGTGGGCGGGTCAGCGCCCCGGCCTGCTCGCCGGCACGATCGCCGACAACGTCGGCCTCGGCGACGCGGCGCCGGATGCCGAGATCGTGCGGCACGCACTGGACCTCGCGTGCGCAGGGACCCTCGACCCCGTACTCGAACTCGGCGTGCAGGGCGGCGGCCTCTCAGGCGGGCAGGCCCAGCGTGTGGCGGTCGCCCGCGCGCTGTACCGGCATCTCCGCGGGAACGCACCGGTGGTCGCGCTCGACGAGCCGAGCTCGGCGCTCGACCCGGAGACGGAGGGCCGGCTGTGGGACAGCATCCGGTCGCTCGCGGATGCCGGCGCGACGGTGCTCCTCATCTCGCACCGCACCAGCGCCCGCGCGATCGCCGACGCCGTGATCCGCCTCGAGCCCGCCGAGGTGCCCGCATGACCCCGACGCCCGCGCAGCCTCACGACGACCGTGAAACCCCACGGGACGGACGAGACCTCGGGCTGACCCCAGGGTCTCGTCCCCGCGCTGGGGTCTCGCGGTCGGCGCGTGGTCCTGGCAAGCGGAGCGGCGTGGAGGCCGTGAGCGCGACGCAGGTGCTGCGCGGGGCGATGCCGCCGGCGTGGAGGTTCTGGTGGGCACTGGCCGCCGGCTTCGCCTCCGAGGCGTCGGCGGTCGCGCTGCTCGCGGTGAGCGCGTGGCTCATCGTCCGCGCGAGCGAGCAGCCGCCGGTGCTCTACCTGTCGGCGGCGGTGGTCGGTGTGCGGTTCTTCGCGATCTCTCGCGCCGTGTTCCGCTACCTCGAACGACTCACCGGTCACGACGCCGCGCTGCGGCAGCTCGCCTCCACCCGCGCCGACCTCGTGAGGCGACTGGTGCCGCTGGCGCCGGACGGGCTGACGCGCACGCGCCGCGGCTCGGTGCTCGGGGCGCTCGTGGACGACGTCGACGAGCTGCAGAACCTTCCGCTGCGGGTGGTGCAGCCGCTCGTGTCTTCGGCGCTCGTGGCGCTCGGCGCGGTCGTGCTCGTGGCGTTCGTGTGGTGGCCGGCGGCGCTGACCCTGCTCGCCTGCCTCGTCGTCGCGGCGGCTGTCGCGACGCTGTGGGGATGGATGTCGGGCGCCCGCGCCGAGCGCGACATCGCACCGTTGCGGGCGGCCCTCGCCGACGCCGTGCTCGACCACATCGGCAGCCTCGATGTGCTCGCCGCCTTCGGCGCCGAGGCACAGAGCCGAGAGCGTATCGCCCGCGCCGACGCCGCCCTCCGCCGCGCGGTGGTCCGCCGCTCCGGTGCACAGGCCGGCACAGCCGCCCTGGTCTCGCTCCTGGCCGGGGCAGCCTCGATCGCCGCGGTGCTGGCCGCGGCGCCGGGTACGGCATCCGGCGCCCTTCCCGGCCCATCGCTCGCCGTGGTCGTGCTGGTGCCGATGGCGATCTTCGAGGTGTTCGCCACCGTTCCCCTGGCGGCCTCCGCATGGCGGCAGGTGCGGGCTTCGGCCGAACGCGTCGCGGACGCGCTGCCCGCGACGCCGCCGGCGGAGCTGGCGCCCGAGACGGTCGCGCCCACCGGTGAGGCTCCCCCGCTCGGCGACGGCATCCGGCTGCGTGCCGCGGAGGTGCGCTGGCCGGGTGCGGCGCAGGCCTCGCTGCACGACATCGACCTCGCGATCCGTCCGGGCGAGCGCGTGCTCGTGATGGGCGCGAGCGGCGCGGGCAAGAGCACCCTCGCCCACGCGCTGGTGCGGTTCCTCGACACCGAGGGCGGCTACGAGATCGGGGGGCGTTCCGTCCACGACCGCTCCCCCGACGACGTGCGGCTGACCGTCGGGCTGTGCGAGCAGCATCCGATGCTCTTCGACGAAGACATCCGGCAGAACCTGCTCTTCGCGCACGATACGGCGACGGATGCCGAGCTCGAGGCGGCGCTCGCCCGCGTCGGTCTCGACGCCTGGCTGCGCGAGCGCGGCGGACTCGGCGCGCGCGTCGGTGAACGAGGCGCCCTCGTCTCGGGCGGTCAGGCGCAGCGCATCGCGCTGGCCCGAGCGCTGCTGCGCGGATTCCCCGTGCTCGTGCTCGACGAGCCGACCGCCGGCGTCGACCCCGAGGCATCCGATCGGCTGCTCGTCGACCTGCTGAGCGCCGTGCGGGACGACCAGGCGGTGGTGCTGATCTCGCACGTGGCCGTACCCGACGGGCTCGTCGACCGCGTGGTGCGCCTCGAGGACGGCCGCATCCCGGTCTGACGGATGCCGGCGCCGCGATTCCTGACGCCATGTGATCCCGCTGGTGCAGCGGACCACGGCCTAGGCTCTGACCGTGAGCGACGGCATCCCGAACCCGTTCGAGGGTCTCGAGGCGCAGCTGCGACGTGCCGAAAAGTTCCGTGACACTGTCGACCCGGTGGCCGCGATCGCCGCGTACCGCACGTTCACCGAGTTCCTCCGCCCGCGCCTGCCCGAGCTGCGGATCGCCGCCGGCCTGCCGGAGCAGGCCGGCAGCCGCAAGGACGGCAGGATCCTCGCGCACCGCGACGGCGGACGCGTCGATCCCTCGGCGCTGAACCTGTACACGTTCTGGAACTCGCCGCTGGACTCCGCGCCCCCGCTCGTGCAGGCCTGCGTCGGCGAGATGTCGCGCCTCCACGACGACCTCCCGACACCGCTGACCGTGCTCGACGGCACGTCGGCGCGCGAGCTCGTGGAGATCCCGGATGCCGTGGCCGACGCCCTCGAGAAGGATCACCCCGCGCACTTCTCGGACTTCGTCCGCATCAGCGTGCTCGACCGCCTCGGCGGCATCTGGGTCGACGCCACCTGCTGGGCGCCCGCCCCGCTCCCCCAGGCGGTCGCACCTCTGCTCACCGCCGGCGCCCTGTACCCCCGCTGGACCCGCCGCCAGATCGGCAACTGGTTCATCGCCGCCGTGCCGGCGACGCCGCTCATCCGCCTGCAGCGGCTCGCACTCCAGGCCTGGTGGGAGTCGGGCGGCGGCATCCCCGACTACTTCCTCTACCACCGCATCTTCGAGGTGCTCCTGGATCTCGTGCCGGAGTTCCACGGACAGTGGGAGGCCGCACCCCCGCTCTCGAGTGCCGCCAGCCACCTGCTGCAGCTCGGCATGATGCAGCCGTGGGATCCCGACGCGATGCGATTCGTCGCGGGGGCGTCGATCGTGCAGAAGCTCAGCTACAAGTACGACGCGGTGCCACCGGGCTCGGTGCTGGATCGCCTCGTGTCGCACCGCCCGATCCTCACGGCGTGACGCCCGCGGCTGTCCTCACGGCCTGAGGCGCCGCGCCGACGCGCGGATCAGGCCTCGCCACCGCCGCCGCCCGCCGCGGCGGTCGCCGTGATGCGCCGTGCCATCCCCGCGAAGATGAACCCGTGGAACGGCAGGACGGCGAGCCAGTACAGTCGCCCCGCGAGCCCCCGCGGGAAGAACACCGCGCGCTGGTCGTAGCGTGAGCCGCCGCGCTCCTCGTCGGCCGCCGCCCGCAGCTCGAGCCAGGCGAGACCCGGCACCTTCATCTCTGCCCGGAGGCGCAGCATCCGTCCCGGTTCCAGCGCCTCGACCCGCCAGAAGTCGAGCGCATCGCCCACGGCGAGCCGATCACGGCTGCGCCGCCCCCGGGCGAGCCCGATGCCCCCGACCAGGCGATCCATCCAGCCGCGCACCGCCCACAGCAGCGGCGACGAGTACCACCCGTTCTCTCCGCCGATCCCCACGATGACGCGCCACAGCGCGTCGGGAGATGCCGGGGTGTGCGCCGTGCGGACGTCGCTGAACACCACGCGACCCGCCCAGTCGGGGTCGTTCGGCAGCGGGTCGCTCGGGGCACCGAGCACGCCGGCATCCTGCCAGCTGGTCTCGATCGCGTCGGTCTCGAGTTTGCCGAGCGCCAGCCGCACCGCCGAGCGGTAGGGAGTCAGACCGCCCTCCGGTGGCGGGATGAGCTCGTCGATCCCGTGGTCCTTCACGATGCACTCGTTCTGGAGCGACTCGACGAGCGGTCGCGCGATCGCGCGCGGGATCGGTGTCACGAGGTTGACCCAGTGCGAGGCGAGTCGTGGCGTCAGCACCGGGAGCGCCGCGATCGCGCGCTGGCGCAACCCGGCCTCGACGGCGTAGCCGTTCATCATCTGCCCGTACCGCAGCACGTCGGGGCCGCCGATGTCGACGGCGCGGTTCACGTCGGCCGGCAGTCGTGCGGCGCCCAGCAGGTAGTGCAGCACGTCGCGCACGGCGATGGGCTGGATGCGGTTGCGCACCCACCTCGGCGCCGGCATGTAGGGCAGCACCTCGGTGAGATGGCGCACCATCTCGAACGACGCCGACCCCGACCCGATCACGACGCCCGCCTGCAGCACGATCGTCGGGACGCCGCTCTCGAGGAACGTCCGCCCGACCTCCACGCGCGACTGCAGGTGCGGCGAGAGCGTCACCCCGGTCGGGTGCAGCCCGCCGAGATAGACGATGCGACCCACGGATGCCGCGGCCGCCGCGTTCGCGACCGTCTCGGCAGCGCGCCGGTCGGTGTCGGCGAAACGCCTGCCGCCCGACATCGAGTGGACGAGGTAGAAGACCACGTCGACGTCGCGCACGGCCTCGCCGACCGGGCCCTCGTCGGCGGCGTCGCCACGGACGATCTCGACGCGGTCGCCCCACGGGAATGCTGCCGCCCGCGCGGGATCGCGCGCCAGCACACGGACCTCGTAGCCGGCATTGAGCAGCCGGGGCACCAGCCGCCCGCCGATGTACCCCGTCGCGCCCAGGACGAGCGCGCGCGGCGCGGAGCCGTCGGGGCGCGGAAGCGCCACGAGTGCCGGCTCACGGCCGGTCGGCGCCGAGACATCGTCCACGAGGGCAGACTACGCGGGCATGCTCCGCACCCGGATGGGTTGACGCGAGGACGGTCGTCGCGTAGGTCAGAGGCGCGTCGCGAAGACCTGCGTACCCGCGGGCGACGGGATCGGCTCGAACCCGACGCGGGGATAGAAGGCGATCGCGCCGGCGTTCTCGGCCGAGGCGACCAGGTGGAGGCCGGGCACCCCCGCCTCGCGGAGGGCGGCTTCGAGCGTCTCGATCAGCCGGCGGCCGAGGCCCTCGCCCTGCGTCTCGGGCAGCAGGTCGATGTGCAGGTGCGCCGGGTACTCGTCACCGAACGGCTGGGCACCGCCCGCGCGGGAGTACGCGTAGCGGAGGATGCCGTCCTGCCGCGATTCGGCGGCCGTCTGCGCGCCCTTCGGCCGGGGCCAGCGCTCAGCGTGCCGCGGCCACCACTCGGTCCGGAACCATTCCTCGAACGCCGCGGAGTCGGCGGCGCCCACGATGTAGCCGACGACGCGGCCGTCGTCCGTCTCGACCACGAAGGCGAACTGGGGATGACGCGCCACGTAGGGCAGGACGAAGATCTCGGCCCAGAGATCGTCGTCGTCGAGGATGCCGGTCGCGTCGGCTCCGGCATCCGCTGTCTTCAGGCAGATGTCGACGAGCGCGGGTTCGTCACCGGGGCGAAAGGGGCGGATTCGCGTCACCGGGCGAGTCTATGAGATGCGCCGGACAGCCGTCTGGGGCCTGGGTCGTTGACGAAGCGTCCCGCTCTGGCGCGGTCCCTCGGCCCGAGGCGTTTCGTCTCGGTCGCTGGCGCTCCCTCGCTCAACGACCGGAACTTTTCGCCCGGTCGTTGAGCGAGCGAGGAACGAGCGAGACCTTCTGCCGGTCGTTGAGCGAGCGAGGAACGAGCGAGACCTTCTGCCGGTCGTTGAGCGAGCGAGGAACGAGCGAGACCTTCTGCCGGTCGTTGAGCGAGCGAGGAACGAGCGAGACCTTCTGCCGGTCGTTGAGCGAGCGAGGAACGAGCGAGACGAAACGCTCTGAGTGTGGCGGAGGCTCAGTGCTCGACGACCAGTCGCACGTCGGCCGGGTCCACGCGCAGCGTGATCGTGTCGCCGGGCGCGAGCCCCGCGGCGCTGTCGGCGGCGACGTCCACCGCGACGTCGGGATCGGCGGTGCGTATCCGCACCCCGGCCGGCGTCTGCTCGAGGCGCACGATGCGTGCTGTCCACTCCCCCGCGGCGTGGGGCGGCCCCTCGATCACCCGGACGGTGCTCGGCCGGAACACCGCAACAAGAGACGGATGCCGCGACCCCGCCGCGTGGGGCAGCACCAGGTCCCCGGCACGCCAGGCCGAGTCTGCGGGTTCGATGATCCCGACGACGCGGTTGAGTCCCGCCACCGCTGCGGCGAACCGGGTCGCCGGAGACGCGAGGACCTCGCGCACCGGTCCGGTCTGCGTGACCCAGCCGTCTTCGAGCACGACGAGGCGGCTCGCGAGCGCGACCGCGTCGACCGCGTCGTGGGTCGCGACGACGGCCGTCGTGCGCGTCGCCGCGAGCTGCTGATGCAGCAGGGCGCGCACGTCGCCGGCGGTCTCGGTATCGAGCGAGGTGAGCGGCTCGTCGAGCAGGATCGCGGCGGGCGACGTCGCGAGCGCCCGCGCCAGCGCGACGCGCTGCTGCTGTCCACCCGAAAGCTGAGCGGGCCGACGTTCGCCGAGGCCCTCCAGCCCGACGCGTCGAAGCCAGTCCGCGGCTCCGGCCGCCGCCACCGTCTTCGTGGCGCCGTGCACCCGCAGCCCGAACGCCACGTTGTCGTGCGCGCTGAGATGCGGGAACAGGCGCGGATCCTGCCCGAGCAGCACCACGCCGCGCGCCGCCGGCGTCGTGCGGCGCGCAGCGGAGCCGTCGGACGCGCGCCGGTCGAGCAGCCGGCCGTGCAGCCGGACCTCTCCCTCATCGAACCCCGTCAGCCCGGCGAGGACGCCGAGCAGCGTCGACTTCCCGGCGCCGCTCGGACCCATGAGGGCCACGACCCCGCCCGCCGGCACGCTGAGGGCCACGTCCAGCGCGAACCCGCCGCGATCCACGCGGATGCGGGCCTCGAGTCCCTCTGCGGCGCCGGTGGCCGCATTCTCGCCCGCCGCACCGCTCATCGCGCGGGCTCCGCGCGCCAGGCGCGTACGAGCAGCAGCACGCCGACGGCGGTGACGAGCAGCAGCAGCGAGAGTGCCACCGCCGTTCCCTGCGAGACGCCGGCGCCGTTGAACGCCGTATAGATCGCGAGCGGCATGGTCTGCGTCACGCCGGGAGCATTGCCGGCGAAGAGGGCCGTCGCGCCGAACTCGCCGATCGCGCGGGCGAAGCACAACACGATGCCCGCGACGAGGCCGGGGGCGGCGAGCGGGAGGGTCACGCGGGCGAGGATCGTCCAACGCCCCGCGCCCAGACCCGCCGCCGCCTGCTCGAAGCCGGTGCCGGTGGAGCGCAGCGCGCCTTCGAGCGCGAGTACGAGGAACGGCAGAGCGACGAAGGTCTGCGCGAGCACCACGGCGGTGGTGGTGAACGGGATGCGGATCCCCCACTCCGCGAGGATTCCGCCCAGCCAGCTGGTGCGGCCGAACAGGAACAGCATCGCGACCCCGCCGACCATGGGCGGCAGCACGAGCGGCACCGTCACGAGCGCCCGCAGCATGGCCGCCGTCCGCACCGTGCTCCGGGCGATGAGGAGGGCGAGCGGCACACCGAGGACCACGCAGACGATTGTGGCGACGGCGCCGGTCGCCAGCGAGAGGCCGAGCGCCGACAGGGCCTGCGGCGACGTGACATCGGTCCACAGCGTCGACCAGTCCACGCGCAGCACGAGGGCGCCCAGGGGCAGGACGAGCAGACCGAGCCCGATCGCGGCCGGAACCGCGAGCACGCGGGGCACGAACCCGGCGCGCTCCTCGTGCGTGCGCACGTCGCGTGCTGCGGCGACGGTCACGAGGCCCCGAATCCGAAGGCCGCCAACACCCGTCGGCCCTCATCGCCGAGCACGAACGCGACGAAGGCGCCGGCAGCCTCCAGGTTCGCACCATCATTCACCGCGGCGATCGGATACCGGTTCACGACACCGTCGGCGCCTGGCACCTCGATCGCGTCGACGGCACCCGTGGTCGCGGCGTCCGTCACATACACCAGCCCCGCGTCGGCCTCTCCGGCCGCGACCTTCGTGAGGACCGCGGTGACGTTCTGCTCGTAGCTGTCGACGCTCGGATCCACGCCGGCGTTCGCGAGGAGCGTCGCGGACGCCGCCCCGCACGGCACCTCGGCGGCGCACAGCACCACGGTCCGGTCGGGATCGGCGAGGTCCTCGAGGCCGTCGATCCCGCCCGGATCGCCTGCGGGAACCACGAGCGTCAGCGTGTTCGTCGCGAACAGCTCGGGATCGCTCGCGAGGCCCGCATCGACGACCTTCTGCATGTTCGGCTCGTCCGCCGCCGCGAAGACATCGGCGGGGGCTCCTTCGATGATCTGCGTCGCCAGGGTCGACGAGCCGTCGTAGGCGACAGGCTGCACGCGGAGGGACGGATGCCGCTGCTCGAACTGCGTCGCCAGCTCATCGAACGCCCTCTGCAGCGACGCGGCCGCATATACCGTGAGGTCCCCGGACAGCTCGGGCTCTGCCGAGGTCGTCTCCGCAGACGACGCGCCCGGATCCCGGTCGTCGCCCGTCGCGCAGCCGGCGAGTCCGAGCACGAGAGCGGCGAGGAGCGCTGCGACGCGAACGGTGGCCCCGTGGCGCACGTCAGGCTTTCGGGGTCTCGACGATCACCGTGGTCGCCTTGACCACGGCGACGGCGAGCGAGCCGGGCTCGAGTCCCAGCTCGCGCACCGCCTCGGACGACATGAGCGAGACCACGCGGTGCGGACCGGACTGGATGTCGACCTGCGCCATCACGCCGTCGATCTGCACACGGGTGACGAGCCCGACGAAGCGATTGCGCGCGCTCGAGAGCACGTCCGCAGGATCGCCCGGCGCAGCGGCGAGCTCGACGGCGCGGGCGGCGAGCGCGGCGCCCGGGATCTCGACGGGCGATGCCCCGGTCGTCGGCAGCGTGCCCGCGTCGATCCATCGGCGGACGGTATCGTCGCTCACCGCGAGCAGCCGCGCCGCCTCGGAGATCTTGTAGCTCGCCACAGCTCCACGCTATCACCGCGCATGCGGGTTGTCCGCGGGCATTTCCCCGCATACGCGGATTTCGGTTCGTGGTGCGCCACTGCCGATGCGCTGGGGCACCGACCAGATCACCGTCGAACCCGCCGCGCCCGCCGCGCCCGACGCGGCTGCCCCCGCGCACCGGCATCCTCCGTTCATGTTCCCCCACGTTCGGGTGTCACGACACGCCGCTACGCCGGCGTCGAAGTCACAACTCGCGACCCCTGAACGGTCTACGCACGCGCTCGGGTGTCACGACACGCCGCAACGCCGGCGTCGAAGCCACCACTCGTGACACCCGAACCGCCACGCACGCTGGAGAGTCACGACGTTGAAGGGTGCACTGGTGGCCGGAGTACTCTCGGCGAGATGACGGCGACTCTTCCCGCCGATGCCCACGTGCACAGCGAGTGGTCGTGGGACTGCGGCTCGGATCCGGCCTCGCAAGGCTCGATGGTCCGTACGTGCGAACGTGCGGTCCGGATCGGATTGCCGGCGATCGTGTTCACCGAGCACCTCGACTTCGAGCACGGCTGGAGAGTCGATGACGGTGACATCGGAGAGCACGCGCAGAAGTACGTCGACGAGAGCGGCCATGTGCGGCTGCCCGAGTTCGACGTCGAGGGCTATCTCACCGCGATCGAACGGTGCCGTCACGACTTCCCCGACCTGCGCATCCTCACGGGCGTCGAGTTCGGCCAGCCGCACCTGCGCGACGCGCACGCCGCCGCTCTGCTCTCCAGCGGGGTCATCGATCGCGTCAACGGGTCGCTGCACATGCTCCCCTTCGACGGCGCCGACCGCACCGAGCCGACCACGCTCTACCATCACATGCCCGCGGACGACGTGATGTGGAGCTACCTCGAGGAGATCCCGCGCATGGTCGCCGGCTCGGATTCCTTCGCGGTGTTCACGCACATCGACTACGCCGTGCGCTCCTGGCCGGTCGCCACAGCGGGCCCCTTCGACCCTCGCAGATTCGAAGACGGGTTCCGTGCCGGGATGCGCGCGATCGCGGCGTCGGAACGGGGCCTCGAGATGAACACCCGGCGGCTCTGGCCGTGGATCCCGCAGTGGTGGGCGGAGGAAGGCGGGCGCGCGGTCACGTTCGGCAGCGACGCCCACGGACCCGACATGCTCGCCGCCCACTTCCCGGAGGCGACGGCGATGCTCGAGCACTTCGGATTCCGGCCGGGCGCGCGCGCCGAGGACTTCTGGATCCGTTGAACCTGGGCGCTCCACCCCCGCGATGCGGGGGGAAGATCGGAGCATGGCACTCATCCCCGCTCCCATCTCGACCTTCATCGACGCTACGAACGCCGGCGACTCCGATGCGTTCGTCGCGGCCTTCAGCGAGGACGGCTCGCTCGACGACTGGGGCCGCGTGGCGCACGGGCACGACGGCATCCGCGCGTGGGATCGCAACCGACAACATCGGCAAGCAGTCGCACTTCGAGCTCATCGACATCGAGCGGGAAACAGCCCCGGAAACCTACCTCGTGCACCTCGCGGTGACCGGCAACGGGTTCAACGGCACCAGCCCGTTCCGCTTCACCTTGCGCGACGGTCTGATCCAGAGCGTGGTCATCGTTCCCGATTGAGGCTCTGAGAGGCTGTCGATCGGGACGACGTTCGATCGTCATCCCTGTGAAGGGCCGCCGCCCGGTACACACTCGTCACGGCTGCGGCGGCCGAGATTGGAGCCATCATGTCGGACCACACCGGGCCTCTCGATATCCGCTTCACCGCCACCCTCGGCAAAGCTCAGCCGGGCGACACCTGGACTTGCGTGAAGCTCCCCGATTCCGCCACGATCTTCGGCACCCGCGGACTCGTCAAGGTGGCGGGCACCGTGGACGGGCACCCGTTCGAAGGTGCTTTCATGGCCCTCGGCGACGGGACGCACAAGCTCCCGATCAACGCCGAGGTCAGAAGGGCGATCGGCAAGACCGACGGCGACTCCGTCGACATCCACCTCACCCGGCGCCGCTCGTAGCGCCGGCGCTGGCGTCGTCAGTCGGCGGGTGGACGGCGCAGCCGCTTGACGTCGGTGCGCCGCTTCTTCTCGCTCAGGCGCCGCTCCTTGGCGCCCCGGGTCGGGCGCGTGGGTCGTCGCGAGGGCGAAGGCGGCCGTAGCGCGTCGGCGACGAGAGCGGCGAGCCGGGCACGCGCGGCATCCCGGTTGCGCAGTTGCGCGCGGTGCTCGGATGCCGCGATCGTCAGCACTCCGTCGACAAGGCGACCGCTCAGCCGCGCGAGCAGCCTCTCGCGCTGGTGCGGCGACAGCGCGGCCGAGCGCGACACATCCCAGACCAGCTCCGCCCGCGAGTCGGCGGTGTTCACGCCCTGCCCGCCGGGGCCGGATGACCGCGAGAAGCGCCAGGTCAGCTCGGACTCGGGGATGGTGAGCCCCGAGCCCACCCGGAGGCCGGGACGATGGGCGGCGGGCATGGATCCATCATCCTCTTGCGTGCAGGGCATCGTTACAGGGTCGTTGCCCGGCGTCGTCCCGGCGCCTCTAGCGTCGGTACCGGAGGTGCACACGATGCGACGTCTGACGGTGGTGGTCGCGACTCTCGGCGTGAGCCTGGTGCTCGCCGGCTGCGGGGCGATTCCCGGGATCGGCCGCGACCCGCGTATCGAGGCGACGCCGGTCGCGACGGTGATCTGCCCCCAGACCTACGAGGCAGGCCACGCCGAAGCCGGACTGGTGCCGTCCGACTTCACGGCGGTCGCCGTCCTGCGGTGCGACCCGTACGCGTCGTGGGAGGACGACGACGGGAGTTGGTCGGGGGCGCTTCTCGAACGACTCGAGGGAGACCTCGAACCTGTGCTCGCGGCGCTGGCCTCTCCCAGCGATCCGCGTTCGATGGGACCGTGCACCGCGATCGGCTACCTCTCCCCCGAGCTGTGGGTGGAGGACGCCGACGGGCGCGTCGTGAGCGTGGCGGTCCCGTCCGACGGGTGCGGAGCGCCCAAGTCCGTCGGCTTGGACGCGGCTCTCGCGGCCCTCACCGTGGTGGACGAGACGTTCACGCCCGAGTCGCTGGTCGACTCCGCCGCGGCGACCGATGCGGGATGCGCCACCCAGGCGAGCATGCTGATTCTCGCCGGCCCGGATGCCACGAGTGGTCTCCCCGCCGACGCCGACGCCGACGTACCCGACGACCAGGTGATCGGCGAGGACGCGCTCATCCCCTTCGAGCTTCCGGCATGGCCCGAGGTGGCCACGGTCGACGGAGCGCGGCTGTGCGACTACGTCGCCGGATTGGGATCGACGCGGTCGCCGGCGGTCACGGGTGATCCGAACGTCTTCGCCGGCGTGCGCGAACTGGCCACCGCCGAGGCTCAAGCCGTGCTCGCGGACGCCCGGCACGCCCCCACAGCGCCGTCGTGCACGGACGCGGCGACGAGGTGGGTCGTCGTCCACCCGAGTCTCGTGAGCGGGCAATCGCAGCCGTTCACCGTCGAACTCGACGGCTGCCGACGCCTGGTGGACCCGGGTCTCCAGCCTCGCGCGGCGTCGCCGGAGCTTCTCGACCTGCTGACGCCGGCGGGCTGACGGCTCGATAGGGTCGGGAGATGGCGCAGCCGAGCGGCAAGGAACGTGCAGGATGGGCGACCGCGGGGGTTCTCCTCCTCGCGGGAGCGGTCACGATCGTCATCGGGGCATCGACGCCCGCATCGTTCGGCTGGTTCGCGTACCAGCCGCTCGCCGATGCCGCCTTCGCGCCGGGCGGAGACTACGTCTTCGTGTCCCGCGTCACGATCTTCGGGTTCGCGGCGTTGAGCCTCGGGCTCATCACGCTCGCGTTCGTCGGCGGCTGGCGTCTGGCCAAGCGAGCCTCCGGCTGAGCACACGTCGGCGCGTGTTCCGGTCACCCGACGGGTCCGACCCGGCATCTTCGTGCGACCTCAGCCCCCTGCGCAAGCCCCCTCGCTTCGTGCGGGTGCCTGCCTAATCTCGCCTGCAGGGAGATCTCAGACGCGACTCCCGCCGACCGCGGTCGGCGGGAGTCGCCATCCGAGGGGAGGAACATGTCCGAGCAGCAGGCGCATCATCAGGTGCTGGTCATCGGCGGGGGCAACGGCGGCATCTCGGTCGCCGCGAGGCTGCGTCGCTCCGGCGTCGACGACATCGCCATCATCGAGCCGCGTGAGCAGCACCAGTACAGACCGCTGTTCTCGCACGTCGCCGGCGGCACCGCTCCCGCCGGCATCACCGTCCGCCCCCAGCGAGAGGTGATGCCGAAAGGGGTGGAGTGGATCCAGGATGCCGTCACCGCCGTCCAGCCCGACGCGAACGCCGTCGTGCTCGAGACCGGTGACCGCGTCACCTTCGACCAGCTCATCGTGTGTCCGGGCATCCAGCTCGACTGGGGCCGCGTGCCGGGGCTGGCAGAGGCGATGCAGACGCCGGCGGCGGCATCCCACTACGAATTCGAGCTGGCGCAGAAAGCGTCGCTGCTGCTGCGCGACCTGAAGGAGGGCACGGTCGTCTTCACCCAGCCCGACGGGCCCGCCTCGTGCGCGGGTGCCGCACAGAAGCCGATGTATCAGGCGTGCGACTACTGGCGGGCGACGGGGGTGCTGGACAGGATCCGGGTCGTGATGGTGGTGCCGACGGAGACGGCGTTCCTGCCGCCGTTCGATCGCGAGCTCGAGCGCAAGATCGAGGAGTACGGCATCGAGCTGCGCACCCGCTCGGTGCTGCTCCGTGTGGACTCCGCGGCGCAGGAGGTCGTGATCGGCGGGCCGGACGGACCCGAGCATCTGCACTACGACGTGCTCAACGTCGAACCGCCGCAGTCGGCCCCGGATTGGCTCAAGGCGTCGGTGCTCCCGGCGCCGGGCTCGTCGGGAGGGTTCGTGGAGGTCGATCCTCGGACGCTGCGGCATCCGCGATTCCCCCGTGTCTGGGCTCTCGGCGACGCCGCCGCGACCACCAACTCGAAGTGCGGTGGGGCGCTCCGCAAGCAGACGTGGGTGCTGGCGAAGAACGTCTCGAGGGTGCTCCGCGGCAAAGAGCCGAAGGCGCGCTACGACGGCTACGCGGTGTGCCCGTTCACGGTCTCGCGGTCGACGGTCGTGTGGGCGGAGTTCGACGACACGGGCACGCCGAAGCCGTCCATCCCGTTCTTCCGGCGGA
Source organism: Microbacterium sp. LWS13-1.2 (assembly GCF_040144835.1). Classification (NCBI taxonomy): domain Bacteria; kingdom Bacillati; phylum Actinomycetota; class Actinomycetes; order Micrococcales; family Microbacteriaceae; genus Microbacterium; species Microbacterium sp. LWS13-1.2. The sequence continues at coordinate 1,567,412 of NZ_CP151632.1, forward strand.
TGTACCGCGAGAGCCGGCTGTCGTGGGTCTTTGACCGGCACGTTCTGCCGTGGGTCTACTGGAACCTCATCCTGACCGGGCGCGTCTGACCCTGCCGGCCCGGCCGCCGTCGGTGCGTCAGGCGCGCGATCGGACGGGCGGCGCCCGACCCCCGATGCGCGCGGCGTAGCCTGTGGATATGGCCTTTCCCCCACTCGTCGAGCCCCTCGCCGAGCTGAGCGATTCCGAACTCACGCGCACCGCGCGGCACCGCGTGCTCGCCGGCTTCGGCGACGTCGCGCAGCGCCGCCTCGCCGCCGCGCACGTCGCGGTCGTCGGTGCGGGCGGCCTCGGCTCCCCCGCCGTGCTGGCGCTGGCGGCCGCCGGAGTCGGCACGCTCACGCTGATCGACGACGACCTGGTCGAGGCATCCAATCTGCAACGGCAGGTGATGCACCGTGTGGGCGATGTCGGTGCGGCCAAGGTCGACTCCGCCGTCCGCATCGCCGCCGACCTCTCGCCCACGACCCTGGTGCGGCCGGTGCAGGCCGTGCTCACGCCGGCCAATGCCCGCGACCTCCTCGCCGGAGCGCACGTCGTCATCGACGGCACCGACACGTTCGAGACCCGCGAGGCGGTGGCCGCCGCGTGCGAGGACCTCGGCGTTCCGCTCGTGTGGGGCGTCGTGCAGGAGTTCCACGCGCAGGCGACGGTCTTCTGGTCGACGCCGCCCGCCGGCGCGGTGCCCGTCCGCCTCGCCGATCTCTACCCGCCGGATGCCGGACGCGAGGCCCCCACCTGCGCACAGGTTGGCGTGCTCGGCGCCCTCTGCCTGCAGGTCGGCGCCCTCCTGGCCACCGAGGCCATCAAGCTCATCACGGGGGTCGGCGACCCGCTGCTCGGACGCGTGCTGGTGATCGACGCCCTCCGCGCCCGGACCGACGAGGTGCCGCTGCGCCCCGCGGACGTCCCTTCCCACGGCGGCGGTGTCGCGCGCGAGCCTGCCGTGCCCGAAGACGTCCCGGCGGGCGTCTCGCGGGCGAGCGCCGGCTTGCAGGCCGCTCCTGAGCCCACCCGCCCCGCACCCATCCCGCAGCTGACTCCGGCCGAGGCGCTCGCCGCGCAGCGGGCGGGGGCCGTGCTGCTGGACGTGCGCGAGCCGTTCGAGACCGCGCGCGGCGTCATCCCCGGCTCGATGCTGCTGCCGCTCGGCGACGTGCTCGCCGAGCCGCACCGGGTGGAGACTCCCCGCGTGATCGTGGTGTGCCAGGTCGGCATGCGCGCACAGCGCGCGGCGGTGGCTCTGCGCGCCGCAGGGATCGAGGCGTCCGTCCTCGCCGGCGGCATGGACGCATGGAACCGCGACGCAGCCGGCGCGGCGGTCCGCGCGTGAGCGGCTTGCGCACGGTCGAGGAGCACCTGGCCGATGTGCTCGCGGCCGTCGAACCGCTGGAGAGCGAGCGGGTCGCGCTCGCTGCCGCGCACGGCCGCACGCTGCGAGAACCGGTGCGGGCCGCGGTCGACATCCCGGTCTTCGACAACTCGGCGATGGACGGGTTCGCCGTCCGCTTCGAGGACGTGGCCGTCGCGCCGGCGACACTCCGCGTCGTCGCCGACCTGCCCGCCGGCACCGACGCCGACCCGGCGCTCGCTCCCGGCGAGGCCGCGCGCATCATGACCGGCTCGGCGGTCCCGGCCGCCGCCGACGCGATCGTCCCGTTCGAAGACACCGCCGGCGGGCTCGCCGACTCCCTCGGTGCGATCTCGGTGCAGAAGGCCCCGCGCGCCGTGGGCGCCCACATCCGTCGCGCCGGCGAGGACGCGCGCGCCGGTGACGAGGTGCTCCCGTCCGGAGAGCTGCTCGGCCCCCTGCAGGTCGCGGCGACGGCAGCGGCCGGCGTCGCCGAGGTCGTGGTCGCACGTCGACCGCGTGTCGCCGTCATCTCGACGGGGAGCGAGCTCGTCGAGCCGGGATCCGCGCTCCGTCGCGGTCAGATCCCCGAGTCGAACAGCGTCCTCCTCGCCGCCCTCGCCGCGGAAGCCGGTGCCGAGGTCGTGCGCCGCGCCAGCGTTCCCGACGAGAGCGGGGCCCTCGACGCCCTGCTCGCCGAGGTGACGGACCCGCGGTCGCCGGAGCGCGCGGACGTCGTCATCTTCTCCGGCGGCGTCAGCGCCGGAGCGTACGAGGTGGTCAAGACCACGCTCGCCGAGACGATGGTCTTCTCGAAGGTGGCGATGCAGCCCGGCAAGCCACAGGGCTTCGGCCGCCTCGCCGCGGGCACGCTGCTGTTCGGGCTGCCGGGCAACCCGGTCAGCGCGGCGGTCTCGTTCGAGGTGTTCGTGCGACCGGCGCTGCTGCGCCTTCAGGGTCGCCGGGCCATCGACCGCCCCGTCATCGCGCTGCGGGCCGGTGCCGGCTGGCGCACGCCGCCGGCGCGGCGCCAGTACCTGCCCATCACGATCGACCGCTCCGATCCGGCGGCCTGGCGTGCCGTCCCGGCGACGAGCGGCGGATCCCACCTCGCGGGCGGACTCGGCCGTGCCGAGGCCTATGCCGTCGTGCCCGCCGAGGTCGACGCGGTGGCGGCGGGCGATGTCGTCGATGTCATGCTGATCTCATGAGCACGCCCGAACCGCCGAATTTCACGCACCTCGACGACGCCGGGAACGCGCGCATGGTCGATGTCACGCTGAAGCAGCCGACCGTGCGCTCCGCGACAGCCCGCGCCTTCGTGCGCTGCGCGCCCGAGGTGGTCGCCGCACTGCGCGACGGGTCGGTGCCGAAGGGCGATGTGCTCGCGGTCGCCCGCATCGCCGGCATCCAGGCCGCCAAGCGCACCCCCGAGCTGCTGCCGCTCGCGCATGTCATCGGCGTGCACGGCGCTGCGGTCGACCTCGCGGTCGAAGACGGCGGCGTCGCGATCGAGGCGACGGTGCGCACCGCAGACCGCACGGGCGTCGAGATGGAGGCCCTGACCGCGGTCTCGGTGGCCGGCCTCGCCGTCGTCGACATGGTGAAGGGGCTCGACAAGGGCACCTCGATCGAGAGCGTGCGCATCGTCACGAAGACCGGCGGCAAGAGCGGCGACTGGCACCGCCCGGGCGAAAGCTGATGCCCGGCCGGCGACCCGTCGTCCCCGCCGGCCTGGGCGGGATCCTGCTCGCCGGCGGCCGCGGCACGCGCGTGGACGGCGCCGTCAAACCGCTGTTCGAGGTGGGCGGGCGCACACTGCTGTCGGCGGCGGTGACCGCGGCGACGGATGCCGGAGCCCGGCCCCTCACCGTTGTGGCACCGGTGCTCGACGAGAGCCTCCCCGTCGGGTGGGTGCGCGAGGATCCGCCGTTCGGCGGCCCGGCCGCCGCCGTGGTCACCGCGCTCGCATCCTGGCCGGCGGAGGACGACCCGGAGTGGACGCTCGTACTGGCCTGCGACCTCCCCGGCGCGGATGCGGCCGTCCGACGGCTCGTCGACGATCTCGCTCTGCTCCCGGCCGATACCGAGGGGCTGTGCCTCGGCGACGCATCGAGCCGCCCCCAGTGGCTGACGGGCGTGTACCGCACGCGGGCGCTGCGGCAGGCGGCATCCGCTCTCCCCGATGGAGGGCGCGACCTGCCGATGCGCAGGCTCGTCCACGAGCTGGCGATCGCCGTCGTCGCGGCGCCCGACGACCTGACCCGCGATGTCGACACGTGGGAGGATCTGAACGAGGCCCGCGCGCGGGCCGATCACGCGCACCCCAGCCTGGAGGAGTCGCCATGAGCGAGCAGTCCCGCACCCTTCCCCCGGAGGCCCTCGACGCCTGGGCCGCCGCGCTGCGCGAGCGGTTCGACCTCGCGCCCGAAGACGTGCCGGTATCGCTGATCCTCGACCTGGCACGCGACGTCGCGGTCGGCGTGGCACGCCCGGCGGCGCCGTTCAGCGCGTTCGTGGCCGGGCTCGTGGCGGGTCGCAACGGCGGCTCCACGGCCGACATCGAGTCCGCCGTGGCCGCGATCACCGCGCTCGCCGGCGACTGGGAGCACGAGGCCTGATGGCCGTCGTCCGCTACTTCGCCGCCGCGCAGGAGGCGACCGGCCTGGATTCCGAGCGCCGCACCGAGACGACGCTGGGTGAGTTGCGCCGCGCCGTATCGGAGGAGTTCCCCGGGCTCGGCGGCATCCTGCCCCGCTGCGCCGTGCTCGTCGGCGGCTCACGCGTCGACGACGACACGCCCCTCGGCAGTGACGACCTGGTCGACGTGCTGCCGCCCTTCGCCGGCGGCTGATCCCGCTTCCGGGCTGCGGGGCCTTCGGCCGCTGCGGTCAGCCGCCGAGGCCGAGCCAGGTGGCGGTGCCGTCGGATTCGACCTGGCGCTTCCAGACCGGCAGGTCGGTCTTGATCGTCTCGATCAGCGTGCGGCACACCGCGAACGCCTCGGCGCGGTGGGCGGACGCGACTGCGATCACGACGGCGGCGTCCCCGACGCGCAGCGTGCCGACCCGGTGCGACACGGCGACGAGCGCTCCGGTCGCCCCGATCGCCGCGGCCGCCAGGCGGGCGAGCGCCGGTTCGGCGTCAGGATGCGCCGAGTACTCGAGGGCGACGACGGCGGTCGCGGCATCCGGATCATGATCGCGCACGCGACCGACGAACGTCGTCACGGCGCCCATGCGGGAATCGTCGACGGCGCGCAGGTGGGCGTCGAGATCCAGCGGCTCGGCACTGATGGCGGCCATGCGCACCGCGTCTGTGGTCAGGGTCATCAGTGGTCCCCTCCGCCCAGCTGGTCCAGCACATGTCGGGCGACCGACAGCACGACCGGCATCCCGTCCGCCACGCCGCCCGGGGACCCGGGCAGGTTGACCACGAGCGCGCCGTGCGGGTCGACGACACCGGCGATCCCGCGCGTCAGCAGGCCGGCGGGCTTCTCGGCCGCACCGCGTCGTCGCAGCTCCTCCGCAATGCCGGGCACCTGGCGGGTCACGACGCGTGCAGTGCCCTCCGGCGTCTGGTCTCGCGGCGAGACACCCGTGCCGCCCGTCGTCACGATCAGCTTGACGCCCGCGACGACCTCGGCGGTCAGCGCGCGCTCGACGCTGTCGGCGCCGTCATGCACCACGACGGCATCGGCGCAGTCGAAGCCCGCCTCCCGCAGCGCCGAGACCGCGATCGGCCCGCTCGCGTCGGCGCGAGCGCCCTCGGCGGAGCGATCGGACACGGTGATGACGGCGGCGCGGGTCATGCCTCCAGCCTAGGCACGCGCCGGACTCTCAGGTGCGACGTGCGAGCCGCACCACCACCGACTTCGAGGTCGGCGTTCCCGAGACGTCGGCGACGGAGTCCAGGGGCACCAGCACGTTCGTCTCCGGGTAGTACGCGGCGGCGTTGCCCCGAGGCGTGCGATAGGCGACGATGCGGAACTCCTCCGCCCGTCGCTCCTCGAGCGTGCCGTCCGGCCCCCTCCACTCCGACACGAGGTCGACGACGTCGTTCTCGGCGAAGCCCAGCGCGACGATGTCCTTGGCGTTCACCAGCACGACCCGGCGCCCGCCGTGGATGCCGCGATACCGGTCGTCCTTGCCGTAGATCGTGGTGTTGTACTGGTCGTGCGAGCGCAGCGTCTGCAGCAGCAGGCGCCCGCGCGGGATCCGCGGATACTCCAGCGGGTTCACGGTGAACCGCGCCCTGCCGTCGGCCGTCGCGAAGCGGCGCGCATCGCGCGGTCCGTTCGGCAGGTGCAGCGTGCCGCCCTTGCCGATGCGCTCCTCGTAGTCGTCGAACCCGGGGATGACGCGCGCGATGTGGGCGCGGATGAGCGCGTAGTCCGCCTCGAGCGCCGCCCAGTCCGCGTGCGGGACGTTGGACGGATGCCGCAGACCAGCCGGATCGGGGCCGTCTGCGGTCTCGCGGTCGCTGTGGACCGGCGAGTGGGTGCCGTCGGACTCCTCGGCCGCGGTGCGCTCCGGGTACCCGCGGTCATGCCGCGTCGCGTCGCCCGCGGCATCCGTCACCGGCTCAGGTGATGTCACCGGCTCAGGACGATCCGCGCCCGCAACGTCCTTCTCCCGTGACATCACCTGATCTCGCGACGACGACGCCGCCGCCGACGAGGACGACGACGCTGACGTCCGACCGCCGGCGGCTGCGCCGGTACCCGCGGACCCGAAGACCAGGCCGCTCAGTCGAGCCACGATGGCGACCTCGCTGAGCAGCTCCTCCGACGGCGGGGCCAGGCGGCCGCGGGAGGCGTGGACGGCTCCCATGGAGTCCTCGACCGTGACCCGCTGCTCCTGGCCGCCGCGGCGGTCGCGGTCGGTGCGGCCCAGCGTCGGCAGGATGAGAGCGCGACGCCCCGTGACGACGTGGGAGCGGTTGAGCTTCGTGGAGACGTGCACGGTGAGTCCGACGCGCGACATGCCGGCCTCGACGACCGCGGTGTCGGGGGTCGCGGACACGAAGTTGCCGCCCATGCTCATGAAGAACCGCACGCGGCCGTCGCGCATCGCGCGGATCGCGCCGACCGTGTCGAAGCCGTGCTCGCGCGGGGCGGCGAACGCGAACTCCGTGTCGAGGGCGTCGAGGAACGCCGCCGACGGCTTCTCGTAGATGCCCACGGTGCGATCGCCCTGCACGTTGGAGTGCCCGCGCACGGGGCAGACGCCCGCGCCCGGGCGGCCGATGTTGCCCTGCAGCAGCAGCAGATTGACCACGTCGCGCAGCGTCGGCACCGAGTGCTTGTGCTGGGTGAGTCCCATCGCCCAGCAGACGATCGTCGCCTTCGACGTGCGCACGGTCTCGGCGACCCGCCGCAGCGACTTCTCGGGAAGACCCGTGGCGGTGACGAGGTCGCGCCACGAGGCATCCGCCATGGCCTGACGATACTCATCGAAGCCGCTGGTGTGCGCGGCGAGGAACTCGTGGTCGAGCACACCCCCGTCGGCCTCCTCGGCCTCGAGGAGGTGCTTGCCGATCGCCTGGAACAGCGCCTGATCGCCGCCGAGGCGGATCTGCAGGAACTGGTCGGCGAGCTTGGTGCCGCCGAACGCGACGCCCCGCACCGTCTGCGGGTTCTCGAAGCGCATCAGTCCCGCCTCGGGCAGCGGGTTCACCGCGATGATCGTCGCCCCGCGCTGCTTCGCCTTCTCGAGCGCGACGAGCATGCGGGGGTGATTCGTGCCCGGGTTCTGCCCGGCGACGATGAGCAGGTCGGCGTCGTGGATGTCGTCGATCGAGACGGTCCCCTTGCCGATGCCGATCGTCTCCGTCAGCGCCGAGCCGGAGGACTCATGGCACATGTTGGAGCAGTCGGGCAGGTTGTTCGTGCCGAGGCCGCGCACCAGCAGCTGATACAGGAACGCCGCTTCGTTCGAGGTGCGGCCCGACGTGTAGAAGACCGCCTCATCGGGATCATCCAGCGTCCGCAGCTCATCCGCGACCAGGGCGAGCGCATCGTCCCACGAGATCGGCCGGTAGTGCGTCGCACCCTCTTCGAGCACCATCGGGTGGGTCAGCCGCCCCTGCTGGCCGAGCCACCAGTCGTCGTGGCCGCGCAGCGCGTCGAGCGAATGCGCGGCGAAGAAGTCCGGGCCGACCCGGCGCAGCGTCGCCTCCTCGGCGACGGCCTTGGCGCCGTTCTCGCAGAACTCCGCGATGTGCCGCTTGTCCTCCTCGGGCCACGCGCAGCCGGGGCAGTCGAACCCGTCCTTCTGGTTGACGCGCAGCAGCGTCTGCACCGACCGGGTCACACCCATCTGCTCGTTCGCGATCTCGAGCGCGTGCAGCACCGCGGGCACGCCGACGGCGACCTTCTTGGGCCGCGACACGTGAACGCGGGTCTCGTCGATATCGGCTCTCGGGGGCTTCGTCGCCATACCTCCAGGCTATGCCTCGCACAGGCATCGAGGGCGCCTCACGACGCATGAGCGGTACGCCTTTGGATGACGGACGCGGCGGCCACCGGCATCCGTCCGTGAGCGTGTCACCGCGCGCTCAGCCGCCCCACCACGCACGCGCGGTGCCGCGCAGGTCGTCTCGTGCCACGGCCCCCTGCCCCGGCGCCGACACCGATGCCCGGGAGTCGGCAGACTCCGCCCGGTTGTCGCCCATGACCCAGACGGCACCCTCGGGCACGGTGACGCGGAACGGGATGTCGCCGCCCGGCCGCACCGCGCCGGCATAGGCCTCCTCGACCGGCGCTCCGTTGAGGAGCAACCGGCCTGTGCCCGCCTCGCAGCACACGACCACGTCGCCCGCGACGCCGACGACCCGCTTCACGAGGAGCGCGCTCTGCGTACCCGACCATCCTTCGCGGTCGACGAGGAGCACCACGTCGCCGCGCCCAGGCGGGCTCCACCGGTCGAACAGCACCGTGTCACCGCTGTGCAGCGTCGGGTTCATCGAGTCGTTGCGCACCGTCGCGACACCGAAGGCCGCGGTGAGCGAGAGCGCTGCGCCGGCGGGGACGAGAAGGGCTGCGAGCCAGAAGAGCGCCCGCCGCCTGCCGCCGAGCGATCGGCCGACCGCCGCCGAGCCGGCGACGACCGTCACGGCGCCTCGGCGAGCAGCGCCGTCATCGCCGCGATCTCGCGCTGCTGCTCGACGAGCACGTGCTTGCCGGATGAGCGCACGTACGCATTGGATCCCTCGCGGACCGCGCTCTCGGCCATCTCGAGCGCGCCCTCGTGATGCGCGATCATCAGGTCGAGGAACATCCGGTCGGCGGCGCCGCCCTCGGCGGCGTCGAGGGCGGCGAGCTGCTCGGCGCTCGCCATGCCCTTCATCTGCGTGTGCGGGTGGTCTCCGCATCCGGCCGGCACCGCTCCAGCGGCGGGCTGCGTGCCACCGTGCCCATCGTGCCCACCGCTCGAACCGCCGGCGGGGATCGCTCCGCGCCACGCGTTCTGCCATGCCCGCATCGTCTCGATCTCGGCGGCCTGGTCGGCCACGATGAACTCGGCGAGCGCCTGCGTGCGCTCGCGGACCCCCGAGGCGCCCAGCACGAGTCTGCTGAGCTCGAGCGCCTGTTCGTGGTGCGGGATCATGCCCTCGATGTAGCAGTGGTCCTCGACGGTCGGGTAGGCGGCGGTGGCGGCATCCGTCCTCGCGCCTGCTGAGGCGGCCTGCGGCGCCGAGTCGGCACCCGTCGTCAGGCTGAGCCCCACGGCCCCGGCCGCGACGATCGCGGTGGAGAGGGCGAGCACGACGCCGAGGGCGGCGATACGACTGCGCATGGGGAGGTCCTTTCAGCTCCGGATGCCGCGGGCGGAGGTCTCCGCGACACGGGGGTCCCGCGGGACGACGCGACCGGCGCGTCGCCCCGCGGGCGGGGGGGTCAGGCCGCGGCCTGTCCCTTGGCCGCCTGCTGGCGGCGCAGGTGCCACGACGTGGCCGCGAGTCCGGCTCCTGCCACCAGGAGCAGAACGCCCGACAGCGCCCAGTTGTTCGCGTCGGTCCCGGTCGTCGCGAGTGCGCCGAAGATCGCCGCGGGCGACGCGGACGCCACCGTGAACGATCCCTGGGCGACGGCCGACGAGGTCTGCCCGGTAAGGACCAGCGAGTGCTCGCCGGCGGGCGTGTCGGAGGGCACTACGAACTGGACGCTCACGACGCCCTCGCTGTCGGCGACGAACGTGCCGACGTCGACGGGGTCGGAGTGCATCACGGCGCTCACGGTCTCACCGGGGGTGAAGCCGCTTGCGGTCGCCGACTGTGCGGCGCCGGGGGCGACCTCGGCGCTGCCGAAGGTCACCGGCGCGGCTGCGGGCGCCGTCGAGCCCCCGTTGCCGTTTCCGTTCCCATTGCCGTTGCCGTTCCCGTTCCCGTTGCCGTTCCCGTTGCCGTTCCCGTTCCCGGACTCGGTGGGCGTCGGCGTGGGCTCCGTGGTGGGCTCGGTCGTCGGGGTGGGCGTCGGCGACGCGGTGGGCGTCGGCGTGATGTTCGGGTTCGGCACCCCGCGCATGTCGCCGTTGACCCACTTGCGGCCCTCGGGGATGTTCGGGTTCTGCGCCGCGAAATCACGCGGGTAGAGGGTGAAACCCTGCCAGTGGATCGGCATCGGGCTCTGGTCCTCGTCGCGGTTGATGTGATGGAAGCCCACGTTCACCCATGCCACCGGGTCGGCGAGCGTCTCGCCGTCGGCGATGTAGTCGCTGACCATCTGCCCCGCCTTCGACGGGATCAGGTTGTGGCTGGCGTGGATCTCATCCGACTTGGCCGACGTGAACGCGATGTCGTAGTCGGTCTCGGGGTTGAGGTTGTACGCCTGGTCGCGCGGCACGATGATCTCGTACGAGCGGGCGTGGCCGTCGGCGTTGATGCTCTCGGGGTTCACGACCCGGTATGCCTCGCGGTTCGAGCCCATCGTCTTGGTCTCGTTCGTGATCTGCGTGAGCTGCGTCTCGAGGATCGCGGTGTGACCCGTGTCACCCGTCGTGCCGTACTCGCCGGTCGGCGTGGTCGCGAACTTCTCGACCAGCTGGGTGGCCCCGGAATCGATGCCGAAGTCCACGCGCCAGAACGCCGAATGGTAGTGGTTGACCGCGAAGTCCTCCTGGCTCGGGGCGATCGGCCACCCCTGGTTCACGACGTCGACGTAGTCGTTGGGCGACAGGTCGCCCGTGGCGCCGAGGCGCACCGAGATCTCGCCGTCGTCGTGGAACCGGTACTCGGTCTGGTACTCGTACCAGCCGATGCGCGACACGCTGTGCAGCACGAGGTCTGTGCCCTGCGCGGCGTACAGTGCGTCGCCCGTGATGTTCGACCGGTACGCGAGACCCGAGTCCTCTTCGCCGATGCAGACCGCGGCGATGTCGCCGCGGGCCGGGTCCGCCCACGCGTTGCGCACCTCGCCGACCGGGCAGTCGACGGCCTCGATGGCCTGCAGGCGGCGCCCGCCCACCTGGTAGGTCGTCACGTCGTTGTACTCGGTGGCGCCGGTGTCGTACGGCACGTTGAGCTGGGCGAGCGCGATCGAGTCGAGCACGAGGATCGGCGCCGCGTCGTCGCGCGGCTGGTAGGCGATCTTGTCCAGGACCAGGCCGCGGTAGGTGTCGAGGCGCCAGCACATCTGCCAGCTGGATCCGGACTCGAGGGTCTTCGAGACGAGGGAGTCGCCGGAGCAGGATGCCTCGGTGACCGTCTGGGCGGACGCCGCCGCGGGTGCGGACAGCACGAGGCCGCCCGCCAGCAGCACCATCGCGGTGCCCGCGCCGAGAAGCCGGCGGAGGGGGTTTCGTTTCATCGGGAGGGTCTCCAAGGTCATGAGATGGACAGGACGGCCCGCGTCGACAGGTTGACGACGTAGGTGCTGGTGGTGAGGAAGGCGCCGCCGTCGACCTGGGCGAGCAGCTGCACGCACCGGTCGACGCCGCACGACTCGGCACCGAAGGATCCGGCATCCGTGACGAACGAGTGGGCGGTGAGGAGGACCTCGGCGGATGCCGGGGTCAGGACCGAGCCGCCGGTGAGCGCGGCGAACTCGTCGACGACGGGCTGGGCCGCGTCGGAGTCGAGCAGCAGCTCCCACGCGAGCGAGGTCTCGGCATCCGTCGGAGCGGGCTGCGTGCCCGAGGCGCGGTCCACGGACTCGACCGCCCCGTTCGTCGCGTTGACGATCATGCTGACCGTCTCGTTGGTGGCGTAGTCGTAGTACAGGGAGATCAGGCGCCGCTGTCCGTCGGAATACGCCTGCGGGTCGGCCACGTCGGTGGAGAGGAACTGCAGTCCCGGCTCGCCGAACACGTCCTCGCCGGCCGCGAACGCCGCGTCCTGAGCGCCGACGAAGCGCACGTACTCGACCTCGGCTCCCGAGAGCGCGTCGTAGGCGGCCGCGATCGTCGCGGGCTTGGCGACCTCCTCCGCCTTCTCGGGTGCGTCTTCGTCCGTGCTGTCGGCGGCGATGGGGGTGGATGCCGTGATCTCGGGCGACGAGGTCGCCTGTACGGCGGTCTGCGTCGCGAAGAGGAGGGCGACGGCGGCGGCCGCGGCGGCGACCACGGAGCCGATGCCGAGGGCGCGCGGTGTGAGCAGTCGGCCGCGCAGTGCCGGCCGCTGTCGCGAGGGGGGCGGCGAGTCCCCCTCGGGAGAGAGCTGTTGTTCGGTCACGGGATTCCTTTCGAGGGCGATGACGCGGCTCGCACCCGCGTCGGGGCCGATTCTTCGCCCGCGCCGTTTCCCCGCCGTGTGGCGTCGCGAACGCCGAGCGAAATCCTGATGAGACGACGACGGCCGATCCCGGCCCGCTGATCTCACGCCGTGTCACGCGGCGGAAACACGGGCCGCCTTTTCCGGCAACGCGCGCCCGGTAGCGTCGCGGCCAGCCGCACCGCGGCGAGCGCCGGGCACCGAGGAGGACGCGTGAGCACTGCACTCGCGGACGCGATCGAGCGGGCGCGGCCGAGGAACGATCTCGGGTCCAGCTCGCCCTTCGCGGGCCTGCACCGTCGCCACGCGCGCACGATCGACGTGGTCGCGCAGTCGGTAGCGGCCACCGCGCCCGCCGGCGTCCTGCTGATCCACCCCGCCGCCGCCTACGCGCGCAGCGGATCGTTCGCGTTCCTCGACATCGCGATCACGATCACCCTCGTCGTGGGCGTCGGCCTCGTCATCGGCATGTTCGCGCGGCGCATCGCGAGCACGGGCTCGCTGTACACGTTCGCGGCGCGCGGCCTCGGCTCCCACGTCGGCCTCGTCACCGGCGCCGCCCTGGGCATCGGCTACCTCGCCGTCGCCATGAACACGCTGGCGTCGGGCTCGCAGCGACTCGCGGACCTTCTCAGCGGCGGCGCCGCTCCCCCGTGGCTCGTCGTCGTCCTCATCACCGTGTTCGGCGGCATCATCGCGCTGGTCGTCGCCCGCGGACTCCGGATGTCCACCCGCATGCTGCTGGTGCTCGAGTCGATCGCGGTGGCGACGGTGCTGGTCCTGTCGATCGCCGCCCTCAGCCTCACCCGGTGGGATCTGGGGCTGCTCGTCCCGCGCCCCTCGGACTTCTCGCTCGAGGCGATCATCACGGGCGTCGCCTTCGCCCTCATCGGCTTCGTCGGCTTCGAGAGCGGCGCCGCCCTCGGGCCGGAGACACGTCGTCCGTTCGCGGCGGTGCCGCGCGCGGTGATGGTGAGCGTGGGCGCGACGGGACTGGTGATGCTGGTCGGGACGGCCGCGCAGCTGTCGATCGTGGCGGAGCGGCCAGGCGCGGCATCCCTCGCCGCCGTGACGGGCCTGTCCGGCCTCATCGACGTGATCGTGGCGATCTCGTTCCTCGCCTGCGCCCTGGCGATGACGAACGCCGCGACGCGGCTCGGCTTCGCGATGAGCCGCGAGGGCCTGCTGCCGGTGGTCTTCGGCCGGGTGTCGGGTCGCGGCGTGCCGGCGGTCGCCGGCGTGCTGCTCACGACGGTGGTGACGGCGGTTCCGATCGCGATCCTCGCTGTCGGCGGCAGCCGTCAGGACATGCGGATCGTGACCTCGCCGGCGTCGATCATCGGCTTCGTGCTGGCGTACGCACTGGTGTGCGCGGCGGCGCCGGTGTTCCTCGCGCGCATCGGCGAGCTCACGGTGCGCGCCGTGGTGGTCAGCGCACTCCCCCTGGCCGGCCTCTTGTGCGTGCTGGGGTTCTACCTCGCCGCGACACTGCGCGACAATCCCGGCGGGCTGCTGTGGACGGCCGGGATCCTCACCGTCGTCGTCGGCGCCGGCGCGCTGCGGCTGGCACGCCACCCGCGCGTGGCCGCGCGGATCGGCGTGCATGACTGGCCGATCGACTCGGACTGCATCGAAGGGCCGGCCCGGTCGTGAGCGGCGCGGGTCTCGCGGGCGACACCCGGCTTCCGGAGAAGGGCCTCGGCCTCGCGCTGGAGATCCTGGAGCAGGTCGCGCGTGACGACCGCGGCGCGTCGGCGGCCGAGATCGCCCGCGCCGTCGGCGCCCCGCGGGCGACGGTGTACCGCGTGGTCAACTCGCTGGTCCGCGACGAGTACCTCGTGCGGCGCCCGGACTTCTCCGGGTTCCTGCTCGGCACGCGCGTGCTCGAGCTCGCCGCGATCGTGGGCGCCCGCACACGACCGGCCCACGCCGCGGTCGTGGATCGCCTCCGCAGCGAGACGGGCGAGGCGGTGCACCTGTTCGCCTTCCACCGCTCCGGGCTTCTGGTGCTCGACGAGGACACCACCCAGCCGCTGTCGGACCCCGACGTGCTGCTGGCCGACCCCGCGCGATCGGCGATCGGACACCTCTGGCTGGTCGCGCACCCCGACCGCCGTCTGCCGCAGGCGCCGAGCTGGCGGGTCGACGCGGCGTCCGGCGACGTCCGCGCCATCCACGAGGCATACGCGGTCCGTGGCTACACCGAGCAGGTCGCGCTGCTCAGCAGCGACCGCGGGTGCCTCGCCGTGCCGATCCACGACGACGCCGCGCGCCCGGTCGGAGCGGTGACCCTGTCGACCTCGATCTCGCGCCTCTCTGTCGCCGCACGCCACGTCGGCGCGCTCCGCGACGCGGCGCGCGCGCTCGCTCCGATCGGCGCGCTCAGCGACTGGTGACCTCGTCGCACCGATCTCCGGCCTGATCGCCGCCGCCCGTGTTCGTGCGCCGCGCACGTGCGCGTCACCGATCCGCAGCGCCCGGCCGTCAACAGGTCAACCACGCCCGTGCAGGACCGATCCGGCACGGATCTCCTGTCGAAGCCTGGTTGACCTGTTGAGCGCAGGGAGCCCGACGGATGCCGCAGACCGCGGTGTCCTCAGGGCACCGCGGCCAGGAATTGTTCGAGCATCCGCTCATCGGCCGCGGCCTGCTTCAGCACCTCGTCGGCCGACTCCACCACCGCCGGGTGCGGAACGCCGTCGAGGATGAGCGCGACGAGCGCGACCATCCCCGCGTTCTGGTCGCGCAGGATCTCGGCGAACCGGCGCTCGGCGTCGGGATGCTGGGCATCGACGAAGCCCTGCAGCGTGCTCCACGCGGGCATGCCCGGCATCTGCGCGTGATCGGCGCCGTGGCCGCCGCAGGGGCCGTCGGCGGGCGGCTCGGCCGGACGCGCGTCGACCCACGAGACGTACCACTCGCGCAGGTCGTCGAGCTCGTCCTCGTTGCGCGCGGCGATGCCTGTGGCGAAGCCGCTCGCCCCGGCGTCGATGCCCTCCTTGCGCAGCAGCGTCTGCGCGAGCTCCTGCTCCTTGACGCGGTAGTAGATCATCGCCTCGACGTAGCAGTAGTCGTCGGCTGTAACCGGGATCGACGACGACGCCGATGGCGAAGCGGATGCCGAGGGCGCGGCGTCCTTCGTCCCCGACGTGGCGGCCACCGCCAGCGCGACGCCCGCGGCGGCGGTCGCCAAGGCGAGCGTCAGCGCGACGACGACGACTGCTCTGCGACGCACGCGGGCCTTTCGGATCGGAGGGATCCGCCCGACGCCCGCTCCGTGCGCGGCTTCGCACTGCGCGGGGACCCGGGACGTGGAGCCCTCGGGGGCTGGGATGCGTCAGCGCTTGCCGGTGCCGAAGATCCCGCGGATCACCCCACCCAGTATCGTCTGGGTCGACTTCGAGTTCAGAATCTGGTCGAGCGGCGACTTCTGGGCCGACCGCGACGTGCGGGTCGTCCCCGCCGTCTTCTTGAGCAGCCGCTCGTACTCCTGCTGCGCCTTCTTCTCGGCGACGGCGCTCGCCTTGTCGGCGGCGGCCTGCTGCTTGTCGATGGCGGCCTTCTGCTTCGCGTACTCCGCATCGGCCTTCGCCTTTGCAAGGGCAGCGTCCTCCGCGGCTGCGGCGTCGTCGGCGGCCCTCATCTTCGCGGTGAGGATCTCGCGCGCCGACTCGCGGTCGATCGCCGTGCCGTACTTCGCGAGCAGCGGCGACGCCTTCACCGCGGCCTCGATGGCGGGCTCGGGCGTCGGCGACATGAGCCCCTGTGGCGCGCGCAGCCGCGTCCAGGCGACCGGAGTGGGGGCGCCCTTCTCGCTCATCACGGTGACGATGGCCTCCCCGGTGCCGAGCTCCTGCAGCACGCGCTCGAGGTCGTAGCCGGACCTCGGGTAGGTGCCGACGGTCGCGCGCAGCGCCTTCGCGTCATCGGGCGTGAACGCGCGCAGCGCGTGCTGCACCCGCGAGCCCAGCTGTGCCAGCACGTCGGAGGGCACGTCCTTCGGCGTCTGCGTCACGAAGAACACGCCGACCCCCTTCGACCGGATGAGACGCACGGTCTGCACGATCGCAGCGAGGAAGTCCTTCGACGCGTCCTTGAACAGCAGGTGCGCCTCGTCGAAGAAGAAGACCAGCTTCGGCTTGTCGGCGTCGCCCACCTCGGGGAGGATCTCGAACAGCTCGGCGAGGAGGTACATCAGGAACGTCGAGAACAGCGCCGGCTTGTCGATCACCCCCGGCACCTCGAGGAGGCTGATGATGCCGCGGCCGTCGGACGCTGTGCGGATGAAGTCGGCCACGTCGAACTCGGGCTCGCCGAAGAAGACGTCGGCTCCGGCATCCGCGAACGTGATCAGCTCCCGCAGGATCACCCCCGCCGTCGCCGCAGACAGCCCGCCGAGCTCCTTGAGTTCTGCCTTGCCCTCGTCGCTGGTGAGGTGGCTGAGGACGGCGCGCAGGTCCGACAGGTCCACGAGCGCAAGTCCGTTGGCATCTGCGTAGTGGAATACGAGGCCGAGGCTCGACTCCTGCGTGTCGTTGAGGCCCAGAACCTTGCTCAACAGCAGCGGCCCGAAGCCCGACACGGTCGCCCGCACGGGGACGCCCTTGCCGATCCCGCCCAGCGCGAAGTACTCGGTGGCGGATGCCTCGGGCTTCCAGTCCTGCCCGATCGCCTGGGTGCGCGCGAGCAGCTTCTCGCTCGGCGCGCCCGGCGTCGCGACACCCGACAGATCACCCTTGATGTCGGCGGCGAACACCGGCACGCCCTTCGCCGCGAGCTGCTCGGCGAGTCCCTGCAGCGTGCGGGTCTTGCCCGTTCCCGTCGCCCCCGCGACGAGCCCGTGGCGATTCATCATGCCGAGCGGGATGCGGATCTGCGCCGACGGCACCGGCTCGCCGTTGAGCAGAGCACCGAGATCGAGGGTCGTCTCCTCGAACGCATACCCGGAGGCGATCTTCTCGATGTCGGCTCGAGTGAGCGGGCCGGATTGCGTGGGGAGGATGGTGGGTGGAGAGGCGTGCTGGCTGTCAGAGACGGTCGGGTGAGGACTTTGTTCCTGAGTCTCCGAGGGTGAGCGGGGCGCTCCCGCGGGCGCTCGGGTCGCCGATGCCGAGGTCGGCCCGGCAGCGATGGGCGTGCCGGTCGCCTTGGCCTTCGCGGCGGCGGCCTCGGCGGCCGCGAGCGCGGCCCTGGCCTGAGCGGCCTTGAGGTGCGCCTCGGCCGCATCCGCCTCAGCGCGCAGCCGGGCGAGCTCCGTCTCGGCGGCGAGGATGGCCGGATCGGTCGCGGTGGAATCGGGCGCGGGCGAGTCGGGCGCGGTCATGCGCTCAGCCTAGTCACGGGCGTTTCGCCGCGGCATCCGTCCCCTCCCGCGCCATCGGCAGCGCGAACGCGCCCGCCACGAGCAGTGCCGCCCCCGCGCCGATCAAGGCGCCGCCGAGCGTGTCGCTCAGCCAGTGAGCGTGCAGATAAGTGCGGCTGAACGCCATCAGCAGCACCCACGCAGCGCCGACGAGGCCGACCCACAAACGGGGGAAGATCACGGTGGCAGCGACGGCGATCGTGGCCGCGTTGGCCACATGCCCCGACGGGTATGAGCCGTAGTCCGAGACGATGAGGATGTCTTCCGGCCGCACCCGACCGAACGCGTGCTTGAGCACCTGCACTCCCGCGGCCGAGACCGCTTCCGCAGCGAGGAAGTACGCCGCCGCCCACGGGCGGCGCAGCAGGATGAGCCCGATCGCGCCGCCGATCGGCACCACGAGGACGCCGAACCAGCCGCCGCCGACGAAGTTCATGACCTGCGAGAACCCGGTGAGGGCGGGGCCCCACCACTCGCCGACGAGGGCGTTCCACGCGGTGTCGACGGCGAACGGCTCCTCTCCCCGCGAGAAGATCCACCAGCCCAGCAGGCACGACAGCACCACGAGCGCCGACCCGGCGATCAGGTAGGCGATGACAGGCGCTGCCACCCGCCGCTCTGTCGTGGTCATCGCCCCATTCTGCCTGGCAGGCAGCGACATCCGCCTCATCCGGGCTTTTCCGCGCGCCTCTTGACAGCCTCCCGTCCCGGCGGGCCTCACGGACCGTGACGGCGTCGCCGGCGTCGGGCAGGATGGGAGCCATGGCAGCAAAGGCCGTCGACATCGTGCGTGCCATCGTCGCGCCCCTCACCCGCACGAGGGTGTTCCGGCGCGTGCTGGGGCCGCTGCTGCTGCCGCCGGTCGAGCGCTTCGTCACCTGGATCTCGCACGGACGGGTGCAGGTGAGCGCGCTGCTGGTGCCGTCGCTCGTGCTCCACACGGTCGGAGCGAAGTCGGGCGAACCCCGCGACGCGGCCCTGATGTACACGCCCGACGGTCAGGGGCGCGCGATCGTCGCGGGCACGAACTTCGCCGGTGCTCGCCACCCGGCATGGACGGCGAACCTGCTGGCCCACCCGGATGCCGCGATCACCGTTCGCGGGCGGCGCATGCGCGTGCAGGCCACGCCGGTGCCCGACGCCGAACGCGACGCCGTATGGGCGCGCATCGAGGCCCAATGGCCCGGCTACCGCAACTACGAGCGGGAGTCCGGACGCACCGTCCGCCTGTTCCGCCTGCAGCCGGTGGCGCACGCGGAGTGAACCCGGGTCAGGGCGCCAGGCGCTCCACCGTGCGCGGACGCACGATGAGCCACAGCGACAGCAGACCGACCAAGGAGCAGCCGACCATGACCGAGGCCATCGTCGTCGCCGTGATGCCGGCATCCTTCGCGATCCACCCGACGAGGGGCGAGATGAGGCCGGCGACACCGAAGTTCGTCGCACCGATGATCGACTGCGCCGTGCCCGCCGCCTTGCCGTGACGGTCGAGAGCCAGCACCTGCACGCACGGGAACGTGAAGCCGCACCCCGTCATGAAGACGAACAGGGGCACGATCGTCCCCCAGAGCCCGAGACCGAGCTGGTCGGTGACGATGATGGCCGCGGCCGCGACGACGAGCACCGCGGTCGACCACGCCATGACCCACTGCGGACCGAAACGGGCCGCCAGACGCGACGCGGCCTGGACGCCCACCACGACGCCGACCGAGTTGACGGCGAACATCAGGCCGTACTCCTGGGCGCTCAGGCCGTAGCTGAGCTGGAAGAGGAACGACGAGCTCGAGAGGTACGAGAACAGGCCCGAGAACGTCATGCCCCCGATGATGAGCACGCCGATGAACACCCGGTCGCTGAAGACGCTCCGGTAGCGCTGCCACACGGTGGTCGAGCCTCGCTCGTGGCGGCGCGCGGGCGGCAGGGTCTCGGGCAGGAACACGATCGCCGAGACGAGCATGATCGCGCCGTACACGGCGAGGACGACGAAGATGCCGCGCCACGGCATGACGGCCAAGAGCGCCGATCCGACGAGCGGAGCGAGCACCGGCGCGACACCCGAGACGAGCGCGAGGCGCGACAGCATCACGACGAGGCGGCGACCGCCGAACAGGTCGCGCACGATCGCGGCGGCCACGACGCCGCCCGCGGCGGCTCCGGCACCCTGCAGCACCCGTGCCACCGACAGCAGCTCGAGGGTGGGGGCGAGCGCGGCGGCGACGCTCGCCACGACGTGGAGTGCCGTGACCGACAGCAGCGGAATCCGCCGGCCCACCTTGTCGCTCAGCGGTCCGACGATCAGCTGACCCAGCGCGAACCCGATCATCGTGCCCGTGAGGGTGAGCTGGATCATGGCGGCCGTGGTGTCGAAATCGGCCTCGAGCACCGGGAAGGCCGGCAGGTAGAGATCGATCGTGAACGGGCCGAGCGCCGTCAGGGCGCCGAGCAGCACGATGTAGAGGACGCGGCGACGATGCGGGATCGAGTCGCCCGGGTGCAGCACGATCGGCGCGGTGGCCGGGTTGCTCCCGAGCGTGCGGATCGCGCCCGTGGATGTCGGGTGCGCGGGCGGCGCGGGCTGGGGATCAGCGGCTGTCTGGGGCTTCTGGACGGGGAGCGATGCGGTGTCGAGCAACAGTGGGCTTCGTTTCGTGGCGGGAGATTCGACGGCGGCGTACGGAGGAACGGCGTCGACATCGCGGCAAGGCGGTGCGGGCGCAGAGAGACGGACCGAGGGGAAGCGAATCGTCCGGCGCTGCCGATCGGCACCGGGATCCGCGTTTCGACGCGCGGTCGAATCGATTCGAAATCCCATGATAGCGGATGCCCCCGCCCGGCCGCACGCGCGACCGGGGGTGCCGGTGAGCGCTGTCGGCGCCTTCTCAGGGCTTGGACACATGCGCTCGCATAGGATGAGGGCAACCCGCCATCCGCCGTCGCGCGATATGTTCCGGGCGCCCAGACCCCTGTTCCCGATTGGCAGAGATCACGAGCATGACCCCGACCGACAAGCGCACGAGCGGCAACCCGGCCACGCAGGCGAAGATCGACCTCACCGTAAAGCAGCAGCGCGAGCAGAAGCGCCAGGAGAAGCTCGCCGAGTACCAGAAGCAGCTCGCCAAGCGCCGTCGCAGCAAGCTGGTGTGGTGGATCGTCGGCTCGGCCGCCGCCGTGCTGGTCGTCGGTGCGATCGTCGCCTCCATCGTGTTCGCGCCCGCGCCGGCTCCCTCGTACGCGCGCGGTGCCGGCGACGGCAGCGGCATCGAGGGCGTCGAGACGTTCGAGAACACGGCGAACCATGTAGAAGGCGACGTCGACTACGCCCAGACTCCCCCGGCCGGCGGCGACCACAACGCCGTCTGGCTGAACTGCGGCGTCTACACCGAGCCGGTTCCCAACGTGAACGCCGTCCACTCCCTCGAGCACGGTGCGGTCTGGATCACCTACGACCCCGCGCAGGTGTCGGATGACGACATCGCCACGCTCGAGGACGCGCTGCCCTCGACCTACACGCTGCTCTCCCCGTACAACGACATGGACAGCCCCATCGCCGTCAGTGCGTGGAACGCCCAGCTCAAGGTCGACTCTGCCGACGACGAGCGCATCGAGGAGTTCATCAAGGCGTACTGGAACAGCACGAACGCTCCCGAGCCGGGCGCGGCCTGCACCGGTGCGCTCGACGCGCCGGGAAAGAAGTAGGCGCGGCGTGACGGACGAGACGTCGACCGGGGGCCCCCGGCGATGGATCGTCATCGCCGTCGCGCTCGTGCTGATCGGCGCGCTCGCCTTCGCGGTCGGACGCTTCTCGACCTTCGGTTCGCAGTCGGCCGCGACGACCCTGGGCACGGCCTCGCCCGAGGCCGGATTCTCCCGCGATATGCAGGTGCACCACGCACAGGCGATCGAGATGGCCATGGAGATCTACCGCAAGACCGAGGACGACGAGCTGCGCATCCTCGCCTACGACATCGCCACCGGGCAGGCCGGCCAGCGGGGTCAGATGTACGACTGGCTCGTGCGGTGGGGTCTCTCCCAGTCCGGCGGCCCGATGATGCAGTGGATGGATGCCGCAGCCGACGACCACGGGCACGGCGGCGCGTCCAGCGCCGCGATGACCGAGGACGAGGCGCACGAAGCCATGGGCATGGCGTCCGCGGACGAGATCGCGGCTCTGGAGGCCGCCGCCGGGCAGGAGGCGGACTGCCTGTTCCTGCAGCTCATGATCCGGCACCACGAAGGCGCGATCCCCATGGCGGACGCGCTCCTGGAGCTCGGCACCGACCCGCGCGCCCTCGAGGTGGCCGGCGCCATCAAGAGCGGTCAGACGTCCGAGATCGACGCGATGCAGTCGATCCAGACGCGCCTCGGCTGCACCGGCTGACGCGAGCCGCGCCCGCTACAGTGATCGCGTGACCGCCGACACGCACGAGAGCCGCCGCTCGCCCGCTGCGCGCCGGCCGGTCGTCGTGACCGTCGCCGTGGTCATGGTCTACCTCAGCGCGTTCGCCAACGTGCTGCTCGGCATCCTGGTCCTCCTCAGTCGTTACCAGGTTGCGCGCGCCGAGGTGCTCGCGGTCTCTCTGCTGGGCGCGGCGATCATCCTCTTCGGGCTCCTGCTCGTCGCGGTCGCCTCGGGGCTCGCCCGCAGCAGCCGGCTCTCCCGCGTGCTCGCGACGATCTACCTCGCGGTCCTGATCACGCTGAACGCCGTGACGATCGCAACCACCGACGGCTGGGACTGGAGCACCGCGATCCAGCTCGCCGTGCAGGTGCTGGTCGTCGTCGTCCTGTGGGCGCCGCCCGGATCACGCCACTTCGCCCGCGCCGCCGCCGCCGAGTGAACCCGCGTCGGCCAGCGCCCGCGCGACGTAGCGGCGGTGGAAGAACCGCACGATCTCGATCGCGCCGATCGTCAGCACCGTGACGACGGTCACCAGCCAGGCTGCGTCTTCGCCCGGGTCGACGAGCTGGAAGAACTCGGTGAGCAGCGGCACTGTGAAGACCGCGACGAGCGCGATGAACATCGCCCCGATCACGAGAGCCTTGAAGCGCGTGATCGGTCGCGAGAGCACGGTGAGCACCCAGATGCCCACGATCGCGAGGATGATCGTCGACCCGGTGCGCAGCTCCGGTTCGCTCACCCCGAGCGCCATGGCCCCCAGCGTGTACAGCGTCAGCGCGACCGCGATGATCACGCCGGCGGGGATCGCGAACGCCAGGGAGCGTCGCAGGAACCCGGGCACGTATCTCTGGGTGTTCGGCAGCAGCGCAAGGAAGAACGCGGGGATGCCGATGGTCAGGCCGTCCGTGATCGACAGCTGGCGCGGCAGGAACGGGAACTCGAGCACGAGCACGCCGAACAGCACGGCGAGTCCCGTCGCGTAGGCCGTCTTAGTGAGGAAGAGCATCGAGACGCGCTCGATGTTCGCGATCACCTGGCGTCCCTCGGCGACCACGTCCGGCAGATGCGAGAACCTGCTGTCGAGCAGCACGATACGCGCGACCGCCTTGGTCGCCGCCGCGCCGGAGTTCATCGCGATGCCGAGGTCGGCGGTCTTGATGGCCAGCGCATCGTTGACACCGTCGCCGGTCATCGCGACCGTGTGACCGCGCGACTGGAGCGCGAGGACCATCCGCTTCTTCTGCTCCGGGGTCACCCGGCCGAACACGAGGTTGTGCTCGAGCGCGTCCGCCAGCCCCGCCTCGTCCTCGGGGAGCCGGCGAGCGTCGAAGCCCTCGGCCACGTCGAGCCCCACCTCCCGCGCGATCGCCGCGACCGTGCGGGGGTTGTCACCCGAGATGACACGGATGGCGACGCCCTGCCGGGCGAAGTACGCCAGGGTCTGCGCGGCGTCGTCGCGGACCTGCTCCCGGAAGGTCACGACCGCGGCAGGGACGAGGGTCGCGGGCAGCCGCTCGGCCTCGGCGTCCCCGCTCCCGAGCGGCGTCGCGGCCTGCGCCAGGACGAGCGTGCGACGGCCGGAGGATGCGAGCTCGGTCACGATGCGGCCGAGGTCCGTCGTGGGATCGGCGGCCGCATCGCCGAACACCATCTCGGGTGCACCCAGCACCCACGTGCCCACCGGACCCGTTGCGAATGAGGCAGCGCTCCACTTGCGCGCCGACGAGAACGGGATGTACTCCGCCGCCTCGAGAGCGACGCCGACCGGGAACGGATCCCGCAGGCACCGGGCAGTGGCGTTCGCGTCGGGGGCGGCGCCGTACCAGGCGAGCACGTCCGCAACGCCGGCGGCGGCATCCGGCATCGCCTGCAGCGCGTCGAAGGCGATCTCGCCCGCCGTCAGCGTGCCGGTCTTGTCGAGGCAGATGATGTCGACGCGTGCGAGGCCCTCGACCGCCGGGAGCTCGTTGACGAGCACCTGCTGGCCGGCCAGCTTCGCCGCGCCCACCGCGAACGTGATCGAGGTGATCAGCACGAGCCCGAGCGGGATCATCGCGGTCAGTGCGGCGATCGTGTTGACCACGGCCTGCACCCAGCCGCCGTTCTGCCACGCCTGCACCCAGCCGCCCGCGACCATCATCTGCGCGTTCAGCACCAGCAGTCCGACGGGTCCGATGATCCAGCTCATCCACTTCAGCACGCGGTTCACCGACCCGCGCACCTCCGACGCCACCAGCGAGAACCGTTTCGCCTCGCCCGCGAAGCGGTTCGCGTATGAATCGGCGCCTACGCGCGTGACGCGGCACGCGCCCTCGCCCGAGACGACGATCGAACCCGACAGGGCCTCGTCGCCGGGGCGCTTGTCGACCGCATCGGACTCGCCGGTCAGCATCGACTCGTCGATCTGCAGGGCGCGCGTCTCGATCACGGTGGCGTCGGCGGGCACCTGGTCACCGGCGCGGAGGATCAGGATGTCGTCGATCACGACGTCTGCCGGCGCGATCTCGGCCTCGACCCCGTCGCGCCTCACACGGGCCTGCGGTGCGTTGAGGAGCGCGAGCCTGTCGAGCGCGGCCTTGGCACGGAACTCCTGGACACATCCGATGATGGAGTTCGCGAACGCGGCGAGGCCGAACAGCGCGTCCTGCCAGCGTCCCAGCACGAACAGCACGAAGAAGCACGCGAACACGATGCCGTTGAACAGCGTGAACACGTTCGCCCGCACGATGGTCCACACGCTCCGGCTCGTGTCGGGCGTGTAGGCGTTCGTGCTCCCCGCCGCTACCCGCTCGGCGACGTCCGCGGCAGAGAGGCCGGCGTCGGCGACGGGCAGCGCGATCGAGGCGTCGGAGGCGGCATCCATGCGTTCAGGGTACTGATGCGGAGACGACATGCGGATGCCGCGCCCCGGCGTCGATCGCCGGGGCGCGGCATCCGTCCGCCCTCTGAGGGTCAGCCCTTCGTCGCACCCGCCATCAGGCCGCGCACGAAGAACCTCTGCAGCGAGAGGAACACGATGAGCGGCACGGCCAGCACGAGGAACGCACCTGCCGAGATCAGGAACCACTGATCGCCCCACGACCCGGACAGGGAGTTCAGTGTCTGCGTCATCGGCAGCGAGGACGACGGCGCGAAGATCGTGGCCACCAGCAGGTCGTTCCACACCCACACGAACTCGAGGATGGCGAACGACGCGAGCGCCGGGGTCGCCAGCGGCAGGATGATGCGGAAGAAGATCTGGCCATGGCCCGCTCCGTCCACCCGCGCCGCTTCGATCACGTCGGAAGGGATCTCGGCGATGAAGTTGTACAGCAGGAAGATCGCCAGCGGCAGGGCGAAGATGACGTGCGCGATCCACATCGTCGCGAAGCTGTGATCGACCTCGCGCATCTCGAGGCCGGGGAAGACCGCGACGTCGCCGATTTCGAGTCCGCGCGAGAATAGGCTCAGCAGAGGCACCAGCGCCATCTGGATGGGCACGATCTGCAGCGCGAAGACCGCCACGAACAGCACGCCGCGTCCCCTGAAGTCCATCCACGCGAACGCGTAGGCGGCCAGCGACGCGATCGCGAGGGCGAAGATCGTCACGGGGATCGTGATCGCGAGCGAGTTCAGGAACGACTCGCCGAGCGTGAGTGCCGTGCCGCCGGAGGTGAGGGCGGCCTCGTAGTTCCCGAGCGTGAAGTCGGGGTTGGTGAACACCGTCCACCACCCGGAGGACGCTGAGTCCGCCCCTGGACGGAACGACGTGATGAGCAGACCGAGCGTCGGGATCGTCCACAGGAAGGCGATCGCGACCGCGATCACCGTCGCCACGGGCGACGTCATGCGCTTCTGTGCCTGCGCCTCGTTGCGACGAGTCTCGCGCGCGACCTTGCGCGCCGCCGCCCTGTCGGGCTGCGGGGTCATCTTAGAGTCGACGGCGGTCATCACCGCACCTCCCTCTGCCGGCGGAGCTGTCTGACGTTGTAGATGATCAGCGGTGTGACGAACACGAAGATCAGCACCGCGAGCGCTGCCGCATGCCCGTAGCTCTGGAAACGCTGCTGCTGGTTCACCATCTCGAAGCCCAGCACCGTCGAGTTCGACCGGCCGCCGGTCATCACCGCCACGATGTCGTACAGCTTCAGCGCGGAGATAGTGATCGTCGTGAGGACGATCACGATCGCGGTGCGGATTCCCGGCACGGTGACGTTGGTGAACCGCTGCCACGCGTTGGTGCCGTCGAGCTGCGCGGCCTCCATCTGCTCGGCCGGCACTGCCTTGATGGCGGCCGACAGGACCACCATCGCGAAGCCGGTCTGCGCCCACACGAAGGCGAACAGCAGACAGAACGTGTTCACGAGCGGCCAGACGTCCAGCCATCTGACCGGTTCGCCACCGAATGCCACGACGAGGGCGTTGAGGATTCCGATCTGCTCCCCCTGCCGGTAGTCGTAGACGAACCGCCAGATGAGGCTGATGCTCACGGGTGCGATCGCGAAGGGGATGAACACCAGGATCTTGAGGAACCTGTCACCGCGCGCACGCTCCATGAACGCGGCGTACGCGAGTCCGACGATCGTCGCGAAGATGGGCGCGAAGATCGCCCAGATCAGCGTGTTGATGATCGACCAGAACCCCTGCGGGTTCGTGAACGCCCAGACGTAGTTCTCCATGCCGACGAAGTTCTCGCCGGTCTTGTCGAAGAACGACTGGATGATCGTCGCGATCGACGGGTAGATGAGGCCGATCAGGATCAGGATCGCCGCCGGTGCCAGGAACAGCGTCAGCTGGTACAGATACCCCGCGCCTTCGCGGGCGCGATAGTCGGCGTAGAAGAGCAGGCCACCCGCGATGAGCGCGATGGGGATCACGTAGATGACCGCGTTCTGATACGGACGCAGCATCATGAACGCCAGCAGCGGGATCGCGAAGCACGAGACCAGTCGCAGCCAGAAGTAGCCCGTGCCCTTGCGGGGCGCGTACTCGATGAGCACCAGGAGGATCCCGACCACCACGGCGAAGATCAGCAGGACGATCGGAATCTGGACGATGGGGCCGAGATTGCCGATCCACTGGAAGAACGAGTTGAACGAGAACCCCAGCGACGTCGGCCGCGCATCGGGGGCCGGCGGACTGAGGAAGAGGAAGACGACGAGCGCGGCGATGAGGATGAAGCCGATCGTCACGACGATGCGCGTCGTCGCGCGCGAGGGCGGCTTGTTGCCGCCACGCTCGGGCGGCGGCGCCGCCTGCGCCTGGTCGTCCGTCGTTGATGTGGTCTGAGACATGTTCTGCCTTCCCCGTCGACGCCGACGGATGACGTCACCCCGGTGCCGGGTCCGCGCGGCGAGCGTGCGGACCCGGCACCGAGGTGCGGTGCGTCAGTTCTCGTAGCCTGCCTGGATGTCTTCCAGGACCTGCGGTGTCGGCTTCCCGTCGACCCAGTCGACCATGCCGCGCCAGAACGATCCCGAGCCGACGGTCGCCGGCATCAGGTCGGAGGCGTCGAAGCGGAACACGGTCTCGGGGTCCTGCAGTACCGTCATGGCGTCGGTGAGGAACTTGCTCGACGCCAGCGACGGGTCTGCCCCGGTGTTGGCCGAGATCGCGCCGCCGAGTTCGACCCGGGTGTCGGCCCACTCGGGCGTCGACATGTATTCCGCGACCGCCTGGGTGGCCGCGTCATCGGTGAAGGTCGTCACGAGCTCGCCACCGCCCGACACCGAGAACGGCTCGCCCTCGAATCCGGGCATGAGGAACGCATACACGTCTCCGTCTTCGGCGACGTCGGGCGTTGCGCCCTCCGCCGTCTGCACCGCGAGGAAGTTCGCGGTGAGGAACGACGCCTGGTGGGTCAGTGCGCAGGTGCCGTTGGCGACCGCCGCGGCGATCGGGTCGCCGAACGCCGTGGAGTTGATGCTCTGCACGTCGCCGAAGCCGGCGTTGACGTAGGTCGGGTCGAGCAGGACCTTCGCGACCTCGTCGAACGCTGCCTCGATGTCGGGGTCGGTGAAGGGCGTCTCTCCGGAGGCCCAGCTATCGTAGACGTCGGCGCCTGCCTGGCGCAGCACGAGATCCTCGACCCAGTCCGTGCCGGGCCAACCAGACGCGGCTTCGGACGAGAAGCCGGCACACCACGGCGGTTCACCTGTCTTCTCCCGGATCGTGGCCGTCAGCTCCAGCAGCTCCTGCCAGGTCTCGGGGATCTCGACCCCCCACTCTTCGAAGCTCTTGGGCGAGTAGTAGATGTAACCCTTCAGGTTCGCCAGCATGGGCGCAGCGTAGAAGGTACCGTCGACGGAGCCGATGTCCTTCCAGGCGGCAGCCCAGTACTCGTCGACGTTCGCCGCGACCTCGTCGCTGCCCTCTACGACCTCGCCGGTCTCGACCAGGGAACGGAACAGACCGGGCTGCGGCACGATCGCGATGTCGGGTGCCGAGCCTCCGGTGACCTTCGTCACGATGTTGCCCTCGAACCCCTTGTCGCCGGTGTAGACGACCTCGATGCCGGTATCGGCGGTGAACTGGTCGAACGACTTCTGAAGCGCCTCCGCCTCGGTGCCGGTGATGCCGCCGGAGATCTCGACCGTCTCGCCCTCGAGCGAGCCGTCGCCGGCGTCGCCCTCGTCACCACCCTCGGCGCAGCCCGCGAGAGTCAGTGCCGCGACCGCGGCGATCCCCAGCGCGATGTAGCCGTGTCGACGACGTGATCGCAATGCAGTCATGTTCGTCTGCCTCCTCTTCGAGTCCGCGGAGCCGCAACGCATCGCGTACCCCGCTCGTATGGATCGGGAACCGATTCCATGTTCACGGTAGGGGATGCCGCATGACGGCACAATGACCGTGGGTCACAACTCGGTAAACACCGAAAACCGGGGTGGCGTCCGCGAGGCGATCACGGCACAATGAGGCCCGGAACCGGTTCCACAATTCGGGCGACGGCGGCGTCCCCAGGAGGCGAGGAGGACCCGATGGCGGGCATCGCCGACGTGGCTCGCGCGGCAGGCGTCTCGAAGTCGACCGCTTCCCGTGCCCTGACGGGCGCCGGCTACGTCTCGGCCGCGACGCGGGCGCGGGTGAGGGATGCGGCAGCGGCGCTCGGCTACGTCCCCACCACGAGTGCGGTGAGCCTCGTGACCGGTCGCACCCAGACCGTCGGCGTCGTCATGCCGTCCCTCGACCGGTGGTTCTTCGCCCAGGTGCTCGAGGGGATCCAGGACGCGCTGCTGGAGCGCCGCTACGACCTGGCGCTGTACGGCGCGCCCCCCGAGTCGGCCGCGCGTCGCGAGATGTTCGAGCATTTCCTCGCCCGAAAGCGGTTCGACGGGCTCATCGCGGTGGGCATCGAGCCGAGCGCTCGCGAGCTCGAGCGGCTGATCGCCTTCGGCAAGCCGGTGGTCGCGGTCGGCGGTTACGACATCGGCACGAACGCTGTGTCGATCGACGACGAGGCGGCCGCGCGCATCGCCACCGAGCACCTCATCGGCCTGGGCCACAGCGAGATCGTCTTCCTCGGCGGCGACCCCGACGGGCGCCGGACGAGCTTCGCCGACGGCCGCCGGCTCCACGGCTACCGCCGCGCCATGCGCGATGCGGGCCTCGAGGCGTCCTCCCGTCACGTCCAGTCCGAGGTCGCGCTCCCGGGCGGGTACAGCGCCGCGGTAGAGCTGCTGGGCGACCGGCGCACCCGCCCGACGGCGATCGTCGGCGTGTGCGACGAAGTGGCGGTCGGCGCGATCATCGCGGCACGCCGGCTGGGCATCCGGGTTCCCGAGCGGCTGAGCGTCGTCGGCATCGACGATCACGCGTACGCCGAGATGTTCTCGCTCACGACGCTGCAGCAGCGCCCTCACCAGCAGGGGCGGGCGGCGGTGCAGCTGCTCATGTGGCAGCTCGACGACCCCGAGGCGCCGATGAACCGGCTCTACGAGTCGTCTCCTCTGGTCGTCCGCAACTCGACGGCGGCTTTCGACGACGACGCGTCCGCCATCATCGGGGTCGGGCCGCGCCGCACCTAGCTAGGGGGGCAGGCGGCACACGTTCACAGCCGCCCGAGGTCGCGGAAGGTTCGACCCTCCCAGGCGACGCGCTCGACGGCGTCCTCGACGCCGGACACGGTGCGGAACGTCTCGCCGCCGGATGCTTCGACACGCACGAGTCCGCGATCGATCGGCGTCGCCGGCGGCCCGGTCACGATCGCCTCGAGCACGCGGGTGAACGCGCCGGTGCGGTGCAGCGGAGCGAGCAGGTCACGGCCGTCGCGGATGTGCCCGGCGAGATCGTCGAGCAGCGAGATGCGTTCGAATGCGTACGCGCGCGGAGCGCCGCCCCGTCGCGATGCACGTGGAGCATGTCGAGCGTGTACAGGTAGACGAGGAATCCACGGGTGCCCCGCACCAGCACATACGGCTCGCGGCGTCGTGCGGCGGTCACCGCGAGACCCGCGGCGACGCGGGCGCCGCCGCGCACCTCGACGACGAGGGACGACGTGTCGTCGGTCTCGATGTCGTTCGCGCGGCGGAGGTCCGCGTCGATCGACACGACATCGTCCGGTGCGGCCGCCCCGGGGGTCGGCGACGGCGACGAGTTCGAAGTCCGCGCCGGCGAGCACGGCGTCGACGTGACTGCGGCCGTGCCCGTGGACACCGGCGACACCCACGCCGAGCAGTCCGGTCACAGCCCCGCCTGAGCGCGCAGCGCGGGCGGCGAGCGTCTCGGCGCTGGCCGTCACCTCGGGCGATCCGTCCTCGGCGAACAGGGACTCGCCGTGCTGGCGCAGCCAGTTGTTGAGGCCGCCGTCCTCGAATCCCCAGGACTGCGAGCCGACGACCGCGCCGCCACTGGCCGCGGTGACCTCCTCGGCGATCTCGTTCAGGTCGTCCCACGACCAGGTCTCGTCGTCGGTCAGCTCGATGTCGAGGCTGTCTTCGAGTGGTGAGAATGCGCTTTCTGGAATGCGCTTTATCATTCTTGTCACAACGGATGCCGGAACGCAGTCCCTGAGAAAATCAGGGGTGATTCGAGATCAAACCATGAGAAAGGGATTTCGCGGAACGAGGTGGTTGGTCGGTCGATTCCCCTGCCCGGACATGACGAAAGCCCCGGACGCACAGCATCCGGGGCTTTCGCGAAGGAAAGAGATTACTTGAGGGTAACCGTCGCGCCGGCCTCTTCGAGAGCGGCCTTGGCCTTCTCGGCGGCCTCCTTGTTGGCGCCCTCGAGGACGGCCTTGGGAGCACCGTCGACGACAGCCTTGGCCTCGCCGAGGCCGAGCGAGGTGAGCTCGCGGACCGTCTTGATGACCTGGATCTTCTTGTCGCCGGCAGCCTCGAGGATGACGTCGAACGAGTCCTTCTCCTCCTCGACGGCAACGTCGGCGCCCGCGCCACCGGCGCCGGCAACGGCGACGGGAGCAGCAGCGGTGACGTCGAACTTCTCCTCGAACGCCTTCACGAACTCGCTGAGCTCGACGAGGGTCAGGTCGGCGAACTGCTGGAGCAGTTCCTCAGTGGTGAGCTTCGCCATGATGTATCTCCTAGATAGATGGGGTTGTGGGAAGAGATCGCCGGTCGCTCACGCGGCCTCGGCGGTCTCCAGCTTTTCGCGAAGCGCGTCGATGGTCGCGGCAGCCTTGCCCATCGTCGCCTTCATCATGCCCGCGGCCTTCGCAAGCAGAACCTCACGGCTCTCGAGCGAGGCGTACTTGTTGACCTCGTCGGCGCTGAGGGAGTTGCCCTCGAAAACGCCGCCCTTGATCACGAGAAGCGGGTTGGCCTTGGCGAAGTCACGCAGAGCCTTCGCGGTGGCGACGAAGTCGCCGTGCACGAACGCGATGGCCGACGGACCCTTGAGGTCCTCGTCCAGCGCCGTGATCCCCGCGTTGTTCGCGGCGATCTTGGTCAGCGTGTTCTTCACCACGGCGTATTCCGCGTCCTGACGGATGCTGTTGCGCAGCTGCTTGAGCTGGGCAACCGTCAGACCGCGGTACTCGGTCAGCAGAACGGCGTTCGAGTCCTCGAAGTTCTTCGTGAGCTCGGCAACCGATGCGTCCTTCTGCGCCATGGTCACTCCTTGTGTGTGTGAGACGCTCCGCGGTGGCGGGGCGCCGGCCGGAGGCATCCGCTCATCTTCTCGTCACGGCAACAAAAAAGCTCCGGCGCAAGCGCACGGAGCGGGATTCCTGAATCCAGGAGAATCGTTCGTGACACCTGCGCGGGCCCCTGCGATGCAGTGCTTCGATCTTCGTGACGCTTGCGCGCACGTCAATGACCGGCGGTCTTCGGCTCCCACAAGGGTACGCGACGCCCGCGCTCCCGCCAAATCGGCGCCCGCCATCCGTCACGGCGCCGCTCGCGCCCCACGCTGCCGGCGGGCGGCCCCGTTGCGCGTGGCGTCGCCGAGGTACAGGCTCGCATCAGAGCCAGCATGACCGAGTCGCGAGGTCATCCGCCGCGCGACGGAGAGGACGAAGATGTCTGCCAACAGGGCCGTCGCCTACAAAGGCCCCGGCGAGGTCGAGGTCGTCGACACGGATTACCCGGAGTTCGAGCTGAAGGACGGTCCGGGCGTCAACCCGGCGAACGTCGGCAGGAAGGTGCCGCACGGCGCGATCCTCAAGACCGTGAGCACGAACATCTGCGGCTCGGACCAGCACATGGTGCGCGGCCGCACCACGGCACCTGCAGGTCTTGTGCTCGGCCATGAGATCACCGGTGAGGTCGTCGAAGTCGGCCCCGACGTCGAGTTCGTCAAGGTCGGCGACATCGTCTCGGTGCCTTTCAACATCGCGTGCGGCCGCTGCCGCAACTGCAAGGAGGGCAAGACCGGCATCTGCCTCAACGTCAACCCCGACCGGCCGGGGAGCGCCTACGGCTATGTCGACATGGGCGGTTGGGTGGGGGGCCAGGCGGAGTACGTGCTGGTGCCGTACGCCGACTGGAACCTGCTGGTCTTCCCCGACCGCGACCAGGCTCTCGAGAAGATCCTCGACCTCACCATGCTCTCCGACATCTTCCCCACCGGGTTCCACGGCGCGTACACCGCCGGCGTCGGCCCGGGATCGACCGTCTACATCGCGGGCGCCGGCCCCGTCGGCCTCGCGGCCGCGGTGGGGGCGCAGCTGCTCGGTGCGGCGGTGGTCATCGTGGGCGATCTGAACGCGGACCGCCTGGCGCGGGCGCGGTCGTTCGGCTGCGAGACCGTCGACGTGTCGGCAGGCGACCCCAAGGATCAGATCGAGCAGATCCTCGGCGTACCCGAGGTCGACTCCGCCGTGGACGCGGTCGGCTTCGAAGCGCGCGGACACGGAGCGGATGCCTCGCACGAGGCTCCCGCGACCGTGCTGAACTCGCTGATGGACATCACCGCAGCCGGCGGCGCGCTCGGCATCCCGGGCCTGTACGTCACCGGCGACCCTGGCGGGATCGACGAGGCCGCGAAAGTCGGGTCGCTGTCACTGCGGCTCGGACTCGGCTGGGCGAAATCGCTGTCGTTCACGACCGGCCAGTGCCCTGTCATGCGCTACAACCGCCGGCTCATGATGGCGATCCTCCACGACAAGGTCGCGATCGCCGATGCCGTCGGCGCCACCGCCATCGGACTCGAGGACGCCCCGCAGGGATATGCCGACTTCGATCAGGGAGCGGCGAAGAAGTACGTGCTGAATCCCAACGGGTACATCCAGTCCACCTGACAAGGAGCGGAATCCTCGATCGAGGCATCCGCTCGCCCACGAAAGGAACACCACCATGTCCGTCACCCTCGAAGACGCCCGTCGCGTCATCGCCGCCGCGGAGAAGCGCGCCGACGAGATCGGCCAGCCCATGAACATCGCCGTGGTCGATGCGGGGGGCAATCTCGTCGCCCACGTCCGTCAGGACGGCGCGTGGATCGGCAGCGTCAACATCTCGATCAACAAGGCCTGGACCTCGCGCGCGTTCGACATCGAGACGAAGACCCTCGGTGAGAACTCGCAGCCGACGCAGCAGTTCTACGGCATCCACGCCACCAACGGCGGCAAGGTCGCGATCTTCGCCGGCGGCGTCCCGCTCTCCCGCGACGGCGCCGTCGTGGGTGCGGTCGGCGTCAGCGGCGGCTCGGGCGACCAGGATCAGACCGTTGCAGAGGCCGGCGCCGCCGCCTTCTGACACGATCGGCTGCCGCCGGCCGGCGACCGGCGCGCCGCCCTCTACTCGCGCCAGGGGCAGAGGTCCACCTTGTGGCCGTCGGCGTCCGCCAGGGTCCACCACTCGGGCGCGTGGGAGTCGTCGACGATCACCCCGCCGGCGGCGAGCGCTGCCTCGAGGCGCTTCTCGATCACGTCGCGCGGAGCGTTGACGTCGAGGTGCGACCTGCCGCGCAGCGGCTTGTCGACGGGCTGGAACCAGATGAGAGGCCCCCGTCCGTCGGCGTCGAACAGCACGCCGTCGCGCACTTCGCGAAAACCGGTCACCGCCTTCCAGAACGCCAACGCGGCGCGCGAATCGGGCGTGGCCACGGCGAGCATGAGGTCCTGCATGCGCTCGGTCTCGGCGCGGATGTCGAGCTCGCGGGCCGCCTGTGAGATCTGCGCGGCGAGCGCGGCATCCTTCGCCGTCAGGCCGCCCGCCGAATGAGTGAGCAGCCGCACGCGCACGGTGGCGTAGCGCAGGTCGACGTCGGGGTGGTGGTCGGCTGCCTCGGCGAGGTCGGCGATCGCCGCGAACAGCTGCGCGCCTGCCGCGAAGCTGCCGGTGCGGAACAGGGCGAAGGCGCCGGTCACGCGGGGACGCCAGTCCTCGACACCCGGGAACGCGCGGAATTCGTCTGACGTGATGGTGCTCATGTTCCCGAGGATGCCACCGCCGCCGCCGATCGCAACCCCTCTTGCGCACCGCCGTCCGTCGAGGTCGTGCGCATCGAAGGGCGCCATCGCGTGACGGACCCCATGCCGCTGGTGCGTCGCAGGCGGCGGATGTCGGGTCGGCGGCGTAGCCTCGAAGGGTGAACCCCGAGCACGCCGCCGCACGCCCCTCGGCGCTCGCGGCGCATGCACCGGACGTTGCGGCCCGCATCGTCGCGGATTCGCGCGACCGGGTCGCCTGGGTGCGTGCACGGTCGCGCGGCATCACCGCGACCGACGTCGCGACCCTCACCTCCGACCGGGCCATCGGCCGCGCCGCCGACGCCAAGCTGCTCGGCTCGGGCTTCTCGGGCAACGCCTACACGGCACACGGCCGGGCGCGCGAACCCGAGATCGCCGCGTGGGTCGCCGCGACTCACGGCGTCCAGCCCTCGTCGGCGTTGTTCCACGCGGTCGTCGAGAAGCGGCACCTTGCGACCCCGGACGGCATCGCCGTCGACGCGTCGGGACGCATCACGCTCGCCGAGATCAAGACGACCAACAAGGCCTGGCGCAGCATCCCGCGGTCCTACCTCCGGCAGGTGTGGTGGCAACAGCACGTGCTCGGGGCGGAGCGCACGCTCGTGGCCTGGGAGCAGCACGACGGCTTCGTGCCCGTCGGCGACGAGCCGCGCTGCGCATGGGTCGATCGCGACGAGGCCGAGATCGCGAAGCTCGTGCGCCTCGCCACCGCCCTCATCGACGAGCTCTACCTGCGTACGACGCGCTCTCGACAGCAGACAGAGCGGATGCCGCAGCCGCCTGCTGCGCCGCGCGAGCCGTTCCGCGCGCTCGCCCTCGCCGACTGAACCGGCCGACGTGCCGGCGCGGCCGGCGCCTCATCGGATCGTGGTCACCCGCCGGGCATCGGCGTCCCACACACGCGCTCCTGTCGCCTGCCCGACGACGTTCGGCGCCTTCACCAGTCGCATCGCCGTCGCCAGTCGCGCGGCAGTGAGCCCCCGCGCCACAGTGATGTGCGGCGTCCACCGGTCGATCCCGGTGTTCGAGTACCGCGGCTCGGGTCGGCCGGCGACCTCTGCGACGACGCGGTGGATCGCGAGGAGCGGCGCGCTCACGACGACGTGCCGCGCGAGCACGTACCGGTCCCGATGACCGAGCAGCACGAACCCGGCGAGCTCCAGGGCGACGGGGAGCAGCTCGGCGATGCCGGCGAACGCCGCCGGATCGACCCGGTCCCGCACCGCGAGCGTCACGTGCGGACGGTTGCTCGGTGCGGGATTGCGCCCCGAGCTCGGCAGATCGGCCCCGAGGAGCCGATCCCAGTCGTCCCGGACCGCGCGGTCGAGCTCGGCATCCGGAATCAGTTCGACACTGAACACGCCTCCATACTGCTCGCACCGACCGTACCGCGCGACGAAGACCCGGCGCTCACCGTGCCTGCCCCGAGGCCTCGACCTTCGCCGCCCCGACCGACGCGGCTTCCGCATCGTCGTCGGCCACCCCGTCCCAGCCGGGGGCGTCGACGCCTGCATCCTCGACCTCGGCTCCCGCCTGCTCCGGATCCCAGCCGGGCTTGGGCACGGAGTCGATGAGCAGCCGCGTGTACTCGTGCTGCGGGTCGCCGAGCAGCTCGTCCGTGCGCCCGCGTTCGACGATCTCGCCGCGTCGCATCACGACGGTCTCGTCGCACACCCGGCGGACGAGGCGCATCGTCGCAGTGTTCGCCCAGGACGAGTGGTGGTCGCGGCTCACGAGCAGCACCGGGCGGTCGGGCACGATGGCGTCGAGGGCGCCTCGCAGCGGCGCCCCGCCCGGGAAGTGGTCCATCGACCAGCCGCCGCCCACGATCCATTCCGCATCGGGATTCTCCGCGGCGTAGCGGGCGATCGTCGCGAGCGCGTCGGCGGCGTTCTCGGAGCCCGTGAGGTTGCACTGCAGCAGCTCGACGCCCCCCCGACATCGGATGGATGTGCGCGTCCTGGAAGCCCGGCGCCAGCAACGCGCCGGCGAGATCGACGACCTCGGTGTCAGGGCCGATGAGGACGGATGCCGCTTCCTCGCCGCACACCGCGGCGATGCGCCCTCCGCGCACCGCGACGGCGAGACCTGTCAGCGCCTCGTGGCTGCCCGCAGCCACGAGGTCGGAGCTGAACAGCGCACCTCCGGTGAACACGGTGTCTGCGAACGGCGTCTGTGCGTCGTCAGGAACGGCAGCGGCCACGGGACCTCTCCTTCGTCATCGAGCGGGTTGCTTGACGATAGGCGTTGGTCATCACTGGTGTCAACGGTGTTGACCCAGTTGATGACGCGACCTGTAGGCTCGGCGTCACGGGGCCCGAGTGCGGCTCCGTGGCACGATGGACGGCGACGGCGGAAGCGGGGATCATGGCGGCACGCAGGGGAGCGACGTCCGAGAAGTCCGGCGGCAGGCGCCTGGATCGGGCGACGATCATCGCCGCAGGGCTGGAGCTCGCCGAGACGACCGGCTCTGGATCCCTCTCCATCCGAGAGCTGGGCGCCAAGCTCGGCACCGACCCGACGGCGATCTATCGGCACTTCCGCAGCAAGGACGACCTCATGGGCGCCCTGCTCGACGAGCTCACGGTACGCACCCTCGCCGCTGTGACCGCGCCGCCCGAGGACTGGCAGGAGCGACTGCGCCAGTTGGCGTCCGCCACGCTCAGCGAGCTCTCCCGTTACCCCGCTGTCGGCCAGGAGGCCATCGTGCTCACCACGCACGGTCCCGGCGAGCTCGACGCGATCGAGTTCATGCTCGACGCGTTCTCGCGCGCGGGCCTAACGGGCGAGGACCTGGTGCAGCACTACGCGCTCATGGCGACGCACATCCTCTCGTCGGCCGCCGGCGTCGCCCGGGCGCGGACCGAGCGCGGGACCGCTGCACCCTCGGACACCAGCCCGTGGTTCGAGGGACCTCTCCTGGTCGACCCCATCAAGCACCCGCACATCGCTCAGATCTCGCCACAGCTTCTGCAGCTCGAGGACCGCGAGCTCTTCACACTCGGCGTCGAGTGGGTCATCCGCTCTGCCGAGCGCACCGCGCGCCCCGCCTGAGCCTCCGCCGGCGCCGGTCCGCCGCAGCGGACTGACACCGTACCTTCATCCGCGCTGATAGTTGACGCACATCAACCATTGTCGTATAGTTGACCCATATCAACTGTTGACCCTGGTCAACCATCTCTGCGCCGCCGTCGCCGCATCTCTTCCACCAACACCGTTCGAAGGATTCCCATGGCTACGTCCACCCCCGCGACCGGGTCGGTCGCCACTGGCTCGGCCGGCAGCGTGAGCGCCGACGAGAAGCGCCACCACCGCAAGGTGCTGCAGGCGCTCACCGGCCTGCTGCTCGGCATGTTCGTGTCGATGCTCGCGTCGACCGTCGTGTCGACATCGCTTCCCGTCATCGTCCACGACCTGGGCGGCGACCAGGCCGCGTTCACCTGGGTCGTCACCGCGACCCTTCTGACCACCGCGATCTCCACCCCCATCTGGGGCAAGCTCGCCGACCTGTTCAACCGCAAGCTGCTGATCCAGATCGCCATCGTCATCTTCGTGCTGGCGACTGCGGCCGCCGGCTTCTCGCAGGACCCGGGCACGCTCATCGCGTTCCGCGCGGTGCAGGGCATCGGCGCGGGCGGTCTCGCCGCGCTCAGCCAGGTCATCATGGCCGACATCATCAGCCCGCGCGAGCGCGGCCGCTACATGGGCCTGTTCGGCGCCGTGATGGCCGTCGCCACCGTCGGCGGACCGCTCCTCGGCGGTTTCATCACCGACACGATCGACTGGCGCTGGAACTTCTTCATCGCGCTGCCGTTCGCGGTCGCCGCGCTCATCATCATGCAGCGCACACTGCACCTGCCCGCTCGCCCCAAGGTGAAGGCGCGGATCGACTACTTCGGCATCGTGCTGCTCTCGACAGCTGTGTCGTTGCTGCTCATCTGGGTCACCAACGCCGGCAAGGACTACGACTGGTGGAGCACGGAGACCATCCTGATGGTCGGCGGCGCGCTGCTCGCGGCCGTGCTGTTCGTGATCGTCGAGCTGCGCTCGAAGGAGCCGCTCATCCCCCTCACGATGTTCCGCAACCGCACGTTCACGCTCGCGGTCATCGCGTCGATCTCGATCGGCATCGCGATGTTCGGCACGTCGGTCTTCCTCAGTCAGTACATGCAGCTCGCCCGTGGCGCCACGCCGACCGAGGCAGGTCTGATGACGATCCCGATGATCGGCGGACTGCTGCTGGCGTCGATCGTGATCGGCGGTCTTGTGACCCGTCACGGCATCTGGAAGCCGTACCTCATCGTAGGCGGCGTGCTACTCATCGCCGGCTCGTTCCTGCTGTCGACCATCGAGTACGACACGAACTTCGTGCTCGTCTCGCTGTACATGTTCCTTCTCGGTGCGGGCGTCGGCATGACGATGCAGAACCTCGTGCTCATCGTGCAGAACACCGCCAAGCCGAGTGAGATCGGCGTCGCGAGCTCCGGTGTCACGTTCTTCCGCAGCCTCGGCGGCACGATCGGCGTCTCGGTCATGGGTGCCGCACTGGCGACCTCGGCGACCGATCTGTTCTCCCAGCGCAAGGACGACATCGGTGCGGCCATCATGACGCTGGGCGAGAAGGGCGCCGCCATCGCGGAGCAGCTCCAGTCGGGCACGATCCCGCAGGTGTCGGCGCTGCCCGAGGCGATCCGCGTGATCGTGGAGGACATCTACGCCCAGGCCATCGCCCACTCGTTCCTCATCGCCGTGCCGCTGGCCGTGATCAGCCTCATCGCGATCATCTTCCTGCCGAACAAGCCGCTCACCCACATGACGACGAGCGAGCGCGTGCAGGCCAGCGAGGCCGACCTGGCGACTGTGTCGGTCGCCGAAGGCATGGACGCGCTGACCGCTACAGCAACGGTGAAGACGCAGGATGCCGAGACCGCCGTCACGCCCGAACAGTCGGGCGTCGCGGCGAACCAGACGCGGCGCACCCGGCGCTAATGTCGAACACGATGACCTCCGAAGACACTCGAGCGGCGCGCACCGAAGCGGTGCGCGCCCTCGAGGCTGAGTTCGGCGAGCTGATCAACCGCTTCCGCCGGATCATCACCGAGAACGCCAACCGCGTGAGCCCCGGCATGCTGCCAGGCGCCTACAAGGTGTTCACCACCATCGTGCGTCGCGAGGGCATCACCCTCTCCGCACTCGCCGAGGCGCTGACGGCCGACAAGGGCCAGATCAGCCGCACGGTCCGCGAACTCGAGCAGCTGAATCTGATCCAGCGCACCCCCGACCCCGACGACGGCCGCTCGAGCCTGCTCTCCCCCACCCCGTTCGGGCTGGAGCGCCTCGCGGAAGCACGCGCCCCGCAGGAGAGCCTGCTCGTCGACGCCCTCGCCGCGTGGCCGGTCGACGACATCCTGAACCTCACGCGGCTGCTGCACGCCCTCACCCTCGGCGAGCGACCCTCCGACTGAGGCAGCCACCACTGTGCGCCGCAACGCCACGACGGCGCTTCGCCGCCTCAGCTCTGGTTCGAGAAAGCGGCGTCGAACGCCGCCGCCGACGGCTGGTAGGTCGACAGGCGACGGACGAACTCGAGAGCCTCGGGTGCTCCCACCAGGCGATCCATCCCGGCGTCCTCCCACTCCACCGAGAGCGGCCCGTCGTACCCGATGGCGTTCAGCATGCGGAAGGCGTCCTCCCACGGCACATCGCCGTGTCCGGTGGAGATGAAGTCCCAGCCGCGACGAGGATCCGCCCATGCCAGGTGCGACGAGAGCCGGCCGTTGCGCCCGTTGCCGGTGCGCTTCTTCGTATCTTTGCAGTGGACGTGGTAGATCCGGTCTTGGAAGTCCCAGAGGAACCCGACCGGGTCGAGGTCCTGCCACACCATGTGCGATGGGTCCCAGTTCAGCCCGAACGCCTCGCGATGGCCGATCGCCTCCAATGTGCGGCGCGTCGTCCAATAGTCGTAGGCGATCTCGGACGGGTGGACCTCGTGGGCGAATCGGACGCCCACTTCGTCGAACACGTCGAGGATCGGATGGAAGCGCTCCGCGAAGTCCGCATACCCGGCGTCGACGAATGCGTCACTGGCGGGCGGGAACATGGCCACGGCCTTCCATATCGACGAGCCCGTGAAGCCGGTGACGGTCTTCACGCCCAGCTTCGCCGCCATCCGCGCCGTAAGCTTGAGCTCCTCGGCAGCACGCCCGCGGACCCCTTCGGGATCGCCGTCGCCCCACACGCGGTCGTTGAGGATATCGCGGTGGCGCTCATCGATCGGATCGTCGCACACCGCCTGGCCGGCGAGGTGATTGGAGATGGTGAACACCTGCAGCCCGTTGCGCTCCAGGATGTCGCGCCGACTCTGCACATACGCATCGTCATCCCACCTCGACACGTCGAGATGGTCACCCCAGCACGCGATCTCGAGGCCGTCGTAGCCCCACTCACCTGCGAACCGGGCCACCTCCTCGAACGGCAGGTCGGCCCACTGGCCCGTGAACAGAGTGACCGGTCGCGACATCGCGAGTACCTTTCGTCGTTGAATGCCGGGCTCATCCGGCAATGGGGGTCCAGACACTTGCGGCGTTCGAGCTGCGCTCCACGCCGTCAAGCACGCGCTGCACATGCAGGCCGTCGGCGAAGGAAGGGCGCGGGGCCGAACCCTCGTCGATCGCGACGACGAAGTCGCGGACCTGGTGCGAGAAGCCGTGCTCGTACCCGAGCATATGACCGGTCGGCCACCACGGCGCCAGATAGGGGTGATCATGCTCCGTGACGAGGATCCGACGGAACCCCTGCTCCAGGCCCGGCTGAGTAGCGTCATAGAACTCGAGCTCGTTCATCCGCTCGAGGTCGAACGCCAGCGCGCCCTCGGATCCCGAGATCTCGATGCGCAACGCGTTCTTGCGACCGGTGCGGAACCGCGTCGCCTCGAACGACGCCAGCGCACTCGACTCGAGTCGGCCGGTGAAGAGCGCGACGTCGTCGACGGTGACCCGCCCTCGCTCCGCGGACGCCGTCCCGGAGAGTCCGACACCCTCGCCCAGCAGCGGCCGCTCGTGGATCAGAGTCTCCATGACGCCCGACACGGAGGTCAGTCGCTCACCGGTGATGAATTCCGCGAGATCGACGGCGTGTGCTCCGATGTCGCCGAGCGCTCCTGAGCCCGCGTGCTCCTTCTCGAGCCGCCAGGTCAGCGGCGCCGCGGCATCCATCAGCCAGTCCTGCAGGTATTCAGCCCGAACCTGGCGGATCCGCCCGATGCGTCCGGCGGCCACGAGATCGCGGGCGAACGTCGCCGCCGGCACGCGACGATACGTGAAGCCGACCATGGATCGGATGCGCCGCTCCGCCGCGGCTGCGGCGGCCCTCTCCATCGCCTCCGCCTCGGCGACGGTGTTGGCGAGCGGCTTCTCGCACAATACGTGTTTTCCGGCTTCGAGGGCGGCGATCGCGATCTCGGCATGCGTATCGCCCGGCGTGACGATGTCGACGATGTCGATGTCGTTGCGCGCGATCACAGCCCGCCAGTCGGTGGCGCTGTCATTCCACCCCCATTTGCGGGCGGAGGCCGCTGTGGCTTCGGCATCACGGCCGACCACCACGGTCATCTCGGGCTGCCGAGGGAGGTCGAAGAATCTGGGAGCGACTCGCCACCCTTGGGAATGAG
Source organism: Microbacterium sp. LWS13-1.2 (assembly GCF_040144835.1). Classification (NCBI taxonomy): domain Bacteria; kingdom Bacillati; phylum Actinomycetota; class Actinomycetes; order Micrococcales; family Microbacteriaceae; genus Microbacterium; species Microbacterium sp. LWS13-1.2. The sequence continues at coordinate 1,609,789 of NZ_CP151632.1, forward strand.
CGGCGCCCATGAAGCCGTGTCCGACCATGGCGACGCGGAGCGTTTCAGTCAACGCGCTGTCCTCACTTCTCGGAAGTCGAGCGCGAGGCGCCCCCCTCGCGTGGATGGGCGCCCCGTGCTCGTCGTCTGACTTACTCGAACGAGAGGTCGATGTACTGGTCGACGTTCTCCTTCGTCACCACGGGAGCGTCGAGGACGACGCGGTTCGGAATGCCAGGCGTGACGAGGTCGCCCATCGTCTTGCCCTGTGCGATGAGGCGCGCGAGTGCCACACCGTCGGCGGCCTGCGTCGACGGGTAGATGATCGTCGCCTTGAGCACGGAGTCGTCGGCTTCGATGGCCTCCATGGCGCTGCGGCTGCCTGCGCCGCCGACCATGAAGAATTCGTCGCGCCCGGCCGAGTCGATGGCCGCAAGCACCCCGACTCCCTGGTCGTCGTCATGGTTCCAGATCGCGTCGATCTGCGGGTTGGCAGAAAGGAGCTGCGAGGCCGCAGACTCGCCGCCGGCCACGGTGAAGTCGGCGGCCACACGGGCCGAGACCTCCAGGCCGCAGTCCTCGAGCGCGTCGGCGAAGCCCCGTGAGCGATCCTGCGTGAGCGGCAGCGAGTCGATGCCGGCGATCTCGGCGACGACGGCGTCGGAGTTGCCCTCCAGCTCCTCGCAGATATAGGTTCCGGCGCTCACCCCCATGCCGTAGTTGTCGCCGAGGACAGTTGCCCGCGCGGCGAAGGGGCTGGAGAACTCTCGGTCGACGTTGATGACCGGGATGCCGGCCTCCATCGCCGCGATGGCCGCTTCGGTCAGCGCAGCGCCGTCGGAGGGGAGCAGTACGATGGCGTCGACGCCGTCCGTGACGAAGGTCTCGACGGCGGCTATCTGGGCGATCGGGTCGTTGGTCCCCTCGGCCACTCGCAGTTCGACGTCGTCGAAGCTGTCGGCCGCGGCCTGCGCGCCGGAGTTGATGGCACCGAGCCAGCCATGGTCGGCCGCAGGGCCGGAGAACCCGATGACGACGGTGTCGCCCGACTCGGCGTTCTCCTCGGTCGTGGTGCCCTGGTCGGTGACGTCGTCCTCGTCGGCGCCGGAGCCCGTGCATCCGGCCAGAAGGCCGATGGCTGCGATGACTGCGGCGCCGGTGAGAACCAGTCGCGTGTGCGCTTTCAGGTGTGAGCGCATGTTTCCTCCTCGAAATGTGATGCAGCGGTGACAGCGCTGTATCCGAGAGGAATGATGTCCCCGCACTCGAGAGTCCACGCTGACGGGGACCAACGTAGCAGAACCAAAGGTCGAGTGGTCATCTTTTGTCCTCCATCCGGCAGAAGTGACCTCACCGTTCCAACAGTGACTACAACGTGAGAATCGGTGCCGTGTCCCGTGAAGTCCGCAAAGCGCAGCCGGGCTGAAGCCCTCGGCATCGAGCGCGTGCACATGTTATGTTCGTCGCGTGATCAAAGTTGACCATGAGCCGGCATTACTCGATGTCCGGGGTGTGACGAAGGCGTTCGCGGGTGTCCAGGCCCTCCGCGGTGTCGATCTCGAGGTCCTCCCGGGCGAGGTGCACTGCATCCTCGGCCAGAATGGTGCAGGTAAGTCCACGCTGATCAAGACGCTCGCCGGAGTGCACCGCCCGGACGACGGCGTCATCTCGTGGCTGGGGCAGCCGGTCGACGTCCCCACACCCGAGGCCGCCATCGAGCTCGGCATCGCGACCATGTATCAGGAGCTCGATGTCGTCGACGGTCTGACGATCGCGGAGAACATCTTCCTCGGGCACGAACTGGCGCGTGGGGGATTCACGAAGCGCTCCGAGGCGGCTCGGCGGGCCCGGGAGCTGCTCCGGCGGCTGGGACACGGCAGCCTCTCACCGCACACAGAGGTCGGTCAGCTGAGCGCCGCCAACAAGCAGATCGTCAGCATGGCCCGAGCGCTCTCACACGACATCAAGCTCATCATCATGGACGAACCGTCGGCTGTACTCGACAGCGAAGAGGTGAAGAACCTGTTCCACGTCGTACGAGAGCTGACCGCCCAAGGCATCGCAGTCGTCTACATCACCCACCGACTGGAAGAGATCCGCCAGATCGGCGACCGCATCACCGTGCTGAAGGACGGGCGCTCGATGGCCACAGGTCTCCCGGTTGCCGACACCCCGACCGCCGAGCTCATCAGGCTCATGACCGGCCGGTCCGTCGCCAACGTGTTCCCCGCCGCCGCGCCGATCCCCGCCGATGCTCCGGTCGTGCTCGAGGTCGAGGGACTGTCGACCGCGGGGCTGTTCGAGGACGTGTCGTTCTCGGTGCGTGCGGGCGAAGTGGTCGGCCTCGCCGGCTTGGTCGGCTCGGGCAGGTCCGAGATTCTCGAGACCGTCTACGGCGCACGACGGGCTACGGCGGGCACCGTGCGAGTCGGCGGGAAGCCTCTGCGTCGAGGCTCCGTCGTGGCGGCGGTCCGTGCGGGCATCGGCCTCTCGCCCGAGGAGCGCAAGAGCCAGGGTCTCGTGCTCGACGAGCCGATCTTCGTGAACGTGACACTGTCGTCGGTGTCGCGATTCGCGAAGGCGGGCTTCCTGGACGAGCGTGCCGAGCGCAAGGCTACGCGCGAGCAGATCGAGGCGCTCGAGCTGCGACCGGCCGATCCCGACCGCGAGGCGATCACTCTGTCGGGAGGCAACCAGCAGAAGATCCTACTCGCCCGGTGGCTCATCCACGGCACCCGCGTGCTGCTGCTGGACGAGCCCACCCGCGGCGTCGATGTCGGCGCTCGTGCCGAGATCTACGCCCTCATCCGCCGCCTGGCCGCCGCAGGCAACGCCATCGTCGTCGTGTCGAGCGAGATCGAGGAGGTGCTCGGCCTCGCCGACACCGTCCTGGTCATCGCCGACGGACGCCTCCTGGACACCCGCCCGGCCTCGCAGATCGACGAGCACGGTGTGCTCGACCTCGTCATGAAAGGAACCGCCGCGTGAGCGAGCAGACCACCCAGGGAACCGCCGGCGTTCCCACCTCCTCAGAGGCGCCGCCTCCCACAGGCGTGCCCGGCGACGGAACCCGGAAGTCAGGCTTCCAACGGTTCATGTCGGGGTCCGTCGGACGCAACCTCGGTCTCGTCGTCGCGCTGATCGTGCTCGTGATCGTCGGCGCCGTGACCGCTCCCGACACCTTCACGAGCGTCAGCAACATCTTGACGATTCTGCGCCAGGCCTCCATCATCGGCGTGATCAGCATCGGCATGACGTTGGTGATCATCGCCGGCGGCATCGACCTGTCCGTCGGCTCCGTCATGGGACTTGCCTCCGTGGTGGCGGCGCTCGCCGCGATCCAGGACCTCGCCGATCAGCTGCACTGGGTCGTCATGGTCCTCATCGCCCTGGCGGTCGGGCTCGCCGCCGGGCTCGTCAACGGAATCGTCATCGCCTACGGCAAGGTCGTGGCGTTCATGGCGACTCTGGCCATGCTGGTGGCGGCACGTGGCCTGGCCGAGATCCTTGCAGAGCGTCGCACCCTCCAGATCGGCGATCGCGACTTCATCGAGTTCATGAACCTCGACATCATCGGCATCGACATGCTCATCTGGATCTTCGCGATCGTGGCGGCGCTCGGGTGGGTGTTGCTGAACCGCACCACCTTCGGTCGGCGAACGGTCGCCATCGGTGGCAACCGCGAAGCCGCACGGCTCGCCGGAATCAACGTCAAGCGTCACACCATGTGGCTCTACGCCATCTCGGGGCTGTGCGCCGGCATCGCCGCCGTCATGATCCTCGGGCGGACGACGGCCGGCACGTCGACGCACGGGCAGCTGTACGAACTCGACGCCATCGCCGCAGTCGTCGTCGGCGGCACGCTGCTCGTGGGCGGCCGCGGCACCATCACCGGTACAGTGTTCGGCGTCCTCATCTTCGCCACACTGACGAACGTGTTCGTCCAGAACAACCTCACGTCGTCCGTCCAGGCCGTCGCCAAGGGCGTCATCATCGTCGTGGCCGTGCTGCTGCAGCAGCGGTTCGCGAAGCCCACCGGGCGAGCGACATGACCGTCCGCACGGCCTCCGCTCCGCGCCGGCGACTCGGCGCGCGGAGGTCGTGCGAGGCGGCGGCCTCCCGGCACTGCACGAGCGCGGCCGACCGGCACCCGCGGCATCCGTGGATCGTCGGTCACGCGTCGGGCCCTGCCGGCCCGCCGATAATCTGAGATGTGAGCATGAACGGCGAATCGACCAACGCGAGCGGCGTGAACCAGCTGTTTCAGCTGCTGCGCGACGGCGTGCCCCGCACCCGCGCGGAACTCGCCAAGTCCACCGGACTGGCCCGTTCGACGGTCGCGGCACGCGTGGATCAACTGATGCGGATGGGGCTCATCACGCCCGTCGCGGAGGCGGTGTCGACCGGCGGGCGTCCGCCGTCGCAGTTCGCCCTCAACCCGGCGGCCAAAGTCGTGATCGCGGCCGACATCGGAGCTTCGCACGCGACCGTGGCGGTGACGGACCTCTCCGGCAGCGTCCTCGCCGACCAAACCGAACCCCTCGACATCGGCCTCGGTCCCGAGCACGTGCTGAACTGGCTGGTCGACGGCGCGTCGACGCTGCTCAGCCGCGTCGGCCGGGACAGCTCCCACGTGGCCGCGATCGGAGTGGGAGTTCCCGGTCCCGTGGAGCACTCCACCGGACAGCCGGTCAATCCGCCGATCATGCCCGGGTGGGATCGCTTCGACATCCCCGGCTGGCTCAATCAGCATCTGGACGTGCCGGTGCTCGTCGACAACGACGTCAACATCATGGCGCTCGGCGAGCGGTCGGTCGCGTGGCCCGCGGTCGATCACCTGATGTTCATCAAGGTCGCCACCGGTATCGGAGCCGGCCTGATATCGGGCGGCACACTGCAGCGCGGAGCGCAGGGAGTCGCCGGCGACATCGGCCACGTGCAGGTCGCCCGTGCCGCGAACGTGCCCTGCCGCTGCGGGAACCGCGGCTGTCTCGAAGCCATCGCCTCGGGCCCGGCGATCGCGCGGACGCTGAGGGAGCATGGCCTCGAGGCGCGCACCGGCTCGGACGTCGTCGATCTCGTCAAGCGTGGCAACATCGAGGCGGTCCAGGCCGTTCGCCAGGCGGGACGCGACATCGGGGAGGTGCTCACGATCTGCGTGAGCCTCATCAACCCCTCCGTCATCGCGATCGGCGGATCCATGGCTCGCGTCGGTGAGCACCTCATCGCGGGCGTCCGGGAAGTCGTCTACACGCGGTCGATCCCGCTGGCGACGGAGCACCTCGCCATCGTCCAGTCCGCGACCGCCGAGCGCGCCGCCGTGATCGGAGCGAGCATGCTCGCGATCGAGCATGTGCTCTCCCCCGATGCTCTTGCGGTCGGATTCCGGTGACTCGCCTCGACCGCGTCTTCGCCCATCGGTAGCACCGGCGTAACACGGGTGAGACGAACGCAGGGTTGACTGTCTGCACCGGGTTCAGTTCTGGTGCCGATGACGGCACACCCGCGGAAGGAGTGCATCATGAGGATCCGACCGCTGCGATCGACACCCGAGGCGCCGCTCACGCCGGTTGCGGAGCCGCCGGCCACCATGCAGGCGATGGTCGTGGACGCTCCGGGCGCGCCGGACGCGCTGCGCGCGGCATCCGTTCCGGTCCCCTCCCCCGTGCTCAGCGAGGTGCTGGTGCGCGTCGTGGCCGCCGGGGTCAATCCGGTCGACGCCAAGACGCGCGGCGGCGCCGGCGTTTCGGGCGCGATCGACGCCTACCCGGCGACCCCGGGCTACGACTTCAGCGGCATCGTGGTGAAGAGCCCGTACGAGTCGCACCCCTTCCCGCCGGGCACGGAGGTGTTCGGCATGGCGTCGTTCCCGCGCACGGGCGGCTCGTACGCCGAGTACGTCGTGGCGCCGTCACTGTCGATCGCGCGCAAGCCGGCGTCGCTGTCGCATGTCGAGGCGGCGGGCGTGCCGCTCGCCGCGCTCACCGCCTGGGGCCTCGTCGTCGAGACCGCCCACGCGCACGAGGGCCAGCGCGTGCTCATCCACGCCGGCAGCGGCGGGGTGGGCCACTTCGCCGTGCAGTTCGCCGCGTACTTCGGCGCCCACGTCACCGCGACGGCGTCGGGCCGCAACGCCGCGTGGCTGCGCGAACTCGGAGCGTCGGTCGTGGTCGACTACACCACGACGAGATTCGAGGATGTCGTCGGTGAGGTGGACGTCGTCATCGACCTCGTCGGCAACGTCGGCGGCGACACAGGCACCCGTTCGCTCGAGGTGCTGCGCCCGGGCGGGCTGTACGTCGTCGTGCCGACCGGGTCGTGGCCCGGCTACGCCGAGGCGGCGGCCGAAGCGGGCGTGCGGACGACGTCGTACAAGGTGATCCCCGACGGCGGTGCGCTGGCGACGATCGCCCGCCTGCTCGACTCGGGCTCGGTGCAGGTCTACATCGAGAACGTCTTCGATCTCACTGACGCTCCCGACGCCCACCGGGCGATCGAGACCGGCCACACGCGCGGCAAGGTCGTGCTCCGCGTCAGCGACGGCTGACCCCCTCGCGTCCCTCGCTCTCGCTCCTCGCATGAATCGGTTCACTTGCGCTGGATGTACGCGCTGACGCGGGTTCGGCGTACGTTCAGCGCAAGTGAACACGTTCATGCGGGCGCGAGAACACGGCGGCCCTCGGCGACGACGGCGTCCGCGATCGCGTCGAGGAGCGGAGAGCGCAGGTTCCACTGCTGCCAGTGCAGCGCGACGTCCACGGGTGGGCCGCCGAGGAGCACGAGCTCGCCCCGGTCGAGCGCGTCGTGGGACTGGAAGCGCGGCAGCATGGCCCAGCCGAGTCCGAGCCGCACGGCCGTCGCGAAGTCGTTGGAGGCCGGCACGTAGTGTCGCGGCGGGTGCGCAGGATCCACGCCCTGCTGTGCGAGCCACTCGTTCTGCAGGTCGTCGCGCCGGTCGAAGTCTACGAGCGGGGCGCTCGCGAGCGCGGTGCGGCGGTCCCCTTCGAGCCACCGTTCGGCGTAGGCGGGGGTGGCGACGGCCTCGTAGCGCATCGCGCCGAGCGGCGAGGAGCGGCATCCCGCAACGGGCGCGGCCCGAGAGGTCACCGCTCCCATCACGGTTCCCGATTCGAGCAGTCCGGCGGTGAAGTCCTGGTCGTCGCGGTGCAGATCGAAGACGACGGGATGCCGCTCCGCCAGCCGCGCGAGCGGCCCGAGGAACCACGTCGCCAGCGAGTCGGCATTGACCGCGAGCGGCACGGTCGTGAGTGCGGTCTCGTCGTCCTCGGCGCCGAGGTCGGCGAGCGCGTCGTGCTCGAGCAGGGCCATCTGTCGCGCCAGCCGGATGACCGCCGCTCCGGCCTCCGTCGCTCGCACCGGCTTGGAGCGCACCAGCACCAGGCGTCCGAGCTGCTCCTCGAGTGCCTTGACGCGCTGGCTGACCGCCGACGGCGTGACGTGGAGGCGGCGGGCGGCCGCGTCGAGGGTGCCTTCGTCGACGACGACGGCGAGGGTCTCGGCCAACTCGAAGGGGATGCGCATCTTCAGTGCTGCTAATGGTACTGAAGATCCATGAGCTGGACTTCGGTTCCCGCCGCTCGTACCGTCGAAGAGTGCTCGCTCCTGTTCTCGCCGGTCTCGGCCTCGGCTTCTCGCTCATCATCGCCATCGGCGCTCAGAACCTCTTCGTGCTGCGGCAGGGTCTGCGGCGAGAGCATGTGCTCGCGGTGGCGGCGATCTGCGCGATCTCGGATGCGATCCTCATCGCCCTCGGGGTCTCGGGCGTCGGCTTCGTGCTGGAGGCCGTGCCCTGGCTCGTCGACGTGGTCCGCTGGGCGGGCGCGCTGTTCCTCGTCGCGTACGGCGTGCTCGCGGCACGGCGCGCGTGGCGGCCGACGGGAGCGGCTCTCGGCGCCGATGACACCCAGCAGCCTGTCGGAGCAGTGAGTCCGCAGGAGGGCGTCGTCGAACCACACCGCACCACGTCGGGCGGAGTGACGCATGCCGGCTCCGGCGAGTTCCTCCTCGATCCCGAGGTCTCGGCCTCGCAGGTGCGCAGCGACATCCGCTCGGCGCCGCCGGCGGCGACCCGCACCCGTCTGATCCCCGCGCTCCTCACCTGCCTGGCGCTGACGTGGCTCAACCCGCACGTCTACCTCGACACCGTCTTCCTGCTCGGCACGGTCGCGAACACGCACGGCGACGACCGCTGGCTCTTCACCGCCGGCGCCATGACCGCGAGTATCGTCTGGTTCTTCGGCCTCGCGTTCGGCGCGCGTCTGCTCGGGCGCTGGCTGTCGACGCCGCGCGCCTGGCGGATCCTCGACGCGGTGATCGCGGTCGTCATGATCGGCCTCGGCGTCTCGCTCGTGCTCCCCCACTGACGCGCCCGGGCCGACCGGCATCAGCCCTCGATCTGCTCCTTGCGCGCGTTCACCAGCCTGCGCACGACGTCATCGGGCAGCGGATGCTCGGGCTGGTAGCGGATCGTCCCCTTGTCCAGGCCGATGCCCGGATGGCCGCCCAGAGCATCTGCCACCGCCGAGACCGCTGCCGGGCTGAACGGGTAGACGCCGATGTGCTTCTTCGCCCGCATCACCGACACGAGCGGCTTGCCGCGATACACGAGCGCCGGCATGCCGTAGCCGAGGCCCTGCTCGGCGTCGGGAGCCTCCTCGCGAGCGATCGCATAGATGCGCTCGACCGATGGGCGATCGGCGGGATCAAGGCCGGCCAGGAGTTCGTCGACGGTTCCCATGGCGGCATCCTGGCCCACGCGCCCGCCTCGCGGCAAGATGGCGGCATGAGACGCGTGCACGTGACCGTCCGCGGCGACGTCCAGGGCGTGGGCTATCGGTACACGCTGCGCATGGTCGCACGCGAGGCGGGTGCGGCCGGGTGGGTGCGCAATCGCCGCGACGGCTCGGTCGAGGCCGAACTCGAGGGCACGCCCGGGCAGGTCGACGAGGTGCTCGCATGGATGGCCGAAGGCCCGCCGGGCTCCCGCGTCGAGGGCGCGACCGTGACGGATGCCGAGGCCACCGGCGAGCGCGGCTTCGAGGTGCTGCCGACGCGGTGACGCCGCCGGCGGACGCAGTCAGGCGGGAACGCCGGCCGCGAGCTCGGCGAACACGTCGGCCGCATCGTCGCGGGTGGCCAGCCCCGCGGCCTGCCCCGCCCACAGCGAGACGAGGTCGCCGTCTCCGCGGCGACCGGCCTCGGCCCGGAACCGCCCGGTCAGCCAGTTCTGGGCAGGGAACGGGGCGATGACCCCCGAGGTCTCGATCGTGCGCATGGCGCGGTTCGGGATGCCGCGCGCGAGCCGCCCGCTCATGGCACGGGTGAGCACCGTGGCGGTGTCGGCGGCATCCTCGATGGCACGGCGGTGCGCGTCGGTGGCGGCCGACTGCCGCGTGCGGAGGAAGGCGGAGCCCACCTGGACGCCCGCGGCGCCGAGGGCGAACGCCGCCGCGACTCCGCGCCCGTCGGCGATGCCGCCCGCGGCGATCACCGGTACCCCGACGGCGTCGACCACCTGCGGCACGAGCGCGAAGGTGCCGACGAGCGACTGTTCGGCCGGACGCAGGAACGACACGCGGTGCCCGCCCGCCTCGGCGCCGGTCGCGACGACGGCGTCCACACCGGCGGCGTCGAGCGCGACGGCCTCGGCCACGGTCGTCGCTGTCCCGATCACGCGGATGCCGCGGCTGTGCGCCGCTGCGACCAGCCGCTCGGAGGGGACGCCGAAGACGACGCTCAGCGCCGCGGGCGCGGCATCCAGCACCGCCGTCACCTGGGAGTCGAGATCAGGCAGGAACTCGATCGGCGGTGACGGATGCGCGAGACCCAGGTCGTCGAAGAGGGGTGCCGTCGCCTCGATCGCCGGTGCGAGGTCGACCTCGCCCGGTGTGACCTCGTCGCCCGTGGGCAGCCAGAGGTTCACGGCGAACGGACGCGAGGTCGCGGAGTGCAGCGCGGCGAGGGTGTCGCTGATGCGATCAGCCGAGTAGCCGTACAGGCCGTACGAGCCGAGCCCACCGGCCTCGCTGACCGCTGCGGTCAGCTCGACCGACGACAGCCCGCCGAAGGGGCCGAGCACGATCGGCGCATCGATGCCGAACAGATCCTGGAGCGTCGCGACCATGTCTCCGACGCTACTCCCGCCTGACGGTGCCGCGGCAGACGGTTACGGGACGACGAAGGGGCCCCACCCGGAGGTGGAGCCCCTTGCGTGCGAATCCGACGCAGTGTCAGACGATGGCGTTGACGTCCAGCGGGATGCCGGGGCCGAACGTGGTCGACACGGCGCCCTTCTGGATGTAGCGACCCTTCGAGCTGGACGGCTTGAGGCGGACGATCTCCTCGAGCGCGACCTTCAGGTTCTCGTCGAGCTGCTCCTCCGAGAAGGACGCCTTGCCGACGACGAAGTGCACGTTGGCGTGCTTGTCGACGCGGAACTCGATCTTGCCGCCCTTGATCTCCTCGACGGCCTTGGCCGGGTTGGGGGTCACGGTTCCGGTCTTGGGGTTCGGCATGAGGCCACGGGGACCCAGCACCTTACCCAGGCGACCGACCTGGCCCATGAGCTCGGGCGTCGAGACGGCCGCGTCGAACGCGGTCCAGCCACCGGCGACGCGCTCGATGAGCTCGGCGCCGCCGACCTCGTCCGCACCTGCGGCGATCGCGGCCTCAGCGGCCGGACCCGTCGCGAACACGATGACGCGGGCGGTCTTTCCGGTGCCGTGCGGGAGGATGACGGTGCCACGCACCATCTGGTCGGCCTTGCGGGGGTCGACGGAGAGCTTCAGCGCGACCTCGACGGTCGAGTCGAACTTGGCGGAGCCGGTCTGCTTCGCGAGCGCGACGGCTTCGGTGGGGCTGTAGAACTTGTCCGCCTCGATCTTGGCGGCAGCGGCCCGGAAGGCCTTGGACTTGGTAGCCATGTTCCTCTTCCCCTCAGTCCTCGACCGTGATGCCCATGGAACGGGCGGTGCCGGCGATGATCTTCGAGGCGGCCTCGATGTCGTTCGCGTTCAGGTCGGGCTGCTTCGTCTCGGCGATCTGGCGCACCTGCTCCTTGGTCAGCTTGGCGACCTTGACCGTGTGAGGGGTGGCCGAGCCGCGCTGGACGCCCGCGGCCTTCTTGATGAGCTCAGCGGCCGGCGGGGTCTTCAGGATGAACGTGAAGCTGCGGTCCTCGTAGACGGTGATCTCCACGGGGATGACGTTGCCGCGCTGCGACTCGGTCGCGGCGTTGTACGCCTTGCAGAACTCCATGATGTTGACGCCGTGCTGACCGAGCGCGGGCCCGATCGGCGGCGCCGGGTTGGCGGCACCGGCGTTGATCTGAAGCTTGATCAGGCCGGTCACCTTCTTCTTCGGTGCCATTCTTCTTTCCTTTCGTCGAACAGCGGATGCCGGAGCACCCTGTTCTCCCGCGAATCCGGCCGTTCCGGATCGCGGTGTCCATCGCGCGCGCTCAGAGCGCGCGCAAACCTGAGAAGTCTACCAGCGATATTGCGGGTGTTTCGACTCGCTTCGCTCGCTCAACCTTGACCCGGGATCGCATCAACGCTCGCTGGCGCTCGCATTGATCCGACCCGCGTCAAAGCTTGGTGACCTGGTCGAAGCTGAGCTCAACCGGGGTCTCGCGCTCGAAGAGCGAGACGAGGACCGTGAGCTTGCCGCTCTCGGGCTTGATCTCGCTGATCGTGCCGGGCAGGCCCGCGAACGAGCCCTCCTTGATCGTGATGGTCTCGCCCACCTCGAAGTCGACCTCGGCGGGGATGACTCGGGCCGCGGCGGCGGCGCCCTTCTTGGCCGGACCGCCCTTGGCTCCGGCGACCTCCTTGACCTCGACGAGGCTCTTCAGCATGTTGAAGGCCTCTTCGAAGCGCAGCGGAGTCGGGTTGTGGGCGTTGCCTACGAAGCCGGTGACGCCGGGCGTGTGACGCACGACCGACCACGTGTCTTCGTTCAGGTCCATGCGTACGAGCACGTAGCCGGGGATCCGGACGCGCGTGACCATCTTGCGCTGACCGTTCTTGATCTCGACGACGTCCTCCATCGGGACCTCGATCTGGTAAATGTCGTCCTCGACCTCGAGCGTCGACTTGCGCTGCTCGATATTGGCCTTCACCTTGCGCTCGAAGCCGGCGTAGGAGTGGATGACGTACCACTTGCCCGGGAGCGTGCGCAGCTCTGCACGGAACGCCTCGTACGGGTCCTCGTCCTCGTCCTCGCCGTCCTCGGCGTCGCTGTCGGCGATCTCGTCGTCGGCGAACTCGTCGTCCGAGTCCTCGTCGTCAGCGGACGCAGGAGCCTCTGCGGCGTCGGCCGGGGAGACCGATGCCTCGACCTCGTCCACGACGCCGGCTGCGGCATCCACCTCTGCGACGAAGTCCTCGTCGAGCTCGGGTTCGTCCTCGTCGCCGTTCACGTCGGGACCGTCGTACGGGGTCACCTCGTCGGCGGCCTCGGCCGCACGCTCGGCGACCTCTTCCGCGAGGGAGTCGTTGATCACCTCGGCTGCTGCTTCGGTCTCTGCCGTCTCGTCAAGATTGAGAGCGTCGTTCACGATCGCGTCCGCCTCCGGGTCGTCGATGTCGATGTCGTCCAGGTCGGCGTCGTCGTCGCCATCACCGTCGTCGACGATGTGGATCGCGACGTGCTCGGCTGCTTCGACCGAGCGCTCCTCCTCGGCGAGGACGTTGCCCTCCTGGGCTTCGTCGTCCTCCGAGGACTGCTCAGCGGCGGTCGCCCAGTCGGCGTCGTCGACATATCTTTCAGTCACGTGAGTTCTCTTCCGTTCCGTCCGCTGCCGGACCTGCGGTCCGCCCGTGTCTGGCTCCGGGGCGAGCCGGAGCGCTCGGGGATCAGGCGCTGGGCACTCCGAAGACGTACGACGTGATCCACACGAACAGCACGTCCAGGCCGTAGACGAGCGCCATCATGACGACGACGAAGCCGAGCACCACCGCCGTGTACTTCAGCAGCTCCTGGCGCGTCGGGGTGACGACCTTACGGAGCTCGGCGAAGACCTGACGAATGAACAGGGCGATACGAGCGAAGACGTTGAGCTTCTTCTCGCGGGGTGCGGCCGTTCCCTCAGCGGGAACGACTTCGCCCTTCGGCTCGTCCTGAACCATCGATGCCACCTGATTACCTTCCGTGAGCCGACACGGGTCGACCACACTTTCTTATCAACGCAGGGTGTGTGCGCTGACGCGCAGGGCGGACAGGAATCGAACCTGCAACCTGCGGTTTTGGAGACCGCTGCTCTGCCAATTGAGCTACCGCCCTAGAGACCCGGAGGTCTCGTGAAGCCCGCACTCTTCCCCTCTCACCGCGGCTTGAGGATCCGCACCCGACAACGGGCACGGCGAAAGAATGCAGACTTCTACTGCACGTTCCAGTGTACGGCATGCCTGCGGACGCCGCGAACCGGGAGCGGCCTCGCGAGGGCGATTCCACGGCTCAGTACTGCTGTACGCCGTAGCGGTCCGGCTCGGGTCCCCGTTCGAACGCCCGGCCCGACAGCGAGGTCGGCTCGACGCGCACATAGGTGTACTTGAGGGTCGGGATCCAGGGCTTCAGGCCGAGCCCGTCGGCCCGCTCCACTTCGGCGGAGCTGTCCAGCGGATGGGCGCGTCCGCGGAGGATCACGCTCCACGCGTCGGTCTCGGTGTGGTCGTCTACCTCGAAGAGCACCTCGTCGTTGACGGTCAGCTCGAACAGCTTGCTGCCCTGCGCGGTGCGGAACAGCACGCTCTCGCCGTCGACGACGTAGTTCACGGGAAAGATGTCGAGCACCTCGCCGACATGCGTCACGAGGCGGCCGAGCTCCTGCCCGCGCAGGCGTTCCCAGCACTGCTCATCGGAAAGGGCGACGACGGGGTCCGATGTCTCTGCCATGCTCCCATCCTCCCGCTCCCGGGTGTCTCGCGACACCCCCGGGAAGGCGGCATCGCGCGACGACGGGGCCGCCTCGCCGGGGGCACGGGGCTCTGACACGTCACCCCGAGCTGACGCGGAACCTCAGGCGCCGACGCGGATCAACTTCTTGTTGACGAACTCGTCGGCCGCGAGGAGACCCATCTCGCGCGAGGTGCCGGAGCGCTTCACGCCGCCGAACGGCAGGCCCGGCTCGTCGGCGAGCACGACGTTGACATAGACCATGCCGGCGTCGATCCTGTCGGCGACCCGCTTCGCCTGCTCCTCGTCCGTCGTGAAGACGTACGAGCCGAGGCCGTAGCTGGTGTCGTTCGCGAGCGCCACGGCGGCGTCCTCGTCGGCGACCTTGTAGACGACGCCGACGGGGCCGAAGAACTCCTCGCGGTAGGCGTCCATGTCGCGGGTCACGTCCGCGAGGACCGTGCCCGGGTAGAACGCGCCGTCACGGGTGCCACCGGTGACGAGGGTCGCCCCCTGGGCGACGGCCCTGTCGACCTGCTCGGCCAGCCGCTCCGCCGCCGTGAGCGACGACAGCGGGCCGAGTACGGTGTCGTCCGCGAACGGGTCGCCGACCTTCGCACCCGACATCGCGGCGGTGAACCTCTCGAGGAACGCGTCGTACAGGCCGTCGACCACGATGAAGCGCTTGGCCGCGTTGCACGACTGGCCGGTGTTGTCGAGGCGCGCGGCGACCGCGGCCTCCACGGCGCCGTCGAGGTCGTCGGTCGAGAGAAGGATGAACGGGTCCGACCCGCCGAGCTCGAGCGCGACCTTCTTGAGGTTTCGCCCCGCGATCTCGGCGACGGCGGCTCCGGCGCGCTCGGAGCCGGTGACCGAGACGCCCTGCACGCGGCGGTCGGCGATCACGGTGGCCGCCTGGTCGTTGGTCGCGTAGATGTTCGTGTACACGCCCTCGAGCCCGGCGTCGGCGTAGATCGCTGCGATCGCGGCGGCCGACTCGGGGCACTGCGGCGCGTGCTTGAGGAGGATCGTGTTGCCCACCACGATGTTGGGCGCCGCGAAGCGGGCGACCTGGTAGTACGGGAAGTTCCACGGCATGATGCCCAACAGCACGCCGAGGGGCGTGCGGCGGATGACCGCGGTGCCCTCGCCGTCGATGTCGATGGGCTGGTCGCCGGTGATCTTCTCCGCGTGGTCGGCGTAGTACTCGGTGATGTCGGCGGCGAAGTCGACCTCGCCGAGCGCGGCCTCCAGCGGCTTGCCCATCTCGCGCACGATGATCGCGGCGAGGTCGTCGCGGCGCTCTCGATGCAGCTCGGCGACCTTGCGGATGCCGGCCGCGCGCTCGGCGACGGGCTGATCGCGCCACGTGCGGTAGGCGGCATCCGCTCCCGCGATGGCGGCCTCGAGGGCTTCGTCGGTGATGGTCGGATACGTGGCCAGGGTCTCCCCCGTGGCCGGGTTCACGACGGCGTAGTCGGTCATGCTTCCTCTCCGATCGGATGGATTGGGGACAGTCTGCCCGCTAGTTGCGGGCGCGTCGAAGGCTTTCGGGGGCGTCGATACCGAGTGTCTCACCGCGGAAGAACGCCGGACGCTTGATCGCCTGCCAGATCATGATCACGACACCCACGAGGATGACGGTGACCCCGAGCACGAACACCAGGCCGAGGCCGAAGATGCTCGACCCGCTGCCGTACGCCGGGTCCATCGAGTCGACGAGCGTCGTGACGAACAGAACGGCGAGGATGGCGCCGCCGACGAGCGGGAAGAGGAAGGTGAAGAAGAAGCTGCGCACCGAGTCGAACCACTGCTTGCGGAAGTACCAGACGCACGCGAACGCGGTGAGGCCGTAGTAGAAGCAGATCATCATGCCGAGCGACAGGATGGTGTCGGTCAGGACGTTCTCGCTCACCACGCGCATGACGGCGTAGAACACCGACGCCACGATCGCCGACACCACCGTCGCGTAGCCGGGCGTGAAGAACCGCGGGCTCACCCGGGCGAACTTCTTCGGCAGCGCGCCGTAGTGGCCCATGGCGAGCAGCGTCCGCGCCGGGCCGACGGCGGTCGACTGCAGCGAGGCGGCCGAGCTCGACAGCACCGCGAGCGACACGAGGAACGCGAGCGGGCCGAGGATCGGGTCGGAGAGGGCGAAGAACACGTTCGCCGAGATGTCCTCGTTCGCCAGTCCCAGCGCGCCCGTGCCGACGCCGGCGAACATGATCAGGCCGATCGACAGCAGGAGGTAGAGCGACACCACGATGACGACCGTGAGCATCGCGGCGCGACCGGGGGTCTTGGCCGGGTTCTTGGTCTCCTCGTTCATCGTGAGGACGACGTCCCAGCCCCAGAAGATGAAGATGGACAGCGACAACCCCGCGGCGAACGCGCTGAACGTCGGCACCTCGAACGGGTTGAACCACGACCACGAGAACGCCGTCGGATCAGGCGCATCGCCCGACACCGCCTTGATGATCGCGACGACCGCGAACAGCAGCAGCACGACGACCTGGAAGCTCACCAGGATGTACTGGAACTTCTGGGTGGTCTGCATGTCGCGGTAGGAGATGAGCGTCGCACCGAGCATGAACAGCAGGCAGACGATGACGTTGATGAAGGGGTTGAACGCGAGCTCGGCGATGTCGGGGTTGCCGGTCAACTGCGAGATCAGCAGGAAGAGGAACTCCACCGCGATGCCGGCGAGATTCGACAGCACGATCACGGTGGCGGCGATGAGGCCCCACCCCGTCATCCAGCCGATCCAGGGACCGAACGCCCGCACGCCCCAGGTGAACGAGGTTCCCGAGTCGGGCATCGCACGGTTGAGCTCGCGGTAGCCGAACGCGGTCAGGAGCATCGGGATGAATCCGACGAGGATGATCGCGGGCACCTGCGTGCCGACCACGGCGACCGTGGGCCCGAGAGACGCGGTGAGCGTGTAGGCGGGGGCGATGGTCGAGACGCCGATGACGACGGCGCCGAGGACGCCCACCGCGCCGGCGCTGAGCCCCTTCTGGGAGAGCTCGCCAGCGTGTGCGCCGGAAGACGGGGCCAGCGGTGCGGCGCCGCCGGAGTGCTGTGGAGCGCTCATGCGCGTCAGCCGTCCTGGCCGCGCGTGCGGGGCACGACGACCATCGGTACGGGAAGCTCGTGCAGCATCTTCGCTGCGGTCGAGCCGAGGAACAGGCGGCGGGGCTGTGCGAGCCGGCTGGAGCCGACGACCGCCAGCTCGCTCGGCTGCCAGGCGAGGTGGGCGACGGCGTCTTCGATGCTGTCGCCGCGTGCCACGACGACGTCGGCCTCGACGCCGTCGGGGAGGACCTCGAGCGCCTTGCCGAGCACATCGTCGGCGTGAGCGGCGCCCGCGATGCGGATGACGCCGGTGTCGACGGTGGCCGGGAGGTCCACGGACACGAGCGACAGCAGGCGCAGGCCCGCGCCGGTGGCGACCGCGAGGGCCACGCTCTCCTCGAGCAGCGCACTGGCGCCCGGGCGCGTGCCGATCGCCGCCGTGATGCGGCTCACGCCGGTCACCTCCAGGTGGCGCGACCCCTCAGGTGCCAGCACCACGGGAACGTCAGACGAGTGCAGAAGTTCGCTCGCCACGGTGCCGAGGCGGTGGCGTCCGCGCAGTCCGCCGTTGGCGGCGCCGACCACGATGTGGGATGCCGCGAGCTCGTGGGCTGCGGCGATCAGACCCTCGGCGAACGAGTCGCCGAAGCGCACATGCGCGGCATGGCCCACGTCCCCCGGGATCGAGGCCGACGCCTCGGCGAGCCACGCCTCGGCCTGCGTCACGAGGTAGCGGTCGTAGCCGGCGTCGGGCGGCGTGATGACGCTGCGGTCCTCGGCCGGGAGCACCAGCACCAGGTCGAGGGCCGCGTGCATGGCGCCGGCCAGACGCGTGCCCACGGCGACCGCGTCGGCTCCGGCATCCGTCGCCGTATAGCCGACGACGATCCGCGGACTCATCGGTGCGCTGCTTCGACGATGCTGGCGGCGACAAGGCGGCCCATGCGGATCGCGCCGTCGACGTGCTGGTAGCCCGCGCCGGCCATGTCGCTGCACGCGAAGTGGATCGGGCCGACGGGGGTGCGCAGGTCCGCGCCGTAGCGCGCGAGGCCGCCGAGGTCGAAGCTGGCGGCGTAGGCGCCGCGCGTCCACTCCTCGGCGCCCCAGTCGCTCTCGAAGTACACCAGCGGGTTCTTCGCCTCGGGCCCGTAGTAGTGCGACAGGGACTCGAGGATGCGCTCTTTGCGCTCCTCGGCCGACACGCGGAACAGGTCATCGGCGTTGCGGTCCGAGACGAAGCCCACGAGCGTTCCCCGCTCGTCGCCGTGGTTGGTGTTGTCGTACGCCTCGTGGGAGATCTCGTAGGGGCTGAACGCGGTGCCCGACAGGCCCTGCTCGCGCCAGAACGGCCGGTCGTAGACCGCGTGCACCTTGATGACAAAGCCCATCGAGATGTGCTGGTGCATCTGCTGCTTCAGGCGCGGCAGCGCCGGCTGGAACTCGATCCACGGGTAGAGGATCGGCGCGTGCGCCAGGATGACGAAGCGCGCGCGCACCTGGAGGCCGTTGTCGGTGACGACGCGGACGCCGTCGTCGCCCCAGTGCACCTCGGTGACCGGCTGCCCGAGCACGACGTCGTCGCCCAGACGCTCCGCGAGGAGCAGCGGCACCTGCTGCAGGCCGCCCACGACGCGCTCATCGAGGATGAAGTCGGCGTCGACCAGGTGCGAGAAGCTCCCGGCGCTGGCGGCCATGAGGAGCGCCTGCAGCGCGGAGAACGCGTAGGCGGGCTTGGTCAGCATCGCACCGGCGATGAAGAGCGCGATGTTGTCGCGCGCTTCCTGATCTTCGGTCTGGTCCTCGAGCCATGCCTGGAACGAGATGCGGTCCAGCGCCTCGGCGTCGGGGTGCTCCCACGGCTTGTCGGGGTCGATCTGCGCGACGAGCCCGTCGAGCACCTCGATGAGGCGGACGATCTCCTTCTCGGTCTCGGGCGCGACCGGGAAGATCTCGCCGGTGAACCGGGTGAGCTCACCGTCCTCGCCGATGTAGACCGAGTCGCCTTCGCGATAGCGGCTGTAGGTCTCGAGCCCGAGCTCGGCGAGGGTCTCCTTGAGGGCGTCCTGATCGGGCGACACCCACTGGCCGCCGATCTCGAGCATGGCGCCGTCGACGACATCGGTCCACAGGCGCCCGCCGACGCGGTCCCGGGCCTCGAGCACGACGACCGAGAGGCCTGCCTTCTTCAGCTCGTTGGCGGCGGTCGTTCCGGCGGCGCCGGCGCCGACGATGACGACGTCGCGGGTCAGCTCGATCATGGAGACTCCTTCGTCAGGGCGTGCATGCTCGCGCGCCTCGCGTGCTGCGTTCAGGTGGGGCGTTTCGTCTCGCTCGCTCCTCGCTCGCTCGCTCAACGACCGGTGCTTCCTGGACGTTGAACGAGCGAAGCGAGACGAAACGCGGGGATCAGGATGCCGCGAGCGCTGCCGCGACGACGTCCAGGCCCTCGTGGAGCAGGTCGTCGGTGATCGACAGCGGCGGCAGGAAACGGATCACGTTCCCGTAGGTGCCGCAGGTGAGCACGATGACGCCCTGTGCGATGGACGCCTTCGCGACCGCAGCGGTGAGCGCGGCATCCGGCTCCCCCGTCGCGGGGTCCACGAACTCGGCCGCGATCATCGCGCCGTGGCCGCGCACGTCGCCGACGCGGGGGTCGGCGGCCTGCAGCTGCTGCAGGCGGCCCTTGAGGACCGTCTCGATCTCGCGGGCGCGCTGGAGCATCCCGTCGTTCTCGAACACGTCGATCGCGGCGAGCGCGGCGGCGCAGGCGATCGGGTTGCCGCCGTACGTGCCGCCGAGGCCGCCCGCGTGCGAGGCGTCCATGATCTCGGCGCGGCCGGTCACGGCCGCCAGTGGCAGGCCCCCCGCGATGCCCTTGGCGGTCGTGATGAGGTCGGGAACGATGCCGAACACCTCGCTCGCGAACATCTCGCCCGTGCGTGCGAAGCCCGTCTGGATCTCATCGGCGATGAACACGACGTCGTTGGCACGGCACCACTCGACGAGCGCCGGCAGGTAACCGTCGGCGGGGACGATGAAGCCGCCCTCACCCTGGATCGGCTCGATGATCACGGCGGCGAGGTTGTCGGCGCCGACCTGCTTCTCGATGATCGAGATGGCCTTCTTGGCGGCTTCGGGGCCGGTGAGCCCGTCGCGGTACGGGTACGACAGCGGCGCGCGGTAGATCTCCGAGGCGAAGGGTCCGAAGCCGCTCTTGTACGGCATCGCCTTCGCGGTCAGCGCCATCGTGAGGTTGGTCCGGCCGTGGTAACCGTGGTCGAACGCGACGACCGCCTGCTTGCCGGTGTACTTGCGGGCGATCTTGACCGCGTTCTCCACCGCCTCGGCACCCGAGTTGAACAGGGCGCTCTTCTTGGCGTGGTCGCCCGGCGTGATGCGGTTGAGCGCCTCGGCGACCGACACGTACGAGTCGTAGGGCGCGATCATGAAGCACGTGTGGGTGAACTGGGCGACCTGTGCCTGCACCGCCGCGACGACCTTCGGGTGCGCGTTGCCGATCGTGGCGACCGCGATGCCCGAGCCGAGGTCGATGAGCGAGTTGCCGTCGGCATCGACGATGACTCCCCCGCCTGCGGCGACGGCGTGCACCGGCGCGGTGTGCCCGACGCCCGCCGCGACGGCATCGGCCTTGCGGTCGATCAGCTCCTGCGAGCGAGGACCGGGGATGCTGGTGACCAGGCGGCGCTCCTGCGGAAGGGTCGGACCGCCGAGGGGCGTTTCTGTGACGATGTCGGCTGCGCTGCTCATGGTGGGGAGCGTATGTCGCTCCGCTGAGCGCCCGCACCCTCCCCGCTGTACATTCTGCCTGCCCTGCTGTACGAGCCGTACACTCGGAGCATCATGGATGCCGACGCCCCCACTCTTCGCGCCCTCCTGGCTCGGCGCGATCTGCGGCTCTCGCTCGCCGGCGACGATCTGGAGCCCAGCGCCCTCGACAAGGCGATCCGCTGGGTGCACAGCTCCGACCTCGCCGATCCCACCCCGTTCCTGTCCGAGGGGCTCGTGCTGCTGACCACCGGCACCCAGTTCCCGAAGGGAGACGAGGCTTCCGACGTGTACCGTGCCTACGTTCACCGCCTCGCGGCCCGGGGCGTCGTGGGACTCGGGTTCGGCACCGAGGTCGTGCGCGCCGGCATCCCTCCCGCCCTCGTCGAGGCGTGCCGGGACGAGCGGATGCCGCTGTTCGAGGTGCCCTACCGCACGCCGTTCATCGCGGTGGCCCGCGCCAACGCCGAGGCGATCGCCGCCGAGGCCTACGCCCGCCGCAGCTGGGCGCTGGCCGCGCAGCGGGCGATCGCCCTGGCTGCCCTCCGCCCCGACGGCCTCGGCGCGACGGTGGCCGAGCTCGCCAAGCAGCTCGACACGTGGGTGGGCATGTTCGACGCGGCGGGCGAGCTGTCGCGCGAGCACCCCACCGGTGCGCTGGACGCCGAAACGGCCGCCGCGCTGCAGCGAGAGGTGACCGGGGTCCTCCACCGCGGTGCACGCGCCGGCTCGTCGCTGCACATCGGCGACACGCCCTTCACGCTGCAGACGCTCGGACGTGGCGGCCACCTGCGCGGCGTGATCGCGATCGCCACCGGCGACCTCGACCAAGAGGGACGCGTCGTCGTCACGGCCGTCATCGCGATGGCCGGTCTGGCGCTCGAGCAGCAGCAGGGGCTCGGCCGCGCCCGCTCGGCGCTGCGCGCCGGCCTGGTGCAGTCGCTCCTGAGCGGCGACCCGGGGCTCGCCCGCCGCACCTCCCGCGAGCTGTGGGGGCCGCTTCCGCCGGCACCCGTCGTGGTGGCGGTCACGGATGCCGCGGCCGCCCGCATCGACGGCATCGCCGAGCTGCTCGAGCTGTGGGCCGACGAGAAGCGCGGTGCGCTGTTCTTCGGACGCGGTGACGACGGTCTCGTGCTCGTCGTGCCGGCGGACGATCCCTCGAGCATCCACGATCTCGTCGGCCGCTTCGAGGTCCGCGTCGGCCTGTCGGACCCTGCGGGCTACGACGCGTTCGCCGCCGCACTCGGGCAGGCGCGTGTCGCACGCGATCGCGGCACGGGTGCGGTGACCGCGTTCGCCGAGGTCTCGCGCGGGGGCGTGCTGTCGGCACTCAGCGACGACGCGCGGGCGCTCGCGCGCGCCGAGCTGGCGCCGCTGAACGACCACGACGCTGCGCAGGGCACGCACCTCGTCGAGACGCTGCAGGTCTGGCTCCACGCCGACTGCTCGCACGAGGCGGCGGCCCGGTCCCTCGGCGTCCACCGGCACACCGTGCGCACCCGGCTCGCGCTCATCGAGCGCGTGCTCGGCCGCGACCTGGCGTCGTTCGCGACCCGCGCCGAGCTGTGGGCGGCGCTGCGCGCCCTGGCACCCTCGGCCTGATTGTTCACCCGCCCATCCTCCTCGCCGAGGCAGACCGTCCCGATACGCCGATGAACTTCCGGCTCACACGACTCCCCGGAGCCCCGGGCCCGGACCCGAACCATGTGAACCGGAAGTTCAACACCCCACAGCCCACCCGTGTGAACCCGAAGTTCAACACCCCACAGCCCACCCGTGTGAACCGGAAGTTCAACGGCCGAAACGAGACGTTGCGCACGATCGGTACGGGAAGGAGACCCGATGGCGACATTCCGTGTCCCCGCGTACCGCGCAATGCCCGGCAGGATGGGCGGATGACCGTGCCCTCCAGCGCCGCGCCCGAGGCCCACACGATTCCCAACGGCGACGTGTCGTGGTGGTGGCGCGACCTCGGCGGCCTACCGACCCCGAGACCACCGCTGCCCGGCGACGCCGACGCCGACGTCGCGATCGTGGGGGCCGGCTACACCGGCCTGTGGACCGCGTACTACCTCAAGCGCGCCCAGCCCGACCTGCGGGTGGTCGTGCTCGAGCAGCGCTTCGCCGGCTTCGGCGCATCCGGTCGCAACGGCGGGTGGCTCACGAACACCGTCACCGGCGGCCGCGAGCGCTACGCCGAGACGCACGGCCGCGAGGCTGCGATCGCACAGCAGCGCGCACTCAACGAGACCGTCGACGAGGTCATCGCCGTCGCGACCCGCGAGGGCATCGACGCCGACATCGTCAAGGGCGGCGAGTTCGGCGTCGCCCGCACGCCGGCACAGCTCGCGCGCCTTCGTGCAAGCGCGGAGGCCGAGCAGTCGTGGCCCCACACCGACGCGGAGGTGTGGGATGCCGAGGCGGCGGCATCCCGCATCCGGATCGCGGGCGCACTCGGCGCCGTGTGGCACCCGCACTGCGCGCGCATCCACCCGGCGAGGCTCGTGCGCGGTCTCGCCGAAGCGGTCGAACGGCTGGGTGTCACGATCTACGAGCAGACCCACGTGCGAGAGATCTCGGCCGGCCGGGCGGTCACCGACCGCGGGACGGTCCGGGCGACCCATGTGCTGCGGGCGACCGAGGGTTTCACCGCCGACCTGCGCGGCGAGCACCGCACCTGGCTGCCCATGAACTCGTCGATGATCGTGACCGAACCCCTGCCGGCGGACTTCTGGGACGCGGTGGGCTGGGGCGCCCGCGACACGCTGGGCGACTTCGCGCACGTGTACATGTACGCGCAGCGCACCGCCGACGACCGCATCGCCTTCGGCGGGCGGGGCGTGCCCTACCGCTACGGGTCGCGCGTCGACACCGACGGTGCGACGCAGGAGCGCACGATCCGGTCGCTGACGCATCTCCTTCACGACTTCTTCCCGGATGCCGCGGCCACCCCCATCGCCCACGCCTGGGCCGGTGTGCTCGGGGTGCCGCGCGACTGGGCGGCGACCGTCGTGCACGATCGCTCCACGGGGCTCGGCTGGGCGGGCGGCTATGTCGGCACCGGCGTGACCGCGACCAACCTCGCCGGCCGCACCCTCGCCGACCTCGTGCTGGAGCGCGACACCGAGCTCACCCGCCTGCCGTGGGTGGTGGGCCACCGAGCGAAGCGCTGGGAGATCGAGCCGCTGCGCTGGACAGCGGTGAGCGCCATCTACACCGCCTACCGCATGGCGGATCGGTCCGAGGCCTCCGGTTCGTCGGCGCGCACCGCCTGGCCCGCCCACGTCGCCGACTGGGTCGCCGGACGCCACTGACGCCCCGCGGCCCACCCATGACATCACCTGATCTCGGCGACGGCGACAGCGGCGGGATCAGCGGGGCGCGTGCGCCTCGAGGAACTCGTACACGTCGGTAGTGTCGACGCCGGGGAAGGCTCCCGTGGGAAGTGTCGCGAGCAGGGTGCGGGGCGTGCGCACATTCGGCCAGGACTGCTCGCGCCACGACGACTCCAGGTCGGCGGGCGCGCGGCGGCAGCACGCCTCGACCGAGTGGGTCGAGACGCCGCGGTTGGGGGTGTTGCGGCCGAGGAACCACTTCGTGTCGTCGAACCGCACGCCGACGCTGACCGAGTGCGCCCCCTCGCTCGACAGCTCCACGCGAGCCGTGCACCAGTAGGTGCCGTTCCCGGTGTCGGTGTACTGGTAGTACGGGTTGAAGTGGTCGTCGACGTCGAAGACGACGCGCGAGGTCCACTTGCGACAGCACATCTGCCCCTCGATCGCGCCGAGGCGGTCGGTCGGGAAGTTGACGTCGTCGTTCTCGTAGACCTTCGTGATGACTCCTGACTCGTGCACCTTGAGGAAGTGCACGGGCAAGCCCAGGTGCACGGTCGCGAGGTTCGTGAAACGGTGCGCCGCGGTCTCGTACGACACCGAGTACGCGTCGCGGAGGTCTTCGATCGAGATCGACCGGTCCTTCTTGGCCTCGTGCAGGAACGGCACCGCATGCGCCTCGGGGATGAGGAGGGCGCCGGTCAGGTAGTTGGTCTCCACGCGCTGGCGGAGGAAGTCGGCGTACGACGTCGGCTCGCGGTGGCCGAGGATCCGGCTCGAGAGCGCCTGCAGCACCGCCGTGCGCGGGTCGCCCTTGGTGGTGAGGCGGCTCGACAGGTAGAGGCGCCCGTTCTTGATGTCTGCCACCGATCGGGTCGTCTGCGGCAGGTCGGGCACGTAGTGCAGCGTGAAGCCGAGATAGGCGGCGATATCGGACGCCGTGCGCTGGGTCAGCGGACCGCCCGGGTGGTCGACGGCGTCGAGGATCCCCCGCGCCTGCTGCTCCAGCTCGGCGAAGTAGTTGTTCTGCGTGCGCATGAGCTTGCGCAGCGCCACGTTCGCGCGACGCGCCTCCTCGGGGGTGGCGGCGCGCTCGTCGCGCAGCCGCTCGATCTCGCCCTGCAGCGCCAGCATCGCCTTCAGCGCCTCGGTGGGCACCGTCTTGCCGATGCGGAACGGCGGGATGCCGAGCGCCTGGAACGTCTGGCCGCGCATGGCGCGTTCGAGCGAGATCTCGAGCGTGGCGCGCTCGTCGAGCGGCTCGGACTCCAGGATCGCGTCGATCGATGAGCCGAGCGCCCGCGCGATCGACTGGAGCAGCGTGAGCTTCGGCTCGCGGCGACCGTTCTCGATCATCGACAGCTGACTGGGCGCGCGTTCGACGGCAGCGGCGAGCTCTTCGAGCGTCATGCCGCGGTCGGTGCGCAGCTGCCGGATCCGGCGGCCGATGGTGAGCGGGTCCACCTCATCATCGTCGGGGAGTTCACCGCGCGGATCGGTGGTCAACGTCGTCGTCATGGGTCGATTCTGTCACGAAAGCAGAAATATCCGAAAACTTCACACGTCGAATCGTCAGTTCAAGGGCTGAACTTCACCGCAGAGTGGTCACACGACCTACCGACGGTTGATCCAGAACGCGGATCGCGGGATGCCCCGACCCGGCCCACACGCCGGGTGGAGCATCCCTCCGAAAAGTACACACGTCGCTTCCCGGTCGTTGAGCGAGCGAGGAACGAGCGAGACGAAACGCGCTTGATCCACCGAATGCGTTTCGGCTCGCAAGCTCGCTCAACGACCGGGACCGCACAGACAGGACAGGGACATGACACCTGCAACCGCCACCCCGATGCGTACGCGCACCGGCCACATCCCCACGACGACCCACGAGCCCTCGATCGAGATCGCCGGCCGCATGCCGGCCCGGTACGACGAGATCCTCACCCCTGAGGCCATCGCGTTCCTCACCGAGCTGCACCAGCGCTTCGGCGCCCGCCGGCACGACCGGCTCGCCGACCGCATGCGCCGTCGCTTCGAGATCGGCAACGGGCACGACCCTCAGTTCCGCGACGACACCCGGCACATCCGCGAGGATGCCGAGTGGCAGGTCGCGGGCGCCGGCCCCGGCCTCGAGGACCGGCGCGTCGAGATCACCGGCCCCACCGACCCGAAGATGACCATCAACGCGCTCAACTCCGGCGCGAAGGTGTGGCTCGCCGACCAGGAGGATGCGACCAGCCCGACCTGGAAGAACGTCATCGAGGGCCAGCTGAGCCTGCGCGACGCGATCCGCGGCGAGCTCGCGTTCACGAGCCCCGAGGGCAAGCGCTACGAGGTCACCGCGACCGAGACGCCGACGATCGTGATGCGCCCTCGCGGATGGCACCTGCCGGAGCAGCACATCCGCTTCACCGACCGCACCGGCCGCACGATGGCCACGTCGGGCTCGCTGGTGGACTTCGGGCTGTACTTCTTCCACAACGCCGAGCGGCTGATCGCGAACGGCCGCGGGCCGTACTTCTACATCGCCAAGCTGGAGTCGAGCGAAGAGGCGAAGCTGTGGGACGACGTCTTCACCTTCAGCGAGCGCTACATCGGGATCCCGCACGGCACGATCCGCGCGACCGTGCTCATCGAGACGCTGCCCGCGGCGTTCGAGATGGAGGAGATCCTCTTCGAGCTGCGCGACCACTGTGCGGGCCTCAACGCCGGGCGCTGGGACTACATCTTCTCGATCATCAAGAACTACCGCGGCCGGGGCGCACGGTTCGTGCTGCCAGACCGCAGCGAGGTCACGATGACCGTGCCGTTCATGCGCTCCTACACCGAGCTGCTCGTGCAGACGTGCCACAAGCGCGGCGCCTTCGCGATCGGCGGCATGAGCGCCTTCATCCCGAACCGCCGCGACCCCGAGGTGACGGCGACGGCGTTCGAGAAGGTCGCCGCTGACAAGAAGCGCGAGGCCGGCGACGGGTTCGACGGCACGTGGGTGGCCCACCCCGACCTGATCCCGGTCGCACGGGCCGAGTTCGACGCGGTGCTGGGCGATCGCCCGAACCAGCTCGACCGTCAGCGTCCCGAGGTGCGCGTGAGCGCGGGCGACCTGATCGACGTGCACATCGGGCGCCCGATCACTGCGGTGGGCGTGCACGCGAACGTGTCCGTGGCGATCCGCTACCTCGAGGCGTGGCTGCGTGGCCTGGGCGCGGTGGCGATCGACAATCTCATGGAGGATGCCGCGACCGCCGAGATCAGCCGCAGCCAGGTGTGGCAGTGGATCCACCAGGACCGCACCACCGAGGACGGAACCCCGATCACCCGCGAGTACGTAGAGGGTCTGATCACCCAGGTGCTGGGCGAGGTCGAGCGGCGCGAGGGCGACCGCTTCGACGACGCGGCGGAGATCTTCCGCGACGTCGCCCTCGGCCAGGACTTCCCGGCGTTCCTCACGCTGCCGGCCTACTCGCGCTTCCTGATCGAGACCGACTGACGCGGCACCCGCTTCTCGGGACACGAACCACCTATCGCAAAGGAACACCATGACCGCCTACAACGACGACATCGAAGCCATCCGGGCGCTCAAGGAGCAGCACGGCTCCAACTGGGACGCCATCGACCCCGAGTCCGCCGCCCGCATGCGGGCGCAGAACCGCTTCCGGACGGGACTCGAGATCGCTCAGTACACGGCCGACATCATGCGCCGCGACATGGCCGAGTACGACGCTGACTCGTCGGTCTACACCCAGTCGCTCGGCGTGTGGCACGGCTTCATCGGGCAGCAGAAGCTCATTTCGATCAAGAAGCACCTGAAAAGCACGAACAAGCGCTACCTCTACCTGTCGGGCTGGATGGTCGCCGCGCTGCGCTCGGAGTTCGGCCCCCTTCCCGACCAGTCGATGCACGAGAAGACATCGGTGCCGGCCCTGATCGAGGAGCTCTACACCTTCCTCCGCCAGGCCGACGCCCGCGAGCTCGACCTGCTCTTCACGAAGCTCGACGACGCGCGCGTCGCCGGCGACGAGACCGCCGTCGAGTTCATCCAGTCGCAGATCGACAGCTACGAGACCCACGTCGTGCCGATCATCGCCGACATCGACGCCGGCTTCGGCAATCCCGAGGCCACCTATCTCCTCGCCAAGAAGATGATCGAGGCGGGCGCGTGCGCCATCCAGATCGAGAATCAGGTGTCGGATGAGAAGCAGTGCGGCCACCAGGACGGCAAGGTCACCGTCCCGCACGAGGACTTCATCGCGAAGCTCACCGCGGTCCGCTACGCGTTCCTCGAGCTCGGCATCGACAACGGCATCATCGTCGCCCGCACCGACTCGCTCGGTGCCGGCCTCACGCAGAAGCTCGCGGTGACGCACGAGCCCGGCGACCTCGGCGATCTGTACAACTCCTTCCTCGACGTCGAAGAAATCTCGGCGGGCGATCTCGGCAACGGCGACGTCGTCATCAAGCGCGACGGCAGGCTGCTGCGCCCCAAGCGCCTGGCCAGCAACCTGTACCAGTTCCGCTCCGGAACCGGTGAGGAGCGCGTCGTGCTGGACTGCATCACGTCGCTGCGCAACGGTGCCGACCTGCTGTGGATCGAGACAGAGAAGCCGCACGTGGAGCAGATCGCCGGCATGGTCGACGCGATCCGCGCCGAGGTCCCGAACGCGAAGCTCGTCTACAACAACAGCCCGTCGTTCAACTGGACGCTCAGCTTCCGCCACCAGGCGTACGATCTGCTCGCGGAGCAGGGCGAGGACGTCTCGGCCTACGAGCGCGGCGACCTGATGAACGTCCAGTACGACGACACCGAGCTGGCGCGGCTGGCCGACGAGAAGATCCGCACGTTCCAGCGTGAGGGTTCCGCCCGCGCCGGGATCTTCCATCACCTCATCACGCTCCCGACCTACCACACCGCGGCCCTGTCGACCGACGACCTCGCCAAGGGCTACTTCGGCGACGAGGGCATGCTCGCCTACGTGAAGGGTGTGCAGCGTCGCGAGATCCGCGAGGGCATCGCCACGGTCAAGCACCAGAACATGGCCGGAAGCGACATCGGCGACAACCACAAGGAGTACTTCGCCGGCGACGCGGCCCTGAAGGCCGGCGGCCAGCACAACACGATGAACCAGTTCAACTGATCGACGGCGACCACTGAAGACGATGGATGCCTCGGACCACCCGGTCCGAGGCATCCGTCGTTGCACGCACTGCCGCGTGAGAGTCGCCGAGCGGCTACGCGAGAAGCCCGCGCTCCATCGCCAGCGTCACGGCGCGGGTGCGGTCGGCGACGCCGAGCTTCTCGAAGACCTTCAGCAGGTGGGTCTTCACGGTCGATTCGCCGATCCCGAGCGCCACGGCGATCTGCTTGTTGCTGAGCCCCGTGGCGACCAGCCGCAGCACGTCGGTCTCGCGCGCCGTGAGCACGGTGCCGGGCTCGGGCCGCCGCATCCGTTCGACGAGGCGCACCGCCACCTGCGGCGAGAGCGCCGACTGCCCGGCCGCCACCGAGCGGATGCCGGCGACGATCTCGGCCTGTGGCGCGGCCTTGAGCAGATACCCCGACGCACCGGCCTCGATCGCCGCGAGGATCTGGTCGTCGGACTCGTACGTCGTGAGGATCAGCACGCGCGGCACGGGGTCGCCGGCTTCTCCCCCGGCGATCCGCGCGGTCGCGGCGACGCCGTCCACGTGCGGCATGCGCAGGTCCATCAGCACGACGTCCGGACGGGTCGCGGCGGCGAGGCGCACGGCTTCGTCGCCATCGGATGCCTCGCCCACGACCTCGAAGCCGGGCTCGTCCGACAGCAGCCCGGCGAGTCCGGCGCGCACGACCGGGTGATCGTCGGCGATGAGCAGCCGGATCATGAAGCCTCCTCCTTCGCATCCAGGACTGCATCCTCTCGAGCCGGCCGAAGCTGCACGCGCAGCGTCGTCCCGTGCCCCGCGGTCGAGGCGACCTGGATCGTGCCACCGGCGAGCGCCACGCGCTCCCGCATGCCGTCGAGCCCGAATCCGGCACCCGTCGCGTCGGGCTCGAACCCGCGTCCGTCGTCGGCGACCTCGAGCGACGCGGTGCCGCCGGGGTCCACGTGCACCCGCACCTCGACGAGGTCGGCCTCGGCGTGTTTCGCGGCATTCGACAGGGCCTCCTGAAGACACCGCAGCAGCACGACCTGAGTCTCGCGGTCGAGCTCGCCCTCCACCCCTGCCGTGTCGAGCACGATGGCCCCCCGGCCCTGCGCACGGAAGCGCTCCACGAGGCGCTCGACCGCCGCGGCGAACGCGGGCTCGCGCGGCACAGCGGCCGTGCGGGCGACCAGGGCACGGGCCTCGGCGAGAGCGTCGCGCGCGACCTGCTCGACGGTCGCGATCGTCGAGGCGGCGGCATCCGTCTGTCCCTCACGCGACTGCCGGCCGGCCCGCTCCGCGAAGATCACCAGTCCGGCGAGGGTCTGTGCGAGCGTGTCATGGATGTCGCGGGCCAGGCGCTCGCGCTCGGCGGAAGCACCCCGCTCGCGGCTGAGCGCCTCCACCTGGCCCTGGGCGGCCGTCAGCTCGGCGAGCAGCCGTTCGCGCTCCTCGCCGTACTCGGCGATCTGCGCGATCCACAGCCCGATCGCGATCGCGAACGAGAGCGAGAAGACAGCGGTTGTCGCTCCCGCGAGGAACGACTGCAGGTTCGGGCCATAGCCGAAGCTCGCACCCACGAACACGCTTCCCGCGATGACCGCGGATCCGCCGATCCCTCGGCGCCGGGAGTCGCCGACCACCCACACGAGCGGGTAGGCGAGCGTCTGCAGCATGGCCATGAACGGCGCGGCACCGGCGCCGATCCCGACCGCCACCGCCGCCACCGAGAGGAACGCGGGATACCGCCACGCCGCCCGCGGCGGCTCGACGGCGTCGCGGCCGATCAGCGCGTACGCCGCCGCGAAGACGACGATCGCGGCGAGCGCGATCGCTGTGCGGGCGGCGGTCACGGGCGGGAAGAGGAACACCAGCGCGACGGCGATCACCGTCGAGACGATCGCCACGATCGCGTCCCACCGGCGCTTGCTCAGCATGGCGCCCCACCCTTCCCCGCCTCCGACGACCAGCGCCCGCCTCCGCACCATCGCGGCGGTTCGGGCATCGTCAGGCTACGCGTCGCGACGGATCCACCGGAAGGTGACGCGCGAGAGCACGAGACCGACGACGAGCCAGACAGCCAGCGCGATCGCCACCCCGGCGAGATCCCACTCGCCGTTCTGCTCGAGGGCCGCGTACTCCTCGGGGAGGAAGACGGCCCGCATCCCCTGCGCCATCCACTTAAGCGGGAACAGCCCGGCTACGTTCTGCAGCCACTCCGGCAGCTGCGAGAACGTCAGGTACACGCCCGAGATGAACTGCAGCGCCAGCGCGATCGGCACGACGACGGCGGTCGCGCTCTTGGCGGTGCGAGGCACGGCCGACAGCGCGACACCGATCAGCGCCGAGGTCGTGATGCCGAGCACGAACACCCAGGCGAACGTCGCCCAGCGCTCGGGTTCGGTGGGAAGCTCGACGCCCAGCACGAGCGATGCGAACAGGAGCAGCAGCGCGGACTGCAGCACACCGGTCACCAGAACCTGCCCGATCTTGCCGATGAAGTAGCTCACCGGCGACAGCGGGGTGCCGCCGAGCCGCTTGAGCATGCCGTCGGAGCGTTCGATCGCGATGTCCATCGCGAGGTTCTGGAAGCCCGACAGTAGCAGGCCGGCCGCGATCATGCCGGGGAGGTACAGCTGGGCCATCGAGATCGGGGGCACCCCGGGTGAGATCTGCACGTCGCCATCCGACCCGAATGCGACGCTGAACAGCCCCAGCATGAAGATCGGGAACAGGAAGGTGAAGAAGAGGGTGTCGCCCGAGCGGAAGTACTGCAGCAGTTCGAAGCGGGCCCGCCAGAGGCCCACCGCCAGCAGACCGCGCCGCCGAGTGCCGCCGGCCGCGCCACTTCGCGCGCTCGAGGATGGGCTCTGCATCGTGACGCTCATCGTCCTGCTCCCTTCGCAGCGACCGCATCGGATGCGGTGGCGGATGTCTCGGCCTCGGCCTCGGCCACCAGCCCGAGGTAGATGTCCTCGAGGCTGGGCCGCACGATCTCGAGCTCTTCCGGTGCCGCACCCAGGCGTGCGGCCAGCGCCGTGGTGAACCCGAACGGGTCGTCGGTGCGCTCCTCCCGCAGCATCCCGGCCTCCACCCACCTCACGACCGGCACGCGCGCCTCGGCGCCGCCGAACCCCGCGAGCGGGCCGATCGCCTGCATGCGGCCGGCGGCGATCACGGCGACCCGGTCGGCGAGCTGCGCGGCCTCGTCGAGGTAGTGGGTCGTGAGCAGGATCGTGGTGCCGTCGGTCTGTAGGCGACGGATCAGGTCCCAGAACTCTCGCCGCGCGTGCGGGTCGAAGCCGGTCGTCGGCTCGTCGAGGAACAGCAGCTCGGGCCGCCCGATGATGCCGAGTGCGACGTCGACGCGCCGCTGCTGACCGCCGGAGAGCTTCGAGATGCGGGTCTTGGCCTGCGCCTCGAGGCCGACCGCCGCGATCACCTCGTCGACGTCACGTGGGTCGGGGTAGAACCCCGCGAACTGCCGCAGCTGCTCCCGCACGGTGACCGGCCCCGAGATCCCCGCCGACTGCAGGACGATGCCGACCCGCGCCTTGAGGTCGAGCCCTCCCGTCGCGGGGTCGACGCCCAGCACTTCGACCTCGCCGCCCGACCGGCGACGGTACCCCTCGAGGATCTCGACGGTCGTCGACTTGCCCGCGCCGTTCGGCCCGAGCAGCGCGAACGTCTCGCCCTGCGCGATGTCGAACGACACCCCGTCGACGACAGCACGGCCGCCGTATGTCTTGCGCAGGTTCCGCACCCGCACCGCCTGTGTCTGCATGGTTCCAGACTGGCGGTGAGCGGATGCCGCGCCCAGCCGTCATCCGCTGGAGGAGGCATCCCCCATTCGGTGGATGCGGCGCCTGTCCAGGTCAGGGTTCGCCGCAGGTCTCAGCCGGCCGGAAACTGCCGGGAGGCGACGACCACGGGCGCGACCGGGGCGGCTGCGGCATCCGCTCGCTCCTCGGCGCGGAGCAGTCGCTGCCCGCGGA
The DNA here is from genome assembly GCF_040144835.1 of Microbacterium sp. LWS13-1.2. Classification (NCBI taxonomy): domain Bacteria; kingdom Bacillati; phylum Actinomycetota; class Actinomycetes; order Micrococcales; family Microbacteriaceae; genus Microbacterium; species Microbacterium sp. LWS13-1.2. The sequence continues at coordinate 1,642,994 of NZ_CP151632.1, forward strand.
TGCCGCCCGCCAGCGCCCATGCGAGCAGCCAGACGCCGGAGCCCACCGTGATGACGGCTGCGGCGCGCAGTCCCGCGTCGGGATCGAGCAGTACGACCAGGGCGATGAGCGATAGCACGCCGCCGACGATCGCACCGGTGGCGCCGATCCTCGTGAGCATGCACCCGCGCGCGAGCCACCAGGCGATTCCGCCCGCGGCGACGAGCACGATGGCGAGCACGACGGCTCCCCAGATCCAGGCGTCCACGAGGCACAGGGTACCGTGCGCTCGTGGCGCCCGGTAGCCCGCCGTCGGACGTTCCGTCGCGCCCGCCGGGCATCGCGCACAGTCACGGGCCGGTCGAGGGCGATTGTCCGCTGACCGCGACGCGCGCGCGGACTACGCTCGAAGCGTGACAGAACGCGCACCGCTCACCCGTACGCCCACGCTCTCCCGCAAGCTCAGCGCCATCGCCGAGTCGGCGACCCTCAAGGTCGATGCCAAGGCCAAGGCCCTGCAGGCCGCCGGACGGCCGGTCATCTCGTATGCGGCCGGCGAGCCCGACTTCGCGACGCCGCAGTTCATCGTGGATGCCGCCGCCGAGGCGCTGCACAACCCGGCGAACTTCCGCTACACGCCGGCGGCGGGTCTGCCGGTGCTCCGCGAGGCGATCGCGGCGAAGACGCTGCGCGACTCCGGCCTCGAGGTGGACCCGTCTCAGATCATCGTCACCAACGGCGGCAAGCAGGCCGTCTACCAGGCCTTCCAGACCGTGGTGAACCCGGGCGACGAAGTGCTGCTGCCGGCCCCGTACTGGACGACCTACCCGGAGGCGATCGCCCTGGCCGACGGCATCCCGGTCGAGGTTTTCGCCGGCGCCGACCAGGACTACAAGGTGACCGTCGCGCAGCTCGAGGCCGCACGCACCGACCGCACGACGGCGCTCGTGTTCGTGTCGCCGTCGAACCCGACCGGCTCGGTGTACACGGCCGAGGAGACCGCGGCGATCGGCGAGTGGGCCGTCGAGCACGGCATCTGGATCATCTCCGACGAGATCTACCAGAACCTGGTCTACGAAGGCACCCGCGCCGTCTCGATCGTGGAGGCGGTTCCGGCTGCCGCGGCCCAGACGATCCTCGTCAACGGCGTCGCGAAGACCTACGCGATGACCGGCTGGCGCCTCGGGTGGATGGTCGGGCCGCAGGCGGCGATCAAGATCGCCGGCAACCTCCAGTCGCACCTGTGCTCGAACGTCAACAACATCGCGCAGCGCGCGGCGCTCGCGGCGCTCACCGGCCCGCAGGACGAGGTCGAGCAGATGCGTCAGGCCTTCGATCGCCGTCGCCGCACGATCGTGACCGAGCTGTCGAAGATCGACGGCGTCGAGGTGCCCACCCCGCTGGGCGCGTTCTACGTCTATCCCGACGTGCGCGGCCTGCTCGGCCGCGAGTGGGCGGGCAAGACGCCCACGACCTCGCTCGAGCTCGCCGACCTCATCCTCGAAGAGGCCGAGGTCGCCGTCGTGCCCGGTGAGGCCTTCGGCCCGTCGGGCTACCTGCGCCTCTCGTACGCACTCGGAGACGACGCGCTCCTCGAGGGCGTGCAGCGCCTGCAGCGCCTCTTCGCGTCGTAGCCGACGACGTCACAGAACGCGGATGCCTCGGTTCGAGGCATCCGCGTTCTGCGTCCGGCTCCCGCGCGAGGGACTAGAGCTCGACGTTCAGGAGCACGGGCTCGGGCTGGAGCACCAGGCCGAACTCGGACTGCACGCGGCCCTGGATGAAGCGGGCGAGCTCGGCGAGCTCGGCGGCGGTGGCGCTGCCGCGGTTGGTGAGGGCCAGCGCGTGCTTGGTCGAGAGGCCGGCGCGCGAGCGTGGCAGCTTGAATCCCTTGCGCACGCCGGCGTGCTCGATCAGCCATCCGGCGCTCACCTTGACATCGGATCGGACGGTCGACGTCGGCGGCACGTAGCCGTCGAAGTTCGCGAGCGGGATGACGAGCACCGGGTCGAGGTCGGGATGCACCGGCCAGCGGGGGCACGCGTCGGGAAGCGTGCGCGCGAAGGATGCCGAGACCACCGCGTTCTGGAAGAACGAGCCTGCGCTGTAGGTGTCGGGATCGTCGGCGTCGAGCACCATGCCCTTGCTGCGGCGGGTCTCGAGGATGCGCTCGCGCACCCAGGCGAGCGTCACCTCGTCGTCGGGACCGAGCCGCAGGGCCGTGCGCAGCTGGTCGCCGGCGATGCGGCGGGCGCCCGGGCCGACCTCGGGAAGGTCGAGGGTCACCGTGAGGATCACCGCGCGACGGGCGGGCGCCGAGCCGTAGTGGTGCTTGAGCACCGACGTGCGGAAGCCGAGGCCGAGCTCGGCGGCGGGCACCGTCGACACCTCGCCCGTGGACTCGTCGAGGAGCTCGACCTCGGTGAGCGTCTGCACGATCTCCTGGCCGTAGGCGCCGATGTTCTGCACGGGCGCGGCGCCGACGGTGCCGGGGATCCCCGACATCGCCTCGACGCCGCCGAGGCCCCCCTCGACGGCGTACGCGACGAGGGCGTCCCAATCGTGGCCGGCCTGCACCCGCAGGCGCGCGCGTCCGGGCAGCGGCGACGGCATCCGTTCGATGCCCTGGGTGAGCACGCGCACCACGGTGCCGTCGAACGGCTCGTCGCCGACGAACAGGTTCGAGCCGCCGCCCAGCACGAGCCAGTCATCGCCGGAGGCCCAGACGTCGCGCAGCACCGCGACCAGCTCGTCGGTCGTCGGTGCGTCGATCATGCGCGCGGGTTCGCCGCCGGTGCGGAGGGTCGTGAGCCGCGACAGCGGAATGGGGGTGACCTCGGGCATGCGTCAGACGGTCCGGACGCGCACCTGCGCCTTGACCAGCACGGTCGTCTCGTTGAACGAGACCGTGAGGTCGATGCGGGCCGATTCCTCGTCGACGGCGCCGACCTTGGCGACGACGGTCACGTCGGCGCCGGTCTCGGAATCGACCACGACGGGCTTGGTGAACCGCACGCCGTACTCGAGGATGCGGCCGGTGTCGCCGATCCATGACTCGATCGTGCCGACGGCGAGGCCCATGGTGAGCATGCCGTGCGCGAGGACGCCGGGAAGACCCACCGCGGCAGCGACGTCGTCGCGGTAGTGGATCGGGTTGAAGTCGCCGGATGCCCCGGCGTAGCGCACGAGGGACTCCCGGGTGAGGTGCACGGTCCGCTCGGCGACGACGTCCCCGACGGCGAGGTCTGTCAGCGCGCTCACTCGTCACCCTCCCCCACGAGCAGGATGGACGTCGCCGTCACGACGTGGTCGCCTGCGGCATCCGTGATCTCGGACTCGCTCGTCACCATGGCTGCCGCGCCCATCGCGCGGATGCCGGTGACCGACAGCTTCGCGGTGAGCTCGTCGCCCGCGACGATGGGCCGCGAGTAACGGAACTTCTGCTCGGCGTGCAGCACGTTCTTCAGGACGATGCCCGAGTCGGGCTCGCCCAGCAGCTGCTGGAGCGTGGCGTCGGTCACCACGATCGCGAAAGTCGGCGGCGCGACGACGTCGGCATAGCCGAGTGCCTGCGCGGCGGCGGGGTCGCTGTGCTGCGGGTCGTCGGCGAAGACGGCGCGCGAGAACTCGCGCACCTTCTCTCGACCCACGAGGTAGGGGATCGTCGGCGGGAAGTCGCGGCCGACGAGCTCGGGGTTCACTGGCACCTGGCCATCCTACCGAGCGGGTTCCGCCGGGCCGGCCGGGCGAGGGCGTCCGCGCCACGCACGCAGCGCCATCTGCACCGCGATGACCACGAGGTACGCGGCGAACAGCATGTTGCCGACGAACGGGTCGATGACGGTCGCTGCCCACGCGCCGAGCGCCGTCGTGGTGCACGCTGAGACGCCCACGACCGCGGCCGCGACGAGGTCGACGTTGCGCCGGCGGACGTTGCCGAAGGTGCCCGAGACGGCCGTCGGGATCATCATGAGCAGCGAGGTGCCCTTGGCGACGAGATCGCTCGTGCCGAAAAGCACCATCAGCGCCGGGACGACGATGATGCCGCCGCCCACGCCGATGAGTCCCGACAGGATGCCGGTGACCACGCCCAGCACCACCAGCGCCGCTCCGCTGAACCAGGTGAGGACGAGCTCGGCATCCCGGGAGGGGATCACGACGAACAGGCTCACGATCACCGCCACCAGGAAGCCGACGAACGACCAGCGAAGCACGGTGAGCGAGAGCCGTGGCAGCAGCCACGTGCCGATCTGGGCGCCGACGACGGCACCGCCCGCGAGCAGCAGCGCGGGGATCCACGCGACAGAGCCGTGCACCGCGTACGAGATCACGCCCACGGCCGCCGTCGGCACGATCGCGGCCAGGGACGTGCCGGCTGCGAGGCGCTGATCGAAGCCGAGCAGCAGGACGAGGAAGGGGACGATGACCGTGCCGCCGCCCACGCCGAACAGGCCCGACAACAGTCCTGCGAGCAGGCCGATGCCTACGCAGGCGAGGTAAAACCGGGTGTCGTGAGCGGGTCGGGGCGTCTCTGCCGCGGTCATTCGTCGTAGTACAGGTCGTCGATGAGCCACGTGCCATCGGTCGCGACGAGCGTGTAGTGGTACACCGTCGAGCCGGGTGCCGGGTCGATCGGGTCGCCGTTCTCATCGATGACCGCGGTGTACGTCTCTTGAGTCGTCACCGCGATCTCGTCGGCCTGGGTCTCGACGTCGGTGACCCGCACCTCGTAGTCGTCGAAGCTCGCGTCGAAGCCCTCGGCATCCGCTTCGAAGGTGGGGCAGTCGGTGAATCCGTACTCGGCGCGGAAGTTCTCGGTGGTCACGGCCGTGAACGCGTCGCAATCGCCGTCCTGCCAGGCGTCGTCGTAGAGCTCGACCGCGGAGACCGCTGCACGTTCGTCGTCGGTGTCGCCGGTGCTTCCCGCGGTCGCCGACAGCATGAGCAGGGGTATCAGCACGGCCGCGGCGATCACGATGCCGAGCAGCACCACACCGAGCACGACCCACACGATCCACAGCTTCGAGCGCTTGCGCGGCTCGGTGGCGGCGGCGAAGGCACCGCCCGCGGGAGCGCCGGGGTACGCGCCGTGCGGGTTCCCCGGGTCGCCGGGCGCGTACTGCGGTGCGGGCTGCGCCGCGCCCTCTGGCTGCCCAGGTCCGCCGGGCTGTGCGAGGGGGTCGGCCTGGGCCGGTGCGCCCTCCTGCCCGAACCCGAGCTGGTCGGCGACGATCTCGGCCTCTGTCGGGGCGGGCGACGACTCGGCGTCGGGCTGGGCGACATGCTCCGTCCACTGCTGCCCGTCCCACCAGCGCAGTGCGTCGTGACCGTCGTCGTACCAGCCGGGAGGAGTCGTCGTCATTGTCAAACCCTATCGCCGCGCCGCGAGGGTGCCAGGACGGCGGAAGCCTCGGCCGACGCCGGCCCGTGCGCGTACCGCCCACCGCGTCGTCCCCGCAGCGCGACGGCGCAGCGGGGAGACGGGGCGGGACGGCGGCCGGTCAGCGCTCGAGCACGGCGCGGGCGCTGCGCTCGGGGCTGAGGTCGAGCCGCCGCAGAAGCTGGGCGTTCAGGGCCACGACGACGGTCGACAGCGACATCAGGATGGCACCGACCGACATCGGCAGCACGAACCCGATGGGGGCGAGCACACCCGCCGCGAGCGGCACCGACATGAGGTTGTACCCGGCGGCCCACCACAGGTTCTGCGTCATCTTGCGGTAGCTCGCGCGGGACAGCTCGATGACCGACACCACCGAACGCGGGTCGCTCGACGCGAGGATGACCCCTGCCGATGCGATCGCGACGTCGGTGCCGGCGCCGATCGCGATGCCGACGTCGGCTCGCGCCAGCGCAGGGGCGTCGTTCACGCCGTCGCCCACCATCGCGACCTTGAGCCCCTCGTCCTGCAGCTCCGCGACCTTCCGCTCCTTGTCTTCGGGGCGGACACCGGCGAACACACGACGGATGCCGAGGGCTTCGGCGACCGAGCGGGCGACGGGCTCGGCATCCCCGGTGATCATGACGACCTCGACGCCGAGCTTCTGCAGGGCATCGACGGCCTCACGCGACTCTGGCCGGATCTCGTCGGCGAGCGCGAGCCCGCCGACCACCTCGCCGTCGCGCACCACATGGAGGACGATCGAGCCCTGCTCGCGCCACTGGGCAGCGGCCGCGACAGCGCTCGCGCCGACTTCTTCGAGCAGGCGCGGACCGCCTACGCGCACACGGCGGCCGTCGACGGTCGCGGTCACGCCCACCGCCGGCGACGACTGGAACCCCGTGGCTGCGGCGAGCGCCAGCCCACGCGCCTGCGCGGCTCGGACGATCGCCTTCGCCAGCGGGTGCTCGCTGTCGGCCTCGGCCGACGCGGCCAGTGCCAGCACGGCGTCGGCGTCGATGTTCGCGACGGTCGCGACATCCACGACGGTCGGCTCGCCCTTGGTGAGGGTGCCGGTCTTGTCGAAGAGGACCGCGCCGATGGTGCGCATGCACTCGAGCGCGAGCCGGTCCTTCACGAGCACGCCGCCCCGGGCCGCGCGCTCGGTCGCGATCGAGACCACCAGCGGAATCGCGAGCCCCAGCGCGTGCGGGCAGGCGATCACGAGAACCGTGATGGTGCGTACGACCGCTTCATCCGGCATCCCCAGCGCGCTCCACACGACGGCGGTGAGGGCGGCCGCGCCGAGGGCGAACCAGAACAGCCAGCCGGCTGCGCGATCGGCGAGGCGCTGCGCCCGCGAAGTCGAGTTCTGCGCTTCGGCGACGAGCCGCTGGATGCCGGCGAGCGTGGTGTCGTCGCCCGTCGCCGTGACCTCGACCCGGAGTCCGGAGTCGGTGGCGACGGTGCCGGCGGTGACCTGGTCGCCCGTGGCGCGCGCGACGGCCCGGGACTCGCCGGTGACCATGGACTCGTCCATGTCGGCACGGCCGTCGACGATGCGTCCGTCGGCCGGCACGCTGCCGCCGGGGCGCACGACGACGACATCGCCGACGCGCAGCTCGGCAGGGGCCACCGTCACGATGCGGTCGCCCTCGACGCGCTCGGCCTCGTCGGGCAGGAGCGCTGCGAGAGAGTCGAGCGCCGACGTCGTCTGCGCAAGCGAGCGCATCTCGATCCAATGGCCCAGCAGCATGATCACGATGAGGAGAGCGAGCTCCCACCAGAACTCGAGCTCGTGGTGGAGCAGGCCCAGGCTCGCGCCCCACGAGGCGAAGAAGGCGACCGTGATGGCGAGGCCGATGAGCAGCATCATGCCGGGACGGCGGGCACGCAGCTCTGAGACGGCGCCGGTGAGGAACGGCCAGCCGCCCCAGAAGTACATGACGGTCCCGAGCACGGGCGAGATCCAGCGCACGAGAGGCGCGTCGGGCAGCGCGTAGCCGAGCACCATCGCGAACATGCCCGAGAACGCGACCACCGGGACGGCGAGCGCGAGGTTGATCCAGAACAGCCGGCGGAAGCGCGCGACGTGATCCGCACCGTGGCCCGCGTGGCCGCCGTGCGCGCCGTGCGCGCCGTGCGCGCCGTGGCCCATCGCGGCGTGGTCGTGGTCGGCGTGACCCATCGCGGCGTGATCGTCGGCGTCATGGCCGGCATGCCCCATCGCCGCGTGGTCGTGGTCGGCGTGCGAGGAGTGATCCATCTCGGCGTGGTCGTGCCCGGAGTGGCGCGCATCATCGTGCGCCGCGTGCGGCTGGTCAGCGTGCGCGACGCCGCCCAGGTCGCTGTCGCGAATCGGATCGGTCACGGCATTCTCCTTATCGGTACGAGTTCCTTCATACCCCCTAGGGGTATGAGAGTCAATCGCCTGCGACCGCGACGTATTCCCCCGTCGCGGATGTCGGAGGATCGGGCCACACTGGCCCCACCGGTCATCACGCGAAGGAGCGCAAAGTGGACATCATCCTGGTCGCGGGTCTGTGGATGGGCGGATGGGCGTGGTACGAAGTCGCGCCCGCCCTCGAGCGCGCCGGTCACCGGCCGGTCGCTCTCACTCTGCCGGGCATGGAATCGGCGGACGCCGATCGCTCGGCGATCACCTTGGACGGCCACGTCGCGGCCGTCGTGGCCGCGATCGACGCGGCGCCGGGCGAGAAGGTGGTGCTGGTGGGTCACTCGGCCGGCGCCGGCATCGTCTACGCGGCCGCGGATGCACGCCCGGGCCGCGTCGCACGCCTGATCCTCATCGGCGGATTCCCGACGCCCGACGGCGCCCCGCTCCTCTCCGGCTACGAACCGGTGGGTGCCGATCTCCCCCTTCCCGACTGGAGCGACTTCGACGAGGCCGACCTCCGCGACCTCGGCGAGGGCGGCATGACGGCGTTCCGCGCCTACGCAGTTCCCTCGCCGGCGGGCGTGGTCACCGGCATCCAGCATCTCCACGACGACCGCCGGCGCAGCATCCCCGTCACGGCGGTCGCCACCGAGTACTCCGTCGCCGACCTGCGCTCCTGGATCGGCGAGGGTGCGGCGTCCGTGCAGGAGTTCACGACGCTCGAGGACGTCACCTTCATCGACCTGCCGACGGGCCACTGGCCCCAGCTCACGCGCCCGCAGCAGCTCTCACGCATCATCCTCGCGCAGCCGCCGCTCGGCGACGGCACCATCGAGCCCGAGCTCGAGACGATCAGCCCGCGCGCCTTCCACTCCTCGGAAGGGGTCGAGGACTGGCGCGTCCTGTACTGGGGTGCGCACGCGTTCTTCCGGGCCGACTCGCTCGCTCAGGGCGCCCGTCTGGTCGCCGCGATCGTCCCGATCGCCGAGGCCCTCGATCATTACCCCGACGTCGACCTGCGTCCCGAAGGGGTGTTCGTCAAGACGTTCAGTCGCCGTGACGGCGCGTTGAGCAGCGCAGATGCCGAGCTCGCGGCCGCGGTCTCGCGCGCCGCCCGCGAACTCGGTCTCGAGCCCGACCCGTCCGCGCTCACCGTCGTCGGCATCGCCGTCGCACAGGGCCCCGATGCCCACGTGCGGCCGTTCTGGAGCGCCGCGCTCGGCTACGATCCGCTCGGCGCCGAGGATGCCGTCGACCCGCTGCGCCGGAATCCGCATGTGTGGTTCCATCCCCTCGAGCCGGCGAAGTCCGGCCGGGGCCGCACGCACATCGACATCTCGGTGCCGCGCGACCAGGTGAATGCCCGCGTCGCCGCGGCCCTCGCCGCCGGAGGCCGCCTGGCCGACGACTCCCACGCTCCCGAGTGGTGGACGCTGACCTCTCCCGACAACCACGGCGTCGACATCGCCGCATGGACCGACGACTCCGACTTCGCCGGCTGAGGAGCACTCGCCTGTCCGCAGCGCCTCGGTCAGCGCACCATGCGCGCGTCGACGAGAGTGGGAACGCCGGGATAGGCCTCCTCGACGCCGTCGAACGCGAAGCCGTTGCGGCGGTAGAACGCGATCGCCCTGGGGTTCGCCTTCGCCACCCACAGCACCGCCGGCTCGTCGCCGACGACCTCGTCGAGCAGCGCCTGCCCGACTCCCCCGCCGTGCTCCGCCGCGAGCACGTAGAGCATGTAGAGCTGGCGTTCGCGCGGCGCATCCTGCCCCTCGGTCGCCGTGCTCGGGCCGGATGTCGCCAGGCCGATGATCTGCCCGTCCCGCTCGGCGACGCGGATGCGCCATTCCTCGCGCGGATTCTCGAGAAGCCGACGCCACAACCGGTGACGACCCTGCACGTAGTCCTCGTCGAAGAACTCCTCGGGCAGGAGGTGCGTGTAGGTCTCGCGCCACGTCTCCACGTGGAGATCGGCGATCTCCGCTGCCTCGCTCAGCTCAGGAACGCGCACGATGAACGTCATCCCGCCATCCTTCCAGCCTCGGCTCAGGGCGGAGTCCCGAACGCGGTGAAGAACCGGTCGCGGAACTCATCCATCCGCCAGATCGGCGACCCCGCACCGGGTCGCAGACCCGGCTCCCAGCCCCACCCGGCGACAGCCGCCAAGACGCCCGGATCCTTCGCGATGATGGTGATCGGCACGTCGCGGTCGGCATCCTCTCCGCTCACGATCGCAGCGGGCTGGTGGTCGCCGAGTGCGACCACGACGAGATCCGGGTCGTCGACGTTCTCGAGGAAAGAGAACATCGCGCCGAGCGCGTACTCGATCGACAGTCCGTAGAAGCGCTGGACGGTCTGCCGGTCCTCCCAGACGGCGCCGGCGGGGCGGCTGCGCTCGGGCTGCCCGTCGTAGACCGATCCGTCGCCGATCTCTGACCACGGCAGGAGCTCGGGAAGGGGCGCCCACGGGGTGTGCGACGACACGAGGTCGATCTCGGCCATCACCGGCCGCTGCTGATCCACGAGCTGGTGATCAGCGAAGTGCTTCCACGTGTACTGGTCGGGAATCCGCGCATAGCCGAAGGACGGCCCGCGGTAGCCGACATTCGTGGCGTCCAGCAGTGTGCCGAAGCGGTAGAACTCCCACCCGACCGGCCAGTCCTGGGTGTTGGACGGCACTTCGCTGACCGTCCGCCAGCCGGCCGCGGCGAACGCCGCGCTCAGCGTCAGCCGGTCGCTGCGCACCACTTCGCTGTAGACCGTCTGCGAGTCGATCCACACACCGGTCTGCAGCGTCGCATGCGCGAGCCAGCTCGCTCCGCCGTAGGTGGGCGAGGTGAGCCACGCGCTCTCGGCGGAGTACCCCTCCGCCGTCAGGACCTCCTCGCCGCGGCGGAGCACCCCACCGACGCCGTCCGAGATCTCATCGTCCTCCAGCGCGACCCGGCCGTAGCTCTCGATGAAGGCGAAGACGACGTTCTTGCCGCGCAGCGCGGTGAGGAGTCCGTCCTCGTCCACGTCGGCGAAGGGATCGCCGGCGATCGCCCGGGCGACGGTCGCTCTCGTCTCGAGCGCGGCGACGGTGCGCGAGACGGCTGAGCCGATGGCGCCGCCGGATGCCGCCGCCGCGGGCGGATCGGCGAGTCCCAGCGGCGATGCCATCGCGGCGATGGCGACCCAGACGGCGGTCACCGCCGCGATGGCCGCGCGCCCGCGTTCGGCGTGACGGCGGAGCACAGCGTCCACGCGCAGCGCGGCCCACGCCAGCGCCGCTGTCGCGGCGGCGATCACGGCCGCTGCCGCGGCGACGAGCGCGGCTGCCGGAACGCCGCCGATCGCCGCTGCGACGACGCCGTAGGCGTCGCCGAGCTGCGGCCAGTCCAGCGGCACGAAGTGCGTGCCGAGCGCCGCCTCATAGCCGAGGTCGATGCCTGCGAGCACCATCGCCAGGCAGACGAACAGCCCGAACGCCGTCGCGAGCGCGACGCGCGGTATGCGCCACGGCGTCACCGCCAGGACGAGCAGGATCACGATCGACTCGACCGGGATCCGCACGAGAGCCAGCGCCGACCCCGTCGCGAGGACGCCGGGCACGAGCGGCAGGACGACGAGCAGGGCGACGGATGCGACGATCCCGACGCGACCCCGCCATGCCCGGGGCCGTGGGCCGCCCGGCGAGGTGCTCACGGAATCTCTGCGGCGACCCGTCCGGCTTCGGTGCCCTGGCCCTCCAGCATGCCGAACCGATCGGAGAGGGCGTAGCGAAGCAGGACGACGTCGCCGATCTGGCACGTGTCTGCGAGCCGGGCGCGGCGCGAGGCGGTCCACGGAAAGGCCGCGGGCCCCACGACGCGCGGCGCGCGCGCCTCGCCGACGAAGAAGGGGGCGATGACGAGATGGAGCTCGTCGACGAGGTCCGCGCCGAGGAACTGGGTCAGCACGGTGCCGCCGCCCTCCACCATGAGGCTGCGCACTCCCCTGTGGGCGGCGAGATCATCGAGCAGCGCTGCCATCACGACGCAGTCGTCGCCGATCCCGACGACGGTCGCACGATCCCCCAGCCGGCGCCGCAGCTGCGCTTCCCGGTCCTGCGGGCAGTAGACGATGCGCGGCCCCTCCCCCGTCGTGAAGAACGCGGCGTCCGGAGCGAGGTCGCCACTCGCCGTCACGGTGACCTTCGCCGGGGACTCCCGCCGGCCCGAGGCCAGGCGTCGCGCGCGTCGGGCGGCATCCCGCACCAGCAGACGGGGGTTGTCTCGGCGCACCGTCGACGCGCCCACCATGATCGCGTCATGGAGGGCACGCACGTCGTCGACACGGTCCAGGTCGGCCGCGTTCGACATCGCCAGCCGGTGAGGCTCGGCGCTGTCGAGGTAGCCGTCGATCGACATCGCGCAACTGAGGGTCACGTAGGGTCGCTCGCTCATACGGATCTCCTCCTCCCGATGATGCCCCTCTGCCGCGGGGAACGGAAGCGGTCCGCCAGCAGTGCTATGGCTCCGGGGGCGACGGCGACGACGTTCAGCACGCCGAACGCGGTCGAGACGGCGACGCCTGCGGCGGCACCCAGCCCCGCAAGGGCGAAGGCGGCGGCAGCGACCGCCTCGCGCGGCCCCCAGCCCCCGATGCTGAGCGGGATCGCGGCCCCGCCGAGCACGATCAGCGCCACGAGGGCGAGTTCGGCGGCTCCGGCGTGCACCCCCGCCGCCAGACCCGCGACGACGAAGGTGGCCGCGTGCGCAGCGACGACGACGACCGACGCACCGGTGATCGCGAGCAGCGTCAGCGGCCGGGACACCACGGGCCGCAGCAGGCGGTACTCGCGGTCGAGCAGCGAGCGCCCCCGCCGACTGAAGGCCACGGCGGCGACGGCGGCGAGCGCGACCACGACGACGCCTCCGCTGAGCCACGCCAGCGGAGCCAGCGGCGAGGTCAGCCCCAGCGGGAGCAGGATCGCGAGGGTCAGCACGATCTGCACGAGCTGACCGGCGATGCGTTCGGCCGCCACCGCGCGCGCGGCGAGATCCAGCCGGTCGTGGTCGCTGCCGTGCAGATACGCGCGCTGCACGTCGCCCACGATCCCACCGGGAAGCACGGTGTTGAGGAACTGCGAGCGGTAGTAGGCGGTGAACGCGTCCCCCCACGCCAGCGGCAGGCCGAACCCCGTCGAGACCAGCCGCCACCTCCAGGCCGCAGCGGCTGTCGCGACCGCCGCGAGCGCGACGGCGGCAAGGATCGTCCACGGCGAGATGGAGGCGAGTCCTTCCACGAATGGCGCGGCGCCGACCACGGCAGCCGTCGCGACCACGACCGCGAGCGCCGCCACGATCCGCACCGCCATCCGCAGCCGAGGGGGCATGCTTCTCAGCCGGGCCACGCCAGCAGGTCCTCGTGCGACACGGTGACCCGCAGCCGGCCGGCTGCGGCCTGCGCCTGACGACGCCGGCGGTACGCCGCCGCGTCCTCGGCGAGCTCCGGCCGCCATTCCACGGCGGCAGCGACCCACCCGTCCAGCCACTCCGCGACGAGGGGACCGTCCCGCCGCTTCAGGCGCCACGGCGTCGCCGCTCGGCGCACGTTCCAGCCCGCGTCGGCGAAGAGACCCGCTGTCACGGCGACCGCGTCGGGCCCCAGCATCCGCCGCCCGTCGACGTCGCGTCGCTGGTGGTCGTCGAACGCGGCGCCGAGGGCACGCTCGACCGCATCGTGCGCCTCGGACGGCCGCAGCCTCACCGCCCCGGTGACGGTGAGGCTGAAGAGCGCGGGAGCGCCCGCGGCGACACAGGCTGCGACGACGTGGGCGGCCTCGGCCCGCGTGATCACATCGAGGAGAGCGGATGCCGTCACCGCCGCGGCCCCCCGGAAGGTCTCGCTCGGGAGTTCGGCGAGGTCCTCGACGACGACGTGCGCGTCGACGGGCCGGCCGGCGGCGTCGGCGACCGCGCTGAGGTCGAGGTGCTCCACGATCTCAGCGTCCCCGTCGCGGAGCACCCACTGCTGCGGCCCCGGAAGCCGCGGCGCGAGCCAGCGGGTCATCGACCCGGTTCCCGCGCCGAGGTCGTGCAGCACCACAGGCGCGGACACTGCGGCCAGCATGCGGGCGAGCTCGTGTGCGAGCTCCGGAGAGCGAGCAGCATCGTCGGCCGGCGCCCGCAGCGCGAGCCAGCCGGCTGTCGCCGTCGAGATCGAGGTCATGCCGCCTCCAGTGCGCGGGCGACGTCTGCCACGGTGTCGGACCACGTCGGCAGTGAGGTGCGGGCCACGACCGCCTCGCGCCGGAGTCGTGCCCGCAGCGGCGGGTCCGACATCCACTTCTCCAAGGCATCGGCCAGCGCGGCCGGGTCGTCGGGGCGGACGAGGAGACCGCCCCCGCCGGCGAGCGCGTCGGGTATGCCGCCGGCCTCCGAGCCGACGACCGGGATCCCCCTGGCTCGCGCATCGGCGATCGCCATGCCCCAGCTCTCGACCCGCGACGGCGCGATGAGCAGTGCGCTCCGGTCGTATGCCGCGGCGAGGCCGTCCTCGTCGAGGACGCCGGTGAGCTGCACCCGGCCGTCGAACGCCGCCGCATGCTCGGCGATGGCTGCGGCGAACCGCGGGAACGGCTCGGACGACCCGACGATGGCGCAGGTCCAGTCCGGCGTTCGCAGCCGTGCGAGCGCGTCGAGCAGCGTGTCCTGCCCCTTGTGCGGCGCCAGCACCCCCACGCAGAGCAGGGCCTTGTCGGATGCCGGCGCGCCGGCATCCACATGCTGCACGCCCGGGACGGCGACGGTGATCCGCGACGGATCGGTCAGTCCGCGCCGCACCAGCTCACCGGCGGTCCAGCGGCTCGTCACGATCACCGCGCGGGCGACCCCCAGCGCGCGGCGCTCGGCATCCACCGCAGCAGCCGTCGCGTCGGGGAACGCGGCCACCACCATGTGGGCCAGCATCACCAGGCGCAGGCGCGACGCCTCCTCTTCGAGAGCCGCCGGCACCCAGCCGGCCACGAGTCCGTCCACGAGCACCAGCGTGTCGTCGTCTGCACCGCGGAGAGCGGATGCCGCTTCCCCGGCATCCGCAACCTCGAGAGCCTCGACGGTCCAGCCGCGCGCGGCCAGCCCGTCGCGGATGTGCCGGTCGTAGACGTTGCCGCCGCTCACGCGACGCGGATCGTCGACCCCTTCGGGGGCGAGGAAACGGACCGAGGGTCCGCTCGTCACAACGCCACCTCGTACGACGCCCAGGCCACGTGCGATTCGTGGAGGGTGACCGCGATGCCCGTCAGGCGCGCTGCGCCGACGGCCCCGTCGCGCACGCGCGCCGCCAGCCGGTCGCCCACGATCTGGCACAGCCGCTCCGTCGTGGTGTTGACGCCGTCGAAGTCCGGCTCGTCATCGAGGTTGCGGTACGTCAGCGCGCCGACGATCTCGCGCATCAGGTCGCCCGCGCGGCCGATGTCGACCACCACCCCGTCGGCGTCCAGCTCGTCGGCGCGGAACGTGGCGTCGACGAGGTACGTCGCGCCGTGCAGCTGCTGCGCGGGTCCGAAGACGTCGCCGCGCAGGCTGTGGGCGATCATCAGGTGGTCGCGGACGGTGACGCTGAACGTCATGCGGTGCTCCAATCGATCGTGTGGCAGAGTTCGCCGGCCGTGCCCGCGGCGAGTGCGGCCGTGATCTCGGGCAGCTGCCGCCAGGACGATGTGCCGCCCAGCAGCAGGTCGAACGCCGGATCCTCCAGCAGCCGAAGGGCGACCTCCAGGCGATCGCGGGTCGTGCGCGTCGACCGCCGGCGGGATGACACCGCGCCGACCTGACTGGAGCGGATCGTGAGCCGCCGCGAGTGGAAGTCGGCGCCGAGCGTGATCGGCACCGGCCGGCTGCCGTACCAGCTCGCGACGATCACCTCTCCGTCGGTGGGCGCCAGCCGCAGGGCGAGCTCGAGTCCCGCTCCGCTGCCGCTCGCCTCGATCACGACATCCGCCTCGGGCAGCGGGTCGGCCGGGGCGAGGGCGAACTCGGCACCGAGTGCTCGAGCGAGCGGCGCCTTCGCCGCGTCGACATCGACGAGGGTCACCTCGACGCCCGGGATGCCGCACGCCACGCGCGCGATGGCGCATCCGATCATGCCTGCGCCGACGACGACGACGCGGTCGCCGATCAGCGGAGCGGCATCCCACAGCACGTTGACCGCCGTCTCGACCGCCCCCGCCAGCACGGCGCGACGGGGCGGAACGCCCTCGGGCACCGAGACGAGCGCCTCGGCGGGGACGACGTAGCGCGACTGGTGCGGGACCAGGGCGAACACGGTGCGCCCCACGAGCTGTGCCGGACCGTCGTCCACCATGCCGACGTTGAGGTATCCGTACTTCACCGGGAACGGGAAGTCTCCGCCTTGGAGCGGAGCCCGCATGCGCTCCCGCTCGGACTCCGGCACCTCACCGCGCGCGACGAGCCCCTCCGTCCCGCGGCTCACGCCGGTCCAGAGCGTCCGGACCGATGCCTCGCTGTCGGACGGGCCGGGGAGCGGCTCCGACCGGAACTCGCCCTGCCCGGGGCCGATCGTCCACCATGCGTGCGCGGCATCCTCAGGATCGGGATGAACCGCGGCAGGTACCTGCGTCGTGTCCCCCGTGACCGCCATAGGGAGTACACGGAGCGCACATGGAAAAGGTTCAGTGGGTCCCTTGGTGGTGGGTGGCGGCCGGGGCGGGCGGACTGGTCGCGATCGGAGCCGCCGTCCCGCTGTCGCCGACGGCGGTGGCGGTCGGACTCGCCTACCTGATGGTGTCCACCGTGCTGCTGACCGTCGGGCTCCGCCGTCGGGGCGCGCTTCGGTTCGGACCCGCGAACGCGGTGACCGCGACCCGCTCGATGCTCGTCGGCCTCGTCACCGCACTGACCGTCGCGGCGCTCGAGGGCGCGGCGGTCGAGGGCGCGGCATCCACCGTGCTGTTCGTCACACTCGTCGCCTGCGCTCTCGCGCTCGACGGTGTCGACGGGTACGTCGCCCGTCGGACGGCAAGCGAGAGCGCACTCGGCGCCCGATTCGACATGGAGGTCGACGCGTTCCTGCTGCTCGTACTGTGCGTGTACGACGTGAGGTTCGTCGGCTGGTGGGTGCTGTCGATCGGCCTGCTGCGGTACGCGTTCGTGGTCGCCGGTGCGGGGCTGCCGTGGATGCGCCGCACGTTGCCGCCGCGATACTGGCGCAAGGTCGTCACCGCCGTCTGCGGCATCGCCCTGACCATCGTCGCGGCGCAGGTGCTGCCGCCGGAGGCGAATCTGGCCGTCGCGGCCGCGGCGCTGCTGCTGATGCTCGAGTCGTTCGGCCGCGACGTCACGTGGCTCGTCCGGTTGAACCTCAGCGGTCGCGCGCTCGTTTCCCTCGAGAGGGCCTCGACGACCTCACCTCCACCGGAGAGCAGGTAGCACCATGACGACCGCAGCCACCGATACCGCCGGGCGCGTGCTCTGGACGATGCGCATCCTCAGCGCGATCGCCCTCCTCGCCGCAGGCGCCATCCACCTGTTCCTGGTCTTCAACGGCACCGGCGGCATCCTGGGGGTGATGTTCGTCCTCAATGCCATCGCCGCACTGGTGCTCGCAGTCGGGATGCTGGTGCTTCACGGCCGGCTGCTGCAGCTGGCGACGGTGCTGAGCCTGCTGTTCCTCATCGCCACGCTGCTCGCCCTGATCCTCGCGCTGACGGTGGGGCTGTTCGGCATCACCTCGTCCTGGGACATGATGCTCGTCCCCGAGACCGTCATCGTCGAGTCCATCGGCATCGTGATCCTGGCCATCACGACGGTGCTGGTGTTCCGCAGCACGCCGGCGACGGTCCCGACGAGACGCAAGGGCGTCTAATCTCGGCGGCTCGATCAGCCGAGGACGGTGAACGCCCCGCCACGAGGTGGCGGGGCGTTCCTTCGTCTCTCGCACCGGTCAGGCGTCGGCGGTCACCTTCTCGGCGGCCAGCTTCTCCTCGTCGAGGCGGTCGAGCTCGTGCAGGGACGAGCCCTTCGTCTCGCGCAGCGACACCGCCGCGACGAGCGTGATCGCCGCCGCGATCGCCAGGTAGACGGCGACCGGCACGTACGAGCCGGTGCTCGACAGGAGAGCGGTCGCGATGATCGGTGCGAGCGAGCCGGCGACGATCGACGTCACCTGGTACCCGAGCGAGACGCCCGAGTACCGCATCCGCGTCGGGAACATCTCCGACATGATCGCGGGCTGCGGCGCGTACATGAACGCGTGGATGAACAGGCCGAGGCTGATCGCCGCGACGATGATCACCGGGTTGCGGGTGTCGAACATCGGGAAGGCCACGAAGCCCCAGGCCGCCGCGCCGATCGTGCCGATGATGTACACCGGCTTGCGGCCGAGCCGGTCGGTCAGACCGCCGATGAGCGGGATGACGATCATGTGAACGATATGGGCGATGACGAGCAGCCCGAGGATCTCGGAGGTGTCGACCTCGAGCGCCACGGCCAGGTAGGTGATCGAGAACGTCACGACCAGGTAGTACATGATGTTCTCGGCGAAGCGCAGGCCCATGGCGGTCAGCACTCCCCGCGGGTAGCGCTTGATCACCTCGACCACGCCGAAGCGCACCGCCTTCGACTGCTCGACCTCCTTCTGCACCTCGAGGAAGATCGGCGCGTCGGTGACACGGGTGCGGACGTAGTAGCCGATGGCGACGATCACGACGGAGAGCCAGAAGCCGATCCGCCAGCCCCAGGAGAGGAACTGCTCCTCGGTGAGGGTACGGCTGAGGACCAGCAGGACGAGTGTCGCGACCAGGTTGCCGATCGGGACCGCAGCCTGCGGCCATGACGCCCAGAAGCCGCGCGTCTTGTCGGGCGAGTGCTCGGCGACGAGGAGGATCGCACCGCCCCACTCACCGCCGACCGCGAAGCCCTGCGCGAAGCGGAGCGCGACCAGGAGGGCCGGCGCCCAGTAGCCGATCATGTCGAATGTGGGCAGGCACCCCATCAGGAACGTGGCGACGCCGACCAGGATGATGGCGAGCTGGAGGAGCTTCTTGCGGCCGTACTTGTCGCCGAAATGGCCGAACACGATGCCGCCGAGCGGGCGGGCGATGAAGCCGACCGCGTACGTCACGAACGCCGCGATGATCGGC
Source organism: Microbacterium sp. LWS13-1.2 (assembly GCF_040144835.1). Classification (NCBI taxonomy): domain Bacteria; kingdom Bacillati; phylum Actinomycetota; class Actinomycetes; order Micrococcales; family Microbacteriaceae; genus Microbacterium; species Microbacterium sp. LWS13-1.2. The sequence goes on from NZ_CP151632.1 coordinate 1,661,882, forward strand.
GCATACGGGTCGTCCGACGGCGGGAACATGATCTTGTTGAACACGAGCGTCGCCGCGGTGGCGTAGAGGAAGAACTCGTACCACTCGACGACGGTGCCGGCCATCGATGCCGTGACGACCCGCCGCAGACTCGATTGCCTCATCGGCGCGGGGGACTCCTGGGTGGATGCCATGCGCTGGTACCTCCTTGTAGAGCGCGGAAGCGGCTCGGGGAAGCCGCTCTGCGGGACGATACCTGACACACGATTCATGTTTCAAGGGGCGCTACGGCCATCACAGTGAGAAGTTCTGCGGAACTTCTCATCCACGGATCCGCGGAGCGGTTCGACGCTCCCCGGATCACTCCCAGGACGCGACGAGCATCCAGTGCCCGTCCACCTCTTCGACATCCATGACGCGCGTCCGGTGATCCACATCACTGCGGGCGGTGAACCGCCAGCTCTGGAACAGCCGCCCGCCGTCGCATCGCGTCGGCGTGTCGATGATGCGCCACCGCTCCCCCTCGACCACCAGGCGCACCGGCCGCTCGCGCTCGCACCAGACTTGAACATCCTCTCGGGAAGCCATACGCATGTCGCTCTCCTTCGTCGAATCTATGTTCGATTCTAGGACGCACGAAAGCAGCGCACAAGCGCGGATGCCGCGAAGTCAGGCGGACGCGGAGTCGGCGTCGGCCCCTGCCTCGACCGCAGCGAGATGGATCGCGGCCACGCCCTCACGGAGCGCACCGACAGGCGCTTCCACCGTCTCGTACTGGGAGGTGAATCCGTTCTCGTCGACCACCGTGATGGCCACCAGCACGTGACCTCGACGCGGCAGTCGCGACGAGGTGCGGGCAAGTCTCTTCGTCTTCATGTCCCCTCCGCGTCTCACCGTAACGGGAGCCGCCGACACCGGGGCGATACACGCCCGGGTGCCGGCGACTCACGTCGACGATGCGACCGGCGGGACCGGCACGGGTGGTCAGACCGCCTTGCTCGCAGCCGCGGCCGCCACCTGACGGTGCAGCTCGTCGTGATCCTCGGTGGTCAGCGCCTCGTCGCCGCCGAAGATGTACGGCGCCCCTGCCCCCGTATCGATGAGCGCCTTGAGGCTCCCGTCGACGAACATGCCCCACGCGTTAGTGCACACGTCATAGCACTCGTCCTCGGCGGTGAGACCATCGTGGGTGAAGGTCACCTGCGTGCGCGAGCGCGTGACGCCGAGGCTGGCGCCAGGGCCGCAACGCAGCGAGGGCGGCGCGTCTCAGACCCGAGCTTCGTGCCGGCGCGGTTTGAGGCGTTCCGGAGCGTCGGTGGCCGGCATCCACTCGCAGTCGAAGCTGCCGCGATAGCCGAACAGGAACCCGAACCAGCGGTTGTGGACTTCGAGGTCGACGTGGAACCGCTGGTCGGCGTCGTCGAAGTATTCGCGCAAGCGCGCGCGTCCGCTGAAGAGCATCGGGAACCGGAAGCCGATCGGGCCTTCGTAGAACCGCTGCGCACCCGATGTGAGCAGCAGCCCGCCGTCCTCGTCCGCGCTCAGCCGCAGATCGACCGCGAGGTGCTGGTGCGTGCCCAGGTAGTCCACGATCCGGTCCTCGTCGAGGATCATCGTGGCGTCGAATCTGCGCCGGTGCGCGCCGATGCGGTATTCGCGGACGAAGGTGACGGTCTCGCGGCCGAGCGGGTCGCGGTAGGGGTAGTTCTCGATGACGAACGGGACGTCGGCACCGATGTCGGGGATCAGGATGTTCCGCAGGCGCCCGATCTGCAGGAACGGGATCGTCCACCACGGCCCGCGCCGGATGGTCGTCATCACTCCCCTGCCCACGCACGCCTCCGCGGAGTCCAGACCGACGCCGAACCGTCGCTTCATCATGGGATGCAGGCGGTCGAAGTCGTCGCCGAGCGCCCGCTCGAAGATGGAGGTCATGCGGGTGCTCCGGGGTCGGGCAGAGCGGCCAGGGTCACCGGCGCGTTCTGCAGATGGTCCGCACGGCGCCGGCCAGACGCCGGCGTGCGACGGCAGCGGCCGGCGCGAGGTCGATCCGGTCGCCACCACCACAGCACGCTCCACAGCGGCCAGCGCTCCGGCGGGACCCCGGTCTCGAGCCAGATGCGCAGCCGGTCGAAGCTCCAGGCCGTGGCCCAGCCCAGGACGGGGCGGACGACGACGTCCAGCACTCCCCATCCGGGGGTGTAGTCGTAGCCGGTGAGGAAGGCGATCCCGCCGTCCTGCGGGACGTAGCGCCAGTACCCGCGCCCCTCGCGGATCGGCGACAGCGGATCGCGCGTGTGGAACCGGAGCGCGGAGGTGCGTGCGCCGTCCGCGCGCTGCTTCTCGCCGATGCTCACACCGGTGCCGCTGATGCGGTGGAACGGCACCCGCCGTTCGTACGCGAAGGCCGTGGCACCGGCCTCCGTCAGCCCCGTCGGAGTGATCCGTGTGAACCGCACATCCCACCGGACGTGGTGCTCCGGAACCTGCGTGGCTGTCCACACCGCCTCGAGGTCGGCGGCGATCGTCGTCTCCACGTAGATACCGCTGCGCCTCACACCTCGACGTTACGACACCGAGGGCGCAGCTCCGTGACCGGCGGATACGTCGCCGGCCGGGGCGGCGACCGGATCCCGCCTCAGCCGACGCGGGATCGAACGGGATCCAGCACCACTTCCGCCGCCCATGCCGCGGCGTCGGCGATGTCGCGACGGCTCATTCCGAACTCCCGGCGGAGGGTGACCCCACGTCGCAGCCGAGTCGAGGTGCGCCAGAGCCGCGACGATCGCGGTGCGCTGCTCGGTCTCGGCTTCGACACGGCGACGGAGATCGGACTGCTCACGCTCGCGGGTGCCGCCACCTTCGGAGCCGTGCCTTGGTGGGCGGCGCTCACCCTGCGAATCCTGTTCGCCGCCGGGATGAGCGCCTTCGACACCACCCAAGGCGCTGTGATACGCCGCGCATACAGCTGGCAGCCCGGTCGCCGCCGCCTTGGACCGATCTTCGTGGCTCTGCGAGCCGGCGACATCTTTTCGCACGACGCGTTCGATCAGCTGAGTCCGAGGCGAATCGTCGCCGTGCTGGCGATGTTGATGACATCGGAGCCGATGTGGAGTGTATATTCGCCGGGTTCGTAGCGCCATTCGCCGTCCCAGTAGGCCAGGTCGCGTTTGCGAACCACGACGTTGGCAGACACCGTGGCTCCGGCATCCGCGCGAACGACGGCGAAGCCGACGAGCCACCGCACGGGACGCTCGACGACGGAGTCGGGACGGGACGCATAGACCTGGACGACTTGCTTGCCAGCCCGGGTGCCGGTGTTCTGCACGCTGACGGCCACGGTCGCCGTATCGCCGGCGAAGTCGCTGACCGACGCACCGGCGATGCTCCACGTGGTGTAGCCCAGGCCGAACCCGAACGGGTAGGCCGGGTGCGTGCCGGCACGCAGCCACGCGCGATAGCCGATGTGAATGCCCTCGTCGTAGGTGATGACGCCGTCGTGAGGCGTCACGTCCGAGATGGGCAGGTCGTCCAGCTCTACAGGCCACGTGGTGGGCAGTCGGCCACCCGGTTCGCGAGCGCCGGTGAGGATGTCGCCGATCGCGGAGCCGTACTCCTGCCCGCCGAAATAGGTCAGCAGGAGCGCCGCCGCCTCCTGCCGCCACGGGAGCAGCACCGGGGCGCCGGAGTTGACGAGCACCGCCGTGCGCGGGTTGGCGGCCAGCACGACACGGACCAGGTCGTCCTGCCTGCCGGGCAGCGACAGGTCGGTGCGGTCGTAACCCTCCGACTCCACGCGCGAGTTCGTACCCACGACCACGATTGCGACGTCGGCGTTCTCGGCGGCACGGGAGGCCTCTGCGATGAGCTCGTCGGCGTCGACGTCGGCCGGCTCAGTGCCCACGCTAAGGCTCAGCGCGTTCTCGAAACCCCCGAGCCGAATGGGCAGGAACTCCACCCGCAACCGCACGGTCGTGCCGGCTACGAAGTCGACGGGAACCGATATCGCGGGCGGTGCCAGGAAGGCGGCGCCGAGGTCATCGCCGATCGCCTGCACGGTGCGCTCCTCGCGCAGCACACCGTTCACAAACACCCGGCCGGTACCGACGGCAGCGAATCCGAACCGCGAGTGGCCGGACTCGGTCGGTGTGTAGTCGGTCTCGAAGACAAGCCGTGACATCGCGGCGATCGGGGCATCGCCGCCGAAGTAGACCAAGCCGCTGGCCAGCCGATCCTCCGCGAAGATCACTTCGCCCTCGTCGTCGAGCATCTCAACTCGGGCGCCGACCTCGCCGGTGACAGGGTTGCGCATCGCGTCGCGGTCGAGCTCGGCGACACCTTCCTGCACAATCGCGCCTATCGAATAGGTGACCTCTGCGTCGGGAAACGCGTTGCGGATGCCGTCGACCGGCGACACGACGCGCTCCGGCAGCACCGTCGCGCTGCCGCCGCCTTGCGTGCGGGCGTGGCGGGCATTGTGCCCGATGACCGCGATCCGCGCGGGCGTCGAGAGCGGAAGGATGCCATCGTTGGCGACGAGGACGCAGCCATCCGCCGCGGCTTCGCGAGCGAATGCAACGCCGTCCTCGCGGTGGACCGGCTCCACCGATACGGGTTCGAAGCCCTCCAGCGCACTGACCCGCGCGGCGAGCCGCAGAATACGCACAACCTTGCGGTCGATCGCCGCCTCGTCGACGTCGCCGCTGCGAACCGCCTCCACCAGCGCGTCGCCCCACGGGCCCTCGGGGCCGGGCATCGCAAGATCCTGCGAATGCTTCGCACTCTCGATGCTGCGCACCGCGGTCCAGTCGCTGATAACCACACCGTCGAAGCCCCACTCGCTGTTCAGCGGCGTCTCCAACAACTCATTCTCAGAGGCGGTCGCGCCGTTGATCGAGTTGTACGCGCTCATCACCAGCCACGCCCGCTCTTGCACGATCGCGTCCTCGAACGCCCGCAAGTAGACCTCTCGCAGCGTCCGATCGTCGACCTTGACGTCGGCGGTGAACCGCTCGGTCTCGAAATCGTTCGCGACGAAGTGCTTCGGCGTCGCACCGACCCCGTTCTCCTGCACGCCCCGCACATACGCTGCGGCGAGTGCGGCCGTCAGCACCGGGTCCTCGCTGAACGCCTCGAAATGCCGGCCACCCAGCGGAGATCGATGCAGATTGATCGTCGGCCCCAGCACCACGTCCACATCCTTGCGCCGCGCCTCCACCGCAGCCGCAGCCCCATAGCGGGCCGCCATCGCGGGGTCCCACGACGACGACAACGCCGTCGCCGACGGCAGATTCAGCGACGGCGACCGCTCGTCCCACACCTCACCGCGTACGCCGCTCGGTCCGTCCGACACCAAGATCCGCCGCAGCCCGATCTTCTCAATCGGCCACGTCGTCCAGAAATCACGACCTGTCAGCAACTGCACCTTCTCCTCCAGCGTCAAACGCTCGAGGAGGTCGGTGAAGGTCTCGTTTGTGTACAGATCCTCGGCCAACGAATTCCTCACTCTGTGTGTTGTTGTCAGCGGGCGTTGACGTCTCAGCCGTCGTACACCGCGTCCGCCGAGCCCAGCTCTGACGCGAGCTCGACGAGTTGATCACCGGTCACTCCCGGCACGGCCGCCGCCGCGAGGAGGAGGGACTCTCCGCCCGCGAAGCCGACGATGAACGGCGAAGCCAATTGGGGAATCAGCTCCTGGATGACCTCGCGCCGACGGTCGTCGGCGAGCAGCTCGCGGACCGGGGTCGAGGTGAGGATGGACCCGTCGGGGAAATGTTCACGGCGGGCGGCCGCTTGACGCGACCGTTCCGCCTGCCCCCACTGCCGCTCCACCTGCAGGTGCTCGACAGCCAGCGGACCCCTGGCGGGCAGCCCGAGCCGTTCGAACTGGTCGGCCGGAGCATCGTTGTGACGCATCAATCCCACCAGCAGCTCCGCCATCCGCAGCTCGAGCTCGTCGTCGCGTAGCGGCGTGGTCTGGTCGGGGTCCGTCTCCAGATCGAACAGCAGGGTGCCGAACTCCCATGGATTCCCGAGGGTCCACGCAGGGATCTTGAGGACGGGCACGCCTTTCATGAAGTCGAAGCCGTCGACGAGCTCCGCGTGCCGCAGCTCGTCCACGGAGAAGCGGCTGCGCATATGAGTCGGCATGAGGGTGTACTCGAAGAGCGGAGTGTTGGTCTCATCGCTGCACGCCCGCATGTAGACATAGCGTCCGTCGGTGACGCTGACGTGACCGCCGTGCGCGCCGAACAGCGCTCCCTCGCGCACGGGGGTGTCAGCCCTGACAACGTCGACGAGGGGTCGCCCGTGCATGTCGTCTGTGCGCTCGAGCTCGAAGTATTCCAGCAGGGTCGGCCCGAGGTCGATCGTCTGCACGAGGCTCTCACGGCGTTCGCCCTGGACACCCGCCCGCGGGTCCCAGATGTAGAGCGGTGTGTGGATCGTCTCGTCGTACCAAGGCATGACGGACTTGCCCCACCACCCGTGCTCGCCGAGCAGGAACCCGTGGTCGGTGCAGACGATCAGCATCGTGTCGTCCCACATGGCGTTGTCGTCCATGAAGTCGAGAACGCGGCCGAGCGACCGATCGCACATGGAGACGAGCGCATAGTACGAGCGGCGGGCGAGCTCCATCTCCTCGTGCGACTCGGTGACGCGGCGGTAAGAGGGCCAGTCAAACACGACGCCGCCCTCCTCGAGTCCATACTGCTCGCGATAGCGGTCGTAGCTGAAGAACGGCTCGTGTGGATCGAACGTTTCGAGGTGCAGTAGCCAGCGGTCCTCTTCAAGGTTCGCCTTCATGAATTCGAGACCCGCGTCGAACGTGAGGGTCTGCGGGTGGTCTGCCTCGTCCCGCAGGTACATCCGGTTGATCAAGTCCTGCCTGGCGAGGAAATGGCGCGGGTTGAGCGTCGCGGGCACGTCCGGGTCCGCGACATGCCCCTTCCAGAGGTCGCCCTCCTGACCGCGGAAGAACTCGTACGTGTTGAACCGGTTGTGATAGGTGCCCGCGCCGTCCTCCCAGTAATGCTGGTGGTCCGTGACGAGGTGGGTGTAGACGCCAGCCTTCTTCATCATCTCGGGGACCGAATCGTCGAACGGTTCAAGAGGCCCCCAGGACCGGTGCAGGAAGTTGTAGCGCCCCGTATGCAGCTCACGTCGTGCTGGCATGCAGGGCATGCTGCCGGCGTAGCACTGATCGAAGGTCGCGGTCCGCGTCGCGAGACGCTCGAAGTTCGGTGCGTCGACGTCGGTGTTGCCGTATCCCGGCAGCAGCCGGCGGTTGAGGCTGTCGAACATCACAACGATCGCGCGCATCACATGACCTCTTCCTGCTGCACGGTGATCATCTGCGCCTCGAAAAAACGGCGCCGCTCCTCGCGGCGGTCGCGCTGCATCACCGGGTCGGCGATGGGTGCGGCCATCAGGAGCTTCTTCGAGTACTCGTGGTCGGGGTCGGAGGTGAGCTTGTCTCCCGCGCCGACTTCGACGATGTCGCCTCGATACATCACCGCCACACGGTGGCTGATTGCTCGGACCACCGAGAGGTCGTGCGAAATGAACAGGTACGACACCCCCGTGCGCTCCTGGATCTCGATCAGGAGGTCGAGTACCCGCGCCTGGGTTGACAGGTCCAGGGCCGACACTGGCTCGTCACAGACGATGAGCTCGGGCTCGAGCGCCAGAGCACGCGCGGTCGCGATGCGCTGGCGCTGCCCGCCCGAGAACTCACGCGGATAGCGGCTCGCCGCGTCCGCCGGAAGGTTGACGGCCGCGAGCAGTTCACCAACCCGCCGACGGGCGTCCTCGCGCGTCGCGCGCTGCGTGGAGAGCGGCTCGCTGAGGATGTCACCCACGGTCATGGCCGGGTTCAGCGAGCTGTACGGATCCTGGAACACCACCTGGATGTCGGTCGCCATCGCGCGGCGCTCCCGCGGCGAGAGTGCGGAGATGTTCCGTCCCGCGAACTCGATCGATCCACGCGTGACGGGAACCAGCCCGAGTACCGCACGGCCGAGCGTCGTCTTGCCTGATCCCGATTCCCCGACGAGTCCGAGAGTCTCGCCCTGCCGGATGTCGATGGAGACGCCGTGCAGTGCCTGGAACGGCGGCTTGCGCCATCCCTTCACGGGGAACTCGACAACCACTTCGCGCGCGTCAAGGAGCATGTCACCCCGGTTGAGCTTGGTCATGACTACGCTCCCTTCTCGGCCGAGACGAGTTCGCCTCGCGCATCGACGTCGTCGAGGGTGGAGTCGAGCAGCATCCGCGTGTACGGATCCTTCGCCTCCTGGAAGATCTCGTGCACGGTGCCCTGCTCGACGACTCGGCCGTGCTGCATCACGACCACCCGATCGCAGATATCGGCTACGACGCCGAGGTTGTGGGTCACGAGCATGACTCCCATGCCGTACTCCGACTGCAGCTCCCGCAGGAGGTCGAGCACCTCGGCCTGCACCGTGACGTCGAGCGCCGTGGTGGGCTCGTCGGCGATCAGCAGCCTCGGGTTGCACGACACCGCGCCCGCGATGAGCACGCGCTGCGCCATGCCGCCCGAGATCTCGTGCGGGTAGGCGTTGAAAGTGCGCTGCGGATCGGGGATGCCGACGCGTGACAGGAGTGCGAGTGCCCGCTTCTTGGCCTCGCGCTTCGAGATGCCGAGCACCGTCACCATGGGCTCGACGAGCTGGAAGCCGATGCGGAACGACGGGTCGAGGTTGCTCATCGGCTCCTGCGGCACGTAGGCGATCTCTTTGCCGCGCATAGCTTGGAACACGGTGCGGTCGGCACCGGCGAGTTCGGTTCCTTCGAAGAGGATCGACCCAGCGGCCACCCGACCGCCCCGAGGAAGCAGTCCGAGGATGGAGAAGGCCGACTGCGTCTTGCCCGACCCGGATTCGCCGACGACGCCGACGATCTCGCCGTCGCGGATGTCGAAGCCGACGTCGTGCACGACAACCGTGGGGTCTGCGATCGAGCCGTAGGCCACACTGAGTCCGCGCACCGAGAGCAGCACCGACGCATCGCCTTCACCGGCCGGCTTCTCCAGCGTCGCCGCCTTCGGCGAGAGCCGGATGGCTCCTGCGACGCGGCGTCCCTGGAGGGCGTCGCGGATCGCGTTGCCGAGGAGCACGAGCGCGGCCACCGTGATCGAGATCATGATGCCCGGCCACAGCACCGACAGGGGGGCGATGTAGATGTTCGCGAACGCATCCTGGAGCATGCCACCCCACGTCGGGGTACTGGGGTCTCCGAGGCCGAGGAACTCCAGCCCCGACTGAATGATGATCGCGATGCCTGCGACGATGGCGGTCTGGATGATGATGGGTGACCGCACGACGCGCAGGATGTGCCGGCCGATGATACGGCCACTGCTCAGTCCGGCCACGCGGGCCGCGTCGACGTAGAGCTCGTTCTTCACGGAGATGACCTGGTTGCGGGTGAGCCGGAAGAAGCCGGGCGAGAGCATGACGCCGAATACGGCCATACTGGCGTACACCGATCCGCCCAGCGACTGGTACAGCGCCAGGAGGACGATCATGGCCGGCAGCGCCAGGATCACGTTGGCGATCCAGCTCGACACGCTGTCGAAGAACTTACCGAAGTACCCCGCGATGAGACCCGACGTCGTGCCGACGATCAGCGCGATCGACACGGCGATCAGGGCTCCGATGAGCGTGTTGCGCCCACCCGAGACGAGACGGCTGGCGATGTCGCGTCCCGCGCTGTCGCCACCCAGCAGGTATTCCCCACCGGGAGCGGCGAGGATCAGGTCGATGCGCACCTCGGTCGGCGAGTGCTGCATGAAGATCGGTCCGAAGATGCTCAGCAGGATGACGAACAGCAGCGTGATGATCGCCGTGAGGCCGAGCGGGTTGCGCAGCACGCTGCGCGTGAGGGAGACGTGCGGCTTGGCGGCCGTGACGACCGCGACGGTCGAGGGTGCACCGGTCACTGAAGTCTCGCTTTCGGGTTGATCCATCCGTTGGCGAGGTCGATGATCAGGTTCACGATCACGACCACGATGACCATCGCCACCACGATGCCCATGATCGCGGGGATATCGCCCTGGATAGAGGAGTTGACGGTAAGGGTTCCGAGCCCGGGAATGGCAAAGATGCGCTCGATGACTACGGCGCCACCGAGCAGTCCGATGAACTGCAGGGAGAGGACGGTGAGCGCCGGCGGCGCGGCGTTGCGCAAGACATGACGCAGCAGCACCGAGCGTCGGCTGATCCCGCGGGCTTCCAGGGTCCGGATGTAGTCGTGCTCGAGAACGTCGATGAAGGCACCGCGGATCTGCTGGGCAGCCGATGCTATGCCACCGATGACGAGGGCGGTCACGGGGAGCACCAGGCTGAGCGCCCACGCAGACGGGTCCTGCTCGAACGGAACATAACCAGTCGCGGGGAAGAGCCGGAGCGTGAGCGCGAAGACGATGACGAGCATCAGTGCGACCCAGAAGTTGGGAAGCGAAAAGCCGATGATTGAGACGAACTGCAGCACTCGGTCGATGGCGCCGCCTCGCACGGCCGCCGTGACGCCCAGGACGGCGCTGATCACGGCGGTGAACGCCACCGCAAGGATGACCATCGAGAGAGTCACAGGCATCCGGTTCGAGACCATCTGCGCGACCGGCTCGCTCGTGAACCACGAGACGCCGAAGTCGCCCTGCAACGCGTGCGTGAGCCAGTCGAAGTATTGCGTGACCAGCGGGCGATCGAGGCCGAGCTCGCTCGTCTTTGCCGCGACCTGCTCCTCGGTGGCGTTTTCGCCCAGCACATTGCGGGCCACATCAGAGGCCGTCGAGTACACGAGAAGGAACGTCACCGTGGAGATCACGAATACCAGGACTATGCCGGCAAGAATCCGGCGAATGAAGAATGACAGCATTTCTCTGCTCTTGGTTGGGGTGGGGGCGGCTCGGGTACGCCGCCCCCACCGCGATCAGGACGCGGGCGCGAAGTTCCGGATCCAGGGCACGACGTTCCACGCCTGCGGCGTCGCGTCGACATCGGTGGCCGTGACGAAGATCGTGTTGGCACGGAACCACGGGGCCATCCAGGCCCGGTCGACGAGATAGTCGTTGACCGCCTGGAAGGCACTGGCCTGCTCGTCGCCGGTGGCGAACTGAGCGGTCTCGAGGAGCGAGGTCATCCCCGGGTCGTCCACTTTCGACGTGTTCCACGGCGAGGTGGGGAAGGCGAACTTGCGGAAGTCCTGCCACGCGCTCTGGCTGCCGAGCGAGAACCAGAACATCGGGTACTTGCCGGAGAGCACCTCGGCGATCGTGGCGTCGGCGGCGACCTTCTCGAAGGTCACAACGATCCCGATCTGAGCCAACTGCTGCTCGATGATCGGCGCGACCTGCGGGAACTGCGCGAGGTCGGGCATCGTCACCGCGAAGCCGTCTTCGTAGCCGGCCTCCGCCATCAGATCCTTCGCCTGCTCCAGATCGATTTCGTATGCCGTGTCGAGATCTGCCACGTACGCCTCGCTGAGCGTGTTGAACGTCTGGGACGTGACTTCGCCCTCGCCGCGCGAGAGGTTCTTGAGGATCGACTCCTTGTCGAAGACGAGGTTGATCGCCTGCCGCACGCGCACGTCAGCGAGGGCGGGAACCATCGTGCCGTTGCGATCATTCAGGAACAGTCCCTGCCAGTCGGTCGGGTAGCGCTCGACCGTCAGATCGCCGCCCTCCGCCTCAGCCGCCTGCGTGGAGTTCACCACGCCGACATCGGCCTGGCCGGACTTCAGCGCGTTGAGGCGTGCCGTCGGGTCGGCGATCGGCTTCACCACGATTTCGTCATAAGGGAATTCCTCGGTGTTCCAATAGTCCTCGTTGCGCTCGTAGACGTACTGACTGCCGGGAGTAGCCTCGGTCAGCGTGTACGGACCGCTGCCGACAGCCGTGGTGGCCGCATCGCCGGCACCGAGACTCTCGGGGCTGGCCATGGCACCTCCCACGACAGTCAGATATCCGAGGAGGCCTGGGTCGGGAGCACTGAGACGGAGGTTGACCTCGGTCGAGCTCACCACCTCGACCTGTTCGATCGACGCGGCCATATAGGAGTTCTGGCCTGTGCTGGCCTTGAGGTACTCGAGGTTCGCCTTCACAGCCTCGCCGTCGAAGGGCGTGCCGTCGGTGAACGTGACATCGTCCCGCAGCGTGAGGTTGAGGATGGTGTTGTCCTCGTTGTAGGCCCAGTCGGTGGCCAAGTTCGGTTGGATCTCAGCTTGCGGGTCGAGAACGAGGAGAGTGTCGTAGACCGGCATCCAGAAGTGGACGCGATGGCCGATCTCGAGCGCTCCGCGATCAAACGAGTTGTTGTCGAACACAGCGGCGATGGTGAGAGTGCCACCCCCAGCCGATGATGCGGAGCCGGAGATTCCGCCACCGGAGCATCCGGCGAGGGCGACTCCGGCGACAGCAAGAGCGGCAACGGTTTTCAGGATCCGCGAGAGCGGTCGGGATATGCGACGATGCACGTCATTCTCCTTCGAATGGATTGCGGTTTGTGGGCACCAGCTTGGATGCCTCTGAAGGCTAACTAGTGGACTCGTCCCTTAGTGGATTCGTCTGATAGTGACTCATCCCCGCGTTGATGTCAAGCCACGAGAATCAATCAGTCCGCACCGGATCGCACGAACTTGGAGTGCGCGCATTGCTTGCGTGCTATGCGACAAGGCATATACTGGAGATCCCGAGTCAACGGTCCTTCGAAAGGCGGTGAACATGACGATCGAGGAGATCCTCCTGGCCCTGCTCGCCCAGAATGCGCGCAGCGGCTACGACCTGAAGAAATGGCTCGATGTTGAGGGCATCTTCTTCCGGGCCAACGCCGACCAGGCACACATCTACCGCGCCTTGCGTGTCCTTGAGCGGCAGGGTTTGGTCGATTTTCGGAAGGAGCAGCGCGGCGGCCCTGCGGCCAAGGTGTACTTCCTCACCGACGCCGGTATCGCACGGCTTCGCGAAGCGGCAGCCGCCCCGTACGAGCCGCCCGCGCGGTGGCAGGAACCGGACTTCCTGGCGCGGTTCACCCTTCTCGGCCCGATCCATCCGAGCGCGCTACGCGATCAGGTCGCTACCGAGATCGCATTTCGGGAAGAGCAGATTCGCCGCTATCGTAACCGCGACCGATCATTCACCCTGGGTGAGAACTCCGCCGGGATCGACCCCGATGTCCTCATCCTCGTTGGCGACGCCAGTCACTATTCCGGTATCACTCAGCTCGACCTATGGCTGAGCTGGCTTCGGTCCCTGGAATCGACACTGCTGTCGGATGCGCGCGTCGCCCCCTCGATCGATGGCCGGCTGGCGATCGGCATGAGCGGGTCTGCATGAGTGCGAAAGCGGCAACTTCTCGGGGACGCAGGCTACGGCTCCGAGTGTGCATGCGGAGCGCCCGCCGTTCTCAATTCCTGACCATCCGCGCGCCGGCCGCCGGTGATGTGCGCTTGTCGATGACGGGTCGTCACAGCGTCGATCAGGCGATCGTCCCCGCGGGCACGTTCGAGATGGGGCGACTCGTCGGGTGACCAGAACCCTGCCGATCTGTCCCCCGCGAGAACACGGAGGAGGATGGCTACTCCTGCCTGCCCGGCATCGAGGGCGCGCACGAGAAGGGCGATGTGGAAGGCGACGTGGGTCGGTCCCGCCGGACGTGGCTGTCGCCGATGCCGGTCACCGACTCCCTCGACGAACTCAGCGAGCGGCTCCGCGGTTGGGACGCCAGAGACGATCATCACCGCATCGCCGGGAAGACGACCACGGTTGCCCGCGACTTCGAGGCCAACAGGGCAGCGTTGGCGCCGTTGCCGGTAGATCGGTTCGACCCTGGCCTGGTGCTGCATCCGCGGGTGGAGCGGTCGAGCATGATCACGGTGCGAATGGCCCGCTACTCAGTCCCGGCCCGGCTGGTCGGCCGGCAGGTGCGTGTCTCGCTGCGCGCGACCGAGCTGGTCGTCTTCGACGGCCGCACCCCAGTCGCCCGACATGAACGGGTCGTCGCCCGCGGCGGCGAGTCGATCCAGCTCGATCACTACCTCGAAGTCCTCCGCCACAAACCCGGTGCGCTCAAGGGGTCGACTGCCTCGGCGGCCGCTCGGGACGCCGGCGAGTGGCGGCATGACCTCCGAAACGGCGGCCGCGGCCGTCGATCAGGCCTGCCGGCGACTCCGGCTTCCCACCATCCGGGCGGTCCTCGAGGAAGCGACCCGCGCGGCAGAGTGGGAGCAACTCACCTACCGGGGGTCCTCGCGGAACTGCTGCTCGCCGAGTGCGATGACCGGGATAGGCGGTCCACGATCCGTCGCGTCGCCGGTGCCGGGTTCCCGCGTCAGAAATGGTTGGCGACTTCGACTACAACCAGAAACCGAACGTGAACCCCGCTACCATCCATACCCAGACGGAACGCCTCATGCGCATTGCAGGAGTGCGAGGCGTCCGGAAGCCGAAGCGAGTGTTCACCACGCGACCGGACAGGTCGACGGTGCTGCCGAGCGATCTCGTCAATCGCAAGTTCGTCGCGCCGGCGCCCAGGCGGCTCTGGGTCTGGGACGTGACCGACGTCGCGACCTGGTCCGGGTTCGCCTACGTGGCATTCGTCACCGACGTCTACTCGAGACGCATCGTCGGCTGGAACGTTGCAGCCACGCTGCGGTCGGAGATCCTGCCTATGCAGACGCTCGATATGGCCGCGTGGAACGCTGGTGGTCGCCTCGACGGGACCCGGCAGATGAGCTCGACCCCGAAACGATCCCGGTACTCCTCGATGAACCGGATCATCTCGGTCAGGGGCGGTCGAGCTCCTTCGCGAAAAACACACTCGCAGCCTTGAGGATCTCGTTGGCCTTGCGCAGCTCGGCGTTCTCCTTCTGCAGCCGCTTAATCTCCGCGGCCGCATCCGTGGTCAGCACGAGCTTCACGCCCGCGTCAACCTCGTAGCGGCGCTGCCACAACCGCAGCGTCTCCGGACTCATCCCCAGCAGCCCTGCCACATGTCGCACCGCACTCATCATCGTCGGGTGCGACGGGCGCGTCTCCGCGAGCATCCGCAACGCCCGCTCACGCATCTCCGGCGAATACTTCCTGTTCATCGTGTTCCATCCTTACTTGAAGAACGGAACGAAAGTCAGGCCGATTCAAAGTGCCCCGCGTGATGTATTGAGAAGGACGCTGGTTGGCTTCATCAGTGAGAGCGCGCGAGCATCGATCATCTCGCGCGTCTGATCCGTCAGAGGCACGTGAAGGCTCACAAAGTCTGCAGAAGCGAGAAGATCGTCGAGGTGGACTCGTCGCGCACCCAACTCTGTTGCGGCGTTCGCGTTCCACGCGGACCTGCTTGTGTAGATGACGCGCATGCCGAACGCGGCTGCGCGTCGGGCAACCGCGGTGCCGATCTTGCCGCACCCACGATGCCGATCGTCGCGCCCGACACATCTCGTCCCATCAGCGGTTGCTCGAGCCGCCAGAGAATTTTGCCGCCGTCACGAAGGTAGCGGTCGTTCTCAGGGATGCGGCGAGCGACGGCCAGCAACAGCGCCATAGTCAGATCGGCTGTGGCGTCGGTGAGGACATCCGGAGTGTGGCAGACGAGAATGGCCCCGGTCGTTCGCCGCTGCGATGTCGATGTTGTCGTAACTGATGCGGCGAGCGGCTTTTCCCCGCAGACGTTCTTGCCGTGGTCCAGCGCACCCAGCGCCACTTCAGCGTGCGATTTGGGGACGATGGGGTTGATCGCTGTCTGCACGTCAGAATCTTCGAGAAGTTCGCTGACGCTCCCGGTCGACAGCCGGGCATATCGGCGACCACATCGGTGGCACGGGCCTGATCGAGATCTGCCGTCGCGACGATCCAATGGCGGGGTGGCGCGCAAGCGTGCTGAGGTACTGGCCCGAGATGTTCCAGACCGACGATTCTGACTCCGTGCCGCTCACGGACTTCTGACATCACTCTCACTCCGCGTGTGATCGCAGTTGTTGGTGCGAGGCGTGGCAGCCTGCATCTTGACCGACTGCCACGCCGACGCTCCTATGCGTCCTCGGGTGTCCGTCCCGCCCTGTCTAGCCGAAGCTTCGCTTCGGCATACACGTCGGCCGCCAGGGGCCCCGCCGCGAGATCGGCGAGGTTCTCCTGGAGGTGGTCAGGGTTGATCGTCCCTATGATCACGGTGTCGATGTGCGGGTGGCTGAGCAGGTACCTCAGCATCCAGCGCGCGCGACTCTCGCCGGGTTCGAGGAGCTCCTCAAGGCCGGCCTGCTGCCAGGTAGCCCAGCGGTCCTCCTTACCGAGCCCTCCGCCGACAGACGACCGTGGGGCTGCGGAGCGGACGATGACTCCCGCTCCGGTCTCGTGCGCGCGAGTGATCAGATTCTCGTGCGCTCGCTCCAGCGCCGAGTAGGGGATCTGAAAGACATCGAAGACGTCCCATTCGACGAAAGTTCGCAGATCAGGAGAACGGGACGAGATCCCGAACGCGCCTGCCTGCCCGTTCGCGACGATCTCCCGCATCGTGTCGATGACCTTCGAGGTCTCCGCCTGTTCGACGGTCGGGTTGTGCAACTGCACGAAGTCAAGATGGTCGGTCCTCAACAGGCGGAGGCTGTTCTCGATGTTCGAGAGCATGTGGTCGCGCGAGAAGTCGTGCAGCGTCTGGTCTGTCTCCTCGCCGGGTACGACCTCGCACCCGGTCTTCGTGGTGAGCACATACTCGGCTCGTCGCGAGCCCGCGAACTTGCCGATCAACTCCTCACTCTTGCCGTAGTCCGCAGATGTGTCCAGGAAGTTGATCCCCGAGTCGAGGACGTCGTTCAGGATCGTGTCGGCCTGCTCGTCGCGGATGGGACGTCCACCCCAGATTCGCTCGCCCCGCAATTCCATGGTGCCGTATCCGAGTCTTGTGACTTCGACGCCGGTGCGTCCGAGCGTCCGCTTCTCGATTGTTGCTTGTGTCATTCTCTTGCCCTTCTGGTGAGGTGGGTGGGTGGTACGGGTACTGGGCGGTCTACTTGACTGACCCTGAGGTCAGCCCGGCGATGATGTAGCGCTGCAGCAGCAGGAACACCACCACCACGGGGACGCTCACCGTGAAGGACGCCGCCATGATCTGATTCCAGGCGACGCTGACTTCGCTCGAGTAGCCCTGCATGCCGATCGACAGGACCTTGGTCTGCGCGTTTGTCATCTGAGAGGCGAACAGGATCTCTCCCCACGCCGTCATGAACGAGTAGACGGCGACGGCCACGATGCCGGGCCGCGCGACGGGGATGATGATGCGGAACAGGGTCGTCACGACGTTCGCTCCATCGACCTTGGCTGCCTCGTCGAGGTCGCGTGGAATCCCGTCGAAGAAGCCTGAAAGCATCCAGATCGAGAACGGGAGTGTAAAGGTCAGGTAGGTGATGATGAGCCCGGGCAGTGTCTGAAAGAAGAAGTTGATTCCGAGGACCCGGTCGAGGTTCACGAAGATGAAGAAGAGCGGCAACATGAATAGCAGGCCTGGGAGCATCTGTGTCGCGAGCGTTGACCCATACAGACTCGACCGCGCGCGGAACCGGTACCGCGAGATCGCGTATGCCGCGAAGATCGCGATGATGACGCTGAAGACGGTGGCGGTGACAGCCACGATGACGCTGTTGGTGAAATAGAGCGCCAGCGGGATGCTGGACCACATGTCGATGAATGGCTGGATGGTCAGGTTGCTCGGCCACCACTCGAATGATCCTTGAACGTCTTCGATCGGTTTGAGGGCGGTCGTGACCATGACGTAGACGGGCACGATGACGAATATCCCGAGGAACGTCAGCACCACCCATCGGAACACTCGAAATGAGATCGGCTCATAGTTCACGGTTGCTCCTTCGATTGAGCCAGAGCGCGACGCCGCTCGCCGCGAGTAGGAAGATCAGGGCGAGAACCGACATCGCTGAGCCGAGTCCGAAATTCCAGTTGATGAACGAGTTGTTGTAAATGTGCATGGATATGAGGTTTGCGGCCGGAGGTGGCGTCGGACCGAAGAGCACGAACGGGTGGTTGAAGTCATTGAAGGTCCAGAGCGACATCATGAGGATCAGCACGAAGTTGACGGGGGCAAGCATCGGGATCGTGATGTATCGCACCTGCTTCCACACGCTCGCTCCATCGATCGAGGATGCCTGGTAGACCTCTTCGGGAATGGATTGGAGGCCGGCCATCAGCATCAGGAACGCGAATGGCCAGCGGTTCCATACGGCGACAATCACCATCGACCAGAAGGCGTTGTCTCCAAGAAGCCAGAACGGCGGGTCTTGGACGAGGTGGAGGGTGTCGACAAGTACGTGGTTGATGAGGCCGTTGTCTCGCTGGAACATGAAGCTCCAGACGATGACACTCGCGTAAACCGGCAAAGCGTATGGCAGGAGAAAGAGAGTGCGGAACCATCCTTTGCCTCTGAATGTTCGCTGCAACACGACAGCGGCGGACATTCCGAGGAGGTAGCAGAGGGTGACGACGATCACCGTGAATGCGATCGTGATGCCGACCGACTGAAGGAATCGGCCTCCGACCGGCGACGCGAAGCTCAACGCAGTCACGTAATTCTCGAGAGCGACGAACGGCGCCCCCGACCAGTTCGTGATGTACAGGCGGGTCAGATCGAAGAAGCTGATGATGATGCCGACCAGCATCGGACCGAGCTGAACCATGAGAACCAGAACGATGGCCGGCGCAACAAGCAGGTAGGGCGTCGCGTTCGTCCAGGAGACCGCCCGTTTGCGTCGCGGGGCAGTCACTGTCACCCCGCTCGGCAGGGTCACGTTTCGAAGAGTCATCTCACCTTTCGGGTGGTCGGGAGTCGGCCGGTGGCGGCGGCCTCGTGCGTTCGGAGCCGCCGCCAGGGGATCAATTCGTGGCTTCGAACTGTTCCTGGGCTTCCTGCAACGCGTCGACGATGTCGTCTCGCGACACACTGCCTGTCGTCGCCGCCTGTGCGACGAGCTGGGTGACAGCACCTCCCACGTTGGCCGTGAATCCCGCGAAAGTCGGGATTCGGGGGAATGTCGTCACTCGGTTGGCGAGGATCTCCGAGAACGTTTCGATGGCAACCGGGTTGTCTGTGTAGGTGATGACGCCATCGGTGTTGACGGGCAGGGCTCCGAAGGGAACATCGATGATCTCCTGGGCTTCCGGGCTCGTGATGTACTTCACGAACTCGAGAGCTGCTTCCTTATGCTCGGTGTTCTTGAAGATGGAGATGTTGATTCCACCGACGAATGAGGAGATGTCCTCTCCGCCGGAGGGCAGCGGAATCGGCGTGGGGATCGGTACGATTCCGTAGTCGTCGGGCGTCAGCCCGCGCTCGCGGAGAGCACGTTCTACGTCGTTTTGACCCATCAGCATGGCCGATTTGCCGTCAACGAAGTTCGCCATCGGTTGTTGCGTGTCGGTGTTCTGAGCATCTGCCGGGTTGACGACACCGAGCGATCCGATCAGGTCGATGTATCGCTGGATCCCATCGACCAGTCCGGGGTCGGTGAAGGTCGGGCTGCCCTCGGAGTCGAACGGCGCACCACCGTCTTGCGTTCCCAGGATGAAGGCCATGTGCATGTTGGTCTGGGTCATCCCGCCCGGGATTGACAGCCCCCATACGCCGTTGTCTGGATCGGTGACCTGCTGGGCGACCTCAGTGAGCTCTTCCCAAGAGGTCGGCGGCTCCACCCCTGCCTCGGCAAGGATGTTCTTGTTGTAGTAGAGCCCGTAGACGTACCCGATGTACGGGATCGAGGTCGGTGGCTGACCCTCAGCACCGCCGGTCGCGAAGGAGGCAGGCACGAAGCGCTCAGACCCGCCGATGGCTTCCAGCTCCTCGTCGCCGAACGGGAGGAACGCGCCGGTGGCCTGGAAGGTGGTGGCATTCGAGTTGCCGATGTTGATGACGTCGGGTCCCACGCCTGTCGAAGCTGCCGTGAGGGTGCGGTTTGTCAGGTTAGCCCAGTCGACAACCTCGAGCTTTACGTGGATTCCGCTTTCTTCCTCGAACGCGTCCAGCACGGGCTGGAGTGCCTCCTCGGTCAGAGCGATGCTCGGTGCCTGCTGGCTGGCCCAGAATTCGATCTCGACCGGTCCGTCTGCGTCGCCTGATCCGGAGCTGCTTCCGCTGCATCCCGCTGCGGTGACGGCGAGTACCGTCAGGCCGGCTATCGTCAGTGATGCTCTTGTTTTCATTGCTGTTGTCTCCTCTTTGAGTGCGTGGGTCGGTTGGCCCACGGTGGATCCGACCTACGGCCGGCTAGGCTCTTTGGTCTCGGTCGCCGAGGACGGGAACGTCACGATCCGACGGGCGTTGAGCGCGGAGACGGCCACTTCTTGTGAAGCACCGATGAGCTGGGTAGCCGAGGCTGGAAGATCGAAGTAGTTGGCTGCAGCCACGGAGCCGTTTTCCTCCACTAGGTCGACGACGACACTTCGTGCGAAGGAGTCTGTCGACAGCACGAGGCCTGCGGGCGTCGACTCGATGGAGAGTCGAGCTTCGGGCAGATGAAGGTGGCGTTCTCCCGTGGCGAGCCACGTGGCGCGCATTTCGTTCGCGCGTGCATGCAGCAGCTGGGACCTGCGCACCACGGCGCCGAGCGATCCTGCATCGAATACTCTTCGAGATTCCCCCGGGCCCACGCTGACCGAGATCGTGGCCGACGCGAGGACATCGCCGGCGAACTCTTCGCGAGAGACGGTGAGTTCGGCATCGAACCGATCGGCGGTGTCGTTCGTGACCCAGACGTGCAGGTCGTCGGCGCTCTCCTCGAAGGACAGGAGGACCGGCGCGTATGCGCGCTGCAGAAAGTAGAACGGGACTTTGGGCTGGAGATACGAGTCGATGACGCTCCAGTAGAGGATCGGCCATGGATCGTTCAGTCGCCACACGAGGTTGCCCCAGTTGCGGCGGGGACCGCTCGCCTGACCATTCGGTCGCCCCCTGCGCTGACGCTCCACCCGTTGCTGCAGGTACTCACCGTGCGCCATTCCGAGGACGCGGATCAGATCGCCGGCGGACTTCGGCTCCAGGTAATGCTCGACCTCCCCCACTTTGTCCCAGGCACCGTCCGGCGCGCGGTATCCCCACATGTCTGGCCACATTGGGGTGCCGGGCACGCGCACTGTCGCGTCGTGACCGGCAGGCCAGAGTTCATCGGGATTCAGGAAGCGTGCCATCGAGCGCAACGATGGAGCACTCACCCGTCCGGTCTCGGATACGAATGCAGGAACCGACGTCCCGGGACTCCAGGTCAGGGTGGTGTAGTCGTGCCAGTCACCCTCTCCGGGCGTGTTCGCCTCGATCCCCCCGAACGGCGAACTCGGGTGATAGGGACGCGTGCCGTCCAGTTCGGCTACGACCCCGGCGATCAGTTCGCTGAAGAGCGACTCTCCGATCTGCGGGGCCGAGCCGTACTGGAACTGCCAGCCCATGTGGTTCTCGTTGCCGCCGCACCAGATAACGACACATGCATGGTTGCGCAGTTCTCTTACGAATCCGGCGACCTCGAGCCGGACGTCCTGGGCGAACTCAGCGACATCGCCGGGGTATGCGTGATACTCGAACATGAAGTCTTGCCAGACGAGGATTCCGCGTCGGTCGCACTGTTCGTAGAACTCACGGACCGGGAGGTGCCCTCCGCCCCACACGCGCAGCATGTTCATTTCGCCTCGTTCGACGAGGTCGAGAAGCGCGTTGGCACGATCGCTGTCCCAGATGTTTGAGATGCCGACGAGATTGGCCCAGTTCGCACCCTTGGCATAAATCGGAACCCCGTTGACGAGGAACCTGAAGATCGGTTCCTGCGTGGATGGGTCCTGGGTCTCAAGCACGATGGTCCGGAGCCCCAACGTTTCGACTCGACGGTCCAGGACTGCTCCAACGGAGTCAGACACTTCCACTTCCAGGCGGTAGAGCGGGGACGGGCCATGGCTTCTCGGCCACCACAGCTCGGGGTTCAGTATCTCGATCTCCCATGAGTCCGACCCGAGTTGGCTACCCGTCTGCGACTCACCATCAGGCCGCACCAACCGCCACGTCAGCTTCGCATCGCCGTGCCCACCAAGCGTGGGAGTGACCGACACGACGGCTCGGTCGGAGCCAATCTGTTGCGAGATTCGCAAACCGTCGATGGCCAGCCGCTCGGTGACATCCAGTTCGACGCGACCGATGCCCACTTTCACGAACTGCGGACGCATGCCGAGGTAGCTCGCAAAATCTCCCGCACCCTTGCGCAGGTACTGCTGCCGAGCGAGAAGGCTGCGATGGTTCGCCGGAGGAACGATCTCTTGCACGGCATGCGGAGCCGACTCGAGAATGGCGACAAGAGTGTTGGCATCACCCGCCGGGGCGAGCAGCGACGTGACGTCGATTCGGTGTGTCCGGAACATGTTGGCGGACCGGAGGACCAGCTGACCGTTGACGTAGAGCGTTGCGACGGTGTCCAGTTCAGAGATCTGGAGATACACGCGTCCCGACTGGGGGACCAGCGGCGAGGAGAAGTCACGCCGGAGCGCCCAGTCATGTTCGCCTACCCATTCACTGTCGGCGGCGTTGGCACCCTCCTGGGGATCCGTGATCTCGCCGCGCGATAGCAGCCACTCGTGGATGCTGATCGGGACTTCTGCAGGATGCCACGCGTACCCGTCGTCGGACGGGGCGGCCGGATCCCAGCCTTTCCCGCTGATGTCGGCGACCTGCCAGTCACTCACCAATGCGTGAGTCGTTCTCATTCGTGTGCTCGCTTCTCTCCGCGTCTCAGAAAATCCGGATGCCGGCCTCGGCCGGTTCCGCGAGCAGCGACTCGATCTCTTCATCGAGCCGCACGAGCGTGATCGATGCTCCGGCCATGTCCAGCGAGGTGCAGTAGTCGCCGACATACGATCGGCCGATTGCGATGCCCGCTTTGGACAGGCGCTGATGCGCTCTTCGGTAGATGACGTACAGTTCACCGATCGGCGTGCCCCCGAGGCCGTTGATCATGAGCGCCACACGGTCACCGGCTTGGTATGGAAGATCGCCGACGACCGAGTCCAGCATTTCGTCCGTCAAGACGTCTGCATCGACGATGGCCGCCCTGCGACGGCCAGGCTCGCCGTGGATTCCAACTCCGATCTCGATCTCGTCATCGCCGAGGTGGAAGAGCGGGCTTCCCTTCGCGGGAGGGGTGCAGGCCGTCAGGGCGACGCCCATGCTGCGGGTGACGGAGTTCACCTTCTCTCCGATGCGGACGAGCTCGTCGATGTCGGCACCTCGCTCCGAGGCTGCGCCGACCGCTTTGATGACGAAGAAGTTGCCCGCAACGCCGCGCCGTCCGACTGTGTATGTCGAATCTTGAACCGATACGTCGTCGTCGATGAAGACTGTGCGGACGTCGACGCCATCGGCACGACTGAGCTCTTGGGCCATCTCGAATGCCATGCGATCGCCGGTGTAGTTGTTCACCAGAAGGAGGACGCCGCTGTCGGAAGCGAGGCGTTTCGTTGTTTCATAGACGTACTCGACGGGCGGGGCGGCAAAAATGTCGCCGGGGCAGGCGGCATCGAGCATCCCGCGGCCGACGGTCAGAACGTGTGCCGGCTCGTGACCAGATCCCGACCCCTGCACTATCGACACCTTGCCGGCGAACGGAGCGCCCTTTCGCATGATCAGATTGCATGCGGACTCGTATTGCAGGGTGGTCGGGTTCGCGAGCGCGATGCCTTCGAGCATTTCGGCGACGAAATTCTTCGGCTCATTGACGAACTTCTTCATGGTCCTTGGACTCCTTTGGCTTCGACCTGCAGTGCCCGCTCAGGCCACAGGTACGAGATCTGTTCGAGGATGATGGCGACGACCATCGCGCCTGCGTCAGGCGACCCGATGCTTCGCTCACCGCTGTAACTCGCACGACCGCGGCGCGCTTGGAGCCCGCTGGTTGCCTCGGCGGCCGATCGAGCGGTTCGAGCGAGCAGAGGAAGCAACTCCGCGGACTCCACCTCGCGTTCGATCGCTTCACGCAGGCAGTCGCTCATCGGCTTCAAGACGTCCAGAAGGGTCTTGTCCCCGATCTCGGCCTTACCTCGCTCCTTGATCCCCGAGACGGCAGCGTCGAGCATGTCGCCCACTTGGGATGGAGTGACTGATTGCAGACCGCGCGCGATCATGGCCGCCCTCAGGAAACCGGTGCCCCATATCGGCCCGGAGGTGCCTCCGACGCGACTGGCGATTGCCAGGGCGATACCCTGCAGGAACGTTCCGATGTCTGCGCGATCGAACGAATCCCACCTGGCCAGAACGACTTCGAACCCTCGGGCCAATGAATACCCGAGATCGCCGTCTCCGACGACCGCGTCCAGATCGCCGAACTCAGCCTCGCGTTCAACGGCGGTCCTCGCCGTGATGAGCACGATGAATTCCACGTCCTCGATGCCGTCGCGATTCATTTCCCGACCTTCCCCTGGGCATCGACGCCCGCACGCTGCAGCACGAGCGAAAGGTCGGCGAGCTGGACTTCTGGTCCGGGCTCGACGCTGAATGGGTCGCTGATGACCCTCGCCGGCTCGCCCGAATCTCCGAGTGAAGTCAGCACCAACGCGCTTCCCGAGAAGTCGTCATGTCGCGTATAGGTGCTTGCGGTGACCACCGTGGTCAAGCCCGCCGCAGACGCCGCCGCCACGCCGATGCCGCTGTCTTCGATGACGAGTGTCGTCTCGGGATCAGCTCCCAGCGCTGCGCGTGCAAGGTTATAAATGTCCGGTGCGGGTTTCTTGTTCCTCACGATGTCGCCCGCGAAGACCGCGAATAGCGCGGCCAAGTGCTGGCCCGCGACCCGCTCGAGGACAGCGTGAACGGATGCGCTGGCCGAGGTGGAGGCGACGGCGAGCTGCCACCCTTCCTCGGCAGCCTGGCGAATGAGGCGAGGGATGCCGGGCCGGGGAGGAATCTGTCCGGACTCGATCAGACCGCGATAGACGGCCGACTTGCGGTCGTGCCAGTTCGCCACGAGCCGCGCCTGGTCTTCCGTGCCCGTGGGCAGCGCATTGTCGGAGACGAATCTGGGCGTGAGCAGCGTCTTCAACCGCTCCTTGCCGCCCCCGACAGACACGAGTCTGGCGTAGTCGTCATCCGACCATTCGACGGGGAGGCCGATATCCGCGAACATGGCATTGAATGCGGGCAGATGGCCCTCACGCTCGGTATCGGCAAGCACTCCGTCGCAGTCGAAAATGAGAGTCGTCACAGCGCTGCCCGCCCTGAACTCCCGAATGCATTCGCCAGGTCGCGGGTCAGAGACGACATCGTCTGCCCGGCGAAAGAGAACAGTGAGGGTGGATCCCACACGCCCCGCGTCTCAGCCTCGCGCAAGAACGACAGGCTGGATTTCATGAAGGCGAGCTTCAGACCCGTAGACACGTTGACCTTCGCGCATCCGGCGCTGATCAGGTCTCTGACGGCCTCAGGACCGATTCCGGTGCCGCCGTGCAACGCGATCGGGACCGACGTGAGGGCAACCAGATCGCGCACACGATCGACATCGAGAGTGGGTGTGGTCCGATACTCACCGTGCGCGTTGCCGATCGCCGGCGCGAACATGTCGACTCCCGTGGCGCGAATGAACGAAACCGCTGTGTCGAGACTCTCTCGCCTGGATTCCTCGTCGGATCCGTGGCCGTCCTCGACTCCGGTGATCGCCTCGATTTCGCCTTCGACATCCGCCCCGTGTTTCCTCGCCTCCGCGACCACCTCGAGCGTCTGACGCTGATTCTCGGCGACCGACAGTTGTGACGCATCGAACAGGACCGAGTTCCACCCCAGTCGAAGACACTCGCTGATTACGTCTCGGTCGGGGCAGTGATCAAGGTGGAGGGCTACGGGTACATCGACTCCCGACGTCATCGCCGTCCAGGACGCATAGATGGTCGCTGCGCCCAACGATCTCACCGTCTTGACGGATGTCTGAACGATCACCGGCGACTGCGCTTCGACGGCCCCGGAGAGGACGGACTCCATCGACAAGTCGTTGAAGACGTTGACGGCGGGGACGCCGTATCGCAGCTCGAACGCCCTATCGACGATCTCCTTCGTAGTGACGACCGGCATGCTGACCTCTCCTTTGTTGTCCGCTGATACGACGCTAAGAGAGCCGCGCGAGGCGGGGTATTGGGACAATCCCGCCCTTTTGGTAGGGATCTCCCCCAGCCGGGCGCTCACCGTCTCGACGGGGAATTCGCAGCAAGCGACGTGCGATTCGCCGAGCCGGTCTTCCTCAGAACCGCGCCGACGTGCTTCTCCGCGGTCTTGACGGAAATGCCGAGGCGGGCCGCGATCTGCTTGTCCGGAAGCCCCTGTTCGACCAGTTCGCGAACCTGCCTTTCACGCGTAGTGAGGTGGTCGGGCCCGGCGATCACGCCCGCCCTATCGAGCATCTGGGTGGTGATCAAGAGCCCGCTCTGACCACCGCCTGCAGCGCCGACGACCGCGCGGGTCAGGCCGGTCGCATCGATGTCTCGAGACACGAATCCGAATGCGCCGTTGCGCGCCGCGTTGCGAACAGCCTCATCGCCGACCGAGCCGATCAAGAGCAGCACCGCGACGGATGGCGCCGCGCGATGAAGGTAGGCGCTGAGGCGCGAGCCTTCGAGTGTGGGGCTGTCGATATCCGCCAGCACCACGTGAGGTTGGAGCATCTCGCAGGCCTCGACCACGTCGTCGGAGCTCTCGATCTCGGCGACCACCTGAATGTCGGGATCCGTCAGGCTCAGCATCCTGACCAGTCCTGCTCTGACGACGGGCTGGTCGTGCACGATGAGGACGCGCCACCGCGCGCGTGTCCCCGTGGGCCCGGCCGGAAGCAGCGGAAGTTCTGCCCGCAACCTGGTACCCCACCCGGGGGTGGACTCGAGTTGGAGATCTCCGCCGAGCCGCCGGACTCTCGCCACTAAGCCGTGGATCCCGTTTCCGTTCAGGAGGGGCGGAGACGGATGGCCTCGCCCCGTCTGAAGATCGAAGCCGCGACCGTCGTCCTCGACGAGGATCGACACCCGCTCGTCCGAGAAGATCAATCCGACTCGAACGTTATGGGCATGGGCGTGCGTGACGACATTGGTCAGCGCTTCCTGCGTGACGCGAAATACCTGTCGGCTGATCTCCGCATCCAGCGCCTGCTGCTCTCCAAGAACGCTGAACTTCGTCTCGATGCTGACGCTGGATGCTGCCCACTCGAGTTCGAGCCGGATGGCCTCAACCAAGGAGTTTCCGTCGAAGCGTCCGCCGCCGGTGTCGAGTACCGTGCGGCGTGCGTCACTGAGGACTGCTCGGGCTGCCGTGCGCGCGCGCAGGATGCCGGCGGTTCGCTGCCCGGAGTCCTGTGCACGCTCCACCGCGTCGAGGTAGCGCAACACATCCGTCAGTCCACGTCCAAGGGTGTCCGACACGTCACGGATGAGACGCTCGCGTTCGGCGAGAATGGCGGCGTCACTGGCCCGGGCCGTCGCGAGGGAGTGCAACCGCGCATTCGCAATCGCTATCGCTGCGTGAGTGGCGAACAGCTCCAGGATCGCGACATCGGACGCTGTGAACCGTCGCCGGTCATCCTTGCTGAAGGCGATGCAGCTCCCGATGATGGCGCCGTTCCAGCGGATGGGTACGCCGATCACTCCGTGAACGAACGCGCGTTCACGTTCGGGGATGTGGCCACCGGGAACGTCGGAGTAGTTGTCGAACACAACGGCGTCGTTCTTGCGCACGATTTCCCCGGTGACACCCTCGGTCAAGGGGAACGTCTGCCCAGACTGGCATCCGACGCCAAGATCGACCTCCTTTCGGTAAACGTGTGCCTCCTCGTCCACCGTGCAGATCGATCCGCTCTCGCAGTTGAGCAGCTCCAACGCATGTCGCAGGATTCGGTCGAGAAGAGGCTGTATCGCGAACTGGCCGGCAAGGTCGTTGGCAAGCGTCGCGAGAGTGGAAAACTCCTCGCGAAGGCGGGCGAGCTCAGCTGTGCTCAGATCTGCGTACTCCAGCTTCGCTGTCATCCAGACCTCCGTCGGTCGAGTGAGTTGGCATCCCGGCAACCACGGGCGACGAGTTCGGGATCAGGCACGGCCGACGCGAGGGTCGCGCACATGCCCTGCTTTTGTTGTTGCTCCCCCGTTATACCTTCATCTCGTTTCTTCCGCAATGCGGATTTGATATTCCGCATTGCGCTATTGCTGGATAGTGTTGAGTGGCGGTGCCGACAACCGCAGCCCAGACCCAGACCCAGACCAGTCCTTGAGCGAAGCGGAGCTACACGTGGCAACCCACACACGACAGCCGACCATCACCTATGACACCGCAGCGCATGCTGTCGCCGCCGCGGTACGGATCGGCGCCGAAGTCGGGATCCGTGCAGTGGTCTGCGTCGTGGATCCATCGATGAATCTGGTGGCCTTCGCGCGCGCAGACGGGGCTACGCCGCACAGTGTGGAAACCAGCCGGCGCAAGGCTGACACTGCGGCATCCACCCGGCGACCGAGTGCTTCCATGCGGGCCGATCTCGTCTCGGCGCTCGAACATGGAAGCGGGGGACGCCTCACGAGCATCGCCGGCGGCGTCCCCCTGATCTTCGACGGCCTGCTTGTCGGCGGCCTCGGGATAGCCGGAGGCGCCCCCGAGCAGGACATCCAGGTCGCCGAGTTGACCCTTGCTGAAATCGGCGCAGAAGGAGCGGAGTCATGACATCGACACGACAGATGAAGGCGGGATTAGACGTCGCGGCACCGATCGTGGCCTTCGCTGAAGAAGAGCTCAACGCGCTCGGGCTGTCCGTCGACGACTTCTGGGCAGGCCTGGCAGCGATCGTCACGGATCTCACCCCACGCAATCGCGCACTTCTCTCGCACCGCAACGCGCTTCAGAAGCGTCTGGACGCATTCCACCGAACTCACCCCGGAAGACCCGACCCGGACACATACCGCACGTTCCTTCGTGAGATCGGATATCTCACGAAGGAACCCCAGCAGTTCACGGTCTCAACTACGAGCGTCGACCCGGAGATCAGCGGAACTGCGGGACCCCAACTCGTGGTTCCCCTGCTGAACGCCCGGTTCGCGATTAACGCAGCGAATGCCCGATGGGGGTCCCTATACGACGCGCTCTACGGCACCGACGCCATCCCCGAACAGAGCGGACGCGACAGAGGTGACACGTACAACCCGGTCCGCGGAGCTGCTGTCATCGCCTTCGGTCGAGACTTCCTGGACCGCGGCGCGCGCCTTGTCCGAGGTTCGCACGCACAGGCGACGGCGTATCGCGTCACTGGTCGAGACCTCGTCATCGAGATGACAGACGGATCGGAGACGGCGCTCGCCAGGAGCAGCGACTTCCGGGGCTATACCGGCCATCCCGAAACACCCGACTCGGTCCTTCTCCGTCACCACGGCCTGCACATCGAGATTCGCTTCGACCGTTCAGGAGCGATCGGAGCCAACGACCCGGCCGGCATCGACGATCTCGTACTCGAGTCGGCCGTCACCACCATCATGGATCTCGAGGATTCAGTCGCCGCAGTCGACGCCGATGACAAGGCACTCGGCTATCGCAACTGGCGAGATCTGATGCGTGGCACACTGTCGACACACGTGACCAAGGGCGATCGGTCGTTTGTGCGCACGATGAATGAGGACCGGCAGTACACCTCTCCGGACCGAGAAGAGATCATCGTCCCCGGCAGGTCGCTCCTTCTCATTCGAAACGTCGGCCACCTCATGACGACAGACGCGGTTCGCGACCTGCACGGCGACGATGTCTTCGAGGGAATTCTCGACGCCGCCATGACCGCCCTAGGCGCGGTGTCCGACCTTCGCGGCGAAGGACATCGTCCCAATTCGCGTATGGGATCGATGTACATCGTGAAGCCGAAAATGCACGGCCCGGACGAGGTGCGCTTCGCCGTCGACCTCTTCGCGCGCGTGGAGAAACTGCTGGATCTTCCCGCGCGCTCACTGAAGATCGGCATCATGGATGAAGAGCGCCGAACGACGGTCAATCTGAGGGCGGCGATCGCCGAAGCATCCGATCGAATCGTCTTCATCAACACCGGCTTCCTCGATCGCACGGGCGACGAGATACACACCTCACTTCAGGCTGGGGCGATGGTCCCGAAAGCCGGAATGCGAAACCAGCCGTTCATGGCCGCGTACGAGCAGGCCAACGTCGCGGCAGGACTGTCGGCGGGCTTCCGCGGGCACGCACAGATCGGTAAGGGCATGTGGGCGATGCCAGACCTGATGCACGACATGCTCGAGCAGAAGGCAGTCCATCCCCGCTCGGGTGCGACAACGGCCTGGGTTCCCTCACCGACAGCCGCAACCCTCCACGCGGTTCACTATCACGACGTCGACGTCGCCTCCGCGCAGGACGCTATCGCGGCCTCTCCCCTGCCCGACATCTCGGAGATCCTGCGCCTTCCGCTCTGGGAGGGAGAGCGGAACCGAGCGCAGGTACGGGAGGAGCTCGACAACAATATCCAGTCCATCCTCGGATATGTCGTCCGGTGGATCGATGCCGGCGTGGGCTGTTCAAAAGTGCCGGACATCCACGGGGTTTCCCTCATGGAGGACCGCGCGACGCTGCGGATCTCCAGCCAACTCCTCGCAAACTGGCTTGCACACGGATTGATCGACATCACGGACATCGACGAAAGCCTCCGTCGTCTGGCGCCCGTCGTTGACGCACAGAATGCAGGCGATCCGGACTACGAAGTGCTCATCGGCCCTGACGGACCCGGCTTGGCGTTCGAGACTGCTCGCAGGCTGGTCATCGAAGGAGCCACTCAGCCGAATGGCTACACCGAGCCCATCCTTCATGAGATGCGGCGCCGCAAGAAGAATCTCCTTCGAACGGCTGTATCGGCCTAGTTTCGACGGTTCCCGGGCCATGCCCATGACTTACCGTCACTGGACCGTTGGCGGTAAAGTCACCGCTGAGGTGAGCCACACGGTTTGGGACCGCCCCGGATGCCCGCTCGCCACGAGGATCTCGAATGCCCACGGGTAGCCCCGACCACACGATCACTCTCCACGATGTCGCCGTGGCGGCAGGCGTGTCAGTCTCATCGGCATCACGTGTCATGAGTGGTCGTGGTGAGTTCGGGGCCGGGACGCGCGCGCGAGTCATCGCGGCGGCCGAACAGCTGGGCTATGAACGCTCGGCGACGACGCGGGGGCGTCCCCGCAATCTCGACACGAGGCTTGTCGAGCTTGTGTTGGGCACATTCAGCGGGTCATGGACGGACGCCGTGGTGCGAGGCGCCCGCGAAGCGGCGTTCCGGGTTGGCTACGATCTCGCCCTCACGCTCGAACGTGATGAGCCCGAGGACGACTGGCCCGCGCGGGTTGCGACACGCCGGCCGTCGGGGATCATCCTCGGGGTCATCACGCCGACGACACGGCAGCTTGACCAGCTGAGGGGCCTTCGGATCCCGATCGTGCTGCTTGACCCTCGGTCTGATGTCGGCGGCGACCTGCCGAGCATCGGCACAACGGACTGGCGCGGTGGTTACGACGCGGGGGTGCATCTTGCCTCGACAGGCATCCGTCGATTCCTCATCGTCACCGGCGCTCCGCAGTTCCGCTTTGGCCGCGCCCGCGAAACCGGTTTCCGGCAGGCGATCGCCGAGTATCAGCAAGGCGCTGTGATCGACCGTGTGACGACGGATTGGGAGCTCTTGCAGGTGACCTCCGAGTTCTTCAAGCCCTTCGTGGAGATTGACGAACGACTGGGCGTCTTCGCGCTCAGCGATGACATGGCGTTCATCGTCTATCGCGTCGTAGACGCGTTAGGGCTGTCCATTCCCGACGATGTGAGCATCGTGGGTTTCGACGACGTCGAGCGCGCTGCCCGAATGGAGCCTCCGCTAACGAGCATCCGTCAGCCGGTGACCGCGATCGCGGCACGAGCCGTCGAAATGGTCCACGCCGCTCATTCCGGCGAAGAGGTTCACGAGCGCATAGAACTGCCGTCGCAACTCGTCGTGCGCGAGTCGAGCAGAGCGACGAATCTCACGAATCCAGGTTGACGACACTCGTGGGGTGATCCCACTTCGTGCGCCAGAGAATCTCTCCGCCGTCGGCATCCAGTCCGCACAGCTGAGAGTCTCGCGAGTTGGCGACCACGATCAGGTCCTCGCTGTCCTCCATGTCCCGCGGCCAAGACGGCCCTGAGTCGATGTCCTCGATCAACCGCGGGACCGCCTGCGAGGTATCCCAGATGGAGATGACGCCCGGTCCCCGATTCGCCAGGAGGACTGAATCAGGCCCCCGGCTGATGATCGCCGAGGGGGCGGGCGGCGGCATGCGGGTGACGCAGCTGGGCTCCACCCGCCATCCGACACGTGGATCCTCCGACCACAGCAGCTCGCCAGACAGTTCAGCGACGAGTAGGAGCAGGTGTTTATGGGGTAGCACATGCCTCGGTCCAGAACCCGCCGGCACCTCCCAGGACTCGAGCAGGGCCAACGACCCCGTGTCATCGATCGACACTCTTAGAAGTCGATCACTTCCGAGGTCGGGCACCAAGAGGTCGCCCTCGTACTCGACGACCTGATGGGGGTGCGACTGTGTCTGCCGATCACGATTCGGCCCCTCACCCTCGAAGACAAGAGTGTCACTCTCCCCACGAGCCACCCCGTCCGAGTCGCATGCGAATGTCGTGATGGAGCTTGATCCGTATCCGGCGACAACGATGAACTGCAAATTTGCCGTCACCATCACGTGACTCGTCGGCCCCGGTCCACATGCGACAGCATTCAGGATTCGCAGGCCGAACAGGCCATCGACCGCGAGTGTCAGCAACTGTGAACCTCCCGCCGTTTCGATCGTGGCATAGACGATTCCCCCGCCCGGGCGAACTGCAAGATAGGTGACCTCGCCGGTATCGAGCTGATCGATCACGTCGAGACTCTCGCGGTCAGCCTGCACCGTTGCAAGAACACCGGCGTGGGTGCCTGGTTCTCCGGAACCGACAGCGAAGATGCTCCCGCTCATTGAGCGATCCCCGCCGTGTCGCTGAAGCTCGTGTCGATCACCGTCGGGGCGAATGTCGATTCGATCGGTTGCGCCTCACCGGTTTGGCCGGACAGCTCGGCCTTGACCATGATCTCCATGATGTGTCGCGCCCGGTCGAACGGCATCTCGTTCTGCGCCCCGTCGTGCACGACGTCCACCAGATGCTCGAGGAACATCGCGCGCTGAACGTTCGCCGCATGCTGGCGCGCCAGCACATTGTGGTTGAAGTCCACGGACATCCAGCCTTTGACATCACGATCAGTGTCAACCTGGTAGACGTCGAGCCGGGGGTTCATGAAGTCGATGTTGTCCCAGACCGACATCGTTCCCTTCCGTCCGAAGATCTCCATGCGCGGGGCTTGCGACGCCCACACGTTATAGGTGCTGTCGAACACACCGAACAGAGAGTCGCCGAAGTCCAGGCTGATGACGTGGTTGTCGTCGTACTCGACGGGAACGACCAGACCGCGATAGGGACCTGACGGCACGGTCCGCGTGTCCTCGGTTCGCCCAAAGTAACCGAACACGCTCTTCACAGGGCGGTTGAGTACCGTCATCATTTCGAAGATCGAGTACACCCCTATCTCCCAGAGCGATCCATGCCCCTTGTAGTAAGAGCTGGGGTCGATGGGCCAAGGACTGCTCGCAGGCCCCGCACCCGATGTGCGGCTCTTGACGAGGGTCGGCCGACCGATCATCTCGGACGCGAGCAGGCGGCGCGCCTCACGACGGCTGGGGTACAGCATCGACGGCGGCGCATACACCACCGTCACCCCATTTGCCTTGGCGGTCCGCTCGATCTCCTCGATCTCCTCGACCGTATTGCAGATCGGCTTTTCGAGCGCGAGGTGCTTTCCTGCGTTGAGAATGACGAGCGATGTCTCGAAATGCGCTGGCGTCGGCGTGAGGTTGGCGACGGCTTCGAAATCTCCGTACTCCAGCATGGCGTTCAAGCTGTCGAAGCTGCGCGGTATGCCGTAGGTCTGTGCGACGGATGCAGCGAGGTCAGCGTTGAGATCGGCGATCGCCGTGATCTCAATCTTGTCCCGCAGGTGATGAATGTTGCTGATCACCCCCTTGGGGATCGTTGCGATCAGACCTGCTCCGAGCACTCCGAACTTCATGGCAGTCACTGCCTCTCCTTTCTGACTGAGGGACGAGCTGTCGCCTGTCAACCGGCGGCGGCGATGTTCGCCTCGAGTTCGTCGATCATCGCGGTGGCCGCTTGGTCAGGAGTCGTCCGACCGAACAGCACGTCCTCGCTGTACCGCTGAAGGACAAGCGGGAAGTTTCCCGCGCCGACCGGAGGCAGCACGACCGGTGCGCCCAGTTCTGACTCGATCGCATCCAGGTAGGCGACGTGGACTTCATCCGAGTCCGTGAGCTTGTCCTGGATCGACTCCCGCAGATCTGTGTTCGCCGGGATGCCGCGCTCCGTGGTCTGGATCTGGGCAGCGTCGGGCGTGTTGACCAGGAAGTTGATCAGTTCTGCAGCCGCCTGCGGATCCTTGGACCGCGCGGAGATCGACCAGAGCATCGACGCCTTGTACCAGAGCTGCGCGTCCGCTGCGGTGCCGTCGAGCGACGGGTACCGAAGAAGCTGAAGGCCTCCGCCCATGGCGGCGTCGTAGGCATTGAGCTGATTCGACCAGATCCAGTTCATGCCGACCTGACCGAGCGCGAACGCGGTCTGGTCGATGGGCTTGCCCATGTCTTCTGCCGCCTTGTCAGCGCCCGGAGCAGCGCCCGCCTCCTGCAAGTCCAGGTTGAACTCGAACCATCCCGCGAGGTCGTCAGCGTCGAATCCCAGACCGTCCTCGCTGAAGGCCTCCTTGCCATGCTGGCGCAGCCACACATTGATGGAGAGTTCGTTGATGATCGGCAGTGCGGTGCCGAACGTTCCCTCCGGTGACTTTTCCGTGAGTTCGGCTGCCAAGG
This sequence comes from Microbacterium sp. LWS13-1.2, assembly GCF_040144835.1. Taxonomy (NCBI): domain Bacteria; kingdom Bacillati; phylum Actinomycetota; class Actinomycetes; order Micrococcales; family Microbacteriaceae; genus Microbacterium; species Microbacterium sp. LWS13-1.2. Next base: position 1,696,842 of record NZ_CP151632.1, read on the forward strand.
CTGTGAAGTCATCCCACGTCCAGGTGCTGTCATCCGGAATCGCAACACCGGCGGCTTCGAAGAACGCCGGATTGATGACGATCGCGGGGGCGATGATGCCTGCAGATATACCCATGAGGCCCTCCGCGGTTTCTCCGGGATCGACCGAACCGGGTACGAACATCGAGGTGTCGATCCCTGCATCACTCAACTCAAGAAGGGCTCCTCGTCCGCCGTACTCACGGATGTACTTGTCGTCCATCTGAATGACGTCTGGAGCGTTGCCGGCTGCCACTTGCGTCGCGAGTTTGTCCCAATATCCACCCCAATCACTATTGGTCGTCTCCACCGTGATGTCAGGGTCGAGCTCGGTGAACGCGTCCGCGAGTGCCCGCGTATTCTCATCCCGCACCGCGTTTCCCCACCAGGTCAGGCCGATGGTCGATGGCCCCTCGGCACTCTCGCCGCCACTTGAGGCGCCGCAGCCACTCACGGCGACGGCGACGGCTGTCGCCATCGCGATGACGACGGATGCCCGCCGGAAAAAGTTGTGTCGTTCAGGCATTTTGATCTGCTCCTTCTCTCAAGGTGTGGGACAACGATGTCGCCCGATGTGACCGCCTCGCGGTCGTGTTCCTCACGGCTAGCCGTCGGTACTGCGCATCCGTTTCGGACCTCATTTCAACCCGGTCGTCGCGATGCCCTTGACCAGGAACCGCTGGCCGAGCAAGAACGCGAGGAATATCGGCAGCAAGGAAACGACCGACATCGCGAACATCGCCCCCCAGTCGCTTCCGCCGGTCGAATCGATGAAGACTCGCAATGCCAGCGGAACTGTGAGCATGTCGGGCGAAGTCAGGTAGATCAGCGCGGTGAAGAAGTCGTTCCACGTCCAGATGAACGTGAAGATGGCGGTCGTCGCCAGGGCGGGCACCATGAGCGGGAGAATCACGTGGTAGAAGGTACGAAGTTTGCCGCACCCATCTATTCGCGCCGCTTCATCGAGTTCGCGCGGAATCCCGCGGATGAACTGCACCATCAGGAAGACGAAGAACGCGTCTGTCGCCAGGAACTTCGGGATGATCAGCGGCAAGAAGGTGTTCACCCATCCGAGCTGCGAGAACAAGATGTATTGGGGCACGACCACGACATGAAACGGCAGCATCACCGTGAGCAGCATGACCGCAAACCACAGCCGTCGCCCGCGAAATCGCAGTCGCGCGAACGCATACGCTGCCAGCGAGCACGAGATGAGATTGCCGAGAATCGCACCGATCACCACGATCGCCGAGTTGAGGAGGTACTGGCTGAAGGGATAAGTGAGTGCGTTCCAACCGTTGACATAGTTGTCGAACTCAAGCGTCGACAGCCACAGACCCGGTTGCCTGAAGATCAGGTCATTCGGACGGAGGGAGCTCACGACCATCCAGAGCAACGGATAGATCATCACGATCGCCGCGAGAATCAAGGCGGCGTGTTTCAGCACGGAACGGAGACGTGATCCGCGCCAGCCTGTTAGGCGGATGCGCGGGCCTATCTCCCGCTGGCGGGCAGCGTCGGGCAGCACCACCGTCCGCGTCGCTTGCATGGTCGAGTCAGTCGTCATAGAACACCCACCAACGTGCGAAGAGGAAGTTGACGGCGGTGAACGCCGCGATGATCACGACGAGCAGCCAGGCCATCGCTGACGCGTACCCCATGTCGAATTGCCCGAACCCTCTCTGATAGAGGTACAGGGTGAAGAAGAGCGTCGAATCAGCCGGACCGCCTGTACCCCCTGAAACGATGAATGCCTGAGTGAACGACTGGAATGCGCCGATGATCTGCAGGACCAAGTTGAAGAAGATGATGGGAGAGAGCAGCGGCAGCGTGATGCGTACGAAGCGCGTCACCCTGCCCGCGCCGTCCAACGCCGCCGCCTCGTAGTACTGACGGGGGATCTGACGAAGCCCCGCGAGGAAGATGATCATCGGCGACCCGAAAGTCCACACGTGGAGCAGGATGAGCGTGCTGAGCGCGGTATCCGGGTTGGAGATCCAGCTGGGCAGATCGGTGAACCCGAGCATTCCAAGCACTTGGTTGACCAGCCCGTCTGCACCGAACATCTGCCGCCAGAGCACGGCGATGGCCACCGATGCACCGAGCAGCGAAGGCAGATACAACACCGAACGGTAAAACGGCAGCCCGCGCATCCCCCGATCCAGCAGCAGCGCCACCGCCAGCGCCACTGCAAGCTGCACGGGGACGGACACGACGACGTAGACGAAGGTGACCCGCAATGACGCCCAGAGGCGTGGATCGCCCGCCATTCTTTCGAAGTTCTCCAGGCCGATCCACTCGGGCGGTTGCAGCAGGTTGTAGTCCGTGAAGGACAGCACCAGAGACGCCAGCATCGGACCGAGCGTGATGACGAAGAGTCCAACGAGCCACGGCGCGAGGAAGAGGTACGCCGCCTTATTGTCTGGGTTTCGCTCCCGTACTCTCGGCGCACCCCTCGGTCGCCGAACCTCCGTGAGCTCCTTGAGAGCGCTCACCGGCTACGCACCAGGTCGCTGACTGAGGAGCGCCAAGTCCTGTGATCGGGCACCATTGCTCCATTCATCTGCGCATCGAAGTATTCTGCAATTCGGAATTCACTTCGCTGCTGTGGAAGGCTATGGGATCTCACGCAGCGCCGTCAACGGCGGGAAGATGGCTTGCGCAATAATGCGTCCGCTCACGAAAATCGTTGCCGGCAGCCGGTGGGGAGTGCTTATTGTTGCTGCACGAGGCGGTCCGCAACGCCCATCGCAGGTGTGCAGATGCACGTGCGATCATGCGGAAGCCGGGAAGTAGCACCGTGCGCCATCTGCGCAAGAATCCGGTTTGATCCGCGGGGCGAACGGTCTACAGCTCCCGCTCGCCGGGGACGGAAGCGAGGCAGAACATGAGCGACCAGGTCAGCGTGTCGGTCACGGTGGATCAAACGTCGAGTCTTTACGCGAGCGACGCCGTGCGCTGGGCGATAGCTCAGGTCGAGAGGGCGCAAAGCGGCGGGGGGAAATCCATTGCCCTGCGAGTCACGAGTACAGACGACATGGCTCTCGGCGAGACCGCTGCGCGCGTACACGGAGTGTCGGAAGCCTTCGCAGTGATCACTGGTCCCGACGGCCGCGTGATCGCTGGAGACGAGAGAGGCGTCGTGTATGCGCTTCTCGAGATCGAGGACACACTCCGGACCGGAGGCGATGTCATGCATGCTCTGCGGGAACGAGTCGAGGAGCCGACGAACGCGGTCCGAGGTATCATGCGGCTGTTCACCAGCGAGCCGGAAGACTCTCCGTGGTTTCGCAAACGTGAGTTCTGGGTCGAGTACCTCGACGAGCTCGCGCGCCACCGCATCAACCGCTTCACATTCACGGCCGGAGCGGGCTACGACTACCTGATCGATCGACAGGTGGACGATACCTACTTCTGCTTCTTCTATCCGTACGTGCTGAAGCTGCCGGGCTACGACGTGAGCGTCGATGGCCTGCCCGCCGCCGAACGCGAAGAGAACATGGACCTGCTGAAGTTCATTGCCCGCGAGACCGTCCGCCGAGGGATCTCGTTTCGCCTCGGCCTGTGGAACCACGCCTACGACTACGGCACCGATCGCGCCGACGAAAGGCATCGAATCCTCGGGCTGGGCTCCGAAACACACGCGATCTACTGCCGCGATGCCCTCGTCGAGCTCCTCCGCCAAGTACCGGAGATCTCGGGGATCACTTTCCGCGTCCACTTCGAGGGCGGCGTGCCCGAGCCCACGCACGAATTCTGGGCCACCGTTCTTGAGCGCCTTAGCGAAGTCGATACGCTCCACGAGCTCGACTTCCACGCGAAGGGCGTCGACGAGAACTTGATCGCCACCGTGGACGCGTTGGGCAAGAAGCTCGTGCTCTCGCCCAAGTACTGGGCGGAGCACATGGGTCCGCCATACCACCAGGCGTCCATCCGCACACGGGAAGCCGCGCCGCCGGCTTTGGTCGATGACCAGGGACGACCGCGCTTCGTGGGCTCACCGAACACCGGGCATCACGACCCGACCGTCACCGGCACCTCCGTCACCTCACGCCGCAGCTTCACTCGATACGGCTACGGTGACTTCCTCCGCTCCGATCGCACGTACGACCTGATCTACCGGGTGTGGCCGGGTACCCAGCGGGTGCTCATGTGGGGGGACCCAGCCATGGCGGCGGGCATCGGGCGGGAGGCGTCATTCGGCGGGGCCCTCGGAGTCGAGTGGTTCGAGCCGATGTCGTTCAAGGGCAAGAAGGGGTCCGGCTCCACGGGTGGTCGCGAGGTCTACGAGGATGCGGACCTCGCGCTCGGCATCGACGATTGGCGCAAGTTCTCATACACATATCGACTGTGGGGGCGATTGACATACGACCCCATGACCGAACCCGACGTGTGGAAGCGCGCATTGCGGCAGGACTTCGGCGACGCCGCCGACGAGGCCGAACAGGCTCTTGCGTCAGCGACCCGCATCCTTCCCTACCTGCTGCTGACGCATGCGCCGTCCGTGGCGAACAACGTCTACTGGCCGGAGATGATCACGCCGGTGCCGATCATCAGAGACGCCGCGCCGACAGCAAATCCGTACGCGGAATCCGGCTGGCCCGCCAACTCCGACTTCGACATGAACCCGCCGCACCACTTCGGCAACGTCAGTTCACTCGATCCGCAGCTGTTTGCGACAGTGGACGAGTTCGTATCGGCGATCACATTGGGCGGGGCCATCGCCAAGGTGACACCACTCGATTCCGCGGACAGGTTCGAGCGGCTCGCCCGCGCCGCGCTCGCACACCTCGCTGCTGCCTCTCAGTTGATCCCTGACGAAGATGACCCGACATGGCGACGCTGGAAGGCAGACGTGCGCATTATGGCCGGCATCGGGCTGTTCACCGCCTCCAAACTGCGCGCCGCGACAGCATTTGCCCTCTCCTCCCGGGGCACACCCGTCGCCGGATTCGACGCCGTGGAACACTACGACTCTGCAATACGTGCGTGGAAGGACCTATCCGACGTCGCGAGCGTGTACAGGAGCGATCTCACTTTCGGCCAAACGGACTACTCCCGCGGGCACTGGCGCGACCGACTCCCGGCCATCATTGCCGATCGTGATGCCGTCTCATCAGCGCTCTCGCATTCGACCGGAGCATCGGGACTCTCGCCGACGCTGGCAGACCTCACACGTTCGCCTGCCCCGCCAGCAACGATCGATGCTCCCGAGCAGGTAAAGCGAGGGGATGAGATCGCCGTTGTCGTCACTGCCCGAGGAACGAACGCAGTGAACCTCTGGGTTCGACGGACCGACCAATCGCAACCCTGGCTATCACTCCCGACGACGAGGGAGGGCCACTGCTTCTCCGCGACGATCGACAACTCCATGACCGACACGCCCTTCGACCTGCAGATCATTGTTGAGCTGGTAGGCGAGACCGATAGATGGCTGGTTCCAGGCTTCGATGACGAGCTGTCAGGCAGGCCCTATATCGTTGTGTCGGTACGCCCCCGATAACGCAGCCGTTCACCGCAGAGCTGCCGTCACCGAGCCGGATCGGAGGCGACCAGTTGGGCCTTCAGCCGACCTGCTGTTTCCCGGAGCGCGGGCACCATCCAATCTGCCGAGCTGAGAGTGACACGCGTGCTGGGACCAGACACCGAAATGCCCATCGCCGGGTGAGTTCCCGCGATGGCCATGGCGAAACAGCGAACGCCCACCTCTTGCTCACCTTCATCGATCGCATAGCCTCGTTGGCGGATCACGTCGAGTTCGGCGAGCAGATCTGCTTCGGTCACGATCGTGCTCGACGTGAAACGAGGCATGCCGATGCTACGGACGATTGCGCTGACCTGATCATCGGGAATTGTTGCAAGGAGGGCCTTGCCGACACCGGTGGAGTGCGCGTGCACCCGACGCCCGACCTCTGTGAACATACGCATCTGGTGTCTCGACGGCACTTGGGCCACGTAGACCACCATTCCGGCTTCAAGAGCCGCCAGGTTCGCAGTCTCATGCGCAGAGGACTCAAGCCCCTCAAGAGCCGGCCGCGCCCAGGCGGCGATCATGCGGGTCGCCTGATCGCCAAGCCTCATCAGGCCCGGTCCAAGTGCGTAATGACGCGATGGAAGTTGTCTGACATACCCGAGATCGACCAGGGTACGCAACAACCGGTGAACGGTGGGCATGGCCAAGCCGAGTTCGGCGGCGAGCTCGCTCAAGCTTGCCTGCCCTCCTCGATCACCCATCGCCTCGAGAGCCGCGAACGCGCGCACCACGGACTGCACACCAGACGCGCGTTCGACGGTCATGCCGTCCACCGCAAAAGATTATCCACAATGTGGAAGCCTAGCTGTTCGACGACGATCTCGACTATGTGGCCGCCATGCTCAGCAATGCCCGACGCTCCGAAGGCACACTGATGAGGCTGCCCGCGTCAGGCCCGAGGTCGTCGCGGGACGACGTCAGAACGGGCATGACACGCGCGTGCGAGCCGGACCCCTCTGTGCGGACCCGGCATCTCATGGGGCAAGAATCCGCCGATCCTCGGCTCCCGGCCTTTACCGCCAGCGATTGGTTACGTGCGCACTCCGTCGCGGGTGACGACGCACGTCTTGCCTCGGCCGCGCTGGCAGAGAACCCTCACTACCCGACCATCGCCTTTTTCGTCGATGTTCAGGTATTCTCACGATCGGATCGAAGAGCATTAATATCGAGATTATTCAGTTTTATCAATGTAGGATTTAATCATGGATATCCGAGAGAATTCGCCCTCCGTCTCGGCGCTTCGCCGCGCGGTTCCACCAGAGTTACAGCCCGAGTGGGACGGCGAGGTGTTGCGAATCAGCGATGGATGGGACTCTTGGGCGCTTCGTCCAGTGTGGGTCGGCGAGGGCCTCCCCGCCGATGCTAAGCGGGCAAGAAGCGAGATTGAACACGACCTCGAGGGCTTGGCGACCGTAACGCCGGTGGTAACTGCTCGGCGTATCAGTCCCGGTGCCAGAGAGGTTTTGGAAGAACAGCAGCTGTCATGGGCGGATGCAAGCGGTCGGGCCCAGATAGTTATCCCACGGCGACTCTACATCACGCGCCTTGAGCCGATCCGCGCAGATGCGGGACGCGCGTTCAAGTGGTCCGCGGCTGCAGATGCTGTGGCCGAGACGCTACTCGCGTGGCGCGCGCGAGAGGGTGCCGGCGGTGGAGGAGAGATTGAGCAGGTTGCCGTCGTCGCAGAGACGGCGGGTGTCTCAGTTGCTCACACCGCGCGGGTACTGCGTCACTTTGATGAACAGCGGTACACCGCCAAGACCGGTGCCGAGCGCGGCAGATCAGCGACTCGTCAATTTCGCGACCCCGGCCGCATGCTTAGCGACTGGGCAGGACACTACATGGCGGGTCCGGGACAAGGTGCGATAGTCGGGTTTCACGTTCCTTGGCGCGATTCGGAGCAGTCGCTCTCAGTGCTCGCTGAAGCATTGGCAGACCACGACTGGGCACTTACCGCCGAAGCGGCAGCGGACCACATCGCGCCCTACCTCACGAGCGTGCCGGCCGTCGACCTTTACGTCCCGGAACACCAGATCTTTTCCGCCGGTAGCGCACTGTCCCAACATCCCGAAGTTACTGGAGTGGAGTCAGGCGGACGAATCCGTATGCACGCCGCGGACGCACACGTGTTCCGTCTTACCGAAAACGTGAAGGGGTTCCGCACCGCGTCCAGAGTTCGCGTGTATGCGGATCTATTGCGCCAGCGAGGACGTGCGGCCGAAGCTGCTGAGCACCTGCGGCAGGCGACAATTGGCTTCTGACCCGAGAACTCGCGAGTCACGCGCTCGCGCCGAGGAAGCGCTGGTGCGGTTCGCGCTGCTGGCTGGAGCTCATACCGACGATTTCGTGGTGATCGGCGGACTCAATCCGGAATATCTGGCCCCAGATGCGCCGGTCCCGCATCAGGGCACAACGGATGTCGACCTCCTCTTCGCTCTCGGCTTCGACGAACACTCGTTTGCGACGGACTTCGCTTGGCTCGACGACGCGCTCACGACGGGCGGCTTTACCTCACCCAACATGTGGCGGTGGGACGCGATGCTCGGCGACGCTCAAGTTCGCCTCGAGTTCCTCTGTGACGTTTGGGACCACACGGCAGATACGGTGCCGTTACCCGGGTCCCGGTTGGCGGTCGCCAGCAAGCTGGCTGGCCCGGCCGCAGCTCTGTTCGCTCCCGTGCAACGAGAACTGAGCGTCCCATCGGCAGCGCGTGCCCACTTCCCCGAGGCCCCGAAGATGGTGTCGCTTCGCTTTGCGAACCTCGGCAGCTATTTGCTGGCGAAGGCAGCAGCGGTGCTATCGCGGGTGCTTCGTAAGGACAAGTACGACCTCATGTACGTGACCCTGTACAACGCCCACGGAGGAGCGGCGGGGGCCGCACGTGTGGTGGCCGCCCAACTCGAGATCGCCGGCGACGCTGCTGGGCCAGATGACATCCGCGAAGCGATGACCAGGTATCTCGATTTGAACGGCTCGTGGGCAGGTGTGTTCGCTGAGGTCATGAGGGACACCGGTGACACTGGAACCGACGCAGAGCTCCGCGCAGATGCCGCTGTCGGTGCCCGACGATTTCTCGAGACGATGGACGCTGCGAGGGCCGGCGTGGGGGCGAAGTGTGATGGCGCCAGACTGGTCGCGCGGCGCCGGCAGAGACTCCCCCGGCGAGAGGGTCGAGTTGCAGTGCACGCGACAATGAACGCTACGCTCCGGAGCGACTCCCGTGCCGGTGCGCACTACCGAGAATCCTGAGGCCACCGCTTCGCCACCGCACGAACCCGCGAGATTCCGCGGTTTGCCGGCGGATTCCGCCGCGAGGACGGTGGGCGAGTGTGGGCAAACCGTGGCAACTGTCGTCACACCACCATGCCAGGTGCAAACGAAAAACCCCGCTGACCAGGGTTTTTCTGATGTAGCAGGAGCGGGGCTTGAACCCGCGACCTCACGATTATGAGTCGTGCGCTCTCACCAACTGAGCTACCCTGCCGCACGGCATCCGTGGTGAATGGAAATGGATGCTGCGAGCCCCGAGTCAGGATTGAACTGACGACCCCTTCCTTACCATGGAAGTGCTCTGCCACTGAGCTATCGGGGCGAGCTGCCTGCGAGCAGGCAACTAGAAGAGGATACCAGAGGCGCGGCATCCTTCCGAACCGGTCAGCCCACGGTGTGGGTGCCGTCGGTGTACTCCTGGAGCCATGGCCAGGGGTCGATCGCAGTGGTGCCGTTCTTGAGAATCTCGAAGTGCGTGTGGGCGCCGTAGGACCGTCCGGTGTTGCCCGTGTGGCCGATCACGGTACCCACCGTGACCTGCTGGCCCGGGGTGACCTCCAGCGATCCGTACTGCATGTGCGCGTAGTGGCTCGAGAAGAGCTGACCGTCGATGATGTGGTCGATGATCACGTGCACGCCGTAGGCGCCGCCGGCCTCCGATGCGACACGGACGGTGCCGCCGGCAATGGCCTGCACGGGCGCGCCGTTGCCGGGCGTGAAGTCGATGCCCTCGTGCATGCGACCCGAGCGCATGCCGAACCCGTACGACATCGTGACGCCCACTGCGAAGGGCCACTGGATGTTCGAGTTCTGGTTGTTGTGGAACAGGTTCGAGAAGTTCTTGATCCCGGCCTCGGACGCGAGCTGGGCGGTCGTCGTGGTGGTGTAGTTCTCGGTGCGCTGGAGCGTGTCGTTCTGGGCGTCGCCCGGGGCGACGTACGCCTGGATCTCGGCCTCGTCGATCACCGGCACCGTGTTGTCGCCCATGGCGACGACCGAGAGCGAGGCGTCGGTGCCGTTGACCGCGGCGACGGCCTCGGCCGGCGTGGTCATGCCGACAGCCATGAGGCCGACGATGCCGAAGACGCCCACCGAGAACGATGCGGTCGCGACGCGCTTGAAGGCTGCACCGCGGCGCGCCGGCGAGCGGCGGGGGGCGGTGTGCCGTGCGGGCTCGGCGTCGGCGTCGGCTTCGCCGGCGGGTGCCGCGTTCTGGACGGGGGTTTCGCCGGTGAAGGCGAACAGGCGCGAGGCCGCCTCGAACTCGTCGACATCGGATGCCGCAGGCTGCGGAATCGGACCGGTGAGGGGTCCGACACGCTCGGGGCGGGGGTCGGCGTGAACCTGGGTCGTCGGGGTCTCGGCGGGCTCCGACTCGGACGCGGTGGCCGGCTGCGGGGCGGTGGCCTCAGACGCGCGGGTTGTCTGCTGGACGTTCGGGGTCTGCGACGCGGCAGCTGCCCGGCGTGCCCGCGCAGCCTGCGGCGCGGTCTGCGCCTGCGGTTCGGCTGCGGCCGGCTTGGCCTCAGCGACGCGCGGCTCTGCTCGTCGCGGAGCAGCGGCCGGCTGGAGGGCGCCGGTCTCGACGAGCGGAGCCGCCGACGCGATCGTGGCGGCCGCTTCGGCGGCCAGGAGCTTCGCGAGGCTGTCGGCCGCCCACGTGGAAGCGGTGTCGGCGGCGGGCTCGGCCGCGACGGCGGGAGCGGCGGGCTCGAACGGCTCGGCGGCGACGAGGACGGTGTCCAGCAGCGGCGCCGGCTCTTCGCGCGTCGGCAGCTCGGCATCGAAGTCGGCGGCGGGGCGTTCCAGTACGGCAGGAGTCTCGGGTGCGATCGGCGGCACGGCGACGACGGGCTGCTCGCCGGTCTGGGCGCGCCGGGTGCGGCGGCTCACGTGCTCGACCGGGGCCACCGGCGGAACAGCCGATGCCGCGCCACGAGCGCGGACGCGAGGCGCGACCGACTCGATGACCGGGCTCGATGCCACGGGGAGATCCACCGACGACGGCGCGGGAGCTGCAGGTGCAACTGCGGCCGGCGGCAGGACGGGCGTCGCCGCGGGAGGAGTGTCGATCCCCGGCAGCGTCGGTCGCGGGGCGGGGATGTCGGACGCCGGCGTCGCCGAAGCGGGCACCTGGGACTTCGTGGCGGCCGGAGTGGCGGCATCCGCTCGCTTGGCCTCGACAGGACGACCCCACACGACCGCGGGACGCTCGGGAGCGCCTCCCGCCGCCTGCCGCCTGACTGTGGCGCGACCCGTCCCCGGGGTCTCCGGCGTCGCCTGAACAGGCGTCGGCGAAGGACGGCTGGATCGGCGCGTGGGCGCAGGCTCAGCCATAGGGGAGTCGAAAGGCAAAGCGGAGTCGGGCTCTCGTGTCGTGCCGCGAGGGGGGGTGCACGCAGCAGGGCTGTCGGTCGGGCTATGACCACCTTCGCCGTTCGGGCAGCGAAGGTAACGATCGGGTAAACACTACCCCGAGCGTGCTGGGAATGCCATGTAAGACTCGGATTTCATGACGCGCGCTTCGTGAAAATTCGATGAGACGGCTGTCTCATACCAATCCCGCCGCCCCGGCGAGGCGGTCGAAGATCGCCGGCGTCGCGGCGACCACGAGCGGTCCGCGCGGACCGCCGTCGGGTTCGGCACGGCCGAATCGGCCGCCCGCTTCGGTCACCAGCAGGGCGCCGGCGGCGAGGTCCCAGGGCGCGAGGCCGCGCTCGAAGTATCCGTCCAGGCGACCCGCGGCGACGTACGACAGGTCGAGCGAGGCGGCACCGGCGCGGCGGAGGTCGCGTGCCAGGCCCGGCATCACCCGGCCGATCAGATCGAGGTCTCCTGGGCGCGTCGCGGGATCGTATCCGAACCCCGTTGCGAGAAGCGCGCCAGCCGGTCCGACCTCCGGGTTGACGGCGATCCGGTGCACGCCCAGCCACGCGCCCTCGCCGCGCACCGCATGGAAGACCTCTCCGCTGACCGGGGCGAACACGACGCCCGCCAGCGCTTCCCACGCGTAGGGGGTCGGCTCGCCACGGACGGCGGCGATGCTGACCGCGTAGGTCGGGATGCCGTACGCATAGTTGACGGTGCCGTCGATGGGGTCGACGACCCATGTCACGTCACTGGCCCCGCGCTCGGCTCCGGTCTCCTCGCCGAGGAAGCCGTCGTCGGGCCGCGCGGCCTTCAGGCGCGCGCGGATGAGCGCCTCGACCTCGCGATCGGCCTCGGTGACGATGTCGGCGAGGGCCGACTTCGTCGCGGCGATCGCCACACCCGCGTCACGACGCAGCCGGGCCAGCTCACCGGCTTCGCGGGCGATGTCGATGGCAAGGGATCCGAGGTCCTGCTCGAGGCTCATGCCTCCACGGTATCCGGCGGCGCACGCAGCGCCGGCGAACGAGGGGCGACGCTCGCGTGACGATGAACCGCCTCGATAGCGTGTGCGCATGCCCACGCGCTCCCCCGTCCACGACGTCGCCATCGTCGGCGGCGGCCACAACGCCCTCGTCGCCGCCGCGTACCTCGCCCGCGCCGGGCGCACCGTCGTCGTGCTCGAGCGGCTCGACCATGTCGGCGGCGCCGCGGTGTCGGAGGAACCGTGGCCGGGCGTCGCCGCACGGCTGTCGCGCTACTCCTACCTCGTGAGCCTGCTGCCGCAGCGCATCATCGATGACCTGGGGCTCGGCATCCGTCTGCTCCGCCGTCGCTACTCGTCGTACACGCCGGACCCGCAGGACCCTGCGCGCGGCATCCTCATCGACACGGCGAATGCCGCGGCCACCGCCGACGCCTTCGCCCGCGTGACCGGCGAGACCGGTGAGGCGGCGCGCTTCGCGGCCCTGTCCGCGCGGATGGGACCTGTCGCGCGGTTGATCTTCCCGTCGATGACCGAGCCGTTGCGCCGAGCCGGTGAGATGCGCGCGGCACTCGACGACGACCGGCTCTGGGAGGAGCTGTTCGAGCGGCCGCTGGGTGGACTCCTGCGTTCCTCCCTCGACACCGACATCGCCCGCGGCATCGCGCTCACCGACGGCCTCATCGGCACGTTCGCGTCGGCCGACGACGAAAGCCTGCGGCAGAACCGCTGCTTCCTGTATCACGTCATCGGCGGTGGGACCGGCGACTGGGACGTGCCGGTCGGCGGCATGGGTCGCGTGACATCCGAGCTGTCGCGCGCGGCGACCGAGGCGGGTGCCGACCTGCGCACCGGTGCGGAGGTCGTGGCCGTGACGCCCGACGGCGAGATCACCCTCGCAGACGACCGCACGGTGCACGCCCGATTGGTGCTGAGCGGCGTCGGCCCTGCCGTGCTCGCCCGGCTGCTCGCCGCGGGTGGTGCCGGCCCGGCGGGGGTCGACACCGCACCGCCGGAAGGCGCGCAGCTCAAGGTCAACATGCTGCTGCGACGCCTTCCCCGCCTCCGTGACGAGCGGGTGGCTCCCGAGGCCGCGTTCGCCGGGACCTTCCACGTCAACGAGACGATGTCGCAGCTCGACCGGGCGCATGCGACGGCCCTGGCCGGCGGCATCCCCGAGCCCCTGCCGGCCGAGATCTACTGCCACTCGCTGACCGACCCGTCGATCCTCGGCCCGGAACTGCGCGCCGCGGGCGCACACACGCTGACACTCTTCGGCCTGCAGGTGCCGCATCGGCTGCTCGAAGGCCGGGATCCGGATGCCGCGCGCACGGCGCTCCTCGAGGCGGCTCAGCGCTCGCTCGACACGGTACTCGCCGAGCCCATCGCCGACTGCGTGTACGAGGCGCCGGACGGCTCGGCGTGCGTGGAGGCGCGGACGACGGCCGATTTGGAGCAGTCACTGGGCATGATCGGCGGCGACATCTTCCACGGCGCGCTGTCGTGGCCGTGGGCCGACGACGAAGACACGCTCGTCACGCCTGCCGAGCGCTGGGGCGTCGCCACGGAGCACCCGAACATGCTGGTGTGCGGTTCGGGCGCCCGAAGGGGCGGCGCCGTCAGCGGACTCGGCGGGCACAACGCGGCGATGGCCGCACTCGAGCTGCTCGCCGGCTGAAGATCGCTTCCGCGCGATGTCGGCGCGTCCCGCGGTCAGGCGCGCGGCGGCCCGCGGTCAGGCGCGCGGCGGCAGCGGCGGGGGCGGCGGGTACCCCTCGTATCCGGGAGCCGTGGTGGGCTGCGCCGGCGCCGCGGGCTGCGACGGCGTGGGTGCTGCCGGGGCAGCCTGCGGCTCGGCGTGCGCGACCGGCTCGATCGCCGTGAAGACGTGGGCGCCGGGCGACGGGTACCCGGTGTAATACGCGTTCCAGTCGGGCGAGCCGTCGGGAAGCATCGGCAGCGGTGTGACGGCATCGACGTACGTCGGCCACGGGAGCAGCTCCTGCGCGGCCGGTGCCGCGGGGGCGGCGAGCGCGCCGTACGGGGCCGGCGGTGCGAGAGGGGCGTGCGCGACGTGGGCGTGCGGCTTCTTGGGGGCGAACAGCACGTTGACGAGCGGAACGAGGGCGGTGCCGAGCGCGGCGAGGATCGCGACGGCCACGACGATGCGCCAGTAGATGTCGGCGAGGAGGAGCCACTCCCCGAAGGCGAGCGGGATGATCAGCAGTGCGGCCAGTGCGACGACGAGCGAGATGGTGATAACCGCGACGGTGCGGGTGAAGGGCGTGTCGTAGCGCTGGAAGGCCTTGAGGTAGAACCGCACGTGCAGCAGCACCAGCTGAAGGATCAGCACGATGAGCAGGAACTGGATGAACCGCGAGAATCCGAGCCAGGGGTAGCGCTCCGGCATCCAGATCATGATGGCGCCGAGCAGGAGCGCCACGATCCACGACCCCATGCTGGCCAGTGCGAACCACGCGGGGCGAGTCGGCGCCAGGTGCGCGTCGAGGATCGCGACGCCGGCGAATCCCACCAGCAGCAGGATCGTCAGGAACGCCCGGCCGATGATGTCGTTCTGAGAGCCCAGGAGTACCCAGAGCACGCACACGACGGCGGCCGCGATGAGTGCGCCGATCGCCACCCAGATGGCGGCGCGCAGCAGCGACGAGCGGGAGCCGTCGGCGTGCGCCGCCTGATCCATCGCCGGGGCGGGCGTCGCATACGGGTCGGGCGCGGTCATGGCGTTCCTCTCGTGATGCGGGCGGACTGCCTGCACTGCCATCCTGACACGCCGCACCGCACCGCGTGGATGCCGATTCCGTGGTACGCAGGCGAAGCCTCCGGGAGGTGCGGAGCCGGATGCCTCACCCCGTGGCGCGTCCGAGCCCTTCGACCAGTTCGGCGCCGGGGAGCGCCACGAGGGCACGGCCCGGGCAAGAGCGCCTGGAAACCACGAAGCGCCCCACGAGGGGGCGCTTGCAAATGGTGGCGAGTGAGGGATTCGAACCCCCGAAGTCTAAGACGGCTGATTTACAGTCAGATCCCTTTGGCCGCTTGGGTAACTCGCCAGGCGCGCACCCGTCCGACTTTTCCAGACGACCGGAGGCGCGATCCACAATCTTACGCGTAGATGCGCGAGGTCAGAAATCCGCACAGCGGACGCCCCGACGACGCCCGAGGATCACAGCTATTCAGGTGCCGATGTGGTCCATGTCGAGACCGCTGAGCGCACTGGGGGTGCGCAGCAGCGCCCCTTCGAACCGGCACGTGGCTGCCGCGGCATCCATCGCCGACTGCAGCACCGCCTCCCACGCGTCTGCGTCCGCGGGTGTGCTCTCGACGAGTGCGGCGACGGTCGCGGCCAGCGCGGCATCTCCGGCGCCCATCGTGTCGACGATGCGGCCGGGGAGGTTCGAGATCGGCCGCGTCACCACGACGTCGCCGGCCTCGATCGTGGCGCCGGCCGCCCCCTCCGTCGCGAGCACGGCGCGGGCGCCGAGGTCGACGAGTCGGGCGCGCAGCGCATCCAGGCGGTCACCGTAGAGCAGGGCGGCGTCATCCTCGCCGACCTTGACGAGAGCGGCACCCGCCGCCAGCTGCTCGAAGCCCCGCACGAACTCCGCCTTGTCGTGAAGCATGCCGGTCCGCGGATTCGGGTCGACGGCGACCGAGGCGCCCGCCTGCGCGATCGCGTCGGCCAGCTCCGCGGCCTGCTCGGCGTCGTCGAACGCGAGGCAGCTCACGACCACGAGGTCGGCATCCGCGAATGCCCGCCGTTCGGCGTCGCCGAATCTGATGCGCCGCTGCTGTGCCGCCTCGTTGAATTCGTAAACGGGCTCGCCGCCGCCGGAGCGTGTGCTCACGGCGCGCGCCGTGCCGATGAGGGAGGGCGTCGCGATGAGATCGACGCCGAAGTCGGCGAGGTAACGCCGTACGCGCGAGGCGGGCTCGTCGTCGCCCAGCATCGCGACGAGGGTCGCGGGCACGCCCAGCTGCGCGAGCCCGACGGCCACGTTCAGCGCGGCTCCGCCGACGAACTCCCGCACGCCGTGGTCGTCGCGCAGCTCGTCGATCAGCGCGTCGCCCACCACCACGACGGTCATCGCGCGACCCCTGCGGTCTCGAGCACGCGGCCCACGAAGGCCTCGGTGCGGCGCCGGGTGCCGTCGATCTTGCGGTCGACGCTCGCGCGCACCTCATTCGGGGCCAGCGGCGCGGCCAGCCGCACGTTCTCGTGGCACGACAGGTCGGCGCAGATGTACGTGCCGACGCTGTCGCCGTGGACGCCCGCCTCACCGGCCTTGCGCGCCGTGTACATCACCACCTGGTCTGCCGGCTGCATGGTGTGGCACAGGTTGCACAGCGCAGCACGGGCGTGCGACGACCCCTCGGCGCCGCGCAGCACGACGCCCGCCGGCTCGCCGTCGATCTCGGCGACGAGGTAGCCACGGCCGCGGCTTCGCGGGTCGCGCCACGCCAGGAAATCGAGGTGATCCCAGTCGGTGAGCATGAAGTCGGCAGGCAGGGTCACGAGCCGCAGCTCGTCCGACGATGCGTTCACGAACGACGAACGCACTTCTTCCTCGGTCAGTGGGCGCATGGCACCTCCTCGCCCGCCCAGTCTACGAATGACGGATGCCTGCGCCACCCCGCCTCCCGCCGCCGCCCCGACCGCGAGACTTCAGCGCGTGGATCCCGACGCCGCAGCGCGGTCAGCGCGGGGCGGGCTCGGCGGCGTCGTCGACGGGGCCGGTGGGCTCGGCGGCTGCATCCACTCTCGTGCTGCGGTCGCGGATGAGGAACCCGAACGCGAACGCGATGAAGAACATGAGCACGCCGTACACGGCGGCGGGGAGCGAGAGCTCCACCGAGCCCAGCACCGTCTGCGCGATGACGATCGCCAGCGTGGCGTTGTGGATGCCGATCTCGAACGACGATGCGATCGACTGCCGTCTGCCGACCTTCGCCAGGCGCGGGGCGAAGTAGCCGATCGTGAGGCTGATGAGGCAGAACACGATCGTGATGAGCGACAGGCGGCCGAAGTTCTCGAGGAGGAGCGCCCAGCTCTGCGCGACGGCCCCGACGATGACGACGACAAGGATGACGACCGACGCGATGCGCACCGGCTTGTTCATCGCCGTCGCGAACCGCGGCCAGAAGCGGCGCACGATCATTCCGAGTGCGACCGGGAGCAGCACGATCGCGAAGACCTCGATGGTCTTCGCCCACTGCAGTCCGAGCTGGTCGTCGAACGGGTTGAAGTAGAGGATCGCCAGGTTCGTGATGACCGGGAGCGTGAACACGGCGATCACGGAGTTCACCGCCGTGAGCGAGATGTTCAGGGCCACATCGCCTCGGAACAGGTGACTGTAGAGATTGGCGGTGGTTCCGCCCGGAGATGCGGCGAGCATCATCATGCCGACCGCCAGCACGGGCGGCAGCTGGAACGCCAGCACGAGACCGAAGCAGATCAGGGGCAGCAGGACCAGCTGGCAGAGCAGCGCGACGATCACCGCCTTCGGCTGCTTGAGGACGCGGGTGAAGTCGCCGGGAGTGAGGCTCATGCCGAGCCCGAACATGATGATGCCGAGGGCTACGGGCAGCCCGATGGTGGTCAACGCTGACATGGCACTCAGTGTGCAGGATCCTGCGACCGCGTGTCACGGAAAGTCCACAGGTCGCCGCCGCGACCTGTGGACCCCGTGCCTCAGCTCCAGCCGAGCCGCACCGCGACGACGTCGGCCGCGTGCGATGGGAACTCGTCCCAGCCCGGCTCGAGGATCTCGCGGGTGAGCCGGTACAGCTCGTACGCCGACTCCTCGATCGGCAGATCGAGCGACGCCGCGATGTGGGCGCCCCAGACCGGGAAGTCCCGCTCGAAGCGCCGCATCGGATCGTTCGCGTCACGTAGGGACGTGGATGCCGCGGCGAAGCGTCCGCGGATCGCCCGCACCAGCAGCTGCACCGCCCACTGCCGGACGAACGCGTTGCCGTTGAGCAGCTCGCCGCGCCGCACGCGACCGACGCCGATCAGCAGCTTCACGAGCACGAGACGCACGTCGTTGGCCGGATCAAAGTGGTCGCCGTCGGCCGCCCGCCCCCGCGACTCGGCGAGCAGCGTCGCCGTCGTGCCCGCTGCGTCATCGACGATCACCGTGGCGTCGCCGGCGCGGGCGCCGGCGAGCTCGGCCGCGTCCGAGAACGCGAATTCGAACACGTGCGCATCGTCGTAGACCGCGACGAAGCCGATCTCGCCTTCCCGCGCGGTCAGCACGAGGCGATCCGGATCCGGCAGCCACGAGAGGTCGGGGCGGATCTCGGCTCCGCGCCCGGCTTCCGTCAGCGCGAAGAAGTCGTGATCCGACCATTCGTCGCGCCGCTCCCGCGCCTCGTCCGAAGCGGAGCCCAGCAGCACGAGCCCGACGAGTCCGTCGCGCTCCCGCACGCCGGTCGCGAGCCCCGCGCTGAGCTCCTCGAACCGCTCGGGCGTCGTCACGCCGACGCCACCTGCTCGGCCGGCGACAGATCGGCCGCTGACGCCACGCCGCGCGAAACCTCATCCGCGCGCTCACCGGCATCCGGCAGAGGCACAGGGACGGCGACACCGGCGAGCCGCCAGACCGCGAACGCGGGACCGTCCGCCGACAGCAGCACCGCGCCGTCTTCGGCCACGACAAGCGTCGCCTCGCCGTAGGCGGCCTCGGCCGTCACGGCGCCGGGTAGCACGCCGGACGGGATCACGGCATCCACATCGCCCTTCGACGCCAGCACGAGCAGCGTCTCGTCCTCAGACTCGCGCGTGAACACGACGGTGTCGTCGTCGACGTGGATCCAGCGCAGGCCGCCGGTCGACAGCGTCGGGTGCGCGCGCCGCAGTGCGATGAGCTCGCGGTAGACGGCGAGACGCTCCGCAACCTCCGGCTCGGACTCGGTGCCCCACGGGATCGGCGTGCGGCTGTCTTCACCCTCGGCGCCGATCAGGCCGAACTCGTCGCCGGCGAACACGACCGGAAGGCCCGGCAGCGTCACCATGAGGCCGACCGCGACCGGGATCGTGCCGGGGCCGGCGTTCGTCGCGAAGCGGCCGGTGTCGTGTGTGTCGAGCGGCTGCATGTTGCCCAGCCGCACCCGCCACGGGATGCTCGCGGTGAACCTGATGACGGCGTCGACGAACTGCCGCCCGGTGTACCGCGGGATGCCGCCGATCGGCTGGCCGAAGAACCACGGCTCGGTGCGTTGGACGCCCTCCGCCGTCATGAACGGCGTACCGGTCGGCTCGGAGAGCCATCCCCACAGCGGCCGCGTGAACGACGGGTACGTCATGGCGCCATGCCAGCCGTCGCCCTGCAGGTCGCTCGCAGCGTCGTTCGTCGACTCGCCGAGCAGGATGGTGTCGGGGTTGATCTCGATCATGGTGCGCCGCAGCAGCTGCCGCACCTCGGCGTTCAGATCGACGTCGCCGAGCCGGCCGGTCATGTTGGCGACATCGATGCGCCAGCCGTCCGCCGAGTACGGCGGCTTCAGCCACTTCGCGACGACCGAGTCGGGTCCCTCGATGAAGCGCCGGCGCAGCTCCTGCGAGGCCCAGTTGAACTTCGGCAGCGTGGGCGTGCCCAGCCACGACACGTACTCGGTGTTCGCGTCGTCGGTGAAGTAGTAGAACTCCTCCTCGGGCGCACCCGGATGGCCGACGGCCGCCTGGAACCACTCGTGCCGATCGCCCGAATGGTTGCTGGTGAGATCGCCGATGACACGGATGCCGCGGGCGTGGGCGGCCTCGATCAGGCGGATGTACGCCGCATCGCCGCCCAGCAGCGGGTCGACGCTGTGGAAGCTCGACGCGTCGTAGCGGTGGTTCGACGCGGCGGGGAAGATCGGCGTCAGATAGAGGAGGTTGACGCCGAGTGAGACCAGGTGGTCGAGCTTTTCGATCACGCCGTCGAGGTCGCCGCCGTAGAACTGCTGCGAGCGGCCCGGCATCACCGGGTCGACCGGGGTGTCCCAGCTCGCCGCGATCGCCCACTCCGGCGTCGGATGTTCGTCGGCCTGCGCCGACCGCGCGAAGCGGTCGGGGAAGACCTGGTACATCACGGCGTCGGCGAGCCACGCCGGCGGTGCGGGGTACGCCACCAGGGCGAAGTCCTCCGCGTCGAGCGTCTCGAGCTGGTGCAGCCCGGTCTGGTTGAGCCACTCCACACGACGGTCTTCGTGCACCAGAAGCCAGCGGTAGCCGTGACGGGGGTTGCGCACCGTGACCGGTGCCTCCCACCAGTCCCAGCCGTCGACCGTGCCGAGGAGTGCGGCATCCGTCCACTCCGGCTCGTGGTCGGGGTTCGAGCGGGTGCGGACTGCAGCGAGGGGGCCGTAGCCGGCCGGCACGCGCAGCCGCACGGTGACGACGTCGCCCAGCTGCGGGGCGAGGTCGGACACGTACAGGGGCGAGCCGTCGTGATGCGGGGTCAGGGTTGTCATGCTCTTGCCTTTCCAAAGACAGGCGGCGCGGCGCCGCCGAATGCGAGTTCGGTTCGACGTGGTTGCACGGCCGCGGCCATGACAGAGCCCATGTGTTGTTGTTCAGTTGTGTCCGTCCCGATCCTGGCATGCAGCAAGACGGATGCTGAGCCCTCAGCGTCGCGAATCCGCATGGATCGCGGCCGCCGCGAGGGGGGCGATTTCGAACCGGGCGACGCCGTCGTCGACGGGGCGACCGAGCCGCGGCAGCCGCTACTTCACGCTGCCCGCGGTGAGCCCGCCGACGATGTAGCGCTGCAGCGCGAGGAACAGTGCGACCGGAAGGATGGCGGCCAGCACCGCACCCGCGGCGAACAGGCTCCAGTTCTTGGAGAACTCGTCGGAGATGAACTTGTACAGGCCGACCGCGAGCGTCTGCTTCTCGGGGTCGATGAGGATGATGCTCGCGATCACGAACTCGCTCGACGTGCCGATGAACGACAGCAGGCCGACGACCGCCAGGATCGGTGCCACCAGGCGCAGGATGATCGTGAAGAAGATGCGCGCGTGGCCCGCGCCGTCGATCTTCGCAGCCTCGTCGATGGATGCCGGAATGGTGTTGAAGAACCCGTACATGAGATAGGTGTTCACCCCGAGCGCGCCGCCGAGGTACACCATGATCAGGCCGATCTGGGTGTTGAGGCCGATCGCCGGGAAGATGTCGCTGATCTGCACCATGAGGAGGAAGATCGCGACCATCGCGAGCATCTGCGGGAACATCTGGACGACGAGCAGCGTCGTGAGGCCGAAACGGCGCCCGGTGAACCGCATGCGCGAGAACGCGTACGCGGCGAGAGCACCGAGGATCACGGTGCCGGCCGCGGTGATCAGCCCGATCACCAGCGTGTTGACGAACCAGGCCCCGTACGGATGGGTCTCGGACTGGAACAGGTCGAGGTAGCTCTCGATGCTCACGTTCGAGAACAGCCCGTTGGCCGTCAGCAGAGTGCCGCCCGGGTTGAGCGACGCCGACAGCACGTACAGCAGAGGGAAGATCGCGAAGACCGCCACGACGACGCCGACGATGTGACGCCAGCCCGTCTCGCGGAAGTACTTCTTGAACGTGCGGCGCGGCAACGGCGCCTCGCCGCGGACGCCGGCGGCCGCGTGGGTGTCTGCACCGGCGGCAGCCAGTTCAGCATCCTCGGCGGCGACCTTGCCGAGCAGATCGCGGGCGGCGGGGGCGCCGGGCTTGAGATCGCTCATGTCAGTTCAGCTCCTCGAGGGCCTTGGTCCGTCGGAAGGCGATCACCGAGATCGTCGCGACGAGCAGGAAGATGATGATCGAGAACGCGCTCGCCAGGCCGTAGTCGGCCTTCGACCCGACGAACGCCACCTTGTAGACCATCGTGATGAGGATGTCGGTGGCGCCGACGTTCACGTCAGCCGTCACGTCGCGGGGGCCACCGCCCGTGAGCATGTAGATCAGCGTGAAGTTGTTGAAGTTGTAGGCGAACGATGCGATCAGCAGTGGAGCGACCGCGACGAACAGCAGCGGCAGCTTGATGCTGCGGAAGATCTGCCAGGCGCTCGCTCCGTCGACCTTCGCGGCCTCTTGCACGTCGTCCGGGATGGACTGCAGTGCGCCCGTGCAGATGAGGAACATGTATGGGAAGCCGAGCCACAGGTTCACCAGCAGGATGCTGAACTTCGCCAGCCACTCGTTGGTGAGCCAGGGGATGTCGGCGCCGCCGAAGAGCACGACATTGATGAAGCCGAACTCCTGGTTCATCATGCCCGCCCACACGAGCGCCGAGAGGAACCCCGGGAACGCGTACGGGAGGATCATGAGCAGGCGGTAGTACTTCTTGGACTTCATGCGCGGGTCGTTGAACACGATCGCGAGGAAGAGTCCGAGCGCGAAGCAGGTGAAGACCGAGAAGAAGGCGAAGACGAAGGTCCACACCAGCACCGAGACGAACGGCGCCCGGATCGACTCCTCGGTGAAGGCCCTCACGAAGTTGTCGAAGCCGACGGTGATCTGCCAGCCCGGCATGAGCTCTGTGCCGTCCGGCGCCGTGAAGGCGCCCGTGCCGATGTCGCTGTACACCGTGCCGGTCTGGGTGTCGGTCATGGTTCCGGCGGCCTCGTCGTACTCGAGGCTGGAGAGGTACACGTAGGCCACCGAGCCGTCCGGCGTGCGCAGCGAACCGTCGTTCGGGTCGTCGCTGAGCGGCACCGCCATGTCGGCGATCGCCTCCTGGTTCGCGACGATCTGCGAGAAGTTCAGTGTGGTGTAGCCGGGTACCGCGACGGCCTTGCCGCCGTCCATCTCGGCGTCGTCGACGGACTCGAGCGGGCGCTCCACACCGCCGATCTCGACGTCGCCGTCAGGGTCGGTGACGAGGAATGAGAACTCGCCGAGCTGCTCGACGATCGTGAGCTCGTACTCGGGCGAGTCGGGCACGCGCTCCTGCGCCGAGAGCATGAGCGCGTTGACCGCGCTCTCCTTCGAGCCGTTGTGGCCGGTGCCGTAGTTGGTGAATGCGATGTACGCCGTGTAGCCGGCGACGAAGATCTGGAAGATCAACAGGAAGATGAGCCCGGGGATCAGGTACTTGGCGGGCAAGTTGCCGCGGCCGAAGTACACCCAGTTGGCGACGCCGGTCACGACGACCACCGCGATCGCGGCGACCCACTGCTCGCTCTGGAACAGCACGAGCGCGGCGTACACGGCGATGGCATCGATGACACCGAGGGCGACGACCTTGAAGATCATCAGCTTCCAGCCGGCGCCTGCCGCCTCCGCGACGCGGGCGGCGCGCTTCGACTTCTTGCTCGGGGGTGTCTCGACCGCTGCGTCGCGGTCCATGGTCGGCGTCGTCATCGGCTCTTCTTTCCGGGACTGCGGGAATGCGGTGCCGGGGCGGCGTCCTCGCGGACGCCGCCCCGAACGTGCCTGCTGCTTACTGGATGGCGGCCTGGATGTCGGACGACATCTTGTTCCACAGGTCGACCGGCGAGCCGCCGGTGCCGTTGATGATGGCCGTCTCGGTGACGCCCCAGTACTCCCACACCGAGCCCATCTCGGGGATGCTCGGCATCGGGACCGCTTCGGCTCCCACGGCGCCGAAGCCGGCGGTGATCGGGTCGCCCGCCACAGCCGCGTCGTACGCAGCGGTCAGTGCCGGAGTGCGGCCGCCGACCTCGTAGAGCGCGGTCTGGACCTCTTCGCTGCCGATGTAGTTCGCGAGGAACTCGGTGGCCGCCAGCGAGTTTTCGCTCTCGGAGCTCAGGAAAAAGCCCTGCACGCCCGCGAACGGCTGAGCGGCCTGGCCGCCCGCCGACGGGATCGGGTCGACGGCGAGGTTGAGACCCGCCTCTTCCGCGGCCGGCACGTTCCACGGGCCGGTGAGGTAGAACGGCGCCTTGCCGGCGACGAAGTTCTCGCGAGCGAGGTCGCCCGAGATGTTCGAGTTGAAGACACCGGTGCCCGTCGCGCCCTGCGAGCCGAGCCACGTGGCGAACGCCTGGCCGCCCTCGTTGCCGATCTGCAGGTCGTCGGCGTTGTAGCTGCCGTCGGCGTTGGTGCCGAAGACGGGGGCGCCGAACGACGTCTGGAATGGGTACAGGTGGTACGGGTCGGCCGCCTCGGGGTCGAGACCGACGAGGAACTTGTACTCGGTGCCTGCCGCCGTGCCCTTGGCGATCATGTCGTCGTACGACGTGGGAGCCTCGGGAGCGAGGTCCGTGTTGCGCAGCAGCGCGATGTTCTCGATCGCGTACGGAACGCCGTAGACCTGGCCGTCGTAGCTCCAGGCGTCGATCGCGACCTTCTCGTAGTCGGATGCCGCGTCGCCCAGCTCGACCGGGGCCACGACGCCGTTGGTGACGAGCGTGCCCAGCCAGTCGTGGGCGCCCACCGCGATGTCGGGGCCTTTGCCGGTCGGAACCTGCTGCACGAACTGGTCGCGGATCTCGCCGAACTCCTTCTGCACGAGCTTGACCTTCACGCCGGTGTCAGCGGTGAAGTCCTTCGCCGCGTCCTCGAGCACTGCGGCACGGTCGGCGTCGACCCAGACCGTGATCTCGCCTGCCGACTCGCCTTCGTCGCCCGAGTTCGAGTCGCCTCCGCTTGCGCAGCCGACGAGGGTCAGCGCGGAAACAGCGGCGATCGCGCCGAAAGCCGCGATGCTCCTCTTGTTCACCTTCATTGGTGGGTGCCTCTCTTGAGTGCTGGTGTAGTGCCGACCTTCGCCGTGGCAGAAGACCGTGTGTGCGTGCAAACTGCAAGCGCTTACATTGTGCATGACGCCACGGGAACTGGCAACACGACCAGCCTCAATCGATATCTCGCCGTGACATTCGATGCCCATGGAATCGCTTGCACAGCTCCCGCCACCACTCGGCTGTCTCCCGGGACGACGGCCGCGGCACCGTCTCTCGGCGTTGACGGGCACCCGCCGATAGACTCCCGCCATGGCAGATTCCTCGTTCGACATCGTCAGCAAGGTCGACCACCAGGAGGCGGAGAACGCCCTCAACCAGGCGCGCAAAGAGATCGAGCAGCGGTACGACTTCAAGGGCACCGGCGCCTCCGTCGAGTGGAGCGGCGAGTCGGTGCTCATCAAGGCGAGCACCGAGGAGCGCGCGAAGGCCGTCCTCGACGTCTTCCAGTCGAAGCTCATCAAGCGCGGCATCTCACTGAAGAGCCTGGAGTCCGGGGAGCCCTTCGCCAGCGGCAAAGAGTACCGGATCGTCTCGACGATCAAGGACGGCATCTCGTCGGAGAATGCGAAGAAGATCTCGAAGATCATCCGCGACGAGGGGCCCAAGGGCGTCAAGTCGCAGATCCAGGGAGACGAGCTGCGCGTGCAGTCCAAGTCCCGCGACGACCTGCAGGAGGTGCAGCGCCTGCTGAAGGCCGCCGACCTCGAGGTCGACCTCCAGTTCATCAACTACCGGTAGCGCCAGCTCCCGACCTGCGGTGTTTCAGGCAGCGGGCGGAGGGCACTTCGTGAGCGGCAGCAGTCCTCGCGCCGTGCCGCACACCGGCCGCATCGAGCGCGAGCTCGCGACCACACCTCCCACGCGGCTGCAGCTCGCGTGGAAGGTCGTGCCGAACGGCGCTGCACGACGCGACGTGGCGTGGGATCTTCTGCGTGAGATGCTGGCGCCGGGCGCCGAGCTGTCGAATCCCTGCGCGCGCTGCGGCGGACCACACGGTCCGGTTCGGACGACGGATGGCTCGGCCCGGCCTGCCGTCGCCTATGCGAGCGGCGTCGCCGTCGCGGCGGTCGCCTCGCGCGGTCCTGGCACATTCGCGATCGACGCCGAAGTCGAGACCGACCCGGTGCGGGACGCTGCAGGTCTGAACGGAATCCTCGGCGCTCGATCGGGCGTGCGATTGCGCGACTGGGTGCGGGTGGAGGCTGCCCTCAAGGCGGACGGGCGGGGCCTTCGCGTCGACCCGGGCACGGTCGCCGTCGCACCGGTGGGCGGCCAGAGATGGCGGGCGGTCGTGCCGGGCGGACCAGTCATCGGCGGATGGGACATCGGCGGCCCCCCTGGCCTCGTCATCAGTGCCGCACTCAGCGAGGCATCGGAGGCAGCTCGGGTCGATCCAGCCACGCCGTGAGCAGCGCGTCAATGTCTGCCCCTGCGAGCCGCACGACCAGGGCACGGAAGTCCGCGGTCGTCACCGAGTCGCCGGCGCCGGCGCTCGCCCATTCGCGCAGGAGTGCCGCGAAGGCGCTCTCCCCCATGCGACGTCGCAGCGCATAGAGGGTCAGCGCGCCACGCTTGTAGACGCGATCGTCGAACATCAGCCCGGGACCGGGATCCGCCAGCACCAGGTCCTGATCGAGCGCGGCGAGCCGGGCGTGGTGCCGTTCCGCCTTCTCGTGGACGGTCTGGCGGCCCGCTGCCTCTGACCACATCCACTCGGCGTAACAGGCGAAACCCTCGTTGAGCCAGATGTCCTGCCACCGCGCGACGCCGACGCTGTTGCCGAACCACTGGTGCGCCAGTTCGTGCGCCACCAGGCGCTCCGATGCGGGGTCGAGATGGTTGGCGCCGAAGACCGCCATCCCCTGCGCCTCGAGCGGTATCTCGAGCTCGTCGGGAGTGACCACAAGGGTGCAGGCGTCTTGCGGGTACGGACCGAAGGCGGACTCGAACAGCTGCAGCATGCGCGTGACCGGTGCGAAGGCCGTCGCCACCTCGGTGCGCAGCGCGGGCGGGTGGACGACCGTCACCGGGAACCCGATCGGGCCGGCAGAACCTGGCAGCGTGCTGGAGACGTAGCGTCCGATGTGCACGGCCGTGAGGTACGTGGCCGTCGGCACGTCGGAACGGAACGTGCGGGCTTCGAACTGCCCGCGTCGCGCCGAGCCGACGAGGGCCCCGGTGGCGACCGCGGTGTAGCCGGCATCCGTCGCGACGGTGATCGAATAGCGGGCGCGATCGTCGGGACGGTCGTTGCAGGGGAACCACGTCGGCGCGCCGATGGGCTGAGCTGCAACGAGGGCACCGTCTTCGAGTTCCTCGAAGCCGATGGTGCCCCAGCGTGTCCGCCGCGGAGCGGGGGCGCCGGCGTACGTCACCTCGATAGAGAATCGCTCCCCCGCCTCCATCCGCCGGGGAAGCACGACCCGCACCTTTCGCGGCCCCTGGGCGTAGGCCGTGCGGCGGTCGCCATCCACACGCACCCGCGACACGCGGAGCCCGATCAGATCCAAGGCGACCGACGACGTCGGAACGGCCGCGACCGCGTTGAGGACCGCGCGCCCCTCGAGGCGGTTGGTGCGCACACGGTACGAGAGGTCGAGCTCGTAGGAATCGATGCCGAAGGTGGGATCGCCGCTCTGCGGTGCGTACGCGTCGTGAGCACTCACGATGTCGACTGGTACGCGCGGACCTTGACCGCGCGCCACGGGCCGATCGGATTGCCGCTCCAGCGCGAGCCCACCGGCACGGTCTCGCCGCGCATCACCAGCGAGGCGGGGCCGACCGTCGCGTGGGCGCCGAGTGTCGCCCCCGGCAGGATGACGCTGTGCGGCCCGAGCGTCGCACCAGCCTCCAGCTCCACCGTGTCCATGCTCATGATTCGATCATGGAACAGGTGGGTCTGCACAACGCATCCGCGATTGACGGCCGCCCCGTCACCCAGCGTGACGAGATCGGGCTCGGGAAGCCAATAGCTCTCGCACCACACGCCACGGCCGATCCGCGATCCGAGCGACCGCAGCCACACGGCCAGAGCCGGCGTTCCCGCGGCCGCGCGCGCGAACCAGGGCGCGGCGACCATCTCGGTGAATGTGTCCGAGACCTCGGTGCGCCAGACGAAGCTCGACCACAGGGGCTGCTCGCCCGCGCGGATCGTGCCGACGATGAGCCACTTCGCCGCGGTCGACAGCCCTGCGGCCACCGCACCGGCGGCCAGCATCACGATGCCGGAGACGAGCAGCGTCCACACGGGGCCCACGGTCTCCCACAGCACTGCGAGGCCGAACAGGACACCGAGGCCGATCGCGCAGGTGACGACGACAGGCACGAACCTGCCGAGTTCCCAGAGGGTGCGCGCGATCCGAAGACCGACGGTCGGCCGGTAGGTGCGGCTCTCGTCACCCTCGGCCGACAGCCGACGCAGCCGCACGGCCGGCGATCCGAGCCACGACGAACCCGGCTTCGCCTTCAGCGGTGCGGACGACAGGACGGCGACGAGCCCGTCGCGGGGCACGCGGTGGCCGGGCGCCGCCATTCCGGAGTTTCCGAGGAAGGCGCGCTTGCCGATGCGGACCGGTCCGAGCCGCATCCAGCCGCCGCGCAGCTCGTACGAGCCGACCATGGTGTCATCGGCGAGGAACGCGCCGTCGTCGATGCGCGTCATCGAGGGGATGAGCAGGACGGTGGATGCCTCGACCTCGCGACCGACGCGCGCACCGAGGAGACGCAGCCATACCGGCGTGAACAGGCTCGAGTACAGCGGGAAGAGCACCGTGCGCGACGAGTCGAGCAGTCTCTCGATGCTCCATGCCTGCCATCCGATCCGGCTGCGCACGGGGTGGGTGCCCTCGTGGAGACCGATCGACAGCACCCGCACCGCGAGCACGACGGACGCAGCGAAGACGATGCCTACTGCGAGGACGGCGGGCACGAGCCACGCCAGCGCCCCGAGGAATGCGACGCCGAGGGTCTCGGCATCCCGGATCCCCTGCGCGATCACCAGCCCGCCGACGGCGAACGACACGAGCGGCAGCAGGGCCAGCGCAACCGACGAGACCGCGTACGCCCAGAGCCAGCGCGTCGGCGCCGCAGCCCGTTCCGCGGGCCAGTCGGACTCGACGCCGCCGACGCGCTCTGCCGGAGATCCGGCCCATGACTGGTCTGCCCGCACACGGCCGAACACGGCCGAACCGGGCGCGATGTCGGCGCGCTGCCCGACCCGGGTACCCGGCGCCAGCGTGCTGCGGGCTCCGATCGTCGCGTCGGCGCCGATGCGCACTTCGCCGACGCGCAGGACGTCGCCGTCGATCCAGGTGCCAGTGAGATCCACCTCGGGCTCGACGGCGGCACCGTCGCCCAGCTCGAGCATCCCCGTGATGGGGGGCAGCGTATGCATGTCGACGCCGCGCCCGATCTTCGCACCCAGCGCCCGCGCGTAGTAGGTGACCCACGGCGCGCCGGCGAGGCCGACGGCATCGATCTGGTCGGCGATCTGCTCGGCGAGCCAGAGGCGCATATGCACGCTGCCGCCACGCGGGTAGTCGCCCGGGCGCAGGCCCGCCAGGAGCAATCGAGCCGCGACGACGGCGATGGCCATGCGCCCGAAGGGCGTCGCGAACACGACCAGCCCGATCAAGAGCACCCACCAGGGAGTGCTGGGCAATGCTTCGAAGCCGGGGGCGAGCTGGAGCAGCGCACTGGCTGTGAGCAGGTACAGCAGCCAGCGGATGCCCGTGATGATGAAGAGCGGCACGCCGAGGAGCGTCTGCACCCACTGGGTGGCGCGGGGCGTCGGCACGGGTCGGTGGAAGGTCGCCGGTCCGTCGTCCTCCAACGGTCCGAGCGCCTTGGCCATCGAGCTCAAGCGCGGCACGTCGTAGATGTCGGCGACGGAGAACTCAGGCACGCGCACGCGGATCCGCGAGACCAGCTGGGCGGCTGCCAGCGACCCGCCGCCGAGGTCGAAGAAGTCGGCCGACCGGCTGGGCACCGGCATGCCGAGCACGGTCTGCCATTGCTCCGCAAGCCAGGCCTCGGCGGGAGACAGTCCCGCCAGCGGCGCCTCGACACCGGGCAACGGCCACGGAAGCGCCGCCCGGTCGACCTTGCCGGATGTGCGGACCGGAAGTTCGTCGACGACCGCCAGCAGCGGCACGATGGCCGCCGGCAGTCGCTCCGCCAGCAGGGCACGCGCGTGCGCCCGGTCGAAGTCCTCTCCCTCGTTCGCCACGAGATATCCGACGAGCACGGGAATACCCGCATCGGTCGATCGCACCGCAGCAGCTGCCGCAGTGATCCCCGGCAGGTCCTGCAGCGCCGATTCGACCTCACCCAGTTCGATGCGGCGCCCGCCGACCTTCACCTGATCATCGGCCCGCCCCATGAAGACGAGCCCCTCGGGTTCGTAGCGCACGAGGTCGCCGGAACGGTAGGCGCGTTCCCAGCCGAGGGTCGGCATCGGCGCGTACTTCTCGGCATCCTTCGAAGGATCGAGGTAGCGGGCCAATCCGACACCGCCGATGATCAGCTCGCCGATGTCGCCCTCGGCGACACGCGCGCCCTCGGCGTCGACGACGGCGAGCGCCCAGCCGTCGAGCGGAAGCCCGATGCGCACGGGGCCGGCGTCGAGCGGCGCCGCGCAGGCGACGACCGTCGCCTCGGTGGGACCGTACGTGTTCCACACCTCGCGGCCGTCGGCGGCCAGACGGGCAGCGAGTTCCGGAGGGCAAGCCTCACCGCCGAAGATCAGCAGCCTCACGTTCTCGATGGACGCCTCCGGCCACATCGCGGCCAGCGTCGGAACCGTCGAGACCACCGTGATGCCCTGCCGGATGAGCCACGGGGCGAGATCCTCGCCGGATCGGACGAGTGCGCGAGGTGCCGGTACGAGGCACGCGCCGTGCCGCCACGCGAGCCACATCTCTTCACACGACGCGTCGAAAGCGACCGAAAGTCCCGCGAGAACGCGGTCGCGCGTGCCGAGCGGCGCGCCCTGCAGGAACAGGCGTGCCTCGGCATCGACGAAGGCCGCCGCCGAGCGGTGGGTGACGGCCACTCCCTTCGGCACTCCTGTGGACCCGGACGTGAAGATGATCCATGCGTCGTCTGTCACGTCCGGCGGCGGAACCGTGACGACCGCATGGGTACTGGGATGTGGCGCATCACCCGTGAACAGGGCAGCGGATGCCGCCACCTCGGCTTCGCCCTCCGCCTGCGCCTCGGCGGAGGTGTAGCCATCGTCGGTGATGACTCCGCGGACCCCTGCCTCGCCGAAGACGAGGCGCGCGCGCTCGTCCGGATCGTCGACGTCCACCGGTACGTACGCCGCACCCACGGCGAGCACGGCGAGGATGGCGATGTACAGCTCCTTCGAGCCAGACGGGACGCGGACGCCCACCCGGTCACCACGGCGTACACCGGCGTCGTGAAGCTGCGCCGCGGTGCGCCCGACACGGGCCATCAGATCTCGATAGCTGAGCGATCCTGAACCGTCGTCGAGGGCAGATGCTTCGGGATGCCGCGCCGTCGTCTCGCGGAGGATGTCGAGAAGGGTACGGGCAGGGGTCGCTGACCCTGACCTGTCGAGTTCGAGCTGCTCTCGCGGCTCCCCCACCGGCTGCACCTCAGGACAGGAGCGCGACGAGCTGCGCCTTGCTCAGGCGCGAGTACCCCGTCTTGCCGGCCGCCCGGGCACGGTCCCGCAGCGCGGCGACCGTGAGCGACGAGAGGTCGGATGCTCCGTTTCCACTCGCGGCCGAAGCCGCGCGCGACGACTTCGCACGCGGTGCGGCGGCAGCGTTGTTGACCGTTGATGACGCGGCGGGGGTCTTCGCGCGAGATGCCGGTCGTGCGACCGTCTTGCGCGCGGGCGCCTTGGTCGCCGTGGCGGCGACGGGCGGTGCCGATTCGGTCGACGCGGGCGCCTCGCCGGATGCCGCAGTCGACTTCAGTCCTTGGGTTTCGGCGGGACCAGCGAGCTCGCTGTCGAGAGCCGACTGCGCCGCCGCGGCTTCACGGTCCGCGCGCTCGGCCGCCTTCGCAGCCTTGGCGGCCTCTTTCTTGGCCGCCTTCGCCTGCGCCACACGCTGCTCGGCCTCGGCCGCCACCCGTTCTGCTTCGGCCGCTGCGCGCTCGGCCTCTGCCCGGAGGCGGGCCCTCTTCTCGGCCTTGGCGACAGCCTGGACCGTCGCCTTCACGAGCTTGTCAGCCGCTCGCGTGGCACGCTTGGCGACCATGGCGGGCTTCTTCCGAAGCTCCTTCTTCGAGACATCCGCGGCGTCTTTGGCGTCCTCGGAGAGCTCGCGCAGCTTCTTGGCGGTCTTGCTCGGCAGAGCCTTGGCCGCCTTCTTCGCCTGCTTCGCCGCGATGGCGGCGTCTTCCATCGCGTCCAGCGCCTGGCGCTGGGCCTTCGTCGTCTTGGCCATAGCCGCACCTTAGCGCGGACGGGTTAACTGACACCTTGCGCCGCTCTCGCGAGGACACAGACGGACGCTGCGGCGTCGCAGCTTCGTGCCGCCCCTGGAGGTTGCTGCGGACCCGCTCGGTCCGCACGGCACCACGACTCGACAGCGAGGCGGCGCCCGGTGGTGAGCCGGGCACCGCGCGCTGTATCACCGGTAGAGGTCGCCGTCTTCCGCGCCGTTGAGGGGATCCGCCACGGCGAGCATGCCCCGCCACGCGATGTCGAAGGCGTCTTGACACCGCTGCCAGACGACGGGATCGCTCAGCTCGGCCCCGCGCACGACGAGCTGGTAGTAGACGACACCCGCGAGAAGGTCGAAGCACGTCGCCGGGTCCAGCCCTTCACGGAGGATGCCGCGCTCGATGCCCGTCGCGAGCGCCCGCTCGAGCGCGACTCGTCGCCGCACGACATGCGACGCCCAGTACGCCTTCTGCAGGTCCCGATCGGCCATCGCGAGGCGTATGCGCTGCCGGAATCGCTCCTCCGAGTACCCCACGACGCTCACGCTCTGCCCGCCGAACATCGCGGCCTGCACGCACTCGCGCAGGTCGCCGTCGAGGGGGATGTCGGGCGGCACGGTGCGGCCGACATCCAGCGCCGCCGCCACCAGGGCTGTGAGTGACGGCCATCGCCGATAGATCGCCGCCCGCGTCGCTCCGCTGCGCTGCACCAGCCGGCGCACCGTGACGGATTCGCCTTCGTCGATGAGCGCGAGCGCACCGGCGAGGATCTGGGCGTCGAGTTCCTCGTCGCGCGGTCGACCGGGGCCGCGGCGAACCGCGTCCCCGGTCGGCGGCGCCGTGGCAACGAGACTCACTCGACCACCGCTCGCGCGCGCAGCCTGGCCACCATGTCGTCCGTGAGTCCCGCCGCGCGCACCGGGCCGAGGGCATCGCCGTGGCGTTCGCGGAGCCGGGGCCTCGACGCCGCATTGCGCTGTCATCGCCGCAGGCCGCGGACCCGCGGATCGGGACCGGTGCCCCGAGCGATCAGGGGATGTGCCAGAACTCGGTGCCGAGCCCGTACATGTTCCAGATCCACCACCATTGACCGACGAGGCACGTGGCGAGCACGGCGAGTCGCCAGGCAAGGCTCCGCGGGGCGGCCACAGCGCCCCAGAGCGGTGAGAGCGGGAAGAGGATCCGGAACACGCTCGATTGCGGGAGGAAGACCGCCAGCAGGTAGATGAGATAGCTGGCCGCCCACAGCCGGATCTCCGGTCCCAGACGGGGCACGTGCGGGCTGAACGCCAGCACGGCGCCGCCGGCGAGCACAAGGAGCCCCAGGCAGAGGGGGCCCCATACCGGATCGAGACCCCAGAACCGGAACCAATAGTCCGCCGCCTGCGGCCAGCCTTCGAAGGGCACGAATCCGCCCGCGTCACCGACCCACAGCCGCCGCCAGGCGAGTTCCGTCGCGAGATAGGCGTCGTCGCGACCGGTCACGACGCCGGCGATCACCTGCCAGGAGAGTCCGAGCGCGGTCGCGATGCCGGCGAGCGTGACGATGTGCACGACCTCGCGCCGCGCGAACGGCTCGCGCGCTCGGCTCAGCCACCGACGGATGCCGAACAGGCCGAGGAACAGCGCGAACGCCAGCACGCCCGGGCGTGTGAACGCCATCGCCGGGATGATCGCGTACAACACGGCGTACTGCCGTCGCTGCAGGCTGCGGATGCCGAGCAGGATCAGCAGCAGGAAGGGCGCCTCCGCGTAGCCGACCTGGAACATGGCTGCCAAGGGAGCTGAGGCGAAGAACACGACCGCCCACAGGGCCGCGGTCTCGCCGATCGCCGGCCTCAGGATGCTGCGGAGAACCAGGCAGCAGAGATAGCCGGCCATGAGTGCCAGTGCCACCGCACCCGCGGCCCAGGATCCGAGGAGCCATCCGGCCGCGTCCGCCGTCCACGGATAGAGCGGCATGAATGCCCACGCGTTCTGCGCGACCTCACCGGCGGTGGTGAGCGGCAGCTCGACCGGGTACCCCTCCGACGCGATGCGGTGGTAGTACTGCGCGTCCCACGCGACGATGTAGGTGGCCAGGTCCCCACCGGGGCCGAACCGGGACTCAGGGGGCGACAGTCGTGCAGCGAGGAGGAAGAACGACGTGGTGACGAGCCGTGAGGCCGCGTAGATCGCCGCGATCCGTGCCGCGGACACGGCCCGAGACGGGTGCCCGAGGGACCCCCCGGCAGATCCGCTATTCGTCGTTGGCGGTCTCTTCGATCCAGTCGATCGCGTCCTCGGCGAGGTAGCGGGCTCCGGGATCCTCGTCGGCATCCTGAATCTCGTCCTCCGGCTCGAGTGCAGCGGGCGCGGCTCCCGACTCGATCGCCCACACGTCTTCCGCGTCCGCCGCGTCGACGAGTTCGTCGATCTCGGCGGCGATGTCGACCGGGACCGCGTCGCCGTTGTTCGCGATCAGCCAGTCGCGGGCCTCCGCGGAGAGGCCAGGCCAGATCTGCTCCATGCCCATGCGCGCAAGCGTCGCACACCTCACAGCTGCGGTCGATGCACCATCAGGTGAATTCTCGGTGCAATACCATGCCCCCATGGCCACTCCTCAGCCGGACCAGCGATCCGCGCCCGTGACCCCCGACGGAGCACCCCGGAATCGCGTGCCTGCCCACATCACCCGACGACGCACCGCCATCGCGGCGCGGCTCGCCGACGAACGCTGACGCGCCGTGCGCGTTCTCCGGGCCGTGATGTCGGCCGTCGTCGCGACGCTGCCGGTGCTCGTCATCCTCCTGATCCCGACGCTGGTACGCGGTGACACCGGCATCGCCGCATTCAGCGGCGTCGGTGGCACCCTCCTCAACGCGGCGTTCATCGCGGCGATCATCCTGATCCCCAAGGTGAACGGCTGGCTGGATCCCGAGGTCCCCGCGTGGACCGCGACGACAGCGATGGCCGCGACCGCCCGGGTGTGGCGCACCCGCATCTGGCTCGCGCTCCTGGCGGTCCTCGCGCTCCTGGGGATCTTCGCCGCCGGACAGACCGCTGCGTATTTCCTCGGTCTCAGTTCACCCGCGCTCACGGACGGCGTGCTCGACTACAGCCGCTTCCTGGCGCAGGAGCTCGTCGTGTACCTGCTGGGGTACGTGCTGTCGCTCACGACCTACGTGCTGCTCATCCGCGTGCTCGCCCGCCACGGCGACTGAGCCACTCCCCCGCGCACGGCGACCCGGGCGCACGACCGGGACGACGCGCCGCCGGGCCCGATCAACGATAAAGGCCCCGGGTGCTGGGGACACCCGGGGCCTGTCGTCGTCTGCTCTCGCTCACCAACCCCCCGGTTAGCGGCGCTCGACGACGGTTTGGGAAGGATTCTTTGGGGAGGGCCTTCCCTGAGATGCTGGGGACATCTCCCCTACAGCTTAACCCGGGCTCCTAGGTGTCCGCTGTCCCCTCTTCGGGGGACATTTTCGGGTACATCAGTCCGGTACGACGTACCCCTTCACCCAACGGTCGAGAGCATCGTACGCCTGCGCGCGGGGTTCGTCACGTGAAAGGAACACGTCGTGGATCGCGCCTTCGATCCGGGCGATCGTCACGAGTTCGCCGACCTTGGTGGAGGCTCGGGCGATGTCGTCGACGACCAGCACCGAGTCCGTCGACGTCATCGATTCGCGCCATGCGAGCGGAGGCGTCGAGGCCGTCGACAGCAGCACCATCGCAGGGCAGCCCACGTCGATGCCCGACGCGACGCGGCGATGCCCCGCCATGACGGCGGACAGCCAGCCGGGCGCCGTCGGAAACCCACGGTCGGGCCGCCAGAGCGCCCGATGCTCGCCGTTGGGAAGGCTGCCGATCTCATCCTGGGCGCGCGTGTAGAAGCCGAAGTCGACGGCAGGCTGGGTGCCCCGAGGATCGAGGCGTGCACGCATGTCGACCAGGGGCGCAAGGGCCTGACGCCCGAGCGGGCCGAGCTGCAATTCGAGCCACGGGCTGTTCAGCACGAGCGCGTCGGCGCGCCCCGGATGGCGCGCGGCCCACAGCGTGAGCGTGAGACCGCCGGTCGAATGGCCCATGAGCACGAGCCGGCGCCCCTTCCGCGCGGCCCGCCTGTCCGGTTTCGCCCCGGCACGTGATCCGCGTCCGTTGCCGGTCGCCGCCGGGTGGTGGCCCATTGCCCGCAGAGCCGCCTCGATGTCGACGTCGTAGTCGTCGAGCGAGTCGATGTAGCCCGGAGACTGACCGTCGCGAAGGCTGCGGCCGTAGCGGCGCAGGTCGAGGGCGAAGAACCGCGCCCCGCGGTGGGTCCAGAACCGCGCGAGCTCGCGCTGGAAGAAGTAGTCGGACCAGCCGTGCACGTACAGCACATCGACGTCCCGCAGCGGCGCGAAAGCTGTCACCACCGGGTTCGGGACGCTGCGGACCAGGGTGGCGACGAGATCCCCGTGCTCGCCCGCCACACCGAGGGACAGCGTCAGCTGCTCGAACGGCTCCCCGAGGACGTCGGGGACCCACGTCTGGGATGGCCCGGCCATGCGCTCAGCCTACGGGGGCACTGCGCTCGGGCCGGCTCAGCCGTCGGAGTGTGCGCCGCCGCGCCGACAGGCGCGACGGCCGGGCCCGCTACTCGCCGCGCGAGATCGTCACCATCTCGTCGCGCGGCACGACCTTGACGCGCGCCCGCTCGTGCGGGGCGCCGAGCGCGACCTCGTGCCCGTCGAGGCGGTGCCAGCCCTCCAGGTCGGTCCACGCCACGCCGCGCGAGGCGAGCAGCTCAGGGATGGACGCCTCCGAGGGGTCGGCCGGCTGCCACCACGTGCCCTGATCGTTGATCAGATGGCGGATGGTCTCCATCGCGTCGGACTTGGTGTGACCGATGAGGCCGACGGGTCCGCGCTTGATCCAGCCGGTGGCGTACACGCCGTTGACCCGCTGGTTCGAGTCCGTGCTCAGCACCTGACCCTCGCGGTTGGGAATGACGCCGTGCCGCTTGTCGAACGGCACGCCGGGCAGCGGCGAGCCGAAGTAGCCGACGGCGCGGTATAGCGCCTGGATCGGCAGCTCGCGCAGCTCGCCGGTGCCGACCACCCCGCCCTCGCCGTCGGGGCGGGTCCGCTCGTAGACGAGCGCCGACACGCGGCCCTCGGCATCCGTCTTGACCTCCAACGGCTTCGCGTAGAAGTGCAGGTGCAGGCGGCGGGATGCCGTGCCCCCGGCGTTGTTGACCGAGTCGCGCTTGCGCCACGACTGCAGCACGCGGTCGATGACCATGACCTGCTTGTTGCTCGCGATGGCGGCGCGCGCCGCGTCGTCGTAGTCGAAGTCCTCGTCGTAGACCACCATGTCGACGTCGCGCAGCTCGCCGAGTTCGCGGAGCTCCAGTGGCGTGAACTTGACGTTCGCGGGCCCGCGGCGGCCGAACACGTGCACGTCGGTCACGTTCGAGGCGGCGAGGCCCTCGTAGACGTTGTCGGGGATCTCGGTGGGCAGCAGATCCTCGGCGTGCTTGGCCAGCATGCGCGACACATCGAGGGCGACGTTGCCGTTGCCGAGGACGGCTACGGATGCCGCATCCAGCGGCCATTCGCGCGGCACGTCCGGGTGCCCGTCGAACCAGCTCACGAAGTCGGCCGCGCCGTACGAGCCGGCGGCGTCGATGCCCGGGATGTCGAGGTCGGTGTCGCGGATGGCCCCGGTGGCGAAGATCACGGCGTGGTAGTGGTGCTTGAGGTCGTCGAGGGTGATGTCCTCGCCGAAGCGCACATTGCCGAAGATGCGGATGTCGCCGCGGTCGAGCACCTCGCGCAGCGCCGTGATGATGCCCTTGATGCGCGGGTGGTCGGGGGCGACGCCGTAGCGGACCAGCCCGTAAGGAGCGGGCAGCTGCTCGAACAGGTCGATCGACACGTCGAACTTGCGCTCGGCCTTCAGCAGGATGTCGGCGGCGTAGATGCCTGCCGGTCCTGCACCGACGATCGCCAGCCGGAGCTTGGTCATGGGGGTCCTTTCGGGAACTCGGCTCGTCGCACTCCCCGGTCGTTGAGCGAGCGAAGCGAGACGAAACGCGGGAACGTCTAACTGGAGCGGTCGGCGACAGCCTGCGCGAAACGGGTGAGGGCCTCGCGCACGGCGCCGTCCGGGAGCGGCGCAAGCGCCTCGATCGCCTCGGTCGACCACGCGTGCGCGAGGTCGAGGGTGGCTTCGGTCGCCTCGTGATCGCGCAGCTGCGCGAGCGGCTCGTCGAGGATCGAGGGATCGGCGCCGTCGGCGATGCGCGCGACGCCGTCGTCGATGCGCGCGCGCAGCTCGATGGATGCGGCATCCTTCCGCTCGCCGAGCACGAGGTAGGGCATCGTCGGCACGCCGGCGCGCAGGTCGGTGCCGGGAACCTTGCCCGTCTCGACCGGGTCGGCGGACAGATCGATGACGTCGTCGAGAAGCTGGAACGCGACGCCGGCCTTCTCGCCGAACGTCACCATCGGCTCTTCGAACTCCGCAGGACCGTTCGAGAAGATCACGCCCGACTGCGCAGCGGCGGCGATCAGCGAGCCGGTCTTGTCGGAGAGGACGTTCAGATAGAACTCGACACGATCGTCGGTCTCGGACGGGCCCACCGTCTCATGCATCTGACCGAGCACGAGCCGCTCGAACGTGTCAGCCTGCAGCCGGATGGCGCGGTCGCCATGGCGGGCCATGATCTGGCTCGCGCGCGAGAACAGCAGGTCGCCGGTGAGGATCGCGACGTTGTTGCCCCACACCGCGTGGGCGCTGGGCACACCGCGGCGCTTGTCGGCGGCATCCATCACGTCGTCGTGGTAGAGCGAGCCGAGGTGGGTCATCTCGAGCGCCGTGGCGGCCTGGATGACCTCGTCGGTCGCACCCTCCCCCAGCTGGGCGGTCAGCAGCGCGAGCATCGGGCGCACACGCTTGCCGCCGGCGTCGTACAGGTAGCGGCTGGTGGCGTCGGCGAGGGTGTCGGCGACACGCAGTTCGCGCTCGAGGGCGCTGTCGACGCGCTTCAGGCCCGCCTCGACGGTCTTGAGCAGGCTGCGCGATCGCGCACCCGCGAAGATGCGGTCGGTCAGGCCCAGCTTGCCCGCGATGTGCGAGCCCGGCGCTGTCGGTGTCACATGCCCAGCCTACCGGGGGCGCGTTTGCCCTCGTCCCACGGTCGGCGAGGACATGGAGTCCCGGTCGTCGAGCGAGCGAGGAACACGGTCGTCGAGCGAGCTTGGAACGCGGTCGTTGAGCCAGCTTGGAACGCGGTCGTTGAGCGAGCGAGGAACGAGCGAGACGAAACGCCTGCACCCGGCGCATCAGAGTGGTTCGAGGCGTTTCGTCTCGCTTCGCTCGCTCAACGACCGAGGGATCGCTCGCTCAACGACCGGTAGGCTTCGTAGCCCGGTGCAGCGCGACGATGCCCATCGAGAGGTTGCGGTGGGCGACGTTCGTCCACCCCGCCTCACGGATCCAGGCCGCCAGGGTGCGCTGGTCGGGCCAGTCGCGGATCGACTCGTTCAGGTAGTCGTACGCCTCGGCGTTCGAGCTCACGGTCTTCGCGACGACCGGCAGCACGCGGTCGTTGTAGAAGCGGTAGAGCCCGTTGAAGGCCTTCGACGGCGGGCGCGAGAACTCGCAGATCACGAGTCGCCCGCCTGGCTTCGTCACGCGCAGCAGCTCGCGCAGCGCCTTCTTCGGCTCGTTGACGTTGCGCAGCCCGAACGACATCGTGACGGTGTCGAACTCGTCGTCGCCGAACGGGAGCGCGGTCGCGTCCGCCTGCACGAACGACAGATTCCGGATGCCGCCGCCCGGCGCACCTGCCCCGTGCCGGCGCTCGCCCTCGGCGATCATGCCGGGCGAGAAGTCCGCCGCGACCACGTCGGCGCCGCGGCCGGCGAGCGCCACGCTGGACGCGCCGGTTCCGGCGGCGAGATCGAGGATGCGCTGGCCGGGACGAGGGTCGACCGCGCGCGTCGTCGCAGCACGCCAGAACCGGTCGTTGCCCATGCTGAGCACGGTGTTGGTGCGGTCGTAGCCGGCGGCGACCTGGTCGAACATGCCGCTCACGCGCGAGGGATCCTTGTGCAGGTCGGCGCGATTCGGCTCGTGATCGGAGGGGTGGGATGCCACGGCTTCGAGTCTAGGCGGCGCTGCCGGGCCGAGCGGGGCCGGGGCGGGCGGGGTCGGCGGCCGTGGTGTCTGCGTCACGATCGTCGGTCTCGGCGAAGTCCACGGGGGCGGGCTGTGCCACCGGCGGCAGCGCGGCCAGGCGGGCGAGCCAGTGCAGGGCGGTCGCGTCGTCGAACGGAGCGAGGTCTGCGCGCACGCGCCCTTCGAGCTCGACGGCGACGGACTCGAGCCTCTCCACCAGGTCGAGCGGGTAGTGGTAGGCGACGCGGTGCTCCTCCCACTCGTCGCGGTCCTCGATATAGACGTCCCCGGGGCTGCGCAGCACGCCATCGCGGTCGAGGTACGGTTGCGCGGGCTCGCGCCGGACGACGTCGAGGTCCATGTCGATCCCGGTCGGGAGGCCGGCATCCCATCGCACATCCCAGGCGATGTCGATGTACACGCGCGTCGAGTGCGGGGCGGCGTTGTGCGTGTAGGCGAAGTCGCCGCTCGGCGGGATCAGCGTGACGCTGTCGTGCTCGGCGGCGAACTCGCGCCCCGGTCGCGCGTTGTTCCAGCCGGCGGGCTGCCCGAGCCAGTCGCCCCAGCGATCGCTGCCGAGGTAGATCTCGTCGTTGACCCAGTGGGCGCCGCCGTCCCACTTGCGCCAGCGGAACTGCAGCGCGGTCCCGACTGCGGGTCGCTCGGGATGGTGCGGATGAGGCTGCTCGTCGGCGTCGGCGGTCACCTCGCGAGTCTAGGCTGGAGGCGTGACATCTGCGCTCCGCCCGCCCCAGCTGGTGGTCGAGACCCGCGAGATCGAGCACGTCGACGACCTCCTCACGTACGCCTCGCCCGACGAGCCGCTCGCGTGGCTGCGGCGCGGCGACGGCATCGTCGGCCTCGGAT
The DNA here is from genome assembly GCF_040144835.1 of Microbacterium sp. LWS13-1.2. NCBI lineage: Bacteria > Bacillati > Actinomycetota > Actinomycetes > Micrococcales > Microbacteriaceae > Microbacterium > Microbacterium sp. LWS13-1.2. Next base: position 1,738,133 of record NZ_CP151632.1, read on the forward strand.
CCGTGGGCGGGTACGAGCGGGGGCCGCAGAGCGATCCCGGCCTCGACCCTGCGACCCTGGCGACTCCGGCCGACACGTGGCGCCGGATCGCCGAGGCAGCCGAGGTCGACGACCCGGTGGGCCTTCCGGGCACGGGTCTTGTCGCCTTCGGCACGTTCGTCTTCGACGACAGCTCTTCAGGCACGAGCCGTCTCGTGGTCCCGCAGACCGTCGTCGGTCGCCATCACGGGCGGTCATGGGTGACCCGCATCCGCACGGCCGACACCGAGCTTCACGTCGCCACCGTCGAGCCGACGCCGTACGGCCCCTACTGGTCGGCGACCCTCGGCCCCGGCACGCTCAACCCGGCCGGCTATCAGGCCGCGGTGCGGCGGGCCGTGGACGCGATCGTCCGCGGCGAGCTCGAGAAGGTCGTGCTCGCGCGCGACCTCGTGGGCACGATCCCGGCCGGCGCCGACCTGCGCAGGCTCGTCCGCGCCCTGGCCGACGACTATCCCGACACCTGGACCTTCGCCGTCGACGGGCTCATCGGCGCGAGCCCCGAGACCCTCGTGACGGCCTCGCGCGGCGTCGTGACCGCACGGGTGCTCGCCGGGACGATCCCCCGCGGCACCGACGCGCACGACGACACCGCGGCATCCACCTCCCTCGCGCACAGTGGGAAGGACCTCGACGAGCACCGCTACGCCGTGCAGAGCGTGCTCGCGACGCTCGGCCCGCACGTCAGCCACCTGAGCGCCGATCCCGAGCCCTTCACGCTCAAGCTGCCGAACCTGTGGCATCTGGCGACGGATGTCGCCGGCGACCTCGCCGACCACGCCTCGGCGCTCGACCTCGTGGCGGCGCTGCACCCGACCGCGGCCGTCGCCGGGACGCCGCGGGATGCCGCGCTCAACCTGATCCGCCGACTCGAGCCGTTCGACCGCCGTCGGTACGCCGGCCCGGTCGGGTGGGTCGACGGCGACGGGAACGGCGAGTGGGCCATCGCCCTGCGGTGCGCCCAGATCGGCGCGACGCCCCGACGGGCTCAGGAACCGGCCTCGGCGGACGCGGCCGACAGCGACACCATTCCCGTCGTCGCCCACGCCGGCGCCGGCATCGTCGCACAGAGCAACCCCGAGACGGAGCTGCTCGAGACCCGCGTGAAGTTCCGCCCGATCGTCGACGCCCTCGCCTGAGCGAGTCGCCGGGGGTGGAGCGTGCATCCCGGCGAGACGACAAGGCACGGACGAGACGGTGGGTGAACCCCACGGTCTCGTCCGCGCACTGTCGTCTCGCGCGACCGCAGCGCGCGGAGGCGACGTCAGCGCGCGGAGGCGACGTCAGCTCGCGGCGAGCCGCGCCTTCTCGGTCTCAACGTCGAAGGTCGCCACCGGCCAGTGCGGGTCGATCTCCTCCAGAGCCTCGAGGAGCAGGTGCTGCACCGCCAGGCGCGCGTACCACTTGCGGTCGGCGGGCACGACATGCCACGGAGCGTGATCGGTCGAGGTGCGCTCGAAGACGGTCTGGTACGCCGCCATGTACGACGGCCAGAGTTCTCGCTCGTCGACGTCGCCGGGGTTGTACTTCCAGTGCTTGTCGGGCCGCTCGAGCCGCTCCATGAGCCGCGACTTCTGCTCCTCGGGCGAGATGTGCAGCATCACCTTGACGACCCGGGTCCCGGTGTCGGTGAGGCGCTTCTCGAACTCGTTGATGGCGCCGTAGCGGCGCTCGATCTCTTCGGCCGGCGCGAGCTGTCGCACGCGGCCGATCAGCACGTCCTCGTAGTGCGAGCGGTCGAAGACGCCGATGAGCCCCGACACCGGCAGACGCCGCTCGACCCGCCACAGGAAGTCGTGCTCGAGCTCTTCGGGGGTCGGCTTCTTGAACGCCGAGAGCACGACGCCCTGCGGGTCGACCGAGCCGACCACGTGCCGGATGATCCCGCCCTTGCCGGCCGAGTCCATGGCCTGCAGCACCAGCAGCACGGCGGCATCCGTCGCCTCCACGCGGCTGCGCGCGTAGAGCCGCTCCTGATACTCGTCGAGTTCGGCCGCGCCCGCCTCCAGGTCCTCCGCGGCCTGGACCTTGTCCTTCGCATAACCCGGCGTCGAACGGGTGTCGACGTCGGCGAGGCGGAACCCCTCGCCGACCCGGAGGAGATCGGCGACGTCGCCGATCCAGTGCTTCTGACTCGAGGCGATCATGGAGCCATCATGGCGTGCTTCGGCCGGCGGCGACCAGGATCGACCCACCGCGCGCGCCGGATCTGTGCGCGACGATCGGGCGTGTCGGTCAGCGCTCCAGCGGCACTTCGATGAGCTGGCGACCCTCGACCGCCGTCGTGAGCGCCTGATCGAGCGCGGACCGGGTCGTGACCCGCCGGTACTCCCAGCCGTACGCGAGCGCGAGCTGTTCGAGGTTCACCTCGTGCGGCGTGTACAGCACTCGATCCATGACCTCGGAGCCTGCCACGGCGGCCACCTCCAGGCCGTCGAAGATGGTGCCGCCGCCGTCGTTGCCGACCACGAGCTGGATGCGCGGCTGCTCCTCGTGCGGCGGCAGCAGCAGGGCGCCGACGTCGTGCAGCAGTGCGAGGTCGCCCAGCAGCACGCGCGTGACGCCCGCGACGCCGGCCGACTGGCTCGCCACCGCGATGCCGGTCGCCGTGGCGATCGTGCCGTCGATGCCCGCGAGCCCGCGATTCGCATGCACCGGCACCTTCTTGCCCGCCAGCACCTGATCGGCCACCCGCACCAACCGCGACGAGCCGAACACGAGGCGGTCATGAGGCCAGGAGGCCCGCCAGACGGCGTCGACGAGGGCGGCGCGATCGATCGGCGCGCGGATGACCTCGAGCTCTGCGGCGATCGCACCCAGCCGCTCCCCCTGGACCGCCGACGAGAGGCCGTCGGCGTCAGGGGCAGGAGGAGTGAGATCGACGGATGCCGCGCGCGAGGCCTGCAGCCATTCCCCGAGCCAGGCGCGGTCGGGGTCCCCCGTCGCGACGGCGATGCGGTCGGCCGCGAACGTGACGCCGTTGAGGTTGAGTGGTTCGCCGGGACCACGCACGGCCACGACCTCGACATCCGCGTCGGAGAGGAGCGCCGCGGCCTCGCGGCTGAGCGTCGGGTGCCCGAGCACGACCACGCGCTCGATGCGACCGCCGAGCTCGGGCTCGCGCAGCAGCTCCCGGTATCCGTGCACGAGATGGCGCCCGAAGCGGGCACCGCTCACGATCTCGGCGACGAGGGGCCACCCGCCCACGTGCGCGAGCTCCTCGGCCTCGGCGCCGGCATCTGCTCCCGCGAGCACGATCGTACGCGGTCCGCGCTGGAGGACGAGCGGCGCATCCTCCGGCTCGGTAGGGACGTCGGACTCGCCGATTCCGCCGCCGCCCTGGTAGAGCGCTCCGGATGCCTCGTCCTCGGCCTCGGCGTCCACGGGCGGCCCATCGGGGTCGTCGTCGACGGCGGTGTCGAGCTCCGCCGCGGGGACCCCCATCCACGCAGGGAGTGCTCCGGCCAGCGGCTCGCGGTACGGCAGGTTCAGGTGCACCGGGCCTGGCGCGCGCGTTCCGGCACCGAGGGCGGCGGCGACGGCCTCGTCGGCGAGCGCCCGCAGCATCGCGCTCTGCTCGTGCGTCCCGTCCGGGTCGACCGCCTCCGGCACCGGCACGTCGGCTTCGAGCCGCACGCTGGGTGCGAACATCCCGGGCTGGCGCGTGGTCTGGTTGGCGCCGACGCCTCGCAGCTCGGGCGGGCGGTCAGCCGTCAGCAGCAGGAGCGGCACACCGGCGTGGTGGGCTTCGAGCGCGGCGGGCAGCAGGTTGGCGACCGCTGTGCCGGAGGTGCAGACCACGGCCGCCGGCATCCGTGTCTCCCGCCCGATGCCGAGCGCCGTGAAGCCCGCGACGCGCTCGTCGATGCGCACGTGCAGGCGGATCGCGCCCCGCCGCTCGAGCTCCGCGGCGACGAGCGCCAGCGACTGCGAGCGCGAGCCTGGACTGAGCACGACGTGGCGCAAGCCGAGCTCCACGAGCCGGCACAGGAGCGCCGCGGCAGCGTCGGTCGCGGGCGCGGAGTCGAGCGCGCCTGCGGCGCGGCGGGTATCGGTCACGTCAGCCGATGGCCCCGCGCTGGCCGCGGGCGTCGTCATCGCCCTCGGCGGGGCGGGTCGGCGGCTTCGGCTGCGGCGGGGTGCCCGGCGCGGCGGTGCCGCCCGCGGCGGCCGTTCCGGGGGCGGTGCCACCCGGAGCAGCGGTGTCGTCGGATTCCGCCGGGCCGAGAGGCTGGCTCCAGCGGGGGTCGTCGCTCTCGGCGTCGAGCTGCGCCAGCTCCTCCTCGAGGCGGCGGATGCGCTCGTCCTGATCGCTGATCGTGCCGATGCGGCCGAGGAACTCGGGGTCGTCATCCGGCGCGCGGCGGGCGGCGACGGACGAGGCCCGCACGCGTCCGACGATGAGCCAGAGCAGGCCGCCGAGGACGGGCAGCAGGACGACGATGAGGATCCAGACCGGCTTGCTCACACCACGGTGGCGGCTCGGGGGCTGGACCGCGCAATCGACGATGGTGAAGACCCAGAACGCGGTCGCCACCAGGGCCAGTATCAACAGCACCCGAGGCATCTTCCCATCCTAGGCGGGCGCGGCCCGGCGTGGGCGTGCCGTGACGCAACCGTCGCCGAACCCGCCCGTGGGTCGAACGTAGGATGGACGGGTGAAAGCGCGCTCGGCCATCGTCTACTCGGTGCTGCGGCTGCTGGCGTTCCTCGTGCCGTTCGGCATCCTGATGCTGTTCCCGATCATGCAGGAGTACTACTGGCTCGCCGCCATCTTCGCCGCGCTCATCGGCCTGAGCCTGTCGGTGCTCTTCCTGCGCAAGCCGCTCGAGGATGCGACGTCGGGTCTCGCCGAGCGCCGTGCCCGGTCGCGCAGCGCGGTCACCGACGAGCAGGCGGAGGATGCCGCGGCCGACGCCACCACCGACCCCCGCGCTCCCGACAACAAGACGCCGGATTCCCGGGCCTGACGAACCGCGGGCTCGAGGCGCCGAAGCCCTGAGGCGGCCCAGCCCCCGACGCCGCGGGGCCTGACGTGCTCCTGAGACGCCGTCGTCGCAAGAAGGGCGCTGCGCGCCGGAACAATGCTCCGGACGCTCCTTCCATGCCCCCAACAGGTCAACCGCGCTTCCACAGGAGAGTGGAACGGTTCAACCTCCTGTGGAAGGCCGGTTGACCTGTTGAAGCGACGCGACTCCGGGCCGGACTGCGACCGCAGTGCGCTGCAGCGCGATCCCCGCCGACCCGGAGGGCGACGGATACCGGGGCCGCGGCATCCGCCTCAGCCGATGAAGGCCCACATCAGGAAGGCGCCGTACGCGACCGAGGTGAGCGAGGTGAGGCCGAGGGCGACCACGAGTTCGCGCGGATCGCGGTATGTCCACACGATGAGGATCGCGGGCAGCCCCGCCAGCAGGGCGAGGAGCGTGAGCCACGCGATCGGGTAGCCGATCCATGCGAGGAAGGCGGCGATCAGGAATGCGACAAGCACCAACACCGTGAACAGCCAGCGCGTGGCGGTGCGGCCGATGAGCACGGTGAGCGTCTTCTTGCCTGCGACGCGGTCCTGGTCGATGTCGCGGAGGTTGTTGGCAAGGAGCACCGCACACGCGAGGAGTCCCACGCCGACGGCGCCGAACCAGGCCTCCTGCGGCAGTGCGATCGCCTGCACCCAGGTCGTGCCGAGGGTGGCGACGAGGCCGAAGAACACGAAGACGAAGAGCTCGCCGAGGCCGTAGTACCCGTAGGGGCGCTTGCCTCCGGTGTAGAACCATGCGGCGATGAGGCAGACCGCGCCGACCGCGAGGAGCCACCACTGCTGCGTGCGGATCGTGATGGCGAGACCGGCGATCGCGGCGATCGCGAAGAACGCCAGCGCCACCAGCAGCACGGTGCGTGGCTTGACCTTGCGCGACGCCGTGAGGCGCGCGGGCCCGACGCGGTGGTCGTCGGTGCCGCGGATGCCGTCGCTGTAGTCGTTGGCGTAGTTGACGCCGATCTGCAGCGACACCGAGACGATGAGGCAGAACAGCGCGATCACCCAGTGGAAGACGTCGGTCACGAGGATCGCCGCGCCCGTGCCGACCAGGATCGGTGTGATCGCCAGCGGCAGGGTGCGCAGCCGTGCCGCGCCGATCCAGTCGCCGATGGTGGGCTTCGCGACGCGCGCGGGATCACGCGAGACGTTCGACTTCTGCGGGTTCCCGCGAGACTGCTGCTTCTTCGCGCCCGCGGTGCCGCGCTTCTTGCTGGAGGTTGCTGCCACGAATGCACATCTTAGGGGTCCGGCCGATGAAGACCGGCGTGGCCGTCAACCCCCTCGCCGCATGTCGGGAGCCGCGCGGATCATAGAGGCCATGTTGAGCATCGGATCCACGGTCCTCACCGTGGAAGACATCGGCCGCGCCGGCGACTTCTGGCGCTCCGCCCTCGGCTACGAGAGTCGCAGCGAGCCCAGCGACGACTGGGTGATCCTCGACCCGCCCGGCAAGGCCCACTGGGCGGCGCCCGGCGCGAGCCTCGCCCTGTCGGTCACCGGATATCCCCAGCACTACCCGCCGCGCATCCACCTCGACCTCTACGCCGAAGACCAGGCGGCGGAGATCCGGCGGCTCCTCGATCTCGGCGCCCGCGAGGTCGACTGGGACGGCTACCCCGACGACGCCGACTGGGTCGTGCTCGAAGACACCGAGGGCAACAGGTTCTGCGTGGTGCAGACGGGCCCTTACCCGAAGAGCTGACGCGCACCCCGGGCTCAGGGCGGCGGGCTGGCTGTGGGACAGCCGCGCGTTCCTCAAACGAGGACCGGAGTTCCTCAAATGAGGCCAGATTCACGAAGGGCATCCTCGAACGAGGACAAGCGGTTCATCGAACGAGCGGAGTGCGCTCCTCAGATGAGGAACGGAGCCGAAACGAGGATCGAAACCGCCGAAATCGACCTCATCTCGGCACTCGTCCTCAGTTGAGGACCAGCGCAGTGACGACGTGGCCGGCAGCGAGGACGAGGCAGCGCCTCGAGCGGAGGGCCAGGCGGATCAGTGCAGGGCGAGGACCGCGCGGCGGATGGCCTCGCGGTCGGGCTTACCTGAGGGCAGCGTCGCCAGTTCGTCGACGAGCACGAGGCGCGACGGACGCGCGTGCGCGCCGATCTCGGCCTGCACGGCGGCGCGCGCCTCCTGCAGCTGGACCGCTTCGCTGCGGCGCAGCGCCTCCCCGCGGGAGGCGACGACGACGGATGCCTCGCCCCAGCGCTCGTCGGGGATCCCGACGACGACGGCCGTGTGGAGTCCGGGTATCCCCCGCACGATCCGTTCGACGCGGTCGAGCGAGACGTTGACGCCGCCCGACACGATGACGTTGTCGATGCGCCCGCGCACCCGCAGCACGCCGTCGTCGAACAGGCCGGCGTCGCCGGTGCGGTACCACCGCGTGCCGTCGCGCTCGCGGAGGAATACGGTATCGGTCCGCACGTGATCGCCCAGGTAGCCCTCGGCCAGGGTCGGGCCCGACACCTGCACCTCGCCGCGCTCGATGCGCAGCCGCACATTCGCGAGCGGCACGCCGTCGTAGACGCAGCCGCCGCTGGTCTCGGTCGAGCCGTAGGTGCGGACGATGCGCGCACCCGCCGCCTCGGCGCGCTCGAGCGTCGCGGCGGGCAGCGCCTGGCCGCCCACGAGGATCGTCTCGAACGAGCGCACGGCGGCGAGCACCGAGCTGTCGTGCTCCGCGGCGTCGAGCAGTCTCGACAGCTGGGCCGGCACCAGCGACGTGTACGTCGGGACGCGCTCGCCTCGATCGGTCGACACCATCAGCAGGGCGGCTGCGGCGAAGGACTGGGGCGTGAAAGCGCCGGACAGGATCGCCGGCTCGCGGTCGGCGACGAGCGAGCGGACCAGCACCTGGAGCCCGGCGACGTAGCTCGCCGGCAGCGCCAGGAGCCACGCGCCGTCGCCGATGCGGTCGGCGGTCGCGAGCGCGCTCGCGGTGAGGGCGTCGCGACTGAGCACGACACTCTTGGGGATGCCGGTGGACCCCGATGTCGTCACGATGACGGCCGTTCCGGGCCGGACCTCGCCCGGGAGCCCGCTCACGAGCCCCAGGCCCAGCGCGGGACCCGCGCCGTGGAGCGCCCCGCGCAGGGCTCGGAGGATCTCGCGGGGATCGTCGCCGACGACGGGTTCGAGCTTCATGCGGACATCAACTCCCCACGCGCGCGCCACGGACGGGACTGGCCGGGCTCACAGCCCTGTCGCGCGATGTCGAGGAGTTCGTGCACGGCGGGTCCTCAGAAGTGCCAGGGGTACGGCGACCAGTCGGGGTCGCGCTTCTCGAGGAAGGCGTCGCGGCCCTCGACGGCCTCGTCGGTGCCGTACGCCAGGCGGGTCGCCTCGCCGGCGAACACCTGCTGGCCGACCATGCCATCGTCGACGGCGTTGAATGCGAACTTCAGCATGCGGATCGCGGTCGGCGACTTGGTGAGGATGGTGCGGGCCATGGCGAGCGCCTCGCGCTCGAGGTCGGCGTGCGGGACGACCCGATTGACCGCGCCCATCTCATATGCGCGCTGCGCCGAGTACTCCTCGGCGAGGAAGAACACCTCGCGCGCGAACTTCTGTCCGATCTGGCGCGCGAAGTAGGCGGAGCCGTAGCCCGCGTCGAAGGATCCGACATCCGCGTCGGTCTGCTTGAACCGGCCGTGCTCGGCCGAGGCGATCGACAGGTCGCACACGACGTGCAGCGAGTGCCCACCGCCCGCGGCCCAGCCGGGGATCACGGCGATGACGACCTTGGGCATGAAGCGGATCAGCCGCTGCACCTCGAGGATGTGCAGCCGCCCGGCGCGGGTCGGGTCGGTGACGGCATCGGAATCGGAGTACTTGTAGCCGTCGCGCCCGCGGATGCGCTGGTCGCCGCCGGAGCAGAACGCCCAGCCGCCGTCCTTGGGGCTCGGTCCGTTGCCGGTGAGCAGCACCACCCCGATACGCGGGTCCTGACGCGCGATGTCGAGCGCGCGGTACAGCTCGTCCACCGTGTGCGGGCGGAACGCGTTGCGCACCTCCGGGCGGTGGAATGCGATGCGGGCGATGCGGCCGTCGCGCGAGACGTGGGACGTGATGTCGCTGTAACCGCCCTCCGCCTGGCCGGGTGCCGGCATCCACTCGTCCTCGTCGAACAGTTCCGAAACGCTCACCCGGCCAGCCTACGGCGGCGCGTCGGCGGGCGTCATCCGCCACCGGACACCACTGCCCGCCAACTAGCCTGGATCGGTGACCTCGACTCTTCGCACCGTGGCCGCTGCCGCGGCATCCGCTGCCCTGCTCTTCACCCTCGTGGCCTGCACGGGCTCGCCCGACTCGACCCCCACGCCAGCCGAGACCAAGACTGTCGCGATCCTCGACAGCGCCTGCGGGGACGACGACGGCATCACCGTCGCCGTGGACGCGTCGAGCCTCGAGGACGGCGACAGCAAGGCGTGGTGCATCGGCACCGACGAGACGCTCGCCGCGGCCGACGCCCTCACCCTCGTGAACGTGACGACCGAGGGCACCGACGAGTACGGCGACGAGGTCGTGTGCCGCGTCAACGGCGTGCCTGCCGAAGACGTCGCGATCCCCGCTGCGGACGGCTCGGACTACTTCGAGACGTGCGAGTCGATGCCTGCCGCGTTCGCATACTGGTCGCTCTGGATCAAGCCCGCGGACGGCGAGTGGGCGTATGCCGAGGAGGGACTCTCGACCCTCCAGCTCGAGCCGGGCGAGTCGCTCGAGCTGCTCTTCACGCTGAACGGCGAGCCGGCCGCGCCGACGACCTGACATGACGTTCCGACCCGGTCCTCTGCGTGCCGCGGCGCTCCTCGCCGCAGGATTCGTAGCGGCCCGGGTCGTCTACCGCATCCTCTTCCACGGGGCCGACGGCGACGGCTTCGTGCTGCTGGATCTTCCGGCGGTGCGGCTGCCGGCGCCGTTCGCGCACGTCGTGCTGCTCGGCCCCGTCACCATCGACGGACTGTGGGATGCCGCCGCCAGCGCCCTGCCGATCGCGCTGGCGATCCTCGCCTTCGGCGTCCTGAACGCCGTCGTCGACCTCAATCGCGTGTTCGCGCGGGCGTCGCGCCGTGGTCCGCTCCGCGGCATCGCCCGCGCCCTGGCCATCGCCGGGGCGACGCTCCCCGCGCTCGCCGACGGCGCCCGGGCGGTGCGGTTCGCGCAGCGGCTGCGCGGCGAGCGCGGCGGACCACGGATGCTGCTGCCCCTGCTCGAGCGCACCCTCGAGCGCGCCGGGAACGTCGCCGCGGCCCTCGAGCTTCGCGGCTTCGCGGGGCGCGGCCTCGACGGCGACTGTCTCGCGCCCGTCGAGGCTCGCGACGTGGAGATCGGCTTCGGGCGGGTGACCCGCTCGGGGCGGGGCAGACGGGCATCCGCGGCAGATGTCGTCTCGCGCCCCGAAGCCCCGCGCAGCGCTTCGGCGATGGCGGATGCGGCGAGCCCCGGCATCCGTCTCCCCGCCGACCTCGTCCTTTCCGCCGGCACGCTGACTCTGGTGTCGGGTGCGACCGGGTCGGGAAAGTCCACGTTGCTGCGAGCCATCGCCGGCCTTCATACCCACACCGACGGCGGCTGGATCGCCGGCTCGCTGCGGGTCGTCGGACACGAGCGCGACCGGGTGCCCCCGCGCGACCTCGCGCAGCGCGTGGGCGTTGTGCTGCAGCATCCGCGCGAGGCGTTCGCGACCGAGCTCGTACGCGATGAGATCGGGCTCGCGCTCGAACTCCGCGGCGTCGCGCCGGTGATCGTGGGCGCCCGAGTGGCCGAGGTGGCGGCGCGGGTGGGCGTGACAGGGCTCCTCGACCGGCCCACGCGCGGGCTGTCGGCCGGTGAGGCGACGCTCGTCGCGATCGCCGCCGCGACAATCGAGCACCCGATCCTGCTCCTGGTCGACGAGCCGCTGGCCGACCTCGACGCCGACGCCCGCGTGCGTATCGCGGGGCTGCTCGACGCCCTCGCGCACGAGGCGGTCATGTGCGTCGTCGTGGCCGAGCACCGTGTGGCGACGCTGTCAGAGATCACCGACACCGTGCTCCGCATCGACGGCGGCGTGGTGAGCATGTCGTCTGCTGCCGGGCTTCACCCGGGCTCGGGACGCACGCGGGTCGTTCGGGCTGGATCGGTCGCGTCGCCGGCCTGGGCGATGCGAGCCACGCCGCAAGAGGATCCGGCGGCGGGGCCCGATAGCGACTGCGGCGGCCGCGCGCCGGGACACGGCGGCCGCGCGCCGGGACACGGCGGCCGCGCGCCGGGACACGGCGGCCGCGCGCCGGGACACGGCGGCCGCGCGCCGGGACACGGCGGCCGCGCGCCGGGAGACGGCGGCCGCGCGCCGGCGCTGAGCGCACGCGGGATCACCGTGCGGCACGGGGCCGTCATCGCCGTCGATTCCGCCGATCTCACGCTCGACGCGGGCGAGATCGTGGCGCTCGTCGGACCCAACGGTGCGGGCAAGTCGAGCCTGCTCGCCGCGCTCGCCGTGCCCGAGCGCGGCGCGCAGATCGAAGCGGCCGGCCGCGTGGCGTTGATTCCGGATGCCTCGGACGACCTCTTCGTCTTCGACACGGTCGGCGCGGAATGCGCCCGCGCGGATCGTCGAGCGACACGGTCGCGGCGAGAGCCCGGACGTCGACGCGGGCCGGAGCCGGCGTCCGTGGACCTCCCTTCGTCTCATCGGCACGTGCGCAGCGGCCGGCACACGATCGGCGATACCGCGGATCGGTTCGCCGGGTTCCTCGGACGCGACCCCGAAGACCCCGCGTTCGCCGCGCTTCTCGCGCGGCATCCGCGCGATCTCTCCGTCGGCGAGCGCCGCTGCCTCGCCCTCGCCATCCAGGTGGCCGGCGAGCCCGCCGTGCTGCTCGTCGACGAGCCGACCCGCGGCCTCGATCCCGCCGCACGTGATGTCCTGTGGGCGGCGCTCCTGTCGCTCGCCGAGGCCGGGGCCGCGATCGCCGTCGGCTCGCACGAGCCCGAGGTCGCGGCTCGTGCCGATCGCGTGCTGTCGATGCGTGCGGGCGTCCTCGACGCCGACCCTCCCCGTCGGCCCCCCGCAACCGCGCCGTACCGTTCTCAGGACCACCGCCCCGGACCGGCCCACGAAACCGGCCTTGCCGGGTTCCCGGGCACCGGCGTTCCTGAGTACGGTACGCAATCCGCGGCCCACCAGGCCGCAGGACGGGTGTCGGCCCGGCTTCCGCTGATCGCCCTCCTCGCCGCGAACCTCGTCGCGCTCGGGGCGTTCTGCTGGCCGCTCGTCGCGACCGCCGTGCCGCAGCAGGCGTACGCCGCGGTGCCGATTGCCGCACTCGCGCTGGCGCCGCTCGCGATGCTCGTGGTGGTGTCCACGCTCGACGGCACGGTGCGCTCGGCCCACATGCTCGCGCTGCTCGGCACACTGGCCGCGATCGGGGCGGCGGTGCGCATCGCCGGCACCGGCGTCGGCGGGGTCGAGGCCGTCTTCATCCTGCTGGTCCTCGCCGGACGGGCGTACGGGGCGCGCTTCGGCATGCTCCTCGGCATGGCGACCATCGCGCTGTCCACGGTCATCACCGGCACGTTCGGGCCGTGGACGCCCTTCCAGATGTTCGCATGCGCATGGGTCGGGGCCGTCGCCGGGCTGCTGCCGCGCCGGTCCGCACGCCCCCTCCACGCACCGCTGCCGCGCCGGCTCGCACCGACCGCCGAGATCGCCATGCTCTGCGTCTACGGCGTCGTCGCCTCGTACGTCTTCGGCCTGCTGATGAACCTGTGGTTCTGGCCGTTCGCCGTGGGCTACGGCACCGGCATCTCGTACGACGGCACCGCGCCGCTGGAGGTGAACCTGTCGAGCTTCCTGCTGTACTCGCTGGTGACGTCGACGCTCAGCTGGGACACCCTCCGCGCGATCACGACCGTCGTCGGGCTGATCGTGGTGGGCCGGCCGATCCTCGCCGCCCTGCGCCGCGCCAAGCCGCTGGCGCCGCACCGGCAGCACGCACCCGCTCCGCGAGAGCGAGCATCTGCCCTATCGTGAAGGTCACGTGCCAGGAGGAGCCCACGTGACCACAGCGATCCCCCCAACCCCGACCTCGACCCCGACGCCGACGTCGACGAATCCCGTCGGCGCCTACGTGCCCGAGATCATCTCGCTCGCGAAGCGGGGACTGTTCTGGGCGGTCTTCTACGGGCTGTTCGCGCGCGGCTCGCAGGGTGGCTGCGTCACCGCCACCGACGCTGCGGCGACCTGCTACACCGCGACACTCGAGCCGTCGCCGGTGGTGTGGCTCGCGATGGCCATCGTCTTCATCATCTCGCTGAGCCGTGCCTCCCGGGCCACCGAGGCCGCCGTCGTCACACGCGTGCTCCGGCGGGCCGCCACCGGGATGTGGGCCCTCCCGCTCCTCGCGGCGGTGATCGGCCTCGTGGCCTTCTTCGCCGCCGATCCGGCCGCCTGGGTGCACACCACGCCGCCTCCGAACGTCAGCGTCGAGATCACCACGCAATGACATGACGGATGCCGCGGGCCGCGGCATCCGTCACCGCATCAGGTGATGTCACGAGCACAGGAAGGTCCCCGGGAAAACGTCCTACCCCCGTGAAATCACCTGATCTCGCGACCGCAGCGCAGCCGGGTCAGACCGAGAAGTACTTCGCCTCGGGGTGGTGGAAGACGAAGGCGTCGGTGGACTGCTCGGGGTGCAGTTGCAGCTCCTCGCTGAGCTCGACGCCCATGCGCTCGGGGCGCAGCAGCTCGACGACCTTGCGGCGGTCCTCCATGTCGGGGCACGCGGGGTAGCCGAGTGAGAACCGGGCGCCGCGGTACTCGAGCTTGAACAGCCCCGCGGTCTCGGTCGGGTCCTCGCCCGAGAAGCCGAGCTCGGAGCGGATCCGGGCGTGCCAGAACTCGGCGAGCGCCTCGGTCAGCTGCATCACGAGACCGTTGAGCTCGTAGTAGTCGCGGTACTTGTCCTCGGCGAACAGCTTCGCGGTCACCGAGTCGATGTTGGCGCCTGCCGTCACGAGCTGCACGGGCAGCACGTCGACGGCGCCCGACTCGCGCGAGCGGACGAAATCGGCGAGGCACAGGTGGCGGTCGCGGCGCTGGCGCGGGAAGTGGAACCGCAGGCGGTCGGTGCCGTTCTCGCCGCCGGAGCCGCCGTCGGGCGCCAGGAGGCCGGCCCGTCCGAGCCGCCCGGACGCATCGTCGCCGTGGTGCAGCACGACGACGTCGTTGCCCTCCGACACGACCGGGAAGTAGCCGTACGCGACCGACGCGTCGAGCATGCCCTCGCCGAGGATGCGGTCGAGCCAGTAGCGCAGCCGCGGCCGCCCCTCGGTGTCGACGAGCTGCTCGTACGACGCGCCGTCGTCTCCACGGCCCGGCTTCAGGCCCCACTGCCCCATGAACGTCGCGCGCTCGTCGAGGAAGGCGGCGTAGTCGTGCAGGGCGATGCCGCGCACGATACGCGTGCCCCAGAACGGCGGCGCGGGCACGGGATTGTCGGATGCCGCGTCCGAGCGCGTCGGCATCGCCTCGGGTTCGGTGAGCGTGAGCTTCGAGCCGGCCGCATGGCGGCGCTTCTTCAATGCCGGCAACCCGACCGATGCCGGGTCGGCGCCGCGCGCGATCTTCACGAGCGGCTCCATGAGCGCGAGGCCCTCGAACGCGTCACGGGCGTAGCGCACCTCGCCGTCGAAGAGGCTCGCCAGGTCGTCCTCGACGTAGGCGCGGGTGAGCGCCGCACCGCCGAGGATCACCGGCCACTTCGTGCCGAGGCCCCGGGAGCGGAGCTCTTCGAGGTTCTCCTTCATGACGACCGTCGACTTCACGAGCAGGCCCGACATGCCGATGACGTCGGCGTCGTGCTCCTCAGCGGCGGCGATGATGTCGGCGATCGGCTGCTTGATGCCGAGGTTCACGACGTCGTACCCGTTGTTGGTGAGGATGATGTCCACGAGGTTCTTGCCGATGTCGTGCACGTCACCGCGCACGGTGGCGAGCACGATGCGGCCCTTGCCCGAGGCATCCGACTTCTCCATGTGCGGTTCGAGCAGCGCCACCGCGGTCTTCATCACCTCGGCCGACTGCAGCACGAACGGCAGCTGCATCTCGCCCGCGCCGAACCGCTCGCCGACGATCTTCATGCCCTCGAGCAGGTGGTCGTTGATGATCTGCAGCGGTGCCAGCCCGCCCTCGCGCGCCAGGTCGAGATCGGCCTCGAGGCCCTTCCCCTCGCCGTCGATGATGCGGCGCTCGAGCCGCTCGCCGACCGGCAGCGCAGCGAGCTCGGCGGCACGCTGGTTGCGCAGCGCTGCCGTGTCGACGCCGGCGAAGAGGTCCAGCATCCGTGCCAGCGGGTCGTACGTGACGTTGCCGTCGGCGTCGTATTCGCGGCGATCCCACACCAGGTCGAGGGCGACCTTGCGCTGCTCGTCGGAGATCGAGGCGAGCGGCACGATCTTCGCCGCGTCGATGATGCCCGAGGTGAGTCCGGCCTCGACGGCCTCGTGGAGGAACGCCGAGTTCAGCACGCTGCGCGCGGCCGGGTTGAGCCCGAACGACACGTTCGAGACGCCGAGGGTGGTGTTGATGCCGGGGTACTTCGCCGTGATCTGCCGGATCGCCTCGATCGTCTCGATGGCGTCGCGGCGCGTCTCCTCCTGGCCGGTCGCGATCGGGAACGTCAGGCAGTCGACGATGATGTCGCTGACACGCAGGCCCCACTCGTCGACGAGCTCGTCGATAAGGCGCGTGGCGATCTGCACCTTGCCTTCGGTGGTGCGGGCCTGACCGTGCTCGTCGATCGTCAGCGCCACGACGGCGGTGCCGTGCTCCTTCACGAGCGGCATGATGCGGCCGAAGCGCGAGGTCGGGCCGTCGCCGTCCTCGTAGTTCACGGAGTTCACGACCGGGCGTCCGCCGATCAGCTCGAGCCCCGCCGCGATGACCGCCGGCTCGGTCGAGTCCACGACGAGCGGGAGCGTCGAGGCGCTCGCGAGGCGCGACACGACCTCGCGCATGTCGGCGGCACCGTCGCGTCCGACGTAGTCCGTGCAGACGTCGAGCAGATGGGCGCCGACGCGGATCTGGTCCCGCGCGATCTCGACGCAGTCGTCCCACCGCTCCTCGAGCATGGCCTCGCGGAACGCCTTCGAGCCGTTCGCGTTGGTCCGCTCGCCGATCGCGAGGTACGAGGCATCCTGCTGGAACGACACGTGCTGGTACAGCGACGCGACGCCGGGGTCTTCGGTCACCTTCCGGTCGTTGAGCGAAGGGCGCTCTGGCGCCCGAGACGAAACGCTCGGGTCGTCCGCGGAAGCGTCGGCGCGTTTCGTCTCCGCGTTTCGACTCGCGGCCTCGCTCAACGACCCGGGGGCGACGCGGAAGGGCTCCAAGCGCTCGACGACCGCGGCGAGGTGCTCGGGCGTCGTGCCGCAGCATCCGCCGACGAGGCCCAGCCCGAACTCGCGCACGAACTGCTCGTGCGCCGTCGCGAGCTCGGCGGGCGACAACGGGTAGTGCGCGCCGTTCGCCCCGAGCACAGGCAGCCCGGCGTTCGGCATGCACGCGACGGGCACGGTGGCGTGCTTCGACAGGTGCCGCAGGTGCTCGCTCATCTCGGTGGGGCCGGTGGCGCAGTTCAGGCCGATGGCGTCGACGCCGAGCGGCTCGATCGCGGTGAGCGCCGCCCCGATCTCGGACCCCATGAGCATGGTGCCGGTGGTCTCGACCGTCACCTCGACGAAGATCGGCAGACGGATGCCGCGGCTCACGATCGCCTGACGGCAGCCGTTGATGGCGGCCTTGGTCTGCAGCAGATCCTGGGAGGTCTCGACGAGGAACGCGTCGGCACCGCCGTCGATGAGGCCCTCGGCCTGCAGCGCGAACGTCTGCTTCAGGTTGTCGTACGTCGTGTGACCGAGGCTCGGAAGTTTCGTACCCGGCCCCATCGAGCCGAGCACCCAGCGCACGCGCCCGTCGACGGCCTCGGCCGCCTCGACGCGCTCGCGCGCGATCCGCGCCCCCGCGGCGGCGAGCTCGGTGATCCGGTCGTCGATTCCGTAGTCGCCGAGGTTCGACCAGTTCGCGCCGAACGTGTTCGTCTCGACGGCGTCGACGCCGACCTCGAGGTAGGCGTCGTGGATCGCCGCCACGACGTCCGGACGCGAGACGTTGAGGATCTCGTTGCAGCCCTCGAGGCCCTCGAAGTCGCCATCGATCGAGAGGTCGTAGCGCTGCAGCATCGTGCCCATCGCCCCGTCGGCGATCACGACCCGCTCCCGCACGCCGTCGAGCAGCTGCTGCGACCGCTCGGGTCGCGGCACCCCGTCGATGTCGAGGGCGAAGCGGGGTGCTGGCGGGGCTGCGGTCACCCGCGCGAGTTTAGTCTCCGCGTGTTGTTGCGGCCCCCGTGTGACGTGCCGCGGTCCTCCGGCCGCGGCATCCTCCCGCTCCTGTGTCCTCCCGCTCACGCCTCGCGAGACAACAACGGGTGGACGAGACCGTGGGGTTCACCCAGGGTCTCGTCCACCCACTGTCGTCTCACGGAGAGACGGACTGCGACCTGGCGCGGCGAGCGGGACTCAGGCGTTCTTCGAGTCGCGCCAGCGCAGCCACGACCGGATGAGGTCGTAGTCCCAGTCGGGGCCCTGGAAGGCGAGCGTGAAGAGGCGCACACCGGCGTCGTACAGCTCGTCGGCGATGCCCTCGCCGCGCTGGTGCAGCTCGTTCGAGATGACGAGGTTCGACGTGTCGCGCTCCTCGCGCTCCGACCAGCGCTGGATGACGTCGAGCTTGTGCGGCAGCTCGTCGGGGCGCACGAAGCTGTGCCAGATGTCGGCGTGCCGGGCGACGAGGCGCAGCGTCTTCTGCTCGCCCTTGCCGCCGATCATGACCGGGATCTCGCGCGTGGGCGCCGGGTTGAGCTTCTGCCAGCGGGCCTCGATGCGCTCGAGCCCGGCGGCGAGGTCGTCGAGGCGCGAGCCGGCGGTGCCGAACTCGTAGCCGTACTCCTCATAGTCGCGGGCGAACCAGCCCGAGCCGGTCGCGAAGATGAAGCGGCCGACGCCGTCCTTCGCCGAGATGTGGTCGACGGTGCGGGCCATGTCGGCCTGCAGGTCGGGGTTGCGGTAGCTGTTGCAGTTGACCAGCGCTCCGAACTCGACGCGCTCGGTCTGCTCGGCCCAGGCGGCGAGCATGGTCCACGACTCGAAGTGCAGGCCGTCGGGGTCGCCCGACAGCGGGAAGAAGTGGTCCCAGTTGAAGAGGATGTCGACGCCCATCTCCTCGAGATGGAGGACGGCGTCGCGGAACGCGGAGTACGGGGCGTGCTGAGGCTGCAGCTGCACGCCGAAGCGCACAGGAGTATCGAGGAGGGGCATGGAAAAAGACTAGGGCCGCTGCGAGGGGGCGATCCTCGTTCGAGGAGGATTGCCGAGATGAGGACGCGCAGTCGCCCGCGCACCCTCATCTCGGCGCATGTCCTCAGTCGAGGACACCGGCGTCAGCCTCGGCGGGCCCGCGCGGCCTTCATCGCGGCATCCACCGTGTCCCAGATCGCGATGCCGGCGATCACGAAGCCGATCACGACATTGACGATCGCGCCGACCTCCGCGTCGTCGTCGGCGATGATCGTCGGGAAGAACTCGGGGTTGATGAGCCGTCCCTCGAACAGCAGCCACAGCGCCGGCACCGCCACGACGAGATTCAGGATGCCGTTGGCCACGGCGAGCGCGGGAGTCCAGCGTCCGACGGCGTAGACGACGATCGCGAGCACCGCTTCGATGGCCATCAGCAGGAACAGCCCGATGATCCACCAGGGCCACAGCCCCGGGTCGAGGAACGGCAGCCCGGGCTGCGTCGGCACCAGTCCGACGAAGTGGTCCCACAGCACGACGCCGGCCATGATCGCGAGGAACGCGAGCGAGGTGATCATGTCGCCGAGTCCGGCGCCGCGCTGGCGCGGTTCGGGCAGCTGATCGGGGGTCCAGGGTCCGTTCGTCATCGTGTCGTGCCCGGTGCGCTCGAGGATGACGAAGACCAGGGTGGTCCAGAACGCGATGTGGACGACCACCGAGATGAGCAGCGGCACGACGGCGCCGACGATCTCGCCGAACGTCGCACCGTCGAGCACCATCGCGAGCGAGACGCCGAAGGCGGCGCACACCGGGACGATCCAGAGCAGCAGCTTCAGCAGCCGCCACCAGTCGAGGAAGTAGCGCGGCCCGACGAGCCACAGCGGCCGGTCGGTGTACTGGGCGGCGAGCTTGTCGGGGTCGCCGAGGTCGGTCAGGACGGCGCGTTCGGCGGACGTGTGGTCCTCCCCGTCGGCGAGACGCGCCTCGATCTGGTCGTCGATCGAGCCACGCAGCTCGGCGGCCAGGTCCTCGCGCTGCGCCTCGGGCACGGTGCGCATCGCGGCGTCGACGTAACGGTCGGTGAGCGTCGCGGTTGTCATGTCGGTTCTCCTCAGTTGCTGATCGTGGGTCAGTGCTGAACGTCGGGGGTCGGAAGGTCGTCGATCGCCGCGGCGATCGCGCGGAAGTCGTCGGTGAGGGATGCCGCGAGCCGCGAGCCCGCGGCGCTGGTGCGGTAGAACTTGCGCGGACGCGACTCGTCGGTGTTCCACTCGCTGGTGAGGAACCCCTGCTTCTCGAGGCGCCGCAGCAGCGGGTAGAGCGTGTTCGCGTCGGTGGGGAAGCCGCGCTCGCCCAGCTCTTGGAGCAGCCCGTAGCCGTATCCGGGGTGGACGAGCAGGCGGAGGCACGCGAGCACGACGGTGCCGCGCCGCAGCTCCTGCAGGTGCGTCTCGAGGATCTCGGTTTCGCTCATGTCTCACACCATACTGTGTTTCACACACTATCGTCAATCACACTTTAAAGTCAGAGGCCGACCTGTCATGCTGACCGGAACGCGAGAGAGAGCCGGCCATGTCAGAGAAGCCCAGCCGCTGGATCCGCCTGAAGTGGGCCATCCTCGGAAAGCCCGTCACCTACGAGGAGCGCCGCAACGCGCAGGCGTCCCACTTCTCCGACCCTCGCGTGATCGCCCAGTCAGAGGTTCGTCACCAGCGCTTCCATGCCGGGTTCTGATCCGCCGACGGGGCAGGATGAAGCCGTGACCACCCGACGCTCCCTCCCCCCGCTCGATGACGTGCTCGCGACGGCGCGCGTCGTCGCACTGCCGCTGGCGACCAGATTCCGCGGCATCGATGTGCGCGAAGCACTCCTCTTCGAGGGGCCCGAAGGCTGGGCGGAGTTCTCGCCGTTCGCGGAGTACGACGACGCTGAGGCATCGACGTGGCTCGCTGCGGCCATCGAGGACTCACGGATGCCGCGGCCAGCCGCCCGCCGCGAGCTCGTCGGCGTCAACGCCACCGTTCCAGCGGTCGCCGCCGCAGCCGTCCCCGCCGTGCTGGCGCGTTTCGACGGCTGCCGGACGGCGAAGGTCAAGGTCGCCGAGGCCGGTCAGGTGCTCGCCGACGACGTCGCTCGCGTCCGGGCCGTCCGCGAGGAGATGGGTCCGGAGGGGCGCGTGCGCATCGACGCGAACGGCGCCTGGAACGTGGACGAGGCCGAGCGCGCACTGCACGCCCTCGCGGAGTTCGACCTCGAATACGCCGAGCAGCCGTGCGCGAGCGTCGACGAGCTCGCCGAGCTGCGGCGGCGAGTGAAGTACATGGGCATCCCGATCGCCGCCGACGAGAGCGTGCGCAAGGCCGCCGACCCGCTGGCGGTGGCTCGCGCGGGGGCGGCCGATCTGCTGGTCGTCAAGGCGCAGCCCCTCGGCGGCGTGCGCCGGGCGCTCGAGATCGTGGCGGAGGCGGGGCTCCCGGCTGTCGTCTCCAGCGCCCTGGACACGTCCGTCGGGCTGTCGATGGGCGTGGCACTGGCTGCCGCGCTCCCCGAGCTCGACTACGACTGCGGACTCGGGACGGCGTCGCTGTTCACCGCCGACGTGGCGGACCCGCCACTGGTGCCGCGCAGCGGCTTCCTCGCGGTGGGCCGGGTCACGCCCGACCCCGCACTGCTCGACGCGCACGCGGCCTCCGCCCACCGCCGCGGCTGGTGGCTCGACCGCCTGGCACGGTGCTACGCGGTACTCGACGCCGCACTCTGAGCAGAGGGCGGGTCGACATCCAGAGGCGGCTCGGCGCGTTTCGTCTCGCTCGTTCCTCGCTCGCTCAACGACCGGGAAGAAACCTCCGGTCGTCGGGCGAGGGAGCGCCAGCGAGCGAGACGAAACGCCCCGGTGCCGACGTGTCGCGTTTCGCTCGCTCAGCGACCGCGGGGTGGCGACGCTCGGAGTCAGGCGGGATCGACCAGAGCAGTCGCGAGGCGCGCGGTGCGGTCGTTCACCAGCTGGTGCATCTCGGCCGTAGTGCGGCCCGTCATGATGGCGAACGCGGACGTGTCTTCCCAGGTCTGCAGGATGATGCCGGCGAACTCCGACGCGGGCAGCCGCAGCCGGAACCCGTAGGTGCCCGCGAGCTCCTCGATGAAGGAGCCCACGCGATCCACCATCCCCGCCTGCCAGGCGAGGTAGGTCTCGGCCAGCCGCGGGTCGCGCATCGCGCGGGTGCGGATCTCGCTCGTCAGCAGGATGCCCTGCTTCTTGTCGAAGGCGACATCGAGCAGCTGGCGCACCAGCGCACCGGGCTCGAGGTCGTCACCGCGCTCCTGCAGCACGGCGACACGCTCGGCGACCTCGTCGATCTTCTCGCCGGCGACGCGCTCCGTCAGCGCGAGCATCAGCTCGTCCTTGGTCTCGAAGTTCGAGTAGAACGCGCCACGGGTGAAGCCCGCGCGCTCGCAGATCGCCTCGACGGATGCCGCATCCAGGCCGACTTCGGCGAAGACCAGGGCGGCGGCATCCAGCAGCTTCTGCCGGGTCGCTTCGCGGCGGCGTGACGTGCCGGCCACTTCGACCACGGGGGTGTCGATCATCGATTCTCCTTGCCGCCAGTCTCACACGGACTACTCAGGTTCGGGCGGCCAACGCGCCTTACGATACACTCATGTATCCGATACAGCGCTGTATCGACACTTCCCGAACCCCTCATCCGTGAACCGGAGGCGCTGTGTCGACTCTTCTGTATGCGCTCGGCCGCTGGACGTACCGCCACCCCTGGCGGGTGCTGGTCTCGTGGCTGCTGCTGCTCGCGCTCGCCGGCGGCGGCGCGGCGCTGTTCATGAAGGGCACCGACAACTCGTTCTCGATCCCGGGCACCGAGGCCCAGGAGGGCATCGCCCTGCTGGACCGCAGCTTTCCGCAGGCCAGCGGCACGAGTGCGCAGCTCGTGATCGTCGCCGCCGACGGCGACCAGGTCGACGACGAGCCCTACGCATCTGCGATCGACGACACCGTCTCGCATCTCGAGGATCTCGACGGGGTGATCGCCGTGACGGACCCCTTCAACGAGATGGTCACGGGGATGGTCTCGGACGACGAATCGGCCGCGATCATCCGACTGCAGTTCGACGGGCAGGCGACCGATGTGTCGGACGAGACCAAGGCGGGCCTCGAGGAGGTCGCCGACGATCTGCGCGAGACGCTCCCCGACGGCTCGGAGGTCGCCATGGGCGGCGACCTGTTCTCGACCTCCGTGCCGGCCCTCTCGCTGATCGAGGCCGTCGGCGTGCTCATCGCGCTGTTCGTGCTGATCGTGACGTTCCGCTCGTTCGCCGTCGCCTGGTTCCCGCTGGTGTCGGCGCTCATCGGCGTCGGCCTCGCGATCGCCCTCATCTACGTCTCCACGGCGTTCGCGTCGATCTCGTCCACGACGCCGATGCTCGCGATCATGCTGGGGCTCGCCGTCGGCATCGACTACGCCCTGTTCATCGTCGCCCGACATCAGGACCAGGTGCGTGCCGGCGTCGAGCCCGAAGAATCGGCCGCGCGGGCGACCGGAACCGCCGGCTCCGCCGTCGTGTTCGCGGGTGTCACCGTGCTCATCGCCCTCATCGGCCTGGGCTTCGCCGGCATCCCATTCCTGACGACCATGGGCATCGCCGCGGCCGTGGCCGTCGCGATCGCCGTGGTCGTGGCCATCACTCTGACGCCCGCCCTCCTGGGCTTCGCGAAGGGCCGGGTCGCCGGCTGGGGTCACGGCAAGAAGCGGCGGGGCATGGCGCTCCCCCGCGTCTCCCGCGAGGCCGAGGGCGTTTCGTCTCGCTCGCTCGCTCGCTCGACGACCGAAGAGGACTCCCGTTCGTTGAGCGAGCGAAGCGAGACGAAACGCCTGGAGGCTGGCTCAGAGATCTCGGAAGAGCTGAGCGGACGCTCGTCGGAGCAGGCTCAGGGGCGCATGCGAACGGCCACCGAGGCTGCGGAGACGCGCGAACGGGGCTCGATCACCACCCCGCTCACGGCGGAAGCAGTCACCGCTCCGGTCAAGAAGACCAACCGCTGGGTCCTGTGGGTCACCAACCACCCCGTGGTGACCACCATCGCGGTCGTGCTGACCCTCGGTGTCATGGCGATCCCGGCGGCGAGCCTCGCCCTGGCCCTCCCGAACGCGGGCCAGCAGCCCGAGTCGAGCCAGGCACGCCAGGCGTACGACCTCACCGCCGAGCACTTCGGCCCGGGCGCCAACGGCCCGCTCATCATGACGGGCACGATCGTCACGTCGACCGACCCGCTCGGGCTGATGGCCGACCTCGCCGATGAGATCGAGAAGGTTCCCGGTGTCAAGGAGGTCGCGCTCGCGACGCCGAACGAGACCGCCGACACCGGACTGATCCAGATCGTGCCCGAGACCGCTCCGGACGACCCGGCCACCGCCGAGCTCGTTCGGGCGCTGCGGGATCTCGCCCCCGAGCTGGAGGACGAGTACGGCGTCGACCTGAAGGTGACCGGCTTCACGGCCGTGGGCATCGACATCTCGGACCGTCTGGGCGCCGCCCTGCTGCCGTTCGGCGTCTTCGTCGTCGGTCTGTCGCTGGTGCTGCTGATGATCGTGTTCCGCTCGATCTGGGTGCCCATGAAGGCCGCGCTCGGCTACCTGCTGTCGGTCGCCGCGTCGTTCGGCGTCGTCGCGGCCGTCTTCGAGTGGGGCTGGGGCGCGGACCTGCTGCACGTGACGCGTACGGGTCCGGTCATCAGCTTCATGCCGATCATCCTGATGGGCGTGCTGTTCGGGCTCGCGATGGACTACCAGGTGTTCCTGGTCAGCCGCATGCGCGAAGACTACGTGCACGCCCGCCGCGGTGCGGCCGGCCACTCGACGCGCAGCCGTCGCGACATCGCGCTGGGCGCCGTCCGCTCGGGCTTCACCGCCTCGGCACGCGTCGTGACGGCGGCGGCGATCATCATGTTCGCCGTGTTCGCGGCCTTCGTGCCCGAGGGCGACTCGTCGATCAAGCCGATCGCGCTGGGCCTGGCCGTCGGCATCGCCGTCGACGCCTTCCTCGTGCGTATGACGCTCGTGCCGGCGGTGATGGCGCTGCTCGGCGACAAGGCCTGGTGGATCCCGCGCTGGCTCGACCGGATCCTCCCCCACTTCGACATCGAAGGCGAAGCCGTCGAGCGCGAGCTCGCACTCGAGACCTGGCCCGAGCCGAACACGACCGCCGCGGTCGCGGGCGAGGGCGTCGGCGTCCGCGCCGATGCCGGTGGCTCCGCCGGCGAGGTCGTGCTCTTCGAGGAGGCCGCGTTCCGGGTCGAGCCCGGCGGCACCCTCATCGCGACCGGCGACCCGCGTGCCGCCCGAGCATTCGCGCTCACCCTGGCCGGGCGGCTCGCGCCGACCGACGGCAAGCTGCGCGTCGCCGGCCACCTGCTCCCCGAGCGCGCCGCCTGGGTGCGCGCCCACGTGGGGCTCGCACTGCTGGGCGACACCGAGGAGCGGCTGCCCGCCCTGCGCCGCGCACTCGCCGGCAAGGCGACGCTCGTCGTCGTCGAGGGTGTGGACGCGCTCGACGCCGCCGAGCGCGACCAGGCGGGCGCGCTGCTGCGGGATGCCGCGAGCGCACTGCGCCGCGGCGGTGGCGACGGCGTGCTCACGCTCGTCGTGACCTCTCGCACAGAGAGTTCCGCGCTCGCCCTGCTCGCCGACGCGCACCGCCCCGAGGTGTCCTCGCTGACGCTGCGCTCGGGCGCTCCCCTGACCACCCCCACCGCAGAGGTGAACGCATGACCCCGAACTGGATCACCACGGCCGTCGAGCGCGCGCGCTCCCGCCGGCCCGTCACGTGGCTGACGCTCGTCGGCGTGCTGCTGCTGCCGGTCGTGATCGGCGGCATCCTGGTCGCCGCGCTGTACAACCCCGTCGAGCGGCTCGACAGCCTCACTGCCGCGATCGTGAACGAGGACGAGCCCGTCACCATCGACGGGCAGACCGTGCCGCTCGGCCGTCAGCTCACCGCCGGCCTCGTCGAGGGATCTGACGAGCTCGACAGCAACCTCACCTGGACGATCTCGAACGAAGAGGATGCCGAGGCGGGCCTCGCGGACGGCACCTACGCCGCGGTCATCACGATCCCCGAGAACTTCTCGGCCGCCGCGACGTCGACGGCTCCGGGATCGACGCCCGAGCAGGCGACCATCGAAGTGACGACCCCGCCCGACAGCCTCATCGTCGATGACGCCATCACCGCGCAGGTGGCGACAGCCGCCGCCTCGACCATGGGCACGCAGCTGTCGAGCGTGTACCTCGAGAACGTGTTCCTCGGCTTCACGACGCTGGGCGACCAGCTCGGCACGGCGGCCGACGGCGCCACCCAGCTCGCCGACGGCGCGAGCCAGACCGCCGACGGCGCGGCACAGCTGCCGGACGGCATCTCGCAGCTCGCCGATGGCAACACGCAGCTCGCGGATGGGGCCTCACAGCTGGCCGACGGTGCGGGCCAGCTCTCTGGAGGTGCCACGTCGCTGCAGTCGGGTCTGACGACGATCGCCGGCAAGACCCGCGAAGCGGCCGGCGGAGCCCAGCAGATCGCCGATGGCTTGAACGGCGGGGCGGCACAGCTCGAGGCGACCGGCCTCGTGCCCACAGAGGTCGCAGACGTCGCCGAGATGTCCGCCCAGGCAGCTGCCGGCGTGCTCGCCGTTGCGGAGAACTGCGCCGCCAGCGGCGCGCCGACGGCGTACTGCGACACGTTGCTCGAAGCGGCGACCGGCGCGGATGCCGCCGCATCGGGGACGGTCCTGGCACTCGACTCCTTCGACACCGCGGGTACTGCGAAGTTTGCGGCTCAGTTCCGGCAAACCGGCACCGGCGTCTCGACGCTGGCAGGCGGGATCACCCAGCTCGCGGGCGGTATCGACCAGTCGGCCGCAGGCGCTGGCCAACTCGCCACCGGCATGACCGGCATCCAGTACGGCGCCAGCGGTCTCGCCGACAGCTCGACGCAGCTCGCCTCGGGCGCGACGCAGGCCGCCGACGGTGCGACGAGCCTCGCCGACGGGGTGGCCCAGCTGGCGACCGGCACGTCCGAGCTCGCGAGCGGCCTGACCACGGCATCCGAGTCCCTCCCGTCGTACACCGACCAGGAGGCGACCGATCTCGCCTCCGTCGTCGCCGACCCGGTCGAGGCCGACGGCGTGGGCACATCGCTCTTCGGTGCGTCGGCGGTCCCCCTGCTGGCGACCCTCGCGCTGTGGTTCGGCGGGCTCGGCACGTTCATCGCGCTGCAGGCCGTGTCGCGCCGCGCCCTCACGTCGCGCCAGCCGTCTGCGGTGCTCGCACTGCGGTCGTTCGCCCCGGCGGCCGGCCTCGGCGCGCTGCAGGGCGCGCTCGTCGCCGGCGTCGTCCAGCTCGCCGCGTCGTACGGCTGGGCCGAGTGGTGGGCGCTCGCCGGCGTCTGCGTCGTCGCGGGCATCGCGTTCGCCGCCGTGAACCAGGCGCTCGTCGCTGTCTTTGGCGGGGCCGGTCGCTGGATCTCGGCGCTCATCGGCGTGCTCACGGTCGCGACCGGCGTGGTCTCCACCGTGCCGGGTGCGCTGTCGAGCATCGCGGGGCTCATGCCGACGGCCCCTGCCTACAACGGCATGCTCGCGGCCCTCACCTCGGCTTCGGGGCTCGGGGCGGCGTTCGCCGGGCTGATCATCTGGACGTTCCTCGCGCTCGTCGCCACGATGATCGTCGTCGCCCGCCGGCGCAGCACCTCGGCGCGCGCCCTGCTGAGGGCGACGCCCGCCACCGCCTGATCCTCATGGCTCAAGCCCGGTCGACGAGTCGCCCGGGCTCGAGCTGTGCCGGGCAGGGGGTTGCCCCAGGCCCCGCCGGGCGCGATGATCATCGCGTGGCCACCCCCTCTGCCGCGGCTCCGCAGTCCGGATCCGCGCGCTTGCCTCCGCGCTGGTTCATCCGCACCGCGTGGGTCGTGCACCGCGCCATCTACAACATCACGGGCGGCCGCCTGGGGCTGCGGCCGCCGAGCTCGAAGGTCTGGGGCATGATGCGTCTGCACACCATCGGCCGCCGCTCGGGTGCCCCGCGCGCCGCGATCGTCGCCTACGTCGAGGACGGCCCGAATCTCGTCACGATGGCGATGAACGGCTGGGGCGACCCGCCGCCGGCGTGGTGGCTGAACCTGCTGGCGCGGCCGACGGCATCCGTCGATCTCCCCGGCGAGCGACGCGACGTGATCGCACGCGAAGCGCAGGGTGCGGAACGTGAGCGCCTCTGGGAAGTGTTCCGCTCGCTCGAGGGTGGCGACGACCTGGACGCCCTTGCCTCTCGGCGCAGCCGCGAGACGCCTCTCGTCATCCTGGAACCCGCCCCGGGGACGCGCTGAGCCGCGGGCATTCCGTCCGCGGCATACGGTGTGGACCGGGCCTCGGCCGTGACCGGCCGTGACCTGGTCAGCTCAGGCCGGAGTAGGCGTGCAGGCCCTTGAAGAACATGTTGACGATCGTGAAGTTGAAGATCACGGCGGTGAAGCCGATGATCGACAGCCAGGCCGAACGCGAACCGCGCCATCCGCGGGTCGCGCGCGCGTGGATGTAACCGGCGTAGAGCACCCAGATCACGAAGGTCCACACTTCCTTCGTGTCGAAGCCCCAGTATCGGCCCCACGCGTCGTTGGCCCAGATGGAGCCGGCGATGAGGGTGAATGTCCAGAAGATGAAGCCGAGGATCGCGAAGCGGTACGCCAGCGACTCGAGCGCCTCGGCGCCCGGCAGCGTCCGCAGGAATCCCGGCCCGGTCTTGGCGGTCGACGCCGCGGAGGCGTCGGCGTCCTGGACACGAGCAGCGGCGGCGATCCTCGCCTCTCGCCGCGCCTGCATCAGCTGCAGCACCGACAGGCCGAAGGCGAGCGCGAACAGGGCGGTCGCGAGCGACGCGACGAACACGTGGATGACGAGCCACACCGACTTCAGCGGGTCCATCAGCGGCACGATGTCGGTGTAGAACCAGATCGCCGTGCCGCCCAGCAGCACGACGACGAGACCGGTGATGAAGGTGCCGAGGAACCGCAGGTCGTAGCGGAAGAGAACGCCCAGGTACACGGCGACGATCAGGAGCGTCCCGGTGAGGGCGAACTCGTACATGTTCGACCACGGCACGCGGCCGGCGGCGATGCCGCGGGTCACGTCCCCGCCGAGATGGAAGAGGAAGCCGAGGACCGTCAGCGACGTGCCGATCCGGGCCCACACCAGGCGCTGGCGGCTGCCGACGGGGGCGTTGAGCGCCTGCTCGGATGCCGTCTCCTGCGCACGCATCTGCTCGATGATCCCGGTGCGCCCAGAGCCGCCGCCGGCACCGGCCGCGACGAGCTCGCGGTCGCGGGCGGTGTGGGCGGCGGCATCCTTCGCCTCCACGGCGACGGCGCCTCGACGCGCCAGATCGACCGCGTAGGCGATGAACGCGAGCGCGTAGATCGCGATGGCCGTCCAGACCAGCAGCACCGAGACGGAGTCGAGGGTGAGGGGGGAGGCGTCGGGCATGGTCCTCAGTCTACGTCGGGGGTCGAATCGGGCTGGAGGGGGCGGTCGCCGGCCGAGTCCCGGCCGGCGAGCGACGCGAGGTGCCGCTGCGCGAACTGCGAGACGGCGCCCTCGAGGGCGGGGTCCTCTCCGCGAGCGAGCCCGGCGTACTCGAGCTGCACGGTATGCCCCTGCGGCGTCGCCCTCACCCACATCCGCCGGCGCGGGACGAACAGCGCGGCGAGGAGTCCTGCCGTCGCGAGGATCGCGAACACCAGCACCCAGGTGGCGGCGGCATCGCGGTGGACCGACAGCGACACGTAGCGCTTGACCGAGTCCTCGAACCCTGCCACGCCTTCGGGGGCCTCGTTCTCGAAGGTCACCGTCCCGAGCCCGTCGGGCAGGTCGACGGTCTCTCCGGGCTTCAGCGCGAGGGACTGCGTGCCGGACTCGCCGCCGGCGAGCTGCGTCATCCCCTCGGGGTCGAGGGTGTACACCGACCGCGGGATGCCGCCGTCGATGCCGAGGTCGCCGGCGTACACCCAGAACGTGAGCATCGGGTACTCGAGGTCGCCGTAGACCGAGGTGAAGGCGCCGTTGGAGAGCTCCTGCGCGGTCGGATAGAAGAAGCCCACCAGGCCCACCTGCTCGCGCAGCCCGTCCGGTACCTTCACGACGCCCTGCGACGTCATGTTGTTGTCCTGGGGCAGGAAGGGCACCGGTTCGGAGAACACGACATCGCCGGCGTCGTCGCGGATCGTGATCGTCGGCGCGTATCCGTTGCCCATCAGGTACACCTTGTCGCCGGCGATCTGCAGCGGGTGGTTGACGCGCACCTCGCCGGTTCCGGGGTCGGCGTCGGGGAACTGCGTGGTGAGGTGGGCGACGAAGTCGCCGGCCTGCCCGGCGCCCTGCTGGCCGGGGGGCACGTACGACAGCGAGAAGTCGTCGAGCGTGAGCGCGTAGGGGGTGAGGGCGTCCTCGTCCACGAACCGGCCGGGGTTGAACGAGGTGTAGTCGAGCATCGTGTTGACCCACGTGCGGCCCTCGATGATGACGGTCTGCCCGGTATAGGTGAATCCCCCGCCGATGCCGACGGCCAGCAGGACGCCGACGAGCGACGCGTGGAAGACGAGGTTGCCGGTCTCGCGGAGGTAGCCGCGCTCGGCCGAGACCGAGAATGCCCGGGCGCCGTCGTATCTCGCCACGCGGTAGCCGGCCTTGCGCAACTGCTGCTGCGCGGCCGCGACGGCCGTCGCGGCGGCGGCTGCGGCATCCGCGTCGTCCTGGCACTCGAGGATCTCGGACCGGTGCACCTCCAGCCGCGACAGCCGCACGGGCGTGCGGGGCGGCTGTGCGCGCATCGCCTTGTAGTGATGCTTCGTACGCGGGATGACGCAGCCGACGAGCGAGATGAACAGCAGGATGTAGATCGCCGAGAACCACGGCGAGGTGTAGACGTCGAACAGGCTCAGCTTGTCGAGCACCGGTGCGAGGTCGGCGTTGTCGACGAAGTACTGGCGCACGCCGTTGGGGTCGGCGCTGCGCTGCGGCACGAGCGACCCGGGCACCGCCGCGATCGCGAGGAGCAGCAGGAGCACCAGCGCGGTGCGCATCGACGTGAGCTGGCGCCAGCCCCAGCGGAGCCAGCCGACGACGCCGAGGGCGGGCTGGGTGATGCCGTCCTGAGCAGCCGCGGAGTCCGCGGAGTCGGCGTGATCGGCGGGACGCAGCATCCCTTCGACCGGGGCGGAGGCGTCCGCCCCCTCGGTCGCCGAGCCTTCCGGAGCGTCAGAGCGGGGCCGGGACACTGGAGAACACCCCCTGGAGCTGGGCCATGACGGCGGTCCACACGCCGGTCACCATGAGGAGGCCGAGCACGATGAGCAGCGCACCGCCGATGAGGTTCACCACACGGATGTGGCGGCGCACGAACGACACGGAGCGGGTCGCCCACCCGAAGCCGAGCGTGAGGAGGAGGAACGGGATGCCGAGCCCCAGCGAGTACGCCACGCCGAGCAGCGCCGCGCGCGCCGCCGAGCCGGAGTCGAAGGCCATGGTGAGGATGACGGCGAGCGTGGGTCCGATGCACGGCGCCCAGCCGATGCCGAGCGCGACCCCCAGCAGCGGCGCGCCGATCAGCCCGAGACTGCTGCGCACCTGCGGCCTCGTGATGCGCTGCGCCCTGCCGAACCAGCCGATGAAGACGAGGCCCATCGCGATGATGACGACGCCGAGCACGCGGGTGATGAGGTCGGCGTACTCGAGGAGGAAGCGCCCGAGCGTGCCGCCGAGCATCGCCACGCTGACGAAGACCACGGTGAAGCCGGCGATGAACAGCAGCACGCCGAGGACGAGGCGCCCGCGACCGGGTTCGATGACGTCCGAGGGTTCGGCGCGTTTCGTCTCGCTTCGCTCGCTCAACGACCGGGGGTCGCCGGTCGCCGAGCCGTCTCCGGTCGCCGTGCTTGGCGAAGCGCCGACCGCGACCCGCGCCGGACGCGGGCTCACGGCACCGCCGATGAAGCCGAGGTAGCCGGGGACCAGCGGAAGCACGCAGGGCGAGAGGAACGAGATGGCGCCGGCGAGGATCGCGATCGGGATCGCGATGAGCAGCGAGCCGTCGGCGACCAGCGCGCCCAGGTTCACGACTCCTCCAGGGTCTCGCGCACGATGGTCTCGAGGATCGACGCGTCCTCGATCTGCCCCACCAGGCGCGCGGCGACGCGGCCCTCCTTGTCCAGCACGAGCGTGACGGGGACCGCATTGAGCGGGCTCTCCCCCGCGAACGCGAGCTTGATCGACCCGTCCTCGGTCGCCAGGGCACTGGGGTACGAGACGCCGTACGTGTCGGCGAACGCGCGCGACGCCTCGGCGCCGTCGTAGAGGTTCACGCCGAGGAAGGCGACATCCTGTCCCTCGAATGCGGCGTCGGCCGCCGCGAGCTCGGGCGCTTCGACACGGCAGGGCGCGCAGCCGGCGTACCAGAAGTTCACGACGAGCACGTCGCCGGCGTAGTCGGCGCTGGAGGTCGTGCCGCCGGTGTCGAGCACGCCTTCGAAGTCGACCGGCTCGCTGCGCTGGTCTGCCGAGATCTCGACGACGCGGAAGCCGTCGGCGGCGACGAAGCCCTTGTTGTCACCGGACCGGTACTGGTCGGCGAGAGGGTCGCTCGTGCACGCGGCGAGACCGGCGATCAGGCCGACGACGAGGAGAGCGGATGCCGCCGCCTGCGTCCTGCGCCGCGTCCCGCTCCGCTCCCTCAGCGACCGCCGACCGGTCATACCGCCCCCACATCCACCGCGCCGGCCGTCGACGCCGGCTCGGCGTAGGCGGTCTCGGTCCACTTCTTGTCGACCATCTCGAAGCTCGTCACGCTCGACAGCGCGCAGCGGCGCGCGCGGGGGTCGTGCCGCAGCGGCAGCCCGGCGACCGCGAGGTGGGTGATCCAGATCGGGAGCTGGTGCGACACGATGACGACGTCACCGGAGTCCGCGGCATTCCACGCGTGCGTCATCGCCGCGTTCATGCGCCCCACGACGTCCGCGTACGGCTCGCCCCAGCTGGGCAGCGCCGGCTTGCGGAGGTGGCGCCAGTTCCACGGGTTGACCATGGCGATCGCCATGCGCTTGCCCTCGAAGACGTTGGTCGGCTCGATGACGCGCTCGTCGATGACCGGCGCCATGCCGAAGATCTCGGCGAACGGCTCGGCCGATTCCTGCGTCCGCTGCAGCGGCGAGCACACCAGCGCCGAGACGGGCCGGTCCAGCGACTTCACGTACTCCGCCGCCTGCCGGGCCATGCGGCGGCCTTCTGCGCTCAGGCCATAGCCCGGGAGTCGCCCGTAGAGCACGCGGGCGGGGTTGTGAACCTCCCCGTGGCGCACGAGATGGAGGCGAGCTGCGGGCACCGCCCCAGTCTACGTGGGCCTCATCTATGGGCCGGCTGAGCGTGCTCCCAGGTTCGCGGCACGCGCGGCGCCTCGGGCGGAGTCGGATTCAGTCGAGCTCGGGCTCACCGCGGGAATCACGCGCGGCGAGCGCCTCGCGCACGCGCGCCGCGACGAACCACAAGACGGCGGCCGCGGCGACGGCGATGACGGCGTACTGCAGGATGTCCGCGTATCGCTCGACGATGTGCCAGGACTCACCGAGGAAGTATCCGGACAGCACGAAGATCGAGTTCCACAGCAGGCTGCCCGCCGCCGTCAGGAGGGCGAATCGCCACAACGGCATGCGCGTGATGCCGGCGGGGATCGAGATGAGGCTGCGGAAGATCGGGATCATGCGCCCGAAGAACACCGCCTTGCCGCCGTGCCGTTCGAACCAGGCGACCGTGCGATCGATGTCCTCGGGCTTCAGCAGCGGCACCTTCGCCGCGATCGCACGCAGCCGGGCGACGCCGAGCCAGGCACCGAGGCCGTACAGCAGCAGCGCCCCGATCACCGATCCTGCGGTCGTCCACACCAGGGCCTCGACGACGGTGAAGGAGCCACGGCTCGCGGCGAGCCCCGCCATCGGCAGGATCACCTCGCTCGGCAGGGGTGGGAACAGGTTCTCCATGGCGATCGCGATGCCGGCGCCGGCCGGTCCGATCACGTCCATGAGCGAGACCGCCCAATCGGCGAGCGTGCTCAGCCACGAGCCGTCGGTCGTCGTTGCAGTCGTCATTCGTCGGATCCCCGTCCGTCCGTCGGCACCTGGTGGCGGCGGCCGCGACCGTTCGACGCGACGGGTCCACGCTACGGAAGAAGGATGAACGGAACCCGGGTGCAGACCCCCCGAAGCCGATGGGGTCTGCCGGAGTCTCCTGAGACCGGACGCTCAGCGGGCGCAGGCGCCCGGATGCCTAGGCCGCCGCGCCGCGGCTCGCCCAGAGCATCCCTCTCTCGATGATCGTGCGCACGCTGACGTCGCGCAGGACCCTGAGATTGTGGCCCGGTGCGGCGACGAAGACCCGGCCCTGACCCCACTCACGCGTCCACACCGCGGGCGTGGTGACGGGCCGATGCCACGGACGGTGCGGCCGCACGGGAAGCGTGCTGGTCGCGAGCACCTCGTTGAGGTCGTCCGTGAGCACCCAGTACTGCTCGGTACGCAGCGTGAAGTCCTCGAGTCCCGACATGATCTCGTGCGAGCGGCCGATGTCAGTCACATCGACCGTGTAGCAGACCGTCTCGTCCGGGCGGTCCTGCTCCTGGGCATCGGCGCCGGCAGCCGGATGCGTGGCGAGCTGGCCGCCGATCAGCTGCAGGTAGTCGGATCTGTTGCGGTAGGAGTCGGCGATGCCACGGTGCCAGCCGGCGAGCCCGGTGCCCCGCTCGACCGCCTCGCGGAGTCCTCGCAGCGCCTCGTCGGAGATCTCGCAGCCGGTCACGCACTGCACGACGAGATCGATCCGCGCCATCTCCTCGCGGTCGGCGTAGATCGCGTGGGACTCCTCCACCCTCACGTCGAAGCCGTGGTCGTCCAGGAACGACCGGAACATCTCCGTCGCCTCGACGATTCGATATCCGTCGCCGCCCCCGCGGACGATGAGGGCGCGCCGCGCGCTCACGGCCGGACCTCGGTGCGTGCGACGCCAGGTCGGCGGCCCGTGCAGCGGGCTGCGGCCGGTCCGGTTCGCGGTCTCGTCATCATCGACTTCATCCCTCCACATCGACGGGCAGGTGCAACGTCGACAAACGATGCCACCGACGCATTGCCGGGCGAACGCAATTTGCGCAAAATGGGACCCATGCCACCCGCAGATCACGTCACCCTGACCGCCGTAGCCGAGCGGGCCGGGGTGAGCATCGCCACGGCCTCGCGAGCTCTCCGTGCACGCGGGGAGATGGCCGCCGAGACCCGCGCACGCGTGCTGCGCTCGGCGACCGAGCTCGGATACCGGCCCGCCGGGCAGGTGCGCGGGCGACCGCGGCGCGGCACGTCCCTGATGTTCGATCTGGTGCTTGGTCACTTCCACGACCCGTACACCGAGGAGATCACGGCGGGCGCGCGCACGACCGCCTCGCAGCTCGGCTTCGACCTCGTGCTCACGGCCGAACGGGAGGATCCCGCCGAGGACTGGCCCGCGCGGATCCGGTCGCGCGGCTCGGCGGGGGTCATCGTGGGACTCATCGTGCCGACCAGCACCCAGATCGCGGCAATGCGCCGCGCCGGCATCCCGCTCGTGCTGATGGAGCCTCCCTCCGAGGCGTCCCGCCCGCTTCCCAGCGTGCGGACCACCGATCGCGCCGGCGGCGAGGCCGCCGCTGAGCACCTCGTCGAGCGCGGCGCGCGTCGATTCATCGTCATCGGCGGCGCCCCTTCCTACCGGTACGGACGCGCGCGCGTCGAAGGCTTCGCGAGCGCGCTCCAGAAGATCGCCCCGGACGCCGAGTTCGTGCGGACGAGCGCCGACTGGAGCGCATGGGACGCCCGACGGGCATGCGCGCGCGCACTCTCCGAGCTCGGCGGCGAGGGGCCGGTCGGCGTGTTCGCCTGTTCCGACGAGATGGCGGCCGGCGCCTACCGCGCGATCTCCGACAGCGGACGAAGCATCCCCCGAGACGTCCTCGTCATCGGCTTCGACGATGTGCGCGGCGCCCGCTGGCTGCACCCCCCGCTTACCACCATCCGCCAGCCGATCCGCGAGATGGCAGCCGCCGCGGTGCACATCCTGGCCCGCGC
The DNA here is from genome assembly GCF_040144835.1 of Microbacterium sp. LWS13-1.2. NCBI lineage: Bacteria > Bacillati > Actinomycetota > Actinomycetes > Micrococcales > Microbacteriaceae > Microbacterium > Microbacterium sp. LWS13-1.2. The sequence goes on from NZ_CP151632.1 coordinate 1,773,739, forward strand.
CGCGGCGGGCGAGTCGGTGGAGACCGAAGCTGTGGTCATGCCGACGGAGCTCGTGGAGCGCGGGTCCACGCGCCTGACGCTCAGCGGCTGACCGTCGAGCGCACCGGGAAGTAGATCGAGAACCGCTGGTCGGTCACCTCGTGCAGCGGCAGGAACCGGATGGCGGCATCCTGGCCGATCGAGCGATACCGCACGAGCCATTGCGTCCACTGGCGCTCGTCGTCGGGCGCGAGCATCGTGGTGGGATCGCCGGCATCCCCGTGAAGGGCGACTTCGCGGTCGACGAGACCCGCGAGGACGACCGGCCCTTCGACGAAGGCCATCGTCGATGGCTCGTCGGGGATCGGGACCGCGCGCAGCGTCAGCGGGAACTCGAGGTCGACGCTGGTTTCCCCGCCCGGGTGATCGACTTCCAGCCAAGCGCCCGCTCGGCGCCATCGGGCGGACGTGCGCACGACGGGCTCACGGTCGGTCCATGCCGGCACACGGAGCCTCAGACGCACCGCGTCGGTTCCGTCGGATGTCACGGTGACGCGTGCCCGCAGCGCCCGTGGGCGGCGACGGTCGCCGCCGGGGCCGGCGTTCGCGTCCGGACCGACGTACCCGGCGTCATCGAGCAGCCGGATCTCGACGCCGACGGCGTGCCCGGCGACAGCCGCCTCGGCACGGACCGGCAGGTACTGCGCCACGGTCACGACGTCGTCCGCACCGGCGTATACGGCGAGCTGGGCGAGACGGGTGTGCGCCTGCACGAGAGTTCCGTGGCAGCACCAGAAGTCTTCGGTGGGAGTGCCCCATTCCTTGCGGCCACCGCCCTCAAGCGGGAGGAAGTAGGCCACCATCCCCGTCTCGGGATTCTGCTGAGCGAGCAGCCCGTTGTAGAGATTGGCCTCGATGTAGTCCAGCGGCCCGGCGGCACCGCTCCAGCGGAACAGAACGTCGGCGAGGCGAATCATGTTGTACACGACGCAGTGTTCCTGGGTCTTCGATCCGCGTCGCGCGGCGAACTCGAACGGCGGTGTCCAGATCTCGCCCGACGTCTGGCCGCCCGTGCAGAAGGTTCCCCGGCGGATCACCGCCCACTCCCAGTAGGCCTCCACGACCCGCCGCCACCGCTCATCCCCGGTCACTTCGTAGGCGCGCGCGGCGCCGAGCACCTCGGGGATGGTCGTGTTGGCGTGCATGTTGGTCAGAACGTCCTGGCCGTCCAGCAGTGGATCGAACAGCGACGCATGCCAGTAGCGGTCGAGCAGCTCCCGGTAGAGGCCGTCGCCTGTCGCCTCGAGCAGATCCGCCCAGACTTCGAGCATCCCGCCCGTCTCGACGTCCAGGATCTCCTGGAACCGCGCCGTGCCGAAGCCCCGTGCCCACTCTGCGATCGTTCCCGCCGCGCGATGCGCGATCGTCAGAGCCCTCTCGTCGCCCAGGTCGCGGTAGACGTCGATGAGACCCATGAAGGTCTTGTGGATCGCATACTGCGGCGCCCAGGTCTCCCGCCCCTCGCCCAGTCGGCGCAGGAACGACCGCGGTGTGGCGAAGACCCAGGCGCCGCCGTTCTCCTCCTGGCACTCGGCCAGGAGCCGGATGACGTTGTCGAGCTTGCCCCGGAGGACGGCATCGCCCGTCGCCGCCACCTCGCGTGCCGCCGCCGACATCCAGTGCCCGAGAAAGTGGCCGCGCAGGAGAGACCCAGGCGTCTCCCACCCCCAGTGACGGTCGAGTCCACGATCGGCATGCCCCTCTCGCGACGGATGCAGATGCCACAGCTGGTCGCCGATCCCCGCCTCGATGAGGTGGTTCTGCACCAGGTTGCGCTCGGTGAGCGAGACCAGATACTCGCGGTTGCGTCGCCGGCGCCGGTCGACGTCGCCGCTCGTCAGGCGCACCGCGCCGGGAGCGAGAGCGACAGCGGTGGAGGTATCGAGGGGCATGGTTCTCTCCTCTGAGATCGATCTCTGACTGTACCTCGCGATCGCCGACCCTGCACAATGGTTCTTATGAATGATGTGCGCATCGCCCACCTGTCGGCCGGCGACGTCTCGCTCGTGGTGGCCCAGCAGGCAGCGAGCCTGCCCAGGATCGTCCACTGGGGCGCTCGCATCGATGTGAGCGCCGATGATCTTCAAGGCTTCGTCATGGCGGAGGAAAGGCCCGGTCTTTCAACCGATTCCGATGTTCCATACTACGCGACGATCCTGCCGGAGCACAGCCGCGGCTGGTTCGGCCGACCAGGGCTGAGCGCGCATCGAGCGGGTGCCGCCTGGGCTCCCCGCTTCCACGCCGCGCCGATCCGAGTCGCCGGCATGCCCGTCGAGACGGGTGTGGCCACCGTCGGCGCGGGCAGCGTCGTCGTCGACGCACGCGACGACTGGGCACAGATCGAGCTCCATCTGGAGATCGATCTCAGCGCGAGTGGACTGCTGCGAACACGTGCTCTCATCCGCAACACCGGCGAGGACGAAGCCCCGCTCGAGATCGCCGAGGTGATGCTGTCGCTGCCCCTTCCGCTGCGTGCCGGCGAGGTCCTCGACTTCTCCGGACGCTGGGCTCACGAGCGGATCCCACAGCGGCATCCCATCGTCCGCGGCATCCACACCCGCCCCTCCCGCCGTGGGCGCACGGGCCTGGACGCCACGACGGTGATCGCCGCCGGCGTTCCAGGGTTCGCGTCGGATGCCGGCGAGGTGTGGGTCTGCCACGTCGGGTTCAGCGGGAATCACGAGCACGCCATCGAGCGCGGTGACGGCTTCCTCGCCTTCCGGGGCGGCGAACTGCTGCTGCCGGGAGAGATCCGGCTCACGACGGGCGAGGAGTACGTCACACCTTGGGTCTACGGCAGCTACGGCGACGGACTCGACAGTGCGGCGTCGCGCTATCACGACCACCTGCGCGCCAGGTCGCGGTCGTCGCGACGGGAGCGCCCGGTCACGCTGAACGTCTGGGAGGCGGTGTACTTCGACCAGGACCCGGCAACGCTCATCGATCTCGCCGAACGCGGCGCCGAACTCGGCGTGGAGCGGTACGTGCTCGACGACGGCTGGTTCCGCGGCCGCCGGGATGACCGCTCGGGGCTGGGCGACTGGACGCCCGATCCGGTGGGCTGGCCCGACGGCCTGCGGCCGTTGGCCGACCGCGTCCGACAGCTCGGCATGGAGTTCGGGCTCTGGGTGGAACCCGAGATGATCAACGAGGACTCCGACCTCGCCCGCGCGCATCCCGACTGGATCCTCCGCGCGCGACCGGAGCTTCCGCCGCGCTACCGGTTCCAGCAGGTGCTCGATCTGACGCACCCCGAGGCCTACTCCCACATCCTGGAACGGCTCGACGATCTCGTCACCTCGATCGGCGTGAGCTATCTGAAGTGGGACCACAATCGAGATCTCGTCGAGGCCGGTCACCCCGTGAGCGGCGCTCCTGCCGTGCACGAGCAGACGCTTGCCGTCTACCGGCTCATCGACGAGCTGCGGGCTCGCCACCCCGACCTCGAGATCGAGAGCTGCGCCTCGGGCGGCGGACGCGTCGATCTCGGCATCCTCGAGCGCACCGACCGCATCCATCCCTCGGACAGCCACGACCCGATCGACCGGTTCCACATCCTGCGATGGACCGGGCTCCTGGTGCCGCCCGAGATGATGGGCTCGCATGTCGCTTCGGCGGTCTCCAGCACGACGGGACGCACCTCCAGCCTGCACTACCGGTGCGCGGTCGCGCTGCTCGGCCACTTCGGGATCGAATGGGACATCCGAGGCCTCGAGGACGCCGACCGCGAGACGCTCTCGTCCTGGATCTCGCTCTACCGCAGGCACCGACGCCTCATCTCGACGGGGCGCGCCGTCGGCGGGCCTGCCGACCACTCCGCGCCCGCGGTACGAGGAGTCGTCTCGCCGGAGGGGACGGAGGCGTTGTACACCATCGTGACGCCGGCGACGAGCCCGGACGCCCTGGCGCGCGTGAGACTCACCGGCCTCGCTCCCGAGCGCCACTACCGGATCGCGGTGGACGCGCCGGAGTCGCTCGGACCCCCGTGGCAGGTGCCGGGATGGCTGGGGGCGCCGGGTCTCGACGAACACGGTCCTGCCCCCGTCCTGAGCGGCGCCCTGCTCAGCCGAGTCGGCCTGGAGTTCCCCACGTTCCACCCCGAGCGCGCCGCCGTGGTGCACCTGCAGGCGGCCGACTGAGGGTCACGGCGGCGGCGCGCACCGCCGAGCCGACGTCACCGCGGCGGGGCACCGCCCCACGACGCCACGAGGTCGGCGGTGTCGTCGTCACCGCTGCTGCGCGCCTCGGCCACGCACGCCGCCGCTGCCCGCGCGAACACCTCGTCGAGGAGCACCGGGGCGCCGGACCGCGCCGACGCGACGGCTGCCTCCACCATCGCAAGGCTCCAGATGTTCGCGTGGATCTCACCCGACGGCAGCGGCCCGCCGTCCAGCGCCTGCAGGAACTCGGCGAGGGCGGCATCGAGCCCTTCCACCTGCTCGACGGGCTGCAGCGTCTGCGGGACGTCGTGGGCGTCCTGCGCACGGACCGCCTGCTCGCCGTCCCACTCGACCGAGCCGCCCGCCGCGCTCGCGCGCCAGGCGCCGTTCCACGACGTGGTGAGGCCGTCGGCGCACCAGCTTCCGGAGTACGCGAACCTCGCCCCATCGGTGAAGCGGAAGACCGCCTGGGCAGCGGCACCCCCGCGATACCAGCTCCACGGCGGCGAGAACTCCTCGCAGTAGACGGACGCCGGCTCACTGCCGAGCACGTATCGCGCCTGATCGAACGTGTGGATCGCCATGTCGATGAGCAGCGGCGAGTCCATCTCATCGCGGAAGCCGCCGAAACGCGGGTTCTGGAAGAACGCGGCGTCGAGCTGGCCCGCGCCGCCGTACGCCGCCACGGCGTCGCGGAACGCGCGCAGACCCGCCAGGTGTCGCCGCGACTGGCTGGTCGCGAGGAGGACTCCCTGCTGTTCGCTCACGGCGGCGAGGGCGAGGGCGTCCGCGACCGTCGGGGTCACCGGCTTCTCGCTGAGCACCGGCACACCGGCGCGCAGCGCCGCTTCACTGACCGCCCGGTGGGCCTCGGGGATCGTGACGTTGAGCAGCATGCTCGGCGGCTCCACGGCGGCGAACGCCTCGGCGACCGTGGCGACGCACGGGACGTCCCAGCCCCGCTCGCGCGCCGCCGCCTGCGCGGCGGCGACCGAGACGTCCACCAACGCGCTCACGCGCAGATCAGGGCGTCGCTCGATCACGTCGATCCAGGCGCGGCCCATCCCTCCCGCACCGACGAGGACGACCTCTCTCATGTCAGCACCTCGCCGTTCCACTCGCGAGGCGTGTCGAACTCGCCCGTGCGGTGCATCGTCAGGTGCGGAAGGTCCCGCGGCCGGTCCTGGAACGCCCATCCGGCCGCATTGGCGAGGACCCGCTGGATCTCCGGCTGGTGGTAGACGGGGTAATCCTGATCGCCCGGAGAGAAGTAGAAGATGCGCCCGCGTCCGCGGGAGAAGGTCATCCCGGACCGGAACACCTCTCCCCCGCTGAAGCTGGAGACGAACACGAGCTCGTCGGGGGCGGGCACGTCGAAGAACTCGCCGTACATCTCCTGGGCGGGAATGACGATCGGATGCGGCACGCCGGCGGCGATCGGATGGTTCGGCGATACCGTCCACACCAGTTCGCGGTCATCCCCCTGCCGCCATCGGAGGCTGCACGTCGTCCCCATCAGGCGGATGAAGATCTTGGAGAAGTGCCCGGAGTGGAGCACCACCAGCCCCATGCCGCCGAGGACGGCGCGATGAACCCGCTCCACCACGGCGTCGTCGACGGCGTCGTGTCGCACGTGCCCCCACCAGAAGAGCACATCGGTCTGCTCCAGGCGCTCGGCGCTCAGGCCGTGCTCCGGATCGTCGAGCGTCGCCGTGTCGACGACGCTGTCGGGGCCGAGGAGCGAGCGCAGTCCGGCGGCGATCGTCTCGTGCATGCTGTCTGGGTACAGGCGGCGTGGCACCTCATCGTGCTTCTCATGGTGGTTCTCGCCCCACACCAGGACCCGGATGCCCCGCGTCTGCGTCATGCTGTCTCCTTCGCTTCGGTCGCGTCTACATCCCATGCCGTCCGGCCGGCCCGCGCCAGCAGGACGCGCCGGGGCCCCGCCAGACGCACGCGTGTCTCGATCGGACGCTCCGCCGCCGAAGGGCCGGCCGCGAGTACCGCGACGCCGGGCTCGACGGCGAGCCTGTTGTCCGTGCCCGTCGCCGCGAGCCGGGCGGCCTCGAGGGTGAACCGCACGGTGCGTCGCGCGCCGGCGGGGACCGGGATGCGCGCGAAGCCCACCAGCTGAACATCCGGGCGGACGATCGGACCGGAGGGGAAGGACGCATACAGCTGCACGACCTCGATGGCATCCGCACCGTCGTTGCGCACGACAACCGCCACCTCCGCGGCGCCGCCGGTCGGCAGCACTGCCGGCGTCTCGATGCTCTCGTAGACGATCCGGCCAGGCGTCATCCCGAAGCCGAACGGGAACAGCGGCGTGGGGTCGGCGACGGTGATGCCGCGGTTGTGGCGACCGAGAGGCGGCTGCAAGTACGTGCCGGTCGCCTCGGGAGAACGCGGGATCTGGACGGGGAGCCGCCCGCTGGGCGCGATGCGGCCGGAGAGCACGCCGGCGACGGCCGCCGCACCGTCCGCACCCGGGAAGAATGCCTGCACGATCGCTCCCGCCTCGGTGTAATCGCCGAGCGCGTACGGGCGCCCCGAGACGACGACGAGCACTGTCGGCGTCCCGGTCGCCAGCACCGCACGGACCAGGTCGTCCTGGCGGCCCGGCAGCCGCAGGTGGGGCGCGTCGCACCCCTCGCCGGACGTCCCGGCCCCGAACAGGCCGGCGACATCGCCGACGACGAGTACGGCGACGTCGCTGTCGCGGGCGAGCGCGACCGCTTCGTCGATCCGCACCTCCTCGTCGCCGACGATCTCGCAGCCACGCTCGGAGCGGACCCGGGCGTCTCCCCACTCAGCGCGCACGGCGTCCTCGATCGTCGGGATGTCGATGCCCGGGGCGTGGCCGGGGTACTTGGTGAGCACGTGATTGGGGAACGCGTAGCAGCCGAGCAGACTGCGGTACTCCGTGGCGGCGGGGCCGATCAGCGCGATCCGTCGCGCTTCGGCGAGCGGCAGCATCCCATCGTCCCTCAGCAGGATGATCGACTCCTCGGCGAGCGCCGCAGAGATGGCGCGGTTGCGCGGGGTGTCCAGCAGCACATCCTCCGCTCCGTCGGGCACGACGGGCCCGCGATCGAGCAGGCCGGCTTCGATCTTGTGGCGCAGGTGGCGCACCGCTGCGCGGTCGATGTCGCTCTCGTCCACGACACCTTCGCGCACGAGGCGCGGCAGGGCGGCGTACGCGACGGTCGAGGGCAGCTCCACGTCGACGCCGGCGCGGAGCGCGAGGGCACCGGCCGCGGGGCCGTCCGCGGCGACCCGGTGCATCGACACGAGGAAGGGCACGGCCCAGTAGTCGGCGACGACGGTCCCGTCGAAACCCCACTCGGTGCGCAGCACGCCGTCGAGCAGGTGCCGGTTCGCGGTGCTCGGGATACCGTCGACATCGGTGTACGAGGTCATCACGCTGCGCGCACCGCCCTGGCGCAGCGCCGTCTCGAACGGCGGCAGCACGGTGTCGGCGAACTCCCGCGGTCCCATGCTCACCGGTCCGTGATTGCGCGCGGCCCGCGACGCCGCGTATCCGGCGAAGTGCTTCAGGGTGGCGACGACGCCCGCGCCCTCCAGGCCGGCGACGTACGCTGCACCCAGCTGCCCGACCACATAGGGGTCTTCTCCCAAGGTCTCCTCGACCCGACCCCACCGGTAGTCGCGCACGACGTCCAGGACGGGGGCGAGGCCTTGATGCACGCCGATCGCGCGCATGTCGTCGCCGATCGCCCGGGCCATGTCGCGCACGAGCTCCTCGTCGAATGTCGCCGCCCACGCCAGTGGCGTCGGGAAAGCCGTGGCTCCGAACGCCGCGAGGCCGGTGAGGCACTCCTCGTGGACGAGGGCCGGGATGCCGAGCCGCTGGTTCGCCACGACGCGATACTGCAGCTCGCGCAGTCGTGTGACGCCCTCGCTCACGCTCACCGGCGCGGTGCCGAACACGCGCGTCAGCTGACCGAGCCCGTGGGCGAAGGGATCGGTGCCCTCGGTCGCTAGACCGCCCTCCAGGGTCGGGGCGAAGTCGTCGGCGGCATCCGTCAGCCAGACGGAACCGAGTTGGGCGACCTTCTCCTCGAGGGTCAGTTCGTCGACGAGCGCCTGCGCGCGCTCACGCGCGCTCAGCGTCGTGTCCCGCCATCGGCCCTGATCGATGACGTCGGCGTGCGCGCTCATCAGCCCTTGAACGCCCCATCCATGATGCCGGCGACCATTCGCCGGCCGACGAAGAAGAAGACGATGAGCAGCGGCAGCGTCGCCATGAAGGAGCCGCCCATCGTCAGCGCCAGGTCGATGGTGCGGTTGGCCTGCAGCTGCTTCAGTGCGATCTGCACCGTGAACAGCTCCGGCGACTTGAGCACGATGAACGGCCACATGAAGTCGTTCCACACCGCGGTGAAGGTGATGAGGCCCAGCACGAACGCGGCCGGCCGCACCACGGGGAAGCCGATGCGCCAGAAGATCTGCCAGCTGTTCGCCCCGTCGATCCGCGCCGCCTGCATGAGTTCGTCGCTCAGCGTCGTGGCCATGTGCTGACGCATCCAGAAGATGCCGAACGCGCTGGCGAGCCCGGGGACGATGATCGCCTGCAGGGTGTCGACCCAGTCGAGCCACGAGATGATCAGGTACTGCGGAATGACGCTGAGCTGCGCCGGCACCGTCATCGTCAGCAGCACGATCAGGAACAGCGCGTTGCGGCCGGGGAAGTGCATCTTCGCGAAGGCGAATCCGGCGAGCGCGCAGAGCAGCGAGGCGATCACCGCGATGGCCAGCGACACGATCACGCTGTTGAGCAGCGACTGGAAGAACGGGACGGTCTCGAACACCTTGGCGGCGATCTCGAAGAAGTTGAATCCCGGGTAGAGCCGCGGCGGGATCGAGGTGACCGCGGAGGCTCCCACCGATGCGATCACGAACATGTAGTACAGCGGGAAGACGCTGATGACGACCGCGACGATGAGCATGGCGTACACGGGCCAGGGCACGCGGCCCAGGCGTCCGCCGCGACGCGACGGTGTCTTCTCGGGCTGCGCGAGCGCCTCTTCGGGCGTCTGCGGAATGGCCTGGTCGATGACATCGGACATCAGCGTGCCCTCCGGGTGCGGGTGGTCAGGAAGAAGTTGATGAGCGAGACCACGACGACGATCACGAACAGTGCGACGCCGATGGCGGAGCCGTAGCCGAACTCGAACTGTCCGAAGCCCTGCTCGTAAAGGAAGAGGGCGAGCGTCTGACACTGCCGCCCGCCGCCGCACGTGAGACCCGACTCGGGGGCGACCAGCAGCGGTTCGGTGAAGATCTGCAGCCCGCCGATGGTCGACATGATGACCGTGAAGATGATGATCGGGCGCAGCGACGGGATCGTCAGGTGGATGAACTGCTGCCAGTTCGATGCCCCGTCCACCGAGGCCGCCTCGTACATCTCCCGCGGCAGCGCCTGGAGACCGGCGAGGTACAGGAGGGTGTTGTAGCCGAACCACCGCCACATCACCATCGACGAGATCACGATCCACGAGCCGACCTGCGAGGCGAGGAAGTTGACTTCGCCGATCCCGAACCACCCGAGCACCCAGTTGATCAGCCCGAAGTTCTTGTCGAAGATCTGCGCGAACACCAGCGCCGTCGCGGCGACCGAGGTGATGTAGGGCACCAGCAGCGCCATGCGGAAGAAGTTCGCGAACTTCAGCATGGCGTGGTTCAGCAGGTGCGCAAGGCCGAGCGCCAGGAGCAGCTGCGGAATCGTCGAGATGAGGAAGATGCCGAAGGTGTTGACGAACGCGTTCCAGAACCGGGGGTCCTGGACGAGCCGCTCGAAGTTCGCCAGCCCGACGAACGTCTGCTCGCCGATCGGGTTCCAGTCGAAGAGCGCGACATAGAACGTGAAGAGCAGCGGGAAGAGGCCGAAGATCGCGAACAGCACGAAGAACGGCGCGATGTAGACGTAGGGCGCGATCCGCTCCGCGAGCGGGTGCCGGATCTTCCGGGAGGGTGGCCGGTCTCCCCGGCGGATCTTCTGGACGGGGATGGCGGTGGCGGTGGCGGTCATCTTCCTGCCTCGGTCGGGGCGGTGGCCCGGCCCATGGCCGGACCACCGCTGGTCGGGTGGGGCTCAGCCCCCGATGGCGGCCTTCGCGCTGGCCACGCCGGTCTCCCAGGCGTCGGCCGGGTCGACGTTGCCGGCCTGCATGTCGACGAGCGCGTTGAGCAGGGCTCCGCCGATCGCGCTGGTGTCGGGGCCGTTGTAGAACGAGTTGAACTGCAGCACGGACTCGCTGATGGTGGCGCCGATGGCCGAGTCGCCGAAGAACGGGTCCGTGTAGCCCTTCACCTCGTCGCTCTCGAGCGCCGCTTCGGCCGCGGGGAAGGTTCCGGTCTGCGCGAAGTGCTCCGTCTGACCTTCCGGCGACAGCATCGTCTCGATGTACTGCCACGCCGCCGCCTTGTTGTCGGCACGGGCGGGGATGGCGATGACGCTGCCGCCCCAGTTGCCGCCGACACCCGGGATGGACGCGATCCGCCAGTCGCCTTCCGTGTCGGGGGCGTCGTTCTTGAGCCCGGACAGGATCCATGACGGCGCCGTGGTCACCGCGAAGGCGCCGTTGGCCTTGCCCGGCGCCCAGCCCGACGACCATGCCGGGATGTTGGCGCTGATGCCGGCGTCGTACGCGCGCACGGCGACGTCGAACGCCTCCTCGACCTGCGGGTTGGTGTCGAAGATGAGCTCGCCGTCCGGGGAGTAGTACTTCTCCGTGACCTGGTTGACGGTGGAGAAGAACACCGACGTCTCGACGTTGTCCACGAACGGCTGGCCCGTGGCAGCCGTGTACTGCTCGCCCATGGCGATGAAGTCGTCCCACGACGACCACATCTGCGCGACCTCCGCCGGATCCGTCGGCAGGCCGGCCGCTTCGAAGAGATCGGCACGGTAGGCGAAGCTCAGGCCCCCCACATCGGTGGGGATGCCGATCAGCGAGCCGTCATCGGCGGTGGCGGCGTCGACCGCCCAGTCCAGGTAGTCGTCGCCGACATCGTCGCCGCCGAGCGTGCGCAGGTCGACGAAGTTGCCCGGGTTCTCCACGAACTTGGGCAGATCGTCGTTCTGGATCATCACGAGGTCGGGGACGCGGCCGCCGGCGAGGGCCGCGGTCAGCGCGGTGGCGGTCTCGGTCGTGCTGCCGACCTCCGACAACTTCACCTTGGCGTCGGGCATCTCCTCGAGGTAGCGATCGACCGAGTCCTTCTGGCCGATGCCTGTGAACGACCAGAACTCGAATTCGGCGTCGGGATCGTCGGAGCCGGAGCCCGATCCTCCCGAGCATCCGGACAGCACCAGCGCGAGTGCACCGACTGCTGCGATGGGCAGGGCCAGTTTGCGACGATTCACAACAGCTCCTCTTCTTCGGGGACATGTGGCTGCGGGAGGTTTGGCTCCGATGCTGAGAGATCGATCTCTCAGCGATGGCCACAGTAGCCGCCCTACCGGGCCTGCGGCAACCCTGGAACGAATTCCCAGTGGCGCCCTGGTCGCACTCAGCCTCCACACGGGCTGATTTCCGCGCGTCCGACCCGCGGAACGACCCCCACCCATGCAATGATGGAGACGGCGAGAGAACGATCTTCTCCGTCATGCCCACGCTCACGGGGGGAGCCATGGTCAGACCCACCATCGTCGACGTCGCGCAGGCCGCGGGGGTCTCCCGCGCGACCGCCGCCCGCGTTCTCGCCGGCGCGACGAATGTGGACGCCGCGATGGCGGCGGCGGTCGAGCGCGAGGCCCGGCGTCTGGGTTACGAGACGAACTTCGCCGCGCGAGTGCTGCGGGGCGGACGCGCCGGGGCGATCGGCCTCGTGATCGCCTTCGACGAGCTCGGAAGCCTGAGCGGCACCTTTTTCACCGCCGTGCTGAAGGGCGCGGCCAAGGGACTGTCGGCGGGCGAGGTGCAGCCCGTCCTCCTGCCCGCCGACCATGAGGACCTCGACCGGATCCCCCGCTTCCTGCGCTCCGGCGCTCTCGACGGGGCGATCGTGATCCTGCAGCACGAGATCACGCACCTGGTCGAGCGACTCGCCGACTCCCCCGTGCCCATCGCGTGGGTGGGTCGCCCTCACGCCGACATCGGCCCGGATCCGATCGTCATCGATTCCGACAACTACGGCGGCGGCGTGCTGGCAGCGCGCGCTCTCGTCGAGGCGGGCCGTCGCTCGATCGGCATCATCACAGGCCCCCTCGATCTGGAGCAGGCACGTGAGCGCACACGCGGATGGACCGACGAGCTCGCGCGGCACGGCCTGACGCCCGGACCCATCGTGCATGGCGATTTCACGCTCGACAGCGGCACGGCCGCCATGGCGCGGCTGCTGCAGCGGGCGCCCGATCTCGATGGGATCTTCGCCTCATCCGACCTGATGGCCGCCGGTGCGATCCGGGTGCTCCAGGCCGCGGGACGCCGCGTGCCGACCGACGTCTCGGTGGTCGGATTCGACGACGTCCTCATCGCGAGCACATCCGATCCGCCGCTGACCACCGTGCGCCAGCCGCTCGAGGAGATGGGGCGGGCCGCGGCCGACACGCTGATCGCCACCATCCGGGGCCTGCCCGCAAAGAAGGTCCAGGTGCTGCCGACGTCGATCGTGCGCCGGGAGTCGCTCTGAGCGTGATGCTCACCCGCACCACTGTGCATCTGCCACGCCGTCGATGACTTCGGACGGCACCGACAGGCGGGGTGCGCAGCCCCACGTACACTTGTCCCTCGTGACTGAACGCGTTCTCGTCAACCAGCTCAAGGGCCTCGCCGACGGCCCCGTCTCCGTCTCCGGATGGGTCGAGACCGTCCGCGACCAGAAGAAGGTGCAGTTCGTCATCCTTCGCGACGAGACCGGGGCGGTGCAGCTGGTCAATCCGGCGACCCGGCCCGCCGAGGACGGTTCGGAACAGGATGCCGGTGCACTGGCCCTCACCGACCTCATCTCGAACCTCGCCACGGGCACCTTCCTGACGGTCACGGGTGAGCTCAAGCACGACGAGCGCGTCAAGCTCGGCGGCGTCGAGATCAAGATCGGCGCGCTGGACGTCGCAGCAGCCGCACTCCCCGAGACGCCCATCGCCGCCGACAGCGGCATGGACAAGCGCATGGACTGGCGATTCCTCGACCTCCGCCAGCGACGCAACAACCTCATCTTCCGGGTGCAGACCACGCTCGAGCACGCTCTCCGCTCGTACTGGATCGAGCGCGACTACATCGAGGTGCACTCGCCGAAGCTGATGGCCTCGGCATCCGAGTCGAACGCGGAGCTGTTCTCGCTGGAGTACTTCGGCGACCAGACCGCCTACCTCGCGCAGTCGCCGCAGTTCTTCAAGCAGATGGCGCAGGTCGCCGGCTTCGGCAAGATCTTCGAGATCGCCCCCGCGTTCCGCGCCGACCCCTCGTTCACCTCGCGCCATGCGACCGAGTTCACGTCGATCGACGCCGAGATCAGCTGGATCGACTCGCACGAAGACGTAGCCCGCATGCAGGAGGAGCTTCTGCAGACGGCGTTCCAGGTGGTCAAGGACAAGCACGGCGCCGAGATCGAGGAGCTGTTCGGCCTCGAGGTGCAGGTGCCCGCCATCCCGTTCCCGCGCATCCCGCTCGCCGAGGCGCGCGAGATCGTGAAGAGCCGGGGCTACGAGATCCCCCGCACCGACGGCGACCTCGACCCCGAGGGCGAGCGCCAGATCTCGGCGTATGTCGAGGAGACCTACGGCCACCAGTTCGTCTTCATCACCGACTACCACCCCGAGATCCGCGCGTTCTACCACATGCGCGACGAGGAGACCGGGCTCACCAAGTCGTACGACCTGCTCTTCAAGGGCGTCGAGATCACCACGGGCGCGCAGCGCGAGCACCGTGTCGATGTGCTGATCGAGCAGGCGAAGGAGAAGGGTCTCGAGCCCGAGCACCTCGACTTCTACTTCGACTTCTTCCGCTACGGCGCCCCGCCCCACGGCGGGTTCGGCATGGGTCTTGCCCGCGTCATGATGCTGCTGCTCGGGCAGGACTCGATCCGCGAGGTCACCTATCTCTTCCGCGGGCCGACACGCCTGGCGCCCTGATTCCGGATCCGCGTCCCGACGCGCCTGGCGCCCCGATAGCGGAGGCACGACCGCAGGAGTGTGGTAATCCTCGAAGGTGACGATCACCCTCGACGGACTCCAGAACTTCCGCGACCTCGGCGGCCTTCCCCTCGCAGCGGGCGGCAGCGTCCGCCCCGGCGTGCTCTATCGCTCGGAAAGCCTCAGTGGCTTGAGCGATGCCGGCGTCGCCGCGCTCTCGGCGAGCCCGATCGGCGTCGTCGCGGATTTCCGCACGCCGATGGAGCAGGCGAGCGCGCCCGACCGCCTGCCCGCCGACCGGGAGGTCGAAGTCGTCGAGCTGTCGGTCCTCGAGGGCGCACTGACCGGCGCCGCCGGCGAGGCGGCGACGACTGACGGCCCCATCGACACCGGCATGGCGAAGAAGATCCTCGCGGCTCTCCCCCGCCTCGGCGAGCTGTACGTCCAGATGCTCGAGCACGGCGCGGCCTCGTTCGCCGAGGCGGCGCGCCGAGTCGCAGCACCCGGGCTGAGCGAGGCGCGGCAGGACGTGGCTGCGCCCCAGGTCCCCGAGGCTCCGCGCAGCGCGCCGGTGATGGCTGGCGAGGGAGCGGGGACCGTCAATGGCCACGCGTCCGCGGTCCTCGTCCACTGCACGGCGGGCAAGGACCGCACCGGTGTCGCCGTCGCGCTCCTGCTCGACGCGGTCGGGGTGGACCGGGAAGCGATCGTCGCCGACTACGCGATCTCCGAGCGGAACCTCGCCGGCCCGTGGGCCGAGCGCATGCTCGCCGGCATCGAGCAGATGGGGGCGCCGCTGACTCCCGAGATCCGCGAATTGGTGACGGGAACGCCGCCCGCGGCCATCGAGCAGGCACTGGCGTGGCTCGACGAGCGCGGCGGCTCGGCGGCGTACCTGCAGTCGGGCGGTCTGGCCGACGCGGAGCTGAACGCGCTGCGCGGGCGCCTCGCCGGCTGAGCCGCGGCATCAGGTCGCACCTTCGTCGCCGGCCGCTCCTCATCTGAGGAACGTGGTCAGTGCGAGCGATAAGGCGTCATCATCCTCAGCTGAGGACCGGAGCCGGAATGCGGTCCACCCTCCGGCGTGTCGCCCCTCATCGGAGCTCACGTCCTCAGATGAGGACACGGATGTCGCTGGCTGACGCACCGATCGGCCGTCGTGAACGTGCGCGCGGGGACTGACGAGTGCGGTCAGCGCGCGGTGCTGAGCGCGGCACGCAGGCGGTCGGGCGACACGCGCCAGTGGCCGTGCAGCTCTCCGTCGATGAGCACCACGGGGATCTTCTCCCACCACTGCGCGTAGAGCGCGGGGTCTGCGGCGATCGAGAGCTCCTCGACGTCGACGGCGTCCTCGGGCAGCTCGGCCACGACCGTCTCGACGACCTCGCGGGCGACGTCGCACAGGTGGCAGTCCGGCTTGCCGATGAGGGTGATCGTGGTCACGCGGGCTCTGCCGTCACGCCTCGACCGGGTAGCCGGCGGCGATCCACTCGTTCGTGCCGCCGTCGACGTTGGTGGCGTCATAGCCACGCGCCTCGAGGGCCTCGACAACGCGGCCCGAACGGCCTCCGATCGCGCAGATGACGTCGAACGCGCCGTCGGGCAGTTCGTCGAGCCGGCTGCCGATCGCTGACATCGGGATGTTGACCGCCCCGGGCACGTGCCCGGCGGCGAACTCGTCGACCTCGCGCACGTCGATGAGCGGGGTGTCGGCGCGCTCACGCAGCTGCTCAACGGTGATGGACTTCATGTCGGCCTCTCGGGTCGCGGGCTCCGCCGGGCGGAGCAGGCATACACGAAGCGCCCGTCCGAAGACAGGCGCTTGGTGCGGATGCCGCTTACTTCTTGTTGCGGCGCTGGTGGCGAGTCTTGCGAAGCAGCTTGCGGTGCTTCTTCTTCGCCATGCGCTTGCGGCGCTTCTTGATGACAGAACCCACGGAAAACCTCACTATGTCGGGGTCTGGGCGCGGCGTGTGCGGCGCCCGGGAACGGGCAGTTACGGAAAATGCCTCGGATCAGTCTAGCCGACGTCGGCGATCGGCCGTTGCAGGGCCTCGGTGACGGCGGACTCGGGGACCCGGTAGCTGCGTCCGAAGCGGACAGCGGGCAGCTCGCCGGAGTGCACCAGGCGGTACACCGTCATCTTCGACACGCGCATGAGCTCGGCGACCTCGGCGACCGTGAGGAAGCGCACATCGGACAGTTCAGCCATGTCGATTCCTTCCCCAGGAGTGCTGCACACACTCTAGAACGCGCGGGACCGGCGTGTAAACACGGTGCCTGTGTGAACGGCTGTGACTTCTGTGGCGGATGAGGCCGGTTCACGCATCGGCGCGCTGGCGCGCCTTGCGGTCGTGCGCTTCGCGCGCGGCCAGACGTTCGAGCTTGCGCGCGTCGCGCAGCGCCTTCTCGGCCTGCCGCACCGCCTTCTGCGCCTCGCGGAACTTCTTGTCGTCGGCGATGTCGGCATCGTCGAGCGTGACCCACTGCTTGCGCTCGCCCCGCCGGCCCTCGGCTGCGGCGGCGATGTAGGCGGCGACCCCGTCGAGGCCGCGCTCCAGCGCGAAGGAGAACGGGTCCGAGTCGTCCAGGAACGCACCCGCCTCGATCGCGGCCCGCAGTGAGGGGTACGCCTCGGCGGTGATGAGCGCCCGGAACATCGCATCCTCGTTGCGGGCGATCGTGTCGCTGCCGACACCCTGCTCGCGTTCCACGCGCGCATACCCGGCGAGCACCGTGCCCGCCCAGTGCGCCGTGCCCGTGACCAGGAGCATCACGGCCAACCGCTCCTCGTAGGTCAGCGGCGTCTCGTCGAGCGCGCTGATCCCGGCATCCATCCACGCTGCGCTGTTGGGAGTGGCCGGAACGCCCGAGATCGGGATGTCGAGGACCCAGGGGTGCCGCAGGTAATGCTGCAGCTGCTCGCCGAACAGCGCCTCCAGGCGCTCACGCCAGCCGCCCGCCTCCCGCGTCGCCTCCGAAGGCGACCCGGTGGCCTCCTCCTGCATGAGCAGCACGAGGTCTTCTTTCGCGGTGACGTACCGGTACAGCGACATGGGCGTGAACCCGAGTTTCGCCGCGACCGCCGCCATCGACACGGCGCCCAGGCCCTCGGCATCCGCGATCTCCATCGCCGCCTCGACGATGCGCTCGACGCTCATCTCGCGCTTGGGACCCCGCTGCGGACTGGCGGCGACGCCCCATGCGAGGGCGATGCCCCGCGGAAGCTCGGGCTCGACGGCGTCGGTCATCCCGTCAGTCTAAGACTGTTTATGAGGTAAACAGTGTGTTACCGTCATAAACAGTTAATGCTGTACACAGTTTCGCCCATACACAGATCTCTGAGAGGAAGTCCCATGCCCGACCGCACCGCTCCGCCGGTCATCGTCGTCGAGGGCCTGCGAAAGACGTTCGGCCGCCAGCACGTGCTCGACGGTCTCGACCTCCACGTCGCCCGTGGCGAGGTCTTCGCGCTCCTGGGCCCGAACGGCGCCGGCAAGACCACGACCATCAACATCCTCACGACGCTCGTCCACCCCGACGCCGGCACCGCCACGGTCGCGGGCGTCGACGTGGCGCGTGCTCCCGAGCAGGTCAAGCGCCGCATCAGCCTGACCGGCCAGGCCGCCGCCGTGGACGACGTCCTCACCGGCACCGAGAACGTCGTCATGATGGGCCGCCTGTCGGGGCTCTCCCGGCGCTCGGCCCGCAGACGCGCCGCGGAGCTGCTCGAGCGCTTCGGACTGACGGATGCCGCATCCCGCCGCGTCGGCACCTACTCGGGGGGCATGCGCCGACGGCTCGACCTGGCGCTCAGCTTCGTCGTCACACCCGAGGTGCTGTTCCTCGACGAGCCGACGACGGGGCTCGACACCCGCAGCCGCCGTGAACTGTGGGACGTCATCCGCTCGCTCGCCGACGCGGGGACCACGGTCTTCCTCACCACGCAGTATCTCGAGGAGGCAGACCAGCTGGCCGACCGCATCGCCGTGCTGGACGGCGGCCGCGTGGTCGCCACCGGAACCGCCGCGCAACTGAAGTCCCGCATCGGCGGCGACACGGTCGAGCTGCACGACGCGCACGGCGAGCTCGTCCGCGAAGTCGCCACCGACGGCTCGGTGACCGGGCTGCGCCGGGCGCTCGACGTGCTCGACGAGTCGGGCGCCGAGGGCGTCGTCACGCTGCGGCGACCGAGCCTCGACGACGTGTTCCTCGCGCTCACCACCCCCGACGGCCGCGGCGAGCGCGCCGACGCCCGCCGGGCCGACACCATGAAGGAGATCGCATGACCACCGTGACCGCCTCGCCGACCCTCCCCGCGCTGCGTCCGCGGGTGACCGGCCTCACCGCCGAGGGTGTCTTCGTCGGGCGCAGCCTTCTGCACTCGCTGCGCGACGGCGAATCGCTGCTGATGGCGATCCTGCTGCCGGTGATGCTCATGCTGATGTTCACGTGGGTCTTCGGCGGGGCGATCGACCCCACCGGCGACTACGTCAACTACGTCGTGCCGGGTGTGATCCTCACGTGCGCCGGCTTCGGCGCCGCATCGACCGCCGTCTACGTCGCGGGCGACATGAAGGCCGGCATCATCGACCGGTTCCGGACGATGCCCGTGCGCGCGAGCGCCGTGCTCACCGGACACGTCGTCGCAAGTCTGCTGCGCAACCTGTTCGCGACCGCGATCGTGATCGGCGTCGCACTGCTCGTGGGGTTCCGTCCGACGGCGGGCCTGTGGGGCTGGCTCGGCGCCGTCGCGGTGATCGCGCTCTGGATCCTCGCGATCACGTATCTGTTCGCGGCGATCGGGCTCGCCTCCGGCAGCCCCGAAGGCGCCAACGGCTACGGGTTCATCATCCTGTTCCTGCCGTATCTCTCGAGCGCGTATGTGCCGGTCGACACGATGCCCGAGTGGCTCCAGGGCGTCGCGGAGTACCAGCCGGTGACGCCGATCATCGAGACGATCCGCGGCCTCCTGATGGGAACGCCCGTCGACGACACCGTCGGGTGGGCGATCGCCTGGTGCTTCGGGATCCTCGTCGTCTCGTTCGTCTGGGGTGCCTGGCTGTTCCGCCGCAAGGCCGGGCGCCGGTAGAGCCCGTCCCGCTGCGCGGGGACATCCTCCGGGTGGGTCCGGTCGTTGAGCGAGCTTGCGAGTCGAAACGCAGATGATGAAACGCCCGAGCAGACGACAGAGGTCGACTCGGCGCGTTTCGTCTCGTCGCTGCGCTCCTCGCTCAACGACCGGACGACGAATCAGCGGCCGGGGAGGCGCTTGAAGGCGTTCTCGAGAGCGTGCTTGGCCGAGGCGGCGGCCCGCCCGACGACTTCGGCCGCATGGGCGGCGGAGTCGGGCAGCGCCACGGCCACCCCTTCGCCGGCCTCGCCGCCGTCGCCGTCGAGGAACGGCACGAGCCAGTCGTCGACCTCGTCCAGCGGTGCGGCCGAGAGGCTGTAGTAGCGGTGCTGCCCCTCCTCGCGCACCGAGACCAGGTGCGCCTCGCGCAGCACCTTGAGGTGCTTCGAGACCGTCGGCTGGCTGGCGCCGAGCTCTGTGACGATGTGCGACACGCTGGTGCCGCGCTCTCCGGCGGATGATCGATCGAGCAGCAGTCGCAGGATGTCGCGACGTGTTCCGTCCGCGATCACGTCGAAGATGTCCGCCATGTGCTCAGATTAGTCGGGAGCCCCGCGGAGTACCATGACTGGGGTCTTGGAGAAGGGGGCGACGCATGACGACGGACCCGGCCGGGTCGCTCGTGCGGCGCATCCCGTCGATGCTGCGACGGCTGTGGGATCAGCTGCGCAATCTGACCACCACCTCGCCCGCGCGATTCGCGGTGCTGGTGTTCGTGTCGCTGATCCTGGTCTTCACGGCGCTGCTGTCTCTGCCCGCCGCGTCCGCGGACGGCCGCCGACTGCCGCTCGCCGACGCGGTGTTCACCGCGGTCTCGACCATCTGCGTCACCGGCCTGTCCACGGTCGACATCGCATCCACGTTCTCGCCACTGGGCAAGGTCATCATCTTCATCGGCGTGAACATCGGCGGGATGGGCGTCCTCACCCTGGCGTCGATCCTCGGCCTCGTGATCTCGAAGCGCCTCGGGCTGCGGGCGAAACTCATCGCCGCGAGTGACACCAATCCCATGCGCGCCCACGCCGGACCCGTCAACGAGAGCCAGACGGTCCGCCTCGGCGAGGTCGGCCAGCTGCTGCGCACGGTCGCGCTCTCGACCCTCCTCATCGAGGCGCTCGTCGCGATCGCCCTGTATCCGTCGCTCCTGCTCGCCGGCATCCGCCCGCTGGAGGCCCTCTGGGAGGCCCCGTTCTACGCGGCGATGGCGTTCACCAACACGGGCTTCACGCCCAATCCGGGCGGACTGGAGCCGTTCGCCGACGACTACTTCCTGCTGACGGTGCTGATGGTCGGCGTGTTCCTCGGCAGCATCGGCTTCCCCGTCATCTACGCCCTGTGGAAGCACGTGTGGGACGTGCGCCGCTGGCCGCTGCACACGAAGCTCACGATGATCACCACGGTGCTCTTGTTCTTCGCCGGCGCGGCGGCCTTCCTCGCGCTCGAGTACAACAACCCGAAGACCTTCGGGTCGATGGATGCCTGGGACACCACGTTCCAGGCATTCTTCCTGTCGGCGATGACCAGGTCCGGCGGCTTCGCCGTCGTCGACATCGGCGAGCTCCACGGCTCGTCGCTCATCGTCGGCTGCATGCTCATGTTCGTCGGCGGCGGCTCGGCTTCGACGGCGGGCGGCATCAAGGTGACGACGCTCGCCGTGCTCGCACTGGCCGTGTTCTCCGAGGCCAAGGGTCGCCCGTCGGTTCAGGCGTTCGGCCGGCGCATCCCGAGCGACGTGCAGCGCGTCGCCCTCTCCGTGGTCGCGTGGGGGGCGACGATCGTCGCACTCTCCACGATCGTGATCTCCCAGATCTCGCAGGAGCAGGTGTCGGACGTCCTGTTCGACGTCATCTCGGCCTTCGGGACCGTGGGCCTCTCCACCGGCCTGACGGCCGAGCTGTCGGATCCGGCCGTCTATGTGATGGCCCTGACGATCTTCATGGGCCGCATTGGTACAGTGACTCTCGCCGCGGCCGTGGCCGCGACATCCCGTTCGCAGCTCTACTCGCTGCCCGTGGAAAGGCCCATCGTTGGTTGAGCGGATGAGGGGCGACGCGCCCGTTCTCGTGATCGGACTGGGGCGCTTCGGCGCCGCGTGCGCGGGTGAGCTCGATCGGCTCGATCGCGAGGTGCTCGCGATCGACGACAGTCTCGATCTCGTGCAGAAGTGGTCGGAGCGCGTCACGCACACGGTGCAGGCCGACGCCCGCAACATCGACGCGCTCAAGCAGATCGGTGCGCAGGACTTCCAGGTCGCGGTCGTCGCCGTCGGCTCGTCGATCGAGGCGTCGGTGCTCATCACCGCGAACCTGGTCGACCTCAAGGTGCCGCAGATCTGGGCGAAGGCGGTGTCGCAGTCGCACGGCAAGATCCTCGCCCGCGTCGGGGCGAACCACGTCATCTACCCCGAGCGCGAGGCCGGTGAGCGCGTCGCCCACCTGGTCAGCGGCCGCATGCTCGACTTCATCCGCTTCGACGACGACTTCGCCCTCGCCAAGCTGTACCCGCCGAAGTTCATCCGCGGCGTCGGCCTCAACGAGTCCGGCGTGCGCACCAAGTACAACGTCACCGTGGTGGGCGTGAAGAGCCCGGGCAAGCCCTTCCGCTACGCCGAGGCGAACACCGTGGTCACCAACCACGACCTGATCATCGTCTCGGGCACCAACTCCGACATCGAGCGCTTCGCCTCGCTCGAGCGCTGACGCGGCCCTCTGTCGGATGTCCCCGCCCCGCGGCATACTCGCGGCATGACAGAACGGAACACGACGGATGCCGCGGCCCGGCGATGGGTCGACGCGTACGAGAACGCATGGAAGACGAATGAGCCCGACGACATCCGGGCCCTCTTCACCGACGATGCCGTGTACTTCACCCAGCCTTGGGGTGAACCGTGGGCCGGGGCCGACGCCATCATCGCCGGCTGGCTCGAGGCGCGCGACGAGCCCGGCACGTACGAGTTCGAGTGGAAGATCGCGGGCGTCGACGGCGACCGCGTGTTCGTGGACGGCCGCACGGTCTACGCCCCTGACGACGAGCTGCCCGCCGGCCGCGTCTACCGCAACCTGTGGGTGATCGACCTCGACGAGGAAGGGCGGGCCCGCGCGTTCACCGAGTGGTACATGAAGCAGCCTCGAGACTGACCCGCCGCGGATCACGCGCCCGCCGCGGATCACGTGGCCCGCCGCGGATCACGTGGCCCGCCGCGGATCGCGTGCCCGGGTGCACGCTCACCCGCCCTGGGCGAGCTCCTTCGCGCGCGCGAGCGCCGCGTCGGTTGCCCGGGCGAACACCTCGTCGAGCTTCGCGTCCTGCAGCGCGGCGATGGCCCGCTCCGTGGTGCCCTTCGGGCTCGTGACGCGTCGGCGGAGCTCCGCCGGGTCGTCTTCGGAGGCCTCGAGCAGCGCGGCGGCGCCGATGAATGTCTGCTCCGCCAGCAGCTGCGACTCCGCCGGCGAGAAACCCTTGCCGACGGCGGCCTTGGTGAACTCCTCCACGAGGAGGAAGAAGTAGGCGGGACCCGAACCCGAGATCGTCGACAGCGCGTCGATCTGCGCCTCGGGCACCTCGACGACGGCGCCGACGGTCTCGAAGAGCCGCCGGACCGTGGCGACCGCATCGGCGTCTGCCTGCGACCCTGCCGCGAGCCCGGTGACGCCGCGCCCCACGAGGGCGGGCGTGTTCGGCATCGAGCGCAGCACTGCGACGCCGCCGAGGAGCTGCTCGAACGTCGCGATCGTGACCCCAGCGGCGAGGCTCACGACGATGGCGCCGCGCCGCAGCGACGGCGCGATCTCCCGCAGCAGATCGGGGACCATCGCGGGCTTCACTCCCACGAGCACGACGTCGGCGGCGGCTGCGGCATCCGTGTTCGCGGTCGGGTGCGCCTCCAGCGCGACACTGGTCACGCCGTCGAGCCCGTCGAGCTCGGCGGCCTTCGCGCGCGAACGGTTCGTGGTCGTCACTCCCCCGCCGGCGAGGCCGGAGCGAGAGAGGCCGCGCGCGATCGCGCCGCCCATCGAGCCGGCGCCGAGGATCGCGATGGGCGGAAGGGCGGTGAGGTCAGCAGGCATGGCGTCATCCTACGAGCGCTGAGCACAGCGCTCTCGGACTTAACACTTGACTTATATAAGCGCACGAGCAAGTATGGAAATCGTGCACGCGCTCGACATCCTCGGCGATCCGGTTCGCCGGCGCATCCTCGAACTCCTGGCGGAGGGCGAGCGCAGCGCCGGCGAGATCGGCGAGGACGTGCAGCGCGAGTTCGGCATCTCGCAGCCCGCCGTCTCGCAGCACCTGCGCGTGCTGCGGGAGTCGGGATTCGCGACGGTGCGTCCCGACGGCGTGCGGAGGCTGTACGCCATCGCTCCCGACCCGCTCGAGAACGCCGCCGCGTGGTTCGACCCGTTCCGGCGCTTCTGGCAGCCGCACCTCGACGCCCTCGGCACCGAGCTCGCCCGAGGACGCCGCCAGCGCCGGCTCGCCGCCGAGCAGGAACCGGATGCCGCGAGCGACGAATCCGACACGACCGACCCCCAGGAGGAATGACATGGTCGACGTACAGAACCAGCTCGACGCGGTGACCCGCGAGATCGCGAGCGCAGAGATCGACGGCTACCCGGCGCGCGTCCAGACGCTCGCGCAGACGTATCCGTCCCCCATCGACGATGTGTGGGACGCCGTCACCAGCGCGGCGCGGATCGCGCGATGGTTCCAGCCGATCACGGGCGATCTCCGGCTCGGCGGCCGGTATCAGATCGAGGGCAACGCCGGCGGCGAGATCCAGGAGTGCACGCCTCCTGCGGACGGCTCGGCCCGTTTCACGGCGACCTGGGAGTACGGCGGCGGCGCGACCTGGCTCACCGTGCGGTTGACGGCCGAGGGCGACGCCGAGACAAGGTTCGAACTCGAGCACGTCGCCCGCACCGACGATGTGCCCGCGGAGTTCTGGGACGTCTACGGCCCCGGTGCGACGGGCGTCGGCTGGGACGGCGGCCTGCTGGGCCTCGGCCTGCACCTGACCGCAGGCGACGGCCCCTCGCCCGAAGAAGCCGAGGCATGGGCGTTCACCGACGAGGGCAGGGCGTTCTACCGCGGCGCCGCAGACGCCTGGGGAGCCGCTCACGCAGCCGACGGCGCCGACCCCGCGGTCGCCGCACGGGCCGCCGACAACACGTACGCGTTCTACACCGGGGAGCCGACCACCGCCGCAGCCGAGGAGTGAGCGCCGAGCGTCATCCGTACGCCGGGAGGCGGACGGATGCCGCCGCCGCTGCCTCCGCCGTCCGCGACGCGAGAGTCCGTTCACGGCGTCTCGGGCCGGTCTATCCTCGGAAGTGCGGGGACGCAGGAGCCCCCGCACGACGTGGGAGGCTTCCGACATGACGCTCTTCGACGGCATCACCGCGCGCAGCGTGGAGACGCCCGGACTCACCGTCAACGTGCTCGAGCGCGAGGGCGACGATCCCGCCACGCCGCCGGAGCGCACCGTGGTGCTGATCCACGGCAACCTCTCGTCGGCACTGTTCTGGCAGGAGCTGATGCTCAATCTCCCCACCGACCTGCGGGTGATCGCGATCGACCTGCGGGGGTTCGGCGGCACCGAGCACGCGCCGATCGACGCGACGCGCGGGGTGCGCGACTTCAGCGACGATGTGGCCGCGACGCTGAGTGCGCTCGGCATCCCCACCGCCCATCTCGTCGGCTGGTCCATGGGCGCCGGCGTCATCATGCAGTACGCGCTCGAGCACCCCGTGCTGAGCCTCACCCTGGAAGCTCCGATCTCGCCATACGGCTTCGGAGGAACCCGTCGCGATGGGACGCGTCTCACCGACGACGACGCGGGCTGCGGTGGAGGGACGGTGAACCCCGACTTCGTGCAGCGCCTGATCGACCACGACACGACGGACGACGCAGCGACCTCGCCGCGCAGCGTCTTCCGATCCGGCTTCGTCGCGGCGGGGTACGAGAGCCCACATGAGGACGTGTGGGTCGATTCGATGCTCACGACGTCGACCGCCACAGGCAACTACCCGGGCGATTCCGTGACGAGCCCCAGCTGGCCGGGCTTCGCCGCGGGCGGTATCGGCGTGGTCAACACGATGACGCCGGGGCATTTCGATGTGTCGGCCATCGTCGACATGCCTGTGAAGCCGGCGATCCTGTGGATCCACGGCGTGCTCGACCCGATCATCTCGGACGCCTCGCTCTACGACTACAACAACCTCGGCAAGCTCGGCATCGTGCCGGACTGGCCCGGCGACGAGGTCGCTCCGCCGCAGCCGATGGTCTCGCAGACGCGCGACGTGCTCACGCGGTACGCGGATGCCGGCGGCCAGGTGACCGAGCGAAATCTCGAGGGCGTCGGCCACACGCCCCACCTCGAGCAGCTGGCGGAGTTCCGTCACGCACTGCTCGAGATCATCGGCTACGTCGGACACCGTCACGATCCCGCGCCCCCGACCGAGGCCATCATCCTGCGCTCGTCCGACTGACCGCGCCGGATGCGCGTCCGGCGCGCGAGCCGCGGGCCCGGCATCCGTAGACTCGTCGGCATGAGTGCTTCCGGCGGCGGCAAGGCGATCCTCGCGGCGTTCCTGGCGAACATGGGCATCGCCCTGGCGAAGTTCATCGCCTGGTTCCTTTCGGGCTCCGCCTCGATGCTCGCCGAGGCGATCCACTCGGTCGCC
Organism: Microbacterium sp. LWS13-1.2; assembly: GCF_040144835.1. Taxonomy (NCBI): domain Bacteria; kingdom Bacillati; phylum Actinomycetota; class Actinomycetes; order Micrococcales; family Microbacteriaceae; genus Microbacterium; species Microbacterium sp. LWS13-1.2. The sequence goes on from NZ_CP151632.1 coordinate 1,799,854, forward strand.
GACTCGGGCAACCAGCTGCTGCTGATGCTCGGCGGGCGCAAGGCCAAGAAGATGGCCGACCGCGATCACCCCTTCGGCTACGGACGCGAGCGATACGTCTACGCGTTCGTCGTGTCGATCATCCTGTTCTCGGTCGGCGGTCTGTTCGCGATCTACGAGGGCGTCGAGAAGCTCACCCACCCGCACGGGCTGGACGAGCAGTGGTGGTGGCTGCCCATCGTCGTGCTGGTCGTCGCGATCGGCCTCGAGTCGTTCTCGCTGCGCACCGCCGTCCGCGAGAGCAACCACGTGCGCGGCCGCGGTCAGTCGTGGGTGTCGTTCGTCCGCCACGCGAAGGCGCCGGAGCTCCCCGTCGTCCTGCTCGAAGACGTCGGCGCGCTCATCGGCCTGGTGTTCGCGCTCTTCGGCGTCGGCCTCACCGTGATCACCGGCAACCCGGTCTTCGACGCCCTCGGCACGCTCATGATCGGCACGCTGCTCATCGTGATCGCGATCGTCCTCGGCATCGAGACGAAGAGCCTGCTCGTCGGCGAGGGCGCCACGGAGGCGGATCACCAGCGCATCGTCGCCGCCATCACCGCCGGACCCGAGGTCGAGAAGCTCATCCACCTCAAGACGCTCTACCTCGGCCCCGACGAGCTCCTCGTCGCCGCGAAGATCGGGTTCGCCGCCGACGCGCCGCTCGCGCACGTCGCCGCCGACATCGACCGCGTCGAGGTGCGTGTGCGCGCCGCCGTGCCCGCGGCGCGGGTGATCTACGTGGAGCCCGACATCTATCGCCCCGGCGAGGACCCCGCGCCGCCGACATCCGAGTTCGTCATCAAGTCGGCCGACTGAGTCTCCGGCGCTCCTTCAGCCTCAGCCCCCAGAGGTCGTCGGACCGCGTCGACCTGACGTGCGACCGCGAGACACACACAGGGAACGATCATCGAATACTGCATCTTCACCGAGCCCCACCTCGGTGCCACCTACGACGACGAGCTCGCCTACGCCCAGACCGCCGAGCGCCTCGGCTTCACCGGATACTTCCGGTCGGACCACTACCTGAGCGGGATGGGCGACGGCCTGCCGGGACCGACCGACGCCTGGACGACGCTGGCGGGGCTGTCCCGCGAGACGTCCCGGATCCGCATCGGCACCCTGGTCTCCCCCGTCACTTTCCGTCACCCCGGCTCACTGGCGATCCAGGTCGCCCAGGTCGACGCGATGTCGGGCGGACGCGTCGAGCTCGGACTCGGAGCCGGGTGGTTCGAGCGCGAGCACCGGGCCTACGGCATCCCGTTCCCGGCCAAGCGGTTCGACCTCCTCGAGGAGCAGCTCGAGATCGTGACCGGCCTGTGGGCCACGCGCGACGGCGAGACCTACAGCTTCAGCGGAACGAACTACGAGCTGGTCGAGGCGCCCGGCCTGCCGAAACCGCTGCAGCAGTCCGTCCCCGTGATCATCGGCGGCGGCGGTCCGCGGCGCACCCCCGACCTCGTCGCCCGCTTCGCACGCGAGTACAACATCGGCTTCCCGGAAGACCACCAGATCCAGGAGCGCATCGACAACCTGCGCGCCGCCTGCGACCGGATCGGCCGCGACCCTGCGACCGTGCGGCTCTCGATCGCGATGTCGACCTTCGGCGGGCGCGACGATGCCGAGGTCGCCCGCCGCGCCGGGCGGATCGGAAAGACGGTCGCCGACGTGCGGGACGGCACGAACATCGTGGGCGACGCCGCCGAGATCGGCGAGCGCATCGCGTTCTACCGGTCGTTCGGCATCGAGCGTGTGTACTTCCAGCTGCTGGATCTGCAGGACGTCTCGCACGTCGAGTATCTGGGCGAGATGCTGCCCGATCTGCCCCGCTGACCCTCTGCGCCTCACCAACGACGTCACGCGCGCTCCGCCGCCGTGCTGAATCGGTTCACTTGCGCTGTTCGTACACGCGAACCGCCATTTCACGTACGTATAGCGCAAGTGAACGAGATGGGATCGGAGACGGATGCCGGCGGCCCGGGCGGGGCACTTCGCAGCCTCAGACGGGCAGGCGGTACGACGGCAGCCCACGGCGGCGGATGAGCCACTCCGCGACGAGGAGATTCGGAAGCCAGGCGATGAACGGCACTGCGGCGTAGGCGTTCTCGAAGTCGGGCGTCTGCCCGAACAGCAGCGGGGCGAACACCAGCAGCGGCAGCCAGATCCGCAGCGTCACGGCAGAGTACGTCAGGGCGTAGTTGCGGATCATCCACGCCCGGTGAGTGGGCACATCGCCGCGCCGGATCGCGCGGTACGCCCGCCACCCGGTGACGAGCCACAGCACGGCCAGCGTGGTGAAGCCGAAGAACCCGACGAAGCCGGCGCTGCTCGTCGGGGCGATCACGAGACCGCCGAGACTGCCGACGGCGACGCCGACGAGGTAGACGCGCCCGATCCACCGGTGCACGCGTGGCGCACGGGCACGCAGACCGCGCCAGAACTGCAGCGCCCCCAGTGCGAGCGCCGTCGCGCCGCCGGCGATGTGCACGTAGAGCGCCGCCTGGATGAGCGGCGGCTTCCCGACGTAGTCCGCGGCGAGCCCGGGGCTCTCGGCGAGCGCCTCGAGCGAGGCGGTGAAGTACGGCACAGCGCCATAGGCGACGATCGCGATCGCTGTCAGCAGGACGAACGTCCAGCCGATCCGGGAACGGATGCCGCCCGGCCGCGCGATGGCGGTACCGGTGCGGACGGGTTCGATGAGGCGGGTCACGTGCGTCACGCTAGGCCCGGGCGGGAGAGCCGTAGCAGGGTGCTGTCCCCCCGAACGGCGGCGGCTGACCCCCGGTTCTCGGATGCGCGGAAGGGTCCCGAGGACGACTCAGCGGCGCACGTCGAAGAAGGCCCGCAGGAGAGCGGATGCCGCATCCTCGCGCACCCCGGCGACGACCTCGGCACGATACGGCAGACGCCGGTCGCGGACGACGTCGTACACCGAGCCCGCGGCGCCGGCTTTCGCGTCCCACGCGCCGAAGACCAGTCGCGAGATGCGCGACTGCAGCACGGCGCCCGCGCACATCACGCAGGGCTCCAGGGTGACCACGAGCGTGCAGCCCTCGAGGTTCCACGAGCCGCGCGCCGCAGCCGCCGCGCGCAGCGCCACCACCTCGGCGTGCGCGGTCGGATCGTGGTCGAGCTCGCGGAGATTGCGGCCCTCGGCGATCACTCTGCCCTCGGCATCCGTCACCACCGCGCCGACGGGCACGTCACCCGCTTCGCCTGCCGCGGCGGCGAGCGCGAGCGCGCGATCCATCGCTGCGAGGTCGGCGGAAGCGGGCTGCACAGCACGAGCGTAGCCGTCCGCATCGAACCGGCCCCGGGTTCGAGGGCGGCGACGCACTAACCTGTCTCTATGCGCCTGCACGTCGCCGACCACCCGCTCATCACCCACAAGCTCACGGTGCTGCGCGACCAGCGCACCTCGTCCCCCGTGTTCCGTCAGCTCACCGAGGAGCTCGTCACCCTCCTCGCGTACGAGGCGACGCGTAACGTCCGCGTGGCGCCCATCGAGATCCAGACGCCCGTCACCACGACGACCGGCGTCCGCATCGACGAGCCGCGACCCCTCGTCGTGCCCATCCTGCGCGCCGGCCTCGGCATGCTCGAGGGCATGGTCAAGCTCATCCCGACCGCCGAGGTGGGCTTCCTCGGCATGGTCCGGGACCACGAGACCCTCGAGCCGTCGACCTACGCCGAGCGACTGCCCGACGACCTGAGCGACCGCCAGTGCTTCGTGCTCGATCCCATGCTGGCGACCGGCGGCTCGCTCGGCGCCGCGATCGAGTTCCTGTTCCAGCGCGGCGCGCAGGACGTGACGGCGATCTGCATCCTCGGGGCTCCCGAGGGCGTCGCCGCCATCGAGAAGCAGGTCGAAGGACGCGACGTCACCCTCGTGCTCGGCGCGCTCGACGAGCGCCTCAACGAGAAGGGCTACATCGTGCCCGGACTCGGCGACGCCGGCGATCGGCTGTACGGCACGGTCTGAGCCGCGAGTCCGTCGCGTCAGACGATCGGCACGCGGCGGAGGTCGGCGGTCTCGCCGGCCTCGACTCTCGGCGCACCCCTGCCCATCACGGCCACCGGAGTGAAGGGGCGGCCGTTGAAGCGCGTCGCCGTCACGGTGGTGTACGCCCCCATGGTGGGGCTCACGAGCAGATCACCGAGGCGGAGCTCGGGCAGCAGGACCTCTCGTGCGATGACGTCCGAAGAGTCGCAGGTGGGTCCGGCCAGCGTCGCCCAGCGGTGGTCACCGGCGCTCGCGCCGGCGGAGAGCCGGCCGCTCCAGGGGTCGGTCGCCGTGAGATCGCGTGCGGCGAACACCAGCGGATGCACGTCCTCCGTCAGCACGTTCGAGTACGACCCGTACACGCCGTCGTCCAGGTAGTACCACCGCCCGTCGCCGCGCTCGGCGATGCCGACGACGCTCGTCACGAGGGTCATCGCATCGGCGACCATCACGCGGCCGGGCTCCGCGATGATGTCGAGTCGGCGTGCGTACGGGGCGAGCACCGGTCGCAGCTGCGCCGCGATGTCGTCGATCGCTGCCGACTCGGAGTCGTACGAGGCCGGGAACCCACCGCCGATGTCGAGCGTGTCGAACTGCACGTTGCAGCGCCGCTCCAGGATGCCCATGAGCTCGATCGTGTCGGCAGCGGCGGACGCGAACCGAGCGGGATCGTCGAGCTGGCTGCCGACGTGATAGGTGAAGCCGGCGACCGTGACCCCGGCGGCGAGGGCGCTCTCGACGAGATGGGCGGCCTCGAACGGTCCGACGCCGAACTTGCTGGACAGGTCGCTCTTGGCATGCGGGCTGCGGTACGCCAGCCGCACGAGCAGCCGTGTGTCCGCCGGCGCGCCCCGGAACTTGCCGATCTCGACCTCGTTGTCGACCACGAACGTGCGCACCCCCGCGGCCAGGGCGCAGGCGATCTCGGCGGGCTTCTTGATCGGATGCGTGTGGATCATCCGCGAGGCGTCGATGCCGCGGCGCGTGAGCATCGCGAGCTCCTCGCCGGTGGCGATGTCGAATCCGCAGCCCGCGTCGTCGAGCACGTCGAGCACTGCGTCATGCGCGAGCGCCTTGACCGCGTAGTGGAAGCCGACGAACGGGAGCGCGGCGCGAAGTCGGCGATACTGCGTGCGGACGCGCTGCGGATCCAGCAGCAGCAGCGGGGTCCCGTGCAGGGCGATGGCGGCCCGCGCCGCCACCGACGACATCACGGCGGATGCCTCCGCGCGCCGCCGGTCGGCGAAGGCGGGAGCCGTCCGCGGCTCCCGGCGCAGCGCGTCGAGGTTCATGTCGCCGTCCCTTCCGTGCGCCGATTCCGGCCCCCGTCGCGCAGTCCGGTGCGGGCGGTGACGGTGAACGCGCCCGCGGCGACCGCATAGAAGACGATGTCGGCGGCGACCTTGCCGGCCAGCATGCCCCACAGCGGATCGGGGAAGAGCCAGACGCCCAGCAGGAGTGCCGCCGGTCGCACGAGCAGGGTGTCGAGCACCTCGGCCGCGCCGAACTCGGCGATCAGGAGCACGCCGGTCTTGCCGAGGGCCTTGCGGCGCGTCCCGGTGACCGGCACGAGCTCGAGGTAGATCGTGGCCGCGAGCACCGCATAGAAGCCGGCGATCTCGCCCAGAAGGGCGGCCAGGGCGATGACCGGGGCCGCATCGGTCCACTGCGTGGCGAGCAGGCCCGCGATCGCCATCACCGCCGTGCCGGTGATCTCGGCGGGCAGGTAGCGGACGATCCAGAACAGGAGCCCGTGACGGGGCTGCGGCGCGCCGGCTGCCGTTGCCGGATCGGTCGCCGTGCGCGCGGGTGCGATCGCCGCCGTCGCGGCCGGCCGGTCGATCGTGGTCATGGCGTCCCCCTCCGTCTGACAGAGGAGGAAGCGTCGGCGATGATACGGGCCGGGCGGTCGCGAGGGCGCCGCACGTGGAGACGGCGCGACACCCGCCCCTCGCCGAACGGATGTCGCGCCTGCACGCCTTCTGGCGCCTGGCAAGGCTACGTGGGGTCGGATTCAGACCCCAAAGGGGTTGACATGCCGCGCGCGGCGGACTACTCGCGCCCGAGACCGCCGCTAACCCGGGTTCTGACTCGGACTCGGACTCGGACTCGGACTCGGACCTCAGTCTCCCAGCGGCGGGTCCTGCGGATTGCGGCGTCCGGTCTCGCGCTCCCAGAACTCCAGCTGCTGGGTGAGGGCCTTCGCCAGCTCGAACACCTGGTCCGGCGGGATGCGGATGCGGCTCACCACGCGTGCCGGCACGACGGTGTGGCGCTGGCCGGTCTCGGCGTCCACCTGCTCGCGCGGGGGCTGTGCGAGGGTGAGGAAGTCCATCACGAACACCGTCGGCGTATGCCAGACGTTGGCGAAGTCGGCGTACGCGCCGCCGATGAGCTCGGGCGGGAGGTCGATCTCGAACTGCTGCGATGCGTCGTCGGCCATGCGGGCTCCTGTTCGGGCGGCGTCTCGCGCGGTCGCCCGCGTGAGAGTCTCGGGCTGTCGTGTGCGACGTGTGCGCGAGTCTACGCGGCGCTCAGCCGCGACCGACCAGCCGGGCGAACCCGCTGAGCCTGGCCACCCCCTCCGGGGTGTACGGCAGGTCATCCAGGAGCCCGGGCGAGTACACCAGGAACGCGGTGTGCATCGCCCGCGAGATCGCGACGTTCAGGCGGTTGCGCAGCAGCAGGAACTCGAGCCCGCGCGGCGCGTCGCGGCCGCTCGACGCCGCGAGGGAGACGATGGCGACAGCCGCCTCCTTGCCCTGGAACTTGTCCACCGTGCCGACAGGCACGTCGGGGAACCCCGCGGCGGCGAGGGCCGCCTCGACGGCCACCTGTTGGGCGTTGTAGGGGGTGACGACGATGAGATCGCCCTGTTCCAGCGGTCGCGGCGCCAGCCTCGCCGATGTGCCGTCGCTGTCGTCGGTGGCGGCATCCGTCCACTCCCGCCCGATGAGATCCGTCACCAGCCGGGCGACCTCGGCGGCCTCTTCGAGGGACTGCGTCGCGTTGCCGTGATGGCGCAGTGGGATCGGCACCAGCCCGGGACGGATGCCGTCGATCCGGCGCAGCGCCGTCGACGGGTGCGCCGCCAGCTCGCCACGGTACGACAGCGTCGAGACCGGCGCGGCGACCTCCGGTCGCATGCGCCGGGTCTCTGCCAGGAAGTAGCCGTACTCGGTCGGGATGACGTCGGCGCCGTCCATGACCCACCCGAGCGCCGACGTGTCGACGGGTGCGGGGTGGGTGCCCTGACTCACCTGAGGCAGCTGCTGCGGGTCGCCCAGCAGCAGCAGTCGCGGCGCCGCGAGCGACACGGCGATCGTCGACGCGAGCGAGAACTGCCCGGCCTCGTCGACGACGAGCAGGTCGAGACTGCCGCGCGGCACACGGCCCTCGTGACTGAAGTCCCACGCGGTGCCGCCGATGACGAACCCCGATGCCTCGTGCTCGGCCGTGAACGCGGCGACGCCGTTCTTCGGCAGCACGGTGAAGCCGTGCGCGGCAGCCGGATCCTTCGGGGCCTTGCCCACCTGTGCGGCCAGAACGCCGGCAGCGATCACGCGCTCGAGCAGGTGCTCGATCGTCGCGTGCCCCTGCGCGACGACGCCGACCTTGTAGCCGTGGTCCCGCACGAGCCGTGCGATGACGTGGGATCCGACGTAGGTCTTGCCGGTCCCGGGAGGGCCCTGCACGGCGAGGTAGCTGCGGTCGAGCGCGCGCACCGCGCGGGCGATCGCGTCGACGGCGTCCTCGCCCGCGACGGGGAGCGCGCTCCCCTCTGGTCGCGGTGCGACCCCGGCTCCGAGCAGCGGCTGCAGCATGCGCGGCGGGCGGCGGCACAGGATGTCGGTCGCAGGATCGGCCGGGAGCTCGGGCGCGGCGTCGATGACGGCATCCGCCCACGCGTCTATGGCGGCCTGCTGGTTGCCCGCCGCGGGCGGCGCCTGAGGTGTGAGCGCGAGAGGCAGCTCGTTCCAGGTCACGCCGTCGACCGCCGTCTCCTCGATCACGGCACCGTCCTCGAGGACCTCGAGGACGGTGACCGAACGGTAGGAGTGGATCCACCGCGGCGAGGCGTCGAACGGGTACGGCGCGGGCAGCTCGTACAGGGCGAACGGGTTCGTCCCCTCGCTGAGGCGGGTGCCCGGTGCAAGGTCGCCGCGCAGCTCGACGACGCGCCGCTCCCCGCCCCGGCCGCTCTCGAGGAAATGCCAGTCCTCGCGCACGCGACTGCGCGCGGGGTCGATCGCGACCACATCGCGGGTCTCGTCCCACAACGACACCGGCTCGCGCAGACGCAGGAAGTGCGTCGCCCAGAACGACTTCGCCTCGCGCGGGTAGTAGTCGATCGCGGCCGCGGCCAGGCGCAGCGTGCGGCCCGCGACGGAGTCCTCGGCGTGCTCCCGCGCGAGTGCGTCGAGCACGGTCGCCCGGGCCGACGGCTCGTACGCGCGCTCGTCCGGCTCGGGGTTGGGCGACGGCACGAGGGCGGCCTCGCGCGCGCGGTCGACGAGCCAGTCGCGCAGGCGCCGCGTCGACACGCAGTCGTAGCGGTTGTAGTCGGCGAGGTCGTCGAAGAGGAGGGCGGCTTCGGCCGCTGCGCCGTCGGCCTGCAGCGCACGGGCCTCGACGTAGCGGACGATGGAGTCGTCGCCCTTCTGCACGTCGCTCGTGCGCACCTCGTCGCCCATGTAGAGCGGTTCGAGCTTCTTGATCGAGTACGACCGCGATCCGACGCGCAGCGCGCGGCGCACGATCGGGTAGAGGTCGACGAAGACGCCGTCGCGCAGCAGCCGGTCGACGTCGGCCTCGCGCACGCCGTGCCGTGCGGCCATGGCCAGCAGATGCGTCGGCTCGTACGGCGCGTAGTGGTAGATGTGCATGCCCGGGAACTGCTGCCGCCGCAGGTTCACGATGTCGAGGAACGTCTCGAGCGCGCGCTTCTCGTCGGCGAAGGAGTGCGCCCACAGCGCGGTGTATTGCTCGCGAGTATCGACCCAGCCGAACAGGTAGTCGATTCCCCACTGGGTGGGCTCCCCCGGCATCGGCGGCTCGGTGTGCAGCGGGTCGCCCTCGAAGTCGAAGAAGAGGTCGCCGTGGTCGGGACGCGGCAGCGCGCCCAGCGCCTGCGGCGCCATCACCTCGAACACCGGGATCGGCGGCGCCTCGACCGGAAGCGGGGCCTCTCGGACGCCGGGCTCTTCGAGGAGAGTCGCGACCGTGACCTGCGCCACCGCATCGTGGACCGCCGCGCCGCGCGCGGTCGTCGCCGCGTCGCCCACGGCGCCGTGCGCGGTGGTCGCGGCGTCGCCCACGGTCGCGGCGTCGACCACCGTCACAGCCTCGACCACCGTCACGTCGCGCCGCGCGACGTGGGCCTTCGGCGCCACGAGCGGCGGCGTTCCCGCCGGGCTCTCGAGCTGCAGGCGCGCCTGGGTGCGCAGCGAGGCGAACACGTCGGGATTCATCCCCGTCGGCCCCGCCGGCGCCCCGGCGAGCTGCTCGATCGTGTGGATGCCGGCGGCGCGCAGCCGTTCGCGCTGCACCGGCCGCATGCCGGCGACGAGGAGCAGGTCACGGGATGCCACGACCTCGGCGTCGCACGTCGCGCAGCGTCCGCAGGCGACGACGCCGAGCTCGCCGCGCGGGTCGCCCCATGCGATCGGCTCCCCCGCCGCTCCGAGCTCGAGGCGCCGGTCGGCGATCAACGCGGCCAGGCGCTCGCGGCGCAGTGCGAAGACGGGGAGAAGGTCATCGACCTCGTGTTCGCTGACGCTGCCGTCGCCGAGCAGCAGCTGCACACGGCCGGACCGGGGCACGCCGAGGCGGTCGAGCTGGTCGACGTAGGCCGCGAGCTGCATCAGTGCGGTGACGCGGGCGTGCCGCGCGAGCTTCGTGTCCTGCACGATCCATGGCCGGCCGGATCCGCTGCCGGCAGCGTCGTCGCGCACCAGGAAGTCGGCGAACCCCACGAACGAATCGGTGGCGAACGCCGCCTGGTAGACGACCTCGGCATCAGAGGCCAGCGCCGCGTTCGTGCGGGCGACCGCATCGGCCAGGGCCGCGGCATCCGACGATCTCGTCTCGGGGATCACGGCCACCCGGTCGCCGTACCGCGCGACGTACTCGTCGAGCACACGGCGCTCGTGCACGGTGCCGAGACGCGCTGCGCGCTCGAGAGTGAGGTCTTCGGGCTCTTCGACCGCCGCGACGCGTCCGAGCCGCGCGTCGATCGCGCGCAGCCAGGCGAACTCGCATTCGGCGGCCGCCTTCAGATCACTCGCACTCCAGACGATCCGGCCTTCGTCCTCGATGTATCGCATGCCCCGCCCTTCTCACACGACCCTAGCCGCGGCATCCGACACCTCCCGCTCCGCTGTCGCGAATGGCGGCCCGACCCCACCGATCGTGACAGGCGAGCCGCATACCACCCCGCTGGTTCTCGGGCCATCGGGCGGCCACCTGCCAGACTGGAACGCATGAGCCTGCCCTTCGAGAGCGCGTACCGACACGGGTTCGCCCGCGTCGCGGCCTGCACGATCCCGGTCTCGATCGCCGATCCCGCGGCCAATGCCGACGCGGTCCTCGAGACAGCACGCGAGTGCGACGCGGACGCCGTCGCCGTCGCGGTCTTCCCGGAGCTCTGCCTCACCGGCTATGCCATCGACGACCTGGTGATGCAGGACCCGGTGATCGACGCCGTGGTCGCCGCGATCGAGCGGCTGGTCGAGGCATCCGCGGATCTGCTCCCCGTGCTCGTCGTGGGTGCACCGCTGCGCCACCGCAACCGCCTCTACAACTGCGCCGTCGTCATCCACCGCGGCGAGCTGCTGGGCGTCGCGCCGAAGTCGTACCTGCCCACCTACCGCGAGTTCTACGAGCGGCGCTGGTACGCGCCGGGCGACGACCAGGGCGATCAGGACATCCGCGTCGGCGCGCTCGAGGCCCCGTTCGGCCCCGACCTGCTGTTCGAGGCACTCGACGTCCCCGGGCTCATCGTGCACGCCGAGGTGTGCGAAGACGTCTGGGTGCCGATCCCGCCGTCGTCGAGCGCCGCGCTGGCCGGCGCGACCGTGCTGCTCAACCTCAGCGGCAGCCCGATCACCATCGCCCGCGCCGAGGACCGCAAGGACCTCGTGCAGTCGCAGTCCCTGCGCTGCCTGGCCGCCTACGCATACGCGGCCGCCGGAAGCGGCGAATCGACGAACGACGTCTCGTGGGACGGCCAGACGATGATCTACGAGGGCGGCAACCTGCTCGTCGAGACGGAGCGCTTCCCCGACGGGCCGCGCCGCTCGGTGGCCGACGTCGACCTCGACCGGCTGCGCCAGGACCGCCTGCGCCAGGGCACGTTCGACGACAACCGCCGGGCGACGCAGGCGGATGCCGCCTTCCGCACCGTGCACTTCCAGCTCGACCCGCCGCAGACCGACGTCGGGCTGCGCCGCACCCTCGACCGGTTCCCGTTCGTGCCCGACGACCCCGCGCGCCTCGCGCAGGACTGCTACGAGGCGTTCAACATCCAGGTCTCGGGCCTCGTCCAGCGCATGCGGGCGATCGGCGGCCCGAAGCCCGTGATCGGCGTCAGCGGCGGGCTCGACTCCACCCACGCCCTGCTCGTGGTGGCGCGGGCCATGGACCTCATGGGCCGCCCGCGCGGCGACATCCTCGCCTACACGATGCCGGGGTTCGCGACGAGCGACCACACCAAGTCGAACGCCATCGCCCTCGCGGAGTCGGTCGGCGCGTCGATCGAGACCATCGACATCCGCCCGCTCGCGATCGAGATGCTCGAGCGCCTGGACCACCCGTTCGCCGACGGCGAGCCGGTGCACGACATCACGTTCGAGAACGTGCAGGCAGGCCTGCGCACCGACTACCTCTTCCGCCTCGCGAACCATCACGGCGGCATGGTCATCGGCACGTCCGACCTGTCGGAGCTCTCGCTCGGCTGGGCGACGTACGGCGTCGGCGACCACATGAGCCACTACGCCGTCAACACCGGCGTGCCGAAGACGCTGATCCAGCACATCATCCGCTGGGTGATCTCGCACCGAGGCGACGAGGGCGGCTCCACCGAGCTGAGCGACCGCGCCCGGGAGGTGCTGCAGTCGGTTCTCGACACCGAGATCTCGCCTGAGCTCGTCCCCGCGGGCCAGGACGGCAAGATGCAGTCGACCGAGGACCGGATCGGCCCCTACGCGCTGCACGACTTCACGCTGTACCACGTGCTGCGATTCGGCTTCCGGCCGTCGAAGATCGCGTACCTCGCCGCGCACGCGTGGAGCGACAAGGATGCCGGCGCCTGGCCTCCCGGCTTCCCCGACGAAGACCGCTACGCGTACGACCTGCCCACGGTCGCGAAGTGGCTTCAGGTGTTCCTCCAGCGCTACTTCGCGTTCGCGCAGTTCAAGCGCTCCGCGATCCCCAACGGTCCGAAGGTGTCGCCGGCGGGCTCGCTGTCGCCCCGCGGCGACTGGCGTGCACCGTCGGACGGCAACGCCCGCGTGTGGCTCGCGGAGCTCAGGGCGGCTCTCCCCGAGCTCGTCGAGGACTGACCGCGCGGCCTCTCCGACCGCGACAGCGCGATCCGCCGTCGTGCGCTCAGGCGGGTGGCTGCGCGTAGGCGAGCGTGATGATCCAGCTGTCGCGCGAGAGATCCGCCAGCCGGTAGAAGACCTTCCGGTCGGGGATCCAGCCCTTCGTCAGCGGGCTGTCGAGCCGCACGTGGTCGGCGGCGACGCGCGCGCCGCGGCCGTCGGCATCCCTCACGGCCTGCACACGTGTCCAGTGCGCGATCAGCTTGCCCATGTCGTTCTCGTCGAGCAGGTGGGAGTGGCGCTTCATCAGGTGCATCTCGGCGTCGTCCGGATGCGCGTCGCGCAGGTCCAGCCCCAGCGACACCTCGGGGTCGGTGACGGCGACGACCGTGGCGGCGCGGAAGTTGACGTTGCGGATCTTCAGCGGCAGCTCCGCCCCGCCAATCTCGGCGAACAGCTGGGTGTGGAACCCGAACGTGCGGGGCGCTTCGCGCTCGACGCGCACGTCCTTCGGATCGACCCCGAGCCGGGCGGCGACGATCTCCTTGGCGAGAAGGCGCTTGCGGTCGTGGTCGGGCAGCTTCGGATCCCAGCCGAGCCGAGCCGTGATACCCGCCGGAGTCTCGAGAAGCACCGATTGCATGATCCACCTCATTCTCCGCGGACCGTCCGCACCTCCATCCTGTCCCCGTCGCGCGCGACGAGGAAGATCGCCACGCGCCCAGCGCTGCTCTCCGTGCGAAAAGCTCCGAACAGCCGTCAAGCCCCTGTCGATCCCGGCGGCCGGCGGAAAGGATGAGGCCATGGCCCGGCGCACGGTGGTGGTCGACAACGGTCCCGACGGACCTCCCGCCGCCGTGCTCGGTCCCGGAGGTTGCGGGTGCGTCGTCGAGCGAGGTGAGCCGGCGCCGTGAACGGCTTCGCCGCGGTCGACTTCGAGTTCGCGCGCCAGGTGCTGCAGCGGGGCGTCGCCGCGCTGTTCGTCGTGGCATTCGTGTCGACGCTGAACCAGTTCCGCCCGCTGCTGGGCGAGCACGGGCTGCTGCCCGCGCCCGAGCTCCTCGACTGGGCGCGTTCGTCGACGCGCGGACGGCGACTGCTGCGTCCGACGCTGTTCCGCTGGCTGAGCTACAGTGACCGACGGCTCGTCGCGCTGTGCGTGACGGGCGTCGTCGTCGCGGCCGCTCTGGTGATCGGCATCCCACAGCTCGGTCCCCCGTGGGTGCCGATGCTCTGCTTCCTCGGTCTGTGGTTCGGCTACATGTCGATCACGAGCATCGGCCAGACCTTCTACGGCTTCGGGTGGGAGATGCTGCTCCTCGAGGCCGGGTTCCTCGCGGCCTTCCTCGGGTCGGATCGGCAGCCGCCGCCCACCGTGGTGATCGTCCTGTTCTGGTGGCTGGTGTTCCGGCTCGAGTTCGGCGCGGGCATGATCAAGATCCGCGGCGGCCGCGAGTGGCGCGACCTCACGGCCCTGATGTACCACCACGAGACCCAGCCGATGCCCGGCCCGCTGAGCCGCCAGGCCCACCTGCTCCCGGCCTGGTTCCATCGTGGCGAGGTGCTCGGCAACCACTTCTCGCAGCTCGTCGTGCCGTGGTTCCTGTTCGCACCGCTCCTCGGGCTGTTCGTTCCCGGCCCCGTGCCCGCGATCATCGGCGCGGTGGCCGCTGCGATCGTGATCGCGACGCAGACGTGGCTCGTCCTGACCGGCAACTTCGCCTGGCTCAACTGGATGACGATCGTGCTCGCCTTCTCGGCGATCGGGCTGCCGGGCATCGGCGCCGAGCACGCGCCTGCGGCATCCGATCCCCCGTGGACCCTCGACGGGCTCCCGGTGTACTGGCTCGTCGTCACGTGCGGCGTCGGCGTGCTGTATCTCGTGCTCAGCTGGTCGCCGCTGCAGAACCTGTTCGCCCACCGGCAGCTCATGAACGCCTCGTTCAACCGCTGGCAGCTCGCCAACGCGTACGGCGCCTTCGGCACGGTGACGAAGCAGCGCATCGAGATCGTCGTCGAGGGGACGACCGATGAGGATCCGGATGCCGCGACCTGGCGCGAGTACGCCTTCAAGGGCAAGCCGGGCGACGTGCGCCGCATCCCCCGCCAGTTCGCGCCGTACCATCTGCGCCTGGACTGGCTGATGTGGTTCCTGCCGCTCGGTCGCTCGCTCGAGGACTGGTTCACCACGTTCCTGGTGCGGCTGCTGGAAGCGGATGCCGCGACCCTGCGCCTGCTCGCGCACGACCCGTTCGCGGGCGAGCGCCCGCGGTGGGTGCGGGCGGTGTCGTATCGTTACCGGTTCACGACGCGCGAGGAGTTCCGCCGGACGCACGCCCGGTGGGTGCGCGACCGCCGGCGGCCGGTGATGGGACCGGTGTCGCTCCGCCGTTGAGCGCGGCCCCGAGCCGCGGCGTTCGGGGGTCACGACACGCGGCATCGCGCGCGACGTGACCGCGTGTCGTGACCCCCGAAGTGACGGTCAGGGCACCGGGGCGTCGGTGGCCGACGACCGAGAGCCGACTTTGCGGCGCGCCGTCAGGTCGACGATCGACACGATGAACGCGAGTGCGAGGAAGAGCGCGACGGACAGCATCCCGAACGCGTACGCGTCGTGGTAGACGACCAGCTCGTCGTGCGTGCCGGACTCGCGATAGATGGCCGCGTAGAACAGCGACAGTGCGACCGCGGTGCCCACGGCCGCGCCGATGCGCTGGCCGAGCTGGCCGACTGAGCCTGCGACGCCGCCTTGCTTGACCGGGATCTCGGCGAGCGTGAGGGTCTGGTTCGGGGCGATCACGAGGCCGCCGCCGGCGCCGCCGACGGTCATGATCGCGGCCATGATGTAGGGGGTCCATGCGGGCGGGGCATACAGCGCCGTGAGCATGAGGCCGCCGACGCAGGCGAGCATGGCGACGAGTCCCCACACCACCACGACGCGGCCGTGGCTGCTCACCAGGTTGCCGCCGACCCACGAGGTCACGGCGCTCGCGAGCGCGAAGCCGATGGAGACCATTCCCGCGTAGACGGGTTCGAGCCCCAGACCGATCTGCAGGAACAGGGTCGTCACGAGGAACATCGCCGGCGCCGCGGTGAAGTACGCCGTCTGCAGCAGCGTGCCGTTGCGATACGACGCGATGCGGAACAGCTTGAGCGGGATGAGCGGATTGCGGCCGCGCGCCGCATAGTGACGCTCCCAGGCGATGAACGCCGAGACGAACAGGGCGAACACCACGAGCAGCCACCAGCGCGCCGGGTTGTCTGTCGGTGCGCCCGTCGTGAAGAGGAACGGCCACATGAGCGAGACGACGCTCGCGCCGAACAGGAGGACGCCGACGGGATCGAGCTGCACGCGGCGGTGCGATCTCGTACGCGTGTCGGGCAGCAGCCACAGCGCGAGCGCGATGGCGGCCAGGCAGAGCGGGACGTTCATCCAGAAGATGAGCCGCCAGCCGTCGGTCGGCCCGCCCAGCGCGATGAGCAGCCCGCCGAGCGTCGGGCCGAACGCCGTCGCGACGCCGATCGTCGCGCCGAACAGCCCGAAGGCCCGAGCGCGCTCCCTGCCCTGGAACAGCTCCTGCGCCATGCCCAGGACCTGGGGCATCTGGATGCCGGCGGCCACGCCCTGCAGCAGCCGCCCGACGAGCAGCACCTCCGCGGTCGGCGCGAGGGCGCACATCACGCTCGTGACCGTGTACAGCGAGAGCCCGACGATGAACAGCGTGCGGCGCGAGCGCTGGTCGCCGAGGCGGCCCATCGGGACCAGCACCAGGCCGAACGTGAGCACGAACCCCGACACGATCAGCTGCAGCTGCGTCGAGGTAGCGCCGAGGACCTCGCCGATCGACGGCAGCGCCACGTTCACCTTCGTCATGTCGAGGATCGTGATCGCCGCCACCGAGACGCACACCCAGAACGCGCGCCAGCGGGCGGCGGGCGAGAGCGGGATGACGGCGGTGGTGGGCGGCACGGCGCGGGCCGTGCTCGTGGTCTTCGTGGTTCTCGACTCGGACTCAGGCATCGTGCCCAGGCTAGCCCCGCTCCCGTTCCCGGCGGGTGGAGCGGGGCATCCGTGTCCCGCTGGATCCGGCTCGCGCGAAAGCCGGACATGATGGGGGTGTGAGACTTCTCGTCGCCGCCCTCGCCTCCGAGCTCGTCGCCTTTCCCGACGACCTTCCCGGCTTCGACCGCCTCGTCACGGGCCCCGGCAAGCTCCAGGCCACCTACGCCCTCACCCGGGCGCTCGACGCCACCGTGTACGACGAGATCGTGGTCGTCGGCACCGCCGGGGCGATCGACGCGCGGCTCGACGCAGCCGTCTACGAGATCAGCGCGGCACTGCAGCACGACGTCACCGACATCGACGGCATCGTCGGCCAGCACGTGTCGCTGCCGCCGCTCGTCGAACTCGAGGCGGAGGGCGTCACCATCGCCACGGGCGACCACTTCGTCGACGACGCCGAGGCGGTCGCGGTGATCCGGCCGCTCGGCGCCGGTCTGGTCGACATGGAGACCTACGCGTACATCTGGGTCGCGCAGCAGTTCGGGGTGCCGATCCGCGTGCTCAAGGCGGTGTCGGATCGCGCGCAGGACGGTGCGATCACCGACTGGCATGCCGCGGTCGCCGCGTGCAGCCACCAGCTGCGCGATCGCATCCGCGCCGAATACGAGGTCTGATCCCGCTCCCCCTGGAAGGGATCAGACGCGGGCGACGTCGTCCTGCCTGATGACGCTCGGGCCGTGGGGCGTCGCCTCGACGGCGAGCTGTGCGGGCAGCTGCTCCTTCATTGCCGCGACGTGGCTGATGACCCCGACCATGCGGCCGCCCTGCCGCAGCTCGTCCAGGGTGCGCATGGCCAGGTCGAGGGTCTCCTCGTCGAGCGAGCCGAACCCCTCGTCGACGAACAGCGTGTCGAGGCGCACCCCGCCGGCGCGGGCTGTGACGACCTCGGCGAGACCGAGCGCCAGGGCGAGCGACGCGAGGAACGTCTCGCCGCCCGACAGCGACTGGGCCGGCCGCGCCTGACCGGTGAAGGCGTCCATGATCTCGAGGCCGAGCCCCGACGCGGCGCCGCGCGCAGCGCGGGCGTCGGTGTGCTGCAGTCGATACCGGCCCGACGACATGTCGCTCAGCCGCATGTTCGCCGCGGCGACGATCTCTTCGAGTTCGGCGGCGAGCACGAAGGTCTCGAGGTCCATCTTCATCGTGTTGGGGGCCCGCCCCGCCACGGTGTCCGCGAGCCGGGCGATCGCGGCGGCGTCGGCGGCGCGGGCGGCCACACCGGCGTACGCGTCGTCGATCTGCAGCGCCAGGTCGCGCAGGCGTTCGACGGCGGTGTGCGCATCGCGCTCGGCGCGGAGCGCCGCGGTGCGTGCGGCGTCGGCGGCGTCGAGCGCGGCACGCGACGCCGCGGTGTCGACGGGCCCGGCGGGCGCACCGGCGAGCTCCAGCTCGAGCTCGAGCACCCGCGCACGCGTCACGGCGAGCTGGGTGTCGTGCGACGAGATCCGTTCGGCCAGCGCCTCCATGTCGGCGGGCTTCAGAAGGGCGGCGGTCGCTTCCGCCGCGTCGGCGAAGACGGATGCCGCGATCCGTTCGTCCGCATCGGTTCGCGCCTGGACGGCCCGGGTCGCCGCCCGCTCGGCGTCGGCGCGCGCGTCGGCGGCGGCTCTTGCCGCGTCGCGGAGGGCGGTCACGTGCGCCACCCGCTCGGCGACGCTGGCATACTCGCCGCGCGCGGCACCCGCTGCCTGACGCGCGGCGTCGACCGTCGCGGTGAGCGCCGCAATGCGGGTGCGCGCCGCGACGAGAAGATCGACGAGGCCGGTGCGCGAGGCCTCGGCGTCGGCGTCGAGCGCTGCGAGCTCGGCATGACGCGCGGCGAGGGCATCACGTCGCGCCACCGCGCGCTCGGCATCGGCGAACTCCTCGGTCGCCGCGGCGAGCTGCGTGCGCAGCACCTCGACGGTCTGTCCACCGGCGCGCGCCGCGGCCTCGGCATGGCGCTCTCGCGCCGCCTTCGCGGCATCCGACGCGCGGCGCTCGTCACGTGCCGTCGCGTCGCGCTCGACCTCGGCTGCGGCGAGCATCTCGTCGGTGACCGGTTCGTCGGCCGGCTCGGCGGGCGAGGGATGCGCGGTCGAGCCGCAGACCGCGCACGGCTCGCCGTCGACCAGCGTCGTCGCGAGCTCGCCGGCGTACCCATCCAGCCGACGCTGCAGCAGCCGGGCGACGGCCGCCGCTGCCGTCGCGGCGGCAGCGGCCGCGTCTCGGTGCGAGATCTCGGCCTCCCGCTGCGCTGCGGCGAGCCGCGCCGCCTCCTCGGCCGCGGCGAGCCGGCTCGCCGTCTCCTCCTGTCGCGACCGCGCGGGGTCGCGCCGCGCTGCGGCTTCGCGCTCCGCCTCGAGCTCCGCGTCCAGCCGGGCCAGCTCGGCGGGCACCTGGGCACGCTGCGCGTCGAGGGCGACGATGTCGGTCTCGAGCCGCGTCGCCTCGGTCGAGGCATCCCTCACCTGCGCCTCGCCCTGGACGAGGGCGGCCTCGTGCGTGAGCGCCGCGGTCCACACCGCGAGGTCGCCGGTGAGGCGCTCCACCAGTTCGGCGAGGTCGGCGACGACCTCCTCCCCGCTGCCAGCGGCGACACGCTGCCACGCAGCCTCGGCCGAGGCGACGGCGGCATTGCTCGTCGCGGCCGCGTCGTCCGCGGCCAGCGCGGCTTCGAGCGGCGCCCGCAGCACCTCGGCCGCGCGGGCATGCTGCAGCCGACGACGGTCGACGGCGATCTGCGCCCCGGCCTCCTCGAGCACCGTGAGGCGTTCGTGTGCGCGGCCGAGCTCCTGCTGGGCCTTCGCCAGGGCGACCCGCTCTGCGTGCGCGGCCTCGGCGACTGCACGGGTGTCGTCGGCGGCCGCACGCTCGTGCGCGAGCGTGTCGAGGCGGTACAGGGCGCGCTGCTCGCCGAGCTCGACCGCGGCACGGCGGGCCGTCAGGTCGACCGGCGGCGCCTCGACCCGCTCCGCTGCGACGGGCTCCTGCGCCGCGATGAGGCGCTCCGCCTGGTCGAGCAGGGTGCGCGCCCGTTCGCCGAGCGCGTCGAGCTCGTGCTGCGCAGCTTTGCTGCGCTCCCCCAGCTCGCGCGCGTACTCCTCGTAGCGCCGGGTCCCGAAGAGCGCCCGCAGCAGCGACTGGCGCTCGGCGCCGGAGGCGAGCAGGAAGCGCGAGAACCGGTTCTGGGCGAGCAGGATGACCTGCTGGAACTGCTGGGCATTGAGCCCCAGCACCTCGTCGAGCAGCAAGCCGACGTCGCGGGGTTTGCCGGCTCGGCCGACCCAGACGCCGTCGACGAGCTCTTCCAGCTCGGCGCGCGTGGGCTCGGTCGTGAGTCCCCCGCCGCGGCGCGACGGCCGCTGGTACTCCGGGGCTCGGGTCACCCGCCAGCGACGGTCGCCGACGGTGAACTCCAGACGCACCTCGGTCG
The DNA here is from genome assembly GCF_040144835.1 of Microbacterium sp. LWS13-1.2. Taxonomy (NCBI): domain Bacteria; kingdom Bacillati; phylum Actinomycetota; class Actinomycetes; order Micrococcales; family Microbacteriaceae; genus Microbacterium; species Microbacterium sp. LWS13-1.2. Next base: position 1,819,896 of record NZ_CP151632.1, read on the forward strand.
GGTCCTCCGGATCGCAGTGGTCGCTGCGCAGCCGCTTGTCGCCCGACTCGTAGCGGGGAACACTGCCGTACAGCGCGAAGCAGACGCCGTCCAGGATGCTCGACTTGCCGGCCCCCGTGCGGCCGGCGATCAGGAAGATGCCGTCGCGCTCGAACGCCTCGAAGTCGACGCTCTGCCGCTCACGGAACGGCCCGAAGCCGGTGAGCTCGAGGTGGTGCAGCCTCACGCCGTGGCCTCCACGCGGGTGCGCTCGTCCAGCAGCTCGCCGACGAGCTCCGCCTCCCGCGCCGAGGCACCCTCCCCGTCGCGGACGTGGGCGAGGAAGGCGTCGACGAGCTCGGCCTCGTTGCGCGCGGTCCGCACGCGCTGGGCGTAGGTGCGCGCGTCGTCGGTGCGGGCTGCCACCGGCGCGTGGCGGACCTCGGCGCAGTGCGGGAACCGTGCGAGCAGCCGGCGCATCGGGTCGCGCTGCGGCAGCGGGTCTGTGTACTCGGCGCGCACCCAGTCCCCGGCGTGACCGGCGAAGCGCTCGTCGGCGAGCAGCTCGTCGAGCGTCGCCGTCAGTGTCACGAGGGCGCGGGGCACCGGCAGCGGCAGCCACTCCACAGCGGCCTCGTCGGCGGCGAGACCGTCGGCGTCGAGCTCGATGAGCCATGATCCGCGGGGCTTGTGCCCCTCGTCGAAGCTGTAGTGCAGGGGTGCGCCGGCATACCGGACGCGCGGCGAGAGCTGCTGGCGGCCGTGGATGTGACCGAGCGCCATGTAGTCGACGCCGTCGAAGGCCGACAGCGGCACGATGTCGAGCCCGCCCTGCTGGATGTCGCGCTCGAGGTGCGGCGTCGGCTCCACGCCGGCGGCGAAGCAGTGCGCGACCGCGATCGACCGCCCCCCGCGGCGTGCCACGTCCGCGCGCACGAGGTCCATCGCGTGCGTCAGTACGTCGGCCTGGGTGCGCACCCCCGGCCAGACGGTGCGCAGCAGCACCGGCTCGAGATAGGGGATGCCGTACACGTGGACGGGTCCGTGCTCGTCCGTGACGGTGACCGGCGTCCCCACGGTCGCGGGTTCGGTGATCACGTGCACACCGTCGCGCAGCAGCCCGGACTGGAACCCCAGTCGCGCGGCGGAGTCGTGGTTGCCGCTCGTGACGACCACCGTCGCGCCCGAGTCGGCGAGGCCCCGCAGCGTTTCGGAGAGGAGCGTGTAGGCGCCCGCGGCTGGGGTCGCGGAGTCGAACACGTCGCCCGCGACGATCACGAGGTCGACCCGATGCTCGCGCACTTGCTGGACGAGGGCATCGAGCACACTGCGCAGCGCATCGAGCGTGGCGTGGCCGTGGAACGACCGCCCGATGTGCCAGTCCGAGGTATGCAGGATCCGCATGCTCACACGGTACGTTCGGCCCCTGACATCCGCGGCGAGGCAGGCCGCGCGGCGGCGAACCGCAGCGTTCCCGATCGCCCGGCCGGCGTGCGCGTACCCTCGATCCATGTCCTTGCCCGAGGTCTGCGTCGTCTATCTGCTGCGACGCGGTCCGGCGGGCGCCGAGGTGCTCCTGGGCGACAAGCGCACCGGGCTCGGTCAGGGCAGGATCGTCGGCATCGGCGGCAAGCTCGACCCGGGTGAGTCCGCCGAGGAGGCCGCCGTGCGCGAGGTCATGGAAGAGGTCGGCGTGCGGGTGGCGGCATCCGATCTGCACCTCGCCGGCACGATCGACTACCACTTCCCCACCCGGCCCGCGTGGTCGCAGCGCTCGACGGTGTTCGTGTGCCGGCGGTGGGTCGGCGATCCCGTCGAGACCGACGAGATCACGCCGCGCTGGTACGCGCTGGACGCGGTGCCGTATCGGCGCATGTGGGACGATGCATCGCGGTGGCTGCCGGGCGTGCTGCGCGGCGGTGCGGTCGACGCCCGCTTCACCTTCGGCGCCGACCTGTCGACCGTGGTGCTGAGCGCGGAGTGAGGACCAGCGGGCGCCCGATACGGGGCGCCGCGGCGCAGCGCGGGCCGCTGCGCTCATGTGCCGGCCGCACGTCGGCGGGGCACCCACCCACCGAGGCCGTGTTCGACGTATCGTGAGACATGGCGCACAACGCAGACACCGCACCCCGGTCCACCGTCGTGGCGCTCGTCGGTGCCGACAGCGACGAACTGCTGACGGGCCTGGCCGACGTTCCCGCCCTCGTCGCGCTGTCGCTGCGCGAGACGCAGCCCGCCGTCGCGGCGCACCTGGTCGCCTCGGTGTCCACCCCCTACGTGGTGCACGACGCCGATCCGCTCGAGCACGTCGCCGCCGCATGGGTGGAGCTGTACGAGGAGCGCTGCACCCTCGGCTCGCTCGAGACCGAGGTCGACGTGCTGCTGTCGCTGTTCGAGTCGGGCGAGGCGGTCATGCCGGACTACTACCTGGTGGCCGGGCCCGAGGCGATCGAGGGCACCTGGCGGCACTGGTGGCTCGGCGCCTTGGCTCATCACGCGCCGTCCCGGGTGCTGCCGGTCGAGGCCTCCGGCTCGGCGCTGCGGGCACGTCTGCGGTCCCTCCCGGCGTCGCGGCCGTGGCCGGAGCCGTCGGCGTGGCTCCCGCGCGTGCACTTCGACATCCCGGACCGCGTCGGACTGCGCGATCAGCCGGGCACCGCCTGACGTGCACAGGGTCGAGGAGTTCTCGCACGCCGGCGCGACGTTGATCGCCGAGCGCCGCGGTCACGGCGAGCGCGTGTACCTGCTCGTCCACGGCATCGGCATGGGACGCGCCGTCTTCGCGGACCTCGCCCGCCATCTGGGCGACGGCGAGGTGATCGCCCTGGACCTGCCCGGCTACGGCGAGGCGCCCGAGCCCGCACGCGTGCTCACCATCGAGCGCATGGCCGATCTCGTGGCCGCCTATCTCCGCGAGCGGGTCGACGTCCCCGCCGTCGTGGTGGGGCATTCGATGGGCGCGCAGATCGCGCTCGAGATCGCGGTGCGCCATCCCCCGGTCGTCGACCGCATCGTTCTCGTCGGCCCCACCGTGGATCCCGCGGCCCGCACGGCGCCGAGACAGCTGTGGCGGCTGCTCCGCGACATCGCCGTCGAGAGTCCCCGCGTGATCGCTGCCGGCGCGCGCGAGTACGTCCACGCGGGCCCGCGGATCCGCGCGAAGTTCCGCGCCATGCTCGCTCACCGTCCCGAGGACGTCCTCGCCCGCGCGCACGCGCCGGCGCTCGTCCTGCGCGGCGAGGACGACCCGGTGGCCCCGCCGGACTGGTGCGCCCGCGTCGCGGCGACGCTCCCCGACGGGCGCCTGGCGGAGGTGCCCGACCACGGTCACGAGACGATGATCCGGGATGCCGCGCCCGCCGCCCGCCTCATCCGGACGTTCGCCGGAGAGGCCTGAGCGCTGTCGCCGGACCGCCGCACTGCGACGGATTCCTGCCATCCGGCCGCGACCCGGCAATGTCGGAGCCCCCGCGTAGGTTGACTCTGTCGGAACCAACGGAGGAAACCATGTTCGCTGTATACGCCGCCGAACAGCAGTACCGCCACGACACCTGGACGCGGGAACGCGAGCACGCGATCCTCGCCACGATTCGCGAGCGGAAGATGACCGCCACGCACCGGACGCCGTCGGCCCCTGTCGCCGCGCGCCCCGCGCGGGTCGCCTGGCCGCGGCCGATCGGACTGCACGCGGCCGAAGAGTGCACCACCGTGTGCGCGGTCGCCTAGATCGTCAGCCGGCGCGCGGGTCCGCAGTTGCGGATCCCCGCGCGGCTGACGCCTGCTGCTCCGCCGTGCGGTCACGCGCGACGGCATCGCCGATCATCTGACCGCCGCTGCGCAGCAGCGCGCGACGCCACGGAAGGGTGCCCTCGATCTCGATCTGGATCGAGATCGACAGGATCGTACGGATCAGCACGATCAGACCCAGGATCGCTGCGTCCTCGAGGGACGGCTTCGAGGTGATGGTGCGGATCAGGTCCGCGGCCACCAGAACCTCGAGTCCCAGCAGGATCGCGGCGCCGAGCGTGGTGCGCAGCACCGTGAACGCGGCCTGCCCGCCCTCGTGGCGCGAAAGCGAACGGGCTCCGAGCACGAGGGCGATCACGAAGCCGACGATCATCGCGGCGGCGCCGACCGCCTCGAACCCGACGGCGACGGCGGTGAACAACGCCTCCATGTGCACGCGCCCAGCCTAGGGCCGGGCGCGTGCACGACGGGTGGTGAATCGCGGTGTCACCCCACGGCGTCGCGTCCCGGTGCCGCCGGACTGTCGGCGTCGCCGGTCGACACCTGGCGTGCGAGCTCCTCGATGTCGTTGTCGGGAAGGTCGACCCCCGATTGGCTGAGGCGCTGGCGCAGCACCTCCGCGATCCGCTCCAAGGGCTCGGTGCCGACATCGGAGCGCGTCTGGGCGACGATGCCCGCGACCTTGTCGACGTCGGAGGCGTTGTTCTGCGACATGGCCGGCAGGCGCTGCTCCTGCTCGGTGCCGAGGCCGCCGGACGTCTGCTGCGCCTGGCTCGCCGTCAGCGTGTCGCGGCCTTCGTCGTGGCCGTGGTGGTCCGAGCCGTCCACGACGCCGATGCCGACGGCCTCGTGGCTCGGCTCACCGGCCGGTGCCGCCGCGGGCTCGGGGCGCGACTCCGCCGGCGCTTCGTTCGCCGCGGGAGCGTTGCCTGCGTCGTCCGCCGGCTCGCTCATGGTCGGCGGCGCGGCGGGCGCCTCGTCGCGGACCGGCTCGCCGGCCGCCGGGGTGTCCTGCGCCCCTCCGGCGTCCCCGCGGTCGGGGTAGTTCACGCCTGTCTGCTCGTACTCGTTGCCCGTCGTGCTCATCACGGCTCCTCGCTTTCGGTGCTGTCGGCCACCAGATCGGGATCGGCACCCTGCCGGGCCGCCTCGCCCTCGACCGGGTCGTCGGGCTGCAGCGCGGCATCCGTCAGCAGGTCGGCTTCCGTCACCGCGGCGCTGCGCTCGCGGGACTCGCCGTCGCCCACTTCGTCCCAGCCGCCACCGGGGTCGGCGTTGATGACACCCTCGGGCAGGTCGTTCTGCGTAGACCGATCACGTTCCATCCGGTACTCCTCTCGTCCACCCCCAGCCTCCGTCAGCGCGGGGCTCGACGACATGGGCTTGACAAGAGGATCCGCCGCTGTCGGCGATCCCGTGGCCGCTACGGGCGCTGATTCAGGATGCCGCGGCGCGACGGGTTCGCCTCGAACCAGTCCGCGACGTACCAGCACACCGGCACGACTTTGCGGTCGCCGCTCCGCTCGAGTTCTTCGACAGCCCGCTCGACCAGCTCGCCGGCGTAGCCGTGGCCGCGGAACGTCGGCACGGTGTAGGCGCGCGTCATCGCGACAGTGCGGCCGTCGTCCCGGTAATCGAGCACGCTGACCAGGTGGTCGCCGCGGTGCAGTGTGTACCTCGAGGCATCCGTCTCTTTCTGGAAACGCAGCTCATTCACCCGCACAGGCTACGCCCGGCAGGGGCCGCTGGGACGCATCTCGACCGACGTTCCGGCGATCGCTCAGCGTGCACGCAGGAAGCGTCTGGCGCGCCCGGAGACGGCTCCGCGACGACCCGCGCGCACCGCCGCGGTGGGGATTGAGCAATCTGTCACATTCCGAAACGATCGGGGCTCGGCATCCGTGCGATTTGACGTATTCCGACAAAGTCGGTCATAATCGGCCACATGACTGACAACGCGCTGTATCTGTCCGCCCGGGAGGCGAACAGGACTGCCGGCATGATGATGGCCGGTCGCGTTGCCATGTGTTGTCGAATGTGCCACTAGCACGGTGACCCCCGTCGGACTCCTCCTCCGCTTCTGAAAACGGATCGCACGGAGTCCCCCGAAGCACCGGTTTCGTGCGTCGATCACGCGCACCCGGATCCGCTTCGCACACCGCCCAACGTCGGGCACCGGCCTCCACCGGCCGACGGCCTCATCGCCTCCGACGATCCGGGCCGCAGCACATCCAACCCGGTTCCGCTCTCCGGGTTCCTCCCGCAAGGACCATCATCATGTCGACCACCGCTCTCCTCGACCGTCCCACCACCGCTCCCGTCCGCCACCTCCGCGCCGTGAACACCCCGGCCGCTGTCGAGGCACCCGCCACGCCGGCTGCCGAAGCCACGCAGGCGGCCTCTCGTGCTCTGCCGGCCGGCACCGCACCGCGAGGCTTCGCCCTCTACGTCGGCCTCGACGAGGCCAAGGCCGCCGCATCGGGCGTCAACCTGGGCGTGCTCGTCGATGCCCTGCGTCGCACGATCGCCGAGCTCGCGCCCTCCGCCGAGACCTACGCGACCGTCGCCCTCGCGCCGGTCGGCGCCGGCGGCCGCGACGTCGACGTCGTGCGCCTCGCCCTTCACGAGCCTTCGGCCGTGGCCCGCACCAAGCAGGAGGAGCCGGAAGAGGAGGACCCGTCGACCGGCGGCGTGGTCGTCGACATCTCGCGCAAGCGGGTGCTCATCGACGGCGAGTCCGCGGCCTTCACCTTCAAGGAGTTCGAGCTGCTGCAGTACCTCGTCCTCCGCGAGGGCCGCACGATCGAGCGCACCGAGCTGGTCACGTCGCTCTGGCAGGGCACGACCGACGACGACGCTCCCGGCGAGCGCACCATCGACGTGCACGTGCGGCGCCTGCGCGCCAAGCTCGGCCGGTACGAGGACATCGTGCGCACGGTGCGCGGTGTCGGCTACCGGTTCGACCGCCACGCCGACGTCGTCATCCGCTACGGCCACGGCACCCCGTCGCCCGACCGCTTCTGAGCGTCGCGCCCCCGGCATGGATGTCGGAGGCCGGGGCGTAGGGTGGGCGGCATGACCACCTCGCTCTCGCGCATCCCTCGGACGAGGGGTGCCGAGCGCTTCGACGGGCGAGCCGCGACGGCTCGCGATCCCCGCCCTGATCCGGGCCGGCCGCTCGAGACGGAGTACCGGCCACGCCATCCGCTCGACCTTCGTCGCACCGTGCTGTACCAGCGGCGCGGTGCCGGCGACCCGACGATGTCGGTCTCCGGAGCAGTCATCTGGCGCGTGAGCCGCACTCCTGCGGGCATCGCCACCCTCGCGATCCGCGAGACCCACCCCGGCGTGATCCGCGGCGCCGCGTGGGGCCCCGGTCGCGAATGGGCGCTGTCGCAGCTGCCCGCGCTGTGCGGCGCAGACGACGACGGCGCAGACTTCGATGCGAGCCGGCATCCGCTCATCGCCGCCGCGCGCCACCGCAACCCCGGACTCCGCCTGTCGCGCACGGGTCTCGTGTTCGATGCGCTCGTGGCGGCGATCTTCGAGCAGAAGGTCACGGGCATGCAGGCGTTCGCCGCCTGGCGGCGCGTGGTCACCTGGTGCGGCGAGCGCGCGCCCGGTCCGACGCCGGCGCCGATGTTCGCACCGCCGACCGTCGAGGGCTGGCAGCACGTCCCGTCGTGGGTCTGGCATCGCGCCGGGCTCGAGCCGCCCCAGTCCAAGACCGTGGTGCGAGCCGCTCGACGCGGCGATGCCATCGTGCGCACCGTGCTCGCCGCCGAGGACGGCGAGGCCGTCGACCGTGTGCTCGTCAGCCAGCACGGCATCGGCCCCTGGACCTCGGCCGAGACCCGCATCCGGGCCCTCGGCGACCCCGACGCAGTCAGCGTCGGCGACTACCACCTCGCCCACGAGGTCGGCTTCGCCCTCACCGGACACCGCGTCGACGATGACGGGATGCTGCGGCTCCTCGCCGCCTGGCCCGGTCAGCGCCAGCGCGTGATCCGGCTGATCGGCGCGAGCGGCGTGCGCGAGCCCCGCCGCGGACCGCGTCTGCACCCCGAGGATCACCGCGCCCGCTGAGCCGCGCGGCCTGCTTGCCTGCCTGAACCGCGAGCTTGCTGCCGCCCCTTGAGCCGCGTAGGGGGTCCTTGTGGATGTCGGAGGCCCCGGCCACACTGGGACCCGCCACGCGGCCGGGCGCGGCAGCCACCATCCACTTCAGGAGTTCGACATGCCCAGCCTCAACCCGTATCTGTCCTTCCGCAACGAAGCCCGCGAGGCCATGACCTTCTACCAGTCCGTGTTCGGCGGCGATCTGACGATCGACACGTTCGGCCAGTACGAGGGCATGGTGCAGGATCCCGCCGAGAACGACCTCGTGATGCACGCGCAGCTCACCAGCCCCGACGGCTTCGTCCTGATGGGCGCCGACACGCCCACCGGCATGCCCTACGAGAAGCCGGCCGGCATCTCGGTCTCGGTGAGCGGCGACGACGAGGCCGCGCTGCAGGGATTCTGGGACAAGCTCGCCGACGGCGGATCGATCACCATGCCGTACGACACACCGCCGTGGGGCGGCCGGTTCGGCATGCTCACCGACCGCTACGGCATCGACTGGATGGTCGCGGTCAACGCGCAGCAGTCCTGAGCGGGAGACTGGCCCCCGGCGCGTCGCCGGGGGCCAGGCTCAGGTTCGGAGCACAGCCCGGAGGGTCGCCCGGCACATGAGCCCGGTCTCGGTTCGGAGCACTCCCCCCCCCGCCCGGCCCGCTCGCCGGCCCCGCGTCAGGCGTAGGCGCTGTCGTCGATGTTCGACGGCGCGGGGCCGAGCGACTCGAGCTCGGTCCACAGGTCGTCCGGCACGGGCGTCGCGGCGAAGGCATCGAGCTGCGTGAGGCGCTGCGCCGACGACAGGCCCACCACGGTCGAGTCGACGAGCGGCGACCGCAGGGAGTACTGCAGCGCCACGGCGGGCAGGCTCACGCCGAACGACGCGCAGACGCGCTCCAGTCGCGAGACCCACTCCTGCAGCTCGGGCGTCGCGGGGCGGTAGCCGTACATCGCACCCTCCTTCGTGCCCGTGGCGAGGATGCCGGCGCCGAACGGCGCTGCGTTGAACACCGTCATCCCGCGCTCGTGCGCGTCGGCGAACACCGGTTCGGCCGAGCTGTCGACCACCGTGAACCGGTTGTGCACGAGCACCGCGTCGAAGACGCCGGTGCCGACATAGCGGGCCATGAGGCCGACAGGCCCGGCGGCGACACCGATGGCGTCGATCCGGCCCGACTCTCGCAGCTCGATGAGTCCCTCCACGGCGCCGCCCTGCGCCATCGCCTCGTCGAAGGTCACCGTGTAAGGGTCGTGGAGGTGCAGCAGCGGCAGGCGGTCGACGCCGAGGCGCGCCACGGTTTCGTCGAACGACCGCAGCACTCGCTCCCGATCGAACGCGCCCGTCTCGGGATCGCAGTCGACCTTCGAGATGACGCGGGTCGCGGCATCCGTCCCGATGCGGGCGATGGCGAGGCCCAGCACCGCCTCCGAGCGTCCGCCCGCATAGTTGTTCGAGGTGTCGAGGAACGCGTGCGTGCTCGCGAAGAGCTGCTCCGCGAAAGCGACCGCGGCCTCCTCCTCGGGTGAGCCCGGGACGGTGTCCCGTCCGAGGCCGGAGGTGCCGAGGGTGAGCGGGCTGACGTTGAGGGTCATGACATCCGTTCCGTGCGCGTGGTCGTCGACCTCCAACCTACCGAGAGCCACGACGATCGCAGCGCCCGCGTCGCCTGTCGCGCCCCTAAGCTTTCGACATGACCACGACACGCAAGGGCTGGACGCGCGGGCACTCGGGCTGGGCGCTCGGCACGGCGCTCCTGTTCACACTGGGGATCGTCTTCGGACTGATCTGGGGCAGCGTGCTGCTGGGCGTCGTTCTCGCCGCCGCCGTGTCGATCGGCTGGCTCATGGCCTACGAGTCGTGGCGCGGGCGCAACGTCGGGCTCGAGAACCGCGACGACGACGGCGCACAACTGTAGGCCGACCGCCGCGCCGTCGCGGATGCCTCTACCCCTGGCGTCCGGGGCGTCGTATCGTGAGCGCCAGGAGGTGGTCCTCATGCAGGCGAGCGTCGGCGATCGCGTGGTCATCCACGGCCGCATCGTGGGAGCGGCGGAACGCGCGGGGGAGGTCATCGAGGTCCGCGGCAGCGGCGAGAATCCGCTGCTGGTGGTGCGCTTCGACGACGGCCACGAGGCGATCCTGTCGCCGGGAAGCGACTGCGAAGTCCGGCACGCGTCCTGAATCGCGTCCCGGACTCCGTCAGTCGACGGCGAGGTTCAGCCGAGCAGCTCGGGCCGCTGGAACTCCTCGCCCTGCACGTGCTCGGCGAGGAAGGCGAACACGGTCTCGTACCAGATCACGGCGTGCTGCGGCTTGAGCACCCAGTGGTTCTCGTCGGGGAAGTACAGGAAGCGGTGCGGCATCCGGCCGTCCGCGTCGGCGTGGTGCTCGGCGAGCTCCGACCACAGCCGCAGCCCTTCGCCGATCGGCACGCGGTAGTCCTTGTCGCCGTGCACGACGAGGAGCGGCGTGCGGATGTCGCGCACGAACTGGTGCGGCGAGTGCTCGATCATCGCCTCGGGCGTGAAGATCCGCTGCCAGTACTCCGAGCTGTCGGTGGTGCCGGCGAACTGTTCGAGCGCCCACAGGCTGGCGTGCGTCACGATCGCACGGAAGCGGTCGGTGTGACCGGCGACCCAGTTGGCCATGTAGCCGCCGAACGAGGCGCCCATCGCTGCCGTGCGCGTCTGGTCGATGTCGTCGCGGGCCTCGACGGCGTCGGTGATGGCGAGCAGGTCGGTGTAGGGCTTGTGACCCCAGCTGTTCCAGCCGCGGGCGATGAAGTCGAGGCCGTAGCCGGTCGACAACGCCGGGTCGGGCAGGAGCACCGCGTAGCCGCGCGCCACCGCGAGCAGCGGCGCCCAGCGCCAGCTCCAGGCGTTCCAGCTGTTGAGCGGACCGCCGTGGATCCACAGCAGCAGCGGAGCGGGGGCCTCGGCCGACGCGCCGTCGGGCAGCAGCAGCCAGCCGCGCACGCGAGCGCCGTCCTCGGCCGTGGTCTCGACCTCGGTGATCGAGCCCGGTGCGCGAGGAGTGGCCGCCGGCGTCGCGAGCGGGGTGACCGTGCCGTCGCCCCAGATGCGGACCGGATGCGGGGGCACGACCCACGAGGAGCGCAGGGCGACGAGGTCGCCCGTGCTGCGGTCGACCAGCACGTTGGCGTACGCGAAGTCGTCGTCGGTGAGCCGCTCGGGCGCACCGCCGTCCAGCGGGAGGCGGAACACCGGTCCTCGGCCGTCGTGGTCTGCGGTGGCGATGAGCGCGGAGTCGTCGGCGGCGAAGGCGAACGATGACACCCAGTGGTCCCAGTCGGCGGCGATGCGCCGGGCGCCGGAGCCGTCGACGGCCGCGACCCACACCTCGTAGTCGGTGGGACCGGCCGGCGTGCTCTTGACGGTGCGGAGATACGCGAGGCGCGTGCCGTCGTGGCTGACGGCGGGCATCTCGTAGTCGACGTCGACCTCGTCGAACAGCGTCGTGCGCTCGCCGCTCTCGGTGTCGATGGCGACGATCATGCGGCGGCCGGCGCGCTGCTCGCGGCGCTCGATCGAGGCGACGAGGGTGGTCCCGTCCGGGGTGAGGGCCGCCTCGGCGTGGTCGGCCGAGCGCCCTGGCTTGGGCGTGAGGTCGCGCGGGCGGGGCAGTGTCGCGGGATACGGCTTCACTTCCGCATCGGATGCCGACGGGTCGGCATCCGCGCCCGGCACGGCATGCTGTGCTGCCTCGGCCGCCCGCTCATCCTCGGCTGCGGCCTCCGCGACCTCAGCGGCGATGGTGTCTTCGAGCGCGTCGACGTCGATCGCCAGCAGGTGCGGCTCCGCGGGGCCGAGGTCGTGGTCCCAGAAGCGCACCGGACAGGTGTCGTGCAGAATGGCCGACACCTTCTTCTCCTTGCGCTTGCCGCGCAGGGACGCCTCGCTCTCGAGCGTGTCGGCCCCCGGAAGGAGGGATGCCGAGATCACGAGGCGGTCGGATGCCTCGGCGGTCGCGGCGATGCCGTCGACACCGCCCGCGAGCCGCGTCACGGGGCGTGCTTCGCCGCCGGCGGCCGGCAGCAGCCACAGCTGACCGGACTCGTCGTCGGCGTCGCCTTCGGAGTCGGGACGCGCGGACACGAACAGGATGTCGCCGCTCGCGGTGAACGCGGCGCCCGCCTCGCCCTTGGCCGAACGCGTCAGCCGTCGCGGCGCGCCCCCGCCGTCGGCCGGTACGGCCCAGAGCGCGCGCTCGTAGCCCGTGCCGTCCTTCTTGAGCGCCGCCACCGTGAGCACGGCGGTCTGCCCGTCAGGCGAGAGTGCGAGGGCCTCGACGCGAGGAAGCGCGATGTAGTCGGCCAGCGAGTCGAAGGGAGTGGAGTCGGTGGGGGTCGTCGCCATGGCTCCACGCTAACCGAGGCCCATCAGGCGAGGGAATGCCCCGTCGCACCTGCTGTATGAGCCGGTCGTGAGTGCATGATGGAGACATCGTCGGGAGGAGCGAGGCCATGAGAGTCGCTGTCGCGGGAGGCACGGGCGTCGTCGGCAGCCGGGTCGTGGAGGCGTTGCGGGCGGACGGGCACGACGCCGTCGCGCTCAGTCGCCGCACCGGGGTCGACCTCGCCACCGGAGTAGGTCTCGATTCCGCCGTCGACGGCGTCGACGCGGTCGTCGACACCTCCAACGTGTCGACGCTGTCGGCCGACGCCGCCATCCGCTTCTTCCAGACCGCGACCGGCAACCTCGTGGCGGCCGCCGCGCGGGCCGGCGTCCCCCACCTCGTGCTGCTCTCCATCGTCGGGATCGATCGGATGCCGCACGACTACTACGCCGGCAAGCTCGCGCAGGAGCTGGTGGTCGAGGCCTCCCCGGTGCCGTGGACGATCCTGCGGGCGACCCAGTTCCACGAGTTCGCGGGGCAACTGTTCGACCGCGCCAAGCTCGGGCCGCTGCACCTCGCCCCGCGGGCGCGCGTGCGGCCGGTCGCGGCCCGCGACGTCGGGGCGCATCTCGCGACACTCGCGACCGGCGCACCGCGAGGGCGCGCCGCCGACCTCGCCGGACCGCGCGAGGAGGCCCTGGATGAGATGGTGAAGGCATACGCGCGGCGCACCGGCCATCGTGGATGGATCCCCTCGGTGAGCCTGCCGGGATCGCAGATGAAGGCGATGCGCGCCGGCCTCGCCCTGCCGGGGAGCGATGCGGTGCTGACCACGCAGACGTTCGCGGACTGGCTGCGCGACGTGAACTGACGCGCGCGTAGCTGCGCGACGCGAACGCAGGAGGATCCGTGAGACTCGCCATCGCCGGCGGCACTGGGATGACAGGCGAGCACGTCGCCGCGATCGCGCTCGGGCGCGGCCACGACGTCGTCGTCCTGTCGCGACGCACCGGCGTGGAGCTGCTGAGCGGCGCCGGTCTGACTGGTGCGCTCGACGGCATCGACGCGGTGATCGACGTCACGAACGTGGTGACGGCGAAGCCCGACGTGTCGGTGATGTTCTTCGCCGGGGCGACCAGGAACCTCCTCGTCGCAGAGCGGGCCGCCGGCGTGCCGCATCACCTCGTGCTGACCATCGTCGGCGCCGAAGCCGCGCCCGACGGCTACTACGCCGGCAAGCTCGCGCAGGAGCGACTGGTGGCCGGCGGAGTCGTGCCCTGGACGATTCTGCGCACCACGCAGTTCCACGAGTACGCCGCGATGATGTTCCATCGCACCCACGCCGGCGCCCACGTCGCGTCGACGGGCCGCATCCAGCCCGTGGCCGTTCGGGAGGTGGCGGAGCACCTCGTCGACCTCGCCGAACAGGGTCCGGCAGGACGGACGACCGACCTCGGCGGTCCGCGCGAGGAGAGCCTCGCCGACATGGTGCACCGCTACGCGCACGCGATCGGCTATCGCGCCCCGTTGCCGGTCGTGAACACGCCGGGCACGCTCGGCCGGGCATTCCGCTCGGGTGCGCTCCTGCCCGGCGCCGACGCCCTCCGCGGCACCCAGACCTTCACCGAGTGGCTCGACGCGCTTCCCGACGCCTGAACGGGCGGCTACATCTCCTCGTGGGTGAGGGGATCGCCGTCCCAGAGGCGTCCGCGCTCGAGCGCGCTGATCACGGCGACCTGGTCGTCGGTGAGCGTGAAGCCGAACACATCGGCGTTCTCACGCTGGCGGTCGGGGTCGGCGGACTTCGGGATCGGCGTGCTGCCGAGCTGCGTGTGCCAGCGCAGCACGACCTGCGTCGGCGTCACGTCGTGGACCGTGGCGAGCTCTTGGATGAGCTGCTCCGTCAGCAGCTCGCTGCGGCGTGCGAGCGGACTCCAGCTCTCGGTGCGGATGCCGTGCGTCCGGTGGAACGCGCGCAGCGCTTCCTGCGGGAAATAGGGATGCAGCTCCACCTGGTTCACGGCGGGCGCGACGCCGGTCTCTTCGATCAGCTCGGTGAGCTGGTCCTCCGTGAAGTTCGAGACGCCGATCGACCGCACGAGACCCTGGTCACGGGCGTCGATCATGCCGCGCCACGTCTCGACGTACCGGCCGACGCTGGGGTTGGGCCAGTGGATCAGGTGCAGATCGATGCGATCCAGGCCCAGCAGGTCGAGGGATCCCTTGATGCTGTCGATGGCCTCCTGGTGGCCGTGATGGCGCCCCGGGATCTTCGAGGTGACGAGGAGCTTCTCGCGATCCACTCCGCTGCGGCGGACGGCCTCGCCCACCTCGCGCTCGTTCTCGTAGTTGACGGCGGTATCGAGCAGGCGGTACCCGGAGTCGATCGCGGCGACCATCGCCTCGATCCCCTCCTCGCCGCGCAGGTTGTAGGTGCCCAGGCCCAGCTCGGGGAACCAGGCGCCGTCGTTCAGGATCACGGTCGGGATCGCGTTCATTCCTCCATCCTGGCCCTGTTCCGCCGCGCGGGCACCGTTGCGTGCACCCGGCCTCACGGGCGATCGTCGACGTCGAGGGTGCCCGCGGTGGCCGCGCGCTCATCGGCCGCAGCGCTGTCGAGCTGGTCGTCGTCCAAGTCGGGATCGAGCGGCCGGTCGTCGTCGGCGTCGAGGATCGGGTCGAGGATGCCGTCGGCATCGCCGGCCGTGCCGTCGTCGAGCATCGGGTCGTCGTCGTCGCGGATCGGTCCGGGGTACGGGTTCTGAGTGGTCATGGCGTTCTCCCTTCGCTGCCCCGAAAGTACGGCGCTGCGAGCTCCCGCGGAGGGGGCTTGCGGCGCGAAGCAGGAGGCGGTAAC
The DNA here is from genome assembly GCF_040144835.1 of Microbacterium sp. LWS13-1.2. NCBI lineage: Bacteria > Bacillati > Actinomycetota > Actinomycetes > Micrococcales > Microbacteriaceae > Microbacterium > Microbacterium sp. LWS13-1.2. The sequence goes on from NZ_CP151632.1 coordinate 1,834,951, forward strand.
GCTACGCCGCCGGGCCGCCGTCCATCGCGCGGATGCGTTCGCGCGAGCCCGGGATGCCGCGCTCCACGCGGCGCCACGAGCCGTCGTCCACGCGCACGTCGTAGGCGGCGAACGCGCACGCGATGCCCTTCGCGCTCATGAGGTCGGCGGAGTCCATCAGCTGGAAGTGCAGGTGCGGCGATGTCGAATTGCCGGTGTGGCCGACGTTGCCGATGACGTCGCCGGCAGCGACGCCGTCACCGACGCGCACCCGCACGGTGCCGGGCCGGAGGTGCGCGAAGCCCGCGTAGACGTCTCCGGCGCGGAGGATCACGTGGTTGCCGAGGATCGCCGGGATCCTGTCGGGACGGAATGTGATGCCGTTCCACACCATCCGCGCCGCCTCGCGGACGGGATTGATCCACCGGCGCTCGGCGACGCCGTCGGATGCCGCCACCACCTCCGCATCGAACGGCGCATGGATCTGCGCGTTCCACGCGTAGCACTCGTCCGTGCGTCCGCCCACGGTGGAGGCGGTGAAGGTCGAGGCCGGGTGCACGTGAACGCCCGGCCGGTCGTCGACGCGCACGAAATCGAAGGCGAAACGCTGCCCGAGGATGTCGACACCGTGGCTCGGGACGCGGGCGGCGGGAGTCGTGACGGCCATCCAGCCCTCTCCGCGGAGCGGGAACTGCACCACCACCGGATCGTCGAGCTCGCCCACGGGTCTCAACCCTCCCAGCGTTCGCGCACCCAGTCCAGCGTCACCACGGCCTGGTCGCGCTGGAACCGGCGCAGGGTCGGCATCCGCGGCGGCGCAGGCCGCAGCGACGAGCCGAGGAACAGTCCGGCGAACCCGGAGAGCACGCGCGTAGCGGCATCCGCCAGCATCCCCTCGAAGACAGGATGCGCCGTGACCAGTCTCTCGATGTCGGCGCCGGGGTCGTAGTGGCGGACGTTGATGAGCAGCGACAGCGCGTCGAACCACGGCACGCCTCGCGCACCCCACGGCCAGTCGACGAGGAGGACGGTGCCGTCGTCGCGCAGCAGGATGTTGTCGGCGCGCGCGTGTCGAAGTGCACGAGCCGGTCGCCTCGCACGTCCTCGACAGCGCGGGCCGCGGCATCCGTCAGCTCCTCGTGGTGCTCGCGGACGAAGTCGTCGAGACCGCGCGGCAGCGCCGACGCGGTCGGCCGACCCGGGCGAGTAGCCGCCGGGCTGCGAGTGCGCCGCCACGACCGGCTCGCCCAGCACGTCTTCGATCGCGGCCCTGAGTGCCGGCGGGATCTCATCCCATCGGATACGGCTCATGCGCTGACCGGAACCGATCCGGGCCGCGCCCCCACGAGCGCCTCGGCGGCGCGGGCGGTGCGCAGGGCGAAGCGCGTGGTGTCGGTGCCGCGCGCCAGCGACTGGGCGTTGAGCCCGTCGATCATGCCGATGAGCTCCCACGCCACCTCGCCGGGCTCGGTCGTCGAGAACGCGCCGGTGCGGCATCCGTCCGCCACGATCGCCTCGACGAGCGTCTGCCACCGCTGCATCTGCGCGCGGACCGCGACTGCGAGCGCGTCGTTGCGGCGCGCCATCGCCCACCCTTCGACCCAGACGACGGTGAGCTCTTCGCGTGCGCCGTCCATCAGGGTGTCGATGAGCGCGCCGAGCCGCGCCGCAGGGTCGGCGATGGCGCCGACGACCTGCTCGACGTCGCGCACCTCCTCCTCGACGAGGTCGGCGTACACACGCGCCACGAGGTCGTCCATCGACGGCTGGTAGTGGGCGACGAGCCCGGAGGCGACGCCGGCCCGCTCGGCGACGGCGCGGAGGGTGAGAGCGCTGAGACCGTGCTCGCGCGCGATCGCGGTCGCCGCGGCGACGATCTCGGCGGCGCGTTCAGCGGGAGCCTTGCGGGTGCGCGGTCGCGAGGATGTGCTTGACATGTTCTCGCCAGCATAGATATCTTCTCTATTGATCGATAGATCAATTACGACCACCCGAAGCCGGACCTCCCCGCGAGCCGAGCAGAGATGAGGGCGACGATGGCCTGGAGGATGCCGCACGAAGGCGATCCGCACGAGCGCACGTGGATGGCGTTCCCCAACGAGGGGCCGACGCTCGGCGACGACCCGGCCGAGCAGGAGCGCTTCTACGCGGCGTGGAGCGCCGTCGCCAACGCCGTCGCAGACTTCGAGCCGGTGACGATCCTCGTCGATCCGTCGAAGTCCGATCGCGCGCGGCGCATGCTCGACTCGGGCATCGAGATCGTCGAGACGCCCGTCGACGAGTTCTGGTTCCGCGACCACGGCCCCACATTCGTCGTCGACGACGATCGCCCCGGCATCCTCGGCGCCGTCGACTGGGTCTTCAACGGCTGGGGGGCTCCCGAGTGGGCGTCGTGGGCCGAGGCCGCCGAGCACGCCCGCTTCACCGCAGGGTTGGTGGGAGCCGAGGTGGTCAGCTCGCTGCTCGTGAACGAGGGCGGCGGCATCCACGTCGACGGTGAGGGCACCGTCCTCGTCACCGAGACCGTGCAGCTCGACCCGCGCCGCAACCGCTTCGCCGACAAGGCGCGCGTCGAGGCGGAGCTTCACCGCACGATCGGCGCGACGAAGGCGGTGTGGCTCCCCCGTGGCCTCACCCGCGACTACGACGACTTCGGCACCAACGGTCACGTCGACATCGTCGCGACGATCCCGACTCCCGGCCGCCTGCTGCTGCACGCACAGCAGAACCCCGATCACCCCGACTTCGAGGTCTCGCGCGCGCTGCGCGCGTTCCTGTCGGAGCAGACGGATGCCGCGGGCCGCAGCTTCGACATCATCGATCTGCCCGCACCCGAGACGCTGCGCGATGGCGAGGGCTTCGTCGACTACAGCTACGTCAACCACCTCGTCGTCAACGGCGGCGTGATCGCCTGCGGCTTCGGCGAGGAGCGCGCGGACGCGCAGGCGCGGGAGATCCTCGAGGCCGCCTACCCCGGGCGCCGCGCGGTGACCGTCGACGCCCGCCAGATCTTCGCCGGCGGCGGCGGCATCCACTGCATCACGCAGCAGCAGCCGGCGGTGACCCGGTGACCCGCCACTTCCCGGTCGTCGAGGCGACGATCGCCCAGCTCCGCTCGGCGCTGCAGTCCGGCGCCGTCACCGCCGTCGAGCTCCTCGACGCGTACCTCGCCCGCATCGACGCGTTCGACGCGCCCGGCACCGGCACCGCGCTCAACGCCGTGGTCGTGCGCAATCCCGATGCGCGGGCCGAGGCTGCGGCATCCGATGTCCGGCGCGCCGAGGGCCGTACGCTCGGGCCGCTCGACGGCATCCCGTACACGGCGAAGGACTCGTTCCTGGCGAAGGGGCTCACGGTGGCGGCGGGCTCGCCCGCGTTCGCCGACCTCGTCGCACAGCGCGACGCATTCTCGATCGAGCGGCTGCGCGCGGCCGGCTGCGTGCTGATCGGCCTCACCAACATGCCCCCGATGGCCAACGGCGGCATGCAGCGCGGCGTGTACGGCCGCGCCGAGAGTCCGTACAACGCGGACTACCTGACCTCGGCGTTCGGATCGGGATCGTCCAACGGCTCGGGCACCGCGACCGCCGCGTCGTTCGCCGCCTTCGGGCTCGGCGAGGAGACCTGGTCGAGCGGCCGGGCGCCGGCGTCGAACAACGCGCTGTGCGCGTACACGCCCTCGCGCGGTGTGATCTCGGTGCGCGGCAACTGGCCGCTCGTGCCCACCATGGACGTGGTCGTGCCGCACACGCGCACGATGGCCGACATGCTCGAGATCCTCGACGTGCTCGTCGCCCGCGACCCCGAGACCCGCGGTGACTTCTGGCGCACTCAGCCGTGGATCCCGCTTCCGGATACCGCCGCCACACGCCCGGGTTCGTACCCGGCGCTCGGCTCGGCCGACCCCGACACGGCCCGCGCGACGCTCGCCGGCCGCCGCTTCGGCGTGCCGCGGATGTACATCAACGCCGACGCCGAGGCCGGCACGAACCCCGACGGCGGCATCGGCGGACCGACGGGCACGCGCGTCGAGACCCGCGCGTCGGTGATCGCGCTCTGGGAGACGGCTCGCCGCGATCTGGAGTCCGCCGGCGCCGAGATCGTGGAGGTCGACTTCCCCGTCGTGACGAACTACGAGGGCGACCGCCCGGGGGCGCCCACCGTCATGACGCGCGGACTCGTGAGCCCGGAGTTCCTGCACCGCGAGATCGTCGATCTCTCGGCCTGGGCGTGGGACGACTTCCTGCGGGCGAACGGAGACCCGGCACTCGACCGGCTCGACGACGTCGACCCGGCTGCGATCTTCCCGCATCCGCCCGGCGCACTTGCCGACCGCTACACCGGGTTCGACGACGACATCGCGACCTACCCCGCACAGGTGGGCGAGCACCCGTACGCGTCGTTCACCGACATTCCCGAGATCGAGGACGGCGTGCGCGGCCTCGAGGAGACCCGCCGCCGCGACCTGGAGGAGTGGATGTCGGACCTGGGCCTCGACGCCGTGGTCTTCCCCGCCGTCGCCGACGTCGGCCCCGCCGACATGGACGTGAACGAGGCGTCCGCCGATCTCGGCTGGCGCAACGGCGTCTGGGTCGCGAACGGCAACCTCGCGATCCGCCACCTCGGCGTGCCGACCATCACCGTTCCGATGGGCACGATGGACGACATCGGCATGCCGGTCGGGCTGACGATCGCCGGGCGTGCGTACAGCGACCCCGAGCTGCTCGCCTGGGCCGCCGCGTTCGAGGCGCTCCGCCCGCGGCGGACCGCGCCGCCGCGCACGCCCGAGCTCTGAACATGCCGTCGGCCCGCGGTCGCTGAACGAGCAAAGCCCGACGAGACGCTCCGGGGCGCCCGCGCAACGTTTCGCCTGCCTCGTTCCTCTCTCGCTCGACGACCGGAAGAATCGCAAGGAACCCATGGAACTCCGCACCTTCACCTCCACCACCGCCGACCCGGTCGCCCGCGGCCGTGAGCTGGGACGTCGTTCGCGCCGCAGTTCCAGCGGACCGCGGCGCTCTATCTGCACCACTTCGGCCAGCTCGGCATCGCGGCCGAACAGGCGCGAATCATCGCCGAGCGCAGCCGCGCCGCCCTCGCCGCATGGGCGCCGGGCCTCGCGGCCGAGGCCGACGCGATCGCCGCGGCGGCACGGGGCCTCGTCCGGGCGTCAGCGCAGCCCTGAGCGCAGATCGTCTGCCGCCGGGCGGACGCCCGCGGCTACGGCATCCGTGCCCTCGTCATCCGTGTGCAGTGACGGGGGCGCTGCGGCGTACGCATCCGACAGCTCGCGGTAGGGCTTCGAGACGAACGCGAGCAGCACGACAAGGAGCAGCACGAGGCTCGCCCCGACGAACGCCAGCGCCATGCCCCGAGCCTCACCGTCGCCGAGCAGCCAGCCGAAGGTGTCCTGTCCCTGCGGCGACTCCATGTAGGGGATGAGCCAGAACTGCGCGATCGGACCGATGAGGAATGCCGAGACCGGCGCGGCGGCGGACTCCACGCTCGCGGCGAAACCGAAGACGCGGCCCTGCTTCTCATACGGCACGACGCGCTGCACGATCGTCTGCTCGGACGCCTCGGCAATCGGCATGAGGGCCATGAAGATCAGGATGCCGAGGGCGTACAGCCACCACCACTCCCGGATGGCGAAGGTCATACCGAGCAGCGCGATCCCGATGTTGACCAGCAGCAAGGTGCGGACCGGGTTCTTGCCGAGTCCGAACTTGGCCACGAGCGCCCCGCCGATGATGAAGCCGAAGCTGGTCACACCGAGGACGATGCCCCACGCCTCGACCGAGAACAGTGTCAGCCCGTACGGGTCCATGAGGGCCATGAAGACGCCGCCGACGAGGTTGTTGAACGTCGCGAACAGGATGAGCGCGAGCAGCCCCGGCACCGCCATCACCGCGGGGATCACACCGCGGAAGCTGAAGCCCGCACGCGCCACGCCCTCCACGTGGATGACGCCCCGCTCGGGATGGGCACGAACAGCAGGTGCACCAGCGCGACGCCGGTGGCGGCGATGGCGATGGCGACCGTCCACCCCATGCCGAGGAGACCGATCGACAGCCCGGAGAAGACGCTCGTCACCATGAACGCGATGCCCTGCACCGCGCCCACCAGGCCATTCGCGCGATCGCGGCGCTCCCCGGGCACGAGCAGGGTGACCGTCGTCGACAGCGCGATGTTGCGGAGGTTCTCGACGACCCCGCCCACGAGGATGACGCCGGCGAACGCCCAGAACCAGGGGCCGGTCCAGTCGAGCAGCGCGCTCTCGGGTGTGGTCAGGAAGATCACGCCCGCGAGCAGATAGGCGACCGTGGTCACGATGCTCGACAGCAGCATGACGGCCTTCTTCTTCATGCGGTCGACGATCACGCCGAACACCACGCCGAACACCGCGACGAGCAGCATGTACGAGCCGCCGATGATGGCCGTGGCGAGCACCGACTGCGTTTCGAGGTACACCCAGAACGTCAGGGCGAACCACAGGAAACTGCTGGTCACATTCGCGAGCGCCGTGTTGACGAGCACCTGGTAGAACGCGCGCAGCGTCCGTGGACCGGGCTGTGCGTGAAGCTCTTCGTCGGACGCGGCGGGCCCTGCGGGGCTCGTCTGACTCATGTCGATTCCTTAGGCGTGTTCTCGGTCGGGGAGGGAAGAGCGAGGGTCTAAGCTCGATGTGGACACTGTTCACATGCAATGTTCACACCGTACACACCCGGGCGGGAGGACGCAATGACTTCACCCGTGCGCACCTATCATCACGGTGACCTCCGACAGGCCCTGATCGGGCAAGGACTGCAGCTCGCGCGCACCGGCGGTCCCGGCGCGGTCACGCTCCGAGAGGCGACCCGCGCCGCCGGCGTCTCGCCCAACGCGGCGTACCGGCACTTCGCCGACCGCGATGCTCTCGTGCGGGCCGTCGCCGGCGAGGCGCAGCTCGCACTCGCCGCCGCGATCACCGCTCGCGTGGCCGCGACCCCCGGCGGCCTCGCGCCCGCAGCGGCCACCATCGAGCGCCTGCGCCGCGTCGGGCTGGCGTACATCGACTTCGCCCGGGCGGAACCCGGCTGGTTCGAGACCGCTTTCTTCACGCAGGACACCCACGCCAGCGACGCCATCGTCACTCTCGACGACGAGATCGTCGCCCCGTTCAGCCTGCTCATGGACACGCTCGACGCGATGGTGGATGCCGGGGCCCTCGCCCCCGATCGACGACCCTACGCCGAGTGGGCGTGCTGGTCGGCGGTCCACGGCTTCGCCGAGATCGCGGTACACGGCCCCGTGCGCTGGCAGCCGGCACCCGTCGTCGACGCGCTCGCGGCATCCGTCGTGGAAGCGGCGATCACGGGCGTGCGCGGCACGGCCCTGCCGCCCCCCTCGTAGACTGCGCACCATGGTCGACCGTGCCGCGTCCGGCGCAGCCCCGCGCTCCTCGCCGGTACGGCATGCCCTGTGGTGGGCGGCCGACTACCTCTATGCGGCGCGACGCCAGTTCGCCGTGCTCTCGCTCCCCTGGTCGATCGGCCGGCCGCGTCCCATCCCGGCCTCCTGGCGCCAGGGCGACCCCGCGCTTCCCGAGGTGTACCTCGTCCCCGGGGTGTACGAGCACTGGACCTTCCTCCGCCCCCTCGGAGATGCCCTGGCAGCCGCGGGGCACCGGGTGCGGGTGGTCCACGGACTCGGCGTGAACCGCCGCAGCATCCCCGACACCGCCGACCGCCTCGAGCGCGTGCTCGCCGACGCCGCGGCGCCATGGGCCGGTGTGGTGCTCGTGGCGCACAGCAAGGGCGGGCTCATCGGCAAGCACGTACTGGTGACCTCCGGCGCCGCGGTCGAGGCGGCGAAGGCCGCCACTTCGGGCGAGGACCCGTCGGATGCCGCCGCCGCGGCGACGCCGCGCACCGGCACACGTCCGCTCGGCCTCCTCGGACTGGTGGCCGTCGCGACCCCCTTCGCCGGCGCCCGGCGGGCACGCATCTTCGTCGATCCGAGCATTCGGGCGTTCCTCCCCGACGACGAGACGATCGTCAAGCTCGGGCGCGAGACCTCGATCAACGGGCGCATCGTCTCGATCTTCGGCCCGTTCGACCCGCACATCCCCGAGGGCAGCGCCCTGGACGGCGCCACCAACATCACGGTGCCTGCGGCCGGGCACTTCCGGGTGCTGGCCTCACCCGCGACGCACCGTGCGGTGCTCGACGGCATCGCGCTGCTCGGGCGGTCCGACCGGGCGTGACCGCCGGCCCGGCGGTCAGACCGCGGGGCGGTGCGGCCACCATTCCGGCAGCAGTGCGAGATAGACGCGCAGGAAGTCCTCGACACGGGGACGGGGATGCCGCAGCCATCCGTCGATGACGCCCACCGTGCCGTCGGCGAGGAAGCATGCGGCGGCGTCCGCGACGGCCGAGTCCGCGACGCCGTCGGCCGTCAGCGGGAGCCGTATGCGCCCGCGTTCCAGCAGGATCTCGGTCGTGCCGCGGAAGTGCCGGCTCAGCATCGCGTGCAGCGTCCCTCCCCCGTCCGCCAGCTCGCGGCGGTAGATGTCGATGTGGCGCAGGATGTGGCGGAGGACACCCTCGGTCACCGTGGCGACCGGGGTGGCGGCATCCGATCGGTCCTTCATCAGCTCATCACGCAGGACGTCGAGACGGGCCCGCCCGCCCGCGCGATGAAGTGCTCGACGAGCGCGCGGCCGATGCCGCGGCGATAGCGGGCGGGGTCGACGTAGATCCAGGTGATCTCGCCGCCCTCCTGGTCGACGCTCCGCGATGAAGCCGGCGACGCGCCCCTCGCACTCGGCGACCCACACCTGGTCGTCGAACAGGCCTTCGTTCTCGAAGGTGGCGGCGAGGTCGAGGTAAGCCTCGAGCAGGCCGGCGCCCCTCAGCTCATCGAGGCGGGCGGCATCGTGGATGCGGCAGATGGCGTGCCAGTCGCGGGACTCGTACGGACGGATATCGACCGTCACGGCGCACCCACCTCCTCCTCGGCCTCCTCTACGACCACCTCCGCCGTGTCGCGCCAGGCGCGGAGCACCTCGACGTGCCGAAGTAGGAAGGCGCGCTCGTCGAGACGCTTGCGGCGCAGCCACCCGGTGACCTCGTCATTGCTCTTGCTCGCGTTGCACGAGCGGCACGCAGGGACGACGTTCTCGAACGTGTACCGGCCGCCGCGCGAGATGGGCAGCACGCAGTCCTTCTGGAACGGGCCTACCGCGGTGCCGCAGTACGCGCACGAGGCCCACGCCTCGAGCAGCGCCTCCCACTCGTCGAGGGTGAGGTCGTTGTCCGCGGCGGCCACGCGTCGCGCACGGCGCCGCGCCGCGCGCGCCCGCCTGGTCTGACTCACAGCCATGCAGGCCACGCTACCGAGCGCGGCGGTCGACGCGGGGCCGACGCGGCCGGACGCGCGCCGGATGAATGCCGCTCCCGCGCTGACGGCTCACGAACGGGACGCGCCGACTCAGGCGACGGCGTCAGGCACGCCGTCGAGGAGCTTCTCGATCGTGGTGATGACACCGTGGTCGAGGTTCGAGGGAGCGCGGAAGCGCGCCCGGGCCGCGATATCCGGGTGCGCGTTGGCCATCGCGAACGACAGTGCCGCGGCATCCATCATCTCGAGGTCGTTGAGGTAGTCGCCGAACACGGCCGACTGCTCGTGCGTGATCCCTGTCGCCGCCTGCAACCGGCGCAAGGCCACGCCCTTGTTGACGCCGAGGTTCATGACATCGATCCAGTGGTGCCCCGAGACCACCACCTGGTGCGTCGCGCGCAGGTCGTCGAGCGCGGGGGCCGTGGTCGCCGCCGCCGCGAAATCGAAGATCGCCACCTTGAGGATCTGGTCGTCGACCTCGAGCAGGTCGCCGACGACCTGCAGGCGCGCGTAGTACTTCTGCGCCTCCGCGAGGAACGGCGCATCCGCGCGCTCGATGTAGGCGGACCGCTTGCCGCACACGACGACGCCGAGGTTGCGGCCCGCCGCGGCGAGCGCGCGCAGGCGGGCGACGAGGGATGCCGTGAAAGGGGTATCCATCGCGTCCGAGCTGATCTCGCTCTCGCCCTCGACGACGTAGGCGCCGTTCTCGGCGATGAACACCATGTGGTCGAGGTGGTCGGCGAAGGCGTGCTGGAGCGTCGCGAGCTGGCGCCCGCTCGCCGGAGCGAAGCGGATGCCGCGGGCGTGCAGACGGTCGAGCAGCGGCCACAGAGCGTCGGGGATGCGACCGTCGCCGTCGAGCAGCGTGCCGTCCATATCGACGGCGATCAGGCGCAGGTCGGGTGAGGGATAGGGCATGGCACCTCCTTCTCAAGGGTAGGCGCGCTCACAACGAACACCGACCGCCGGTGAGTAACGCGTAACCAACGCGCGCATCGGCGCGGGTACTTTAGGGGGCGTGACCGCTCCCGTCGATGCCACCACCACGTCCGCCTGGGCCGAGCTCAGCTCCCTCCGCGATTTGTTCGCCCCCGATCTGCGCGATTGGTTCGCGATCGACCCGCGCCGCGCAGAACGGCTGAGCTTCGGGCTCGCCGACCTGCACGTCGACCTGTCGAAGAACCTCGTGACCGACGAGATCCTCGCCGCCCTCGTGCGCCTCGCCGAGGAGACCGGGGTCGCCGAGCGCTACGCCGCGATGATCGCCGGCGAGCACATCAACACCACCGAGGACCGCGCGGTGCTGCACACGGCGCTCCGCCGCCCAGAGGGCGCCCAGCCCCGGCTGGTCGTCGACGGGCAGGACATCGATGCCGACGTGCAGTCGGTGCTGACCGCGATGACGGCGTTCGCCGACCGCGTGCGCTCCGGCGAGTGGGCTGGCGCGACCGGCAAGAAGGTCACCCATATCGTCAACATCGGGATCGGCGGGTCCGACCTCGGCCCCGTCATGATCTCGGCGGCCCTGGAGCCCTACGCGACCGCCGGCATCGAGGCGCGGTTCGTCTCGAACATCGACCCGACCGACCTCGCGCAGAAGACGAAGGGGCTCGATCCCGAGACGACGCTGTTCATCGTCGCGTCGAAGACGTTCACGACCCTCGAGACGCTGACGAACGCGCGGCTCGCCCGCGACTGGCTCTGGGCCGGCCTCGAGGCGGCCGGCGCGATCGACGGCTCGGACGAGGCGAGGACGGATGCCGTCGCCCACCACTTCGTGGCCGTGTCGACGGCGCTCGACAAGGTCGCCGCCTTCGGCATCGACACAGCGAACGCCTTCGGGTTCTGGGACTGGGTCGGCGGCCGCTACTCGGTCGACTCGGCCATCGGCCTGTCGCTCATGATCGAGCTCGGGCCCGACGTGTTCCGCGAGCTGCTCGCCGGGTTCCACGCGGTCGACGAGCACGTGCGCACGACCCCGCTCGAGCGCAACGTGCCCGTGCTGATGGGTCTCCTGAACGTCTGGTACACCAACTTCCTCGGCGCCCAGTCGCACGCGGTGCTCCCCTACGCCCAGCAGCTCAGCCGCTTCGCCGCGTACCTGCAGCAGCTGACGATGGAATCGAACGGCAAGTCCGTGCGCTGGGACGGCTCCCCTGCGACGACCGATACCGGCGAGGTGTTCTGGGGCGAGCCGGGCACGAACGGCCAGCACGCCTTCTACCAGCTGATCCACCAGGGCAGCCGGCTGATCCCGGCGGACTTCATCGCCTTCGCGAACCCCGCCTACCCGCTGTCGGACGACGGGCGCGACGTGCACGGGCTGTTCCTGTCGAACTTCCTCGCGCAGACCAAGGCGCTGGCGTTCGGCAAGACGGCGGAAGAGGTCGAGGCCGAGGGCACCACCGGCGCCCTCGTCGCCGCGCGCACCTTCGCGGGCAACAAGCCGACCACGTCGATCTTCGCCCCGGCGCTCACCCCGTCGGTGCTCGGCCAGCTGGTGGCGCTGTACGAGCACATCACCTTCACCCAGGGCGTGATCTGGGGAGTGAACTCGTTCGACCAGTGGGGTGTCGAACTCGGCAAGCAGCTCGCCCTGCAGATCGCCCCGGCGATCGAGGGAGACGCGGAGGCGATCGCCGCGCAGGACGCCTCGACCCGCGCCCTGCTCGGCTACTACACGGCGCATCGCACCGCCTGAATCGCTTACCTGAAGGGGGGAGGATGCCGGGACTCCGGCATCCTCCCCCCTTTCGTTCTCGACGGTGGAAAGCACCTTCTCGTGCCCCGGATCAGGAGTTTCAGGGAAAACGCCTCCCACGATTCGTTCAGGAAAACACCGGGACTCGTCCAGACGGCATGAGGCAGACTCGGGCACTTGTGCGTCCGCCCCGAGGGCGCACGGCGCCGATACCCGCGGCGCGAAACCCCGAAGGATCGTACGTTCGTCATGCACTCAGACTCGTCACTCACTTCTGCCCGCCGCCGCCGCGGCCGTTTCTTCGTCCCCGCCGTCGCCGCCGGCGCCGCCCTCGGCATCGCCCTCACAACGGGCCTGACGCTGGCCTCGCCGACCCTCGCCAACGCCGCCCCGCTGGCCGCGTCGGCCATCGCCTCGGCCACCGCGCCCGAAGCGACCCTCCGCGACATCCGCGTCGACGCCCAGGGCTCGGTGCTCGCCGCGCGCGTCGCGCTCACCGAGGCTGCCGCGGTGACCACCGACATCGCCGCATCCGGCCTCGACATCGGCCTGCCCGACACATCGATCGACACCGCCTCCCTCGAGGACGCGGCCGACCGCCTGTCGAAGCTCGACCTCGTTCCCATGCTCCTCGTGCCCGGGATCACCGCCGACGCGAACCGCGTCACCGCTCGGGTTTCGGCGCGCATCTCCGAGCTGCGCGAGCACCTCGACGCCGCCAAGGCGCAGAAGGCCGCGGAGGAAGCGGCCGCCGCGGCCGCCGCAGCCGCCGCCGAGGCGCAGCGCCAGGCCGAGGCGGCAGCTGCCGCCCTCGCCGCCGCCAACACGCCCGACGGCGCCAAGGCGACCGCACGCCAGATGGCGGCCTCGCACTACGGCTGGGGCGACGGCGAGTTCTCGTGCCTCGAGTCGCTGTGGAACAAGGAGTCGGGCTGGAACTACCAGGCCTACAACTCCGGAAGCGGCGCCACCGGCATCCCGCAGTCGCTCCCCGGCAACAAGATGGCCAGCGCCGGCGCCGACTGGCAGAGCAACGCTAAAACGCAGATCGCCTGGGGCCTCGGCTACATCGCCGGCTCGTACGGCACCCCCTGCGCCGCGTGGGGTCACTCGCAGGCCACCGACTGGTACTGACCCGTCGCGCCACCGGCCGCTGAGCGAGCGCCGGTGCGCGATATGACGCAGGATGCCGCGCCCCGGCCGCAGTCGCGGAGCGCGGCATCCCGCTCTCAGTCGCGCGCCGAACCCGGGCCGTACAGCTCGGCGATCTTCTGCGACGTGAACCAGCCGTCGTAGGTGTCGGACTTCGGCCACCCCTCCGGCGAGTCCTGCCACATCTCCTGCCTGCCGTACGGCAGCAGGTCGATGAGCGGGAACGTGTGGCTCAGCTGCTCGGTGCCGCGGCCGTTCGTGTGCCACGTGCGGTACACCGTGTCGCCGTCGCGGAGGAACACGTTCACGGCGAACCCGCCGCCGGCGGGTGCGTCCATGTCGGCGCCGAACGGGCTGTCGGCTGTCGAGTACCACTCCATGCGGTTGCCGGTCTTCTCGCGGTACGCGAGCGCCTCGTCGATCGGGCCCTGGGTCACGATCACGAAGCGGGCATCGTACGCCTCGAGGAAGTCGAGACGCGTGTACTGCGAGGTGAGACCGGTGCAGCCGGGGCAGTGCCATTCCTTGCCCTCGAACCACATGTGGTTGTAGACGATGAGCTGCGACCTGCCCTCGAAGACGTCGGCCAGGCGCACGGATCCGTCCTTGCCGACGAGGGTGTAGTCGGGCAGCTCGACCATCGGCAGCCGGCGTCGCTGCGCGGCGATCGCGTCGAGTTCGCGCGTCGCCGCCTTCTCGCGGACGCGGAGTTCGGCGAGCTCGCGGCGCCACGTCTCGGCATCGACGACGGGCGGAAGGGCTTGCTGGGTCGTGCTCTGCATCGGAACCTCCGAGTGTGCGAGTGCGTATGTTCACACTGTACACATCAGGATGCCGAGGTCAAGGGCCAGTGCGTCGGATGGCGCGCATTCGCGACCTGCACGACCGCGGCCCCCCGCAGCCAACCTGCGAGTCAGTGCCCAGTCCTCCAAAGTGATCACTCTCCAATCGTTGAGTGTTCCCTTTTCACCGCGCCGCCGACAGTTCCGTGTCCCGTCTCCAGCGGCTGATATTGGTCCATCTGTGGCCGGTGATCCGGCCGGCCTTCTAGGGGGATACTTCCGCCCTCGCGCATTGCCCGTGAGATCGGCCACAGTGACAACCGTGACTTGATGGGGTGCCAAGCCTTACCAGGCTCTCAGCGATAAACGTCGCAGGGCTACTCGAAGTGCGGTGACATTGACGAGGATCTCCGCCGCACGATCGTTTGCCGGAGTCCCTCGTCAAGTGATCTCATGACGCAATACTCTGCTTCGCAGATTCCGAGCGTGTACAACGGTGACGACGCTGCATCGGTCCAGCGACGGCATGCGGGTCATGCGACCGCGGAGCGCTCCGCCGTGGCGACCAGCGCGGCTTGAAGTATCGTCCGCACCACCGTCAGGTCGTCCCGATCGCGAGGCGGATACAGGAGTGTGTACGTGGCGGGCAGATCCAGCATTTTCCCCGCCAGCGGGTGAAGCTCGCCCCATGACCGCTCCACGACGATGGCGGCGTCGGCGGGCGAGAGAATGACGTGCATGGAGCCGTCCGAGGGGTGGAAGTGGCCGAACTCCAAGCGAGCTCCCTCGCGCCACCGCGGTGACGCGGTGAGGAACAGCGCCTTGTTGTGCCTTTCCCAACTGCTAGTCCGGTACTCGATCGACGAGTCGGCCGTGGCGATGAAATCGTCAAAGACGCCCTCGAGGTCCAAGACGAGGTCCGCCGAGGCGTGCTGGTCTAGTACCCGGTGGGGAACCGGATGAGGAGCGATCGCGGGCCGCGGCGACGACCTCGCGGGAAGCGCGGCGATCTCAGGGTGCGCCACGCCATCTGTGCGCACGGAAAACGGGTCGCCGGCTCGGATACGCATGTGTGTGACCCTCAGCCACCCCCACATCGTGGGGGGAAGGCCGCCGACCCCGAGGGCGCGCCAACGCATGTAGTCCGAGACCGACCAGACGATCACCGCGAGGGTTGCCGCCGCACCGAGCATCCACCGTCGCATGTCAGTTCTTCTCGAACGTCTGACGCAAGATGCCGACGCCGGGCACCTCACTGACCAGCTCATCGCCGGGCTTCAGGTACACCGGAGGAGTACGGCCCATCCCGACGCCGTCGGGGGTGCCCGTAAAGATCAGATCGCCCGGATAAAGCGTGCAGACGGCAGAGATCCGTTCGATGAGGGTCGGGATGCCGAAGATCAGCTGTGCCGTGGAGCCTTCCTGCACCACGCGCCCGTTCACCGTGGCACGCAGCGGGATCGCGTTCAGGTCGTCAAACTCGTCGAGCGAAACGACGACGGGGCCGGTCGGCGCGAATCCGGGATAGGACTTGGCGAGGCTGAACTGCGGGAACTTCCCCGCCATCTGCAATGTGCGTTCCGAGATGTCTTGACCAACCGTCAGTCCGGCAATGTGATCCCACGCGGCGTCGGCGGGGATGTTCGCACCCTGCCGGCCGATCACAACGACCAACTCGATCTCCCAGTCGACCGTCTCGGTTGGCAACGACACCTGAGTCTCGGGCCCGGTCAGCGCCGAGGCGAACTTGGTGAAGACCATCGGATGCTCGGGAACGGCGATGCCGGTCTCATCGGCGTGCGCGGAGTAGTTGACCCCGATCGCGAAGATCTGGCGGGGCGAGGGACTTGGCGGCCCCAGATGCGAAGCCTCAATCGGCTCCCACCCTGCAACGGCAGATCCGGACTCGGTGAACCAGGCGGCGAGTTCGTCCCAGCGTTCGAACGCGTGGGCCGGGTCTGATGAGAACCGCCCCGCGGTCGCGGTCTCTATGTCTGCAGCCTCGAGGTGTGCAGCGTCGCCGTCGCGGACGAGTATGGCACGCCCTTGCCGATTGGCTATTCGCATATTGTTTTCCTTTCCTGCGGTGTTTTCGAGGAGGACGGTCTAGAAGCGGGTGAGCCCGTACCCGAACTCGTAGCGGGCGCCGACGGCATCCGTGTACGCGTAGTGCTCCGGTTCGGCCGCACCCGGGATGTCGGGGGCCTTGCCTTCTACGGCATCCGCGTCGGCTGGGATGGTGTACGGAAGCCGGCCCGTGGGGGTGACGGTGCCGCGGAGAACGTCGACGAGCGCGTCGGTGAGAACGCCGAAGGTGCCGACCACCGCGGCTGCCGCGGGCGCGATCGAGTCGATCAGCCACGGATTGGTGAAGTTCACCACCAGGATCGTCGGGATCCGCTCCTCGATGCTCACGATGCGTTGACGGTCGATACCGGTCTCGGCGTCCAGCTCGATCGACATCTCCTTGCCGGAGCGGTCGTTGAGCACCGACATGGCGGGACGCACCCAGAGCACGGCGTGCGTGGCCGACTCGACGGAGTCCGTCAGCGCGATGTCGGCGCCGGGTTCGAGCGCCGCCTCGACCTCGCGCCGGAAGCGCGCGGTCTCTTCTTCCGCTCCCGTGCCCGTGAACACCTCGGCGTAGAGGCGGGTCTCGGGCGTCGAGAGCGGCAACAGACTCGCATCGTTGCGCAGCAGCACGATCGACCGGCGGTGCGCCGTGTCGGCGAGTGACTGGATCTCGCGGTCCTCGGCGACGGCCTGAGCCAGGGCGGGGTCGACGTACGGGTTCTCGAAGAGACCGAGCTCGAACATCTCGGCAAGGAGGAATGACACACTGGTGTCGAGCTGAAAGTCGGTCACGAGCCCCTGCTCCACCGCATCCAGGAGGTGCCTCGGATTGCCGTCGCCCGAGAAGACGTTCACGCCGGCGTCGATCGCCTTAGCGAACCGCTCGGGCCGGCTCAGGTCTTCCACACCCCACGGCATGCCGGTCGAGATCCCGGTGTCAGAGTTGACGTACCCGGTGAAGCCCAACTCACCGCGCAGCACCTCTTCGATGAGGTAGCGGTCGAAGCCGAATCCCACCTCGTCGAAGGGCCGGCTGCCCTTCAGCTGCGGCGCGGAACGCGAGTTGACGGTCGTCGCGTAGTACGGCATCACTGACGTGGTACCGGCCTCGATTGCCGCCGCGAAGACGGGAAGGTGGTACCGGTACAGGCTTCCCTCGGTCGGATACGGCTGGAGGCGTCCGTGGTGAAAGTGCGGATCGTGGCCCCGATCACGAGGACCTCCGCCGGGGAAGTGCTTGGTGGTCAGCGAGACCGAGGAGTTGCTGAGCCGGGAACCTTGAAAGCCCCGCGTGACAGCCGCGATCATGTCGGCGGCGAGCCCCGGGTCATCGCCGAAGGTACCGGACGCGCGGGACCAGCGCGGCTCGGTGACGATGTCGGCCATGTACATGTAGCCCTTGGTGATTCCCGCCGCACGCCACTGCCGCGCCGCGAGCCGCCCGAACTCCTCGACCAGACCGGCGTCCCGCGTCGCCGCGAGCCCCAGCTCACCCGGCCAGCGCGACATCTGGTCGGCGGCCTCAGCGATGCCGAAGATCGTCACGTCCGACACGTGGTTGCGCGGGTTGCTCACCATGACGACGGGGATGCCGTGGGTCGATGACTCCGCGAGCTCTTGCAGGGCGTTCACCCAGGTAGCGAGGTCGTCGGAACGCGGGTTGTCCCGCACGATCAGGTAGCGCAGGCCCAGCTCGAGGATCGCTTTCTCGCTGCCGACGTATTCGAGCACGGGCTGGTCGAAGTGCCGGAAGCTTGAGCCTTCGTCGGCCCAGAAGTTCTCGGTCGACCACTTCTCGTGGGAGTTGAGGATGCCTTGCGTCGGGTCGCCGATGATCCGGGACTTCCCCATGTAGTGGGAGGTGATGAGCATCATGCCGATCTTCTCGGATCGGGTCATCCGCCCGAGCAGGTCTCGGACGCGGACCTCTACTGGGAGTCGCCAGTCCTCGTACGGGTCCAGCATGCCGTTGCCGTTGAGATCCTTGAACGACAAGCCGTCCACCTGCAGGATCAGTCGGGATCGAGCGCCGAGCAGTGGTTGATTCGTCGGTGAAGTGTTCACGGGATCCTTTCGCCGCTTGTTGGTCGTGTTGTCACTACAACAACGTGGTGGTTGCTTTTCATTGTCTTCGAGCGGCACGCCGGCAGACATCTTGCTGACATTCGACGGGTGATGTAGGTCGTCGGCGTCCATGAAGGCCACGTCAAGGGCCTCCGCCAGTGCCCGTCCGATCGTGGTCTTACCCGCACCCGCGACCCCCATCACGACGATGCGACGGAACTCCGGCACGCTGATCACCAGTCGTGCACGGTGCCGTCGAGCAGGCGGTTGTACGGCAGGTAGGCCTGCGCGTAGGGGTACTTGCCGGCTTCATCGACGTTGAGCTCGACACCGAGACCGGGGTTGTCGCCGGGGTGCAGGTAGCCGTCGGTCCAGGTGAACGACTGCTGGAACACCTGGTCGGTCTTGGCACCGTGCCTCATGTACTCCTGGATGCCGAAGTTGTGGATCGACAGCCCGAGGTGCATCGCCGCGGCCATTCCCACCGGCGAGATGTCGGTCGGCCCGTGCATGCCCGACTTGATCTGGTACATCGCGGCGTAGTCGAGCGTCTTCTTCAGCGACGTGATGCCGCCCATGTGGGTGACGGCCCCGCGGACGTAGTCGATGAGCTGGTCGCGGATGATGTCTTTGAAGTCCCAGATCGTGTTGAAGATCTCGCCGATCGCGAGCGGCGTCGTGGTGTGCTGGCGCACCAGGCGAAGAGCCTCCTGGTTCTCGGCCGGCGTGCAATCCTCCAGCCAGAACAGGTCGTACGGCTCCAGGTCCTTGCCGAGCCGCGCCGCCTGGATCGGCGTCATCCGGTGATGACCGTCGTGCAGCAGCGGGATGTCGGGGCCGAACTCATTGCGGACGGCCTCGAACACGCCCGGCAGGTGGTTGAGGTAGGCGCGGGTGTCCCAGTCCTCTTCGACGGGCTTCGCGCCGCGGCGCGCCGGCTCGTGGTCGTAGCGGACCGTCGCGTCACCGACGTCGGCGCCCTGCGCGGCGATGCCGTAGATCGCCTTCAGCGTCGGGACACCGGTCTGCACCCGGATGGCCTTGTAGCCCTGCTCCTGGTGGGAGCGGATCGAGTCGAACAGCTCGGGCAGCTCCTTGCCGGACGCGTGCCCGTACGCCATCAGGCCGTTGCGCGAAGCGCCGCCGAGCAGCTGGTACACCGGCATCCCGGCCGCCTTGCCCTTGATGTCCCAGAGCGCCATGTCGACCGAGGCGATCGCCGCCATCGTGACCGGGCCCCGCCGCCAGTACGCCGAGCGGTACAGGAACTGCCAAGTGTCCTCGATCCGCGACGCATCGGCACCGATCAGCAGCGGCACCACGTGCTCGGTCAGGTAGGTGACCACGGCCAGCTCGCGACCATTCAGGGTCGCGTCGCCGAGCCCGGTGAATCCATCGTCGGTCGTGAGCTTGAGCGTGACGAAGTTGCGGTCGGGGCTGGTCACGATGACTTCTGCCTTTTCGATGATCATGATGCTCTCCGTGGGGATGAGGGAACGGCGAACCCGTCGGGGTGCGTGGCTGTCGCAGCGCGCACGCGCGCGACGAACGATTCGGAGGCCGCGAGCCGGGGAGAGAGGACCTCGATGAGGGCGAGAACCGTAGCGTCGGTTGCCGCGGCCGCGGCGAGCTCGTCCGCGCGCGGGTCCGATTCGGAGGGTCCGGTGTCGAGCCAGTCGATCCAGGCCGCAGTCGCCTGGGCCGTGGCAGCGGGAGCGCGGCCCGCATCGAGCATGCGCTCGGCCACCGCGGCGAAGCGGAACTGCACCTTGGAGGTCGCTCCCGTCGCGATCTGGCTGAGCCGGTGGACGATGCGGGGGTTAGCGAATCGGGCGACAAGCTGCTCCCGGTAGTCCTCGTGCTCCGTGCCGGGTGGGAGGCAGGCGACGGCTTCGGACCAGAAGTCCTCGACCAGCGCGAGACATTCCGGGTCGGTGATCGCGTCCGCCACCGTCTCGAGCCCCTTCGGGATGCCGGTGAAGGCGAGGATGCAGTGCGCGCCGTTGAGGAGCCAGAGCTTGCGGTTCTCCCATGGCTCGATATCGTCGACGAAGCGGGCGCCGGCACTCTCCCAGTGCGGCCGCCCGGCGGGGAACTCCCCGGCCAGCACCCATTCGGTGAACGGCTCAGTCACGATCTCACCCGAGGGCGCCTGGGGGGTGATGCGGTCTACCGACGTGCTCACGAATGAGACGTGCGAGCGGATCCAGTCCGCCAGGCTGCTGTCGACCCGCGCGGCGAACCCGGTCACTCCGCGCGCCACGAAGGCGCCGTTGTCTGGGATGTTGTCGCACGGCACGATCGCGATCGGTCCGGCGTCGGCCCGTCGGCGGGCATCGAGGCCGAGGAGCAGGCGGCCGAGCACCGTCTGAGCGGTGGTCGCGCCGGCTCGCAGTGCATCGAGATCGTTCTGCACCTCGACGTCGGCGAGGTCGGGGTCGCCGTTGGCGTCGAGCCCGTATCCGCCTTCGGTGACGGTGAGCGTTATCACCGCCACGTCCGGGGAGGCCAGGTAGCGACGGAGCGCGTCGAGATCCGCGCCGTCGTGCGCGGCGACGACGCTGTCGATGAGCTCCTCCGTGTCACCGTCGGGTCCCCGAACGGTGAGCGGGTAGGAGAAGTCCTGGGCTGCGAGCTGTTCCGCTGCCCGGGGACTGCGGACCGTGAACGCTGCGATCCCCCAGTCGGCGGCATCCGTCGCCCTGGCTGTGTACCAGGCCTGGTGGGCACGGAAGAACCGGCCCAACCCGATGTGCACGATGCGCACCGGCCGCGGAGGGCGGCCCGGCTCGGAGGTGAGGTCTGTCACAGCTTGAATACCTCTCCGGGGATGGCTCCCACCAGGTCTCGTGAGATCTGGCGGGCGGTGAGGAGCGAGACGCGTCCTTCCACGACCAGGCGCGCGAGGAAGGAGGCATCCACACGGCGCGCTGTGTCGTGGCGTGCCGGGATGGAGAGGAACGCACGCGTGTCGTCGATGAAGCCGCTCGAGCGATAGAAGCCGGCGGTCTCCGTGACAGCCGAACGCCAGCGCAGGATCGCGTCGGGCGCATCGAGGAACCACCACGGTGCGCCGATGTACACGCTCGGATAGAACCCCGCGAGTGGAGCGATCTCACGCGAGTAGAGGGTTTCGTCGACGGCGAACAGCACCAGGTGGAACCCCGGCGCGGTGCCGAAGGCCTCGAGGAGCGGACGCAGGTTCTCCGTGTATTCGGTGCGCACCGGGATGTCGTGGCCGGTGTCGGCGCCGTACCGCTCGAAGGTCGGCGTGTGGTGGTTGCGGCGCACTCCGGGATGGACGGTCATCACGAGGCCGTCATCGACGCTCATCCGTGCCATCTGGAACAGCATGTGGCCGCGGAAGAGGCGTGCGCCGGCGAGGTCGAGTGTGCCAGACAGCGCCTGCTGGAAGAGGCCGTCGGCATCGGACGGCGTGAGGTCGGCAGTGAACGGTTCGAGAACGCCGTGATCCGCCGACACCGCCCCGCTCGCGATGAAGTGCGCGCGGCGCTCGGCGAGGGCGGCGAGGTAGCCGGCGAAGGTGGTGCGCTGCCCGGTCGCGGCGAGGAGCCTGTTCACGTTCTCGGTGAACATAGCCGCGTCCGGGTCGACGTAGGCGTCCGGGCGGAAGGTGGGGAGCACGCGGCCCCTGAAGGACGAGTCCGCGGCGAGGAGGCGATGCGGCTCGAGGTCATCGAGCGGATCGTCGGTCGTCGCCAGCACCTCGATGCCGAACCTGTCGAAGAGCGCACGCGGGCGGAACTCCGGCTCCCCCAGCGCCGCCGCGATGCGGTCGTACGTGCGATCGGCCGACCCCTCGCCGAGCTCTTCCTCGATCCCGAACAGCGAGGACAGCTCGTGCGTCAGCCAGTACCCGCTCGCCGTCCCGGCGAAGCGATGCCAGTTCTCTGCCAGTCGGCGCCACGCCTCGCGTGGATCCACAGGCCGATTCACATCCAGACCCAGCTCCCAGAGCGGCACCCCCGCCGAGTGGAGGATGCGCGTCACGTAATGATCCCGCGTCACCAGCAGCTCGGCGGGATCGCGGAAGGGAGCATCGTCGACGAGCAGTCGAGGGTCGACGTGACCGTGCGGCGAGATGATCGGTGCCGATGCCACCTCGGCGTAGAGGTCCCGGGTGATGTCGCGCGTCCGCGGATCAGCCGGCAGCAGAGCGTCGGATGACAGGAGTCCGAGCCGCTCGACGGCGGGCGCCAGGGATGAATCGCTCACGTTCACACCCCTTCTGCGGCGGCAAGCCACCGGTCGCGGAGAGCGAAGGCGGCCGCCTTCGGGCGCCACTCGCGGGCGCCCTCCTCGACGGAGTCGGGCTCGTTCGCGATCGACCACATCACCACATTCGGGTGGTTCTTGTCGCGGTCGATCAATTCTCGGATGCCCTGGGCGTGCGCCGCCTGGGTGTTGTCGTCGAACATCGTCGGAGAGAAGGCGGGCTCGCTCACGCGGAGTTCCGCATCCGGCACGGTCAGCCGGCCCGACGCACCTTCCGCGGTGGCGACCTCGGTTCCGGCGGCGTCGGAGAGCACGACGCGGACATCGGCATCTCCCGAGGTCTCCACTCGGTAATCCACGGCACCGGTGGACCCGTCGAGGTCGGTCCTGACGGTGATGTCGGTCACGCGCGTCTCGGGAACCGAACACAGGATCACCGAGCGAGCCAGCCCCGCGTAGTTGGAGAAGTCATGGCGGTACGCCTGCTTGCGACGGCCCGCCGCGGTCGTCGACATCGTCCCGGGCGGAATCGTCTCATTCGTCAGTTCGTTGTTCACGCCGATCGTGATCCGAACCTGCTCACCCGCGCCCGCCAGGTCGGTGACGTCGGCCTCGAACGGCGTGTACCCGCCGACGTGCTCCGCGACTTTGCTGTCGTCGACGTAGACGACTCCTTCGTGGGTGGCGGCATCCACTCGCAGGACCACGCGTTCGCCGGCCCACCCGCGGGGCACCCGCACGGTGCGCTGGTACCAGACCCAGCCGACGTGCTCCCGGATTTTCTGATCGGCGAACACGTCGTTGTAACTGGCCGGAACCGGGGCCTCGAGGGTGCTCTGGAGCTCGCCCGCCCACGGCTCGGGGGTGGCGACGCTGTCGAGCGCGAACCGCCACAGGCCGTCCAGGCGGAACAGTTCGCGGGTGGAAGTGGAGATGGGCATGAGCACTGTTCGTCTCTCTGTCGGGGGTCAGGCTGCGTCGAGCGAGCTCTTGAGGGCGAGCCGCTGGTCGCGGCGGATGCGCTGCTCGGTGGGGTCGGGCACGGGAGAGGCCATGAGCAGCTGTTTCGTATAGGGGTGCTGCGGCGTGCGCGTGACCTCGCTCGCGGGACCGTTCTCGACGATCTCGCCCTTGTAGAGCACGGAGACGTCGTGACTGATGTGGTGGACGACGTCGAGATCGTGCGAGATGAACAGGTAGGCCACCCCGGTGTCCTGCTGGATCTCCAGCAGAAGATCGAGCACACGCGCCTGAGTCGTGAGGTCCAGGGCGCTGACCGGCTCGTCGCACACAATGAGCTTGGGGTCTAGCGCCAGCGCCCGGGCGATGGCGATACGCTGCCGCTGCCCGCCCGAGAACTCGTTCGGCTGGCGATTGATCGCGTTCGACGGAAGTCCCACACGGTCCAGCAGCGTCACCACCCGTCTGCGCGCCGCATCCCGCGCGACGCCCTGCACGCCCAGCGGCTCGGCCAGGATGTCCCCGACGTCCATCGCCGGATTCAGCGACGTGTACGGATCCTGGAAGATGACCTGCAGGTCACCGCTGAATCTCCGGCGCTCTCGGCGGCTGATGCGGGTGATGTCGTCGCCCCGGAATGCAATGGTGCCTGAGGCGATCGACGCCAGGCCGAGGATGGCCCGGCCGATCGTCGTCTTCCCCGAGCCCGACTCGCCGACGAGGCCGAGCGTGCGACCCTCCGCGACGCTGAACGACACCCCATGGAGAGCACGATGCGGCTTGGCTCCAAGCTTCTTGGGCTTGTACTCGACGACCAGGTCGCGGACGTCCAGAATCGTGCCGCTCATCAGATCTCCTCTCGCAGGATGGTTTCCGCCGCCGGCGACAGGGGCTGCTGCATGTCGGCCTGATCGCGGGCCTGCTCGAACGCATCCTCTGCATCGCTCGTCTCTGCGCCGGTGGAAGGACCGGTGAGGCCAAGGGTCGTCAGCGGTGCCTTGCCGACGAGCATGCTCGCCATGAGCGTGCGGGTGTAGGGGTGCGCCGGACGGCGCAGGATCTCATCCACCGACCCGGTCTCGACGATCGCGCCCTGGCGCATGACCGCGACGCGATCGGCGATATCAGCGATCACACCGATGTTGTGGGTGACCAGCAGCACCGCCACCCCGAGCTCGCGCTGCATCGTCCGGATGACATCGAGCACCTCGGCCTGCACGGTCACATCCAGCGCCGTCGTCGGCTCGTCGGCGATGATCAGGTCCGGCTCGCACGACAGGGCCCCCGCGATCAGCACGCGCTGCGCCATCCCACCCGAGATCTCGTGCGGGTATCCCTTCATCACGCGATCGGGATCCGCGATGCCCACGCGACGCAGCAGATCCCTCGCGCGCTCGGTGGCCTCCTTCTTCGAGATGCCGAGCAGCTTCACCATCGGGCGGGTCAGCTGGTGTCCGATCGTGAACGCCGGGTCGAGATTCGACATCGGCTCCTGCGGGATGTACCCGATCCGACGACCTCGGATGCCGAGCACGGCCCTCACGTCGACCTCGCCGTCGCGCACGAGAACAGTGTTTTCGAACCGGATCGAGCCCGAGAGGATGCGTGCGGTGCGGGGCAGCAGGCCCAGGATGGAAAACGCGGTCTGCGACTTGCCCGATCCCGACTCGCCCACCAGGCCGAGGACCTCACCGGGTCGAATGGTGAGGGACACGTCACGGACGACGCTGGTGTAGTTGCCCTGCGCGTTCGGGTAGCCGACGCTCAGGTCGGCGACCTGCAGAACCGCCTCGCCGTCGTCGATCACGGCCGGCTGCCGCCCCGCCGCCGGGATGACCGGGAGAGCTTTTCGGGGCGCCTTGATCTCGCGGCGATCTTCCAGTGCGTCGCGGATCGCGTTCCCCAGCAGCACCAGTGAGCAGATGGTGATGCCGATCGCAAGGGCCGGCCAGAGCATCAGGGAGGGCTGGGTGTAGATGTTGTTGAACCCGTCGCCGAGCATCGCACCCCAGGATGCCTCGGTCGGGTCGCCCAGTCCGAGGAACTGCAGGCCGGACTGCACCGCGATCGCGACTCCGCAGATCAGAGCCGTCTGGATGATCAGCGGTGCACGGACGACGGAGAGGATGTGCCGCGAGATGATACGGGCATCGCTCAGCCCCACCACGCGCGCCGCGTCGACGTACAACTCGTTGCGGACGGACTGCACGGCGGTGCGGGTCAGGCGGTAGTAGCTCGGGCTGATGAGGATGCCGAAGAAGATCATCGAGATCCACACCGATGGTCCGAACGCGGCGCGGACGACCAGCAGCACGATGATGCCGGGCAGCGCCATCAGCATGTTCGAGAACCAGTTCGACGTGCTGTCGAACTGGCCGCTGTAGTAGCCGGCGATCAGACCCGCCGGAAGCCCGATCGCGATCGCGACGCTCGCACACAGGAGCGCCGAAAGCAACGTGAGCCGGGCCCCGTAGAGCAGCCGCGAGAAGACGTCACGACCCGCGCTGTCGGTGCCGAGCAGGTTCTGCCCGCCCGGGTCGGCGAGGGTGTTGCCGATGTCGGCGAAGTTCGGATCGAACGGTGCGATCAACGGCGCGAACACCGCCGCAAGCACGATCACGGTGAGCAGGGAAAGCGAGACGATGCCGAGCGGATTGCGCAGCATCCGCCGCAGGGTCCCGCGCTGGGAGCGCTTCGGGACGGAGGGGGTCCTGATGACGTCGGTCATGACACGCGCACCTTCGGGTTGAGGGCGCCTTGGGCGACGTCCACGAGCAGATTCACGATGATGACGATCACCACGGTGACGATGGTCATCCCCATCACGACGGGGATGTCTCCGACCGTGGTCGCGGTGACGAAGAGGGGGCCGATCCCGGGGATGGCGAAGATCTGCTCCAGGATGATGACTCCGCCGAGGAGGCCGATGAACTGCAGGCTGAGCACGGTCAGACCGGCCGGCGCGGCGCTGCGTAGCACGTTCTTGAGCACGATCTCCCGCTCTCCCAGCCCTCTGCTGCGGAGCGTGCGGACGTAGTCCTTGTCGAGTTCTTTGATGACGGCGCTGCGGATCTGCTGGGCGCTTGAGGTCACGTAGTTCACCACGATCGCGATCACCGGGAGGCTGAGAGAGACGATCCACGCCTCGGCCCCCGCCCCTGGGCGGATGGTGGAGACGGCAGGGAACCAGCCGAGGTTCACCGCGAAGATCGTGACGAGAACGAGGGCCATCACGAAACCGGGAATCGCATCGCCCACCACCGCGCCGACCTGCACCGTCTGATCCACCCATCCGCGACGGACGGCGGCGAGTACCCCGAGCGCCGTCGCGATGAGCGCCACCAGCACGATGGAGACGATCATCAGGACGAGGGTGACGGGCAGGCGGTTCAGGATCGTCTGCGTGACGGGCTCGCCGTTGAACCAGGACTGGCCGAGGTCGCCGCGCAGTGCCGCTCCGGCCCAGCTGAGAAAGCGCACCGGAAGCGGCTGATCAAGACCGAGCTCCGCCTCTTTGAGGGCGATCTGCTCGGGCGTGGCCTGCTCTCCTAGGAGGTTGCGGGCGATGCTCGTGCTTGAGAAGAAGAGAAGCGTGTACGTCAGCATCGAGATGGCGACCAGCAGCCCGAGACCCGACGCAAGGCGTCGGAGCGTGAACGTGAGCATGAGAATCCTCCGCTTTGGGAGGGCGGAGGCGACTGACGCGCAATGTGCGGTCGCCGCCTCCGCCGATCCGTCGTCTACCTACTCCGCCGGGGAGAAGTTGTAGATGAAGGGCATCGCCGACTGCGTCTGCGCGACCACGGTGACCTTCTCAGGATTGAACACGCTGATCTGGTCGTTGCGGTACAGCGGCAGGAACCAGGCGTTCTCAGTGACGTAGCGATTCACCTCTTGCGCGGCCTCGGCGCTGCCGTCGCCGCCCTGCTGCACGCCCGAGATGAGCTCTTCCAGTTCGGGCTCTGTGGTGCCGAACGGGTTGTACGTCGCGGACGGCGCGATCAGCTGATTGATCGCCACCCAGGCCTCGCCCTGGAAGAGATTGAAGTTGAAGGCCTCGAACTTCTGCAGCAGGACGTCCTGGACATAGTTCGCCTGTGGGACCGCCTCCTGAGTGACCGTGATGCCGACCTCGCCGAGCTGCTGCGCGAGCGCCGTTATCTGGGTTGCGAACGCCGGGATAACCGGCACCTTGAGCTCGAACCCGTCCTCGAAGCCCGCTTCCTCCAAGAGCTCTTTCGCCTTCTCAGGGTCGTATGTGTAGTACTCCTCGAGGTCCTCGACGAACGCGCCGCTGTCGGGTCCGAACACCTGGCTCGTGGCGGTCCCGCGACCCAGCTGCAGCTGCTCCAGGAGCGTGTCCCGGTCGACGGCGTAGTTGATGGCCTGACGGACGCGCTCATCAGCGAGCGCCGGGTTGATGACGCCGTCGCGGTCGAGGAAGGTCATGCCGGTCCAGTCCACCTGGTAGTCCGGGATGAGCTCGAGCCCGGCGTCTTCGGCCTGGTCGGCCGACTTCGCGTCGAGAGTGGCCCAGTCGACCTGACCAGAGATGATCGCGTTCACGCGTGCCGAGACATCCATCAGAATACGCAGTTCGACCTGGTCGAACTTTTGCAGTTCGGGGTTCCAATAGTCCTCCTTGGCAGTGAAGAAGGACTGGGAGTCACGCACTGAGTTCGCCTTGTCGTACACGTACGGGCCGGTGCCGACCGGGTCGGTCTCGAGCGTCCCTGCCTCGATCGCCGCAGGGCTCGCCATGAGTCCCGCGGCCTGGCTGAAGTAGTAGTCCAGTGCGGGGTCGGGCTGCGCGAGGGTGATCTCGACGGTGTCGTCGTCCACCGCGGTCGCCGACTCGAACTGGGTCAGCTGCGTTGCCTGGCGGCCGTTGCCCGCCTTGAAATGCTCGAGGTTCGCCACCACCGCCTCAGCGTCGAAGCGCTCGCCATCCGAGAAGGTGACGTCGTCGCGCAGCTCCAGCGTCAGCACAGTTCGATCGTCGTTGTAGGTCCAGTCCGTGGCGAGCATCGGGCTGAGCTCACCGTCTGGCTCCCGGAGGATGAGCGTGTCGTACACCAGCTGGTAAGGCACCAACTGATGCCCTACGTGCGCCTGGGCCGGATCCCACGAGGCGACGTCACCGAACTGACCGATCGTGAGCGCACCGCCGCGTGCGGGTGCCCCGTCGGTCTCTTCGGCTTCGGGTGTATTGGCGGCGCAGCCAGCGAGCAGGAGCGCTCCAGCAGCTATTGCGCCGACCTTCTTGATGGTGGAGTTCATCATTTCCTCATTCACGTCATTGGAAAAGAGCAGGTGCGGGTCCCGCAGGTCCTAGGGAAACGCGCCTGGCACGCGGAGTCAAACAATTGCCAAAGCTTGCCAATTCGAGTCGTCCCCTCTATGGTCGTCAGGACGGCGAAAGGACATTCATGCGAGTGACGGCGAAGGCGGTTGCCGAGCGCGCCGGCGTCGCCGCATCTACGGTCTCGCGGGCGCTGAACAGTCCTGGGCGCATCAACGAGGACACACGCCAGCGCATTCTGGATGCCGCGCGCGAACTGGGTTACACCAGCTCCAGTACAAGCGCCCGGACCGCCGCCCGTAAGGGGCTCGTGGCGCTGCTGGTGCCGGACGTGACCAACCCGTTCTACTTCGACATCATCCGTTCGACGCAGGAGCAGTTGCGCACGGCCGGCTTTATGCAGCTGCTGATCGACACCGGCGAGTCGCATTCGACCGAGGCCGAGACCCTCGCACAGCTGGAGAGCATCGTCGATGGCGTCATCCTGTCGGCGACGCGCCTGGATGAGACCGCGCTGCGGGAGGCCACCGCGCGGCTCCCCCTGACCGTCATCAACCGCCAGCACGAGCAGATCCCCAGCGTGCTGATCGACATCCGGACGGGCCTGACCCAGGCCATCGATCACCTCAAGGCGCTGGGACACGAGACGATCGCCTTCGTGTCGGGACCACCCGGGTCGTGGCAGAACCACTGGCGCGGGAAGGAGTTCGAGGAGCAGGTGCGCCGTCAGTCCCTCACCCCGATCGTCGTCGGCCCGTACACCCCGACGCGCACTAGCGGGGTGGCGGCCGCGGACGCCCTGCTCGTCACCGGTGCCACGGCCTGCGTCGCCTTCAACGACCTGCTCGCGATCGGCGTGCTCCAGCGACTCCGACAGCGCGGCGTGCGGGTCCCTGATGATATGAGCGTCGTCGGGTGCGACGACATCTTCGGCGCCGATTTCAGCGCCCCGCCGCTGACAACCATCGCCGGCGACACCGAGCAGGCGGGCCGCCTCGCGGCCAGTCGCCTCATCTCGATCCTGAACGGTGAGCCACCGCGCGTGGGGACCACCCTGATCCCCACGCACCTGCTGGTCCGCGAGTCGACGGGACCGGTCGCGTCAAGATAATGAGCGCACAGCGCGAGAGGGCTGCCTCGGCGCGAGGAAACGCGGCGGAAGTCCCACCCGGCTGATTCGAAAGGCAAGCGGGCGGGTTCAGACGCCCCACGCCGGGAGCCAACCGTCTGATGCGTCGACTCATTCACGTGTCTCGCCGCGAGGTCGCGCCTAGCGCGAGCAGCGCGCCTTGAAGTGGTGTAGCCCACGGTGGCCGGCTCGTCGCTCGCGACGTGAGTGCGGTCATATTGTCGACCCTGCGAGCGTGCTCGCTGAAGTCCTGACCGACGCGTCTCCGGATCTGATGCGCAGTCTGCTGCAGACCACGATCAACGCGCTCCTCTCCGCGGACGTGGACGCCGTCGTGGGCGCAGAATGGGGCAAGCCTTCGCCCGACCGGCTGACGCAACGCAACGACTACCGGCACCGCGACCTCGATACGCGTGTCGGCACGATCGATGTCGCGATCCCGAAGCTCCGCCCGGGCACCTACTTCCCGGAATGGCTGCTCGAGCGCCGGAAACGTGCGGAGACGGCGCTGATCAGGGTCGTCGCGGACTGCTACCTCGCCGGAGTCTCCACCCGTCGGGTGGACAAGTTGGTCAAGACCCTCGGGATCCACTCGCTGTCCGAGTCGCAGGTCTCCCGGCTGGCAGCAGACCTCGACGAGCAGGCCGACCAGTTCCGACACCGACCGCTCGGCGCGTGATCGATCACGCGGTGCTGCGAGACAAGCCGAACAGCTGACAGCTTGCGTGGCGCCGTTGACAGACCCCTGGCGCTACTGACACCTCGCGTGGCGCCACTGACAAGATCCGCGTCGCCGGACACCGGGCGGACTCACAGGAAATGAATCACAAAAAGATAACGACGAACCCTTCCCTTCGTTACCTCGCCGTTATAGAGTGCATGCACGGTAGTTGTTTTGCTGTGGCAACTACCGGCATGTGATTGCAGGACACTCTTGGTGCAAGGGACAAGGGCCGGTCGGTAGCCTCTCCGACCGGCCCTTACTCTTGCCCTCGGCGTCGGCGCCTCCTCCACAGCAGACGCGGCTCGCTCGTCCTCGTAGGTTACCCACAGAAATTCTGCTTGACCTGCGATTTCCCCCCACAGGAATGTCGGAACCCCTCGGCATGATGGGGGTATGACCTTCCCACTCGCCGACCTCCGCGACATCGCAGCGGTGCTGGGCGACGCTTTGAGGGAACCGCTTGATCGCGAAGGGCATCGCGCGCTCTCCGACCACGATCTCGTCGAGACACTGAAGGTGGTCGAAGAGATCGGCCGATGGGCGGATGCCGCACGCCTCGGCATCGCCGGAGAGGTGGGGCGACGCAGCGAACCGGGTGCCGCTGACGTCATGCTGACGGCGTTCGGCTGCGACAGCCCGATCGAGTTGCTGGAGCGTGCCGCTCCCGTCTCGAACGCTGGCCCAGACGTGGGCGCTGTTCCTCGATCCCGACGGGACCCTGCCCGACGAAGACAGCGAACGCATGCGCACCTCTCGGCTCGGACGCGAACGCAACAGCCTCTCCCCCGTGCACGGCAACGTGACCGCAGACGTCGCTGCCGCCCGGCAACGGCTGCTCGACGCCCAACTCAGTTCCCGCGTCCAGGACCGCGCTCCGCGGTTCGTCGACGTCGAGCCGTCGGGCGCCGGCGGGTCGGCCGCGGGCGAGCACGTCCGCGATCCGCGGACCGCCGATCAGAACCGGCACGACGCGTTCGCCGGACTCCTCGCCGCGGCGGCCGCGTCCGCCGACAGCCCCACGCTGAGCGGTGCGCCGCCCACTCTCGTGGTCACCGTGGCCGCAGATCAGCTGGAGCGCGCAGACGGCGTCGCCTTCGTCGACGGGCCGGACGGCGAGATGCCGGTATCCGCGACCTTCGCGCGTCACATCGGGTGCCACGGCACCATCCATCGTGTCGTGCTCGGCGCCAACGGCCGGATCAAGGCCCTTGCGGTCACCGACCGGGTGTTCACGCATTGGCAGCGCAAGGCCATCGCCGCTCGCCACGGCGGCTGCGTGATCCCCGGATGCCGGGTCCGCGCCGCGTGGTGCGAGATCCACCACGTCGTCGAGTACGCGAGGGGCGGGCCGACCCCGACGGCGTCCCCTATGTGCGGCCACCGACGTGGGTGGATCAACGAAGACGGTGGCGATCCGCCAACCGGGTGCTCCACAACGACCTGCGAGTGAGATCGGCATAGCGGGGCGCCGTGAGACCCGAAGCCCGAACGCGCCGACATGGCCGCAACAACAAGGGCCGGTCGGGAACGTCCCGACCGGCCCTCGCCTCCGCGGGGACTTCTAGTGGTTGACCGCCTTCTCGGCACCGATGCCGGTGAGCGAGCGCACCTCCATCTCGGACTGCTTGGCCGCGTCCTCGGGCGTCTTGTCGAGCACGCTCACGATCCAACCCAGCAGGAATGCGAGCGGGATCGAGATGATGCCGGGGTTCGACAGCGGGAACCAGGCGAAGTTGATCGCCTCGGTCTTCAGCATCGACGTCTCAGATCCCGAGACCACCGGCGAGAACACGATGAGCAGGATCGCCGAGGCGAGACCGCCGTACATGCTCCACAGGGCGCCCTTCGTGGTGAAGCGCTTCCAGAAGAGCGAGTACACGATGGTCGGCAGGTTGGCCGACGCCGCGACGGCGAAGGCGAGCGCGACCAGGAACGCCACGTTCTGGCCGTTCGCGCCGATGCCGCCCACGATCGCGACGATGCCGATGATGACCACCGTGCGGCGCGCGACCTTGACCTCGGCGCCCGGCTCGGGCTTGCCCTTCTTCACGACCGACGCATAGATGTCGTGCGCGAACGAAGCCGCTGCGGTGATCGTGAGACCGGCGACCACCGCGAGGATCGTCGCGAACGCGATAGCCGAGATGAGGCCGAGCAGCAGCGGTCCGCCGAGCGAGAACGCGAGCAGCGGGGCCGCCGAGTTCGGGCCGCCGGGGGCCGCGGCGATGACCGCCGGGCCGACGAGTGCAGCCGCACCATAGCCGAGCACCAGCGTGAAGACGTAGAAGATGCCGATCAGCCAGATGGCCCAGACCACCGACTTGCGCGCCTCCTTGGCCGTGGGCACGGTGTAGAACCGCATGAGCACGTGGGGCAGTGCGGCGGTGCCCAGCACGAGGGCGAGGCCGAGCGAGAGGAAGTCGATCTTCGCGACCTCCGATACGCCGTACTTCAGACCCGGGTCGAGGATCGCCGGGTTCTCGGCGACGGCGACGGCCTTGTCGAGAAGCGCGGAGAAGTCGAACCCGTTGATCGCCAGCACCCACACGGTCATCACGCCGGCGCCGACGATGAGCAGCACCGCCTTGATGATCTGCACCCACGTGGTGCCCTTCATGCCGCCGATGAGCACGTAGAGGATCATCAGCGCGCCCACCACCGTGATGACGAGAGCCTGACCGAGCTGGTCGCCGATGCCGAGCAGCAGCGAGACCAGACCACCGGCACCCGCCATCTGCGCGAGCAGATAGAAGAAGCAGACGACGAGCGTCGTCGTGGCCGCGGCGATGCGCACCGGACGCTGCTTGAGGCGGAACGACAGCACGTCGGCCATCGTGAACTTGCCCGTGTTGCGCAGGAGCTCCGCGACGAGGAGGAGCGCCACCAGCCAGGCCACCAGGAACCCGATCGAGTAGAGGAACCCGTCGTACCCCGTCATGGCGATCGCGCCGACGATGCCCAGGAACGACGCCGCAGACAGGTAGTCGCCGGCGATCGCTGCGCCGTTCTGGCCGCCGGTGAACGACCGCCCTGCGGCGTAGTAATCGGCGGCCGTCTTGTTGTTCCGGCTGGCGCGGAACACGATGACCATCGTCACCGCGACGAACGCACCGAAGATGGCGATGTTGAGCCAGGGCTCGCCGGGCGAGGTGCTCGCCGCTTCGAAGTGCAGCATCAGCGTGCCTCCTCGTTCTCCAGAGCGCCGGACTCGAAGGTGCCGGTCTCGATCTCGTCGCGGATCTCTTCCGCGAGCGGGTCGAGGCGACGGTTGGCGTAGTGCACGTACCAGGTCGTCACGGCGAAGGTGGTGACCACCTGGGCCATGCCGAGCACCATCGCGATGTTGACGCTTCCGAACACTCGGGTGGACATGAAGTCGTGCGCATAGGTGGCGAGCAGCACGTAGGCGAAGTACCAGGCGATGCATGCGCCCAGAACGGGGAAGACGAAGCTCCGATGCGTGCGCCGGAGCCGTTGGAACTCGGATGATGATTGGACCGCGCCGTAGTCGACCTCTGCGAGATCTATGGCGGCGCGCGGGGCTTCGTTGCCCATGACGTCTCTCCTTCGAGGGGGGTCGGCGCGCCGTCGGCCGCGCCGCTGCGTTGACAGTGCGACCATGCTCGCGCGCGGCCGGGCGGGCCGGGGGGTGGCCGCCGCTCGTCGTCGGTGAACGGCATGCACGGTGCGACGAACGGCGGATCGGCGACGACGAACGACGGCTACGCTGGCCGCATGCCCGAGTCGATGCTGCTCGCCGCTGCCGCCGGCGTCGTCGCCGGGGCGCTGGCGGTCGGAGTGGTCATCCTGCTGCGGCGCATCGTCGCATCGAAGGATCTCGGCACCGACGTCGAACAGGCGACGTATCAGACGCTTCACCTCGCGAGCCGCGCCGCCCAGCACCTCCGCGGCGGCATCGCCGAGGGCGACGCCACGCGAGCGGGGCGGCATCTGCGGGCGCTCCTCGGGTGCGAGACGCTCGCGCTCGTCGACCCGGCGGGCCATGTGACGGTCGAGGGGGACGACGCCGTCCGTGAGGTCGCGGGACGGCTCGCCGCTGAGGCGCGCGCGTCGAACCGTCCGCAACTGCAGCGGCGGATCCGGATCGGCGACCGGGAGACGGATGTCGTCGCCGCGCCGATCCTCGCGGGCGGCGTGCCCGCCGGAGCAATCGTCGCCTTCGCCCCGCGTGTGCGGGCCGGTCTCGTGCGCGCGACCGGCGAGGTGGCGGATTGGGTCGCAGCTCAGGTCGAGCTCGGCGAGCTCGACGCCTCGAGGGCCGCGCTCGCCGAGGCCGAGGTGCGCGCGCTGCGCGCGCAGATCAGCCCCCACTTCATCTACAACTCGCTGAACGCGATCGCCTCGTTCATCAACACCGACCCGGCCAAAGCACGGGAGCTGGTGCTCGAGTTCGCCGATTTCACCCGCTACTCGTTCCGCCGGCACGGCGACTTCACCACGGTGGCCGAGGAGCTCCGCTCGATCGACAGCTATCTGAAGCTCGAGCGCGCACGGTTCGGCGACCGACTGAAGGTGACGTTGCAGATCGCCCCGGAGGTCCTCTCGACGGTCGTGCCGTTCCTCTCGATCCAGCCACTCGTCGAGAACGCGGTGAGGCACGGGCTCGAAGGCAAGGAGGGCGGTGGACGCATCACGATCGAGGCATCCGACCAGGGCGCGTTCGCCGAGATCAGCGTCGAGGACGACGGCGTCGGCATCGATCCTGCCGCACTCGAAAGCGCGCTCGCCGGCGTGGCGACCGGCCAGCACGTCGGCCTGCGCAACGTGGACGCGCGGCTGCGGCAGGTGTACGGCGACGAGCACGGGCTGGTCGTCGAGACGAATGTGGGCGCCGGCACCCTGGTGCGGATGCGCGTGCCGAAGTCGCAGCCGGGCCGCGTCGCGGCATCCTCCTCCGCTGCGGGCCGGACGGCGGCATCCCCGGCTCCGGCCGCCGCGGAAGGGAGGCGGGAACGGTGATCTCGGTGCTCATCGCCGACGACGAGCAGCCAGCGATCGACGAGCTCGCCTTCCTGCTCGGGCAGGACCCCCGCATCGGCGTCATCCACCAGGCGGCGTCGGGCGCCGAAGCGATCCGGCTGCTCACACGCGAGCGCGTCGACGCCGCGTTCCTCGACATCCACATGCCCGGCCTCAACGGCTTCGACCTCGCCCGCGCACTGCAGCGCTTCGAGCGCCGGCCCGCGCTCGTCTTCGTGACCGCCGACGAAGAGAGCGCACTCGAGGCATTCGACCTCGCCGCCGTCGACTATCTGCTGAAGCCGGTGCGCACCGAGCGCCTGCACCGCTCGGTCACCCGTGTCGTCGAGGCCATGAAGGCTCAGGCTGCGCCGGCGACGGATGCCGCGGCATCCGCTCAGCCCGAGATGATCGCCGTCACGCTGGGCGGCACGACGCGCATGATCCGACGCGACGAGGTGCGGTACGTGCAGGCGCAGGGCGACTACGCCCGGCTGCACACGGAGGAGGCCAGCTACCTCGTGCGCGTGCCGATGTCGGACCTCGAACGGCAGTGGGCCGACACGTTCGTGCGCATCCACCGCTCGTACCTCGTCGCGATCCCGCACCTCGCGCGCCTCCGGCTCGTCGGCGACCACCCGAGCGTCGTCGTCGGCGGCGCCGAACTGCCGGTGAGCCGGCGCCTCCTGCCGGCGCTGCGGGATCGACTCGAGTCGACGACGATCCGGCCGCGGTCATGACCTCGCGCCCCTCGAACAGCAGCGCCGACGGAGACTCCGACGACGACGCCGCCGACGACCCCGCGCCTCGGGATGCAGCACCACTCCAGCGCGTGCGGGTGACCGCGCCGCGCGCAGGGTCGCCCGCAGCCTCGGCCCGGCCGGTGTCGCACAATGCGGCCGATGCCCCGACGAGCGATATCGCCGGAGTGTATGTGCGTTCGCTGATCCGCTCGCAGCTGCGACTCGGGGTCGTGTTCGCGGTCGGATTCGCCGCGGCGACGGCGCTGTTCGTGCTCGCGATCGCGTTCGCACCCGAGCTGGACACCACATTCGTAGCAGGTGTGCCCCTGTCGTGGCTCCTGCTCGGCGTGGGCGTCTACCCGCTGGCCATCACCGTCGCCGGACTCTATCTGCGCGCGGCTTCGCGGAATGAGGCACGCTACCGGTCGCTGACGGAGGACGAGTGAACGCCGCCATCGGCTACATCGCGATTGCGGCCGTCGCGATCGTGTCGGCGCTCATCGGGTTCTACGGCCTGCGGGTTTCACGCACGACGAGCGACTTCTACGTGGCGAGCCGCACGGTGCGGCCGTGGTGGAACGCGTCCGCCATCGGCGGGGAGTACCTGTCGGCAGCGTCGTTCCTCGGCATCGCCGGCCTCATCCTGCTCACGGGGTCGGCGGCGCTCTGGTTCCCGATCGGCTACACGGCTGGATACCTCATGCTGCTGCTGTTCGTCGCCGCACCGCTGCGCCGCTCGGGCGCCTACACGATCCCCGACTTCACCGAGGCGCGGCTCGACTCGGTCTGGGCACGCCGGGTGACGAGCACGCTCGTCATCGTCATCGGCTGGTTCTACATCGTGCCGCAGCTGCAGGGCGCGGCGCTGACCGTGCGGATCACCACCGGCCTCCCCGCCTGGGTCGGCTCGCTCGCCGTCGCGGTGATCGTCGCCGTCGTCGTCGCGGCCGGCGGCATGCGGTCGATCACGTTCGTGCAGGCGTTCCAGTTCTGGCTGAAGCTCACGGCACTCGCGATCCCGGTGGTCGCGATCCTGCTTCTCGTCGGCGACGTGCCGCCGGCGCTGACGCCCGTCGAGGCGTTCCCGGCGAGCGCCGGTCCCGGCGAACTCGAGGTGTACCGGACGATCTCACTCATGGTCGCGCTGCTGCTGGGCACGTTGGGGCTCCCCCACGTACTGGTGCGCTTCTACACCAACCCCGACGGGGTGGCGGCGCGACGCACGACCGTCATCGTGCTCGTGATGCTTTCGGTCTTCTACCTGTTCCCCACGGCGTTCGGGCTGCTGGGGCGGGCGTTCGCCCCCGACCTCGCCGCCTCCGGCGACGCCGACGCCCTCGTCCTGCTGCTGCCGGGCCGGCTGGTCGCCGGGCCACTGGGCGACGTGCTCACAGCGTTCGTCATCGCCGGCGCGTTCGCGGCATTCCTCTCCACGTCGTCGGGTCTCGTCGTCTCGCTGGCCGGCGTGATCAGCCAGGACCTTCTCGGCGGCAGCGTCCGGGGGTTCCGCATCGCGGCCGTGCTCTCATCGTTCGTCCCGCTCGTCGTGGCGCTCGCCACGGAGTCGGCGGGGCTGGCCGGCAGCGTGGGGCTCGTCTTCGCGTTCACCGCGTCGACGCTGTGCCCGGTGCTCCTGCTCGGCATCTGGTGGCGCGGTCTCACGGCGCGAGGGGCGATCGCCGGCATGCTCACCGGCGCGGTGCTGTCGGGCGTCGCGATCCTCGGCGGCGGGATCGTCTCGGCGTGGCTGCCTGCGCTGCGCCCGTTCCTCGAGCAGCCGGCGGCCTGGACGGTGCCGATCGCGGTGGTCGTGATCGTGCTCGTCTCACGCGGCGACCGCCGCGGCATCCCGCGCGGCACTGATCTGTTCCTCACCCGGCTGCACGCGCCGGAGGGGTCCCGACGCCTCGGACTCGACGGCTGACCGCGGCGCGATCCGCGGAGCCCGAGCAGTCAGGACCCGACCTCACACGCCGCCGCCGCCTCCGCCACCACCGCCGCCGCCGGCAGAACCGCCGCCCGACGACCCGCCCGAGGACGACGATGCGGAGGCCGACGACGACAGCGTCGAGATCCCTGCGGAGAAGGCCGCCGCGTGGAAGCCCGACGATCCGGCGTACCAGGTCGGCGAGTTCCCCTCGCCGTAGAGGACGGCGAGCTCTTCCGCCCACCGCTTCTCCTGTCCGAACACGACGGCGTACGGAAGGAGGGTCTCGTACAGCTTCAGCTTCACCCGCGGATCGGAGACGTCGACGGGCACCCGTTCGGCGCCTTGCGGCGACTGCAGCATCCGGATGCGGTCGGCCTCCGCCCACTCGATGAACTGCTTCAGCCCCCGCAGGTGGTCGCGGGCCTCCGCCCCGGCGGCGGTGAGCGGCTTGTGCGACACCGTGCCCGCCACCACCAGTACGACGATCACGGCCCCGATGATGAGCACCACCGGAACCCACGGCGTCACGTAAGCGACGAGGGCGCCGATGCCGAAGAGCAGGACGAGCACGGCGGAGATGACCGCGATCACGACCGGCCACGCCCGGCGGCCGATCGGCACTCTGCGACGGAGCCCCCGCGTGGTCAGCTCGGACGTCGCCGCCTTCAGCACCTTCTGCGCCGTCGACGAGAACCTGGTGTCGGTGCGACCGAACTCGAATTCCTCGCCCGGCATGCCGGACGGGAAGAGGCCGGGAAGCAGCATCCGTCCATCTCCGTCTGCGAGCGACGGGTTCTGGAGCACGGCCTTCAGCCGGGTCCCGCCGAACCACTTCTGCGGGCCCTCCTCGATGCGGATGCTGCCCACCACCGCCTGCTCGAGCACCTCGGCCGGGATCGCCTTGGACGTGTGGCCGAGGAGCACGGCACTCTCGAGCGCGTCGATTCCGCGCGGCGGCGTGTACTCCGCGATGATGACCGGGCGGCCGGGCTCGTCGCGCAGGTGCCGCGCACGCGTGACGCCCGCGAAGACCACTGCCGTGCCGAGTCCGAGGAGAGCGACCGCTGCCTGCAGCCAGCCCCAGGGCGACGCCAGGTAGGAGGTGTCGAACTCGGTGAAGGTGTCCGGCTCGAACCCGATCGCGATCGTCATCGTCTGGTACGGCTGGACCCCTTCGACGGTTGCCACGACGGCGCCGTCGGAGTCGCCGATGGGGCACGTCCGGGTGTCGTCCTGGTAGCCGACATAGCAGGACTGCCTACCCGTGCGCGCGGCATCCACGTCGTCCTGCATGGTCACACGCGCGGTGACGCGACCGAACGACTGGGGCCAGGCGGTGCCGTTCACGTCCCAGTAGAACTCGTCCGAACCGGTGTCGGCGAAGTACCGCGTGACGTTCTCGAGCGTGTACGTGAAGACATAGGTCTGGCGACCGTGGACGAACTCGCCGGCACGCGAGGTCATCGAGAAGAGGCCGTCTTCCGCCTCGGTCTCCGCCTCTCGCGCCACACCGTTCTCGTCCGTGATGGAGACGAGCTGCGGGTTCAGCGGCGCACCCTGGTAGTTGTCGGGGATCACCCGCCGCATGCCGCGGTTCTGGTCGGACTCGGGGAAGAGCGCGACGAACGTCTCGACGACGGTGAGCGTGCTCGTGCCGTCCTCGGCGCGACCGAGCTGGTACTCGACATCGAGGCTCTCGAACGAGAAGTCCTCGACGTCCGCACGAGCGGGAGCGGCGCCGATGCCCGCGAGGAGCAGACCCGCGAAGACGGCGAGCAGCAGCCCCATGACCCCGAGACGGCGCGCGCGCCACGACGCGATTGCAGAAGACGCCATGGGGCCAGCCTAGGGTCCACCGCCTGCCCTACTCTTGACGATATGACCGACCGCCGTCTCGCCATCGACGCCTGGGAGAGCCTCTTCCGGGCCCAGCACGAGGTGTTCGGCGACATCAACGGCGACTTCGACGAAGAGATGCTGAGTCAGGCCGAGTACGACGTGCTCCTCACCGTCACTCGCTCCGACGACCTCACCGCGCGGCTGCGCGACGTCACCGCGAACATGCTCATCAGCCAGCCCAGCGTCTCGCGGCTCGTCGACCGCATGGTGGCGCGCGGACTGCTCACGAAATGCGCCGATCCCGACGACGGGCGCGGGGCGCTCGTCCACGCGACGGATGCCGGTGCGTCGCTGTTCCGCCGCATCGCCAGCGCGCACGGCAAGGCCATCGCCGAGCGGATGTCGCTGCTCTCGGACGCCGAGCTCAGCCAGCTGCGGGACCTCACCGCCAAGCTGCGCAAGACGCAGCCCAGCTGCTGACTCCCGGCTCGGTCGTTGAGCGAGCGCAGCGAGACGAAACGCCCCAGCCGGCGTCGCACGTCGGCCCACTGCGTTTCGTCTCGCTCGTTCCTCGCTCGCTCAACGACCGGTCGTTTCCGGCCGCTGAGCGCTGGGG
Source organism: Microbacterium sp. LWS13-1.2 (assembly GCF_040144835.1). Taxonomy (NCBI): domain Bacteria; kingdom Bacillati; phylum Actinomycetota; class Actinomycetes; order Micrococcales; family Microbacteriaceae; genus Microbacterium; species Microbacterium sp. LWS13-1.2. Next base: position 1,875,545 of record NZ_CP151632.1, read on the forward strand.
CGTTTCGTCTCGCTCGTTCCTCGCTCGCTCAACGACCGGTGGCTCCCGGCCCCCTCACGGGGTGCGGCGCCGGAGCGTGAGCGAGGCGAGGATCAGCGCTCCGACCGCGAACGCCACCACGACCAGCAGCGGACCGAACACGTCCCAGCCCTCGTCGCCGGCCGTCACGGCGTTGATCGTGTCGATGGCGTAGCTCAAAGGCAGCACCTTCGAGATCTGGTAGAGCGCCTCGGGCATGTCCTCGCGCGGCATGAACAGGCCGCCGAGGATGATCTGCGGGAACACGATCAGCGGCATGAACTGCACGGCCTGGAACTCGGTACGGGCGAACGCACTGGCGAGCAGCCCGAGCGCGCTGCCGAGGATCGCGTCGACGACGGCCACCAGTCCCAGCTGCCACAGCGGCCCGTCGACCTCGAGGCCGCACACCCACACGGCGAAGGTGACGGTGATGACCGCCTGCAGCGTCGCCATCAGCCCGAACGCGAGGCCGTATCCGACGATGAAGTCGGCCTTGGCGATCGGGGTGGTCATCAGGCGCTCGAGGGTCCCCGACCGGCGCTCGCGGAGCGTCGTGATCGAGGTGATGAGGAACATCACGATGAACGGGAACAGCGCCAGGATCGGTCCGCCGAACTGGTCGAACACCCCCTCCTGGTCGCTGAACAGCCAGGCGAACAAGCCGACGAGCAGGCTCGGCGCGACGAGCATGAGCACGATCGACCTCGGGTCATGGCTGAGCTGGCGGAGCACCCGTCCGGCGGTCGCGAGGGTGAGCATGCCGTTCACGATGCCCGCCCGTCGTCCGTGGGATCCGTCTGCGACTCGTGCGGGTGCCCTTCTCGAAGCTCGCGGCGCGTGAGCGGGTGCGGTTCGACGGGCGAATCGCCCGCGCGCGACCCCTGCGCCTGCGCCTGCCGGACGGCGTCGCGTTCGATCAGCGTGAGGAAGGCGGCATCCGGATCCGTCGTCCCAGTGTCGGCGAGCAGGCCGCCCGGCGTCGTGTCGGCGATGATCCGCCCCGCCCGCATCAGCACGAGGCGGTCGCACCGCACCGCCTCGTCCATCACGTGGCTCGAGACGACGAGCGTCGCCCCGGCGTCTGCCAGACCACGGAAGAGGTCCCACAGCTCGGCCCGGAGCAGCGGATCGAGCCCCACCGTGGGCTCGTCGAGCACGAGCAGCTCGGGATCGCCGAGCATCGCCACCGCGAGCGAGACGCGACTCTCCTGCCCGCCGCTGAGCGAGTCGATCGTCTGGTCGCGCTGGTCGGCGAGGCCGACCTGCTCGATCACCCGATCGACATCGCGACCGGGCGCTCCGACCAGCCGGGCGAAATAGCGGAGGTTCTGCCGGATGGTGAGGTCGCCGTACACCGACGCCGCCTGCGTGTCGTACGCCACCCGCCGTCGCAGTGCGCGTGATCCGCCCGGCTCGCCCAACACGGTCACCGAGCCGCCGGCGATCTTCTGCACGCCCACGATCGAGCGCATGAGCGTCGTCTTGCCGCACCCCGACGGACCCATCAAGCCGGTGATCTGGCCGCGTGGGATGTCGAGATCGAGAGACGTGAAGACCTCGGTCTTGCCGCGTCGGACGTGCAGATCGCGCACGCTGACGGCATCCGTCCTCAGGCTATTCATCACGTGATGAATAATGGGCCCGCCGTGCCCCCGGGTCAAGGGGTCCGGCGGCGACTCCCTGGCGTCACGAGCCGTAGAGGTAGCCCTGTACCGTGGGCCCCACGCGCCGGATCAGTTCGTCGACGGATGCCTCTCCCAGCGCCGGCAGTCGCAGGACGTAGCGGGCGATCAGCAGACCCGCGACCTGCGAGGCCACGAGCGCCGCTCGCAGCTCGGCGTCTTCGACGTCGAGCGCCCGGACGATGCGCGAGAGCAGCTCGCGCGAGATGAACCCCGCCAAGAGGGGCGTCGTGAGCTTGTTTCCGATGGTCGTGCGCAGGAGGGCCACGCCGCGACGGCGCACATCGGCGTCCTCCCAGGTCTCCAGCAGGTACCGCACGATGCGCTCGCCCACCTCGTCGCGGGGCCCTGCGAGGATCTCGGGGATGGCGAGGTCGGGCCGCATCGGCGCGCCCACCGTCTCGCCGAAGAGATCGGCCTTGGTGCCGAAGTAGTGGTGCACGAGGGCCGAGTCGACGCCTGCCCTGCCGGCGATGCCGCGCATCGTCGCGCCGTCGTACCCGAGTTCGCCGAACTCGTCCATGGCAGCGGCGAGGATCCGCTCGCGCGCATCGGACTGCCCGGCGCGCGGGCGGCCGCGACGTCGCTTCGGCGCCGGCACGGCGTACTCCACCACGGGGTCAGCCTACGTCGGCAGTCGACTGGCGGCCACGTGATCCGATTCCGGTCGGACGTAGTCTGGGCGCCATGCACACGCGCACTCAGGCGAGGCTGCAGGTCGTCGCAGGTCCCATGTTCGCCGGCAAGTCCGAGGAGCTCATGCGTCGCGTCCGCCGCGCCCGCATCGCCGGCCTGTCGGTCGATGTCGTGAGCCACGCCCTCGACGATCGTCGCGGCGAGGGGCAGGTCAGCTCCCACTCCGGGCTCAGCGTGCCGTCGCGCTCGGTGCCCGACGTCGAAGCGCTCGTCGCCTCGGTCGAGGGCCGCGCGCTCGACATGGTCGCGATCGACGAGGCGCAGTTCTTCGGGCCGGACCTCATCGACGCCGTGAATGCGCTGGTGACGGAAGGCGTCGACGTCGTCGTCTCGGGCCTCTGCGTCACCTTCGACGGCCGGCCGTTCGACCCGCTGCCGGCGCTCATGGCGATCGCAGAGGACGTCCTGAAGCTCACAGCGGTGTGCGCGGTGTGCGGTCAGGACGCGGCGTTCCATCAGCGGCTGTCGGCCGGCGGCGCCGGCGATCCGCTCACTCCGACGAGCGACCAGGTGGGAGGCATCGAGTCGTACCAGGCGCGATGCCGCCGCCACTTCACGGGCGCGGCGCGAACGTAGGCGCCGGGAACAACGGATGCCTCGTCCCGGCCGGGACGAGGCATCCACTGTCAGAGCGCCTACTGCTCGATCGGCTGCGGCGCGTCGTTGGACTCGTGCGCCTGGATCGTCGGCGTGCCGCCCTCGGACGTCACCTCGATCTTGCGCGGCTTGGCCTTCTCGCTCACCGGGATCGTCACGCTCAGCACGCCGTTGTCATAGCTGGCCGAGATGCGCTCGGTGTCGATGCCCTGGCCGAGGTTGAGCTGGCGCAGGAAGCTCGCCGCCTCGCGCTCGCGGGTGATCCACTTGACGTCGTCGCCGCTGGTGAGCGTGCGCTCGGCGCGGATCGTCAGCAGCTGGCCGTCGACATCGATGTCGACCGAGCCCGGGTCGATGCCCGGCAGGTCGGCGGTCAGGACGTAGTGGTCGCCGTCGCGGTAGAGGTCCATCGGCATGCGGCGCGGACCGCGGCGCGTCTCGAAGAGACTCGACGCAAGACGGTCGAGGTCACGGAACGGGTCGTAGGTTGCCATGGGAATCTCCTCTCTGTCCAGAAGTTGAGCCCACTTGGCTCAACTACGTTCAGATTAGCACTCTCACCATGCGAGTGCTAGATGGGTCCGCGTTCGCCGTGAACGAACACGGGCGCGTTTCGTCTCTGCGTTTCGACTCGCAAGCTCGCTCAACGACCGGTCGTTGAGCGAGCGAAGCGAGACGAAACGCCCAGACAGTTCGTCAGCACTCGATGACGTTGACCGCGAGGCCGCCCTCGCTCGTCTCCTTGTATTTGTGCGACATGTCGATGCCCGTCTGCCGCATGGTCTCGACGACGGCGTCGAGCGAGACGTAGTGCGAGCCGTCACCGCGCAGCGCGAGACGCGCCGCCGTCACGGCCGTCGACGCGGCGACGGCGTTGCGCTCGATGCAGGGTATCTGCACGAGACCGCCGACAGGGTCGCACGTCAGACCGAGGTGGTGCTCCATCGCGATCTCGGCCGCGTTCTCGATCTGCCGGTTGGTTCCACCCATGACGGCCGTCAGTCCACCGGCCGCCATCGCGCAGGCCGATCCCACCTCGGCCTGACAGCCGCCCTCGGCACCCGAGATCGAGGCGTTGGCCTTGAACAGCGAACCCAGCGCGGTGGCGGTGAGGAGGAACCGACGGATGCCGCGGCGACGGTTCGCCTCAGCCCTCTGCTCCTCGCTCCACTGCGCCGGCTCGGGAGAGCCAGGGGCCTGGCCGGGATACCCGAGCAGGGCGCTGCCCACGAGCTCGCCGTACGGGGTGACCGCGTTGCCCACGCCGAGCCCGGAATCGGCGAGGAAGCGCCACCAGTACATCGCCACCGCGGGCACGATGCCGGCGGCGCCGTTCGTGGGCGCCGTGACGACCCTTCCGCCCGCCGCGTTCTCTTCGTTGACGGCGAGCGCGAAGGCGCCCAGCCACTCCCCCGGCAGCTCACGACGGCCGTCGGCCTCGGCAGCCTCGAGCTGCTCGCGGATCGACGCCGCACGTCGCTTGACACCCAGCATCCCCGGCAGCACGCCGCCGGTTCCGAGGCCCGCCTCGACGCAGGCGGCCATCGCATCCCAGATGGCATCCAGGCCCGCGGCGATCTCCTCGTCGGGTCGCCGGGCCTCCTCGTTGAGGCGTGCCGCCTCGGCGATCGTGATGCCGCGCTCATCGCACAGCGCCAGCAGCTCCTCCGCGCTCGCGAAGTCCAGGGGGAACGCGCCCGGGCCACCGGGCTCGGCGCTCGTCGGCGGATCGCCCTCACGGCGGATGAACCCGCCGCCGACGGAGTAGTAGGTCTCGCGGACGAGGAGTCCGGCATCCGTGGCGGGAGCGACAGCCGTCACCGACGACGATCCGGTCTCGCGCACGCCTGCCGCGGCCACCGCGCGCGCCGGCCCGTCGTCGGCCGAGGTCCACGCTTCGAGCGTCATGGCATTCGGGTGACCGGGCAGCCGCGTGCGCGGTGCGAACACGACGTCGCCGCGTTCGAAGCGCACGGCCCGGATGCCGGCGAGCACGAGCGGCTGCCCGTCGGGCCAGGCGCCCCACGCCGAGCGCACGGCATCCGGATCCACCGTCTCGGGTTCGAGTCCCCGCAGCCCGGCGACGACCGCGTCGGGTGTCCCGTGGCCGATGCCGGTCGCACCGAGCGAGCCGTACAGCGTGCAGGTCACCCGGCCGACCTGCGGCAGCACGCCGGCCTCGCGCAGGCGGACGACGAAGTCATGGGCGGCCCGCATCGGGCCGACCGTGTGGGAGCTCGAGGGTCCTACGCCGATGGAGAACAGCTCGAACGCCGAGACATAGGCGCTCATCGCCACCAGGCTAACGCCGCAGTCGATGCGAACTGCACGCCGTTACCGAGTCGAGAGGCAGGATGCCTCGACTCGGGTGGCCAGCGCATGCAGTGTGATGACTGCCGTGCGACGCCGACGGCGCACCGTTGCCTCTGGTGAATCGTGCGGCGTTGCGATAGGCAGGTACCAGCCCCGCGCGCACGCGACGGAGGCGGTTCGAGAGAGGGTCCGCGATGCTCTTCGTCCTTTACCTCATCCTGCTCCTGGGCGGCATGTACCTGGTCGGCTCGGCCTTCGCGGCCCCGTTCCTGCCGGCGCTGGTGTTCGTCGCCGGAGTCCTCTGCATCTCGCTGGCGGTGGCACTGCCCATTGCGGCGCAGCGGATCGACAGCGGCCCCCGGAAATAGCCGGCTCGCAGTCCCGAGCGGGGTTTGTCAACCCCGAGAACACCCGGCCTGTTGTCGACCAGAATCGACTCGCTGCATCAGCTTGGAGGCACCGAAATGAGAACAGCGACATCCGCATCGCCGTGGTCCGACACCGGACAGGAGAGGTGAGCGAACGATGGTGATGCTCGAACCACAGGTTCGTCCGACAGGGCGGCAGTACGACCTGCAGCGCGTGGATCAGTCGACGTGGATCATCCGCGACGCGCACGTCCCCACGACCGACGCGAGAAGTGTCGTCGCCTGCGTCAGCGAGGCCGCCTGGGACGGCGTCGATGTGCTCTGGCTGCACCCGGTCGGCCTGCCCACCCACTACCGCACCGCCGACGCGGCGCTGCGCGACCTGATCCGCCACGGTCGCCGGAGCTCTGGGACCACCCGGCCCATACCGATCCCGCATCGTCCGCCGGTGAAGCCCGAGCGCTGCTGATGCGGCCGCCGCGATGAGGCCGTCGCTCGCCGACGACTCGCTGTCCGTCCTCGTCCAGGGCTATGACTTCGGCGAGCGGATCTGGCGACGGGTCCGCGACGGTGGGCGGTCCGCCCCGATGCGATTGCTGGGCCGCGACGCGCTCCTCGTGCGCGGCTCAGCGGGCGCGGCGGTGTTCTACGACCAGGCGCGCATCGCCCGGCACGGTGCGATGCCCGCGATCGTGCAGAACACGCTGTTCGGACACGGATCCGTGCACAGCCTCGACGGCGACGAGCACCGCCACCGCAAAGCGACGTTCGTCGACGTGGCGTACGAGGATGCCGAGGTCGAGCGCCTGCAGCCGCTGCTCGAGCGCGAATGGCGCCACGAGCTCGACGCCTGGCTCAAAGGCGGCGAGCGCACCGCCTACGATGCGGCAGTCGGTGCACTGGGCCGGGCGATCATGGTGTGGGCCGGACTGCCGGGCACCCCCGCCGCGAAGACCCGCTGGGCGGCGCGTCTCGCGCAGATCGTGGACGGATTCGGTGCGCCCTACTCCCCTGCCTACGTCGCCGCTGCGGTGAACCGACGCTGGTCCGACCGGCATGCGCGACGCCTCATCGAGGCCGTGCGCGCGGGCGACCTCGCCGCGGCGGACGGGACGGCGCTCCACTCCTGGGCCTGGCACACGGATCCCGCCGGTGAGCTGCTGCCCGCACAGCTCGCAGGGGTGGAGCTGCAGAATTCGATGCGCCCGATGATCGCCGTCGCGCGCTTCGTCGCCTTCGCTGCCAAGGAACTGCACGACCGGCCCGAGTGGAGGGCTCGCATCGCCGCCGAGACGGCGGAGCGGGCGGCGCTGGTGGGCGGTCCCCTCGCGATCATGTTCGCTCAAGAGGTCCGGCGCACCGCGCCCTTCGTGCCGATGCTGCCCGGATGGGCGAAGCAGGACGTCGAGCTCGACGGTCAGCACCTCGCCGCCGGCGGTCGGGTGGTGCTCGACATCCTCGGCACCGACATGGACGCCGGTTCGTGGGAGAACCCCGCCGCCTTCGACCCCGAGCGGTTCCGTGGCGTCGAGGATTACGAAGCGCTGACAGCCTTCATCCCGCACGGCGGCGCCGAAGTTGCGACCGGCCACCGCTGCCCGGGTGAGAAGCTCGCGATCGCCGGCCTCGCGGCCGCGATAGCCGTGCTGAGCGATCCCCGGCTGACAATCCTCGACTCCGGGCTCTCCGTGAACCGCCGCCGGCTTCCGACGATGCCGAGATCGGGAGCACGCGTGCGGGCGGGCGGGGCGCCGTCACGCTGCCCGATCCACTGACGACGGATGAGGCATCCCGCGCTCACGCAGTGCCGGGCGAGAGTTCACGTATCCGGGAAGTGGTGGTCCTCGGCACGGCGGACGTCGGCGAGCGTCGCCTTCCAAGTGCTCCGCCGCGGGCGCCGACGGTCGAAGAGCCTCCTCAGGGAGTCTCCGACGGAGCGGAGAGCTGATCCGATTGTGATCATGGCTGCTCACCTCAAGCAGTGGGGGTTTGTCTGTGGAACAGGGATATCCCGTGGGGTGCCACGGCGTCTTGGGGCTTGACCTGGCGCCCGAGGTGTGGTGTCCCCGGTAGGTGCGATGATCCGCATGGGGATGATCGGCGGGAGGGCGGGATGCGGGGCGAGGCGACCGTGCTGCACGCCGACCTCGACGCCTTCTACGCCTCGGTCGAGCAGCGCGACGCGCCCGCACTGCGCGGACGACCCGTCATCGTCGGCGGTGGCGTGGTGCTGGCGGCGAGTTACGAGGCGAAGGCCCGTGGCGTGCGCACTGCGATGGGCGGCCGGCAGGCCCGCGAACTCTGCCCGGATGCGGTGGTCGTCCCCCCACGGATGGACGCATACTCCACGGCCAGCCGTGAGGTGTTCGCGATCTTCCGCGATACGACACCGCTCGTGGAGGGGCTCTCGATCGACGAAGCCTTCCTCGAGGTCGGCGGTCTGCGGCGCATCGCGGGCACGCCCGAGCAGGTCGCCGTGCGCCTGCGTGAGCGGGTTCGCACGGAGGTCGGACTCGCCATCTCGGTCGGGGTCGCGCGGACGAAGTTCCTCGCCAAGGTCGCCAGCGCGGTCAGCAAGCCCGACGGCCTGCTCGTCGTCGAGCCCGATCACGAGGAGGCGTTCCTGCTCCCGCTGCCGGTCGAACGGCTGTGGGGTGTCGGGGCCGTGACCGCGGAGAAGCTGCACCGGCTCGGCATCCATACCGTCGGGCAGCTGGCCGAACTCGAAGCCGCCACCGCCGAGAGGCTGCTGGGCAGGGCTGCCGGTGCACACCTCCACGCGCTCGCTCGCCTGCGCGACCCGCGCCCTGTCGACACCACGCGGCGCCGCGGGTCGATCGGCTCTCAGCGTGCGCTCGGCAACCACCCGCGCTCGGCGGAAGAGCTCGACCTCTTCTTGACGCAGATCGTCGACCGGCTCGCCCGCCGCCTGCGCGAGCGGGACCGGGTGTGCCGCACGGTCGTGCTGCGCCTGCGCTACGGCGACTACGCGAAGGCCACCAGATCCCGCACGTTCCGCTTCGCGACCGACCGCACCGCCCTGCTGCTCGAGGTCGCGCGGGGGCTGCTCGCCGCCGCACAGCCCGAGATCGAGCAGCGCGGCATCACCCTCATCGGGGTGTCACTGTCGCAGCTGGGCCGCGCCGACAGCGTCCCGCCGGAACTGCCCATCGACTGGGACGACGGGTCTCGCCTCGACGGGGTGCTCGATGCGGTTCGCGACCGCTTCGGCGCGGCGTCGGTGGCACGCGCCGCGCAACTCGGTCGCGATCCGGGCTGGTCGACGCCGCTGCTGCCGGAACACGAGTGACCGCGAGAACCGCGTCCGAGCGCGCACGGCAGGGATGTCGCCGGCCCTGCTTACCCTGCTCCCATGGCGGAGCGTGTCGAACTGTGGTGGGCCCGCCGCCAGTTCTCAAAGGGGTCGGAAGTCCCCTACCCGGTGGGGAGCTACCGCGAGGCCTGGGCGCCGTTCCCCGCGCTCATCCGCCAGTACCATCCCGAGCTCAACGCCGGCATCGTCTTGAGCCAGGTCCCGCCCGCGGCGGACGTGCTGCTGCTGTGGCAGTGCGAGGCCGGCCACAAGTTCGCGGCCACTCCCGACGAGCAGCGCAACCGACCCGGACGTGAACGCCGGCGCTCCGCCTGGTGCCCCGACTGCGCCGACCTCGCCCGGCCCGCCCACGCACTGCCGATGCGCGACGTGGTGACTCCTCCCGACTCCCCGGTCCCGGCCGCCGTCGCGAATCCCACCGGTCGCGCGGTTCTGCGGCCGCGCACGCCGAGACACAGGCTGCAGGTGTGCGCGAAGACGCCTGACCTGCCCGTCGGCGAGCCCTTCCGCTCGGAATGCGCGCCGAAGCCGGCATCCGCGGTCGAGGCGCAGCTGCGCGCCGGCCTGTTCGCCCGCCTGTCGGTCACACCCGGCTCGAACGCCGTGCGCGTCGCGCGCCCGTTCTTCGACCACGTGGAGGTGTGGCCCGACATCCTGCTTCCCGAGCTGCGCGTCGCCATCGAGTACGACAGCACCGGCCGGCACGGTCTCGAACACGTCGGCAAGCGCGAGGACGCAGACCTGCGCAAAGACCGCGCGCTGCGCTCTGTGCGGTGGGAGGTCGTCCGCATCCGCACCGGCAAGCTCGAGCCGCTGGGCCCGTTCGACCTGCAGATGTCGGCCTGGAACACGAAGGGCCTCGAGCGCCTCATCGACACTCTCCGAGACATCCGCGGACCACTGCTCGTCGACCCGTACCTCGCCTGACGCGAACCGTCGGCGACAGCGTCTATCCGAGGTGGCGGGCCAGAGCTTCGAGGATGCCTCGCGTTCCTTCTTCGCGGTTGACCCCGTCTGCCCAGAACCGGTCGAAGAAGATGCCGTGCTCGGCATGCGTGAAGCGTGTTCCCTCGGGGATCCGCTCGAACTCGAGGGATGCCACCGACGTGGACATGTGGATGCCGTCGAGCCACATGTCATAGGTCGTGACGATGCGCACGTGCTCGACGATGTCGGTGTAGACGGCCTCGTACCGTGACAGCGGTCCACCGTGGAACTGCGCCTCGTCGACGTCACGCCCGCCGACACGGAAGTCGAATGCCCACTCGCGCGAGTCGAAAGCATCGCTGTCGCCGAACCAGCTGCGCTTCTGCGTCTCGTCGGCGAACGCCTGCCACACGTCCTCGACGGGCACGGGATAGTCGCGGGTGAGCGTGAACCCGGCGTGGGCGAGTCGGCGCTCGACCGTCATCGCTGCTCCTCTCGGGTGAAGGTGACGTGGATGGTGCCGCTTTCGGCGACCTCCGTGGTCACGCGGTGTGTGTGCTCGAGGCCGCGAAGGTCATCCCACACGCGGTTGCCCTGGGAGAGCACGATCGGTGCGATCCCTACGTGCAGATCGTCGACGAGACCGGCCCGCAAGAATTCCTGCGCGGTGCCCACGCCGCCGCCGACCCGGACGTCGAGCCCGCCGGCGGCGGCGGTGGCCTCCGCGAGCACGTCCTCGATCGCGCCGGTTCGGAAGTGGAAGGTCGTGCCGTTGCCCATCGCGATCGACGGGCGGGGTGCGGAGTGCGTGAGCACGTAGACCGGGCAGCCGAACGGCGGCTCTTCGCCCCACCACCCCTTCCAGTACGGGTCGTCGGGATTCGCGTGCAGACCGAACATGGCTGCGCCCATGATCTCGGCGCCGACGCCGGTGAAGAACGCTGCGGCGTACGACTCGTCTACGCCGGTCGTGCCCGCGCCGCTCGTGTCGCCGAAGACCCTCTGCCGGAAGGTGCGGGTGGCCGCGTATGCCGCCGTGAGGGGTCCCCAGTCCTCACCCATGGGGTTGTCGGCCAGAGGATCGGGCGCCGCGGTATACCCGTCGAGCGACGAGAACAGGTCGATGCGAACTCGGGTCATTGCGAGGTCTCCTTGTCAGTGATGCGGGTCAAATGGATGCCGAGGCGGTCTGCCTGCCGCTCGGCGGGTGTGCGCTGCTCGCCCAGCCAGACGTGCAGGACGTCGAGCGCGCCGGGTCGCAGGCTCACCGTGCGGACGCGTCCCTGTTTGTTCGACGTGACGATTCGCGCGTCCTCGAGGATGCGCAGGTGCTGAAGCAGCGACGGCAGCGTCATCGAGACCAGCCCCAGGAGGTCGGACACGATCGCCGGGGACTTCGCGAGCCGCTCGACGACCATCCGCCGAGTCGGATCCGCGAGAGCACGGAGCACCGCGTCCAGCTCCACGGAATAGTTAGGCATATGCCTAACTATTGCGCATGCCACCACAGCGCGTCAACCGGCTCTCTCAGACATCTCCTCGTGGGTGAACCGCCTCCGTTCTCGGGGCGCTCGACGATCGCCGAGGTCGGCATCGAAGTGCCCCCGACGGTGAAGGCCGAGGGCTAGAGTCGGTCGTGGAGAGCCGGGAAGCCTGGTCGGCGCAACATCGACGTTGCCGACGAAAGGCCAGACCGTGCAGGCATCCGACACTCAGGCATCTCGGCCGATCGTCGACCCGCGCACGACCTCGATATGAGAGGAACCCCGCCATGCCTTTCGCGATTCAGACTCGTGCGCTCACGAAGCGCTACGGCTCGCACACCGCGCTGCACGGACTCGATCTGCGGGTCGAGTCGGGCAGCGTGTTCGGGCTCATCGGCCCCAACGGGGCCGGCAAGACGACGACCCTGCGTCTGCTGCTCGACATCATCCGACCGACCGGCGGCGAGATCAGCGTACTCGGCGAGAATCCTCGAGCGGCGGGGGCGAAGCTCCGCCGACGGATCGGCTACATCCCCGGGGAGCTCCGTCTGGAGGGTCGGGTGAAGGGGGGCGCGCTCCTGAAGCAGCTCGCCGAGATCAGCGGCCCCGTTCCGCCCGGATCGATCGAGCTTCTGGCGGAGCGACTGGACCTGGACCTCACGCGTCCCGTCCGGACGCTCTCGAAGGGCAACAGGCAGAAGCTCGGTCTGGTGCAGGCATTCATGCATGAACCGGAGCTGCTGGTCCTGGACGAGCCGACGAGTGGACTCGATCCGCTGGTGCAGCGGGAGTTTCTCGCGATGCTCCGTGAAGCGCGGCACGCGGGGCAGACCGTGCTGCTGAGCTCGCATGTGCTCAGCGAGGTCCAGCAGGCAGCCGACGACGTCGTCGTCCTCGCCGGCGGCCGGGTCGTCGCAGAGGGCGCGGTGGCGGAACTGCGGCTCGCCGGCGTCCGCCGCATCCGGGCCACGCTCACCGGGACGACCGTCGAGTCCGTGCAGCTTCTTCTGATGGCGGTGCCTGACCTCGATGACGTGGACGTCACGGTGGCACCGGGCGACCTGGTACGGGTGTCCGCAACCGCACGTGGCGAGATCGATCCGGTCATCCGCGCTCTCGCGAGAGCGACGATCCGCGACCTCACCGTCGAGGAACCCGATCTGGAGGAGTCCGTGCTCGATCTGTATGCCCAGACGCAGGCGGCATCATGACTGCCGTCGCGGTGTCACGCGGCCGTTCGATGCGGGCGCCGCTGCCGGTGTTCCGGGGTTGGCTTGCCGAAGGGTGGCGCGGGCTGCTGGGCTGGGCGGTGGGACTGGTCGCTGTCGCACTCGTCTACCTGCCGCTGTTCCCGACGATGCAGTCACCGGAACTGTCGGGGCTGATTGAAACACTGCCGCCGGAACTGGTTCGCACGCTCGGGTACGAGAACATCACCTCGGGGGCGGGCTACACCCAGGCGACGTTCTTCGGCTTGATCGGCTTCGTGCTGGTGACGATCGCCGGGATCGGCTGGGGCGCTTCGTTCATCGCCGGTGCGGAGGAGTCGGGACGACTCGAGCTGACGTTGGCGCACGGCGCCGGGCGCGTGCAGTATGCGCTCGAAAGCGCTGCTGCCCTGACCGTGAAGCTGCTCGCGCTCGGGCTCGTGGCCCTGCTCGCCGTGGGAGCGGTGAACGGTCCCGCAGAGCTCGAGCTGGACCCCGTCAACCTGCTCGCGGTGACCAAGGCGCTGGTCGGTGTCGGCATGTTGTCGGCCACAGCTGCGCTCGCCGGCGGGGCACTCACCGGGCGTCGCATCTGGGGAGTCGGGGTCGGATCCGCGATCGCCGTCGGGGGGTACGTGCTGCAGGCGATCGCGAACAACAGCGAGGATCTCGACTGGCTGCGGGCGCTCTCGCCGTTCGACTGGGCGTTCGGTGAGGCACCGCTCGCCAACGGCATGGATTGGACCGGGCTGGCGCTCCTCTGGGGCGGCACGGCGGTGCTGATCACGCTCGCCACGGTGGGACTCGCGCGGCGAGACGTCCTCGGCTGACGGGCGGCGCCATCGGTCGAGTCGCATCACCCGCCACGTCGCCGCGATGACCAGGGTGAGGGCTTGGGAGGGCTTCACGGGTATGGTCGACGCGTCGAGATCACCACCGGAGAATCGATAGATGCGGAGCGACATGGACACGGCGTCGAGCGTCACGGTACGACCGTGGAGACCCACCGATGACATCTCGGTATTGGAGGGTTTCGTCGCGACGTACAACGGCGAGCCATGGAACGACTCATGGACTGTCGAGTCCGCCGCCCAGTACCTCGGGGAGTTCCGAGCCGTGCCGCGCTCAACCACCCTCGTCGCCGTCGCGGCGGACCGCGTGGTCGGCGCCGTGTACTTTCATGGCCGCACGTGGCAGGACACGTCCGAGATCTTCATCGATGAGTTCTTCATCTTCCCCGCGTCGCAGCGCCAGGGAATCGGCCGCGCGCTCATGGCGGCCGTCCGCGATCGAGCGGCTGCGGAAGGTGCGGCGGCTCTCACACTGATCACCGACCGCGAGATGCCCGCGTTCGGTTTCTACGCCGGGCTCGGATTTCGAGAAGGTTCGACTCAGGTGTTCATGATCGGATGACGGCCAGGCGGTCGTTTCCGTCACCAGACCGTTCCCCACCCCACCACAGGAGCACTTCGATGTCGATATCCCTCGCCGTTCCCGGCGTCCCGTTCGAGCTGACCCCCTCGGAGGGCTCGGAGTGGACCGTCGCCCCCGACCGGGTGGAGGTGCTCGCCCCTGCGCACAGTGATCTCTTCGTCGATCCGAGCGGCAAGAGCGGGACCGCGGCCGAGACGATGCTCAACGCGGTCACGCTGCTCGGCGCTCCCGGAGCGGGCGATTTCGTCTTCTCGGCCCGCGTGGGCGCGGACTTCCGGGCGATGTTCGACGCTGCCGTCCTCCTCGTCTGGGCCGATGAGCGGCACTGGGCGAAGCTGTGCTTCGAGCGGTCGCCGGCCGGACAGGCGATGGTGGTGTCGGTCGTCACTCGCGGGGTGTCGGATGACGCCAACTCGTTCACCGTCGACGGCGACGCGGTCTGGCTCCGCGTCTCGCGGATCGGGCGGGTATTCGCGCTGCACGCCTCCACCGACGGCGACTGGTGGCACTTCGTCCGCGCATTCGCGCTCGGAGACGACATTGGCGACGTGCGGCTCGGGTTCGAGGGTCAGAGCCCGACGGGTGACGGATGCGCCGTGTGGTTCGACCGAGTGAGCTTCGCGCAGACGACCCTCGGCGACCTGCGCGACGGCAGCTGACTCGGAACGACGAACGGCGGCCGCCCGACCGATGTGGTCAGGTGGCCGCCGTTCCTCGCGCCGGCCTCAGTCGTCGCTCTCGACCCCGGCGGCGATCACCGCGAACTCGGCGTCGAGGTCGATCTCGACGAACTCGCCGGCGGCGGTCAGAACCGTGACGTCCCACGGTGAGGTGCTGTCGTCGTCGGCCTCGATCTCGACGACGCGCCCGTCGGCCTCGGCGAGCGCCGCATCCACGATCGCCGCGATCGCGTCGGCGTCGAGGATGTTCTGGGGCGCGGTGTCGTCGGAGTCGGCGGACTCGGTGGACGTGACGGATGCCGCGCCCGATGCGTCGACCCGCACCTCGGTCTCGGCGCCGCCTTCGGCCTCGAGCGTCACCTCGGCGCCGCCATCCCGCTTCAGATCGATCGACACCGGTTCGCCCTCGCCGGCGGCCGATGCCGCGTCGATCATCGCGACCAGGTCGTCGGCGGAGGAGGTGCCAAGAGTCGACAGGTCGCCGCCGGCGCTGTCGTCGCCGGTGCTGTCGTCGCCGGTGCTGTCGTCGCGCGAGTCGTCGTCACGGGAGTCCTCATCCCGCTCGCCCGACACCGACGACGTGGTGTCGTCTTCGTCGACCTCGTCCGCGATCGCCGCGCCGACCGCGATGCCGCCCCCGGCGAGGACGGCCGCCGCGAGCACTGCGCCTCCGGCGATCAGCAGGCCGCGGGTACGGCGGCGCTTCGGGGCGGGAGCGGCCGCGGGCATGCCCGCGTCGGCTCGCCCGCCCGGGGCGGGGGCGGGAGTCGCGGCGACCACCTCGGTCTGCTCGGCGTCGGCGGGGCGGGCGGGGGAAGTCTCGGGGGTGCTGTTCTTGTCATCCATGCTCCGATGGTGCCGACCGGTCGCTGAAGCAGGCCTGAAGCATCCTGAAGCCATGTTCAGGATGCCGCGGGAAGCACGACCGAGAACCGCGCGCCGCCGAGCTGAGAGTCCTCGACGGCCACGCTGCCGCCCTCGGCCTCCGCGATCGCACGGACGATCGCAAGGCCCAGCCCACTGCCTCCGGCGTCGCGTGCACGTGCCTCGTCGAGGCGCACGAAGCGCTCGAAGATGCGCTCGCGCTCCGCCGCCGGAACGCCCGGGCCGTCGTCATCGACTGTCAGCAGCACCTGCCCGTCACGCTCGAGCACCCCGATCGCGACAGCCGACCGTGCGTGCCGCGCCGCGTTGTCGGCGAGATTGCGCACGAGCCGGCCCAGCAAGCGGACGTCACCGCGCACCCGTGCGGCATGGATGCCGGACCCATCGACCACCGCACCCCCGGCGCGGAGCCGTGTGATCTCCGCGAAGGCGAGGTCGTCGAGGTCGACGGCCTCGTGTTGGATCACGGGACTCTCGTCGAGCCGCGTCAGCAGCAGGAGCGCGTCGACGAGTTCCTGCATCCGCAGCCCTTCGTCGTGGACCACCCCGGCAAGATCGTCGATCGATGTCGCTTCCGGGTGCAGCTGCGCCAGCTCTGCGTGCTGGCGGATCGTCGCGAGCGGGGATCGCAGCTCGTGCGAGGCATCCGATACGAACTGTCGCTGCGCAGCGGCTGCGGCATCCAACCGATCCAGCATTCGATTCATCGTGCAGGCGAGCGCGGCGATCTCGTCGCCCGATGCCGGCACGGCGACGCGCCGGTCGAGGCGATCGGCGGAGATGTCATCGACCTCTGCGCGGATGCGCTCCACCGGGCGGAGAGTACGCCCGACCACCCACCACGTGATCGCGGCGACCAGCGCGACGACCCCGGCGACGGCGACGGCGAGCAGCACCGCGACCGTGGCGAGGGTGCTCTGATCGTCCTCCACAGACACGGCCAGGAGCAGCGCGCCGCCATCGTCGAGGTCTTCCCGCACGACGACCATCGGTTCGTCGTCGTACGTGATCGCGGGGGCTCCGTCGATGTCGGGCAGGTCGCCGCTGTCGGCTTCCTCCGACGTGGCGACGACACGCCCGCCCTCGTCGAGCACCTGCGCGATGTCGTCGTCCAACCCGGTCACCACGGCCGGCCCTTCGGCGTCGATCCGGGCCGCGAGCTGCTCGGCGCGCGTCTCGGCAGCACGCACGGTGGCCTCACGGATGCTGACGGACAGGATGCCGTAGAACGCCAGCGCCCCTCCCACCAGCGCGGCGGCGACGACCAGCGTTGAGGCCGCGGTGATGCGGGTCCGCAGCGAACGGCGACGCCGCTCAGCCACCGTCGGCCGCCAGACGGTAGCCCGCGCCGCGGATGGTCTCGATCGCTGCTCGGCCGAACGGCCGGTCGACCTTGCGCCGCAGGTGACCGACGTAGACCTCGACGATGTTCGGGTCGCCCTCGAAGTCGTCGTTCCAGACGCCGGCGATGAGGTCGCGCTTGGAGATCACCTGCCCGCGGTGACGCATGAGGTGCTCGAGCACGGAGAACTCCCGCGACGTGAGCTCGACATCGGTATCGCCGCGCCGCACCGTGCGGGCACCGGGGTCGAGCCGAAGATCGCCCGCCTCGAGCACCGTCGGCCGCTCGACACCGCCCCGGCGGATCAGCGCACGCAGGCGGGCGACGAGCACGGCGAACGAGAAGGGCTTGGTCACGTAGTCGTCGGCGCCGGTCTCGAGCGCCTCGATCTGGTCCCACTCGCCGTCCTTTGCGGTGAGCATGAGCACCGGCGTCCAGTTTCTCCTCCGCCCGCAGCGCCTCGCAGACCCGCCATCCGCTCATGCCCGGCATCATCAGGTCGAGCACGATGGCGTCGTACGCGGTTTCTCGGGCACGCCACAGTCCGTCCACGCCGTTGTGGGCGATGTCCACCCCGAACCCCTCCGCCTCGAGTCCGCGACGGATGCCGTCCGCGAGGCGCACCTCATCATCCACCACGAGAATCCGCATCGGCCCCAGTCTGGCCCCCGCCGGCTGAATCCTGCCTGAAGCGCCGCCCTCTTCGACGCTCGCCCTGGTGGCCAGCGGTCATCGACGATCAGCCGCGCCAGCCTGAGACGAGGGCGCGATCATGGCTCAGGAGCCGGTCAGCCCGTCGGGCGCCTGGTGCGGTCGAACTGCAGGCCGCTCTCACCCTCGCCGAAGGCGGGAGTGACCAGGCGGCCGATCCAGACGCTCCAGGTGCCGTCTGCCCTCCGCGCGGCACGCGGGATCCGCTGGACGCGGACTCCCTGCCGCGGAACCTCCGCCGCGATGAGCACTTCCTGCGCGTCCTCGGCGAGGAGCCGGCCCTTCGCCGCACCATCCACGGCGTCCGCCATGCGGGCCCGGCGCAACAGGACGCCGTCCTCGCTGACCTGGGCGACGTAGGGGTGCCAGTTGTCGGGCACGAAGGTCTGCAGCTCGTATCCCAGCACCTTCTCGGCCGGCGCGTCGCCGGGGTTGATCGGGCGCGGAGGCGGCATCGCCCCCGCCTTCACGGGGGCGGGATCGCCCGACACCGCCGGCACGGTCTGCTCGATGGCCCAAACGAGGTTCGCGGTCTCGTCGCGCAGGAAGCGCACGTCCTCGATCGGCGGACCCTCGAACACCGCCGCGGCCGCGGGCGGCACGAACAGCCCTTCGAGCTCGCCGCGGGGCGCGCCAGGTTCGGGGGCGGCCTCCGTCGTCGTGAACATCCGCCACGGCGCGGCGGCGGCGCCGGCGGGCACCGGGGTCGGCTGCTCGGTGAGTTCCCACAGAGATCCGAAGGTGTCGACCCACCGCACACCGTGCACGCGCAGCACACCGCCGGGCGGCGTGTCGACGGGCAGCACGAGCCAGTCGTCGCCAGTGACGATCGCGGCTTCGACGACGAGCACGCGAGCGAGCTCGTCCGGGTCGGCGTAGACGGCGCCGAGCGACACCGCCGCATCCTCGAACTCCCAGAATCTCGAGACGGGCGATCCCGGGAACTCGAGGCGTGACGCGAGCACGTTGCGGGTGATCGGCTCGGGCGCGTGGCCCGCGGCATCCGGTGCGTTCTCTCGTGGGAGCAGATCGAAGCTCGACCAGCCCACAGTGCCGCCGCCGTACTCGGGGGCGCTGAGCACTTGCGCCGTCGTCGCCACGCTGAACCCGTACTCCAGGCGTCGGCCCACCCAACTGGACGGGGCGGCTTCGGCTCCACTCTCTTCGGCGAACCACGCGCGCCACTCCTCGATCGCGGCGCGCGCGGCCTCGCGGCCTTCGCGCCTGAGAGCGGCGGTGAGCCAGGCCGGATGACTCCGCGCGATCGCGGTGGCGAACGCTTGGGCATCGAAGGTGCGACCCACGAGCATGCGCTGCGTCTGCGCCCAGTCGCTCGCGTCGTCGCCGAGGGCCGTCACGGGGAACCGCTGCACGATCCTCGCGATTGTGGTGGCCTCGCCGAGCTCGGCGAGAACGTCCTGCAGCGCCCACGCCGCAACCGCCGCGAACCGCGTGTGCCCCGAGCCGTCGGGTGGAGGATCGGATGCCTCGGCCTCGACGTGCGGCTCGAGCAGGTCGCCGGCGCGCCACGCCTGCCAGTCGCGGGAATCCCCCTCTTCGGGAAGCGGTCCCGGGTGCCAGGCTGTGATCGGATCGAACTCGGCCGAGACGGTCACCGCGAGCGGGGTCCCGGTGTCTTCGCCGGCGAACTCGCCGAACTGCCATTGCCGGCCCAGCATCCACAGTGGATCCCAGACCTGAGCCATGAGGCCGACCTCGGGGTCACCGCTGACCGGGTTCGGCTCGATCCGGGTCGCGAAGGGCACGATGCCCGTCACCGCACTGATGGCCGTCGCGGGCCGGAACACACTCGCCATGTCACACTCCTTCCCTTGGCACGGGTCTCATTCGTTCTTCAGGAAGGCCGGAACCGAGAGCGCGACAGCGAGCAGGGCCCTCGGATCGACCGTGTGCGCGTCCACCCGCGACCAGTGGTCGAGGCTGATCGCCGGCAGGATCTCCCCCATCTCGGCGATGTCCGCGGGGGTCGCGACGCGCATTCGCACGAGACTGCTGACCTCGTCGAGCAGGTCCAGCAACCGCTCCTGCGACCACCCCTGCTCATCCGGCGGAACGGCGAGCAGGAGCGCCTGGGGCGCTCGTGCCGACGGTGCCTGCGCGTGCACGGCCAGACCCGTCGTGACGAGCGCAGTACGCGTGTCGTCCTCCATGCGGCGCAGCGCCGGCCGCTTCTCGGCCCACTGATCGACGACGAGGCCGGAAAGAGCGCCGCCCGGCGAGAATCCCCGCGGCGGCGAGGTCGGCCCGAGCAACTCGACGACGACCGAGGTCACCGCATGATTCGGGTCGGGAAGATCGGCATCCCCCGCCCAGCGCTCCGCGCCGAACAGCGCGATGCGCAGTGCTGCGGGGCTCCCGGACGCGCGTCGCAGGGCGGCGAGCGTCGCCCATGCGGCGACCGGCGGCCGCACCGTCGACATGCGGGCGAGCCAGCGGCGGACGACCGCTGCGTCCGTCGCGGCCGGACGCAGCGCGGCCACGATCGCCGGGGCATCGGGGGCGGCGGGGGGATCGAGAACCTGGACGACCGGCAGGCGCCCCACGATGTCGCCCAGCGCAGCGCCCGCGCCGGCGCCGGCGGCATCCGCCGCCGCGAGACGACCCTGGGCGACCGCGGCGAGGCCTCCCACGTAGCCGGCAAGCAGCTCCGGATCGATCGTGGCCGCATCCACATCGTCGCCGATGCCGATCGCGGCGAGTTCGTCAGCGCGCCGCAGCAGTGCGGAGGTGCTCGCACCCGGCGGAACGTCGGCGATGCCCTCGATGCCCCGGCGGGCCGTCTCCAGCCGGGCACCGAGGTCGGCGCCGTCGACGACGTGCCGGGGGTCGGTCGAGCCATTGCCCACCAGGTCGTCGGGTGCCAGGCCGCGGGCCGACGACAACACGGCGCGGGCGGCCGCGGCCAGTTGCCAAGCCTCCGCGATCGTGATGCGGGACGCGGCCAGCACCGCCGGCCGGACGGTCAGCGGCTTCTCCGGCAGACCTGCAGAGCCCCGACGGCATCGCGCCCAGAACCGCTCGAGTCCTTGCGGGCTGCCGTCGGAGGCCATGACGAACTCGAGGGCGGACACCCGGGCTCGGGCGAGCGTCCGCTGCGCTGCGGGTCCGGTGACAGAGATCGCGATCCGGGTGGCCGGTCCGAGGACGCCTCGGCACCAGAGCTCGAGGAAGGGATGCGCGCCGCTGCGGATTCCGGACACCCAGCCACTGTCGTCGTCGTCCGCCGCCCTGGTCGCCCCGCCGACGACCGCCAGGCGGTACGTCGCGCCGTCCTGTTCCGGCGCTGCGAAGGGGATCTGGGGCTCTTCCGGGATCGTGTCGCCGGAGACCGCATTCATGGCGGCGGCGGCACGCGCGGGGTTGCCTGAGACGAGCTGGTGGACGCCCTCGGCGAGCAGCAGGTCCGACACCGCGTCGGCGAGCTGGTCGAGACGGTCGACGCACGCCACGACCTTGTCGAGATCGTCGACTCCCGGTGCGCCCGGAGCTCGGAGCGTCGGCGCGCGCCAGCCCTCGTACGTCTGTGGCGCGGTGAGCACGGGCTCGAGGATCTCCCGACGACGTGCGGGATCATCGAGTCTCTTCAGCAGCCCCAGTCCGTCGACGACCGCGCCGGTGTGCGACATCGGCGTCGCACCGTCCGCCGGCGTCTCGCGCCCGACGACCAGCGGCGCGAACGCGCGGAGGACCAGGAGGAACCTGTTGAGGGAGGCATCCGTCTCATGCAGCCGGCGTTCGAAGCGGTAGCCCAGGAGCGCACCCAGGTCCTGCCCGGCGCGCATGCCGCGCACGATGTCGACGGCCTGCCGCATGCGGGTGCTGCTGACGTCGAGCTCGAGCGGCGAATCCGGCCCATCCATCGGGGCATGCGTCAGCCGGGCACCACGCAGCACGGCGGCCGCCGCGGCATGCGCCGTGGTGGGGGCCTGAATCCAGCCGACCCCGCTGGCGGCGGCGACGTCGTCGGCGGCGCGGGGCGTCAGCGCGATGTCTTCGAGCCATGCGAACGCGCCGATCGTCACACCGTCGGGCGCGCCCTGACGCACCTCGGAGAGGCGCCGGGTCGCCAGCGACGTCACCCACGCGTCGAGGCGGTGGGAGGCGGCATCCAGGGCGCCCGCGAGCAGCTGCTCGCGCACCTGCGAGTCGTCGACCGTCGTGAGGTTGCGGATGCTGTCGCGGGTGCGGCCGGCGAACGCGAGGGCGACGACGTACTCGACCAGCTGCGCGAGCGCACGCAGCGCCCGCGTGTACGCCCCGAACTGTTGCCGGACGCCGCGCAACCGCGCGGTCACCCTCGTGCGGGCGGCAAGGCTCGTCACCAGTTCCCCGAGGCGGGACCTCAACAGATCGATCACCCGAGCGCCGGTCTCGGCATCCAGGGCCGCGGGGACGTCGAAGAGGGCGGGATCGAAGATCGCGTCGAGCAGCTCGTCGAACGCGCCCTGATCCGCGACGAGCTCCCGGAGGGGCTCCAGCGTCTCGCGCAGCGCCGGAGCGAGCTCACCCGGCTCCCCGTGCCCGACGGAGTCGAGCAGCTGTCGCAGCTGGAATCGCGCATCGGCTTCGGCTGCCGCCCACGCCGAGCTCAGCAGCAGCTGAAGGACGCTTCCCTCGCACACCGCGTCGGGAGACTGTGCGAGAGCCTCGATCGCGGGCACATCGTCGTCGGCGACGAGCGGCAGAGCGAGCATCCGAGGACCTCCGAGATGCGGCACGCGCTGCAGCGTGAACGGCCTGAGACCCATGCCTTCCTCGAGCTTGCGCGTGACGTCATCACGGTCGGCCTCGTCGGCGGCGAAGCGACCGGCCGACAGCGCCGCGCCCAGCGGGCCGCTGGTGGGCAGCATCCGTCGCACGCGCACGTTCCGGCTCGCCGGCGCGAGCCCCAGGATCCACGGGAGCGTCTCCGCCAGATCACCCACCCGCACCGTGCGGGGCTGCGCATTCGCCCACATCGGCCACGCGGCGCGTACCGCCCGTTGCACCAGCGCGTGCCCCCGGACGCCGGACGCGAGGGCACTCGTGAGCGTCACGGGCACGATGCCGTAGGGCTGGCGTCCGACCCGCACCGCCGGGTACGGTCCCGCGGGCCGCACGAACGTCCGCACATGGTCGGCCACGTCGAGGCGATCGAACGGGCCGATCGCCCGCGGGCGGATGGCCCGGCTCAGCCACGGACCCCATGTCACGGGCCACAGCGCATCGGCCATCCAGGAGGCTCGGGCGTCCACGGCGGTCGCGCCGGGCCAGTCCGCGAAGCTTCCCGCTTCGAGGCCGAGGGCTCGGGCGAGCGTGCCCGCACCGCCACCGGTCGTCGGGTCTGCGTCGCCCGCGGTGGCGGTTCCCCAGCCGGAGCGAGCGGCATCCGTGTTGTTCGTGGGTGTGCCCGCCGCGACGAGGGCGCGGTCGGGGTGGGCCTGCAGAGCGGCGAGCACCTCACGTGCCGCGGCGGCCGGATCGAGTGGGTCGGATCGGCGCAAGCCGATGACCACCAGGCGCTGAATCGTGGCTGTTCCCGCGCTCAGCGGCACGGTGATCGCCAGGCCCGCGCCGACCGCGGCCTGGTAGTCGCGCAGCCAGAGGGCGGTTCCACCCGTCCCCTCGGCGAGCGATCGCAGCGACGCGATGCCCTCGTCGAAGGCGTCGGTCTCACCTTCAGCGGGCGGCTGATCGATCTTCCCGAGTGGGATGCCGAGCGCCGCCGAATCGATCGGCGCGCCCTCGGCGATGGACTCGATCCCATCCTGCGTGACGATGACACGGAACGCGTCGGGCAGCAGGCGCAGCGCCCCGGCGGGATCGGTCGCGACGTCGTCAGGCCAGATCCGCACGCGGAGGTCGACGTCGCCCCCCGGCGCGTCACGCCAATACGACTTCGTCTCGACGCGGACGGGCACGAGCAGCAGCGGGAGCTCGGAAGCGGCGTCGAGCCATGGGTCCATGTCCATGCGTCATCCCTCGCCGATGAGTTCCTGCACGCGCCAGCCGACCCGCGCCGGTTTCTGGAAGAGCGCCCACGCGATACGAGCGCTCGTGTAAGTCCCCTCGGGTTCGGGCACGCCCGGCGGGTTACCCGGCGGTCGCGGCGGCCAGATCCTGGGGACGAACGCGTTGAGGTGCTCACCCTCCTTCTTCCAGTGCTCCCACGTCAGCTCGTCCCGAACCGGCTGAGGTTCGATCGGGTCCTCCGGCTCATTGATGTCGAGCCCGAACCGCGGAGCGCCTATGTGCTCGGCCAGCGTGAACCAGTTGGCACCCGACGCGGGATGGACCGGATCGGTTGTGGGGTCCTGTGCCTTCGCGACCTCGTCGGTGAGGTCGAATCCGGCGAGAAGCAGGTCCGGCGTCAGCGGGATGCGGAAGATCGGCTCCACCGGCTGCGCCGCGTACTTCACGGGGTAGTCCGGCGCAGTCGAACGGACCACCGTCGCGATCACATGGGGGAAGCGCCGGATGAGCTCGCCGCGCACGACGAACACGAGCTTGCCGGCTCGTTCCGGATCGGCCAGGGCCCCGAGCCCTGCCGGTCCGCGGAGGGTGTGGATCGGCGCGATGTCAGGCTCCGTCGTCCAGAAGCGTCGCAAGCTCGACGCGCGGCCGTCTGTGGGGTACTCGCGCCAGACCAGCTCCCGCGCGAACTCGTGGTTGGCGCCGATGAGGAACGAGGACACGAAGCGTCCGTTGGTCTCCATCGCCGTCACCATGTCGTGGGGCTGGATGGCCGCCACCCCCGGCATGATCCACTCCTGGTCGTACCGGTTGAGCGCCTCGATGAGCGGCCGGCGGAACTCCGGCGCCGCCATCACAGTGTCGAGGTCGTCGGGAGCGCGCCCGAACATCTCCGCCAGACCCGGGAGGCGCGTACGCAGTCGTCGCGGCACCGTGAGAGCGGGCAGCAGCCGCCCCGATAGATCCAGCACCGTCAGGTCGAGCCTCGGGCGCGGCGCCTCGACGGGCTCGGGGTCACGAACCACCGCCTCGTTGAACGTCTCGAGGACGACGCCGCTCGGCCCCTCGAACAGCGGGCGGATCTCTCCTTCGTCGGGCCCGAACTCCTCCCAGTCGAGCGCGACGCCCTCGATCCCCTCTCCCTCGCAGACCCGCCGGACCTCCTCACCGATCGGATCGAAGACCCAGGCTCGCAGCTCGTCTTGAGCGAAGGAGCGATACCCCGGTTCCGGCGGCAGACCGCTCGCCGGGAACCGCGCCAGGCAGGCCATCGGCAACTCCCACTCCTGGCGACTGCGCGCAATCCCCCACGCGAGGGCCACGTCGGCGGCCGCATCGTCGAGCCGACCGGCGAGCGCCGTGTCACGCTGCCAGGCGTCGATCTCCTCCGGGAGTGGAAGGGCGTCCAGCAGGTCCGCCAGGATCGCTGCCGCCTCGCGCTCGCCGTCGACGTGGAAGACGTCCTCGAGCCCCTCTCCTTGTTCGAGCAGACGCATGGGCTCGGTATGGGTCAACACGCCGGGTCCGGGTACAGGAAGCACCCAATCGGCCCCGTTGCCGTCGTCGTCCGCGAGGAGCGCGGTCGCCGCGAGCGTCCTCTCGTCCGCCGCCGTGAACCGCGCGACGCGCCCGAAGGGCCGGGCGATCCGTCGCATGGTGGCGCCCGCAGCCGCGAACGGCAGAGCACTGGCCGAAACGGCGCCGCGCGCGGTGAGCTCGTCGCCGACCGGAATGTGGGCCAGGGCGCGCTGCGTCACGCCGAGCGTGTCGCCGGCGCTCATGCGCGCGATCGTGCGGCGGTGCAGCGCGGTCGACGCCAACTCCGCGAACCGGGCGCGGTTCAGCACGCGGTTGGCCTCGAGCACATTCTGCAGCTGCGACCATGCACCGGCCATCAGCGGCTCCTGGTCCATCCGGACCACGGATGTCCCGAGCCCGGCCGCGATCCGCTCGGCCGGGTCGAGATTCAGCTCGGCGAGCCAGGGCGGGTTCTCTCCCTCCGCAGGCAGCGCCGTCGCGAGCACGTGCGCTCCCCCGTAGAGCGGAGGACCGACCTCCGGATCGGCGTCGGTCGAGGCGGGCACGTCAACGAGGTCGCGCAGCCTGACCTCTGAGGCGGCGGTCAGCTGCCCAGGGTCGCCGGGCGCCGGTGCCGTCTCTGCACCGGGCGCCACGAGCGCTCCGAAGACGTCGCGCGGACCGACGGCGCCGGTGACTCCCATCCCTGCATCGGAGGTGTCGACGAGCCGCCGGCCGAGACCTTCGGGAGTGGGGACGCCCTCGATCCGTTCGGCGAGCTCTTCGAATCCGAGCAGCCCTGCGGTCGCGAACTCCCACGTGTCGTACCCCGGAAGAATGACCTTCGAGTCCGGCCCCGCCGCAGGACTCCACGACCAGGCCAGCGTGGCCATGGGAGCACGCCCGAGAGCCGCGTCGACTCCCGCCTGGAAGGTCGGCACCACGATCGCACGCCACTGCCGGTCGGGTGCCAGCCGGCGCGGTGCGAGCAGTCGCGACAGATTCAGCCGTGGCGACCCCGAGCCGAGGCTGCGGGCGAGGAGTCCGGCATCCGTCCTGTGTGTTCCGAGCACCTGCGCGTGCGCCCATCCCCATGCCTCGTCTGGCCGCGGAAGGTCACCGATCCTCAGTTCGAAGGTCTCCGGCAGCTCCGGCCGCAGCGGCGGCTTGCGGACGGCGTTCTCGGCCGGCACGACGACCAGCCGCAGCCACGGCGGGAGCCTGCCGTCTCCGCTCGGTGCGGTCGGTGTGAACAGCCAGGGCAGGTCGGGCTGGTCGAATTCGATGTGGGCGAGGTCGCCCGTCGTCGCATCCGCCGTGCCGGGTGCCGGGTAGCGCCGGATGATCTGCGCCGGGTCGATGCCGAGCACGGCCCCGGGACCGCGCACCTCCACCTCCTGCTGCACCCGTGCGAGGCCGCCGTGTCCGTCGGACAGGTCGAACGACACGTCGATGCGCGCGGTCGCCGAGGCATCGGTGGAGAACTGCGGATGACGGATGCCGGCTGCGGCGCCGGTGCGGAAGTAGGGCACGAAGGTGAAGCTCTCGCCGTGCGCAGGTTCGGCGATCACGGCCGGAAGCCGTGCCGCGACGTCGACCATGCCCATCACGCACCCACCCTCGTCATCGCGGCGAGTCCGCCCTGGACACCCCGGGCGCTAAAGAGCGCATCGCTCCAGGGCGCGAAGTCCGCGCGCAGGGCGCCGGAGGCGACATCCGTCACGCGCACCTCCGACACCGGGCGCACCTCGATGCGTCGCTCGGCCAGCTGGGGACGCCAGTCCTCCGCGCTGCGCAGCGCCGAGCTGCCGGCGGGACCCGCGTCCAGCAGGAGCCGGAGCATCGCATCCGAGATGAGCAGGCGCATGGGCTCGATGGGTTCCTCGGGCCGGCCGGGCCACGAGTCCTCGTATTCGAGCTCGACGGAGTGCACGAATGGCAGGAGGGCTGCGGCATCCGTCTCCGCCGTGGAGAGGTCGATGGTGAGCCCGCCTTGGCGGTCCTCGAAGTCGGGTGCGCCGAGCTGCGCGTCCGCCGAGAGCTGGAGGAGCTGGCCGATCGCGAACGACTCCGTCACCGAAGAGGAATCGACGGCGGCGCCGGGCGCTCCGCCGACCGCACCGACACGGACGCCGCCGGGGACGGCGAGCCGGCATTTGGCGGGGGCGACGGGCGCTGCTCCGACGCGTTCGATGGTCATCTGCCACGGGAAGCGCCGCTGTGAGCACCGGACGAGCTCCCACGGCGCGATGACAGTGGGGCTGTCGCCGCCACCCGCGGGCACACCAGGGACGGGTGTCATGCGGACCGGCACGTACTGACCGGCGCGTTCCGCGCGCTGCCACGCCTCGGGAAGGTTGAGGGCCTCCGCGACCTTGGCGAGCGGCGCGACGGCCTCGAGCGCGGGTGACGCCGGGCGCGAGGGGCCGAAGGTGATGGGTCCGACGTCGATGCTCGGGTCGGGCAGCGGCCACGGCAGCGAGAAGCGCCCGCGCCCCTCGATGGTCCAGGGGCTCGGGCCGGTCAGGCGACCGGACAGCTGCACGCCGAGGAGCGCGATGCCGAAGGCCTCCACGTGCACGCCGGCGCTGATCGCGACCTCGAACCCGAACGGGTCGAGCTGGATGAGGGCGTCCAGGGTGAGGCTCCCCCGCACGGCGGCGACCGCAACGGAGTAGCCGATCTCGATCGATCCGCCGAACTGCACCGTGTTCGGCGTGACGGCGACGTAGCCCTCCAACCGGAGTTGCAGGCCGACGGGCGGAGACATCTCTGCGCCGATGCGCCGCATCCCGGTGAGCTCCCCGGGGATCGCCGTGAACTTCGGGTGGAACCCGCCGGCGCTGAGGTAGACGCCGGGGTCGTCGAACCGGATGAGCAGTCCGAGGCTGCCGTAGACGGAGAACAGTGCGATGCGCGAGTTGTAGAGCTCGGCACGCAGCAACACCTTTCCGCGGCCGAACTGCGCCATCACCCCCGCGCGCAAGTCGATGATCGGGGCCTCTTCGGTGGGGAGCGCCGCCCTGGCAAGGCCGACGATCACGATCACCGGGTCGGGGGCGGCGAGCACGACCCCCACGTCGAGCGTGAAGAGGCTGATCGGGCGACCCCACGCGAGCTGCACCATGGGACCGACGACGAAGCTTCCGGCCTTCGCCGGAAACACCCGGCCCAGCGTCTGAAGGATCGTCGGGGCAGCGGCGACGACGTCGGGCGGGAACATGAGCTGTTCCAGCACGCCGTCCTTGATGCCGGCGGCGATCGCGTCGGGCATCACGTCGACCCCGAGACCCACGATGCCGCCGACCGCGTTCAGCGTGAAGAGGAGCCCCAGTTCGATCGGCACCGGGAACCGCATCGACATGACGACGACGAACGACATCGCGCCGTCGACTTCGCGGAAGAGCCCGAAGGCATCGACCTTGACGGGTCCGATCGTGAGGGCGAGCGCGCCCCCGAACCCGCCCTGAACCACTCTGAGGTAGCCGCCGCCGGAGACCGGTCCGGCGTCGAGCGAGATGCCGATCGCCTCGGGCACGAGAAACGACGGGTCGCCGAACGGCTGCTGGCCGGCGAGGATGCGGGCGGGGTCGATGGGCAGCCGGAGTCCGGCCCCGTCGACTCGGGCTTTGAGGACGCCCAGCAGCTCTGTGAGCAGCCGACTGCGGAGATCGATACGCAGGTCGCCGCCCTCGGCATTCAGCGCCAGATCGAGTCCCTGCAGCTCGACCACCTGCGCATCGAGCCGGGCGGGCAGTGCGATCGGCCCCACGGCGCCCCGCGTCGTGACGCCGCGCGCGTCGACGGTGAAAGCCAGGTCGGTCGATGCCGACCCTGCAGCGCCGATGAGCTTGCGGATGAGTCCGTCGGTGCCGCGGCCGAGATCGATGCTCGCACCGCTGCCCGCGACGGTCATGCTGAGGCCCGGCGCACCGAACCGCACCGTGAGCTCGACCGCGTCGACCTGGAACGGCGGAGCCGATGCGCTGGTTCCCTTCCAGGTCACCTCGAGGAGCGGTGAGCCGTTGTCGTCGGCCTTCATGGCGGCGACGGGCGAGCGCAGGCCGAGGCCCTGGAGGAGCGCTCGCGGCGGGGCCTCCTCGATCGCCTTCTGCGCGACCACATCGAGCTTCACCCCGAGAATGGTCGCGGCCGCGTCGACTTCGCCCAGTGCATCCCACAGGTGCCGCGTCCCATTCGCCAGGTCACCGGCGTCCAGCGCCGTGACCGCGGTGGCGAGCTGCGTGCCGGCAGTGGTCAGATGGCCCTGCACCTGCACCGCATCCGCGAGCGGCTTCTCGACCAGTTCCGCGAGCTTCTGCGCCGTGTCGAGGGTGGCGAGTCTGCCTGCCGCGTAGCGCAGCGCGGCTGCAAGCAGCTTTCGAGCGGTATCGTCCACCGCGTGTCCCTGCGCTCAGAACTGATCAGAGCCCGGTGGAGCCCCATACCACCGGAGCGAGGCCCGGCGATCGTCGCACCGGACGACCGCGGGTTCGAGGAAGGCGCATATCTGCGCGTTATCGTCCTCGCCTCCGGACCTGGCTGTCAAGACCGTGCGCACGCACCGGGCTACAGCACGGGCACCCGGTTCTCGTGCTCGTCGAGCACCCATACCTGCAACGCCGTCGCCAGGTACAGCCGGTGGGGAGCGTCTGCCGAGACCGCCGACATGTCCCACGTCGACAGTCCGGATGCCTCGCACTTCGCGTTGAATATCGCAAGCGCGCCCGCGAGTTCGTGGTCCGGCACCTGCGCCGCGGCCGCCTCGACGTAGACCGCGCTCGCGGAGCCCGCTTGGACAGTCGAGTCGAAGACGACGAGCGCGATCTCGGCGCGCTGTGCGACGTTCAGCGAGTGCCGCCGCGTGGTTCGGGACACCCAGACGTACCGGCGCAGACCGCGCTCCGCGAACCAGATCGGCGTCACCCACGGGCGACCGTCCACGTCGGCGGTGGCGAGTGTTGCGTAGGAGTTCTCGTCGATGATGCGGCGCGCGGCATCTGTCGGCGACTCGTCTGCCGTGAATGTCATGCTCATGGCTACCAGACGGTGCCCGGCCGAGGCCGTGGCATCCGCCCTGCAGACCGGATACCGGCTCGTCGACACCGCCGCCGCGTACGCGAACGAGCGTGGCGTGGGCGACGCCCTCCGCGCGTCCGGCATCGACCGTGACGACGTCTTCCTCGAGTCGAAGGTGTGGATCTCGGACTACGGATACGACGAGACCCTCCACGCCTACGAGAAGAGCGCCCGGAAGCTGCAGGTCGACGTCATCGACCTGTTCATCCTGCACCAGGCCCTTCCCGGCGAGTTCGACAAGACGATCGCGGCGTACAAGGCGCTGGAGCAGCTGCTCGCCAACGGCAAGGTGCGCGCCATCGGCGTCAGCAACTTCATGATCGACCACCTCGAACGGCTGCTCGCGGAGACGACGATCGTGCCGTCCGTCAACCAGATCGAAGTCCACCCATACTTCCCGCAGAAAGAACTGCAGGCCCTCGGCGCCGAGCGCGGCATTCTCACGCAGGCGTGGTCGCCGATCGGCGGCATCACCTCCTACCGTGGAGACGACGCCAAGAGCACCTTCAACGACCCGGTCATCCTCGAGATCGCCGCGGCACACGGCAAGACCGCCGCCCAGGTGATGCTCCGCTGGCACATCCAGAACGGTGTCCAAGCCATCCCGAAATCGGTCAAGCCCGAGCGGATCGCCGAGAACTTCGACGTGTTCGACTACGAGCTCACCGACGATGAGATCGCTCGCATCGACGCCCTCGACACGGGCGTTCGCGGCGGGCCGGCGCCCGAGGCCATCACCCTCGAGACATTCGGGCGCGACACCCCGGAGGAATGAGCCGGACACTCAAGGAGGAGGAGCGTGGCAGGCGTGGACAACCAGACCGAGGTGCGCGAATTCCTCGCCACCCGACGAGCGCGGCTCACCCCGGAGCTGGCCGGAATCATCGGTCGTGGGCGTCGCTGCGTCCCGAGGAAGTCGCGATGCTCGGGCGGCGCCGTATCTCGACGGACCCGCCGCGGGCATAGATGTGTGCACCAAGCCGCGCGCCGGCATACCGACGCAAACTCCGGAAACACGAAAACCCGCGGAAATCCGCGGGCTTCCGATCAGTACTGTCTCAACACAGTGCGCGCCCGAAGGGACTCGAACCCCTAACCTTCTGATCCGTAGTCAGATGCTCTATCCATTGAGCTACGGGCGCGTGTCGTTCGCAGCAGCGCACAACGTCGTCAAGAATACCTCACGGCCACCCACGGCGCGAATCGGCGGGAGGATGCCGGATTCCCGGGCGTGTTCACGCGCTCCCGGCCCGTTGTTCACAGGTCCTGGGCGTCGAGTGCGCGAAGCTGCCGCTGCAGGGCGACACGACGGTACGAGGTGTCGAGGAGCTCCGCGAACAGCTCCCAGTCGCCGGTATCCGCCTCCACACGGATGGCGAGCCAGCCGGACGCACCCTCGTAGGCCGGCACGTAGGCGTCGTCTCGCTCGAGCAGCGCCTGACGCTCGACGTCGGGAGGGTACGCCTACGTCCCACGGATGGTCAGGAGTCGAGCTCGCTGACGTCGATGCCCGAGATGCGCGGCGACGCCGCGGCGGGCTCGGCGGCGGGCTCGGCATCCGTGTCTTCCTCGTCGCGGTGGCGCTTGTGCGCGGCCAGACGCGGGATGTCGACCAGACGGATGGACTGCATGCGGGCGGCGCGCATGCGGTCGTAGTCCGGATCGAGATCGGGCCGCATGCCTTCGACGCGCAGGCGACGCTGCAGGTTGGCCTCGACGTCGCCCCACGCGGCATCACGCGACTGCTCGATGAGGGACCGCACGACGCGCGGGTCGTCGGCCATGCGCCGGAGCGCCTGCGCCACGCCGGCGTACTGCCGACCGCGCCGGCGGAGATTTCGGGTGTCGCGATCGCGGTAGTCGTGCGTGCCGTCGGGATCGGTGAACTTGCCCCATGCCTTCTTGCGCTGGCGCCTCACGAGTGCCGCCGCCTCGTCCTGCTCGTCGGCCAACGCCGTCAGCGTCTCGCGAGCGAACGGGGTGAAGGCGACCACGTCGAACTGCTCGTCATGCGCGATCGTCTCGACCAGGATGCGGTTGCGGATCGCCAGCCGTGCTGCGGCGGACGCGATGGACACCCCTTCGGCGATCGCCTCTGCGGTCTTGCCCATCGCACCTCCCCTCAGAAGGCTAGCGTCCGAAGCGGCGTCGCGAGTCAGCGAGAATCGTAAGCAGGGCTCGTCGACGGCGACGAGCGCAGCGAGAGGTAGCAGATGACGAAGATGGCGCCCCTGGACGTGCGCGGACGCACCACCGTCATCACCGGCGGCGCCGCGGGGATGGGCGCCGAGGTCGCTCGCCAGCTCGCCTCCCGCGGTGCCCGCATCGCGCTGCTCGACCGCAACGCCGACGGGCTCGCCGCCGTCGCCGCGGGCCTCGAGGGCGCGGGCCACACGACGCACGTCGTCGACCTCACCGACGACGACGCAGTGGCAGCCGTCGTCGCCGCGGTCGAGGCATCCCATCCTCACGTGCAGTCCCTCGTGACGTGCGCCGGGTCGTCGATGCTGGGCGACATCGATCAGCTCACGATGGCCGAGATGCGCTGGCTCATGGACGTCAACCTCTGGGGCACGGTCAACGTCACGAAGGCGCTCCTGCCGGCGCTTCGTCGCGAGCCGGCCGCCCACATCACGCACCTGGTGTCGATCTACGGACTCGCCGCCCCCGCCGGGCGCATCCCGTACGCGATGAGCAAGTTCGCGGTGCGGGGGTTCACCGAATCGCTGCGGCACGAATTGGAGCGCTCCACGATCACCGTCGGCGCGGTCTACCCGGCCGGGGTGAAGACCGGCATCATCCTGCACGGCCGGTATGCCGCGGCGATCGATCCCGCGGTCGCCCAGCGTGCAGCCTCGGCCCAGGCCGCGATGTACCACACCGAGCCTGCGGAGGCCGCGGCGCGCATCGTCGAGGCGACGATCCGCCGTCGCCCCCGCACCATGATCGGGCGGGAGGCGCGGCTCGTCGACGTGCTCGTGCGCGTCATGCCGATCCGCTACTGGGCGCCGATGCGTCGGCCGCTGCGCGACGCGATCGACACCACGACGCCGCTCCGCTGACGGCTGCGGCCGCGGCCGCGCTTGCGCCCTGCGGCTGCGCCGAGCCCTGGGCTTGCGCCCTGCCGCTGCGCTGCGTCCTGCGGCTGCGCCCTGCGCCCTGCGGCTCGCGCTTGCGCCCTGCGGCTGCTGTCGCCGGCGGCCGCGCTTGCGCCCTGCGGCCCGCGCTTGCGCCCTGCCGCTGCGCTGCGTCCTGCGGCTGCGCCCTGTGCCCTGCGGCTCGCGCTTGCGCCCTGCGGCTGCTGTCGCCGGCGACGGCGGCGACCCTCCGTGTATCAAGAGGCCCGCGTCTGTGCAACCCCCTGATCCGGCCGAAGGCCCCGGCGTAACGTCGATGTCATCCCTCATGAGAGGAGAGATCGATGGGATTCATGGACGACGCGAAAGAGACGGCCGAGGCCGTCGGCGAGAAGATC
Organism: Microbacterium sp. LWS13-1.2; assembly: GCF_040144835.1. Classification (NCBI taxonomy): domain Bacteria; kingdom Bacillati; phylum Actinomycetota; class Actinomycetes; order Micrococcales; family Microbacteriaceae; genus Microbacterium; species Microbacterium sp. LWS13-1.2. The sequence goes on from NZ_CP151632.1 coordinate 1,909,272, forward strand.
AAGGACGCGTGGGAAGACACCACCGATCGAGTCGGAGACAAAGTCGACGAGATGAAGGCTGATGCCGACGTCAAGAAGGCCGAAGCCGAGCGCGACTCGGTGAAGACGCGCAACGACATCAAGGAAGACCTGCGGGACAGCACCTGAACCCCGCTCACGATGAAGGCGGAGCCGACCGGGGGGCCGGCTCCGCCTTCGTCGTGTGCGGCAGCGATCGCGGGAGCTACCGCGATCGCGCGATCAGCAAGGGCGCTGATCGCAAGACTTCGATCAGCCGATGGCGCCGATCCGCCACGACGCGGTGACGGAGGCGTCGGGCTCGACGACGAGGAGCCCCGCGTCGTAGTCGTACGACCCGGCGTTGAAGGCGTCGGGTGCGCAGGTCATCGGCTCGACCGCGAGACCCAGCCGGCTCTGCGCAGCGTCGGGCTTGTCGGCGGTGTGGACCTGCACCCATGGGCACGCGGCATCCCACGACATCTGGACACCCGAGCCGGCGGCATCCGTCACCCGCACCGTGGCCGTGCCGTCGGCGTCACGGGTGAGACCGGTGTACGCGTGATCGATCTCGGCGGAGCCGATCGGCCGCGCCGAGCGGTAGTCGAAACGCTCCGGATCCTCGGCATCGACCGCGACGAGACCGGTCGGGATGAGGCGGTCGGGCGTGACGGCGAGCACCTGCGTCGCGGGCAGCTCGAGCGTCCACTCGTCGACGCGGCCGTCGGCGGCGACGAGGTACGGGTGCGGCCCGGTCCCCCACGGCGCCGGCTCGTCGCTCTCGTTGTGGGCGGTGACGGACTGGGTGAGCCCGTCCGGCCCGAGCGCGAAGGTCGTCGTGACGACGAGGCGCCACGGGTAGGCCGTCTGCGGCTGGATGACGGCGGCCAGGGTCACGTGGTCCGGCCCCTTGTCGATCGCCTCGAAGTCGAGCCACGTCGCCAGGCCGTGCAGCGCGTGCGAGCGCGCGGGCTCCGTGAGCGGCAGCTGGAAGTCCCGCCCGCCGAACGAGTAGCGCCCGTCGACCACACGGTTCGGCCACGGCGCGAGGGTCGCACCGCGGTGCGCGGGACGCACCTCGTCGGCCTCGAACGGCACGACGAGGTCGCGACCGCGATATGTGAGCGAGCGGAGCGTCGCGCCGACGCTCGCGACGACGGCTTCGTAGTCGCCGGCGCGGAGCGCGTGCTGGGTTCCTGATGCGGGGGGTCGTGCCATGAGTTTCGAATCCTCTTCAGATGCAGGGAAGTTCGCCGCAGATCACGGTACCGGGATCGCTCCCAGGCATGGTCCCTGCCGGCTTGGGGCGCAGCCCTGTCGCCCGTGGCGCGTGGCGTGGCGCGGCGCGGTTTGGGGCGCACCCCGCTCGTTCGGGGCGCACCGCGCGCGCCCCGAGCGGACGCCATGCGCCCCAAACCCCGGATGACTGGGTCCCAGGGATCAGAGACCCTGCGCGAGACGGTAGTAGGCCTGGTTCCAGCGCAGCTCGCGCTGGAAGCCGCGCGCCGTGGTGTCCTCGTCGATGACGACGAGCTCGGTCGCCGCGATCTCGGCGAAGTCCCGGAACACCTCGATGCCGACCGAGGTGGTCATGACCGTGTGGTGCGCGGCACCGGCCGCGAGCCAGCAGGCGGCGCTGGTGGCGAAGTCCGGCGCGGGCTTCCACACGGCGCGTCCGACGGGGAGCTTCGGCAGGTCGGGCGCATCCACGTTCTCGACGATGTTGGCAACAAGGCGGAAGCGGTCGCGCATGTCGCTCATCGCGACGACCAGCGCCGGTCCGGGATCGGCCGTGAAGACGAGACGCACCGGGTCGTCCTTGCCGCCGATGCCGAGCGGGTGCACCTCGAGGCGCGGCTTCGCCGTGGTCAGCGACGGCGAGACCTCGAGCATGTGGGCGCCGAGGATCTTCTCGTCACCGGCGACCAGGTCGTAGGTGTAGTCCTCCATGAGGCTCGCGCCGCCGGGGAGGCCCGCGCCCATGACGTTCGCGACGCGCACCAGGATGGCGGTCTTCCAGTCGCCCTCGGCGCCGAAGCCGTAGCCCTCGGCCATGAGGCGCTGCACGGCGAGACCAGGCAGCTGCTTCAGCGCGCCGAGGTCCTCGAACGAGGTCGTGAAGGCGCCGAAGCCGCCCTCCTCGAGGAAGCTCCGCAGGCCCAGCTCGATCGCCGCGCCGTCGCGCAGCGACTGGTGGCGGTCGCCGTCCGGCCGCAGCTCGGGCGCGACGTCGTAGGACTCGAGGTACTCGGCGACCAGTGCGTCGACTTCGGCGTCGGAGGCGGCATCCACCGCCTCCACGAGCTCGTTCACGCCCCACGTGTTCACCTGCACGCCGAAGCGCAGCTCGGCCTCGGTCTTGTCACCCTCGGTGACGGCGACGTAGCGCATGTTGTCGCCGAAGCGGGCGAGCTTCAGCGAGCGCGAGGCGGCCCAGCCGGCTGCCGCACGCTGCCAGTCCTCGACCTGCTGCCGCACCGCCGGGTTCGAGACGTGACCTACCACGGTCTTGCGGGCGACGCCGAGGCGGGTCTGGATGTACCCGAACTCCCGGTCGCCGTGCGCAGCCTGGTTCAGGTTCATGAAGTCGAAGTCGATCTCGGCCCAGGGCAGCTCGACGTTGGCCTGCGTGTGCAGGTGCAGCAGCGGCTTCTGCAGCGCGTCGAGTCCCGCGATCCACATCTTCGCGGGGCTGAACGTGTGCATCCACGCCACCACGCCGATGACCTCGTCGCGCGCGTTGACGTCGAGGGCGAGGCGGCGGATCGAGTCGGAGTCCTTGAGCACCGGCTTCCACACGACCTTGACCGGAAGGCCCGCGAGGCCCTCCGCGACGGCCTGGGACTGCGCCGCGACCTGGCGCAGGGTCTCTTCGCCGTAGAGGTTCTGACTGCCGGTGACGAACCAGATCTCATAGGCGTCGAGCGAGGTGGACAGGGGCGTGCGTGTCATGAGACTTTCCTTTCGCGAGAACCGGTCGTTGAGCGAGCGAGGAACGAGCGAGACGAGACGCAGTGACAGCCGTCGGAGCGTTTCGTCTCGCTTCGCTCGCTCAACGACCGGTGAGTGACGTGACGGCGGCGGCCTCGACGGCCAGGCCCGCGCGGTAGCGGTCGAGATAGGCGGCGAAGCCCGCGACATCGGCGGGGTCGGGTTCGGCGGTCGCGATCGCCGCGTTCGCGAAGACCCGGTCGTCGAGATAGGCGGCGAGGCTCAGCTCGCCGGCGTGCGGGAGGTAGGCGGCGAGCACCGCGATGCCCCACGCCCCACCCTCCGAGGCCGTGTCGCCGACCGACACCGGAGCGCCGAGCGCACCGGCGAGGAAGCGCTGCGCGACCCCGGCGGTGCGGAACATGCCGCCGTGCGCGAACATGCGGTCGAGGCCGACCCCTTCGTCGTCGAGCACGCGCATCCCGAGCGCGAGCGTGCCGAACACACCATAGAGCTGGGCCCGCATGGCGTTCGCGAGCGTGAAGCGGCTGTCGGGCGTGCGCACGAACAGCGGGCGACCCTCCGAGAGGCCGGCGATCGGCTCGCCGGCCAGATGGTTGTAGGCCAGCAGCCCACCGGCATCCGCATCGCCCTCGAGCGCCTCGCGGAACAGGGTCTCGTATACGGCGTCGTCGGCGAGCGGCGCGCCCGACGCGGCGGCGAACCGGGCGAACATGCCCGCCCAGGCGGCAAGCTCGCTCGCCCCGTTGTTGCAGTGGACCATCGCCACCACGTCGCCGGACGGTGTCGTGACGAGGTCGAGCTCGTGGTGGACGCGTTCGAGCGGCCGCTCGAGGACGACCATCGCGAAGATGCTCGTGCCTGCGCTGACGTTGCCGGTCCGCGGCGCGACGGCGTTGGTCGCGACCATGCCCGTGCCCGCGTCCCCTTCGGGAGCACAGAACGGGATGCCGGGACGCAGCGCGCCGGTCGGGTCGAGGAGCGCGGCGCCCTCCTCCGTCAACGCGCCGGCAGGAGCACCGGCGGCGAGCACGCGGGGCAGCAGGTCGGACACATGGCCGACGGAGAGCCTTCCGGCAGCCGGTCCTTGAGCCTGTCGGAGGGCGTCGTAGCGCGCGAGCATCCCGGCGTCGTAGTCGCCCGTGACAGAGTCGATCGGGAACATCCCCGACGCGTCGCCGACGCCGAGCACCTTCTCCCCCGTCAGGCGCTGGTGGACGAAGCCGGCGAGCGTCGTGACGAAGCGAATGTCGGGGACGTGCGTCTCGGCATCCACCACAGCCTGATGCAGGTGGGCGATCGACCATCGCAGCGGGATGTTCACGCCGAACGCATCGGTGAGCTCCACGGCCGCGGGTCCGGTGTTCGTGTTGCGCCACGTGCGGAACGGCACGAGCAGCGTGCCCGCCTCGTCGAAGGCGAGGTAGCCGTGCATCATCGCCGAGACGCCGATCGCGCCGAACGTCTCGGGCGCGACGCCGTGGCGATGCTGCGCGTCGGAGACGAGATCGGCGTACGCGGCCTGGAGCCCCGACCACACGTCGTCGAGCGAGTAGGTCCACAGGCCCGACTCGTAGCGGTTCTCCCACGCGTGGGAGCCCACGGCGAGCACGTTCGCCGGATCGTCGGCATCGACGAGGCATGCCTTGATGCGCGTCGACCCCAGTTCGATGCCGAGGGCGGTGCGCCCTGCCCGGATCGCGTCGGCGCTCATCGGCCGGCCTCTTCCGCGCGCTCGCCGTCGCCGTCACGACGCTCGTCGGACGACTGGCCGTAGACGTTCTGGTAGCGGTCGAAGAGGCGGTCGATCGCGTCCTGCGGAATGGGGATCAGGGGGCCGGCCTCACGCGCGTAGTGCACGGTGCGGGCGACGTCCTCGACCATGACCGCGGCCTTGACGGCGTCCTTCGCCGACACCCCGATCGTGAAGGGGCCGTGGTTCTGCATGAGTACGGCGCGGGAGCGATGGTCCGTCAGCGTGTCGACGACTCCGCGGCCGATCGAGTCGTCTCCGATGGTCGCGAACGGACCGATGGGGATCGGCCCGCCGAACTCGTCGGCCATGGCCGTGATGACGCACGGGATCTCTTCGCCGCGCGCGGCCCAGGCGACGGCGAACGTCGAGTGCGTGTGCACCACGCCGCCGACGTCGGGCATGTGGCGGTACACGTAGGCATGCGCCGCCGTGTCGCTGGAGGGGCTGCGGTCGCTGCCCGGCGTGCCGGGGACGACGTTGCCGTCGAGATCGCACAGGATCATGTTCTCGGGGCCGAGGTCGTCGTACGAGACGCCCGATGGCTTGATGACGAAGAGGTCGGCGCCGGGCACGCGCCCGGACACGTTGCCCCCGGTCCAGACCACGAGTCCGTAGCGCACGAGTTCGCCGTGGAGTTTCGCGACATCGACCCGGATGGCGGCGATGGATGCCTCGACCTCGGGTGTGAACGCGGGTGCCGGCGTCGTCGGCTCGGGGCTGGTCACGGGGTCCTCCGTCGGGTCTCGTGCGGTCGGGCGACTCGCTCGGTCGCGCGCATCGATGTTACCGGTAACAACCGATGGCGCAAGTGGTCGCGCGTACCCAACTCAGGATCAACCGGCCCCGGCGCGCCACCCTGCCCCGGAATCACGCGGGTGGCGCCGCGCGCTACTGCTTGTGATCCTGAGAACGGTACGGGCGCGAATGCCGCACACTGCCGAGCATCCGCCGCGGCGTCGGGTGCCGCGACGCGGCGGGATCAGGCCAGCGGGATCAGGCCGGGGCGCTGCAGAGTCAGCGCGGCGGCGCGGTGCTCAGCGCGGCGGCGCGGTGCTCAGCGCGGCGGCGCGGTGGAGGCGCGCACGACGAGCCGGGGTGCGCCGGCGGCCGAGGGCCGCTCGCCGAGGACGGCCGCGACGGCGCGGCGCGCCTCCCCCGCCAGGTCGAGGCCCACCGTGGTGAGCGCCGGGCGGTAGAACGCGGCATCCGGATTGTCGTCGAACCCCACGATGCTCACGTCGCCCGGGACGTCGACTCCCGCTTCGCGCAGCCCCGCGATGAGGCCCAGCGCCATCTGGTCGTTGGCCGCCGCCACCGCGGTCGGCCCGCCGGGCGTGCGGACGGCGGCGGCGATGCGCCCGGCGAGCGCAGCACCGGCGGCGGCGGTCCAGTCGCCGCTCCAGTGCGGCTCGGCCTCCAGGCCCGGGCCCTCGAGCGCGCGTCGCATGCCCGCTTCGCGCGAGCGCGCCTCGAGCCATTCCGCGGGCCCGGCGACCCGGCCGATGCGGCGATGGCCGAGCTCGATGAGGTGCGAGATGGCGAGGGCGGCGCCGGCCTCCTGCTGCTCGGCGCCCGGCCCGGTGTGCAGCGCAGCGATGGCGACCCCTGGGTGCGCGCCGGTGAGCGCCGTCAGCGTGGCCGCGTGCGGTGCGAGCACGATGAGCCCGTCCACGCCCTGGCCGAGCAGCCGATCGGCCGCATCCCGGACGGATGCCTCGTCCGAGGCATCCGAGTACGCCGTCGCGATCCAGCGTCCGGCGTCGCGCGCGGCCGCCTCGAGCGCGGCGATGCCGACCGCGGGCCCGTACAGCGTCGCATCGGAGGCGATGACGCCCAGGGTGCGGGTCGTTCGGGTGCCCAGCGTGCGGGCGGCATTGTTGACCCGGTAGCCGAGCGCGGCGATCGCCTGCAGCACGCGGTCGCGGGTCTCCGGCCGGATGTTCGGGTGCTCGTTGATGACGCGCGACACCGTCTGCGTCGATACGCCGGCGGCCCGCGCCACGTCGCGCACGCCCACACGGGTGGGGTCGGCGGTCAGCGGCCTCGTGTCGTCCATGGCGGACACCCTATCCGTCAGTCCGCGCCCGTCAGCGCACGGGGTGGCACGCTGGAGTCATGGGTGCACGCTCTGCGAAGACGCGCCGGCCGACGCTGCGCGCGCGGCTGCTGACCGCCCTCGCCGGCGACCCCGATGGCACGCCGCACTGGGTGCGGGCCCTCGCCGAGGGCGACGACGCCGGGTACTTCGCCGACGGCGGCGCCATATGGACGGTGCACGCGGGCACGGCAACGTTCGTCGCCGGCATCCGGGCGCTGCTCATCCAGGCGCTGCACCCGGGCGCGATGGCGGGCGTCCACGACTTCTCGCGCTACCGGGACGATCCGATCGGGCGCCTCACGGGCACCGTCCGGTGGATCATCTGCGTCACCTACGGCTCGACCGCTCAGGCCGCGCGAGAGACACAGCGCGTTGCGCGACTACACGAGCGGGTCGGGGGCTCGTACGAGTCCGCCGCGGGCGAGCGCGCCTATTCGGCGGCCGACGCCGACCTCGTCGAGTGGGTGCACCTCGCCTTCACGGAAGCGTTCCTCGGCGCGCACCAGCGGTGGGGCGGGCCGATTCCCGGCGGTCCCGACGCATACGTCCGGGAGTGGGCGCAGGCCGGGCGCCTCATGCGCCTGAAGAACCCCCCGCTGACCGAGGGCGAGCTGCTCGCGCGAATGGACGGGTTCCTCACCCGCGGCGAGCTCCGCCGCGACGAGCGCGTGGACGACGTGGTGCGGTTCCTCCGCGCGGCGCCCTTCACGGGCGTCATGCGCATCGCCTACCGCGTGCTGTTCGCGGCGGCCGTCGCCAGCCTGCCGCGCAGCTACCGGCGCCTGCTCGGACTGCGCCGGTCTCCGCTTCCCGTCGTGACCCTCACGAGGATCGTGCTCGCGGTGTCGGCGAAGGCGCTCGAGGAAGGCCCGCGCGCGCAGGATTTCGCCCGGCAGCGGCTCCGCCGGCTCAGCGGTACGACGTCGGCGACCCCCGGTGCGACCGCCGCGCACTGACGGCACGCCCCCATCGCCCCGGCTACCCCGCCGCCAGGCCGCCCCGCCGCCCGGCCGCCCCGCCGCCCAGCTGCCCCGCACCCCGGCCGCCTCATCGCCCCGCCGCCCCAGCTACCCGGCCGCCTTATCGCCCGGCCACCCCGGCCACTCCGGCCACCCCGGCCGCCCCGGCAGCCCGGCGCAGTGGCAGGCTGGTGTCATGCGCATCGCACTCACCGGCTCATCCGGAAAGCTCGGCACCGTGGTCGCCCGCGAACTGCGCGCGGCCGGCCACGACGTCCTCGGCATCGACGTCGTCGGCACCCGCGGCCCCGATTTCGTCCAGGTCGACCTCACCGACTACGGCCAGGTCGTCGACGCCCTGACCGCGGTGGGCGATCGCCACGACGGGTTCGACGCGGTCGTGCACCTCGGTGCGATCCCGGCCCCCGGCATCCGCTCCGACGTCGCGACCTTCCACAACAACATGAACGCGACGTTCAACGTGTTCTGGGCGGCCGTGAGGCTCGGCATCCGTCGCATCGTCTACGCGTCGAGCGAGACCGTCCTCGGCCTGCCGTTCGACGTGCCGCCGCCGTACATCCCCGTCGACGAGGAGTACCCGCCCCGCCCCGAGTCGGTGTACTCGCTCGTGAAGACGCTCGAGGAGCGCATGGCCGTCGAACTCGTGCGGTGGCACCCCGAGCTGTCGATCACCGGCCTGCGGTTCTCGAACGTGATGGTGCCGGAGGACTACGAGGCCTTCCCCTCGTACGACGCCGACGCGCGCCAGCGCAAATGGAACCTGTGGGGCTACATCGACGCCCGCGACGGCGCCCAGGCCGTAGAGCGCGCGCTCGAGGTCGCCCCTCCCGGCTTCGAGACGTACATCATCGCCGCCGCCGACACCGTGATGTCGCGGCCCAACGCCGAGCTCGTCGCCGAGGTCTTCCCCGGCGTGCCGACCCGCGAGTTCGGCGAGCACGACACCCTGCTCTCGATCGACAAGGCCCGGCGTCTGCTCGGGTACGACCCGCAGCACTCGTGGCGGGATCACATCTCGGGCTCATGACCGAGGGGCCGCGCGAAGCCGCCGAGCGCTACCGCTTCGAGAAGTGGCAGCGCGAGCAGGGCTACACATCGGACGAAGAGGATGCCGCGGATGCCGCCGCACCGCCGGCACGGGGCTTCTCGGCGGCCGAGCGGGCTGCGGTCGTCGAGAACTCGATCCAGCAGGCGATCCGGCGGGGAGAGTTCGACGACCTGCCCGGTGCGGGCAAGCCGATCCCCGGACTCGGCGCCACGCATGATCCCGACTGGTGGATCCGCCGGAAGATCGAGACCGAGAAGCTCACCGGACTCGGCCCGCCGGCTCTGAGGCTCCGGGTGGAGGACGCCGAGCTCGACGCCCGGCTCGACGCGCTGTCGCGCGAGGCCGAGGTGCGGGAGGCCATCGAGGACTTCAACCGTCGCATCATCGAGGCCCGGCGGCAGCTGCAGGGCGGCCCGCCGGTCGTGACGCCCACCCGCGACGTCGACGCCGAAGTGGCGGCGTGGCGCGAGCGACGCAGCGCACGCGTCGCAGCGCAGGCGGATGCGGAGGATGCCGCGGCGCGGCGTCGTCACCCCTGGTGGCGGCGCCGCGGGCGCGCGTAGCGCCAGCGCCGCGGCGCGGGTAGCCGCCGGTACCCGTTCTCTGCCGGTTCGGGGCGCGTCGTGAGCGTGCGGGCGCGCGCGGTGCGCCCCAGCTGTACGTGGCGCGCCCCGAATCGGGGGCGGTCAGGGATGGGGGTTCGTCGCCTTGCCGTCGAGCCACAGCATGTTCGACGGATCCGAGTGGGCGGTGCCGGTGCCGACGTGCTTGTCGCTGATCTGCGGACCCTTGGTGATGACGTGGACGAGGGCCATCGCGTGCCCGCGGCCGAGGCCGTAGTCGGCCGCGAGCCACTCGACGATCGGCGTGGCCTTCGTGCCCTCGTCGAAGCCCTTCTCGTGGGCGAGCTCGACGAACTGCCGCGGCGTGATGCCTGTCTTCTGCTCGATGCTGTCGAGATATGCCCGGAATGTCATGAACCGGATCCGATCAGTCGCTGGTGGGAATGTCGAGCACGCCGGGTTCGTCCTGCCACTCCTGGATGATGCGGTCCGAGGCGTGGATGCAGAGCACGCGCAGCCGGCCGCTTCCCGCGTTCTTGAAGCCGTGCCACGCCCCAGCGGGGGCGGTGGCCGTGTCGCCGGCGACGGCATCCAGCGTCGCGCCGTCTATCGTGATGCGCGCCTCGCCCTCGAGCAGCACCCAGGTCTCGGCGTAGGGGTGGCGATGGATGTCGGGACCCTGCCCGGGCTCGTTGTCGACGAAGAAGTACGAGACGGCTGCGCCGTGCTCGACGCCGATGAAACGGCGCAGGCTGCCCGCGCCGACGACGAGGTCGGCGGCGGGGACGATGGCCGGAATGGTGGTGGTCATGAGGTGCTCCGTCCGCTTGCTGGTGGTGTGTCCTCAGCCTCCTCGCCGTCCACGAGTCGGCCTATAGTTTCGATGTGGATCGAAAGTTCGTCGACTTCCAGCTCGCGCCGGACGACCTCACCGCGATCCGGTTCGGCGTCTCGCCCGGCCACGAGCTGTGTCACGCGGTGCGCGCGCTGCTCCGGCCCGACGAGTACCCGCTGCAGTGGGGATGGATGCGGGCCACCCGCAGCGCGATCCCGCGCGAGGACTTCGAGGTGCTCGCTCTGCTGATCCGCGAAGAGGGCTACTTCCCCGACTTCTTCACGACCACTCCGACGTGGGAGCTCACGCCAGAGGCGGAGGCGGAGCGGCTGCGTGACATCGACGACGAGCGCTTCCGCGTCGACATGACCAAAGTGCTCGTGCGCACCGAGGGCGCCCGTCAGGCCGCCGTGCAGCGCATGCTGGACCAGCCCGACCGCGCCCGGGCCATGATCGCGGAGGCGTGGCTGTCGGTCTGGAACGCCGGCGTCGCCCCGGTGTGGACGCAGCTGGAGCGGCTGCTCCGCGCCGACATCGCGGTGCGGTCGCGGCGCATCGCCGAGAGCGGCATCGGCGCCATGATCCAGACGCTGCACGATCGCGTCGCGTGGACCGACGGAGCGGTGCGCGTCACGATGCGGATCTGGAGCGAGGTCGTCGACTGCCGCGGCAGCGGACTGGTGCTGGTGCCGTCGGTGATGGGCACCTCCGGGTGCAACGTGCTCACCGAGCCGCCCGCGCAGCCGACCCTGTTCTACCCGGCCCAGGGAGTGACGGCGACGTGGGCACGCGACTCCGCCGACGCGACCACGGCCCTCGGCGCCCTGCTGGGGCCGGCGCGCGCCCGCATCCTGCTCGACGCGCACGAGCCGAGGACGACCTCCCAGGTCGCCCGCGAGACCGCCCTCGCTGTCTCCACCGCGTCGCACCACCTGGCCGTGCCTCATGCGGGCCTCCTGTCGAGCACGCGCGAAGGCGTGCGCGTGCTGCACCGCCGCACGCCCCTCGGCGAGGCGATGGTCGGCGCAGTGCTTTGACGCGCACCACCGGCCGCCGGCATACCACCGACCGCCGACACCCTCGCCCCCATGAGACCGGCAGCCAGGCCCCGCTCAGGTGGCATCGGTAGACTGGCCGGGCCATCCTCGATGTGCATCTACCTGTCTGCGGCCCTCTCCGCTGCGGACAAGGCGGCACGCAATGCCGCCATCTGCGGCCGGAAAGCCCCGAACCACGATGCACACGACACTCACCGATGCGCGACAGCGCCCTGCGAGCACCGCCCCGCGCCCGAGCCTCATCCGCGAGGCCGGCTACGCGTACTTCCCCATCGCGCTGATCGCGCGCCTTCCGTTCGCGATGATGGTGGTCGGCATCCTGACGCTCGTCGTATCGGCGCGCGGATCGCTCGCCCTCGGCGGTGCGACGAGCGCGATGACCGGCCTCGGCACCGCGCTCGTCGGGCCCCTCCTGGGTGCCGCGGCCGACCGCTTCGGTCAGCGCCGCGTGCTGCTGATCGCCGGCGCGGCCAACAGCGTCATGCTCGCGACCTTCGCATGGCTGGCCTTCGCACCGGTGCCGGATGCCGCCCTGCTCGCGGTCGCCTTCTTCATCGGGGCGTCGATGCCGCAGGTCGCACCCCTCTCGCGGAGCCGCCTGGTCGGCATCATCGGGCGGGCGTACCCGAAGGAGCGCCGCACGCCCGTCGTGAACGGCGCGATGGCATACGAGTCCGCGGCGGACGAGATCGTGTTCGTCTTCGGCCCCGTCATCGTCGGCCTGCTGGCGACGACACTGAACCCCGCGGCACCGGTGATCGGGGCCGCTGTGCTGGGCCTGGTCTTCGTCACCGCGTTCGCGCTGCATCCGACCGCGGCGAAGGCGGCGGCATCCGCAGGAGGCGTCCGCCCCGAGCAGGCGCCGCTCGGTGAGCTCTTCCGCGCACGCGTCTTCGCGCCCGTCGTGGGCGCACTCGGCATGGGCCTGTTCTTCGGCGCCATGCTGACCTCGCTCACGGCGTTCATGGCCGAGCGCGGCGTGCCCGAGCAGGCCGGCCTCGTCTACGGGGCGATGGGCATCGGATCCGCGGCGCTCGCCCTCGGCGTCGCGCTCTTCCCAGCCCGCTTCAGCCTGCGGGCACGGTGGCTGACGTTCGCGGCGATCCTCGTCGCCGGAGCCGTCCTGCTGCCCTTCGTCGGCACGGTCGGCGCGATGGCGATCTGCCTGCTCGTGATCGGTGTGGGCATCGGGCCGACGCTCGTGACCCAGTACAGCCTCGCGGCCGCCTTCAGCCCCCGCGGACGCTCGGCGACCGTCATGACGATGCTCGGCTCGGCCGTCGTCGTCGGGCAGTCCGCCGCATCGGCCGTCACCGGTCTCGTGGCCGACACCTCGGGGGCGGCGACCGCCCTCGTCGCTCCCCTGGTCGCCGCCGCCGTCGTCCTCGGCGCGGGCGTATGGAACGCGGTCGCTTTGCGACACTGACACCGAGGCGTCCCGGCCGACAGGTGTCCTCCGCGGGCGCGTTGTGAACGCGCTCATGTGCTCCGAGAGAGACCACGACGGCGTCGGCTGACGCTGCGCGGCGGATGTGATCCCTCACTTCCGCGAAGTTGCGCGAGATTTCCCGACCGAAGGACCCGCACAAACTCCCGCGTTACGCAAATGTTACCGCTCACATCTTGTGCTACCCCCGAATGTGAAGGCTAACATTCAGGCGGACGGGCGGCATGGGTGCGGCCCGGTGCACAGTGATACCGGCGTCGATGCCGGACCCGAACGAGGAGGTTTTGGGAATGAAGAACAGGATTCTCGCCGGTGCAGCGCTTCTGGGAGCGATGGCACTGGTGGCCACAGGCTGCGCGAGCCCGGGCAACGGGGCCGGCGCAGGTGGCGACGAGCTCGTGACGGTCGGCTTCGCGCAGACCGGTTCCGAGTCGGGCTGGCGGAGCGCCAACACCGAGTCGATGAAGGAGGCATTCTCCGAAGACAACGGCTTCGAGCTCATCTTCAACGCCGCCGACAACGACCCGGCGGCGCAGATCGCGGCGGTCCGCGACTTCATCAGCCGGGGCGTCGACGCGATCGTCATCGCCCCGATCGTGGAGGACGGGTGGGACGACGTGCTCCAGGAGGCGTCGGATGCCGGCATCCCGGTCGTGCTGGAAGACCGCACGGTCACCTCATCCGACGATCTCTTCGCCAGCTGGGTCGGCCTCGACTTCAAGAAGGAGGGCGTGACCGCCGGCGAGTGGGCGGCCGAGAACTTCGCCGACACTCCGACGAAGATGGTCGTGCTCGAGGGCACCACGGGCTCCGCGCCTGCGAACGACCGCGCCGAGGGATTCAACGAGGCGATCGAGGGCACGGCCATCGAGACGATCGACTCGCAGACCGGCGACTTCACGCGCGACGGCGGCAAGACGGTCATGGAGGGCTTCCTTCAGAAGTACGGCGTGGACGGCATCGACCTTCTGTACGCGCACAACGACGATATGGCGCTGGGCGCGATCGAAGCGATCGAAGCGGCAGGCGGCGTACCCGGCGAGGACATCAAGATCATCTCGATCGACGCGGTGCATGACGGCATGCAGGCCCTCGTCGACGGCAAGATCAACTTCATCGTGGAGTGCAACCCGCTGCTCGGCGAGCTCGCCGCGGGCCTCGTGACCGACGTCCTCGACGGCAAGGACGTCGAGAAGGAGGTCTATGTCGAGGACCAGTCCTTCACGCAGGAGCAGGCCGCCGAGGTCATCGACTCCCGCGCGTACTGATCCCCGTCCCCGCGTCCGTCGGGGATCGGCTGAGGCCGATCCCCGACGGACGTCGGACTCGACACGAAAGCACGGATGCGCATGATCGTCAACGAAGACACCCCCGCCGTCGCGATGCGGGGCATCACCATCAGCTTCCCCGGCGTCCTCGCCCTCGATCACGTCGACTTCACGCTGCGCCGCGGTGAGATCCACTCCCTCATGGGCGAGAACGGCGCCGGGAAGTCGACTCTCATCAAGGCCCTGACCGGCGTGTACCAGATCGACAGCGGCACGATCGCCGTCGACGGCGAGGAGCGGGTGTTCTCGGCGACCGCGGACGCGCAGGCAGCGGGGATCTCCACCGTCTACCAGGAGGTCAACCTCTGCGCCAACCTCTCGGTCGGCGAGAACGTGATGCTCGGGCACGAGCCGAGAGGCCGCGCGGGCATCGACTGGAAGGCCGTCCACCGGCTCGCCGCCCAGCACCTCGCGGGCCTCGGCCTCACGATCGATACGCGGTCGATCCTCTCGAGCCACTCCATCGCGATCCAGCAGCTCGTCGCGATCAGCCGCGCCATGGTGCTCGACGCCAGGGTGCTCATCCTCGACGAGCCGACCTCGAGCCTCGACCGCGGCGAGGTCGAGCGCCTGTTCGCGGTCATCCGAGAGCTCCGCGACCACGGCGTCGCGATCCTGTTCGTCAGCCACTTCCTCGACCAGGTCTACGAGATCTCCGACCGCATCACGGTGCTGCGCAACGGCCGGCTCGTCGGAGAGCACATCGCGACGGATCTGCCGCGCGACAGCCTCGTGAGCCAGATGATCGGGCGCGAGCTCGACGAGCTCGCCGCCATCTCGCGCACCGCCGACCGCGTCATCGACCGCTCTGCGGCGCCGGTGCTGCGCGCCACCGGAGTCGGACGCAGAGGGATGCTGGAGCCCAGCGACCTCGACATCTACGAGGGCGAGGTCGTCGGCCTCGCCGGGCTCCTCGGCTCGGGCCGCACCGAGCTCGTGCGACTGCTGTACGGCGCCGACAAGGCCGACTCGGGAACCGTCGAGATGGGCGGTCGGCCCGCACGTCTCACCTCCCCCCGCCACGCGATCGACCATCGCATCGCGTTCTCCTCCGAGGACCGCCGCGCCGAAGGGGTCATCGCCGACCTGACGGTCGCCGAGAACATCGTGCTCGGCATCCAGGCGAAGCGGGGATGGATGCGCCCGGTGCGCCGCGCGGAGCGCGACCAGGTGGTCTCGGAGTACATCTCGGCACTCGGAGTCCGGCCGGCCGACCCGGACATGCTGGTGCGCAATCTGTCGGGCGGGAACCAGCAGAAGGTGCTGCTCGCCCGATGGCTGGCGACCGCGCCGCAGCTGATCATCCTCGACGAGCCCACCCGCGGCATCGACGTCGGGGCGAAGGCCGACATCCAGCGCAAGGTCGCCGAGCTCTCGGCGCAGGGGCTCTCGGTCATCTTCATCTCATCGGAGCTCGAAGAAGTGCTTCGATTGGCACAGCGAGTCGTCGTCATGCGCGATCGACGCCGCATCGGCGAGCTGGACTCCAGCACCGTCGACCTCGATCTGCTCATCGACTACATCGCCAACGAGGGCGAGGGGAGCGCAGCGTGAAGAAGCTCGTCACACACCGGCTGTTCTGGCCGGTCGCGGCCCTGCTCGCACTGATCGTGGTCAACACGATCGCGCGACCGCAGTTCATCAGCATCACCGTGCGGGACGGCCAGCTGTACGGAGCGCTCATCGACATCCTCCGCAACAGCGCGCCGCTCATGCTCGTGGCCCTCGGCATGACGATCGTCATCGCCACCCGGGGCATCGATCTCTCGGTCGGCGCCATCATGGCTGTCTCCGGCGCGGTGGCGCTGACGATCATCGACACCTCCGGCGATCCGGGCAGCGGCGCCACCGTCGCCGTCGCGCTCCTGGTCGGCATCCTGGTGGCCCTCGTCCTGGGCGTGTGGAACGGCTTCCTCATCGCGGTGCTGGGCATCCAGCCGATCATCGCGACCCTCGTGCTCATGCTCGCGGGCCGCGGCGTGGCTCTGCTCATCACCGACGGGTTCATCACCACGGTCACCAGCGCGCCCTACAAGTTCATCGCAACGGGCTACGTCATCGGACTCCCGTTCGCCCTGTTCATCTCCATCGCGGCGATCGCGGTCATCGCACTGCTCGAGCGGCGCACCGCGCTCGGCGTGCTCACGGAGTCCGTCGGCATCAACCCCGAGGCGAGCCGGCTGGCGGGCGTCCGTGCCCGCGGGATCGTCTTCGGCGCCTACGCCGCGAGCGGCGTGCTGGCCGGCATGGCGGGTGTCCTCTACAGCTCGAACATCATGGCTGCCGACGCGAATGCCGCGGGGCTGTACATCGAGCTCTATGCGATCCTCGCCGTCGTGCTGGGCGGCACATCGCTCATGGGAGGCAAGTTCACCATCGCGGGCACGGTCGTCGGCGTCCTCACGATCCAGACGCTCGAGTCCACCATCCTGTTCCTCGGCGTGCCGTCGGCGCAGGCGCCCGTGTTCTTCGCAGCGGTCGTGATCGTGGTCGTCCTCGTCCAGTCGCCGCGGCTGCACCGGTTCGCCCGCGGGCTGATCGCCTCGCGCCGCTCCGGCGGCGGCGGTCCGAGCACGCCCGCACCCACACCCTCGACCACGACGGAGCCGACGAAGGCGGAGGCGGTCCGATGACCACGACGACTCAGACCGAGGCCGGGCGCCCGACGCTCGGCGCCCGCTATGCGACCTTCCTGAGCCGTCACTCGTCGCTCATGCCGACGTTCGCGGCCATCGTGATCCTGATCGTGCTCCTCGTGGGCGCGCAGTTCGCGTTCGGCAACTTCATCACGCCTCGCAACCTCTCGGCGCTGCTGCTGAACAACGCCTACCTGCTGATACTCGCCGTTGGCCTGACGTTCGTGATCCTGACGGGCGGCATCGACCTGTCGGTCGGGTCCGTGATGGCGTTCACCGGCATCCTGTGCGCGAAGCTGCTGGCCGAGGGGCTTCCCGCGATCGTGGCGATTCCGCTCATGCTGCTCGGCGGCGCCGCGATAGGCCTGCTGATAGGCGTGCTCGTGCACTACTTCGACGTGCAGCCGTTCATCGCCTCGCTCGCCGGCCTGTTCCTGGCTCGCGGCCTCGCGTTCGTCGTCAGCCTGTCGTCGATCCGTGTCGAGGACCCCGCGGTGCTGTGGCTGCAGCGCACTCGGCTCACGGTGGGCGACTGGTACCTGACGCCCACCGGCATCCTCGCCCTCCTCATCGTCGCGATCGGCGTCTTCGTCACGCAGTGGACGCGCTTCGGCCGCACGATCTACGCCATCGGCGGCAACGAGCAGTCGGCTCGGCTGATGGGCCTTCCGGTGGCGCGGACGAAGATCCTCGTCTACGTGATCAGCGGCGTCTGCGGCGGCCTCGCGGGCCTCGTCCTCACGGCCTACTCCGGCGCCGGCTACCCGCTCAACGGCGTCGGCACAGAGCTCGACGCGATCGCCGCGGTGGTCATCGGCGGCACGCTCCTCACGGGCGGGTCCGGCTATGTGATCGGCTCGATGATCGGCGTGCTCGTGTACGGCGTGATCAAGACCATCATCGCGTTCATGGGCGCGGAGCAGTCGTGGACCCGCATCATCATCGGCGGGCTGCTTCTGGTGTTCATCGTCGTGCAGCGGTTCATCGTCACCCGGTCCGACCGTCGCCGATGACCCGAGTGCCATGAGCGGACCCGTTCGCGTCGCACGACATAATGGCGTGATGGACGAGCGGCGTCCGCTCATGGAACTCACCGGGGCGACGGTAAGGTTCGGCGCGGAGACCGCGCTCGACGCCGTGCGCTTCCGCGTGTTCCCCGGCGAGGTGCACTCGCTCATGGGAGAGAACGGCGCCGGCAAGTCGACGCTCATCAAGGCGCTCACCGGGGCGCTGCACCTCGACATCGGACGCATCGAGCTCGACGGGCAACCCGTCCGGTTCGGGACACCGGCCGACGCGCTGCGCGCGGGGATCAGCACGGTCTACCAGGAGATCGACCTGCTGCCGAATCTCACCGTGGCCGAGAACATCTGCCTCGGCCGCGAGCCGCGCCGCTTCGGCACGATCCGCTGGTCGGCGATGCGCGAGCGTGCTGCCGAGGTGCTCTCGGGACTCGGGCTGACGATCGATCCGGCGTCGATGCTCGGCAGCCACTCGCTCGCCGTCCAGCAGCTCGTCGCCATCGCGCGGGCGATCTCGATCGACGTGCGGGTGCTCGTGCTGGACGAGCCCACCTCGAGCCTCGACATCGACGAGGTGGCCGAGCTCTTCCGCGTCATGCGCGACCTCAAGGAGCGCGGCGTCGCGATCATCTTCATCTCCCACTTCCTCGACCAGGTCTACGAGATCGCCGACCGCATCACCGTCCTCCGGGGTGGCCGGCTCGTCGGCGAGTACCTGCCGACGGAGCTGTTGCGCATAGACCTCGTCGAGAAGATGCTGGGGCGCAGCCTCTCGGACCTCGGCACACGCGATCGCGTCGACGCCGCCCCGGAGGCGGCATCCGCTCTGCTCAATGCTCACGGCGTGACGGTCTCTCCCGGCATCGCCGACGCCGACGTCGCGCTGCATGAGGGCGAGGTGCTCGGGCTTGCGGGACTCCTCGGCTCGGGACGGACCGAGCTGGCGCGCGCGCTCACCGGAGCCGACCGGCTGGACGCGGGGATCATCACGATCAGCGGAAGGCGGGTCGAGCAGAGAAGCCCTCGCGAGGCGATCGCGTTCGGCATCGTCTACTCGTCGGAGAACCGCCGCACCGAGGGCATCATCAGCGAGCTCAGCGTGCAGGACAACATCACCCTCGCGCTGCAGGCGGAGCGAGGCGTGTTCCGGCGCATGCGGGATCAGCGCCGCCGGGAACTCGCGATGAGCTGGATCGAGGCGCTCGACATCCGGCCGGCCGACCCGGACCGCCCCGCGGGCACGCTGTCCGGCGGCAACCAGCAGAAGGTGCTGCTGGCACGACTGCTCGCGCTCTCACCGCGCGTGCTCGTCCTCGACGAGCCGACGCGCGGCATCGACGTCGGAGCCAAGGTCGAGATCCAGAACCTCGTGGGCGAGCTCGCCGACAACGGGCTGTCGGTGGTGTTCATCTCGGCCGAGCTCGAGGAGGTGCTGCGCGTCGCCAGCCGCGTCGCGATCCTGCGTGGCGGCCGCGTGGTCGACACACTGCCGTCCGACTCGCTCACCGTCGAGTCCCTCATGGCGCTCGTCGCACAGGCCGACGACGCCGACGAGGAGGGAGTACGGTGACCGACGAGAAGCAGGCGCGCTCCGCGAACATCTTCGACGTCGCCCGGCTCGCGGGCGTCTCGCACCAGACGGTCTCGCGGGTGCTCAACGACCTGCCCAACGTGCGCCCCGCCACGCGCGCACGGGTGGAGCAGGCGATCGCACAGCTGCGGTACAGCCCCTCCCCCGCGGCCCGTGCCCTCGTCACCCGCCGCACCCGAACGATCGGCCTCGTCGCGCCAGGGGTCTCGGACTACGGCCCGACGTCGGTGGCCACGGCCTTCAACTTCGCGGCCCGGGCGGAGCGCTACAGCGTCGAGACGGTGAGTGCTCTCGATCCCGACCCTGCCGCCGTGCGAGAGGTGATCGAGTCGCTGCTCCGCCAGCGCGTCGACGCGATCGTGCTCATCGTCGTCGACATCGGCGTGCTCGAGGTCGTCCGGGGCCTCGATCTCAGCATCCCGGTAGTCGCCGCCGCCGCGACCGCGCGCAGGAGCCCCCTCATCGTCTCGATCGATCAGTACCGCGGCGCCCGCTCGGCTGTCCGACACCTCGCCGAGCTCGGCCACACGCGCATCCTCCACCTCGCCGGGCCGCAGCGCGCTCCGGATGCCGTGGAGCGCATCCGCGGCTGGCGCGACGAGCTGGGGTCGCGGCGCCTCGAGGTCGTCGAGCCGCGGCACGGCGACTGGTCCGCCGCGAGCGGGTACCGGCTGGGCGCCGATCTCGACATCGGCCCCGGGGCGGCGGTGTTCGCATCGAACGACCACATGTCCATCGGTCTGCTGTCCGCGCTGCGCGAGCGCGGGCTGCGCGTCCCCGAGGACGTCAGCGTGGTCGGCTTCGACGACGTGCCCGAGGCGGGCTACCTCTACCCGGCGCTCACCACCGTGCGCCAGGACTTCGCGAGCCTCGGCGAGCTCATGATGCAGAAGGTGCTGATCGCGGTGGAGGAGCCCGACAGCGTCACCGAGGACACGCCGCTGCCCACCCATCTGATCGTCCGCAACTCGACCCGGCCGCAGGGCCCCACACCATCGGCAGCTGAGCGCCTCTCCCCTTCGTAGCGGCCTGCCCGGCGGGCCCTACGGCGTGGCGCCGGCGAGCAGCCGCCGCATCTCGGCCATCGCCTCTTCGGACTGCGCCAGGAGGGCGCGAAGCCGCTCGGCCGTCTCCCCCGGGTCGGCGGGCATCTCGTCGGCGGCCGCGACCGGTGGAACGTCCGCGCCGCCTTCCACCGTAGCGGCGGCGGCCGAGACACCGGCGTTCACGGCACCCGCCGCGGCACCGGCGGCGACCCCCTTCGCCGCGTGGCGCGCGATCGACGGCTGCGCGGTCTCCGCAGCCGGCGCCCCCGCGGTGGCTGCGTCGGACTGCTCGTCGCCCGGATCGGCGAGCGCGGCATCCGTCTCCGCAGCCTCGGCTCCGCCCCTGCCCGGTCCGAGGAAGAGGTTGGCCAGGTAACCGGTGAAGGTGCCGAAGATGCCGACGCCGACCACGATGATGAGTGCGCCGATGAGCCGGCCGGCATTGGTGACCGGGTACTGATCGCCGTAGCCGACGGTCGAGATCGTGACGAGGGTGTACCAGAGCGCATCGGAGGCCGTCGTGATGTTGGCTCCGTCCGCGTGCTCCTCGACCGCCAGGATCGTGATGCTCCCGAACTGCAGCACGAGCACGCCCATCAAGAGCAGCGTCATCAGCGCGCTGTTGGCGCGGTCATGGATGAGCGTCGCCCAGACCGTCCGCGGACCGAGGTCGCGCAGGAGCCGGAAGACGCGCAGCAGACGGAACAGGCGGAGGATCTTGAACTGCGGGAACGGCAGGCTCGCCAGCAGATCGGCCCAGCCGAAGCCACGGAAGAAGTAGCGCCCCGCGGACGGCGCGGTCGAGATCCGGTAGATGAAGTCGCCCAGGAAGATCGCGCTGAACAGGGCGTTCATCACCGACAGCACGAGTTCGACCGCGTTGTCGCCCGCGATCACGTAGACGAGCACCAGGTTGACGATCGACAGGATCGACAGCGCGCCGATGAAGATCTCGTACGCGGTGTTCTTCAGCTCGGAGCGCGCCGCGGCGCGCAGTCGGGCGCGCTCACGAGAGCGTTCGCGGATCTCGGAGAGGGAACGGGCCATGTCGGCTCCTCGGATCGGGCCATGCCGGACACCCTCCGGCTGAGGCCCCATTGTCCTCGTACCGATCCCCGCCGCGCGACCGGCTCGTCGCGGTCGCGCGAGGTCGACCGTGCTCAGTCCAGGACTGTCGCGCGCTCCCCGGCCTCGACCCGGACGGCGAGGCGATTCCCTGCCGGCGGCAGCGGGCACACGTAGTGGTCGCTGAACGCGCACGGCGGCAGGTAGGCGTTGTTGAAGTCGACGGTGACCGACCCGTCGGCGGCCGGCGCGTCGATCTCGAGGAAGCGGAAGCGGTAGGCGTCGACGTTGCTCGTGGCATCCGCGATGACGGCGCTCAGACCGGACGACGGATCGCCGGTGACTGTCAGCGCCACGCGCGCGCCGCCCACCTCGAGGGCGATCGTGCCGACCGCGGGCTCTTCCCGCTCGTACCCGTCGACGCTGCGGATGACGTTGATCTGTCCTTCGGGCGCGGGGTGGAACACACCGGTGAGCGCCCACGCGTCGTCATGAGGGAACGACAGGATGCCGCGCAGCCGCGTGCGCCCCGGAACCTCGGGGTCGAACACGCGCAGCGCCGGTGCACCCTCGCGGCTGATCGCCTTCAGCCGCAGGCGTCCGACGTCGAGGTGCTCTCCAGGTGCCAAGACGATCTCGTCGCGTGGGGCGTCCGGCGCCTGTGCGCGCAGACCCGTACCGCCCACCCGGTCGTCCACCGCGCGCCAGAGGCCCGGTGCACCGTCGTACGCGCGGGGCTCGGCATCCAGCCAGTGCGTGTGGCGCAGCGCGGCGACGCCGTGCGTGGACGACACGGCGTGCCAGCGGGCGTCGGTCACGGTGTCGGGGGTACTCGTGGGGAGGGTCATGCGGGTCCTTCGTCCGGAGTGGGCGGCGATTCGCCCTCCCCATCCCAACACGCCGCGGGCGAACGCATTCCCGCGCGCCGCGCGCGACTGTCACGCGGCGTCATGCGTTTTACCTTGCAGTTCTAGATAACTTGTACTTCTATGTACATAGGGCTTCTACGTATGGAGGACGATGTGAAGATCGGCAAAGACCTGGTCGCCGCGGCAGCGACGCCGATGGTGCTCGGCATCCTCGCCGACGGCGAGTCGTACGGCTACGCCATCCTGCAGCGCGTGGGCGAGCTCTCGGGCGGCGAGCTGGAGTGGAGCGACGGCATGCTCTACCCCCTGCTGCACCGACTGGAGCGGGTCGGGCATGTGGAGTCGTCCTGGGGGGCCTCCCCCAGTGGTCGTCCGCGCAAGCACTACCGTCTCAGCGCCAGCGGTCGCGCGGCGTTCGCCGAACAGCGGCAGCAGTGGGCGGTGGTGAGCCGGGCGCTGCAGCGGGTGTGGTCGGATCGCGACGGCGGCACCGACTTCGCCGGCGCCCCGGCGTTCGGGGGTGCGTGACATGGCGGACCACCTCGAGCCCCGCATCGAAGACCAGATCTCGGCGTGGCGAGCGTACGTCTCGCGCCCCGAGGCGATCGACGGCCGCGACGTCGACGAGCTCGAAGACCACCTGCGCGGCCAGATCGATCGGCTCGAGGCCTCCGGCCTCGACGGCGACGAGGCGTTCCTCGTCGCCGTGAAGCGGCTCGGCGGACTCGACGACCTCTCTCGCGAGTTCGCGCGCGAGCACTCCGAGCGCCTCTGGAAGCAGCTGATGGTCCCGGGCGAGCCGCCCGCGCCGCGCAGCGGCGGCGGCCTTCCGCTCGCCGTCGGGCTCGCGATCGGTGCGGGCCTGGCGATCCAGATCCCGGCGCTGTTCGGCATCCGCTTCGGCGACGACGGTGCCTTCTACGCGCGCTTCGCGGCGCTGCTCGTGCTGCCGTTCCTCGCGACGTACTTCCTGGTGCGCCGCCGGGCGTCCGTGCCCACCGTCGCGGTGGTGGCAGTCCCGTTCTTTCTCGCGGCCGTCGTGATGGCGGTCTACCCTTTCGCACCGGACGGCGCGACGCTCGTGCTCGCCGCGACGCATGTCGCCGTGGCGCTGTGGATCGTGACCGGGATCGCGTACATCGACGGGCGCGTGAGATCGACCCGCGCCCGCATGGACTTCATCCGGTTCACCGGCGAATGGGTGGTCTACCTCGCCCTCATCGCGCTCGGCGGCGGCGTGCTCGTCGCGCTCACCATGGGCGTGTTCTCGGCGATCGGCCTCGACGCCGAGTGGTTCGTCGAGCAGTTCATGGTGCCGTGCGGCGTCGCCGGAGCGGTCGTCGTCGCCGCATGGCTGGTCGAGGCGAAGCAGAGCGTCATCGAGAACATCGCCCCGGTGCTGACCAAGCTGTTCACGCCGCTGTTCACACTGCTGCTGCTCGCCTTCATCGTCGCGGGACTCCTGCAGGGGAACCTCGTCGGCGGAGGCGAGATCGAGGCCTTCGGCCAGCGCGACCTGCTGATCCTCTTCGACATCGTGCTGGTGGTCGTCGTAGGCCTGCTCCTCTACGCGCTATCGGCCCGCGAGCCGCTCGCGCCGCCGTCGTGGTTCGACCGGCTGCAATTGCTCATGGTGGGGGCGGCGCTCGTCGTCGACATCTTGGTGCTCGTCGCGATGATCGGTCGGATCGCCGAGTGGGGCGCGAGTCCCAACAAGCTCGCCTCGCTCGGGCTCAACGTCATCATGCTCGCGAACCTCGTCGGCGCCGCGTGGCTGCAGCTCCGGTTCGCGATGCGCCGCGCGCCGTTCGAGCGCTTGGAACGGTGGCAGACGGGCTTCCTGCCGGTCTACCTCGTGTGGGCGGCCATCGTCGTCGTGGCGTTCCCGCCGCTGTTCGCGTTCGCCTAGACCACGCAGGAGGATCGGCAGGTCGGCTGATTAATAGTCCTCGGGTGCGAGGTCGCCCTGGCCCGTGTCGCCGAGCTCGGCGATCTCCGGGCTGAACCCCTGGGTGTCGGGCTGCATCGCCGCAGACGGCAGGTCCTCGCGCGGCACCTCCTCGTCATCGGAGGGCAGGTGCGCCGGATCGTCGCCGGTGGCCGTCTCGATGTCCGGATCCTCGCCCACCTCGAGCGCGGTCGTTCGATCCCACTCGGCCTGCGCCGGGTCGCGGGTGGGGTCCGGTTCGATGGACGTGTCGCGATCGCGGAGCGGCTGCACTCCCGCCTGCTCCGTCCCGAGCTGACCGTCGGGCGCCGCGGGGATGTCTGCGGGAAGGCTGTCGGACATCGTGGTTCTCCTCTTCTCGAGCTCGGTTCAGACGTCGCGCGTCGGCGTGCCGTGGATCTCACCGCGCCAGCCGCCCGTCTCGCGGCCGCGCTCCTCGATGAACTCCTTGAAGCGCTCAAGGTCCTTCTTCGCGGCCCGCTCGTCGATGCCGAGCGCGGCGCCGGCCTTCTCGGTGAAGGACTCGGGCACCCACGTCATCTCGAGGGAGACCCGAGCGCCGTCCCCCGCCGGCACGAAGCCGACACGGCCGGTGTGGAGCTTCTCACCGTGGCTCGCCCACGAGATGTGGTCGTCGGGCACCTGATCGGTGATGGTGGCGTCGAACTCGCGCTCGACTCCCCCGATGTTCACGATCCAGTGGGTGCGCTGGTCGTCGAGCTGGTCGATGCGCTCCACCGCGGACATGAAGCGCGGGAACTCCTCGAACTGCGTCCACTGGTCGTACACGGCCCGGATCGGGGCGTCCACGTCGATCTCTGCTGTCACAATGCTGGTTGCCATGACGGCTCCTCTCACTGGAACAGCCACCGTACGAAACCAGGCGGTGCCGAGCCACGGGGTTGACTCCACGAAAGGCGGCGGGTAACGCCCGCCTCGGTGACCGGTAGGCAGCGGACGCCGGCAATCGGCTGACCCTCCGGATCCCGCGCCCGCCTATGCGGCGTGTCGGCGATGCGGCCTAGTCTCGTCTCATGCGCCGGTCGCGAGAGGCGGGGTCATGAATGCGGATGCCGCGGTGCCGACGCCCGCGGCCAAGCCCTGGGTGCTGCACGTCGATCTCGACCAGTTCATCGCGGCAGTCGAGGTGCTGCGCCGGCCGGAGCTCGCCGGCAAGCCGGTCATCGTCGGTGGCCGCGGAGACCCCACGGAGCGCGCCGTCGTCTCGACCGCGTCGTACGAGGCGCGCGAGTTCGGCGTCGGGTCGGGGATGCCGCTGCGCATCGCGGCACGGAAGATCCCGGATGCCGTCATCCTTCCGGTCGACGCACCGCTGTACCTGGCAGCGTCCGAGCAGGTCATGGCGACCCTGCGCGCCCAGCCCGGTGCCGTGGTGCAGGTGCTCGGCTGGGACGAGGCGTTCGTCGGCGCCGAGACCGACGACCCCGAGGCGTACGCGCGCCGCCTGCAGCAGGACGTGCTCGACCGCACGCGGCTGCACTGCTCGGTCGGCATCGGCGACACGCTCGTGCGCGCCAAGGTCGCGACAGGCTTCGGCAAACCGCGCGGCACCTTCCGGCTGACCGCCGACAACTGGCTCGAGGTGATGGGCGAGCGTCCGACGATCGAGCTCTGGGGCGTCGGGTCCAAGGTGTCGAAGCGGCTCGCGCTGCTCGGCGTCCGCACCGTCGCCGAGCTCGCCGTCGCCGACGAGACGGCACTGACGGGCGAGTTCGGGCCGCGCATGGGCCTCTGGTACCGGCAGCTCGGCCGCGGCGACGGCTCGGCCGTCGTCGACGACACGCCCTGGGTCGCCCGCGGGCACAGCAAGGAGACCACGTTCCAGGCCGACATCGTCGATCCGGCCGAGATCGAGGCGGCCGCCCGGAGCCTGCTCGACCAGGTGCTGGACGAGGTGGCCGCCGATGACCGCCCGGTCGTCGGCCTCGGGCTCAAGGTGCGCTACGCCCCGTTCCTGACCAAGACCTTCACGAAGAAGATCCCCTCGACCGCCGACCGCGCCGTCGTGCTGGCGCGGACCCTCGAGCTCGTCGCGAAGATCGAACCGGGCCGCCCGATCCGCCTGCTCGGCGTGCGCGCCGAGATGGCGATGCCCGACGACGCCCGCGAGGGACACACGCCGACCCGCGGCGGGTGGTGATCACACCCGCCGGGCACTCGCAGAGCCTGTCACCGGCGCTCCGGGCGGCCTAGCGTGGAGTCATGGCTGACATTCGTGCCGAGGTGAAGGAGTTCCTGAGCTCGCGCCGCGCCCGGGTCACCCCCGAGCAGGCGGGACTGCCTGCGTATGGCGGCAACCGCCGCGTCGCGGGACTGCGTCGCGAGGAGGTGGCGATGCTCGCCGGCGTCTCGGTGGACTACTACGTGCGTCTCGAACGCGGCAACCTCGCGGGCGCCTCGGAGGGCGTGCTGGATGCGATCGCCCGCACCCTCCAGCTCGACGAGGCGGAGCGCCAGTATCTGTTCGATCTCGCCCGTGCCGCCGGTCCGGCGCGCAGGCCCGTACGGCGCGCTGCATCGACCGTGCGCCCCGCCGTCACGCAGGTGCTCGATGCGATCACCGAGGCGCCGGCGTGGGTCCGCAACGGCCGGCACGACATCATCGCGGCGAACCTCCTCGCCCGCGCGCTGTACTCCCCCGTGTTCGACGACCCGCGGCGGCCGGTGAACACCACCCGCTTCGCCTACCTGAATCCCGCGGCCCGTGAGTTCTGGCGCGACTACGACCAGATCACCCACGACTCCGCCGCGATGCTGCGGATGGAGGCGGGTCGGAACCCCCATGATCCCGACCTCATCCGGCTCGTCGGAGAGCTGTCGACGCAGAGCGAGCTGTTCCGCGAGCGGTGGGCGTCGCGCGACGTGAAGTTCCACCGCAGCAGCCTGAAGCGCCTGCACCATCCGGTGGTCGGCGACCTCGATCTCAACTACGAGCCCATGGACCTGCCCAGCGAACCGGGCCTCGTGCTGAACGTCTACACCGCCCCGCAGATCTCGTCGTCCGCCGATGCCCTCAAGCTGCTGGCGTCGTGGGCGGCGACGCAGGCGGCAGAGTTCGCCGCCCACGACGCCACGGTCGCGGAGACGGATGCCGCAGCCGCGTCCGCGCGCTGACCTCCGGCATCCGTCCCCGCGGTCGTCACAGACCCACCATCGCCATGCCGCCGTCGTCATAGCGGTTGCCGGCCACGACGGCGGCGAGCGCATCGAGCGTCGCGATGTCGTCGGCCGACAGCGGCACGGCGGTGGCCCCGGCGTTCTCGTCGACGCGCTCGCGCCGCCGGGTGCCCGGGATCGGGACCACGAACGGATGCCGCGACAGCAGCCACGCGAGGGCCACCTGGCCGGGCGTCGCCCCGCGTGCGGCGGCGATGTCGCGCACCCCGTCGACGATGGCCTGGTTGGCCCGCAGGTTGTCGGGCTGGAAGCGCGGAACCCGGCCGCGGATCTCATCGGCGCCGAAGGTGGAGTCGGCCGACACGGTGCCCGTGAGGAAGCCCTTGCCCAGCGGACTGAAGGGCACGAACCCGATGCCGAGCTCGACGCACGTCGGCAGCACCTCGGGCTCGGGGTCGCGGGTCCACAGCGAGTACTCGCTCTGCACGGCCGTCACCGGGAACACCGCGTGCGCGCGCCGGATCGTCCCGGCCCCTGCCTCGGAGAGCCCGAAGTGCTTCACCTTCCCTGCCGCGACGAGTTCGCCGACGGCGCCCGCGACGTCCTCGATCGGCACGTCCGGGTCGACCCGGTGCTGGTAGAACAGGTCGATCGCCTCGACGCCGAGCCGCTGCAGCGACGCGTCGGCGACGCGCCGGATCTGCTCGGGTCGCGAGTCCGTGCCCTGCATGCTGCCGTCGACGATGTCCCACCCGAACTTGGTGGCCACGACGACCTGGTCGCGGATCGGGGCGATCGCCTCGCCGACGAGCACCTCGTTGTCGTACGGCCCGTACACCTCGGCGGTGTCGATGAATGTGACGCCGTGCTCGACCGCGTAGCGGAGCACGCCGATCATGTCGTCGCGGTCGCCGGGGTTGGGACCGTAGCTCATCGACATCCCCATCGCGCCGATGCCGATCGCCGAGACCTCGAGGCCCTGACCGAGCTTCCTGGTGTGCATGGATCCTCCTCGTGCCCGGGGGCGCTCGCTCCCCACGGCATCCCCCATCTCACTCCCGTGGGGGCGTCCACGGGAGACCCCCGCGTGACAGGTACTGCCAGACCCCCTGACACGTGAGGGCCCGACCGTCCGGCCGGGCCCCCGCGTGTCGACTCATGCAGCCGCGTTGATCGCCTCGAACAGGTTCTTGAACGAGGTGAGCGCGCTCTGCGACGGGTTCGCCGCCGTGCGCGCGGCTTCGCCGGCCTGGATCACGGCGCCGACCGTGGCGTCGGCCGTGCCGTCGCCATCGGTGTCGACCGGATCGCTCAGCGCGATCGACCCGTCGGCGACATTGAGCCAGAGCGACAGCAGATGCGCGTCGAACTGGTTCTCCGCGTTCTTCGTCTGCTTCGGCCACAGCGCCGACACGGCATGCGGAATCGTCGTCAACGGCACCTTCTCGTCGAAGACGGCGCTCAGCACCCGCACGACCGAGAGAAGGCACAGCTTCTCGTCGACCGTGTGCAGCGCGCTGCGCTTCTCGCGGTAGTCGGTCTGCCACACGCCCAGCGTTCCGGCATCGGTGCTGGTGCCGAGGATCACGACCTGGACCTCGTCGGATGCCGAACCCCCGTCGTCGTCCGACACCTCGACGCCGGTGGTCGCCGCGCACGCGATCGCGTACGTGTGCGGCGCGGCATCCGTCACGTCCCGAGGCTGGATGCTCGGGCTCGGGTCGCCATCGGCGGCCGGCGGGTTCACCAGGCTCGTGTGACTGGCGGTCGCGCCGTCACCGAAGTCCCACGCGAACACGAGGTCGTCGCTGCCCGGGTCGGTGCCCCGAGCCTCGAACGCCACCGGCTCGCCGGCGGTGCCGAACACGATGTCCTGTCCGTTCCACGACGTCGTCGGCGGTCCGGTGATCTCGGCCGTCGGGGCGACGTTGGCCACCGTTGCGGTGCCCGTGTCGGAGCCCGCTCCGCCGTCGTCGTCGGTGACGGTGAGGGTGACCGGGAACGAGCCGTCGTCGCCGTAGACGTGCGTCGCCTCGACCGCGGTGCCTGTCACCGTGGCTGCGGTGACGGTGCCGTCGCCCCAGTCCACACTGGCCGTGTGCGTGTCGTTCACACCCGGGTCGGCGAAGTGCGCCGCGAGCGTGACGACGGCGTTCTCGTCAGCTCCGGTCACCGTGTCGACCACGACCGCAGGGGGCACGTTGTCGACGTGCAGCGAGAACGACGTCTGGCCCGTTTCACCCTTGTCGTCCGTGGCGGTGATGGTCACCGTCTCGTCGGCGGGTCCCTCGGGCGGTGTGTACGACCACGACCACGACGAGCCCGAAGGCGTCACCGTGCCGATCGTCGCCGTGAGGGCGGTGATGGTGCCATCGGCATCCGTCGCCGTTCCGGTGTTCGTCGCCTGCGTCCCCTCGTCCACCGTCACCGCGACGTCGTCGGCGGTGACCATCGGGGCCGCGTTCGGCGATTGCAGCGCCGCGAGCAGGTCGAGGCGCGGCGTGGTGTTCGTCGTCGTCCCGGCTGCGTTCGTGGTGTAGGTGATGGGCACGCCCGTCGAGGTGATGTCGGCCAGCAGGTTAGCGATCGGCCGTGACGGATAGGCCGACCGCAGCACAGCCAGTGCTCCGGCCACGAACGGCGTCGACATGGATGTGCCGCTCTTGCTGCCGTACACGTCATCGTCGATCGCGGAGTCGATCGACGATCCCGGCGCCATCACGTCCAGCAGCGCACCTCTGTTGCCCGAGTTCGTGGTCGTGTCGTCGTCGTTCGTGCGACCGACGGTGAACGCCGTCGAGATGCATCCCGGTGCCCCCACGGCGTTGAGGAACGAGTTGTTTCCCGAGGCGATGACGGTCGCGATACCGGAAGCCAGGTTGCTGTCGATCGCGGCCTTGCGCGTGTCGCCGTCGCAGGCCGACGAGTTGTTGCCGCCGCCGAGGCTCATGTTGCTGGCCACGACGTTCCACCCCGGGTTCGCCGCCGCCTGGCCTCGCACCCAGTCGAGTCCCTGGATCTGGTCCGAGACGTAAGACAGCACGCAGGGCGCAGGGTTCGGCGCGCAGTCGCTCGCCACGTTGACGCGCGTGAACACCTGCACGGCGATGATCTGGGCGTCGGGTGCGACGCCGTTGCCCGGCGGCGATCCGCCGGCGTCGTCGGCCGCACGGCCGGCTGCGATGCCGGCGACGTGGGTGCCGTGGTCGCAGATGTTGCCGCCGCCGTCGACGCAGGTGGCGTTGTTGTCGCTGTCGATGTCGGCGGACGTGTCCTCGGTCGTGCCGTCGGGGCAGAGGCTCGCCTCATCGCCGTCGCCGTCGTCGTCCCCGGGGTCGGAGAAGCAGTGCTGGGCGACGATGCGGGATCCGAAGAACGGATGGTCGGCATCGATGCCGGAATCGAGGATCGCCACGGTGGCACCGGCGCCCGTGTAGCCGAGCGCCTGCACGTCGTCGCCGTTCACGACCGGCAGCGTGCTGGCGAGAGCCGGCGGATCGGCGAAGTCCTCGACGACGCCGACGACGTGCGGGTTGTTCTTCAGCCCCCGCAGCGCCGGCTGCGGCACCTCCATGATCACGTACGGCATCGTCGCCGTCTTCGTCACATCGGTCGCACCCCCGGCGACTCCTCGCACGACGTCGTCGGCCGACGCCTTGCGGTCGAGCTGGACGATGACGCGCACCCGATCCGGTGGAGCGGCGTACGCGGGTGGACTGACGGCCACCACCCCGAGCGTCACCGCACACACGGCGAGTATGGAGACGATTCTGGACCTCATGATGGTTCCCTCCATCCATCGGCGCGTCCCTTCCGGGCGCACGCCCGGTGGTACCTCCACCACGGGCAAGGAGGGTCCGCCGACCGCGGTGATACTCGCGAGACCCGGTCGACGGCACGCCGAGGACGGTCGAGCGACCGGCAGGCCGAGGCCGCCGCACGACCGGCGCGGCGCGGGGCTGCCGGCGGTCGCCCGCCCGGCTCAGCGGAAGTCGGCCAGCGCCCGGTGCACCGACGCGACCGCGCTGGAGCCCTCGCCGACGGCGGCGGCGACGCGCTTCATCGACCCGCGGCGCACGTCCCCGGCCGCGAAGATCCGCGGCACGGAGGTCTCGAACGGCAGCGGCTCCCTTCCGAGCCCCTGCCAGCGCTGGAGCGACTGGACCGACACGTCGGTGCCGGTGCGGAGGAACCCGTCGGCATCGCGGTCGAGATCGGCGAGCCACGACGTGGCGGGCTCCGCGCCGATGAAGCAGAAGAGCCCGCGCGCCGCGACATCCCCCACCGAATCGATGCTCACGCGCTCGAGGGTGGACCGGCCGTCCAGCCCCACGACGCGCGAGCCGGTGTGGACGTCGATGCGCGGATCCTCGAGCAGGCGATCCACGAGATACGACGACATCCGCGTGCCGAGGTCGGAGCCGCGCACCACCAGGTGGACGGGGCAGCCGTTCGCGGCGAGATACAGCGACGCCTGGCCGGCGGAGTTCGCGCCGCCCACGACGACGACGGGCGACTCGAAGACCTGGCGCAGTTCGAGCGGCGTCGCCGCGTAGTAGATGCCGGCGCCCTCGAACTCGTTCCAACGCTCCAGGTCGAGGGTGCGGTAGGCGGCGCCGGATGTGACGATCACGGTCCGCGTGCGAATGAGGCGCCCGTCGGTGAGAGCGATGTCGATGTCGTCGCCGACGGGTCGGAGGTCGACGGCCTCGCAGGGCGCATAGACGCGGACCCCGAACTTCAGCGCCTGGAGCGACGCCTGGCCGATCAGATCGCCGCCGCTGACTCCGAACGGGAATCCGAGGAAGTTCTCGATCCTCGACGTCGCCGCCGCCTGCCCGCCCGGCGCGACGGCATCCAGCAGCACCGTGTCGAGACCTTCGGACGCACCGTAGATGGCCGCGGCCAGACCGGCCGGCCCGCCGCCGACGACGACGAGATCGACGACCTCGTCGGCGCGCGCCTGATAGCTCAGCCCGAGGCGCTCCGCGACCATGCCCGGCGTCGCGCGCGCCATCGGCTCGCCCTGGATGAACGCCACCGGCAGATCCTCGAGGCCGATGCCGTGCTCACCGAGCGTCCAGAGATCGCCGGGCGCCAGTTCGATCGCGGTGTGCACCAGATCGACCCGCTCCGCGAAGCGTCGGAGGGTGAGGAACTCGCGCGATGAACGGGGTCCGACCAGCTTCAGGGTCAGCGCAGCAGGTCCGCGGCGGAGGATCTCGCGTCGAGCCCAGAGGGCGTGCAGCACGATGTCGCACAGCTCATCGTCCTCCGCCATCAGCAGACGCAGCCGGGAGCGGCTCACCCGCAGCATCCGGCCCGGCTTCGAAGCGCGCGCCGACAGGAACGCCCCCTGCCCGTTCAGCAGGCCCAGCTCGCCGACGAAGCTGCGCGAACCCATCGTGCCGACCACCGTCTCGTCGACCCAGCCGAAGGAGACACGGACGATCTCGATCTCGCCGGTGTCGACCAGGATCAGGTCGTAGTCGAGGTCGCCGGCCTGGAAGAGGTACTCGCCCTCCGCGACCTCCTGCGGCTCGCCGAAGGCGAGGAGCCGGTCCCACTGCGCGTCTGTCAGGGCCGGCTTCATCATGCGTTCGATCTCACGCTGCTTCGCCGGCGAGATCTCGTGAGAGGTCATCGGTGGATCAACTCCCGCCAGTCGGCGGGCAGCCTGCCCGCCGGGCCGGGCGACGGCTGCGTGACCGGTCGCGAGACGGGCGGCGCGAGGGCGGGCCCGTTGACGTAGTCGCCGGCGACGTAGTCCCAGAACCAGTCCTCGCCCGGCTCGAAGCTGCGCACGTAGCGGTGCCCCCTCGTGCGGAAGTGCGCCGTCGCGTGCTGCGCCGGCGACGTGTCGCAGCATGCGACGTGCCCGCACACTGCGCACCGCCGCAGGTGCACCCACCAACCGCCGACGGCGTCGCACTCCGCGCACCCCTCGCCCGAGGGCGGCACGGTGGGGTCGATCTCATCCAGGCTCATCGGGCCTGCCTCTCGTCCTACGCGTTCCATCGGTGCGATGCTAACGCGCCCGGGGGCAGGCGTGGCCGAGATCCCGTCAGTCGAACGCGGCGGGCGTCTCGCGGGGGTAGGCGCCGCCGGAGAGCTTCACCAGCTGCGCGTGGGCGTACTCGCAGACGAGCGCGTGGCGGTAGACCATCCGCGGCACATCGACGTTCGAGTCCATCCAGAGGCTCATGCCCGCGAGCTTCCAATGCCGGAACGTGTCGTCGTCGCACACGAGCGCCAGGATCTCGAGGAACGAGTCGTCGAACCGGATCGAGTGCACCGCTCGGCGGTACTCCTCGACGGTGAGGGCCATCGAGAACGGGATGTTCATGAAGCACAGCGCCGTCTGGATGTCGAGGTTGAGCAGCCGGCGCCGCCGCCGCTCGGCATCCAGATGCGGGATGTCGAGTTGGGTGAAGTCGAGGTGCTCCGGCGGGGTCAGCGGGATCCCGTCGAGCGCGATCAGCACGTCGTACACGTTGACGTCGTGCTCGACGACGGCCGAGTCTCCGAGCCCTGCGAGCGTCTCGGGGCGAAGCGTCACCGGCTCCATCTCGACCGAGGTGTTGCGGATGATGAAGTTGACGAGATTGGTCTCGACCACGAAATGCCGGATGAGCAGCTCGACGGCATCGGGCGAGACGAACCGGCGGAGGAACCACACGCACAGCGTGTCCATCGTGCGCAGCGGCATCCATCGGAACGGCAGCACGCGCTTGACGATCGAGACGAGCGCGACGAGGACGCGCGACACCACGCGAGCGACGGGATAGAGCCAGCGGCGCGAGAGGCGTCGCTGGTCGTCGATGATCTGCCGCACGAGCGCGCGGTCGAGGGGCACCGAGGGATCGGCGTACACCGCTTCCCACATGCTCGGGTCCGTCCGCACGAACTGCGGCATGTCAGCGATCCAGTTCCTCGAGCTGCAGCGCGTAGAGCCGGGCGACCACCTGCGCGCAGCGCACGATCTCGTCAGCCGCCCGCGCATCGATCGCACCCGAGGTGATGATGGCCTCGAGGTTGCCGGTGTGCTCGGTGTCGGCATCCTGGTGATAGCGCATGAATTGCACCTGGTTGTCGGCGAGCCCCAGCACCTCCTGGAATCGCGCGGCCCAGCCCGCCGCACGCCTGGCGCCGAGCCCTTCGATGATGAACATCGCGCCGAGGAGCCCTACCGGATTCGGCCGGCCGGCGTAGTGGAACATGTAGGCCGAGAGCGCCTCCGAGCCGATGTTCTTCCGGCCCGCGCGCAGCTCGTCGAGCGAGCCGCCGATCGCGACGTAGTCGCGCTCGAGCATGAGATGGTCGCGGTGCTCCTCCTCTGCGTGGCGGATCGCCGCCGAACGCAGCTCGAAATGGTCGCCATCGAAGCTGGATGCCGCACGCGAGATCCACGGCGACCCGTCGACGACCTGCTGGCGGAGGTTGAACAGCAGCCGCCGGTAGTCGTCGAGGGTCACGGTGCCTTCGGCCAGCCGCGCGAGGATGGGGACGCGCTCGAGACGCCCCTCGAGCTCGACCCAGACGTCGGCGAGTCGTTCGAACAGCGTGTCGGCGGCCGAGGCCTCGGCCGAGGCGGTCGTCGTGATGCTCATGGCGTTGCTCCTTGCTGATGCGGTGGGGCGACCACCGTGAGGTGGGCGAAGGCGAAAGAGAATCGTCCCGACTCGGGCACGGCCAGGAGCACCGTCTCGCGCGGCGCGAACCGGCCGGTCCGCCACGCCTCCTCGAGGGCGATGAAGATGCTGGCGGATCCGGTGTTCCCGCGGGTCTCGAGATTCGAGAACCAGCGGTCGGTGTCGAGCGTCGGGATGCGGCGACGCAGCGCCTCGAACGCGACGTCGCGGAACATGTTCGTGCTGTAGTGGCACACGACGTGATCGAGATGCCGCACGTCGACGAGTCCGATGTCGACCAGCTCCTCGAACTGGCGGATGCCGGCATCCGCCAGATCGTCGAGCATGCCCACGTCCTGGCGCAGGAGGAACATCCCCGCGGCCTCGGCGTCGGCGATGTCGACGTCCTGCCAGGTGCCGCCGACGACAGGCTCGGGCCCCGTCATTCCGGCGCGCATGCAGACATCGTGCTCATGGGCGAGCGAGACGTGCCGCACCCAGTCGACGCGCAGGGACGGCTTGTCGGGATGCGGCTGGAACTCCACGACGACGGCGCCGGCGCCGTCCGACAGCATCCACCGCAGGAAGTGGGAGTCCATGCCGGCGCGGATGCCGTCGTACCGGCGCTGCCGGAGGCTCCGACTGGGCAGCTCCGAGCCGACGACGGCGGCGCGCGGGTGATCGCCGAGCCGGATCTTGCTGACGGCGGCATCGAGCGCCGCCAGACTGGACGCGCACACCCCCGACGCCGACAGCAGCTGCATCGGCCCGCCGCCGAGACGCCCGTGCACCATCGACGCGAAGCCCGGAACGAGGACGTCGCCCATCGTGGTCGCGCACGCCAGCATCCGGATGTCCGCCGCATCGATGCCGCGATCGTCGAGCGCCG
Organism: Microbacterium sp. LWS13-1.2; assembly: GCF_040144835.1. NCBI lineage: Bacteria > Bacillati > Actinomycetota > Actinomycetes > Micrococcales > Microbacteriaceae > Microbacterium > Microbacterium sp. LWS13-1.2. The sequence continues at coordinate 1,945,169 of NZ_CP151632.1, forward strand.
CGCGCAGCGCCTTGACCGCGAGCTCCTCGTTGAGCTCGGTCGGCTCGCCGTGCTCGTCGAGCGCGTAGTGCCGCTGACGGATGCCGTTCGATTCCAGGATGCGGCGCCGGATGCGCTCGGTGACGGGGTCGTCGCCGCCGAGCCGGGCCGCGATGCCGTCGTTGTCCACGGGCGCGCCGGGAAGGTACCGGCCGAAACCGGTGAGGTAGGCATTCGCCGTCGCGCCCATGTGACGACACTAGGCCCGGCGCCACGCTCAGCCCGCCGTGACGTGGCGGGTGCACCGTGTGGATCATGCCGGGCGGAGGAGCCCGACCGGCCAGCGCCCGTTCGTGACGGCATTACCGAGCGTCCTCATTATTGACTATAATCGGTGATATCGAAATGGTCCAAGTCACCTTGCTCAACCATCTGGGCGCGACGGTCGCCACCACCGCCGGCAGCGCGAACGCACAGTTCGTGCGCGAACTCGGTGCGGACATCGTCATCGACTATCGGTCCGAAGACTTCGCGCAGCAGCTCAGCGACTTCGACCTCGTGCTCGACGGCGTCGGCGGCGAGAAACCTGGAGAGGTCGCTGCGCATCCTGAAGCCCGGCGGGCGCGCCATCGGCATCGCGGGCCCTCCCGACCCCCAGTTCGCGCGGGATGCCGGACTCAGCCCCCTCGTGCGGCTCGTGGTCCGCGGCCACAGCCGGAAGGTGCGCAGGCACGCGCGCAAGCTCGGCGTCAGTTACGAGTTCCTGTTCATGCACGCCAGCGGCGACCAATTGCGCGACATCACCCGGCTGGTCGACGACGGCGTGCTGCGGCCCGTGGTCGGCCCAGTGCTTCCCTTCGACCAGACCGCCGAGGCGCTCCGGCTCGCGGCCGCGGGCGGCTCACGCGGGAAGACGGTGGTGAGCATGCTGTAGCGGCCGGATCGCTCAGCCGGCCAGCTGTACCCCGAGCCAGGTTCTCGCCTTCGCCACCTCCCCCGACCGGCGGTCGAAGCGTCCTGACCCCGTCGGCACGGGCCCGCGGCATCCGTCAGCCTGCCCGCCGCGGCCGCAGCAACGACGCCAGGCCTGTCAAGAGCGCGACGGCCGCGGCGAACCAGTAGCCGGACGCGAAGGCGGCAAAACCGGGAGCCAGCAGGGCCGCCGCCGCCACGCTGGACACTGCGGACACCCCCGCGGCGGCGCCGAACTCGTGGAAGGTGCTCAGCGCGCCCGACGCGACGCCGGCTTCGGCCGGCTCGACCGCGGAGAACATGCTGCCCGCGGCCGCGACGAACACCGCGCCGACGCCGAAGCCCGCCACGCTCGTGCCGACGATCAGCACCGTCATGGAGAAGACCCCCGCGGCTGCCGCGAGTCCTGCAGCGGTGATGAGCAGCCCCGTCACCGAGACCGTCCGCACGCCCCACCGCGGGATGATGCGGCCGCCGAGCGTGGCGCCGAGGATGGTGCCGGCGGCGACAGGCAGGAACGACAGCCCGGTCTCCAGGGCGGTGAACCCGTGGAGGTGCTGCAGTGAGAACGAGCCGAGGAAGAACACCGAGATCATCAGGGCGGCCGCGACGAAGATCAGCCCCAGCCCGCGCAGCACGGGTCCTCGCCTGAGCATCGCCGGCTCGATGAGCGGGGCGGCGGCGGTGCGGATCCGCCACACGAAGAGCCCGTATCCCACGAGCGCGGCACAGATCGCGATCAGCGTGGCAGCGCTCAACCAGCCCTCATCGCCGGCGGCGGCGAGTCCGTACACCGCGGCGCCCGTCGCGGCCGTCACCAGCGCCGCGCCGACCACGTCGAGGCGGCCGCCGGATCCGGGCAGCGGTCGGACCGATCTCACCAGACCGATCAGCAACAGGATGCCGACGGGCACGTTGATGAAGAACACCCACGGCCACCCCGGCCCGGCGGTCAGCAGGCCACCGAGCAGCACGCCGATGGCGGCACCCGCGCCGCCGAGCGCCGACCACACGCCGAGGGCACGGGTCAGCTCCGCACCGGCGAACGTGCGCACGATCACCGACAGCGCTGCGGGCGACATGGCAGCCGCGCCCACTCCCTGGAGCGCGCGGGCGAGCAGCAGCACCTCGCCACTGCCCGCCAGTCCCGCGAGCAGCGAGGCGACGACGAACACTGACAGGCCTGCCAGCACCACGCGCCGCGGCCCCAGGATGTCGGCGGCCTTGCCGCCGAGCAGCATCAAGCCGCCGAAGACCAGGGCGTAGACGCTCGCGACCCACGCGACCGTCGTCCGGTCCAGCCCGAGTTCGGCTTGCATCTCGGGCAGCGCGATCGCGACGACCGTGACATCGACGATCAGCATCAGCTGCGCCACGCCCAGCAGGGCGAGGATGCGCCAGCGGGACGGATCGGTGGTGGGGAGGGCCTTCGCTGCCGTGGGATCTGAAGTGTGCACGACGACGACCTTTCGCAAGTTGAACATCTGTGTACGAGTACAATAACTCGTACATGCATGTTCGACAAGAGGTGTTGTTGCGACGTCGGCGCGAGCGGCGCTGGGCACGGCGGACCCGCCGAGCACCGAACAGCGCGGCGACGGCGGCATCCACATCTGAGGCCGAAGCCGAGGCCGAGCCGATGAGCTCGAGCCGATGAGCCGGTATCAGGCGGCGAGCGCGGCGAGGATCGTGTCGCGCACCAGGGCGGGCGCCTCGTCGGCGGTGATCTCGCCACGATGGACCGCAGCCGAGGCCCCGTGCAGGATCGCCTGGATGACGCTGATCTGCCAGTCGATGGGAACGTCGCGGCGGAACTCGCCGGCGTCGCGTCCTCGCTCGAGCAGCGCCCGGACGCGGGCCGCCGGCTCGTCGTGGGCACGACGGATCTGCTCGGGGGGCAGCGCTTGCGAAGCCGCGACGACGACAGCACCGAACCTATGGGTGAGGTGCCAGGTGGCCTCGAGCAGACGCGCGAGAGCCTCGCGGGGGTCGCCGTCGAGGTCGAGATCGGCCAGCGCCTCATCGGTCTGGGCGATCGCGCGATCGACGACCTCGCGGATGAGCGTCGCGCGAGAGTCGAAGTGACCGTAGAGCGTCACCCGTCCGACGTTCGCGGCCTTGGCGATGTCATTGATGCTCGCGTCGGGGTCGACCGCGAGGAGTCGGGTGGCGGCGGCGACGATCGCCTCGATGTTGCGCACGGCATCCGCGCGCTTCGTACGATCCTGGGAGGACGCACCCGCGGGTTCAGTGATGTTAGTTCCCGCTGCAGCCACGGAGCCCTCCCAAACCAGACAGTCATGTGCACTTTAGCCTGCTGGAGCGTCGCCTTAGGCTCGTTCAGCGCGATGGCTGAGGAAGGGCTTCCGTTAACTCGAACACCGGAGTACAGTTTAATAACCCGTTTACCCGTGTTCCAGAAAGGGGTGGGAGATGGATGCCGTCCTCACGCAGGACTCGCCCGACAGCGCACTGGCACGCCGGCGTGCGGGTACCTGGTGGCAGATCGCATGGCCCATCGCGCTCGCCGTACTGGTCGCCGCCGCCACTGCGTACGGGTTGACGGATGGCCGCGACGTCGCTCCGGTGGTCGCGGCATCCGGTCTCGTCTATCTCGCTGCAGCCGCCACGCAGCGGCGGTGGGCGGCGTGGGTCGCCTTCGGCATCGCGTTCGCTCTCATCTCGCTGGACAAGTTCGCAGATCTGGATGCCATGCCGTGGCTGCTGCTGCTGGCCGGAGTCCTGGTCGTTGCAGGACCCGCCTCGCGCCGCGCCCATCCCTGGTGGGCGCTGCCGCTGCAGACGGCGGCGATGCTCGTGCTCGGCGCGACCGCCGTGCTGGCCCTGCAGCTCGATCCGACCGTCGGCGGGCTGCTGGTCTCGGCCGCGCTGCTCGGCCACGCCGCGTGGGACGCTCACCACCACCGCACCGGACGCGTCGTCGATCAAGCGCTCGCCCGCTTCTGCGCCGTGCTCGACGTCCTCGTCGCGATCCTCGTCGGCGTCGTCACCCTCACTGCATGACGACCGCAGCGGCGGCGCGCCGACACGCGCTGCGGATCGCCACCGACGCAGGAGTGCTGCTGCGCCGGCCGCACGAAGCGGACGCCGCGGGCGTGTTCGCCGCCCACGGCGACCCCACCGTCTACCGCTACGACCCTGAGGAGACGCACACCGACGTCGAGCACTCCGCGCGCTTCCTGGAGCCGATGCTCGAGCACTGGGCGGAACACGGGTTCGGTTACTGGGCGGTGCTCATCCCTGCCTCGGACTGGCCGGAGGGCGTGCCCGGAGCCGACGTCGACGACGGCGCGCGGGTGTTCGCCGGTCTCGGCGGCATCCGGAATCACAGGATGGCGGGCCAGCCCGTGCTGAACGTCTACTACCGCTTCGCCCCGGCCGCGCAGGGGCGAGGACTGGCACGCATCGTCGTGGATCAGGCGCTCGTGCTCGCGCCCCTCGTCGCGCCGGGCACCGATGTCGTGGTGCGCACCCGTCCGGCGAACGCGGTCGCGCGCCATGTCGCCGAACGCGCCGGTTTCCTCGACGAGGGTCTGGAGCCCGGCACCACCGACATGCAGCTGCTGCGCTACCGCTTCTGACGACCTCGTCCCGGGGACGGGCAGCGGACCGCATGGCGTCGGCCGTCAGGATGCACGGCGCTCGGCGGCATCCATGGCTCGGAGGAGGTCGGTGAGCACGGCAGCGACCGTCGCTTCGAGGACCTCTTCCGGCGTGCCGTCGAAGGTGTACAGCCTGCTGCCGGTCTGCCCGTGGACCCACCACCCGATGTAGACCGTTCCCGGATCCCGGCCCTCCTCGCTGTCGGGTCCGCCCACACCGGTCGTCGCGACGGCGGCATCCGCGTCCAGCTGCGCTGCCACACCGGCGGCCATCTCCTCCGCGCACCGGGCGCTCACCACCGGCCCCGGCGACACCGCCAGCACCTTCTGCTTCACCGCGGTCGCATAGGCGACCACCCCGCCGTGCAGTCGTGCAGCACTGCTCGAGCCTGGGTCCGGCCCACGCTGGCGCGAGACCCGTCTCGGATCTGGTCGGGAACTAACGCCGAGCCGGAGGTTCGGCTAGCGTCTGGCGAATGGTGAGCAGCGACTACTGGGATGCCGAGACAGCTCGACGCTATGAGGCGTCCGCGGCGGATATGTTCGCGCCAGAGATACTCGAACCCACGGTCGACTTCCTCGCGGAACTCGCGGGCGACGGACCGGCTCTCGAATTCGCGATCGGGACCGGTCGAGTTGCGATCCCCTGGCGGCGCGCGGCATCCGTGTGGCCGGCATCGAGTTGTCGCAGCCGATGGCCGACCAGCTGCGGGCCGAGGCATCCGCCGACGAGACCCCCGTCACGGTCGGCGACATGGCGACCACCACGGTCTCGGGAGTCTTCTCGCTCGTCTACGTCGTGTGGAACAGCATCGGCAATCTCCGCACCCAGGACGAGCAGGTGGCGTGCTTCCAGAACGCCGCCGACCATCTCGCGCCCGGCGGACGTTTCGTCATCGAGTTGTGGGTGCCGCCGCTGCGGCGGTTCCCACCCGGACAGACTGCGGTCCCGTTCGACGTCAGCGACTCCCACCTCGGCTTCGACACGATGGATCCCGTCACGCAGCAGGGCACCTCGCACCACTACACGCGGGACAACGACGGCTCGATCCGGTACGGCGCGAGCAACTTCCGCTTCATCTGGCCCGCCGAGTGCGACCTCATGGCGCGACTGGCGGGTCTCGTGTTCGAGGGTCGAAACGAGGATTGGAAGCGCACGCTCTTCACCTCCGACACCACCAGCCACGTGTCGGTATGGCGCAAGCCATGAGCCGCACGCACGCCGCGGTAGAACCTGCATCCTCAGCCCGGGCCGTCCGGATGCGCGAGATCGTAGGCGCGAGCGAGCTTCTGGGGGACGACCATGCGCCAGGCGTCCACGACGAGCTCACGGGCCTCTGCGGGCTCCAGTGATGCAAGATCCGCGTGCACCCAGTTGAAGCGCAGGTCGGTCGCCGATGGCATCTGGAACTTGCGTGGATCGCCCCCGACGAGCGCCGCCCGCTCCTCCTTCGGGAAGGCGAAACCCATCACGCTCTCGTCGAGCGAGAACGCCACGTACACGATCTGACCCACGCGGAACTTCAACCTCCCGTGCACATAGACGGGGTACGAGCGCTCCAGCTGCGTACCCAGCGCTCGAACGTCCTCGATCACCGCCATTCTCAGATCCCCGCCGGGACATCCGTCGTGATCCGCGTCACCCTGGATTCGCGACGTTCGATTCTGTTCACCAGCCGAGCATGACGAACTCGCCTGCGCAGATCAATGAATCCACCGTCGCGGGGCGCTACGTCCGCCCGACCATCGCGTCGGCGTGGTCGGCGACCCACGCGACGAGTGGGCGCATCCGCTCCATGAGGTCGCGGCCGGGCGGGGTGAGGCTGTACTCCACGTGGGGAGGAACGGCCGGCAGCGACTCCCGATGCACGAGGCCGTCGGCGGCGAGGGTGCGAAGCGTCGAGGCGAGCATCTTCTCGCTGATGCCGTCGACCTGTCGGCGCAGCTCGCCCCACCGCAGCGTTCCGTCGGAGAGCGCAGAGAGGCCGGCCCGCGGGCGAAGACACCGGGCGGGCCGCCCAGGACGGTCCGATCATCACCGGCCAGAACCCCGCGTCATCGTCCTCCATGGCGAAAGCCCTGATCGCATTGCTGCACGTGGCGGCATGGCGGGACGCCGCGCGCGGGCTCGAACGAAGCCCCCCTCACACCGCGGCAGCGGAGCCGAGGCGGACTTCGGCACGTGCCGGGACGACGACCGCGTGTGTCCCAGCCATCCGTTCGAGCACGCGGACCACCTGGCAGGAGTACCCGAATTCGTTGTCATACCAGACGTAGAGCACGAGGTTCACGCCATCGGCGATCGTGGCGAGCCCGTCCACGATCCCGGCGCGGTGCGACCCGACGAAGTCGCTGGAAACCACCTCTGGCGACTCCACATAGTCGATCTGCTGACGCAGCTGTGAGTGCAGCGAGACCCGCCGCAGGTAGTCGTTGACCTCGTCGCGCGCGGCGGGACGCTCAAGCGTGAGATGGAGGATCGCCAGCGACACATCGGGGGTGGGGACTCGGATGCTCGACCCAGTGAGCCTGCCTGCCAACTGCGGCAATGCCTTGGCGACGGCCTCGGCCGCACCGGTCTCCGTGATCACCATGTTCAGGACCGCCGAGCGTCCGCGCCGGTCGCCCCTGTGGAAATTGTCGGTGAGGTTCTGGTCGTTGGTGAACGAGTGCACCGTCTCGACGTGGCCGCGCGCGACGCCGTAGGCCTCGTCGATCGCGGCGAGCACCGGCGTGATGGCGTTCGTCGTGCACGACGCCGCCGACAGGATGCGGTCGTCTTGCGTGATCGCATCGTCGTTGATGCCGTGCACGATGTTCTTCACCGGCGCCTTGCCCGGCGCCGTCAGCAGCACTCGCGACACTCCGGTGCTCGACAGGTGCTGGGCGAGCCCTGCCTGGTCGCGCCACCGGCCGGTGTTGTCCACGACGATCGCGTCGTCGATGCCATAAGCGGTGTAGTCGATGATCGCCGGGTCGTCCGCATAGATCACCTGGATGCGGGTGCCGTTCGCGATGAGCACGTCCGCCTCGTGATCCACTGTCACTGATCCGGCGAACGGACCGTGCACCGAGTCGCGCGCGAGAAGACTCGCGCGTTTCGAGAGGTCGTTGTCGGACCCGCGCCGCACGACGATGGCCCGCAGTCGCAGTCCGTGGCCGCTTCCCGCTTGACTGATGAGAATGCGTGCCAGGAGGCGACCGATGCGGCCGAACCCGTATAGGACCACGTCCGCGCTCGCCCGCAGCGGACTCGCGGTCGGGACCCTCGCCAGCTCGGCGCGGACGTGACGGACCGCGTCGACGCCGTCGCCCGCTTCGCGCAGCGACGCGGCGAGGCGCGCGATGTCAATCGACGCCGGTCCCGGCCGGATCTCGCGCAGGGCTGCGAGCACCACACCGCTCTGCGCCAGCGTCAGCTCGTCGTGTCCGAGCTCGCGCGCCCGGTCGTGCATCTCGATCACGCCGGTCGCCGACAGGTTGATGAGCCGGTGACCGTGGATCGAGGTCACCACGCCGTGGTCGCGGTACAGCCCGCCGATCAACGGGATCAGGGACTCCGCGATCTCTTCACGCGCGACCCACTCGTCGCGATGAGCGTGGAATGCGAATGCAAATGCAGACATCTCGTCTCTCCTCACAGCCGATCGTGTTGTCAGACAGTCCATCGGGTCAGCACCGTGGCATCCGTCTGCGCCCCTGACGACAGTGACAGCCACGTCTCGACCACGGTGTCGGGAATGAGCACGATCACCGGTTCGGGCGCGAACGCGGCGCCGAGAATCGAGACGCCTTCAGCGACCCGTCGGACGAAATACTCCCGAGGCGATGCGCAGGCGCTGATCCGCTCGGCAATCTCATCGCGCAGCGGCGACTCGAGGGTTTCGAGTTCCTGCAGCGCGCGGGGAATGCCCTGGTAGACGGATCCGATGTCGTCCTCGGCGCAGAACTCCGTCACTTCTTGGGCGTCAACGAGGACGTGAGTGGCGTTGCCGCTGCCTTCGACGGCGGGGATGCCGAGCTCCCGCGCAATGATCGAGGTGTGGCAAGTGCGATCGCCGCGGGTGGTGACGATGGCGGAGGCGAGTTCCATGATGGGCTCCCAGTCCGGATCCGTCATGTCGGCAGGGCGCACGTCGCCTGACGGGAGCTGGTCTATCTGGTCGGTCGCGGTCATGACGCGGACTGGTCCCGCGCCGATCTTCTGTCCGATCGCACGTCCCTCGCCCCACTCGTTGTCCAGCGGCCGGCCGTGGTACTCCTCGATGATCAGCGCATGCCGAGCGAGCTCCTCGACCTCTGCATCCGAGATGCGGAACCCGGCGCGATCGGCGACGGCAACGCCCGTGATGACGGCGCTACCCCTCACGTGACGTCCATGCGCGTAGGCGGCGCGCATCTGAGCGGGGTACTGCTCGATGTCGCCCGCTTTGTGAACCTGACTCAACTGCGCAGACCACATCGTCTCCAGGGCGACCGTGCTCCCGGTGCCGTCCCACACCGAGACCGCGGCCCGTGCTGTGAGCGCGCTGCTCCCGCGGGCTGCAGCCGCAGCCATTGTGTCGAGGGTCATCACCTCTCCGCTCTGCCCGATAGACCGGGCTATCACGGCAAAGCTATTTGGAATTCTTCGCCTCTTGCGGCACGAAATTGAGGAAAGATTCACACATTTCACCCCAGAGTAAGGATGCATCGCGGCCGTGACTGCGACCGTCACCTCACCGAGGCGCTCGCGGGCATCCGGATCGGTGGTTTTGGCCACGAAGCACGGGAGCCGTCGCGGATCCTGTGGATGAGCGCGTCCAGACCACGACGGGCGCAGGGAGCACACCTGCCGGGCGTGAGAACTCCAGCTCGGCCCGCGGCGCCCGACGACGATCTGGAGCGCGGGCGTCTTTTCGCCGCCGCCGCACAAGCCGTGCATGCGGTCGGTGGCCGGGAAGCGGCATCCGATTCCAAGCTCGCCCGCACGCTGGGAGCCTGAGGAGTCGTAGCGGGTTTCGTCTCGCTCCGCTCGCTCAACGACCGGGGGAGAGGCGTTTCGTCTCGCTTCGCGCGCGCGTCCGAACCAGCACCCGGTCGTTGAGCGAGGAGCGCCAGCGACGAGACGAAACGCCCCGGACCTTTCGAGAAGGTCCGGGGCGTTTCCGCGTCAGCTGATCAGAGGTTGATCATGTGGCCGGCGAGGCCGTGGAAGGCCTCCTGCACGGCCTCCGACAGCGTCGGGTGCGTGTGGACGTTGCGCGCGGCCTCGAGAGCAGTGAGGTCCCACTTCTGGGCGAGCGTCAGCTCGGGCAGCAGCTCCGAGACGTCGGGGCCGATGAGGTGACCGCCGAGCAGCTCGAGGTGCTCGCCGTCCGCGATGAGCTTGACGAAGCCGATGGGCTCGCCCAGGCCGTTCGCCTTGCCGTTCGCCGAGAACGGGAACTTGGCGACCTTGACGTCGTAGCCGGCGTCGCGCGCCTGCTGCTCGGTGAGGCCGAACGAGGCGACCTGCGGCGAGCAGAACGTGGCGCGCGGCATCATGCGGTAGTCGCCGAGGGTCATCGTCTCGGTCTTGCCGATCGTCTCGGCGGCGACGACGCCCTGCGCCTCGGCCACGTGGGCCAGCTGCAGTTTGGCGGTGACGTCGCCGATCGCGTAGATGTGCGGCACGTTGGTGCGCATGTGGTCGTCGATGTCGATGGCGCCGCGGTCGGTGAGCTTCACGCCGGTGTTCTCGAGCCCGAAGCCCTCGACGTTTGCGGCGAAGCCGATCGACATCATGACCTTGTCGGCGTCGATCGACTGCGTCTCGCCGCCGGCCGCCGGGGTGTAGGTCACGGTGACGCGGTCGCCGTGGTCGGTGACCGTCTCGACCTTGGTCGAGGTGAGGATGTCGACGCCGTAGCCCTTGTACTGGCGCGCGATCTCCTTGGAGACGTCGGCGTCCTCGTTGGGCAGGGCCCGGTCGAGGAACTCGATGATCGTGACCTTGACGCCGTAGTTCACCATGACGAAGGCGAACTCCATGCCGATGGCGCCGGCGCCGACGATGACGATCGACTGCGGCAGGTCGCGGGCGAGGATCTGCTCCTCGTAGGTGACGATGTTGCCGCCGATCTGCACGCCGGGAAGCAGGCGGACCTTGGAGCCGGTGGAGATGATCGCGTTGTCGAAGGTGACGTCCTCGGTGGAGCCGTCGGCCTTGGTCACACGGATCGCGTTCGGACCGGTGAACGATCCGCGCCCCTCGTACTCGTCGACCTTGTTCTTCTTCATCAGGTAGTGGATGCCCTTGACGTGGGTATCGGCCACCTTGCGGCTGCGATCCCATGCGACCCCGAAGTCGAAGTGCACATCACCCGAGATGCCGAACAGATCGGCCTTGTGGTGGAACTGGTGCGCGAGGTCGGCGTTCTTGAGCAGAGCCTTCGAGGGGATGCAGCCGACGTTGAGGCAGACACCGCCCCAGTACTTCTCTTCGATGATCGCGACCTTGAGGCCGAGCTGAGAAGCACGGACGGCCGCGACGTACCCGCCGGGCCCCGCGCCGAGGATGGCGACGTCGTAGTGAGGCATATCGTTATCCGCCGTTCAGTACTGGTTCGCGACGAAGAGCTCTTGCGCCGGGAACCTGGTGAGCACCTCGATGCCGTAGTCGGTGACAACGACCTCTTCCTCGATGCGCGCCGCCGAGATGCCATCGGACGCTGGGCAGTATGTCTCCATGGCGAACACCATCCCCGGTTTCAGCTCGACGGGATCCTTCATCGAGTTCAGCCGGGAAATGATCGGCCTCTCGTGCAGACCGAGGCCGAGACCGTGCGCGAACTGCAGACCGAAGGCGGCCAGTTCGTTCTCGAATCCGAAATCTTCGGCGGCCGGCAACACGCTGGCGACCTGGTCGCTTCCCACGCCCGGCTTGATCGCGTCCAGTGCGACGTCCATCCACTCCCTCGCCTGCTGGTATGCGTCCCGCTGGCTCGGGGTGGCCCAGCCGACGCCGAACGTGCGGTAGTAGCACGTGCGGTAGCCGTTGAACGAATGGATGATATCGAAGAAGGCCTGGTCGCCGGGGCGGATGATCCGGTCCGTGAAGTTGTGCGGGTGCGGGTTGCACCGCTCGCCCGAGATCGCATTGACGGCCTCGACCTGATCCGAGCCGTACTCATAGAGACGCTTGTTCGCGAGCGCCACGATTTCGTTCTCCCGCACCCCAGGCTTCAGCGCCTCCGCAATGTCCTGGTAGACCCCGTCGACCATCGCCGCGGCCTGATTGAGGAGCACGATCTCGTCCTGGCTCTTGATCACTCGGGCGTCGAGCATGGCCTGCTGGGCATCGACTACGGTGAGACCCTGGCGTTGCAGCTCGAACAGGAAGGGGGGCTCGACGATGTCGATGCCCAGTGGCGCGTCGGCGAGTCCGGCAGCCTTCAGCAGGGAGCGGATCTCCGAGACCGCATCTTTCATCAGCCCAGCACCTTCGGGTGCCACCGCGCCACGGAAGCCGAGGAATCCGGCTCGATAGTTCTCCTCGGGCACCCAGTCCGAGTACAGCTTGTGATGACGCACCGCCGAGCCGAAGTCCCACAGAATCGGATCGTGACCACGCATCAGGAGCGCGTAACGGATCATCTTGTCGCCGAGGGCACCCCCGATCCACGTCTGAGTGGTGTACCGGATGTTGTAGAAGTCGAACAGCAGGAACGCGCCGCAGTCACTGCTCTCCAGTGCCGCCTTCGCGCGGGAGAGACGGTACTCGCGGAGCCGATCGAAGTCGACCCGGTGTTCGTAGTCGACGCCGTTCTGCCCCGGCGCTCCCAATGGACGCACGCCGGGCGGGCGCGTCACCGGTCGCTCGAAACGGCGGGCATCCCCGTGCGAGTGATGTGCGCCCATCAGTCGGCTTCGAGTCCGTCGCTGACGGGCGCATCCTCGGAGGCAATGTCCAGGCCTGAACCCCGCGCCGCAGTGAGAAGCAGCGAGGCGAAGTCCTGGTCGATGTTTCCGTTGCCGACCTCCTGCGCAACGATGTTGCGCGTGACCGCCGCCACTGGCATGACGACGCCGAGGTCCTGGGCGGCGGCGAGTCCGAGGTCGAAGTCCTTCTGCAGAAGGACATTTGTGAAGGTGGGGGTGAAGTCCAGATTGACGAATGCGGGCGTCTTATACTGCGTGAACACCGATCCCATCACGGAGTCGTTGAGAAAAGTCAGGAATGCCTCTCGCGACACGCCAGCCTTCTCAGCGAGCACGGTGATCTCTGCGAGGGACTGGGTCACAACGCCGAGAAACACGTTGTGTGCGATCTTGACCGTACGGGCGACCTCACCTTCGCCGACGTAGGTCACGCCTCGCCCCCACGTCTCCAGCAGTGGCAGGGCCGCGTCGAAGACGTCGCGTGGTCCGGATGCCGCGACCGTGAGCTTGCCGATGGAGATCACCTTGGGGTTTCCCGAAACCGGGGTGGCGAGAAACCCGACGCCCCGGGATTCCGCAATCTCTCGCACCCCGGCGCTCGCCTGTGACGACACCGTAGAGGCGTCCCCGAGGATCTTCGGAGCGCGACCCTCGTCGGTGAGAAGGCCGTCCTGACCGAGGATCACCTGCTCGAGGTCGTGGGAGGCAGAGACCATGCTGAACACGATGTCGCGACCGGCCAGCTCGACCGGCTTGTCTACGACCGATGCGCCGAACTCCACCAGAGACTCAGCCTTCTCGCGGGTCCGGTTGTATACCGCGACGTCGTACCCGGCGTCCAGGAGGCGCTTGGCCAACTGATATCCCATGCGTCCCACACCGATCCACCCAACGGTCGGCTTCGCGGCCATCTCTTCACTCCTCTGGCTAAACAATCGATTGCATTGATCGTAAGGGACCTGCGCTTCGCTCACAACCTGCGGCCACTATTGCGGAAGCCGCCACGGCACGGGCGCGCCGCGATCACCGCGCCCCGGCTCTTGCTCGACACGGGTCTGGGTCTGGTGCGGACACCGGATTCGACGTGCATCTCGACACATGAGTACCCGACTCCATCTGTCGAAGTCACCGATCGCCTGCGAACGCGTTCGCAACCCTGCGCCTCAGGCCCTTCCGGCGCGCACGGCCCGGATGGCCATCTGGATCGCGATGAACGCGAGAAAAGCCGCGAAGAGCGCGTTGGCGACCTGCGGCTCGAGCAGAGTGGCGATCCAGACACCGAGAGCAGTGGTGGCGCACGACGCGACCCCGACCACCCCAGCCGCGAGGAGGTCGACATTCGTACGCCGAATGTTGCCCACGGTGCCCGACACGGCGGTCGGGATCATCATGAGAAGCGACGTGCCTCTCGCCGTCAGGTCGCTCATTCCGAATCCCAACATCAGCGCAGGGACCACGATGATGCCGCCACCCACCCCGATCAGCCCAGCGACGGTGCCGGTCACAACCCCCAATGCGACCAGTCCTGCCCCGCTCAACCACGAGAGTTCGAACAACGCATCGCGGGACGGGATGACCAGGAACAAGCTGACGATCACGCCGACGAGGAAGGCGACGAACGCCCACCTCAGCGCGATCTGGGAGATCCTCGGTAGCAGCCAAGTTCCGATCTGAGCACCCACGACGGCGCCGGCGGCCAGCACCAACCCTGCGATCCAGTTCACCGATCCATTCAGCGCGTAGGCCACTACGCCTACGGGAGCCGTCAGCACGATGGCAGCCAGCGAAGTGCCAGCCGCGCGACGCTGATCGAAGCCGAGGAAGAACACCAGCATCGGGACGATCACCGTGCCGCCACCCACTCCGAACATCCCGGAAAGCGTGCCGGCCAGCAGGCCGATGCCGATGCAGATAGGCACGACTCGACTGACGGACGGGGCACCGCCGGTCGTACTCTGCTCGTTCATAGGGGCACATCCTCGATTCATGAGACGCCCCAGGGCCGGTCCTGGCGCGACGATCTGCCGGCGATCGCGACAACCCGAAGGTTCTGACGGGCGTGTGCGTTCACCCTGACTTCACTGAACGATATCGCGCTTAGTATACGATTCCAACTCCAAACGCCGATCCTGGACTATCCTGGTTCAATGCTGCTTACCAAGTTCACTCACGCTACGGTGCGCTTCGAGAAAAACGACGCTACCGTCATCACGGACCCCGGCACCGTCAGTCCGGAATCTGCCGAGTTGCTCGCGAGCGCCCTCGGCGTCCTCGTGACGCACGAACATTTCGATCATTTCGACCCGGACGCGGTGCGGGAGGCGCTCGCGGTGAACCCGCAGCTCACGATCTACGGCCCGCCTGGTCTGGCGGCACTCGTGGAGGGGCATGACCATCGTTTCGTGACGGTAGCGCCGGGCGATTCCTTCAGCGTCGGTCCCTTCGCCGTTCAGGCGTTCGGGGGGACGCACGCCGTCATCCACCCAGACATGCCGACCGTTTCGAACATCTCGTTCCTCGTGGATGGCCGCGTGTTCCATCCGGGCGACTCGTACGCGCTTCCCGGTGTACCCGTCGAAACGCTGCTGATGCCGACGAGCGGTCCATGGACATCAATCCGGCAGGCTGTCGATTTCATACGTGGAGTCGCCCCCACTCGCGCCATCCAGATCCACGAGCTCGAACTCAGCGAGGTGGGCCGAGAGTATGCGCTGTACTTCCTCGGCGTGGACGGTGTGGGAGGAGTACCGATCTCGGACCTGCCATATGGAGAGTCCGTCGAAGTCTGAAGTCTCGGCGTCGACGAACATGCCTCTCGGTTGACAGCCGCAAGTCGGCTATTGACGCGCTGTCGGCCACCCCTCTAACCTGTCGCAAACGATTGCACTCGCGATCACCCCTCACGAGGAACGCGCGCTGATTACCGCGTCAGTGCCTGCCTAGTTCACTGCTGTTCTCCCACCGCGCAGCGCGCGGATGATTGCTTCTGACAGCGGCCGAATCGCGTGCAGACCTCGTGTTCGCGCACGAGATGAGGAAAAGCAATGATCAACCCGGCATCACGTCCTCGACGCGGAACAATTCTTCGCGCCCACCGATCAGCCAAGATAGGAGCGAGCGCAGCCGCATTGGCTCTCGCCGCGAGCCTCGCGTCGTGCGCGGGCTCTCCGACTGCGCAGCCGCCCACGGCGATCGAGGAGGAATGCTCCATCCCGCTGGAGCCCGGTGTCCACGAGGTGGCCTTGACATCCGGCGGCGGATCGCGGCCATTCCTGCTCTACGTGCCGACGTCCTATGACGGTCACACACCCGTCCCCGTCGTGATCAATGGCCATGGCAGTACCAGTGACGGCAGCGAGCAACTCGCATACAGCGCCATGATGCCGATCGCGGACTCACATGGCTTCGCCATCGCGGCGCCCACTGGCGCCGTCGAGTTCACCCGCGGATTCATCTGGAACTTCCCGGGCTTCCCGTTGTACGGCGGGACGAGCCTCGCTCCGGAGGGCACGCCCGACGACGATCTCATGATTCGCGACTTGATCGCCGCGTTGCCGCTGGCGATCTGCGCCGACGAGGCCCGTGTGTACGCCACCGGGTTCTCCGCGGGTGGCCGAATGGCCTCCCGGCTCGCCTGCGAGGACGCCGACCTGATTGCGGCCATCGGCGCGGTCGGTGGGCTGCGGGCAGGCCCCGAGCCTGACGCGACAGACTGCCACCCCTCCCGACCCGTGCCGGTGATCGCGTTCCACGGTGATGCCGACCCCGTCAACAAGTTCGAGGGAGGTACCGGCACCTCGACGAACTTCGGCTACGGCGTTGAGGATGCCGTAGCACAGTGGGCCCTCATCAACGAATGCGATTCGACCCCGACGCGCACGGCCGTCACCGCGACCGTCGATCTCAGCGCGTACTCAGATTGCTCGGACGGTAGCGAGGTGGCGTTCTACACCGTGGAAGGTGGCGGACACACCTGGCCCGGAAGCGGCTTCCTGCTCCCCGCGGACCAGTTCGGCGAGACCGACCAGTCGATCAACGCGAGCGAGTTGATGTGGGAGTTCTTCTCTCGGCATCGACTCCCCGCGAGCTGAGCTGAATGAGGTGTCTTGGCCCGTCCCCGAAGCCAACACGGGCCAAGACACCTCTTCCGCGTCGCTCTCGCGCGCGGGGCTTTATCCGAGGCGATGAGCAGTCTGCGTACAGTCAGGCCTTCGCCTGACCCCAGGGCGTGTTGAGGTGCGATTGGGAATCGCGCTCGTTGTTGAGTGGCCCACCGACGGCGATATACCGCGGGCCAGCGATCAGGAGCTCCTCGGCGGGGAACTTGGTGATGACCTCACAGCCGTCCGCTGTGACGACCACTTCCTCCTCGATGCGCGCCGCTCCCCAACCGTCCGCAGCGGGCCAGTAGGTCTCGAGTGCGAAGACCATCCCTTCCTTCAACTCCTCGGGGTGGTCGAAGGAGGTCAGTCGCGAGAAGATCGGCTTCTCCCAGATCGACAAACCGACGCCGTGGCCGTACTGGAGGGCGAAGGCAGCTTCTTCATTTTCGAAGCCGAACTCCTGCGCGGTCGGCCAGACAGCGCAGATATCAGCCGTGGTCGCGCCAGGACGCACCAGCGCGATCGCCCGGTCCATGTACTCGCGTGCGCGCGTGTAGGCGTCCTTCTGAGCACGTGACGCCGACCCGACGGCGAACGTCCGGTAATAGCAGGTTCGGTAGCCGTTCCAGCTGTGCAAGATGTCGAAGAAGGCCGGGTCGCCGGGGCGGATGAGCCGATCGCTGAAAACGTGGGGATGAGGCGAGCAGCGCTCGCCAGAGATCGCGTTGACGCCCTCGACATACTCGGATCCGAGATCGTAGAGCGTCTTGGCCACAAGCCCGACAGCCTCGTTCTCCCGGACGCCCGGGCGCAAGAACCGATAGAGCTCCTCATATGCCGAATCCACCATGGACGCGGCCTGCGTCAGAAGGCGGATCTCGTCGTGCGTCTTTATCCGGCGTGCCTCCAAGAACACCTGCTGACCGTCCACGACCTGGATCCCCGCCCTCTGCAGAGCGAACAGGACGGGAAGTTCGATGACGTCGACGCCCAAGGGCTGGTTTGCAACACCGAACTTCTCCAGCTCCCGCTTGATCTTGCGTGCGACTTCGTCCGCGATTCCGGCATCGACCGGGAACGCGCCGCGCAGCGTGGAGATTCCCGCACGAGCGCCCGACTCAAGCCGAGGCCGCTTCGTACCCTCGTGGGGAGCGTGCGGATCGGCGTCCATCTCTGATGAAGTAACGTCCAGCCAAGGGTTGTACAGCGCGTGGTGTTTAGCAGCGGACCCGAAGTCCCAGGAGATGGGATCGGTGTTGCGAGTTAACAAGCTGAAGCGGATCAGCTTGTCCATCGCCCAGGTACCGATGTGGGTAGACGTCATGTAGCGGATGTTCGAGAAGTCGAAGGCCAAGACGGCTCCGAGCTCCGAAGCCTGCAGCTGCTCCTTGAGGCGACCAAGTCGCTCGTCTCGGAGTCGATCGAAGTCGACCCGCGCTTCCCAGTCGACGCCGTTCGTCCCCGTGGTTCCGGTGCTCTTCATGTCACTCCCTTGTATGGGAGCACGTGACGCCCCCTCGCACGTTAAGTGTAACTACACATTGTGCACCGAGGCTACTGTCAAGACTCGCGCCCCAGACGTCGGACCCGACGATTCCGAAACACGTCGCGTTCACGATGATCTCGTCCGACCGAGTTCGGCGATCACCGACCAGTCAAGACCGGCGAGGGCAGGATCAGCTAGCGCGGTCTCGAACTGCGTGCGCAGTACCGGCGCGGTCGGCAAGCTCACCCGCCGCTCCGCGGCGAGCTGCTCCGCGAGCGTCAAGTCCTTCAGCCCGAGGGCAACGGTGAAGCCAGGCGGGTCGTACCGCCTGTCGGCGATGATGCGGCCATACACCTGATGGATCGGGCCGCCGAAGAAAGTGGAGGTGAATAGATCCACGAAGTCCGATCCGTCGACCCCCTCCGCCTCCACAAGCGCGATGCCTTCACCCATCGACTCGAGTGCGTGAAGCAGCATGAAGTTCATTGCGACCTTCACGGCGTTGGCCTGTCGCGGTGACTCCCCGAGAACCCAACGCCGAACACTGGCGGCCGCGAGCAGCGGGTCGACTTCTTCGACGGCCTCGCGCGGCCCCGCGACGAGGATGTTGAGTCCACCCTTCGCTGCCACCTCGGGCCGTCCCAGGACGGGAGCAGCGACGTACTTCACATCCGCGTCAGAGAATCGGCGCGTGAGGAGATCCGCCATTTGCGCGCTCACGGAGGCCATGTTCACGTGCACCCTGCGTCGACCCGCGACCCCGATGTTCTCACGGCTCAAGACGGCGTCAGCAGCTGAGTCATCGGCCAGCATCGAAAAGGAGATCGGCGCCGCAAGGGCTTCCGCCGCAGACTCGGCTCGAGTCATTCCTGCCGCGAGCAGCTCACTCTCCGCAGCAGTGCGGCTCCGGTTCCACACGGTGACCGAAGACCCCGCCTCTGCCATCCGGATCGAAATGGCCGCTCCCATGCGACCCAGCCCCAAGAAACCGATCTGATTCATAACAATTCCCGCCTTTCGCGGTATTACACCGCAGCAATCGCGTCGATCTCGATCGTCGCGCCGTTGAAGAGCGACTCAACGCCGATAACCGTGCTCGCGGATGGTTCCGGCGTGGCGACGATCGCGTTGCGCGTTTCGCGCCATGTTGCGAGCTTCTCCTGGTCGAGCCCGACGATGTAGACGTTGACGCGCACGAGGTTCTGGTACGTCGCCCCTGCCGAGCGGAGTGCGCGCGCCAGCTCTGCGTAGGTGAGTTCGATGGCACGCACGAAATCGTTGGGAACGGAGCCATCCTCCTCGAAGCCGACCTGCCCCGAGACGAACACGAGGTTTCTCGCCGCTACCCGCGCGCTGTCAGAGATCCCGGGAATCACCGGCGCCGGGACTCTGGTAATACGTTGCGAAGACAATAGATTCTCCTGGTTCTCGTGACGAGTGGAGCGGCTTCGGGGGGCGGCTGACATCGCCGGGCCGATGGCTACGAGCCTGCTGGTGCACTCACCGTCGCGTCGGGCGTCATGCCCTAGTCGTCACGTCCGTACACCCTGTGGAAGTGCGAGGTTGTGGTCGTGGGAAGCTCCGACGTGCCGTTGAGGACGTGCCAGCGCCGGTTGTGGTACACCAACGGTGTGGGCTCGCCGGCGTCGCCGTCGGGGTGGGGTTTGGCTTCGATCGCCTCGACGATGAGAACGGTCGAGCCGTGGACATCGATGCGTTGCATGACGCGGCCGCGAAGCCATGTCGCGCCGGGATAGTAGGGTTCCCCCGTCGGCAGACGTCCCCACTCGATCTCGTCTCCGAACCTCGCAGCACCGCTGCGTGAGCCGAGCTTCGCGAGCGCGACATGATCAGACGCCAAGAGGTGCACAACGACGGTTTCAGCCTTGCGGATGGTGGGAGTACTCGACGAGATCGCCGAGGCCGAGAACATCAGGGTGGGCGGGTCGATCGAGATCGATGCCACCGAGCTGACCGTCATCGCGACCGGCCCCTCCCCCGCGTCCGCCGTGACAACGGCGACACCCGCCGGGTGCGATCGGAACGCGAATCGGAACTGCTCAGCCGAGATGCGCGGTTCTGACTGCATCGAATTCCTCCGTGCCTGTTGTCATCGTCGACAGGGGGTTGTTCATACGATGGGCAGCACGAATCGTGCGTCGTCCTCGCGTCCCAGGAGGATCTTCCCGTACGCCTCGTATCCGCTGGCCGCGAGGGTGTGCCCGTGCCGGGCAGCGGTGGCCTGATCACGCCAGATCCGCTGCAACGGCGAGACCTCTGCGAACCCGCTCGAGCCGTGAGCCGTCACGAGTTCATTGATCACATTGGTGACCGTCTCCACCACCCACGCTGCCTTGGCACGCATCTCGATGCGCGTCGCATAGGGCGCGTAAGTGCCGTCCACGGTTGCGGCGTAGATCTCGTCGGCGACTTGCTGCGCGACCGACTCCGCAGCGCTCAGATTCACGCTGGCCTTCGCGATGACGGTCTGAAAGATCGCCGAGTCGGCCTGCTTCTCGTAGCCGGTGTAGGCGATCGCCTTGCCCTCCGCCTTCGAGATGACGAAATCGAGTGCCGCCCGCCCCATGCCCAGGTGGGGACCGACCAGCTTCATAAACAGCGAGGGGACGAAAACGGTCTGGTACGTGGCCTCGGAGTTGCTACCGAGGTAGCCTCCCTCGACAGCCGCCGTCAGGGGAAAGACCCGGTGCGCGGGCACGAAGACGTCCTGCGCGACCTGTGTGACGCTCGCCGTGGACTTCATCCCGGCGACAAACCAGTTGTCCTCATAGCTCAGCTCGGCAGTGGGAATCAGCGCCAAGCCCGCATCCACGATGTCCCCGGCCTCATTCTTGAGCGGGATACCCAGCAAGGACCACGTTGCATGCATGCTGCCGGTGCCGTACGCCCACCTACCCGTCACACGGTAGCCGCCGTCGACCAACACCGCCTCGGAAGTCGTCGCCAGCACGATCGAGATGAGCGCATCTACACCACCCTCGCCACCCCAGACATCAGCCTGAGCCCGGTCGTCCATCAAACTCACAACCCAGGCTCCCGAGTCCAGGATCCCATCCACCCAACCCAGGCTTCCATCGCCCCGGCCGATCGCGCGTGCAACAGCGTTCGCCTCCCGCGTGTTGGCAGCAAGACCACCAAACCTCTCAGGTACAGACACAGTGAACGCACCAGTAGCGACAACCGCCGCGAACACCTCCTCGTCGATGCGTCGCGCCTGATCACCGCCCTGACCACTCGCGATCAAACGCGGACGAATCGCATCGATACGGTCAATGATCGCCGAGATCTCCGGCCGGATACCAGCATCAACCATGTCAACCCACTTTCCATCGCAGCGCGATCGATGTTGTTAACCAAAACATGACAGAGCGCGCTCTCTATGTCAATCTATACTGAACGTCTTGCCGCTTCCGCGGGGAACCGAGCGTGCGTGGCGCCTGCGCATCTGAAGACGCGACGCCCTTCGGGGGAACCTCATCTCAGTGTCGGCTCGATGTGCCGATACATTCCCCGCCAAGGGGCGGCCTCTTCGAAGCGGGCGCACGCGGACATCAGCAGATCGTCTTCGAACCGCGGTGCGATCAGCTGAATACCGAAGGGCAGTCCCTCGATGAGCCCGCCCGGCAGGGATGCCGCAGGATGGCCGGTGAAGTTGGTAAGGAACGTGAGGCACCAGCCGATGAGCGGATCCACGGCGCGGCCTTCGATTTCCGAAGGCCCCACCGTCTCACCATCTGCGCGATTGAGCACGGGAAGCGCACCGACGGTCGGCGAGGCGATGAGGTCCACGGAGTCGAAAATGCCCTCGATGTCGTCCAGCACCGCAGTCCGCATCGTCTGGTCCGCGTGGAGCGATGCCGGGCCGGCCGCCGCCGCGACCTCCATCCACCGCGTCACCGGTTCCGGAAGCTGCGGGCGCATGTCGAGCCCGAATTCGCCGAAGGCGGTCACCGTAGCGAGGTTCCCTGCGCTGATCATCCGGCTCCACAAGTCGCTCAGTTCTCGCAGCGGATGCGACAGTTCCACGTCGAGCGGCACGATGATCGCCCCCTGCTCTTCGAACGCGCGCAAGGATGACTCGACAGCCGCGACGATTCGACGATCGACCGAGAAAATCCCGAAGTCGCTCGTGAAGCCGATCCGCTTTCCAGCGATCTTCCCCTCGAGCGCCGCGGACCACGCGACCCGTTCGCGCAGCGAGAAGGGATCCCGCCGGTCTCTTCCACTGAGAGCATCGAGCGCGAGCGCGGCGTCGGCGACAGTCCGCGTGATCGGCCCCTCGTACACGAATGGCGCCGTCGCGGCGAAGGCGTTGGGCCGGATGACCATGGGCACTCGACCGAATGTCGGCTGGAATCCGAACGTGCCACTCCAGGCGGAAGGAATCCGGATCGATCCGCCTCCATCCGTTCCATCTGCGATCGGCAAGACGCCCGCAGCGACCAGAGCCGCACTGCCACCCGACGAGCCCCCACTGTTGCGATCAAGGCTGAACGGATTCCTGGTCGCCCCGAAGACCGCGTTGTCACAGGTGCCCCGGAAACCGAGGGCCGGGCTGTTTGTCGCCCCCACCATGATCGCTCCGGCGGCCTCCATCCGTTGCGGATACAACGACCGGTCCGAGGCGACGAAGGTGCCTTTGAGCAGGGCACCGCCGAACGTTGCGGGCCATCCGGGATAGGTGTTATAGAGGTCCTTCATCACGGTCGGGACACCCGCAAGAAGCCCGACGTCCTCGCCGGCATCGAGCCGCCGCTGCACGCTCCGCGCCGACCTCAGCGCACCGTCAGGATCGATGTGTGCGAAGGCGTTGAGGTGCGGCTCAGATATCTCGACGCGAGCGAGAGTCGATTCGACGACTTCGGTGACGCTGAGCGCGCGGGAAGCGATCGCGAGTGAGATCTCGCTCGCCGACATATCCGAGAGATCCGACATCGTTGCCTCCGCTTCGCTCTCACCGCATTGTCCGGTGTCGGTACATTAGCAATCGATTGCTAGGGCATACAACCCCCAAAAGTGTTCAGTAGGGGTCTTGACGCGTGCTCGATGTTCAATGAGTATGAACGTTACGCAGCTTCTTGATGGCTGGAACAGCAACCTGCGTCCAGGCGGATGAGAACGACGGCCGGTATGGCAATCGCACCAAAGGAGGAGCGACGATGGGAACGACGTTGTCAGTACACCAGGCGACGCTCCCTGGGCTGGTCGCACTGCGCGCGTGGGTTGATGAGGTCGCTGCGCTGACCCGGCCCGCTCGTGTGCACTGGGTCGATGGTTCGCGGGCGGAGAACGACGCGCTGCTGCGTGAGATGGTCGACGAGGGCAAGCTCATCAAGCTCAACCCCGAGTGGCGCCCGGGCTCCTACCTGGCACGGTCGCATCCCAGTGATGTCGCTCGCACCGAGGGGCGCACGTTCATCGCGTCCGAGCGTGAGGAGGATGCCGGCCCGACGAACAATTGGGTAGCGCCGGACGAGATCCGCGCGACGATCACGCCGCTGTTCGAGGGTTCGATGGTCGGCCGCACGATGTACGTCGTGCCGTTCTCGATGGGCCCCGTCGGCGGGCCGCTCTCGCACATCGGTGTGCAGGTCACCGACAGTGCCTACGCCGTCACCTCGATCGGCATCATGACGCGCGTGGGCACCGCCGTGCTGCGCGAGATCGCCGGCGGCGCCGCCTGGGTCAAGACCGTGCACACGGTCGGCGCGCCGCTGCAGCCGGGCCAGGCCGACGTGGCGTGGCCCTGCAACGACGAGAAGTACATCGTGCATTTCCCCGACACCCTCGAGGTCTGGTCGTACGGGTCGGGCTACGGCGGCAACGCGATCCTCGCGAAGAAGTGCTTCGCCCTGCGCATCGCCTCGGTGATCGGCCGCGACGAGGGCTGGCTCGCCGAGCACATGCTGCTCATCCGCGTGATCGACCCCGCGGGACGCGCCTACCATCTCGCCGCGGCCTTCCCCTCGGCGT
Organism: Microbacterium sp. LWS13-1.2; assembly: GCF_040144835.1. Classification (NCBI taxonomy): domain Bacteria; kingdom Bacillati; phylum Actinomycetota; class Actinomycetes; order Micrococcales; family Microbacteriaceae; genus Microbacterium; species Microbacterium sp. LWS13-1.2. Next base: position 1,969,228 of record NZ_CP151632.1, read on the forward strand.
GTGGCAAGACGAACCTCGCGATGCTCCGCCCGACGATCCCCGGCTGGCGCGTCGAGACCCTCGGCGACGACATCGCGTGGCTGCGTCCGGGTGAGGACGGCCGCCTGTGGGCGATCAACCCCGAGGCGGGGTTCTTCGGCGTCGCGCCGGGCACCGGCGCCTCGACCAACGTGACCGCGGTCGAGACGCTCTGGGGCAACACGATCTTCACGAACGTCGCGCTGCGCCCCGACGGCGACGTCTGGTGGGAAGGCCTGACCGACGAGCCGCCGGCAGAGCTCACCGACTGGCAGGGCAACCCCTGGACACCGGCATCCGGTCGCCCCGCCGCCCACCCGAACTCGCGCTTCACCGTCGCCGCCGCGCAGTGCCCGCAGATCGCCGACGACTGGGATGCCCCACAGGGCGTGCCGCTCGACGCCATCCTCTTCGGCGGGCGCCGCGCCACCAACGTGCCGCTCGTCGTCGAGGCGACCGACTGGACCCACGGCGTCTTCATGGGCTCGAACGTCTCGTCCGAACGCACCGCGGCCGCCGAGGGCACCGTCGGCGAACTGCGCCGCGACCCGTTCGCCATGCTGCCGTTCTGCGGCTACAACATGGCCGACTACTTCGCCCACTGGCTGAAAGTCGGGCACAAGCTGCGGTTCGATCGCGCGCCCCGCGTGTTCCAGGTCAACTGGTTCCGCAAGGGCACGGACGGACGCTTCCTGTGGCCCGGCTTCGGCGACAACTCGCGCGTGATCGACTGGATCATCCGCCGCATCGAGGGCGAGGTCGGCGCGATCGACAGCCCCATCGGCCGCCTCCCGCACACCGAGGACCTCAACCTCGGGGGCACCGACGTGACCCAGACCGACCTCGACGAGCTGTTCGCCGTCGACCCGCAGCTCTGGCTGCAAGAGGCCGACCTCACCGAGGAGTTCTACCGCACCTTCGAGGGACGCGTCCCCGCCCCCCTCTGGGCCGAACTCGCCGCCCTGCGGTACCGCCTGCAACGCAACACGAGTTCCACCGCTCCGACCGCGCAGCGCGCTTCCGACGGCAACAAAGAAGTTTTCGACGACAACAATGAAAGGGCAGCAATCATGCAGCAGACAGTCGAGACAGTATCGGCCGATCAGTTCAAGCGTGCCTTCCGCAACCATCCGGCGGGAGTCGCCGTCGTTTCCGCCAGCGTCGACGGAGACCGCGCGGCACTCACCGTCAGCTCCCTCTCATCGTTGAGCGCGGAGCCTCCCCTCCTCGTCTTCTCCGTCTCGGACATGTCATCCAGTACCCCCGTGGTGCTTGCCGCGAAGACCGTCGTGGTGCACATGCTCGACGCGAACTGCGCGTGGCTGGCCAAACTCGGTGCCGAGCGCGGTGCGGATCGATTCAGCGACGCGAACCGGTGGGCTATCTTCCCCGAGGGCGAACCGTTCTTCGTCGATGCGCCTGTGGTCATTCGCGCCCGCGTCGTCGATCACGTGCGTGCGGGCTCCTCAACCCTCTGCATCGTCGAGGCGATCGAGATCGTCGACCGTGACGCAGCCGAGTCAGACAGCGGGCGGCCTCTCGTGTACCACAACCGCACCTGGCACGAACTCGGTCCGGGCTCGACGCTGACCTGCTGATCGGGACGCACCCCCCCCCACGAAGAAGGACCGTGCTGACGATCGATTCGTCAGCACGGTCCTTCCCTATGTTTGTGGAACGCGTCGCCGATCTAATATGCGAGATGCGTCGCGGAAGCCTACGGTGCGATCCGTACCGCGGCGATCGCACTGACCTCGAAGCGCAGGTCCTCGGGGACCAGCCGAGCGATCTCGACTGTCGTGGTGGTGGTGAGGTGTGGGAGCTGTTCCTTCGTCACCGCTTCGACGATGCGGTTGTTGTTCGCAATGTCTTTCACGTACTTCGTCATGGAAACGACATCAGCAAGCGTCCCCCCGGCCTGATTGAGCACACGTTCCAGATTTCGGTAGGCCCGTCTGACTTCTGCGTCCATCGTCATTGAGGAATCTTCCTTGGTCGCCGGCCCCAGCACACCGGAGACGAAGACGAGTTCATGAGAGCCGGTGACCCTGACGGCCGGTATGAAGGGCAGCCCCGGGATTCCGTAGAGTTCCTCTGTGGAACCGACCGCCAGGATGTGGTCTCTGCCGCTGGATGAACGCATTGTTTTCCTTTCCATGCATGCCTCACGTCGGCATGTGGGGTGAACGAGGTTGAACATCGGGACGGTCCCGACGCCATGTGCTCTGCTTACGCAGGGGAGGGCGCGGTCGATCCGCGCATCATCAAAGTGACCGGCAGCGTGACCGTCTCCGGAGTTTGCGGTGTGCCTGAAAGCCAGTCCAGGAGCAATCGCGCGGCGCGCGCTCCCATCGCGGCCGCGGGCACGCGGACCGTAGACAGAGGCGGACAGAAGTCCTCGGCGAACTGAACGTCGTTGAACCCGATCACCGAGATGTCCCGTGGGCAGTCGACTCCCATCTGCCTCATCGCACGGAGAATACCCACCGCAATCACGTCGGTGCTCGCGACGACGCCCGTGACCCGGCGTTCGCCGCTGGAGAGCACCGACAGCATCGCGGTGCGCCCCGCCTCGATCGACAACGCTTCGGCGACGACGATGCTACCTTCCACCCCATCCAAGGAACGGACAGCCGTCTCGAATGCCGCCGCGCGCGCCGAGCTGGTCGAGATGTTCATCGGGCCGGCGACGTGAAGCAAGTTCCGGTGCCCAAGCTCATGCAGCGCCTCCACCGCGGCTGTGATGCCGCTCGCATCGTTGCCTGTGACCAGCGGGTACGGGACCGGTCCGGCGTCGCGGTTCAGCAGGACGACCTTGACGCCGGCTTGGTAGAGATCAGCGATCGGAGATTGCTCCCTCAGACCCGACGCCACTATCAGGCCGTCGACGCGCCGGTCCAAGAGCGAGTCGAGCGCGCCGCGCTCTCCCGCCTCGAATCCGTCGGTGTTGGCGATGAGGGTGGAGTAACCCCGGGGCTGCAGTTCGGCTTCGATGCCCCTGACGATAGGTGGGAATAGGGGGTTAGTGATGTCGGGAATCACGACGCCGACCGTCATCGAGCTGTTCGTGCGGAGACCGCGAGCGAGCGCATTCGGGACGTAGCCGAGCTGTTGCGCCGATCGAACGATCCGCTCGACGGTGTCAGCGTTGACCAAGGCCCGAGTGCCAGGATTCAGCGCACGAGATGCTGTGCCCGGATGAACGCCCGCAAGCTCGGCGACATCGGCGATCGTCGCCCGCCGCCCCGTGTTCACGTTGTATCTCCCTGTCGCGGCCCGGGTCAGGCGCCCTCACTGCCGCCCGCAGTGTAGCAGGTGCTGCCACGCGAGGGAGGCGTCTGCCGGGGCCGGACAGTCAAGTCGTCAGATACTCTCGTGAGAGGTCCGGCAGTCCTCGACGGAGCGTAGACCGCGCGAACTCCTCAAAGTCGTCCAGCCATCTCTCGAGTAATTCGAACGTGGCCTGATCGGTGAGCTCGCCATCTTTGGTGAATTTCTCGGCGGCGTCATCCACGTAGACTTCGGGCCGACCCATGACCTCAAGATCCGAGTAGAGCGCTATCTTCCGCAGATCCATCTGGGCCCGGTTCGTGCCCATCATGCTGATCGACGCGCCGACGATTCCCAGTGGCTTGTGACGAAGCGTGTTCTTGGGTGGGACAGGCAGTGTCTGCCAATCGAAGAAGTTCTTGAGCAGCGCGGGCACGGAATAGCAGTACTCGGGCGTAGCGATGATAATGCCGTCAGCCTTCGTGATCTGATCATGCACATGTCGCACGGCATCAGGAACGTCGCCGTAGGCGGCGTCGACGGACGCGAACGGGAGATCGGCCAGCCCATCAACGATGGTGATGTCGATCTTGCCCCGCCGCTCGGCCAGCGACACCAACGCACGAAGAAGACCGGTGTTGACGGAACCGGCACGCTGGCTACCAGATACCGCAGCGATCCGAAGTCGGTCCAGTGAATCTGCCATCATTAACCACTTTCATCTTGAGCAGGTGCCCCATCCCCTGAACTGCCAGCCCGGCACAGCGTCAGAGAACGGGGCGGTGGAGACCAACGCCGAGTCGGCGTTGGTGCGGCCAGATTTCACCGGGTGCGGCCGTAGGTGCGGTGGTGCCAAACGACGAACTCGTGGCCGATCAGCGATGCTCTCGGCCGCCGTGCACAAGGGGTGACACGTCACAAAGTGGGAGCTATCGACTGCGTCTCGATTCCCAGAAGCTCGCGGCCGAAGACCTCGTTACCCACTCTGAGGGAGAGGCCGGCGTGTCGGCTGGCGACGGCGGCGTTTCGCCAGACCCGCTCGAGCGGATTGGATTGCGAGAACGTCGACGTGCCATGCGCGCTTGCCAGCGTGTCGACGGCGTCCCAACACGCTTGCGCGATATATGCACAGTCCGCTCGATTCTTCGTCTTTTCCTCGCTGGTGGGCAGCCGGGCTTCCGCGACAATCCGGTCCATGTCGTCCGCCACGGCGAGCATTCTCAGGCGCGCGGTTTCCGCGATCTGCGCAGCCCGCCCCACCTCCACCTGAAAGGCCGCGGATTCCGCCTGGCTGCGGTACATCGTCGTGACGATCGGACGACTGGCCGCCTTCTCAAGTACCAGCTCAAGGGCGTACCCCAGCTCGCCGACGAGCGTGCTGACGACGCCCACGTTCAGAACCGAGTAGATGTGCGACCGATAGATGCCCTTGCAGGCAGAGGCGTCATAGGCGCTCCAGCGCAGGATGCGGTGCTCCGGAACGTAGACATCGTTCACCACAGCAGTCGAGCTGGCGGTGGCACGCATGCCAGTGACGAACCACGTGTCGTCGACCACGATCTCCTCGCGCGGCACGAGGAAGAATCCGAGCTGCGCACCGGGCCCGAGTGAGCCGCCAACCGGCGCCGTCACGAACACCCAATCTGCTGTCGTCACTCCCGACATGTAGGGCCAACGTCCGGTCAGCTTCATCCCACCCGGGGCGACCTCCGTGCGCCCAGCGGGAGCAAGGACACCCGCGCCTCGCACGTGGGGACCACCGGCCCACACCTCGGCCTGCGCTCGCTCGCTGAAGAGCGACATCACAAATGATCCCGCGTTACTGACACCGGCGAGCCAACCGGCTGCCGCGTCGCCTTCGCCGAGGGCGATGGCGACTTCGACCGCGGTTCGGAAAGATGTCTCCGGTCCACCGAACGCACGGGGGGTCCAGAGCGACATCAGTCCGGCATCCGTCATCGCATCGACATCGTCAGCGTCGAGCTGCCGATTGCTGTCCGCCGTTGCCGCATGTGCTCGCAGCCGCTCCCGCAGACTGCGAGCGTTCGCGATCACAGAATCGGTCGCGCCTGTCGGCGTCAGCCCCGCTGTCACATCGATCGTCACGTCGCCACCTTTCATCGCTGTCGGTCCCGCTTCCGTGGGTGACCGATCTCGGATGCCGGTCAATCTACACAATCGATTGCAAACCATCAATAGCCGAATCTCCCGGTGTGGATGCGATCGCCCCAACCCCGCCTCGCCCGTCCCTCGACGCCGAGCTCAACTATGACAGGAGGAGGGAAACAATCGATTGCGGTCTGGGAGCAGCAGATCTAGCATGCTGCTAAACCCCGTCGGCGGCGTGGGTGCCGGCAAAGGGAGGACCATCATGACGCGACGCACGATTCTCAAGGACGCTTACCTCTTGACCATGGACGAACGTCTGGGTCAGCGCACGGGCGACATCCTCATCGAAGACGGCGTCATCGCCGACGTCGCCGACTCCATACGCATCGCTGACGCGGAGCTCGTGAACCTCGCCGGGGCCATCGTGATGCCCGGCATGATCGATACCCATATTCATCTGTGGCAGTCGGCGATCCGCGGCCTCGCGTCCGAGACATGGGGCCGCGAGTACTTCGGGCTGGTGCATCCGCTCTCCGGTCGCTACCGTCCCGCGGACATGTATGCGTCAACCTTGGGCGGGGCGATCGAGCTGCTCCACTCAGGTACGACCACCGTGTTCGATTTCTGCCATGCGACCAACTCGCCACAGCACGCCGAAGCGTCGCTGCGCGCCCTCGACGACTCGGGCATCAGAGGCATCTTCGGGTTCTGCTTCCGCCACCGACCCGAAGCCGGTATCACTGGCTTCACGACCTTTGACGAAAGGCATCAGGTACTGGAGAAGCTGGTCGCCGAGTGGTCAGAGCACGAGCGGGTGTCTCTCGGCGTCGCGCTGAACAACATCGATCACGTCTCGCCGGAGGTCCACACCCGTGAGGTCGAGTCGGCACGACGGCTGGGCCTGCGCCAGAGCATCCACTCCAATCTGCCAGGGCAGGTTTCTCTCAGCGCAGGGGCGGGCCTGCTGGGCGAGGACATCAGCTGGGTGCATGCGGGTCCGATCGACGATGATGAGATCGACCTCCTCGTGGAGAGCGGCGGTTCGATCGCCTTCACCCCCGAGATCGAAGCGGCAATGATGGGGATCGCTCCCCGAGTTGGAGCCGCCCGCCGTCGCGGCGTACCTGTTTCGATCGGGACCGATGTGCCTTCGGCACTCAACGGCAGCCTTCTCACGCAGCTCCGGATCGCTCGAGCTGTCATTCACGCGGTGGATGGTCAGACAGAGCGCGCGCAGAATCGTTCGGGCACCCGCACCGCAAGGCACCCCAGCTTCGACACGATGGATCTTCTGCGGCTCGCGACGATCGACGGCGCCCGTGTCCTCGGGATGGCCGACACGATCGGAAGCATCTCCGTGGGCAAAGCGGCCGATCTTCTCGTCATCGACACCGCGCCCTTCGGCCTGGCAGCCGGTTCGGCGGCGGATTTCGTCGTCTACCAATCCACGGCCCGCAACTTGGCCGCTGTGTACGTCGGCGGCGAGGCGGTCGTCAGCGAGGGCCGCCACACGCGCGCGGACCTGCCGCGGGTGCGACAGCAACTCGATGAGACAAGGGATTGGGTGCTCGGGCGGTCCGCGGACAGCGAATGGCCGGAGATCGACGAGGAGACGCGAGCGCGCTACGAGGCTGGCCAGGGCAAGGCGTCTTGACTGCACACCTGGCGGCGTTGGCGCCGCTCGCGCCGGACCACCATGAGGCCTTCTCAGATCATCGACGCATCGCTCAGCACGTGCCAGGAACGATTGTGGTAGACGAGTGGCCCCACGCCGGACGCATCTGACGATGATTCCGCAGAGGAGTTGGTTTCGATCGCCTTGACGACGTGGATCACAGCGTTCCCTGCCTCAACGCGGTGCACGACCTCACCCCGGATCCACGTTCCACCGTCAGGGAAGACCGGCTCCCCCGTCGGAAGTCGACGCCACTTCGTAGGGTCCTGGAACCGGTCGACCCCCGTGGTCGCGCCCAGTTGAGCGAGCCACAACTGCTCGGCATTCAGCAGGTGCACAACCACGCTCGTCGCTCTGCGAAGCGCCGCAGTGCTTGACGACTGCGCCGACGCAGAGAATGCCATCAGCGGGGGCGACGCACTGATGGACGTGAGCGAACTCACGGTCATAGCGATGGGATCCCCGCCGGGGTCCGCCGTGACGACGGCGACGCCGGCGGGATGGCTGCGGAAAGCCGCTCTGAAGGCGTCAGCGGTAAGGACATCGCTGCCCGGTTCCGTCACCTCAAGCACTTCGATGTGGCCAGTAGGATGCATCTTGGTGTTCCTCTTTCTCCGTCGACGGGTCGAGTGCCGGATGGCTCTCACCCCGCTACCCCGATCCGCGTGTGGGCGCCCGGGGTGTTCACTCATTGTCTACATGTTCTGTGTTACTTAAACACTCGGAAGATGTTTCGGGCCGATTTCGCGTGGCGAGCTGCGCGGTCGCGTGGGTCCGCGGAAAGGACGCGGCGTGTCACCCCGAATACGGACCTGGGGATCAATGACCGCGCTAGTGTGGGGGAATCCCTTTCGAGACGCGGAGTAGGTAGGTATGTCGACGGCGAACGAGATCGGTGCCCGCCTGCGGCGTCAGCGTCAATCACGGGGCCTGAGCCTTCGCGCAGTCGCTCAAGAGCTCAAGGTTTCGGCGAGTCTGATCTCGCAGGTCGAAACAGGCAAGACGCAGCCGTCGGTAGCGACGCTGTACTCTCTTGCCACGTTGCTGTCGATATCTGTCGATGAGCTGCTCGGTCTGGAGCCGGCTGGCACGGCTCCCTCGCGATTGCCGATGGGGTCCGTCGTGCAGCGGGCCTCCGAGAACCCTGTCATCGAGATGGAGAACGGCGTCCGGTGGGAGAAACTCGCCATGGGTCCAGGCGGTCCCGCTGACGTTCTCCTTGTCACCTATCAGCCGGGGGCGGCCAGCTCCATCGAAGGACGGCTGATGCGCCACGTAGGTCTCGAGTACGCGTATCTGTTGGAAGGCTCCCTCACATTGCAGGTGGAGTTCGACACCTACGAGCTCAACGCCGGCGATTCATGGCATTTCGATTCGTCGAGGCCGCACATGGCCTCTAATCACGGAGCCACACCCGCGATAGGAATCTGGTTCGTGGTGGGGCGCCATGGTGACTCCCTGCCGAACCCACAAGAGCCTCCTGTTTCCTCCCGCCAGTCGGCTCGTTCCACTGTCGACGTGCTGCGACGACTCGACGCGCTCGACGTTCTGGAGGAATGACCGGCAATCGTGCGATGACCGACAAAGCGTAGAGCCGGGGCGTAAACACACCCCGGCTCTGCTGCGCTCACATATGCGCGCGATATCGAACTGCTCGAATCAGCTGATCCGCCACCCGCGGTCGACGTTCAGGCTGTGCGCCGAGACGCCCTTGTTGAAGAGAAGGAACTTCGTAGCGTCCACGATGTCCTCCGTTGTCGCAAGCTCTCCACCCGGCGTCCGGGAGCGATAGCCCTCGAGAACCTCACTGGGCTTCGCGGCCCAGAAGGGGCTGTCCCCGATGATTCCGGGGTGTAGGGAGTTCACGCGGATCGGCGCGAGTTCCAGCGCCATCGTATTCATCAGCCCGTCCACGCCACCGTTGATGGTAGAGACCGTTGCGGAGCCCGGGTAAGGAGCGTCCTTCGCGCGCCCGCCGAAGAGGACGATCCCCGTGGCCACGCTGGGCTCAAGCCGATCCAGGAGCGAGTGAACCGTCTCGGTGTAGCCGATCAGCTTCATCGTGACGACGTGTCGTGCGCGAGTGATGTCGAAGTCCCTCACGGTGCTCACGTCACGCTCGACCGCACCCAGCACGACGCCGTCAAGCCCTCCGACATCCTTCAGCTGCTCAGCGATGCCCTCCGGCTCGGCGACGTCGAGCGCGATGCCCCGTGTGCGCCCACCAACGGTCGCCGCAACCTGCTCAGCAGACTCAAGCGAGCGACTCGTCAGGATCACCTCGTCGCCGGAGTTCGCCAAGTCGTTCGCCAGCGCGAGGCCGATTCCACTCGAACCGCCGACGATCAGGATCCTTCTTGCAGCCATGATGTTCTCCAATGAACGGTCGATTAGACCCGTTAGTGTTCAGCCCCAACGACTGACGTACAGTAATACTAAACTATGAACACTCTTGCGACGGCGAGCCCGCGGTCGCGCACGAAGTCAGAATCTCGAATCTCACATGTTTCGTGCATCGACCGCGGGCGTTGTCGGCGCCAAGCGGGCTCCGCGGTGCTTCGCCAGAGTCAGAGCAGGAGCGTGCCATCGTTCTTGGGCGCGCGCGACGCATCGATCGCACGAAGGTTGACCTCGGTGACCGAGTTGCCGCTCTCCGCAACCCACGAGGTGTAGCGCCGCTTGATCTCCTGGTCGTGTCCAGGGATGATGCGGCTCGTCTCACCCTTGAGCTCGTCCCTGAAGGTCTTGTAGAGGTTGATCAGATTGAACGAATTTCCCTGGCCGTATCCCGGAACCCACATGGTCTCGACGTTCTCGTAGAGGTAGACGATGTCCCCCGCGATCACGTATGGGCCGTTCTGCGTCTCGACCTTGAACCACTGGGAGCCGAACGTGTGTGAGTCGCGGGCGAGCCGTGCGGTCACGCCGGGAAGAAGCTCCTGGTCGCCCTTGACGAACCTGATCCTGCCGTCCGCGATGCCTTTCGCTGCGCGGGTGAGATCCGTCGGGTCGAAGGAGGAGAAGATCCATGCGCGTTCCGCTTCGGAGGGGAGCTGGTTGGCGGTCTCGACCGCCTGAGACCATCCGACGTACTCGTCGAGCTGCACGTAGAGCTGGGCGTTGGGAAACGCCTCGAAGTTGCCCATGTGGTCGAAGTGCATGTGTGACACAAGGATCACCTCGATGTCCTCCGGGCGCAGATCAACTCGCGCGAGGACCTCCTCGGGACTCTCCCACTTGGTGAACGGAAAGCGATCCAGCCAGTAGTCGTTGCGGAAGCCGCAGTCCACCAGTGCGACGTGCTGCTTACCGCCCACCTCGCCGCCGATGATGAGGGTGTACAGCATCGAGGCACGTTGGGCCCCCTCGTTGCTGTGCATGATGACGCCCCCCATGAAGTCGCCGGGCACATCTCCTTGACAGAACTCGAGTGAATAGATCGAGTAGTCGGTCTTACGTTCGCTCATGACGGGCCAGTCTTTCTGGAGTGGTTGAAGTTGCGGAGAAGGCGTAAGCTACGCTGCTCACAGTGTGCAGCAAGAGTACACGCCCCGTTCGTCTGGGCGCAACGGTTCTCGAATACCCGACAGATCTGGCTCGACTGCACAACGAGAGGCACGGCATCACGCCGCGCAGGTGGCCGCGTCTTATCAAGACAGTGTCGCCAGTCCGGGTTGGCAGCCGACCGCGCTGCGTTCGCGCTGTTCTGCTCGACCCATCAGGGATGTGGTGCGTCGGAGCGTGTTACAGGGTCGCTGCAACGAATGGCCCAGACGTGGCCCGCTGCACGTGTGCTGCCATGAGCGCCTCAGCCAGCGGGCCGTCTCCAGCCGCTATAGCGGCACGGATCTCGTGATGATCCTGCCAGAGCCGCCTGGGGCCGGGCGCGATCGCAGCCGTGTTGATCCACTCGGAGCGACTGCTGAGCACGTGCACGAACGCGCCCAGAATGGCGTTGCCGCACGCCGAAGCCACCGCATCGTGGAACCGCGAGTTCAATCTGTGCTGCTCACTAGTCTCCCCGTGGTCCAGCGCTCTATCCCCTTCGGCGAGGATCGCATCGATCAGCGCAAGATCTGCGGGCGTATGGTGAAGCGCCGCCTCCCGGGCGGCCGGAGGCTCGAGGATGTTCCGGGCAGCCCGAACTTCGCGCACCACCTCTTCGGTGAGTAGCTGCACCCGAGGCGAGCCGTACAGCTTGAGGTCGACCATCCCCTCGGCGGCGAGAACGCGGAGAGCCTCCCGAACGGGAACCCTCGAGGTGCCGAATCTCATGGCAAGCGATGGTTCGGTCACCCGCGATCCCGGCGCCAATTCACCGGAGATGATCAGGTCGCGGATCGCATCGACCAGTGCCCTGCCCCTCAGACCCGGATTACCCAAAAGCATCCCTTCCCCTCGAGCATTCTCGCGTCCAACGTACTCGCTCAGCAGGTCGATCTACTCTATGAGGAAGCCGTCGGGAATCACGAGGTCCTCGGGCGTGAGGTCATGGATCGAAGACTTTCCGAGCCCGATCAGGGTGCGTTCGATGGTGATACGGAACGTTTCCAGCACCTCGTAGACGCCCCGCTCCCCGTCAGTGGCCAGACCGTAGAACCACGGCCGACCGATCATCACCGACTGTGCGCCCAACGCGAGGGCCTTGACGACATCCGTCCCGCGGCGCACACCGCTGTCGAATGTCACCTCGGCCTGGTCGCCGACCGCCTTCACGACGGCGGGAAGGAATCGCAGAGGCGACGGCGTGGTGTCGAGGTTGTTGCCGCCGTGGTTGGAGACGCCGATCGCTGTGGCGCCCACGTCAAGGGCACGACGCGCGTCGTCGGGGGTCACCAACCCCTTGATCATGAAGGGGCCGCCCCACAAGTCGCTGAGCCACGCCATGTCATCCCACGTAGGGATGTGCGTACCCACCCATTCGTTCAGCGCTCCGACCAGGGTCGGCACGACGCCGTCCTTCTTGCTCATGTTGGGCGCGTAGAGGCCGGGCACACTCCCCCGCCGGAGGTAACGCAGGGTCCATCGGGGGTGGACCACCGCCGTCGGCGCGTACTTCATCATGGTCCCCAGGCCCAGTCCGTCTGGGTAGACGGGCGAACCCCAATCGCGTGGTTGGTGTGCAACTCTGCCGCCGGAGAGGTCGAGCGTGAAGATGAGTCCCTTCACACCCGCCCGACGGAACCGCTCGACACGGTCCGCGATCGTGTCGCGGTCACCTGACAGGTATACATGCGCGAACGTGTTGGGATTGGCGCTGGCTACGTCTTCCACGGGCATCGAGGCGAAGTTGGCGAGACCGAGCGCGGTGCCGGCGCGCCGCGACGCCCGCGCGACACCCACTTCGCCATCAGGGTGCATCGCCTGCGCCGCCGCCGGAGCGATGACCACCGGCAGATCGATGTTCTGGCCCATGAACGTGGTCTTGAGATCGGGGTGGAGCGGGATCTCCACACCCACGCGGGGGATCATCCCCACCTGCTCGAACGCCCGCAGATTAGCCCGGATCGTCGACCCGCCATCGCTTCCCGCCTCCAAGGCCGTGAAGACGTCCTTCGGGAGAAGCTTCTTCGCACGCGCGCGCGCCTCCGCAACGGTCTCGATCGGCTTGTGAGAGAAAAAACTCATTGCTGACTCCTCATCTCTGCTGCTCCGCCCCGGCAGCAGTCGTGTATTCGCTAGGTCGTTGCCGCACGCGGTGTGGCCACCACGCCGGTGAGGAAGGGATCGCGTGGTCGGAACGGCCATCGGGCCTCTCTGCCGCCAGTGATGCCGGACGGACGGAGGATGATGATCAAAACCATCAGCGCCGCAACGACGACGAGACGGCTGCCCGAGGGAAGCGAAACGATCACCCCGCCGATCTGCACACCGTTCTCCAGCACACCCAGAACATGGTTCAACGCCGAGATGAGAAGCGTGCCGACGACCGCTCCCCAGAGCGACAGCATCCCGCCGACGATGAGCATGGCAATCGTGGTGAACGTGAAGTCCAAGCCGAATTGGGAAGCCTGAATCACGCGGTTCGTCTGAGCCCACATCGCACCGCCAACACCCGCGAGCGCGCCCGAGACCGTGAACGCGATGATGCGGTGGCGAGTGATGCTGATTCCTGAGGCCGGGGCGGCCTGGGAGTTCTCTCGCGATGCGCGGAGCAGCCGCGCGCTACGACTCTGCCCATAACTCCAAGCGAGCACGATGACGATGAGCGCTATCAACAATGTGCTCTGCAGATCGAAGCTTCGCGGAATTCCCGTCATCGATTGGCCTGATTTCGGCCCGATGGCGCTCCAATAGGTGAGGACCTGTACGACCAGCATGAGCAGCGCGAAGGTGGCGATACCGGCCTCCAGCCCGTGGAGGCGCATCAGCGCAAAGCCGCTGATGAGCGCCGTCACGCCGCCGACGGCGGCCGCAATGATCAGGGCGATAACGGGGTCCGCGGACGCCTCTGCCAGGAAGGGGGCTAGCTCGGGCATGACCGAGGACTTCACCAGGGGGCTGATCGTCAGCAGGGACATCGTCCAGGCACCCACCGCAACGAACGCGAGATGTCCGAAGGAAAGAACTCCGCTGTTACCAATGAACGACCACATCGCCACGACGACGATCAAGGTGGCCAGAGCGTAGCTGAGATCGATTGCAGCGGCGGGCGACACGTTGCTCGCCAACAAGGCGAACAGCCAGACGACCACCATGGGCACGATGAGGGTCCACATGGACAGGAGAGGACCGGGCACCGTCCACCCGAAGCGGGAAGGGCGGGCACTTCGAGAGGGGGTCATGTGCGTTCCTTGGCGGTACGTCCACCGAAGATTCCGTTGGGAACGATCAGGAGGACGACGATGACGAGTAGATAGACGAATGCAACGCGGAAGTCGTTGAATCCGGAGGGCAGCCAGGACGTGAACAGCGAAAGGGCGAACCCGACGGCGAACCCGCCGACCAGCGCCCCACCGATGCGGTTCAACCCGCCGATCACGGCACCTATAAGACCGAACACCGTCGCCTGGACACCGAAGGTCGGATCGACGGCGCCCGACTGCGCGGTCAGGATGAAGGCCACGGCTGCGGCGAGTATGCCGCTCATTCCCAGAGTCACTGCGATGACAGCTCCCGATCGGATGCCGAGAATACGCGCCACTCGGAAGTCGGCGGAGGCGGCCTGCACCTGCAGGCCCATCCGTGACCGGGTGAGGAATAGGTGTACGGCGAGGAGAAGGATGGCAGCCAGCACGATCGCGACGATGGCGAGCAGGCTGAGTCGCAGCCCTCCGACGTTCACCGATCTTGTCAACGCGGGGGCAACGGAGCCGCTCAGCACCCTCGCGCCGAAGATTCCCTCGTAGAAACGCTGCAGCAGGATACTCACTCCGAAGCTGGCGATCAGCAGGGCGGCGGGCGATTGCGATCTCATCCATCGGAAGACAGCGAGGTCCATCAACAGCGACAGGGCGACGGCAACGACGACCGAAGCCGCAAGCGCGAGCGGCCACGACACCGGCCAGAGGAGGAGGAGCGCGTAGGCCGCCCCGGTGATGATCTCACCGTTGGCGAAGTTCGCGAGCCGCAGCACGCCGAAGACGAGTCCGATGCCCAGCGCGGCGAGGGCGTACACCGCCCCTGCTGAGGTGGCGTCGATGAGAGATTGAATGACGGGAATCACGATCCGAGGTACGCCTTCATGAGAAGCGCGGGGTCATCCGCGTCGGTCGGGGAGAGTGTCATCGAGATGCGCCCTTCGCTTAGCACGTATGTTCTGGTCGCCGCGGCCACTGTCTGCTGCGCACGCTGCTCGACGATGAGTACAGCTGTTCCACGAGCACAGATGCTCTCGATGGCACCGAAGACCGTATCCACTGCCGTCGGCGACAGGCCGAGCGAGGGCTCATCCAGCGCGAGAAGGGTCGGCGCCGCCAGCAGCGCACGTCCGATCGCCAGCTGCTGCTGCTGCCCTCCAGAGAGAAGCCCTGCAGGGCGATTCGAGAACTCGTTCAGAATCGGGAAGAGCTCATACACCCATTCGAGATCGTCCGAAAGACCGCTTCGGTCGCGGCGGGCAGTCGAGCCGAGCCGGAGATTGTCCCGAACTGTGAGGCGACCGAAAATATGGTGCCCTTCGGTCACCAGGGCCAGTCCCGTCCGAGCCACGCGCTCCGGAACCATCCGGCGCAGATCGATACCCCGCAAGCTGGTCTCCGCAGACTCGGATCGTACGGCGTTGACGATTCCGAGGAGGGTCGAAGATTTTCCGGCGCCATTGGGCCCGATGATGCCCACCAGCTCGCCAGCATCCACATGGAAGGTCACATCGCGCACGGCGGGAACGCCGCGGTATGCGACTTTCAGACCCGCTATCGTGAGCACTCGTTCGGTGTCATGCGTCGGCATCGTGGCCTCCGTCTGCGATCTGCCGGGCTGCATTGCCCAGGTAGGAGGTGGCCAAGCGCTCGTCATGGCGGATCTCTTCGGGTGTTCCGTCGAGGACGTTCCGACCCGCGCCGAGGACGAAGATGTGGTCGCAACTACCGAAGACGAGCGGCATATTGTGATCGATCAGAAGCACTCCGATGCCACGCTCCGCGAGATCCCTCATCGTCGCGCGGAAGTGCTGTGCTTCGCCCTCGTTGAGACCCGCGGCAGGTTCGTCGAAGAGCACCCAGCTGGGTCGCGTCGCGAGCGCCCGCGCCACGCCGAGGCGACGCTCGACGCCGTGCGGCAGATGATCCGCGCTGTGAAGTGCCCACTCTTCCAGCTGCAACTCCGACAGGACGTCCAAGGAGAGTGCACGAGCCTTTGAACGGGACAGTCCGCAGGCCAGTGCAGTGACTTCGACATTCTCCATGACTGTGAGGAGAGGATAGAGATGCCCGTGCTGGAAGGTTCGGGCGATACCGCGGTGCGTCCTGCGCTGTGCCGACTCGTGTGGAAGCATTTGGCCGTCGATCTCGATGGCTCCCTCATCGGGCCGATCGAACCCGCTGAGGATGTTCACGAGCGTCGACTTGCCCGCGCCATTGGCGCCGATCAGGCCGGTCACCCGACCACGCGGGATCTCGATGTTCACATCTTGCAGCGCCTTCACACCGCGGTACGACCGCGTAATCCCGCGGCCCTGGAGCCGGACGCTGTCGCGCCCGGCTCCAGGGACACTGCGGACTTCAGTCATTGACATTGATCTTCTCGGGAGCACGTCGCTCGACGAACTTGAGCGTCCCGTCCTCGACGACGCGGACGCTCTGCGGCCGCTCGAGGGCGATGTGGTATTCCGGCGTGAACGTCGTCGGACCGACGAGGAGCTCCTCGTTGTCGAAGGTCACGAGCGCATCGGCCAGCTCCGCTCCGTCCCAGCTGCCCGCGATCTCGTAGCCGTTGACGATGGATTCGATCGCCGACGGCCCCATCACGAAGGTCCCCATGGTGGGTGCGCCGTACTCGGCGGTGTAACGGTCGAGGAACTCGTTCACGGCGGGGTCCGGGTCGTCGCCTGTCAGCGAGACGGGCCCAACGGTGTAATAGTCGCTCAGCCCGGGAATGGCATCGAGCCAGAACGTTCCGTCCATGCCGAAGCCGGAGATGACGGGAGCCGTGATTCCGCCGTCCCGCAAGTCCTTGGCCACCTGGGCACCGCCGGGCAGGTAGCCGCAGTTGAAGATCACATCGGGTGCGGTTCCGCCGGAGATCTTGGAAACGATCTCCGGGATGCTCTCACCCTGGATGTACTCGTAGTCTCCCACGTCCGTTCCCCCGAGCTCGGTGAATCGCTCACGTGCGTACTCACACTGGCTCTGGGTGTACTTCAGGGTGGTGTCGGTGAGGAATGCGGCGCTCTTCCATCCCTTGCTCTCTGCGAACTCGGCCATGACCACGCCCTCGCCGATCGTCGAGTTGCCCAACGAGAAGCTGAGGTTCAGCCCGCCACTAGGCCCGAAGAGCGCTTCGTTGATGCACGGCGACACGCTCAGGACGTTCGCTTGCTCAGCGACGAGGGCTCCCGGGCTCGAGAGGTCGAAGTCACAGGTGAAGAGGAGGGCCTTGGCGCCGGCATCGATGAGCTGCTGGCTCGCCGGTGCGTACTCCTCCAGCTTCGATCCGGTGTCGATCACCTGGAGTTCGATCTGCTTACCGTCGATGCCGCCCGCTTCGTTGATGTCGTCGATCGTCATCTGCATCGAGTTGATCGCAGGGACATCGGCAACCGACATGAAGCCTGTCTCGGCCATTACCGCACCGAGCAAGATCGTTTCGGCGTCGTCGCTGCTGGTCGGGTTGTCCGACGGAGCAGCGCTGGCAACGCAACCTGCCAGGGCAAGCGTCGATATCGCTGCGACGCTGATCGCCGCAATTGTTCGGGATGCAATTCTCATTGTTCGCGCTGCGCTTTCTGTTCTGGGTGGCGATGGCGGGTTGCAACAGGCCGATTCCTGTCTCCGCGGGCGAGTTGGACGAACACCTGCTGGAAGTTGTTCGTACACGAACTTGCGGTGCGGTAACTGTATGGGATCCAGTCACGGCGCCGCAAGGGCGTATTTATCACACTTTGGTCGCGATCGAGCGGAGCCCAAGAACGTACTCGTATACGTTCGACGCTTTGGTATACGATGCCCACTACCGTAAGGGGCCCCCTTCGTCGTGGTGGGTTGGCCCGGAGATTCGACGCGACGCCGTGTTGGAAAGGGCTACCACCATGCGATTCACCACTCGTCCCGAACTTGTCGGCACCTTCGGGATGGTTGCCTCCACCCACTGGCTTGTGGCGGCGGCGGGGATGGCCGTGCTCGAAGAAGGGGGGAACGCTTTCGACGCCGCCGCGGCCGCAGGGCTGCTTCTGCACGTGGTCGAGCCGCACCTGAACGGGCTGGGCGGGGACACACCCATCATCGGTTTCGATGTCGCGTCTCAGAAGCCGTGGGTGCTGTGTGGACAGGGCCCGGCGCCCGAGGCCGCGACCGGCGCTGCATTCGCGGCGCTGGGGCTGGACGTCATCCCCGGGACCGGACATCTCGCCGCCGTCGTCCCGGGCTCGTTCGGTGCGTGGATGAGCATGATCGAGCGGCACGGCACACTGCCACTCGAGCGCATCACCCGGTTCGCCATAGAGTACGCGCGCAACGGCCATCCGCTGATCCCCGACGCTGTCGCGGCGATCGAATCTGTGACCGACCTGTTCGCCGATCACTGGACATCCTCCGCGGAGGTGTATCTCCGTTCGGATCAATCCATCGCCGCGGGAGCGCGCTTCCGCAATCCTCAGCTTGCCGACACGCTCGAACGTATTGTGACCGAGGCCAGTCAGGGCGGTGGAACTCGCGAAGCCGTCATCGCTCGCGCGCGAGACGTCTTCTACCGTGGCTTCGTCGCGGAGCGAATCGATGCCTTCATGCGGCAACCCGTCCGGGACGTGACGGGGGAAGATCACACCGGCCTCCTCACCGGCGACGACCTCGCACGCTGGGAGCCCACCTGGGAGGCTCCGGTGACGATCGATTTCGCCGGTGTCACCGTCGCGAAGACGGGGGCTTGGGGGCAGGGCCCCGTCCTGTTGCAGCAGCTCGCCATGCTCGCGCACCAGGATGTCGGCGAAGCAGGGTCGGCGCAGATGGTCCACACCGTCGCGGAAACGGCGAAGCTCGCGTTCGCGGACCGGGAGGCGTACTACGGCGATCCCGACTTCGTCGACGTACCCCTGCACGACCTGTTGTCGGACTCGTACGCGCGCGAGCGCGCGGCGCTGGTCACGTCGCGGGCCTCGAGCGAGCTGCGTCCCGGCTCTCCGGGTGGACGAACGCCACGCCTCTCCCCCGAGATCTTCCGCGAGCGAGAGTACGCCGGCGCGGGAACCGGCGAACCGACGTTGCGGAGTCTGGGCACGGTTCGCGGAGACACCTGCCACCTGGACGTCGTGGACCGTTGGGGGAATGTTGTCGCGGCCACACCGAGTGGCGGATGGCTGCAGAGCTCCCCCGTGGTCCCGGGCCTCGGCTTCTCCCTCCCGACCAGAGCGCAGATGTTCTGGCTCGAGCCCGACCTGCCTAATTCGATCGCGCCACGCAAGCGTCCTCGTACCACGCTGAGCCCCGGGATGCTTCTGCGTGATGGCGTTCCCATCCTCGCCTTCGGCACTCCCGGTGGCGACCAGCAGGATCAGTGGACCGTTCCGTTCCTGCTGAACCTGCTGGTGCACAAGATGAACCTGCAAGAGGCCATCGACGCAGCCACGTGGCATTCGACTCACATGCCGTCCTCGTTCTTCCCGCGTAGCTTCTCCCCTCTCGGACTCGTGGCCGAGGGGTCGCTGGGCCCCGAGGTCCTGAATGACCTCCGCGAGCGCGGACACCGTCTTCTCGAGGCGGAGCCGTGGACGCTCGGACGGATCAGCGCGGCCGGAATCCGCGCGGACGGGATGCTGATCGCCGGAGCGAACGCACGAGGCATGCAGGGGTACGCGGCCGGACGCTGACCGCCCGGTCGGGGGCGTCCCGGATGTGGCGAACAGCGACCCGCGCATGGCGTCTGCGCCTAGGCGGGTGAGTAGAGCGCGGGGCGCGGGCGCGACTGCACCTGAATGGGAGTGCCGCTGCGCAAAGACTCCAGGCATGCGTCGGTGACCGCCGAGGCGCAGTACCCATCCCAGGCGTTCGGTCCGTTGACTACTCCTTCGACCGCGTCAAGCGCCCAGGCCTCGAGCTCACGTCGGTAGGCCTCGCCGAAGCGCACCGTGAAGTCCTTCTCACGCACGCCGGACACGTGGAAGTCGAGACTCACGACCACCGGCGTCGCATTGGTGAGACGGGCCACTCCGGAGCGGCCGACGACATCGCAACTGATCTCGTACCCGTAGGTCGCCTTGAGGAAGACTTCCGAGTAGATCATCACGCCGGCCGCGGTCCGGAAATAGAAGAATTGCGGGTCCAGCCATTCGTCCAGACCGAACCGTCCGGCGTTGCCCTGGACGCGGACCTCGACAATCTCGTCGTTCAGGAGCCAGCGTGTGCTGTCCGCCTCATGAACGACCGCCTCGGTCGTGTGAGCGGACGATGTGACAGAAGGCGGAACATCGGCGGCTCGATGGACGAACTGCAAAGAAACGATCTCGCCCAGATTCCCGGTATCCACCTCGGACTTGAGCTCGACGAAGGCCGCGTCGTAGCGGCGCATGAATCCCACTTGGACGAAACGCCGCCCGGCGCGGACTTCAGCGTCGATGATCAGCTGACAGTCCGCAGCCGTGAGGGCCAGCGGTTTCTCGCAGAAGACCGGCTTGCGGTGCTCGATGCACGCCAGAACCAGTGCAAGATGCGACTCCGCGCTCGACGCGATCGTCACCGCCTCGATCTCATCCGACGCGATCAACTCCTCCGCGGTGCGGAACACGCGAACATCTCCTGGCAGCGTCTCCGCGATCGCCTGCGCACGATCGACATCGATATCGGAGACCGCAACCAGGTCGCCCGCACCGACCGACCGCGCGAAAGTCTTCACCTGAGCCGACCCCACCATGCCGAGGCCGATAGCCCCAACGCGTATTCTCTTCACTTCTCTCCCTCTGCTAGACCTAATCGTTTGCGCGCGAGGCGCATCGGCTCCCTCGACCCGGTCGGCTACGTGAGCCGCGGAACGGACGCAGGCGCGGCTCGGTCGCTGAGCCGCGGCATCAGCCGTTGAAGTGCTTGAGATCCAGCTGGTCCGAGAAGGCGCCGTCAGCGGTGGCGTCGACCTCCGACGGGTCCGGTCCCTCGATGATGTCGCTCTGTCCGACAGCGAGGTCCGTGAGTGTCACACCGTGCCGATCCGCGAACATCTGGGCGCGCTTGACATAGAGCGGACGGCCGACCGTCTCGTTGAGCAGGATGTCGTGCACGGGGATGGCCTGCCTCGGCCGTACGGCCGTGATGAAGTCGACCATCTCGGACATCTTGTTCCAGGGTGCGCTCAGCGGCACCAGCAGCGTGTCCGGAGCCGGTCCGGTAGGGACGATAAAACTGTCGCCGGGGTGGTACACCAGCCCGTCCACGATGTAGCCGGTGTTCGCGACCACCGGGATGAAGGCGTGGATCACCGCATGCTGACCTCCGACGGTGCGCACTGAGAATCCCGCGCAGTCGAACTTCTCACCGGCGCCGGTCGCGATGATCTGGCTCGCGTCGACTCCAGCGTCTCCCGCCTGAGCGGCAAGACGAGCCGCCGGCACGTCCGGTGCACGCACGGTCGCCGCGCTGTGTGCCGCCAGGAATTCCAGCACGGCATCCTCGTCGAGATGGTCGGGATGCTGATGAGTGATCAGGACATGCTCGGCGCCTTCGAGCGCCCGGGCCGGGTCACTGTACTCGCCTGGGTCGATGACAATGCGGCGACCATCCTTCTCCAGCCGCACGCACGCATGACCGAGCTTCGTCAACTCGATTCTGACCGTCATGGTCGTGGCCCTTCTCGTCATACTTCTGCGGATCGCGAGGCATCTGCCGCACGATCGACATCCGCACTCGCCTGGCGCACGGTGGATCCGATGTGGTGATCAGTCCTGGAGCCGGGCGGGAAAGCGGGTCGGGAAGGGTGGCGAGGTCCACGAAGGGTGCTCTCACCGACGTCCAGGACGGCTCTGATTTCACTGGTGCTGCCGTATGTTCGCTAATACTCACACTCGACCCCTGTATTGTCAACCACTGCTTAACAACTCCTCCAACTGTCACCTCCTGCGCTCGCTGGGCCGGGGCCAGCACACGCTAGGGGGAGGATGCGAAGTCGATATTGACGAACGCGGTGAAGAACCTGCGAAGCTCCGCGGCCATATCGACGACGTCGCGGTGCAGCAGCCATTGCACCTGCAGCCCGTCCATCATCGCGAGCGTGGCGATGGCCGCATTCAGAGGGGTGATCCCCGGCATGAGGCGGTTCTGCCGCTCCAGGTCTTCAAATGCGCGACGCACGTTGCTGCGCCCCAGCTCATAGCGGCGGACGAAGTACTCGTGTGCCGGGTGATCGGCGGCGGTGGCTTCGGCGGACAGAATGCAATACAGCTCCACCACGCCGGGCGAGGAGGAGTTGCGCGTCGCGGTCTCGACCAGCCCGCGGAGCGTCACGTCGCCATTGCCTTCCGTCATCCGCGTCCACTCGAGGGAATGATGGTCGCGGCGGTCGAGCACCGCCGCCAGAAGCGCGGGTTTGTTGGGAAAGTGGTGCAGCAGCCCCGCCTCGCTCATGCCGACCCGCTGGGCCACTTCACGCAGCGATCCAGACCGGTACCCGGACTCCGCGAACACGTCAAGTGCGGCGTCGAGTATGGCTGCGCGTGTCGCCCGTGTCTTGGCGTACTCGCCCCGAGGCTCGCGCTTACGAGGTTTTGCTGTGGCGTCCATCATCTCCTCCGCTCCGGCGGAAACCGTTTCATCCCCGCGGTCTCATTCTGAAGGGTTGCCTGCGGAACTCGGTTCGTTCAATGAAACTGTAATCTCTAAAACCTAGTGAACACTCATTTTGTCTGCTAGGTTCGGCGATCACGGCGATCCGTAAGGCGGAGTCGCCCCTACAAAAGGACTCGAGATGATCCGATGGAACAAGGCCGCGGCGGCGACCGCTCTCGCCGTCACAGCCGCGCTCGCGTTGTCGAGTTGTGCGGGTGGGGACACAGGCAGTGACGAGCGCGGGGCAACGCTCACGCTGGTCGCCCTCAGCGCGCCGGTGACGTTCGATCCGGCTGGTTCGGAGTGGGGGAATCGTTCCCCGTTCTACCAGGCGGTGTTCGACACGTTGCTGTTGGCGACGCCGGAGGGCACGATCGAGCCGTGGCTGGCGACGGAGTGGTCCTACAACGACGACAACACGGTGCTGACCCTCACGTTGCGTGATGACGTCACCTTCACGGACGGGTCGAAGCTGACCGGTGATGTGGTCGCGACGAACCTGCTGCGCTACAAGGAGGGCACGTCGCCCAACGCCGGCAGCTTCGCAAGCGTGACGAGCGTGGAGGCGCCCGACGACACCACGGTTGTCATCACCCTCAGCGCACCTGACCCGGCGCTTCTCAACTACCTGACCCGTGACGCGGGCCTGGTCGGCGCGGAAGCTTCCCTCGAGAGTGCTGACGTGGCGACCACGCCGGTCGGCTCTGGACCATACAGCCTGGACACCGCTTCGACCGTCACCGGGACGAGCTACACCTACACGAAGAACCCGAACTACTGGAATCCTGATGTCCAGCACTACGACAGCCTGGTCATCAACGTCTTGACCGACACCACCGCCGTGCTGAACACGATCAAGGCGGGCGAGGCGAACGGTGTGAAGCTCAATAGCAATGACACTGCCGCCGAGGTGGAGGCTGCCGGATGGACGCTCAGTGCCAATGAGCTCGACTTCCAGGGGCTCCTGCTGCTGGACCGAGCCGGTGAGATGAACCCTGCCCTGGGTGATGTGAGGGTTCGCCAGGCGATCAACTACGCGTTCGATCGCCCGAGCATGCTGACCGCGCTGCAGGCGGACCGCGGCACCGTGACCACGCAGGTGTTCCCTGCCAGTTCCAGCGGGTACGACCCCGATCTGGACGAGTACTACACATACGACCCTGAGAAGGCTGAGGAGCTGCTTGCCGAGGCGGGCTACGCGGATGGACTGACGATCGCGATGCCGTCGATGTCGGTGTTCGGCACGACCGTATACGCGCTGATCGCTCAGCAACTGGCCGACGTGGGGATCACCGTCGAAGCGACTGATGTGCCAGTCGGAAACTTCGTCGGCGACCTGGTGGCACCGAAGTATCCCGCGTCGTTCATGGCGTTGGAGCAGAACCCGGACTGGCAGCTGATCCAGTTCATGATCGCCCCGCCCGCGACGTTCAACCCGTTCCACTCGCAGGATCCGCAAGTCGACGACTACCTGCAACAGATCCAGTTCGGTGACGACGCCACCCAGGCCTCGGTCGTCAAGGAGCTGAACAGGTACATCGTGGAACAGGCCTGGTTCGCCCCGTTCTACCGTGTGGCGGGAAGCTTCGCTACCGACCCCAACACGACCGTGGAAATGCTGCCCAGCAACATCTACCCCGCGATCTACGACTTCCAGCCGAAGCAGTAGTCGTGGTCAGGCCCGCCCGAACGGCCGGGCCTGACCACATCATTTCTCGAGACTTCTCTGCAAGGAGTGGAGCCATGCTCACCTTCATCATGCGGCGCGTGGCGGCCGGCGCGATCCTTCTGGTCGTGATCACGGTTATCGCCTTCTCGCTTCTGTACCTCGGTAGCGGGAACATCGCCCGCACGATCGTCGGCCAGAACGCCACTCAGGAAGTGGTCGATCGCAAGGCCGCCGAACTCGGCTTGGACCGCCCTCTCTTCGTGCAGTTCTGGGATTGGCTCACCTCTGCCGTGAGCGGTGACCTGGGTCGGTCATGGTTTAACGGGCAGCTCGTGGCTGTCCAGCTGAGCAGCCGGCTCGCGGTGACGCTCTCCCTTGTGATCGGCGCGATCCTGCTCACGGCGATCTTCTCCGTGATCCTCGGCATCTTCGCCGCACGGCGAGGGGGTGCCGTCGACGGCACGGTGCAGTTCTTATCGATTCTCGGATTCGCGATCCCCGGGTTTCTCATCGCCCTTTTCCTCGTGCTGATCTTCGCGGTCAACCTGCACTGGTTCAAGGCGACCGGATACGTCCCGCTCGCGACGTCGTTCACGGGGTGGCTCAGCAGCGTCACATTGCCGATCGTCGCGCTCGCGATCGGCGGCATAGCGACGATCTCGCAGCAAGTGCGCGGCTCGATCGTCGACGGTCTTTCCCGGGATTACGTCCGAACGCTGCGCAGCCGCGGCCTCAGCTCGAACCGTGTCCTCTACAAGCACGTGCTGCGCAACGCAGGCGGTCCGGCCCTGGCCCTCCTGGCCGTGCAGTTCATCGGCATGATCGGCGGCGCCGTGATCGTCGAGCAGATCTTCGCCCTCCCAGGCATCGGCTCACTCACGGTCCAGGCCACATCAGCGGGCGACATCCCGATGGTGATGGGCATCGTCGTCGTCACCGCGATCATCGCGGTCGTCGTCAACCTCCTGATCGATCTCGCGCAGGCTGCGCTTAATCCGAAGGTGCGACTCTCATGACCGCCGTCGAAGTCCCCACCGAGATTCCCACGCGTGCGGCTGGGGCCGACCGCCTGTTCGGTCGGCTGCTACGCAACCCACTCGCACTCATCTCGCTGACGTCCCTCGCGATCATCGTGGTGATCGCGATCATCGGGCCCCTCATCGCCCCCTACAACCCGAATCCGGCGAATCTGCAGGCGATACTGCAGCCGCCGAGCGCGCAGCACCTGCTAGGCACCGACACGGCCGGTCGCGACGTCCTGTCGCGCCTGCTCGTCGCCACGCAGATCACGATCGCTGCGGCACTGCTCGCCGTACTCACCGCCTTCATCTTCGGAGTAACCGGCGGTCTGATCGCCGGGTACTACGACGGTTGGTTCGATGATGCCGCCTCGTGGGTCACCTCGCTCGTGATGGCTCTTCCCGCGATGGTGATCCTTCTCGCCGCCCGGGCTGTCACCGGTCCGTCGGTGTGGCTCTCGATGATCATCTTCGGTGTCGTCCTAGCGCCCGCGTACTACCGGCTCGTGTACACGATGGTCACCGCCGTGCGCTCGGAGCTCTACGTCGACGCCGCACGCGTGTCGGGCCTGAGCGACAGGCGAATTCTCGGCCGGCATGTGCTCTCGGTCGTACGCGCCCCGATCGTGATCCAGACAGCGGTCGTCGCGACCATCGCGATCGCGATCCAGTCGGGTCTCGAGTTCCTCGGGATCGGCGACGCGTCGGTTCCGACGTGGGGCGGGATGCTGCAGGACGCGTTCACCAAGATCTACGTCGTACCGCTGCTGATGGTGTGGCCCTCGCTCGCGATCGCCGCGACGAGCACCGCGCTGATGCTGCTGGCCAACGCGATGCGCGACGTCCTCGAGCGCACGGTGGTCGTGCGTCGCAAGCGTCGTCGCGCGGTGGCCACCACCACCGGGTCGATCGCCGCGGTGACATCTGCAACGAGCGTCGCCGACCTCGACGACTCGATCGACATCCTCACCGCTGACGCTGGTCCGATCCACCACGACGACGAGGAGGTCGCGGGCCGCTCGCCCGAAGTCGTCCTGAGCGTGAAGGATCTGCGGGTCGGATACGGTCAGGGCGACGGGCCGACGCGCGAGGTCGTGCACGGCGTCTCCCTTGACATCCGCAAGGGAGAGGTGCACGGCCTGATCGGCGAGTCCGGTTCAGGCAAGTCGCAGACCGCGTTCGCGGTATTGGGACTGCTGCCCAAGGGTGGCGCCGTCACCGGCGGTTCGATCACATACGAAGGTCTGCGCCTGGACACCGCATCCGAGAAGGAGTACAGCACGATCCGCGGACGGCGCATCGGCTATATCCCCCAAGAGCCGATGAGTAACCTCGATCCGTCGTTCACGATCGGCAGCCTGCTCACCGAACCGCTTCGGGTCGGGCTCGGAATGAGCAAGAAAGAAGCGCGCGACAAGGCTCTCTGGCTGCTCGAGCGGGTCGGAATCCCACAGCCCGCCCGCACCTTCAAGGCATACCCGTTCGAGGTGTCTGGCGGCATGGCCCAGCGCGTCCTGATCGCCGGTGCCGTCTCTACCGAACCCGACCTGATCATCGCGGACGAGCCCACCACCGCACTGGATGTGACGGTGCAAGCCGAAGTGCTCGATCTGCTTCGCGACCTGCAAGCCGAACGCGACATGGCCGTCTTGCTCGTGACGCACAATTTCGGCGTTGTCGCAGACCTGTGCGATCGGGTCACGGTCATGCAGTCGGGTCTGTTCGTGGAGACCGGGTCAGCACGGGCGATCCTGCACCGGCCTTCGCATCCGTACACCAAAACGCTGCTCGCCTCGATCCTCGACGAAGGCCCTGCCCGCCCGGCGCTCACCCGTGCCACAACCCGGGGAGAACACTCATGAGCGACACTCTGCTCAGTGTCGACAACCTCGTCGTCGAGTATCCCGGGAAGGGATTCCGCGCGCAGCCGTTCCGCGCACTCAAGGGAGTCTCGCTCGACATCCTGCCCGGCGAGACTGTGGGCCTGGTCGGCGAGTCCGGCTCGGGAAAGACCACGCTCGGTCGCGCGGTTCTCGGGCTCGCATCGGTCACGGCCGGGAAGATCACATACGAGGGCAAGGACATCACCCGGCTGCAGCGCAAGGAGCGCCGCGCGCTGAGTTCCGAGATCCAGGTCGTCTTCCAGGATCCCTATTCATCGCTGAACCCGTCGCTGACGATCGAGCAGACGCTCACCGAGCCGCTCACCGCGGCCGGCGTGACGGGTGCGGTCGCGAAGCGCCGGGTGCGTGAACTCCTCGACCAGGTGCGCCTGCCAGCCGATGCTCGCGGTCGTCTGCCGCGTGAGTTCTCCGGCGGCCAGCGTCAGCGCATCGCGATCGCCCGGGCGCTCGCCCTCGACCCGAAGCTCGTCGTGTGCGACGAACCCGTCTCGGCGCTCGATCTGTCGACTCAGGCGCGCGTACTCGACCTGTTCATCGAGATCCAGGAACGCACCGGGGTCGCCTACCTCTTCGTCACGCACGACCTCGCCGTCGTCCGCCACATCAGCCACCGTGTGGTGGTTATGTACCACGGCGAGATCGTAGAGAACGGCGACGGCGACCAGGTGACCTCGCGGCCGAACCACCCCTACACCCAGAGGCTGTTTATGGCGGCCCCGATCCCGGACCCCGACAGACAACAGGTCAAGCGCAACGAACGCCGCGCACTCCGGGACGCGCGGCCCGCCACCGCAGACTGACCCCCGCTTCCCGGCGGGCGCCATCCCAGCGAGGCGCCCGCCGGGACACCACTGCCCACTCGCGTCCGCCGCGAACTCATCGGCGCGCCTCTCTCCCACAAGGACTCTCTCGTGACTTCCCCTACCGACCACCTCCGACCGCTCCTGGCGAAACTCACGCTCGAGGAGAAAGTCTCCCTCATCCAGGGCGCGGACTTCTGGACCACGGTTCCTCTCCCGTCGATTGGACTGCGCGCGATGACGCTGTCCGACGGTCCCGCCGGTGTCCGCGGGCCCCGGTGGGACGAACGCGATCCCTCCCTCAACCTCCCCTCCGGCTCCGCGCTCGGCGCCTCGTGGGACACAGCCCTCGCCTACCGGTACGGCGCCGCTGCAGCATCCGAAGCGCGCCGCAAGGGCGTCGACGTCGTCCTCGGACCCACCATCAACCTGCACCGCACACCCCTGGGTGGCCGCCACTTCGAATGCCTCAGCGAAGATCCTGAACTGACATCTGCACTCGCCGCCGCATACGTCACCGGGCTGCAGGACAACGGCGTCGCTGCGACACCGAAGCACTACGTCGCCAACGACTCCGAGACCGACCGGTACACCGTGGATGTCCGCCCCACCGACCGGGCACTGCGTGAACTGTACCTCGCACCGTTCGAGCGGGCCGTGGGCGCAGGGGCCTGGGCGCTGATGAGTGCCTACAATGCCGTCGACGGGGTCACCATGACGGAGAACGATCTGCTCGAGAACCCGTTGAGCACCGAGTGGGGCTTCGACGGAGTCGTCGTCAGCGACTGGACCGCAGTGCGCAGCCTCAACGCGATCCCTGCCTCACAAGACCTCGCCATGCCCGGGCCCGTCGCCGCCTACGACGACCTCATCGACGCGATTCGGGGCGGCAGGGTGCAGGAGTCCGACGTGGACCGAAAAGTGTTGCGCCTCCTGCTCCTCGCCGAACGCGTCGGCGCTCTCGGCCCTGGACCCGGCGCAGCCACGACACCCGTGGACGGAACGGCATTCGCGCGGACTGCAGCGATCGAAGGAAGCGTCCTTCTTTCGAACGACGGGATACTGCCGCTGGACGCCACAGCGCTTTCGCGAGTCGTACTGATCGGCCACAACGCCCGTGAGGTGCGAACCCAGGGCGGCGGCTCGGCGACAGTCCTTCCCGAGCACATCGTTTCTCCGCTCGAAGGTCTGCGCGCGGCCTTACCGCACGCGCAGGTCGACTACGAAGTCGGCGCGGTCGTCCAGGAGGGGATCTCAGGCTTCCCGCGCGAGAGGATAACCAATCCGGTGACCGGGCGACCCGGCGCACGCGTGACGTTCTTCGACGCTGATGGTGCCGAGTTGTCCTCTGAAGATCGACTTTCGACCGAACTGGTCTGGTTCGGTGGAGAAGCCGCCCTGGTCGGGGCGTCGACGCTGGAGATCCGCACCGCGTACTCGCCCGAGGTCAGCGGCGATCTTCTCTTCGGATTCTCGGGTGCCAACCCTGGAAAGATCTTCGTCGACGGAGTCCTCGTCCTCGAGGACTCCCCCACGCTCGAGGGTACCGACCACGGCGCAGCGATCACCTCCCCGCCGTCGGCTACGGTCCCGATCACGGTCTCGCCGGGCACCCCGATCGAGCTTCGCGCGGAGTTCGCGATCCCGACAGAGGGTGCGCTGGTGGGTACGCTCAGCGTGACCGTCGGCATCGCGCCCGACCATGCCGATCCCGACGGGCTCATCGCGCGTGCAGTCGCTTCCGCCACAGACGCGGATGTGGCCATCGTCGTCGTCGGGACCAACGCCAGGGTCGAGTCGGAAGGACACGACCGCGAAAGCCTCGACCTGCCTGGACGCCAGGACGACCTTGTTAGAGCAGTCGCGGCCGCCAATACCCGGACGATCGTGATCGTCAACGCGGGGTCTCCGGTGACGCTCCCGTGGGCGGACGAGGTCAGCGCCATCCTCCACGGCTACTTCGGCGGTCAGCAGTTCGGCGCCGCTCTCGCGGACATCCTTCTCGGGGAAGCTGAGCCCGGCGGGCGTCTGCCCACGACCTGGCCGGCAGCGCTCGCGGATGCGCCGGTGACGAACGTCGTGCCCGACAACGGTGTGCTCGCCTACACGGAAGGCCTTCAGCTCGGCTACCGTGCCTGGCTGAAGGCGGACGTGCAGCCCGCGTTCCCGTTCGGGCACGGACTCGGCTACACGTCGTGGACGTGGGGCGCGGCATCCCGTGTCGAAGACGCGGTCGAGGTGCTCCTCGCGAACACGGGAAAGCGCCCTGGCAAGCAGGTCGTGCAGGTCTATGCCGAGCGCGCAGACTCCGCCGTCGAGCGCCCCGTTCGCTGGCTCGTCGGCTTCGCCTCCGTGCGGGCAGCGGCCGGCGAGACGATCGCTGCCACGATCCAGATCGATCCCCGTCGCCTGTCGCACTGGACGCCGGGTGGGTGGTCGCTCGAGCCGGGCACGTACACCCTGCGCGCCGGGACGTGTGTGCAGGACCTCCCCCTGGCGCTCGACTGGGAAGTGCCTTCATAGGTCGCTGCGCATCGGTAGGAACAGCAGATCGACCGCGGAGGAGCGATCCTGCTCGCCGATCAGGGCGAACGCGCGGTGAAGAGGGATGCCGATCGAGGACCCACTCGTCCGGCCAGGCGAATATCCTGGTGATGGTCATAGTCACGGGAGCACTCGTCTTGGAAGAATCCGCCACCCTTCGAGGCAGCGCGCTGGTCGACGCCATCCGCGACCTGGTCGTCCGCGGAGAGCTGGCGCCCGGGTCACGGATCACGGAGCCGCAGCTGGCGACCAGGTTCGGCGTCTCGCGAGTGCCGGTGCGGGAAGCGCTACGGGGGCTGGCCGTTGAAGGACTCATCGACCTGAGGCCGTACGGCTCACCCACGGTCACGCGGCTGAACGACGACGTGATCCGCGAGGTGAGAAGCGTGCGGAGCATACTGGAGCCGCCTGCTGCGAGGGAAGCCGCGCTTCACAGAACCGATGCGGATCTCGCAGAAATCGACGCGATACTCTCGCAGGGGGACGACGTGCTTGCGCGCGGTGAGCTGGCAGAGCTTCACCGGCTGAACTCACGTTTTCACGACGCGGTCGCGTCGGCATGCGGCAACGAGGTTGTCAAGTCCTTCATCCATGTGCTGTCCAGCAGGTCGGAGTGGATAAACACCGCCGCCATGAGCAGAGACGACAAGCATCTGTGGCACGAGCACTTCGAAATTCGATCCGCAATCGCCGCCCGCGACGCGCCCCTGGCGGAGGCTCTCATGGCCGCACATATCCGGCGTGCGACCGCCGACGATTTGTCGGTCGCCGATTCGTCGTGGGGTGTGTCGAGAGCAATCGCCTCACCGAATTGATGCAGGATGACGGACTGGCCGAGGCAGCCCGAAGATCGCCTCCTACTTGCGGAGCGCGAAGCCGCCGCCCCAGCCGACGATCTCCTGAGCAGCGAGAGTGATCTGCAGGAAGGCAAATGCTTCCAGCTCCCGCGCGCGCTTGAGCGGCCCGATAGCGGCGGCTGCGACGCCGCCAGCGGTGATGAGGTCGACCAGCGCCTGCGTGGCAGAATCGTCGTCGCCAGCGACGAGCACCGTGGTGGGCACGTCGCCGACCTGACCCGTCGCGATCGTGCCCGCAAAGTTCGTGTTGAACGCCTTGACCACCCGCGCATCCGGAAGCTGCTTCTGAAGCTCGCCTGCCGCAGACGAGTCGGCGGGAACGGTGAGCTCATCGAACGTGGCGAAATTGATCGGGTTGGTGACATCGACGACCACTTTGCCGTCGAACTGGTGACCGTACAGCTCAGCCAGTTCTGCCAGCGCGTCGTATGGCACAGCGAGGACGACGATGTCGCCCGTCAGAACGTCACCGACCGCCCCGGAGGTCGCTCCGAGTCCGGCGGCCACGCTCGCGGCCTTCTCCCCATCCCGGCCAAGCAGCTGTACGTGCGCACCGCCCTTGGTGGCCACCGCGGCCACGGCCGATCCGATATTGCCCGTGCCGATCACGGTCACATTTGTCATCAGTTTCTTTCCTATCCAGCCATCAAGTGCCCCCGGTCCAAGCTCATCCACAACGAGTGAAGGGACGCGCTGCGGATACGCCGAGGTGAATCAGGAAGAGGTGGGCTCCGCAGTGCCCACCTCTTCCATGCATCGAGTCGTTCTAGACGGCGGCGATCGCGTCGATCTCGATCGTCGAGTTGTTGAACAGGGCCGCGACACCGAGGAGGGTGCTGGCGATCAGTGTGTCGGTGCCCACGATCTCGTCGCGCACCCGGCGGTAGATGCCGAGCTTCTCCTTGTCGAGGTCGGTGATGTAGACGTTGAAGCGGACCACCGACGAGAAGTCGGCCCCCCCGGCCTTCAACGCCCGCTCCAGCTCGCGGAGGGTCAGTTCGGTCGCCCGTGCGAAGTCCGCGGGAACCGAGCCGTCGGCCTCGAAGCCCACGGCTCCGGAGACGAAGAGGAGGTCGCCGGATGTGACCTTCACACTGTCAGCGATCCCGGGCACGACGGGTGCGGGGATGCGGGTGAAGCGTTCTTGAGACATAGCTCTCTTTCTTTGCTGTGGATATAGCTTGACGCCGAGGATCAGACGTCCATCGTGATGGGGTCATCCGTGCCGAGCAGAACCCGGCCGTAGACTTCCTTGCCCACCGCCGACGTCACGTATGCGTGACGAGCGGCGATCTCCGAATCGCGCCAGACGCGCGAGAGCACGTTCGGCTCCGCGAACGAACCGGCGCCGTTGAGGGTCATGAGAATTCCGATCGCCTCCTTGCACAGGTCGGCGACAACACCGACGTCGTTGCGGATCTGCACACGCGTCTCGAGCGGCTGAAGCTCGTTCGCGGCGGCACTGCTGTCGATGAGATCGGCCATGTTCGCGGCGAGGAGCTCAGCGAGGCGCAGCTTGGTCGCAGCCTCTGCGATACCGAGCTGGTGCGAGGGGGAGTTCCGGGCTTCCGTGTACCGGGTGTACGCGACGCCCTTGTTCGGCAGCTTCTTGAGGGTCAGCTCCATAGCGTGCCGTGCGAGGCCCAGCTGAGGGGCGATGAGGATGATCGCGGCGAGCGGGATGAACGCCATCCGCGAGGTCAGTTCCTCGTCCTTGAACGGCGTGAGGTAGTTCGCATCGCGCATCCCGACGAAGGGCTGAATGCGGTGGTCCGGGACGAACTGATTCTCCATCACGATCGTGTTCGAGGCGGTTCCCTTCATCCCCGTGACGAACCAGGTCCTCTCGAACGAGTACTGGTCACGCGAGAACAGTGCGAGCCCACGGGGGTCCTCACCCTCGGGGACGTCCAGGGCGATGCCCAGGCACGCCCAGTTGGCCGCGAAGCCACCGGAGGCCCAGGGCCACCGACCGCTGACGATATAGCCGCCCTCGACACGCTCCATCGAGCTGCCGGGAGTGAAGATTGCCGAGATCCGGGCATTCGGGTTGTCTCCCCAGATCTCCTGCTGGGTCTGTTCGCCGTACGTCGTACCGAACCACGTCCCGGCGTTCAAGAGGGACGAGATCCATCCCGTCGCGCCGTCGCCGCGGCTGATCTCGGCCAGCACCTCGAGGGCGGTGCGCGTGGTGGTCGCCTGGCCACCGAGGCGTCGCGGCACGAAGAGGTTGAGGAGTCCCTCGTCGGCGAGCGCATCGATGACGACCGTAGACACCTGCTCCTCAGCCGCGCCTTCGGACGCGTGCTCTCGGATGAAGGGCACCAGCTTCGTCGCCCGCGCCACCAGCTCTTCATCGAATGGTGCCTGTGCAAGGTCGACGCCGATTGCTTCGCGCGGCGCTGAAATGAGATTGTCGATCGTCATGGTGTTCCTCCGGGAGTGGATGCGGCTGCCGGGTCGCCAGGCCGGCATTCAGATGATGGAGCACTCGCAAAGTTATCATGTACGCTTCACTAGCGTCCACTACTGCTTAACAGGAGGATCGCCAGATGACCACACAGCGGCTGACCCGTGTTCCCGCTCCCGTAGTACCGGGAATTTCCGACAGCGTGATCGATACGGCGACGGGCCTCGTGTACGTGTCGGGGGTATATGTGCCGGTGCCCGAAGACTTCGCCCGCTCGACCGAACTGACCTTCCGCGCCCTGGAAGAAGCGTTGGTGCGCGCAGGAACCGACCTGTCGCACCTGGTACGGGTGAATGTCTACGTCAAGCACCTCGATGAGGAGAAGCTGCAGACGTATCGACGCGTTCGAGACTCGATCATCAGCGCTGAGCACATGCCTGCGAGCACTCTCGTGGGCGTTCACTCCTTGTACAACCACGCCACAATCGAGATAGACGCCATCGCCGTGCTCTGACGAGGCGCGAGCGCGGGCCAGCCGGCTCGGCGCGAGTCGCATGACGAGGCGAGCCGCGCACCGCTTCCGCCGACGGCAAGAATGCTGCGCGGCTCGCGTTGCGCATGTGGGCGTCAGTTCGCGCTGACTGCGGGAATGCTGTCGGTCGCACCATTCTTCGGCAGGCCGGCGTACTCGCGCACGGCCGTCACGATCGGTTCCCAGGCAGGGCTGCTCACATCCACCACGTCGAAATGATTGGCCCCCTCGAGTCGGATGAGGTCGATCCGATCGCCGCCGGCCATTCCCGCGTCCCGGTAGCGCTGATGGCTTTCCAGCCGCCACGGGTTGTCCGCTGTCCCGATGATGAGCGACTGGGGCACTCCCAACGGCAGCAGTCGGATCGACGACGTGTCGCCGGCCTTCTCTCTCAGCGCCGCGGAATCGTGGGCACCTACCACCTGCAGGACGTCAGTACGGCCGGCATTGTAGGCGTACTCGAGATCAAGGACTCCCGCAAGGTCGACGACGCCACTCACGCGGAGTGGATCTTCGCTATAGAGCGGGCTCTCCGGCGAGATGTTCTTGCGCCCCGCCGCCCAGGTAGCGAGATGACCGCCGGATGAGTGCCCCAACAGAACCACTCTGTCCAGATCGATCGGGTAGTCCTTCGCCAACTCACGCGCGAAGTCCACCCCTTGGGAGATATCGAGGAACATCCCGGGGTAGTCGCTGCCTGGGTTGTTGAGGCGACGGAATTCGAGGTTCCAGGTCGCAACGCCCAGCGCGGTCAGCGATTCAGCCAGCCTCGCGACGTAGTCCGACGTGTAACTGGACTCCCAGGCGCCCCCATGGATGAGAATCACCAGCGGGTGACCATCGGCGTCGTCGCCGCGTGGTAGCCGGAGGTCTCCGTACGTCAACGCAGCGGATGAGTAATGGATTCGCGCGTCAGGGGGTGTCGACGGAAGCCACCCCACGATGTCCATGTCCGAAAGATTGGCGAAACCCGAAACTGTCGTCTCTGATGTCTGTGGCGTGGCCACCTGGCCTCCTCGAGCCGCGGTACGACCGGCGATAGATTAGTGCGGCGACCAAAACCACCGATTGCCGATATGAATCTTCTCACGTCGATGTGCCCCTTTGCCGTTCCGCTAAAGGGTGCATGCGCCGCCGGGCCGTCCGGATGACCGCGACGGCACGGCCGGCTGACTCGCGTGGTCGATCAGTTCGACCGAGATGCCGGGTTGCCGGCTGGCGCAGCCCATGGGTGCCCCGCCGAGCGCGACCGCGAGGTCTCCGACTCCTGCCTCCCTCGGCGATGGGGCGTGCTTGGCCAGCGTGCTCGCTGAGATCCCCGGTGGCCGGCACGCCGCGGGGGTAAAACCCCCGCGGCGTGTGCTCTCGCGGCACTCGACGCGAGCAGTACCACGAACTCACTCCGTCGCCGATGGAGCGACGTCTTCTCGCCATCCCTGAACGCTTGCTTCGCACCCCATGGGTTCATCACGGTGCATTCGCCGCCACACGCTCACGAAATGCAAGTCAGACGTTCTGGCGGATGCCCGTTCCCAGGTTGTTCGTGTTAAAGGAGTGGCCATTCCAGTAGCGGGTCCCGGCCACCAGAAGCTCGTCCGCAGGAAAGCGCGTGATGACCTTGCAGCCTTCGCTGGTTACGACGACTTCCTCCTCGATTCTGGCCGCAGATGAGCCATCCTTCGTGGGCCAGTAGGTTTCTAGCGCGAACACCATGCCTTCCTCGATCTCCACGGGGTGTTCCAGGGAGTGGTAGCGGCTGATGAGCGGCTGCTCCCACAGGGATAGTCCGATGCCGTGGCAGTACTGCAGACCGAACGCCTCTTCCTCGCTGTGGTAGCCGAGATCTGCGGCCGATGGGAAGGCGCGGGCGATGTCGGCGCTGGAGGCGCCGGGTTTCACCTGGTCGATGGCGGCATCGATCGCCTCGCGAGCACGCGTGTACGCATCGCGCTGATTGGCGTTCGCGCTACCGATGTTGAGGGTCCGGTAGTAGCAGGTCCGATACCCGTTGAACGAATGAATGATGTCAAAGTACGCGGTATCACCGGGCCGCATCATGCGGTCGGAGAACACGTGCGGGTGAGGAGAGCACCTCTCTCCCGCGATGGCGTTGACGGCCTCGACTTCTTCGGACCCGAGCTCGTAGAGCACACGGTTGACCAGGGCAACCGCATCGTTCTCACGTACTCCGACGTGGAGGAATCGGTAGAGCTCGTCGTAGGCCGCGTCGACCATACCCGCGGCGTGCGACAGCAGGGCGATCTCATCCACGGTCTTGATGCGGCGCGCACGCTGCATCAGGTCCTGCCCGTTGACGATGTGCAGTCCTTCATTCTCGAACGCGCGAAGGACCGGGATCTCCACCACGTCAATCCCGACGGGGTCGTTCTGCAGACCGTTCTCACGGAGGATGTCGGCGATGCGCTTGGCGTTGCCGATCTCGACTCCGACCTCTTCCGGGATGGAACCGCGCCACGTCGACAGCCCGGCACGCCAGCTGTCCTCGTTCAGCCAGGGAGCGTGCATCTTGTGCTGCCGAGCGGCAGAGCCGATGTCCCAGAGGATCGGATCGTGTCCGCGCATCAGCAGGACGCACCGGAACAACTTGTCGCGAGCCCAGTTGCCGATGTGCGTCGCGGTCGTGTACCGCACGTTGTTCATGTCGAACAGGATCAGTGCGCCCAGCGAGGAGCTCTCCAGCTCGGCCTGCGCCCGTGCCAGACGCTCATCACGCAGGCGAGCGAAGTTGACGCGCTCTTCCCAGTCGACGCCCATGATGGCGCCCGGGGAAGACACGGGCGTCTGAAGGTGGGTAGTGGTCATGTCGTTCAGTTCCTTCGTCGGATATGAATCGTGTAGATGCGGTCAGACCGGCTGGTACTCGCCGACGGCGAGCTCCTGGCGTTCGGCGATAGGCGCTGCGCCATCGTGACCAAGGTGGGCCCAGACCGAATCGATGAGTGCCTGGGTGGACAGTCCGTACTTTTCGAACAGGTACGGCGCGGTGCGCGAGCCTTCCGCGAAGGTGTCCTGCATCCCGACCCGACGAAGGGGCCGAGCAAGACCAGCTTCGGCGATGACCTCAGCGACCGCGGAGCCCAGCCCACCGATGACCGAGTGGTTCTCTGCCGTGACAACGACACGCGCCTGCTCGACGGCCCGCCGGACAGTTGCGGAGTCGAGAGGCTTGACCACGGGGACGTGGACGATCTTCACCCCAACGCCGGCACCGGCCAGAGTACGGGCGGCGTCGAGGCTCGCCGCGAGCATCATCCCGTTCGTCACCAGAGCGACGTCGTCCCCGTCCGTCAAGATATGTGCCTTGTCAAGGCGCAACTCATGGTCAGTCTCGAAGATGATGGGGATCTCACCACGCTTGAGCCGCAGGTACACGGGCCCGGGGATGGTCGCGAGGTGGGGCACAACCTGCGCGATCTCCAGCGCGTCCGCAACGTCGATCACCGTGAAGTTCGGCAGGGCACGCATGATCGCGACGTCTTCGATGGCCTGGTGGCTCGGGCCGCCCGGACTCGAGATTCCGGGCATGAATCCGATGAGGCGCACAGGCAGATTCGGGTAGGCTACGGCGTTGACGATCTGGTCGTACGGGCGGCGAGTCGCGAACACGCCGAACGTGTGCACGAACGGCTGAAGGCCCTCGCGAGCCATGGCACCGGCCATGCTGATCATGTTCGCCTCGGCCATGCCGGCGTGGACGAATCGCTCCGGGAAACGTTCCTGGAACAGGTCGATCTCTGTCTGGCGGGTGAGGTCGCCCGAGAGGCAGATGACGTCATCGCGCTGCTCGGCGAGCGCGACGAGCGCTCGCCCGTACGGCTTGAGCTCGGTCGCGTAGGGCGGGTTATGCATCGGCGAGTTCCTCTCTGGCTGCAGCCGCCAGCTCCGGCGGCAGCTTGATGAAGTGCCCGTCGGCGTCCGGCGGTAGGACGTCGAGGCCGTGCACGGTCGAGGTACGGGCGATGATGATCGAGGGGCGCTCATCTTTCAGTGCGCTGTCGAAGGCCGCGTGCACGGCGGCCACGTCGTGACCGTCGATATCCATGGCATGCCACCCGAACGCGGTCCACTTGTCAGCGATGGGCTCGATGGTGGTGATGGAGTCGAGCGGACCATCCACCTGCGAGTTGTTCGCATCGAGGATCACGACGAGGCTGCCCAGCCGATGATGGGCGGCGAAGATGGCAGCCTCCCAGACTTGCCCCTCCTCGAGCTCGCCGTCGCTGATCAGGGCATACACGCGGCTTCCGGTGCGCGAGCGCAGGCGGTCGGCGTAAGCGAATCCAGCGGCGCCGGAGAGCCCCTGAGCCAGCGATCCACACGTCAGGTCTACGAGCGGGG
Organism: Microbacterium sp. LWS13-1.2; assembly: GCF_040144835.1. Taxonomy (NCBI): domain Bacteria; kingdom Bacillati; phylum Actinomycetota; class Actinomycetes; order Micrococcales; family Microbacteriaceae; genus Microbacterium; species Microbacterium sp. LWS13-1.2. The sequence continues at coordinate 2,007,795 of NZ_CP151632.1, forward strand.
TGCGTTCGGTGCCGATGGCTTCCAGGTCGGAGCCGTCCTGCCCGTAGCTGAGCAGCTGCTCTTCACTCAGCAGCCCGACCTCAGCCGCCGCAGCGTACGCGGCGATGATGTAGTGCCCGGGCGAGCAGATGAAGCGGTCCACCCCGGGACGCAGGTAACTACCGTAGAGAGCCGCGACGGTCTCGGCGCTCGAAAGCGCCTGCCCGAGGTAGCCGAATCCCTGTGGGGCGATCATGTCGACCGCGCGCCGGCGAATGCCCCGTGCCAGCGTGACCGTGTCTTTCACCGGTGTCGACGTCGTCGTCATAGCTGCTCCCATTCTTGTGGCCAGGTGGCTATGCCACTTGAGATTACGGGCAACTCAGGCGAGTGTCAATCCAGAAGCAGACCGCGCTGGTGAACATCGTCCGATCGGGCTGATAATTTGGTCAGGCCACGTCCCGGTGGAGTCGATGAGAGGAGATGCATGGCGCACCCGAAGCCGCTGCAGGCCTTCCCTGCGGTGCGTCCCGTCTCCGCCAGCCGCCTCGCGGATGAAGTCGTGGAGCAGATCCGGACGATCATCCTCAAGAACGACCTCCAGGAGGGGACGCGCCTGCCTTCCGAGCGGGATCTCGCCTCGCAGCTCGGCGCAAGCCGCCCTATCGTCGCGCAGGCACTCAGGATGCTCTCGATGATGGGGCTGATAGACATCCGCCCGGGATCCGGGGCGTACGTCATGCGCCGACCCGAGCACCTCATCGCACAGTCGATGCAGCTCATGATGGAGATCGACGGCGACTCCCTCGACCATCTCCTGGATCTGCGCCTCATGTTGGAGGACCGCGGCACCGCGCTCGCTACCACCAGTGCGACCGCGGACGACCTCGCAAAGGTGCGCCGCGCCCTGGAGCGGATGACCACCGCGGCGTCCGCGTCGAGTTGGGTTGCGGCTGATGCACTCTTTCACGCTGCGATTGTTCGCGCCAGCCAGAACCAGTACCTCGCCATGATGTTCGAGGCAGTCCACAGCACTGCGGTGAGCAACACTTACCGAACGTGGATCGAGTCCGGCGAGACTCCTGCCTGGCTTCTCGCCGCAGGAGACCGTCCGGACGAGGTGCACATCGCGATGCTCGAAGCGCTCGAGCGGCGAGACGCGGTGTCGATGCGTGAGCACGTGCTCTCGCACCACCACGCGATGCTGGCGCACCTCCGCGGCCGGTAGGCGCGGGACCCCTCAGCCGCCGAACATGTCCACGAAGGCGTCTGCCGCGCCGCTCAGATCCGCGCGGTACTGACGCATGTACAAGCCGACCAGCATCGGCTTGCCGCGGCGAGCTGCGGCGCCCCCAACCGTCACTTCTCGGGCCACCTCCGCTGCGCGGACGCGGAGCGCGCCCGCGTCGGACAGAATCTCATCGATGACGCCGAGGTCTTTCGCTTCAGCTGTTGTGAACGGGACTCCCGTCAAGGCGTTCCTGATCGCCGCTTTGGGGGGAACGCGCCTGCTTGCCGGAACCTGGGCGATCATCGGCCAGGTGCCAAGAGCAGCCTCAACCGTGCCGAGCGCGGCACCATCGACGGCGATGACGATGTCTGCGGCGCACGCGATCCCGAATCCGCCCGCGAGCGCGTCGCCGTTCACAGCGGCGATGACCGGGGCCTGCGCCTCTGCCAGGTTGCAGAAGAGGTCAATCGCGGCGTCGGCGAACTCTCGCGCAGTCCCGGTTGCTCGAAGTTTCGATGCATCCGCACCAGCACAGAACACCGCTCCTGCTCCGGTCAGCACCATAGCGGTGACGCCTTGAGTGTCCAGCTCGGCAACAGCATCCGCGAGTGCCCGGGTGAGCTCAGCATCAAGAAGGTTGCGTTCCCCCCGGTGCAGGGTGAGCCAGGCCACATCGCCATCACGCGCCACGGTCAGACTGTCAGCGGGCATGGGCAGCATCCTCGTCGATGAAGTAATCCAAAGCGAACCTGGATTCGCAGAGTCCGGGGAGCTCCGCAAGCAGAATCTGGTGCGCTGGATGCTCCCAGTAGTGGGTACGAAGAGTCTCCTCGCTCTCCAGGATTACTGTGCATACGTAGTGGCAACGACGCTCGAGACCCAGCGGGTTGAAATTCTGGCCCCAGCTAATGGAGATCAGCCCCCGGCATCCCCGGATCCCATGGGCGAAACGGTCCAGCGCCGCCTCCAGAGGCGGCCGGGGCAGGTCACCGGCATCCACAACCACGATGTGCTCGAGCACGCGGGGTCCCCTCCGATCTTTCATCGGTAGCCGGCTTTGGTTCGGAACTGGTCGATGGCTACCGCGACCAAGAGCAGCGCGCCGTTGGCGATGGTCTGATAGTACGAGGGCACCGACAACAGCGTCATACCGTTGTTGATAACGCTGATGATGAGTACGCCGATGAATGTCCGGGTGACCCGGCCCTCTCCGCCGGTGAGGCTGGCGCCGCCCAACAGGACGGCGGTGAGCACCTGCAGTTCGTAACCGACGCCCGCACCGGGTGTCGCGGAGCCGGCTTGACCGTTGAGGAGTACTCCGGCGAGTGCGGCGACCAGGCCGCTGGCGATGAGGACGCCCATCCGGATGCCCCCCACTCCGACGCCGGCGAGTCGCGCAGCACGCGGGTTGGCGCCGGTCGCGTAGACGTTGCGACCCCAGGGAGTGTACTTGGCGACCCACCATGTCGCGATGAACACCAGAATCATGACGATCACCGACACGGGGATCCCGACGATCCGCTCGAATCCGAGGTAGTCAGAGATCGGGTCGAGCACAGGAATGTCACGGCCGTTGGTGATCACGAACGCGAGCCCTCGGAACACCGACAGGGTGCCGATGGTCGCGATGATGGGGTTGATCCGCAGCACGGTTACCAGAATGCCGTTGAAGGCCCCCGCGAGCGCTCCGATTACCAGGGCGGCGGCAATGGCGAGCCCGGGCGGCCACTGCAGGTCGTAGGACAGCAGCGCCGCCGAGACCGACGTGAGCGCGACGATCGAGCCGATGGACAGATCGAGCGCTCCGCTGACCACGACGAGCGTCGCGACGGCGGACATCGTGCCGATTATGGAGGCGCTCAACAGCACGTTGGAGAGATTGCGAGCGCTGAAGAAGTATGGCGACGCGAGCGAGAACGCCACGACGAGGAGTAGCAGAACGAGCAGTAGTGCAGTGTCCTGCTGCCGCAGCAGGGCGGCTACGCCGAAGCGAGTGCGGGCGGCGATTGGCTCGACTCTTGTGGTGGAATGCATGGTCGAGGTCCTCTCAGAGCGCGGCTGCGGTCAGCAGCGCGGGCGTCGCCTGGCCTGCGGAGAACTCCGTGGCCACTCGGCCGGCGTGTACGACGTAGATGCGGTCACACAGGGCGATGGTCTCCTCCGGATCAGACGAGACGAGAAGCGACGGGGTGCCCGCTGCGGCCTGGCTGCGCAGCAGGCGGTGGATCTCGGTCTTCGCGCCCACGTCGACGCCGCGGGTGGGCTCACAGAGGAGCAGGAGTCGAACCGCGCCGGTTGCCGCCCACCGGGCAAGCACGACCTTCTGCTGGTTACCCCCGCTGAGAGAGCCGACCGGAGCTGAGAAGTCGCCGATCTTGATCCGGTACTCCTCAGCGAGGCTCACGGCGAGTGCACGCTGCCGTCTTCTGTCGACGAGGATGCCTCCGGCGCGGCGGGGCTGGAGCACGAGCATCAGGTTCTCCAGGACGCTCAGCTTCAGGGCGAGGCCTTCATTCTTTCGGTCGGCGGGCACAAGGCCGATGCCGCGGGCGATGGCATCACGTGGGCTGGCCGGTAACTTGCTCGCGCCGAGCAGATCGACCCGGTTCGCTGTCGCGGGGAGCATGCCGTACAGCGCCCCCGCGATGGCATCATGTCCGCTGCCGGGAAGACCGAACACTCCCACGATCTCTTCCTGGCCGACGTCGAGGTCCAGATGCTCCAAGTGCCCATCGGGCACGTTCAGGCTCCGCACCGACACGGCCACTTCGCCGGCCTCGCGCGATTGCGGGGCGACGAACGCGGTGACATCGACCCCCAGCATCGCCCTGACCACATCCGCCTTGGTCAGTTCGTTGGCCGCCGAAGAGAGCGCGACCTGGCCGTCGCGGAGCACCGTGACGTCATCACTGACCTGCATCACTTCGTCAAGCCGATGGCTGATGTAGAGAATCGCAACGCCCGAGGCCGCCAGTCCCCGAACTCGCTCCAGGAGCTGGTCGATCTCTTTGGGGGGAAGAGCCGCGGTGGGTTCGTCCAGGATGAGCACGGCTGGTTCGGCAGCCAAAGCCCGGGCGATCTCGATCACCTGTTGTTCCGCAACGGGCAGCACGTCGACTCGCCCCTCGGGTCCGATCGCACTGCCCAGTGTTCGCAGCACCCGCACGGTGTCGGCGGCCAGGCGGGCGAACGCCACCACCGGGCCCTTGCGCGGCAGTCGACCGAGGTAGATGTTCTCCGCGGTCGTCAGCGGACCTGCCAGCTCCAGCTCCTGGTGGACCGTGCGGATCCCCAGCCGCTGAGCCGCCTGCGGTCCGCCGAACTGCACGACCTCCCCGTCGACGGCGATCTCGCCACCATCGGGGCGGACAGTACCGGAGAGGACGTTCACCAACGTGGACTTTCCGGCACCGTTCTCTCCGAGCAGGGCATGTACGCGCCCCGGCGCGAGCGTGATGCTCACGCTCTTGAGCGCGCGCACGCCTCCGTAGCTCTTGGAGATTCCCGTCGCCCGCAGGCGAGCATCGTCGTGGGTAGTCATTCCGGATACAGCTGGCCGATGTTCGCAGCGGAGATGACCTCGATCTTCTCGGGATGCGTCACTTCGGGGACCTCTTCGCCCGCGGCGACCTTCTGAGCCAGATCGATGAGGACCGAGCCCCAAGACTCAGGGAACAGTCCGACCGTTCCTACCAGCGGAGTGCCGGCCTTACGTATCTCCGGGAAGATCGCCGCGTCACCCCCGGTGCTCATGACCAGGACGTCGTCGCGTCCGGACGCTTCGACCGCAGCGACCACGCCCAGGCCCACGGAATCCACGTGTGCCCAAATGATGACGGGCTCATCGGGGTGAGACGTAAGGAAATCCGCCGCGAGCTGGCGACCGACGGCGGCGTCGCTACGGCTGTCGACATCCGTGAACTCGATGTCGGGGTAGGTGTCGGAGATCGCAGCCTTCGCGCCTTCGCTGCGATCCAGCTGAATAGGCCCGCCCTGGGGGAGCGTGACGATCAGAGCCGCCGGGGTTTCGTCCTCTCCCCATTTCTCCTGAGCCGCCGCGGCCAATTGCGAGCCACCGATCTCGCCGACCTGGGTGTTGTCGATGGCGAAGAGCGGCGCGCCCTCGATCGGGTACTGAACGGCAATCACGGGAATGCTGGCGTCGGCCATCAACGATGCGACGCGCGAGTTGCTGTCGGCGTTGCCGTTGTATTCGATGAAGACGTCCGGGTCGGTGGTCGCGGCTTGGCGGGCATTGTCCACGGCGGTCGCCGCGTCGTTCTGGTTGTCCAGAACGCTGAGTTCGACACCGGCCGCGTCTGCTGCGGCCTGAAGCGACTTCGTCACTGTCGCGACGAAGCCGACACTCTCGCCAAAGCTGGCGTAGGTGACCTGCAGTGGCGCCGGTGAACCGGAGGTCTCTGTCAGGTTGCCCACTCCGCCACATCCGGCCAATGCGAGTGCGGCGGTTACAACGGCGAGCAGAGGCAGTGCGTGTGATGTGCGCTTCATAGCGTGGCTCCTCACCATTGAGTTCCATGTGGCCAGGTGGCCTAGCCACCTAACCATAGGCGATCTCGGATTTGCAGTCAAGTTTCGAGCAAGCAGCCTGCAAGACACTCCACGCGTGGTTGGCGAAGCCCGGGCGCACCCGCGAGCTCGCTGGGCGCAGGCGGAGCGGAGCAGATCGGTCACCGGCCGCTCGTTCCGCCCGGGGAGGGACCGCGGGCGGCAACCCGCGGGGGACGGCCTGGCGAGACCGCGCTGTCGTTAACCGCGCGGGGACCGACCACGGGTGAGGTCGCGGACCATTCCTAGATGTCCGCGGCGCGACCGTCTGCAAACACCTGACCTCAAGAGATCGTTCCCGCCAGTCAGATCGACCGTTTATCCGACGTCGTGGCGGGACCGCCAGTCCTCAGGCGAGTTCTCGCACCCCGAGGTCGGCGAGCAGGGCCGTCCGCAACCGGAGGAACTCCTCGCCTGCCTTCTGCCGCGGGTGCGGCAGGTCGATCGGAACATCCGCGACGAACTGCCCGGCATCCATCACCAGGACCCGATCGGCGAGAAGAATCGCCTCCTCAACGTCGTGGGTGACGAGCAAGACGCCCGGCCGGTGCGCGCGGTACAGCTCCAGCAGCAACGCATGCATGCGGATCTTGGTCAGCGCATCAAGAGCCCCGAAGGGTTCGTCCAAGACCATGAGTTCGGGTTCGCGGATGAGCGCTCGGGCCAGGGACGCCCGCTGGGCCTCTCCCCCGGAGAGTGTGAGGGGCCACACGTCGCTGCGGTGCTCCAGACCCACTTCCCGCAGGGTGGCCTCCGCGCGTTCGCGCAGATTGGCGCCGGTCAGACCCAATACGATGTTTCGCCACACCCTCTTCCACGGCAGGAGGCGCGGCTCCTGGAACCCGACGGCCAGACGGTCGGTGACATGCACCTCCCCCGTCGCGCCGTTGTCTAGCCCGGCCACGATCCTCAGGAGCGTGCTCTTGCCGGTCCCGGATCGTCCGAGCAGCGCGACGAACTCGCCCCGGCGGATGTCGAGATCGATGTCGTGGAGTACCTGGGTGGCCCCGAAGGAGCGGGACACGGTACGCAAGGCGACGACCAACGCCGCTGCGGACGAGGTGGTGTCGAGCGAGGTCATGTCGTCTCCAAACCCTGGCGCCAGGAGAGCGCACGCTTCTCTATCATTCGGACGATGAGGTCGGACAGGTACCCCGCAAGCGCATAGATGAGAATGCCGAGGACGATCACGTCGGTGCGCAGATACAGCCGCGCGTTGTTCATGAGGTAGCCGACACCTTCCGACGCGTTGACTTGCTCGCTGATGACGAGCACGAGCCAGGCGACACCCAGCGACATCCGCAGGCCCGTGAGGAAGCCGGGCAACGCGCCAGGCAGAACGATGTGCCGGATGCGGGCGATCGGCGAGAGGCGGACTATGACACCGACTTCGAAGAGCTTCCGATCCACGCCCCGGATGCCGGCGTAGGTATTGAGGTAGACCGGGAACACCACGGCCAGTGCGATCATCAGCACCTTCGACGGCTCACCGATCCCGAACCACAGGATGAAGAGCGGGACGAGCGCGAGGACGGGCACCGTCCGCATCATCTGCATGATCGGGTCGATGAGGGCGTCTCCGACCTTCCACAGTCCGGCGAGGATGGCGAGGGCCAGGCCTACCGAAACCCCCAGGATGAGAGCGACACCGATGCGCTGGAGAGATACCAAGAGGTGGGCCTGAAGCTCACCTGTGGAGAGCAACTCCAGCCCGGCGGTGAGGACCTCGAGCGGTGGCGGAAGCACCGTCGTGGGGATGAGAGCCGTCATGGACGCGAACTGCCAGACGACGAGCAGCGCGAGCGGACCGACGGCCCGCAGTGGTCGCGCGCGATGCCACCACCGCTGTCTTCTCGGCGATGTAGCGATCACCGTAGTCGATGGCGGGGATTGGGGCGGTACGGTTCTCCTCGTAGCTCCCATCACGTCGCTCACGGGTTCGCGGCCGGGACATCGAAGACGATGTCGGCGACGTCGAATGCCTTGGTGAGGGTGCCGATCGCATGCCAGGAGTCGATGGTTTCTTGCAGCGACGCGCGAGTCTCTTCATCGTATGGCTCATATACGGGCAACGTCTCGAGAAGGTAGTCGAGCTGTTCCTCGCTGAAGTCGTTCGCGGACTTCTGGATCGCGAAGAACTCATCAGGGCTCTCCAGGACCTTCTCCGCACCCGCGGTGTATCCCCTGAGGACCGCGGCAGTGACCTCGGGGTTCGCCTCGGCGAAATCTCGCCGCACGACCAGCACGGCGTAGTCGAGCTTCCCCTTTAGTTCGTCGTCGCCGGTGATCAGAATACGTGCCCCCATATTGCTGAGGGCGGCCGGGATGAACGTGTAGAAGGCCGCCCACGCGTCGATCGACCCCTGAGTGAAGGCACCCGCAGCATCGCCCGGCCCGAGGTAGACCTTCTCGACGGCATCCGCCGCCATGTCGTGGTTGGTGACGGCCTGATCGACGATGTACTCGCCGGCCGCACCCTTGGTCACGGCTACGGACCGGCCGGCGAGGTCCTCGACGCTTTGGATGTCGCTGTCGACCGGGACCACGATCGACGACAACTGTCCCGGGTCACGCTTGCTGACGCCGAGGAGCAGGTAGTCGCCGGACCCGGTGAGACCCGTCACGGCACCGGACGTGACGATCGTCGCGAAGTCCGCCGCCCCGCCGTTGAGCGCCTCGAGCGCAGGCTCGGTGTTTGGGAAGTACCCCGCGTCCTCGGCGGAACCGCCGACGGCCTCGACCGCGTCCGGTATGTCATCGAAGAGGAAGCCGACATTGGAGCCGGGGGTGCCGACCGTCACGATCCGTGCAGTGACACCCCCCTCATCGGCGGGAGCCGGCTGCCCCGCACAGGCGCTCAGGACGAGGGCCCCCATGGTCATGACGGCTAGGGCGGGAAGACGGAACAGGCGGTCGATAGGCACAGGGCCCCCTTCGGGCTGTACCTGGCCCACACACTCGGGCCAGGGCTGCTGATCACGTACTGACTCTCGGTAGTGCTCCTCGACGCTCAGGGTGAACGCGAGTCTCCCGTCTCTGCAAACGAATGTTCGTATACGACTCCGGGGCTTTCCCGGAACTATACAGCCCGACTGAACATTCGTAAACCCACATCACGCGATCTTCTCCATTGAGCCGTACACAGCCTCGCCGGCGACGAACGTCGCCCGCGAGCGCATACGGCGGAGCGCCCCAGGCGGGCAAGTGAGGGGATCATCTTCGAGCACGATCACATCGGCGGCCATGCCCTCACGGAGCACGCCCCGCGCGCACTCCTCTCCGGTGAGGTACGCGCCGCCGGTGGTCGCCGCGCGAAGCGCCTCCGCACGCGTCAACGCATTCTGCGCATCGACCACGCGTCCGGAGGCGCTTCGGCGTTCCGTGACCGACCAGACGGACTCCCACAGCGTGATCGGGACGTTGTCGCTGCCGAAAGCGAACGGCACCCCTGCCTCCTGCAGGGCGGGCAGGGGCAGAATGCTGCCCGCGTTCTCCTCGGACTCCAGCAGCTCATCACCCATCCGGTGTATGAAGTAGGGAGCGATCGTGGTGATCACCAGCCCCAGACGCGCGATGACGTCGATCTGCGCCGCAGACAGAACGGGAATGTGCCCAAGTACCCATCGCAGGGGCGCGACGGGGATCTCGCGGTCGATCTCCTCGATCAGCGGCAGGAGGCGGATGTCGATGCCCGCGACCCGTGTGCCCGCCGCGGCGGCCGCACGCAGCAGGCGTCGAGCCGCCGTCGGCGACAGCCGCGCGCCGGCGCTGAATCCAGCCCACCCCGTCTGACTGAGCGGTCGGGTCCGCGTGCCAGGATCATCCTCTCCCAGTTCGACGAATACCCCCTGCAGATCGAGACGGGAGTGCGCGCCGAGAAGTTCCGCCCGCCGGTCGGATACGAGGCTGCCGACGTCGTCCATGGCATCCGCCGTCCAGTCGGGGCTCCAGATCAGCGCCCCTCGCAACGCCTCGCCGCGTGCGCTCGCATGCGCATCGAGCACTTCGTCGGCAACACCGTGCCCCTCGAAGTACGCGGTCGTTCCGTACGAGGCATACGCGGACCATCCCGCGGCCACCGCCGCCGCTCGTTGGTCGCGGTCGAACCCCGGAGCCGCGGCGAGAAGGGTGTTCTCGACGATTGGATTCCGCGTCCGCTCGACGAAAACTCCCGTGAAATCGCCGCGCGTGTCCCGGACCAGGTCAACGAGCGGACTCGGTGAAACGAGGCGATCGGGGTCAACGCCCGCTGCGCGCAGGGCCGCTGAATTTGCCACCGAGACGAGATCGGCCGCCAGGTTCCAATGGCCCCAGATGGGCCGCACGTAGACGGGATTGCGCGGAGCGACACGGTCGAGGTCACTCAGGGTGGGCACGAGAGAGCCATCCCCGAGCCGCGCCTCGTCGTACGTCGGCGGGCGCCCGATCGGACGGGTGACGATCCACTCGCCTTCAGCGCGGGACGTGACGGCGTCCGCGATCACCGCCAGCACCTCCTCGCGCGAGGTGCAGTCCGCAAAGCTGGGCTGATCGGCACCGAGATCGAAGCGATCAAGGTGCGCGTGCGCGTCGGTGAGTCCGGGCATCACGACGCGGCCCCCGAGGTCCGTGGCGTCGCGTGGGGAAGTACCGGTGAAACCCAGGACGTCGCGGTCGCTGCCGACCGCGACGATCCGGTCGCCGCGCCACGCGATCGCGCGCGCCTCGGGCCGCCGATCGTCCATCGTCAGCACTCGTCCGCCGAGCAGCACGCGCGTCGGCAATTCCTTCTCGCGGCTAGCGTCGCGCGCGGGTTCAGTCATGTCGTCTCCTTCGTCGGCACGCAGCGTCGTTCGATCAGCGAACGGCGGGCAGCCGAAGGTCGTACGCCCGACAGGCTCCGACGACAACGCAAACGTGAAGTGACAGCAGACTAATGTCGAGCTGTGGCGTACAGCAAGCAGATCGACGGTCGACACCGCGCTGGATGCCATGACCACCTCCGCCGCGTCGCACATGCGTGCCAGCGCCAACCCAGCCTCGCCGGCCTCAGACATCAACGCCGCAGGCTACGCGCTCACCCGTGACATCACGCTCGGCAATCCACGCTTACGCGAATCGAGGCCCCCAGCCTCAAGAGGATCGAAGGCTCATATCGCCTGTTGTCATCGTCGACAGGGGGTTGTTCATACGATGGGCAGCACGAATCGTGCGTCGTCCTCGCGTCCCAGGAGGATCTTCCCGTACGCCTCGTATCCGCTGGCCGCGAGGGTGTGCCCGTGCCGGGCAGCGGTGGCCTGATCACGCCAGATCCGCTGCAACGGCGAGACCTCTGCGAACCCGCTCGAGCCGTGAGCCGTCACGAGTTCATTGATCACATTGGTGACCGTCTCCACCACCCACGCTGCCTTGGCACGCATCTCGATGCGCGTCGCATAGGGCGCGTAGGTGCCGTCCACGGTTGCGGCGTAGATCTCGTCGGCGACTTGCTGCGCGACCGACTCCGCAGCGCTCAGATTCACGCTGGCCTTCGCGATGACGGTCTGAAAGATCGCCGAGTCGGCCTGCTTCTCGTAGCCGGTGTAGGCGATCGCCTTGCCCTCCGCCTTCGAGATGACGAAATCGAGTGCCGCCCGCCCCATGCCCAGGTGGGGACCGACCAGCTTCATAAACAGCGAGGGAACGAAAACGGTCTGGTACGTGGCCTCGGAGTTGCTACCGAGGTAGCCTCCCTCGACAGCCGCCGTCAGGGGAAAGACCCGGTGCGCGGGCACGAAGACGTCCTGCGCGACCTGTGTGACGCTCGCCGTGGACTTCATCCCGGCGACAAACCAGTTGTCCTCATAGCTCAGCTCGGCAGTGGGAATCAGCGCCAAGCCCGCATCCACGATGTCCCCGGCCTCATTCTTGAGCGGGATACCCAGCAAGGACCACGTTGCATGCATGCTGCCGGTGCCGTACGCCCACCTACCCGTCACACGGTAGCCGCCGTCGACCAACACCGCCTCGGAAGTCGTCGCCAGCACGATCGAGATGAGCGCATCCACACCACCCTCGCCACCCCAGACATCAGCCTGAGCCCGGTCGTCCATCAAACTCACAACCCAGGCTCCCGAGTCCAGGATCCCATCCACCCAACCCAGGCTTCCATCGCCCCGGCCGATCGCGCGTGCAACAGCGTTCGCCTCCCGCGTGTTGGCAGCAAGACCACCAAACCTCTCAGGTACAGACACAGTGAACGCACCAGTAGCGACAACCGCCGCGAACACCTCCTCGTCGATGCGTCGCGCCTGATCACCGCCCTGACCACTCGCGATCAAACGCGGACGAATCGCATCGATACGGTCAATGATCGCCGAGATCTCCGGCCGGATACCAGCATCAACCATGTCAACCCACTTTCCATCGCAGCGCGATACAACTCCCCCACCAAACGGGGCTGAGTCGGCGTCTCTGGTCAATCTATACGTCCGCACGCGCGAGCTCGTCTCAGCATCGGCTCTATGTGCCGATAATGTTCCTGCCAGGGGCGCCGCGTCGACGACAGCCCGCGTGGTCCGCCCCGCCGGGCGGTCCTTATGACGCCGACGGCGACCGGGTCCAGGCAGCGCGGAACGGTGGGATCACGCGACCCAGACGGTCTTGATGTTGCAGAACTCTCGGATCCCCTCCATCGAGAGCTCGCGCCCGAAGCCCGAACGTTTGATTCCGCCAAACGGGAGTTCCGCGTAGGAGATGGTCATGCCGTTCACGAACACCGCGCCGGCCTCAATCTCGCGCTCGGCGCGAGCGATCTCCTCCGCGTCGTTGCTCCAGAACGCGGAGCCGAGGCCGAACGGGCTGTCGTTCGCGACGGTGAGCGCATGCTCGAGAGAGGACACCTTGTACAGCGAAGCAACCGGGCCGAAAGCCTCCTCCTCGTACAACCTCATGTCAGTGGTGATGTCGGCGATCACCGTCGGCTCGTAGAACCACCCGTCCTCACGATCTCCCCGACGTCCACCGGTGAGGATGGTCGCGCCCTTCTCCCGAGCGTCTTCGACGAGCACCTCGACGTCCTCGCGACCCGATTCGGTGGCGAGCGGCCCGATTTGCGTCGCGGGGTCGGCCGGGTTGCCGATCACGAGCGCTGCCATCCGCTCCGCAAACAGTCGCGCGAAATCGTCATAGACGTCCTCGTGCACGATGAACCTCTTCGCGTTGATGCAGGCCTGCCCGTTGTTGCTCGTGCGTGCGGTGACCGCGGTCGCCACCGCGGCATCCAGCTCCGCAGACGGCATCACGATGAAGGGGTCGGAGCCACCCAGTTCGAGCACCGCCTTCTTCAGCACGTCGCCCGCGGTCGCTCCCACAGCCCGCCCGGCACCTTCAGAGCCGGTCAATGTCACCGCCGCGATCCGAGGGTCGCGGATGACCGCTTCGACACGGCGCGAACCGATCAAGAGCGTCGAGAATGCGCCGTGCGGGAAGCCAGCCCGAGTGAAGAGCTCACCGATATAGACGGCCGACTGCGGCACATTGGAAGCGTGCTTGAGCACTCCGGCGTTTCCCGCCATGAGCGCCGGGGCGGCGAAGCGCACCACTTGCCAGATCGGATAGTTCCAGGGCATCACGGCGAGCACCACGCCAAGCGGTTCGAAGCGAGTGCGTGCCGCTGATGCCGACACCGCCTCGGGGTTGTCGAGTTCACGGCCGGCGAGGAACTTCTCCGCGTTGTCGGCGTAGAACCTCATCCCGTACGCCGACTTGCTGACTTCGGCGCGGGACTGGGCGATGGGCTTGCCCATCTCTGCCGTGATGACGGCGGCCAGTTCGTCGATCTCAGACTCGATGAGGTCTGCGGCGGCGCGCATGAGCCCTGCGCGACCGTCCCACCCTAGCTCGGCCAGCTGGGGTATCGCTGCCGCAGCCGCCGCAAGACGGCTCTCCACGAACTCTTCCGAGTCCTCTTCGAAGGCGGCGAGTTGTACACCTGTCGACGGGTCGATGCTGCGAATGGTGGTCATGGTGTCCTGTCCGGGTTCTGGGGAGCAATCAGATGAGAATGGTGAGCGGGTTCTCGATGCGACGCTGGAACGCGGCGAGCCACTGCGCCGCCACCGCGCCGTCGAGCACGCGATGATCCGCCGAAAGCGTGACCGTCATCACCTGTCCGACGGACAACTCGCCGTCATCTCCGACCACAGGCGTCGCACGGGCGGCCCCAACGGCCAGGATGCCGGACTGCGGCGGGTTGAGGATCGCCGAGAACTGCGTGGTGCCATACATGCCGAGGTTGGAGACGGAGAAGCTCCCGCCCTCCAGCTCGTGCTGCTTGAGCTTGCCCTCGCGAGCGCGACCGGCCATCTCCGACACCGTCGCACTGATCTCGCCGAGCGAGAGTCGTTCGACCCCGCGCAGCACCGGTGTGGTGAGCCCACCTTCCGTGGCAACGGCGACCGAGATGTCGACGGAGGAGAATCGCCGGATGCTGTCCCCATTCCAGACCGCGTTGGCGACCGGCAGATCCACGAGCGCGCCGGCGACCGCCTTCAGGACGAAGTCGTTCACCGAGATCTTGCGGGAGGCTGTCTCGTTCACGGTCCGACGCAACTCCAGGAGGGCGTCGACGCGACAGTCGGCCACCAGGTAGAAATGCGGGACGGTCGACTTGCTCTCCGTGAGCCGACGGGCGATCGCTTTGCGCATGCGGTCGAGCGGCACGTCCTCGAAGTGGGCGGACTGAATGACTGCCGCGGGAGGAGTTGGGGCCAAAGCTGCGGCGGGCGCATTCGGCGTCGGTGAGGCGCTCTCCTCCGCTGCGCGGGCGAGGTCGTGACTTGCGAGATGACGCTCCAGATCACGGCGAACGATGCGCCCCTGCGGCCCGGTCCCTGAGATGTCGACCAAAGCAACCCCGGCATCGGCCGCGAGACGGCGCACCAGCGGGCTCGCGAATAGCCGGCGCCCGCCGTCGACATCGACCGCCGGCGCACTGACCTCCGTGGCCCCTGCAGACAGGGAGGCTGCGCTCGTCGGCTCGGGTGTGACCGCGGTCGAGGCTGCGACGGGTGTCGAAGGAGCGGCCGTCGCGTCGCCAGTTGTCTGCACCCCGGCGGACGCGAGCGCCGGTCCGACAGCATCCGCACTCTCACCCTCACCGAGAAGCACGAGGATTGGTTCGCCGACCGACACGTTTGCGCCTTCGGCGACCAGCAGTCGGCCGATCGTGCCGGTGGCTTCGGCAGTGAGCTCGACGATCGCTTTGTCAGTCTCGATCTCCGCAAGCCCCTGGTCCACCGCCACCCTCGCGCCCTCGGCGACGAGCCAGGTCTGGATGGCAGCCTCGGTGGCTCCCGCGAGTACCTCCGGCATACGAATGACTTCGGCCATGATTCAGTCTCCGAATCCGGCGCGCACGGCCTCGAGGCCGGCCACCACTTCTTCTGTGCGAGCGATTGCCGCGCGCTCGAGGACCTTGGAGATGCTGGGAGAGGCCTCCTGCCCGGTGACGCGCGCGACCGGCTGGTCGAGCCAGTCGAAGTAGCGACGCTGGACCTCGTCAGCCAGCCACGCACCGTACGACGTGCCCTGGGCACCCTGCTCGACGATGAGGACCGCGTTGGTCTTCCTGATGCTCGCGCCGATCGTGTCCCAGTCGATGGAGGCTCGGTCCAACCAGCGCAGATCGATGAGATCCGCGTCGACTCCTGTCTGCTCGATCGCTTCTTTGGCGTGCCCGACCATCGACAAGTAGCTAATGACCGTCACCTCGGATCCGGTGCGCACCAGCGCCGCCTGGCCGGGCGGAATGATGTAGTCGAGGTCGCCGGTTGGCACCTCGTCGGCCTGACCGTACAGATCCACATGCTCGATCACGAGCACCGGATCCTCGAGCGCCAGGGCCGCGTTCATCAGACCCACGTAGTCCGTGGCGTTGGAGGCAGCGACGATGCGCCAGCCCGGGCTGCTCGCGAAGACTCCGGCTGGATCCATGAGGTGCTGCGAGCCGTACCCGGAGCCCATGGCGACCTTTGTGCGCAAGACGAGCGGGACGGGGTTGTCGCCGCCGAACATGTGTCGCGCCTTGCCGATCTGGTTGAAGACCTGGTCGGCGGCCACCCACATGAAGTCGGGGTACATGAACTCCACCACCGGACGGAATCGGCCGTCGAGCGCGAGCCCGCCGGCCAGCCCAGTGAAGGCGTTCTCGCTGATCGGGGTGCCCAGGATCCGGTCGTCGCCGTAACGCTTGGCCAGCCCTTTCGTGGCCCCGTTGGTACCGCCGTTGAGACGGTGCACGTCCTCCCCCATCACGACGATCCGCTCGTCGAGCTCCATGCGGCGGTCCATCACCTGGGCGACGGCATCGACGTACTTGAGGGCGCGGGTCTCGCCGACCTCGTCGAGAAGGGGAAGACCATTCAGTTCGCTGCCGTCGCCGCGGACGCCGACGTTGACGAAGCTGGTCTCGGGCCACAGTGCGGGCTTGATGCGGCGCTTGCCGACATTGTCCGGATCGGCTTCTACCAGTTCGCTCACCGCCTCCGTCATCGCTCGTTGCACACGCGCACGCAGCTCGGCGATCTGCGCGTCATCGATGAGCCCCCGTTCCTGCATTCGGGTGGCAACCAGTCCGAGGGGGTCACGGGCACGCCATGACGCTTCCTCGGCCTTGGTGCGATAACCGAAAGCACTGCCCGGGTAGGGCCCGTTCTGGTGGAAGAACCGGTAGACCTCTGCTTCGATGACCGTCGGCCCTTGGCCGGACCGCATCCTCTCCGCCGCTTCCTCGGTCGCGAGATACACGGCGAGTGGGTCCATGCCGTCCACGCGCCAGGACGGGATTCCGAAGCCCTGTCCTCGTACGGAGAACCGGGGGTCGGCGGTGATCTCGTCGGCCCGGGTCGAGACCGCGTAGAGATTGTTCTCAATGAAGAACGAGACCGGAAGCTTCCAGGCGGCAGCGAGGTTCATCGATTCGAGAACGGAACCGATCTGCGCGGCGCCATCGCCGAGGTAGTTGATCGTGAGGTCGGTGGTGCCGCTGTGTTTCTGCGCCCACGCATTGCCGGCGGCCATTGGGGCCCCGCCCCCGACGATCGCGTTGGTCCCGAGCGCGCCGGCTTCAAACCACTGCAGGTGCATCGATCCGCCGCGCCCGCGGCAATAACCCTGGGCGAGCCCCAGGATCTCGGCCAGAGTGCGCTGGAGCACTTCCTGAATGGTCGCGTCCACCGGAGCGTTCGGGTCTATGACGCCGCCCGAGACGTGCGTGAGAGCTTTGGCCAGAAACTGATGATGGCCCCGGTGAGAACCGTTGACACCGTCAGTGGACCGGAGCCCGACGATGGAGCCTACGGCGCCACCCTCCTGGCCGATGCTGGAATGGGCGGGGCCGTGGACCAGGCCCTCGCCGGCGAGTTCGAGCACGGTCTCCTCGAACGCGCGGATCAGATGCATCTGCGCAAGCATCGTGCCGAGCAGGGCGGGGTTGGCAGCATCCCAGTCCGCCTTCGTGGTGGACAGTTCGAACCAGTCCACACCTGTCTGCAGGCGCTTTTTCTTCGGCATCGTCGCCTCACTCCCTCTCACGGCCGGCGCTGTCCGGTCGTCTACAGATGCTAGACGAGGATTTTATCCAATACAAGCGGAACTCAGAGAACTGTCCTGGATTTCCTCGAGTTCACAACGGTTATCGGATACAATCTGGCAAGGGCACGGAGACATGGAGGTCGAATGAGCGCTCAGCGAGGAATCCCGGGCATCCGTGGCACGGATCACATTGGATTCACCGTTCCGAACTTGGAGGACGCGCATTCCTTCCTCGTGGGCATCCTCGGGTGCGAGGAGGTCTACCGTCTGGGCGCGAAGCGCTCCGACGGGGACGATTGGATGCACACACATCTAGGCGTGCACCCCCGAACGGTCGTCAGCGAGATCCGCTTCTACCGGCTGGGAAACGGCGCCAACTTCGAAGTCTTCCTTTACGAATCCGCAGATCGGCAGCGCACCCAACCTCGCAACAGCGACATCGGCGGTTACCACGTCGCCTTCTACGTCGACGATCTGGATGTCGCGGTACAGTATCTGCGCGACAACGACGTCGAGGTCATGGGTGACCCGACGGCCAGCAAGCAGTCCGCCAGCGGGCAGCGGTGGGTCTATTTCCGAAGCCCTTGGGGCCTGCAGTTCGAACTCGTCAGCTTCCCCGAGGGGAAGGCGTACGAGAGGGATGCCCCGCGTCTTCTTTGGCACCCCGCATACCCGGAGCGATGAAGCGAGCGCAAGACATGAACAGGGCAACCCACGGCGCAACGGGCGCGGCGATCGCAGCGAATCTTCGCGAGGAGATACTCGCCGGCACGTACGCGCCGGGCGAGCGGATCCGCCAGGACGAACTCGCCGACCGGCACGGCGCCAGTCGGCTGCCGGTACGGGATGCCTTGCGGATCCTGGAGGCCGAGGGTCTGGTCAGCCTGATCCCGAACACGGGCGCGTGGGTCTCACGCATCAGCATGGCCGAGTGCCAAGAGATGTACAGAATGCGTGAGCGATTGGAACCACTGCTGGTCGGCATGAACGTCCCCCTCCTGTCATCCGATGATGCCGAGGGGCTGGAACTCCTCGCGGGCGCGATGGAGAGTTCCACCGACGTGGAGGAGTTCCTCCGCCTCGATCGTGTTTTCCACCTGTCCTGCTTGCAAGCCGTGGAGACGAGTGTGCTGGGATCCACTGTCCTCAATCTGTGGAATCGCACCCAGCACTACCGGCGGGCAGCAACGCGACTGTTCTACCTCGAAGAGGACCGAAGCGTCCACCACGATCATCACCTCATCGTGAACGCCATCCGTCAAGGCGACGCTGACGAAGCGGAGCAGGTGCTGGCACGCCACATCCGCCGCAGCCGTCTGGAACTCGCGAGACATCCTGAGGTGTTCCGCTGAAAAGCAGGCAGTGCACGAGCGGGTCAGGAGACTGGGGTGTGGGGGCGAACAGTCTGTTGAGACTGTTGAGCGATGCTGGATAAATCAGACGACCCGACCGTGTCGAGCCGCTTCAGCACCTCGACGTGGGAAGGCGCACTAGGCGTCGGGGAGTTGCGTCCGTTCGCGGCAGACACGAGCTGATTGTTGCGTCGACCCACGACCAGCCACAGTCCGGTCGCCGGCTCTCGACCGTCGTTCGAGAACATGTGCGGCCGAGCCGAATCGAAGTGCAGAGAGTCTCCGGGCCCGATCACGTGCGTGTCGAACTCTACTCGGAGCGTGATCGCCCCGGACAGCATGTAGGCGTATTCGACGCCAACGTGGCGCATCAAGCGCCCTTCGAGAGAACTGGACGCGCCTGGCTGATACGTAACCAACATCACGTCGGCAGGGCCGTTCCCTCCCATGGCGAGACGCTCCCAGCGCACTCCGTTTTCCATCTCGATCACCGGATTCTCTCCGCGTCGCTGAAGATCTAGTTGCGGCGTGATCTGCGGGGCGGACGGACCACGCTCTGCCTCCAGACCCAGCAGGTCGTCGACCGAGATGGACATGAGGCTCGCTAGCGCATAGAGGGTGGTAACCGAAGGCTGGGTCTTGCCGGTCTCGACCTGAGAGATCAGACTTGCGGAGACTCCCAAAGACTGGGCGACACTGCGAAGACTCAGACCGCGGGACTGTCGCTCGTGCCGCAACCGGGCGCCGATCTCGTTCGCCGTCGACATATTTCAGCATCTCCGCGGGTGTCATCGCTTACCCGCCCCACAGTACCCCGATGCGGGCAACATTGTGCAGCTTGACTACACGCGATGCGGGCCGCGTCGCGCACGATCAGTTTCACGACCGCCGCGCCAGCTCGGCAGACGGGCGGTCGGATCTCGCCGCGCTCTTCCTCCGGCTGATGGCAGAATGGACTGATGCCTGATGCTCCGTTGCCAGAGACCGCTCTCGCCTTCCTCCGCAAGCCGAACCCGGCCGTCATGGCGACGGTCACGGCGAACGGTCGCCCCGTATCGGTAGCGACGTGGTACCTCGTCGAAGACGACGGACTCCTCATGCTGTGCATGAACGCAGACCGCGCCCGCCTCAAGCACCTTCAGAACAACGGCCACGTGTCGCTGACTGTGCTCGCAGCGGACGACTTCGGCACGCACATGTCTGTCCAAGGACACGTCGTGTCGATCAAGCCCGACGAGGGACTTGCCGACATTGATCGACTCTCTCGGCATTTCCTCGGCAAGGACTACCCTGCCAGGGAGAGCCCGCTCGTGACGGTCCACGTAGCGATCGATCGATGGTTCGGTTGGTCCGGAGGCCGTCCCCTTCAGTACTGACCACGGTCGACCGGCTGGTGCGTCAGCTCGGCATCTACGGCGTCATCCGCGGCATCCGCGTACGGACGACAGTGCCGGACCGAGGCGCGGTCAGAGCGCCGGAGCTGCTGGGCCGCGAGTTCACGCGCCGGCACCTAACCAACGCTTTGGCGGTCGGCTCAGAAAGACCCCAGCCGCCAGCGCATAGCTCCACGGGATGCGCTCCTGCTCGAGCCGAATGTTACCGCCGGCGCTCAGCGACTGGAGCGTCGCGCGCTCTCCGGGTGTGAGCAGCTCGAACACACCGACGTTCGGTTCTGGATCGAGCCCCCAGAGGTCGCGGTGGTCGAATAGGGTCTCGGCATCCATCAACGCCGAGGTCGCCTCCACTCCCCTGGCTCGAAGTCGGTTCAGACACATCGGTCAGCCCCCGGAAGGAGAGCGACGGATCGAGAACACGGATCCGCATGAGCGGCGACGGCTCGCGAAGACCCAGTCCGGATGCACCGGTTCCCGCGCGATGCAGCGCCTCAACGAGTCCTCGGCGTGACAAGCGAGGTCACGCGCGCGACTCCACATGCGGCGTGGCGGCCACTTCTGCTTGTTCAACAGAAAAGACCACGTTCGCCAGCCGTGATGCGTTGCGATCGGGGTTCGACACCGACGTGATCGCTCCAACGTACTGCTCGAGAGTCTGCAACAGCTTCTGAGGCGTCGCAAGAATCATGTGGAACCCGAACTCGCGGAAGACTTCCATCGCGTTGCGCGTGTGTCGGATGTCAGCCTTATCGAACGCTTCGTCGAGCACGATCGACCCGACCCGCGGCACGTCGTCCTCTTCCTCTGTGAGCTGATACCGCAGCGCCGCGGCGAGACAGAAGATCACGAGCTTCTGTCGTTGTCCGCCTGACAAGCCCTCGGCTGAGTCGTACACCCGCACAACGCGGCCCGTGACGTCCTTCTCCCGGGCAAGGAAACTCACGTGGAGCCTCGTGTCGAGCACGCGGTTCCGCCAGTCAATGTCGACGCGGTCCTTAGACCTAAGCCGCCCGATCACGCGCTGCAGCACGGCGAAGCGCTGCTCCGCACCGGCGGCCGACTGGTCGGCCCAGTTGCCTTCGACGATACGGCGCAGGTCGGTGAGGAACTCCTCGACCTGGTCTCATCTGCGAAAGGATCCTCCCCGTCAACGCATCCCTGGGGCGGTCCCCATTCGAGGGCGCAGATTGCTTCCTCGAGATCGAAGTGAAGACGAAGCGGACCCCGAACGTCGCGAAGGGTTCCCGACCGGCTCGTGAGCGCCCGAAGTTCGTCACGCCGAGCCTTGGTCACCGCCGCCGCGGAAGCCAGATCCACTTGGTCCCAGGTGAACGCGGACACGCGCGTGAAGACGTCGCGCCGGGTCACTGCATTCTGGCGAAGCGAGTCGGCCTCGGCATCCCGGCTGGCTGCCTCCTCCATTGCCGCCTTCGCTTCACGACGACGCTCAAGCAGCGCCTCGAGCCGCGCCTCGGTATCGCCGCCCAGCACCCACCGGGTGGCATCACCGACGTCGTGACGGTCATCCTTCTCGTACCGGCGTGAGTTGCGCTTGACGAGGCCGCCGATCGTGACACCGCGTTCGACGTCGTCGAGCTCGTCGGGGTGCGAAACGCAGGCGTAGTCGAACTCGGTAGCGATGCGCTTGCGAACGTACGATGCAAGGGGCCCGTCGCTCACCGCGAGGCGATGAACGAGCGAGCGGGCATCCTTGGGGCGACGCGGCTCGTCGACCGAGTGCGGGACGGCTTCGATCACGAGCCGGACACCGAGTGTCCGGGACTCGGTCGCACGACGGGCGACGACAATAAGTTCGTCGCGCACGAGGAGCGTCGACGAAAACGGCGCAATCACTCGCTCTGCCGCACCGCGCCAGGCGGAGTGCTGCTCGGCGACCGAGATCAGCTCGCCGGCGAAGGGGAACGTCGACACCGGCACGCCGACCGCATCCGCGAGGAATCGCCGCGCTCCCAGGAGCTTCTCATCGAGATTGCTCCGGTGATCCCTCCGCGATTGAATCTGCTTCGTGACCTCGTCCAGTGCCTTTCGCGACTGACTCGCAGCGTCACGCACGTCGTACGACACTGCGGGGACATCGCGCGCAGCCTCGGTGACGGCGGCAGCCAGCAGCTCTGCGAACTGGGCGGAGGCTTCGGGCATCGGTGCTCCGATGCGCGCCAGCTCGGCGGCAAGCTGAGCTCGATACTGCTCGACCACGCGTCGTCGACCCGGTGCAGGGCATCAGCCTGCTTGCGCAAGTCGACCACGTGCTTGTGCGCGGCATCGAGCTCGGTGAACTGCTCGACAGCGGTCTCGGCGCGTGAGAGGGTCCCCGGCTGATCGAGCATGAATCCCCGGAACAGCGCGTCAAGGGTCCCGAGGTTCTTGGCCGACTGCGTCTTGTGAAGAAGCAGCAGGGTCGCGTCTCCGCGGAAGCCGAACTGCCGGATGACACGTTCATGAAAGCGGCCGTGTCGTCCGCCGGTGGTGATCAGCGCATCGGGGAGCGCCTTCACCATGCTGCGGGCATCGATGCCACCTTCGACGTGCGGCTTCATGTCGAGGAGCTGCACATGACCGCGGGCGAAGATCCGCGCATCCTTTAGCGCTGTCGGCTCAGTGCGCGTGCCGAGCGCGTGGAACACCCGCAGCAGCACGACAGGTTCGTCGCGGAGGTTCTCATAGCGCAGCAGGATGCCGCTCCAGGTCGCCTTCGATCGAAGGTAGGTCGTCGTAGCCCGGTCGGCGGTCGCGTCCGCTTCCTTGCTCCATGCCCCACGCACATAACTCATCAGTGTCCGATCGCTCTGCCGGGAAGCGCCGTCCTGAGCCGCCGCGTTGAGACGCAACCACTTGTCAGGAGTAAGAACGGCAGCGATCGCGTCGAGCAGAGACGACTTCCCCGATCCGGATGCCCAGTGAACAGGTGACCGGCGCGCGCGACATCCACGGAGACGTGGCCCGCGAACGTCCCCCAGTTGACGAGTTCGATCTGGGCAAGGCGCCATTGGCCCGGCCTGGTCGGATCGATCTCCGGCTCGTCGCTGGGGAAGCTCAGCATCGTCATTCGCTCTGCCCCCCGCTGTCGTTCAGCGAGGCGTCGACTTTACCGTCGCCCTCGCGGGCGATCCGCCGGTACTCCGAGGTGATCGCGTGGATCCGGTCTGCGTCGACGAGGAGACGGAGCACCGGGGAATATCGGCTCGGTCATCGCCGACGGCGTGCAGCACGCGGAGCTTGTTCTGCATCTTGTTCCACGACGAGTTGACTCGGCTCGCGAAGTCCGGTGCGCGGCGACGATTGCCGCTCGCGCAACTCCGTCGGTGCCCTGCCACGCGCGCACCTCGGGTTCATCGTCCACGGTGCCCTGCTCGGCTGCGATCGATAGGAGGCCGACCACGCTGCCGACCCCCTGCGTCGCCGTGACTCGGTCACGCTGGTACGCGGCGCGGCACGGCTCTGGAGGAATCGAATGGCCGCGATCGCCGGCAGACGGCACCGGCTCCACCCCGAGCGACCGCATCTTCTCGTGGACACTGACCGGACCGTGATCCAGCTCGGACCGCTCCAACGAGGTACGGGAACCAGGTGTGATCGATCCGGCGATGGAGAAGCTCCTGCACGGCCTCGTCGATCTCGCCGCAGATCCGCGACACGGTCGACCTCGAGATGCCGGTGTCGTTGCCGAGGGCCCGGATCAGCTGGTCGACCTTCCGAGTGCTCACCCCGTCGATCCAGGCCTGGCAGATCACCGCGTAGAGCGCCTTGTCGACCCGACGGCGCGGGAAAGCAGCGACGGGAAGAACGACCCCTCCGGCAGCTTCGGGATCGCAAGATCCACCTCCCCGGCCGGGGTCGCGAGGGTCTTGGGGCGGGTCCCGTTGCGGCGTGTGGTGCGCTTCGGGGTCCGCTCGTGCGGGGCGGCACCGATCTTCACGGGCGCTTCCGCGTTGATCAGGTCCTGCAGGCCTGCCTGCAGCATCCGCCGGAACAC
Organism: Microbacterium sp. LWS13-1.2; assembly: GCF_040144835.1. NCBI lineage: Bacteria > Bacillati > Actinomycetota > Actinomycetes > Micrococcales > Microbacteriaceae > Microbacterium > Microbacterium sp. LWS13-1.2. The sequence continues at coordinate 2,031,867 of NZ_CP151632.1, forward strand.
GTCCGAGTGGGCGAGAACGGGATCGGCGAGGACTTCGCCGATCAGGGTCGTCAAGGCAGACTGATGGTGGGTCATCGTGAGATTCACTTCTTTGCTTCTTGGCGGAAACAACTGGGTATCCCACGATGGCCCTCATACGTCGACGACGACGAGCACCTCGCGGGAAGTGACACCACGCTATGGGACTCACCCTGCGAGTGCTGCGGAGAAGGCATTTGGATAGGAGCGAGGGAGCGTCTCGCGGAGAGAGCGAGAACGCGGGACGGGACATGGCTCGCGGTCAGCTGTGGAGATCGCGGTCGGGGAGGACGGTGGTGGGGCGGATGTGTTCGTACACGATCGAGGTGCGCACGTCGGCGACTTCGGGTTTCTCGGTGAGGCGGTCGATCACGAAAGCGTAGAGGTGGTTGTTGTCGGGCACTGCGATGTGGATGAGGAAGTCCTCGCTGCCGCTTGTTACGAACACGCCGAGCACTTCGGGCAAGCCTGCCGCCCATTCGCGGAAGCCCTCAATGTTCGCACGTGTCGGTGGGCGAACTCGTACCGCGACAAGAGCTTGGACAGGTCGGCCGATCTTCCCCAGATCGACCTCGAGACGTGCGCCGATGATCACGCCGCGCTCACGGAGCGATCGCATCCGGTCCAGAGAGGTGGTTGGGGCGACCCCCACTGCGGCGGCGATGTCGCGGTTGGTGCGCCGCGCATCGCGCTGGAGTTCCCGGAGGATCGCCGTATCAAGTTCGTCCAGGCCTGTCATGTAGCGATGATATCCGTATAAAGTACGGATGCTCGCATGGTAGCCGAATGTTCTCGTAGAATACACGACTGATAGTGCAGCAAAATGCGCTCGGCAGGGGAGATGTTGTATGAGTGACCAGTTCATCGGGTTCGAACCTGCGGAAGTGCGCACGGGCGAACCTACTCGGTCGGCGCGACTGAAGTGGGTCATCATCGTCGATGCTGGTCTGCCTGCCGGCCGGAGCGTCAACGCTGCAGCGTGTGTCGCCGCCGCCACCTCTCCGGCTGTGTCCGGACTGCTTGCCCAGGGTGGTGTCGATGCCGACGGCACCACGCATCATGGCTTGCCATGGGCGGGGTGCACGATCTTGGCTGCTGACGCCGAGAGGCTGCGCCGGGTCCGCGACAAGGCGTTCGGTCGCGACGACGTCTTCGTCGCGGATATGCCGCTTGCCGCCCAGGACACCCGTGTTTATGACGAGTACCTCGAGATGCTAAGCACTCTGCCTGGTTCGGAGGTGGGCTATGCCGCGGTGAGCCTGGTTGGACCACGTAAGTCTGTTGACCGGATCGTTGGCGGGCTGAGTCTGCTGGCGTGAGCGTCACGAGACCCCCTTCCACGGCGTCGTCAGTGCGAGTAGGTACTCTCGGGCCGGTTGCAGTGCTCGGTCCCGATGGCGCGCGAGCCTTCCGAAAAGACCTGCCGAACGCCGAGGTTCACCTCCTCGAGGGTGGACACTTCCTGCTGGAGAGCACCTCGAGGAAACAGCGGCTGTCATTCGCGGCTTTCTTGACCCCGTTCCGGCGTTGGTGTGCTCGACTGATTACACCGAAGCTTCGACATCGGGCGAGAGGTTCGAGTACGCGACAGGACAGGCTTGCCCATGTCCCGCGCTCCCGTAGGGCGAGCAGGCGCCGCACAAGACCCACAGACATAGGCCATACACGACCCACAGATATCGGAGGAGCAATGACCCATCACATCGAGTGGCAGCATGTTTCAGTTGCCCACGTCATCCGCGCAATGGAGGAGTACGACCGACTGGGTGCAGTCGAGTTCTTTTCCGTACACGGTTTTGCCCCGGCCACGACGTACGAGCTCATCAACGACAACAAGGTGTACCCACCCAAGGCAATCCTGGGTGCGGCTTACGAGTTGGCCACCGGAACACGCCTGTCGTCGGGTGATTTTGAGGGCGGCAAGGCCGGTGCCGTGAAGGTTCTTCGTGAGCTCGGATTCAGGGTGGAACCGCAGCAGCCAGCCTGACCACCTCGCTCGACTGCACCGGCAATCCGGGAACGGGCTACGGGGAATCCCATCGAAGCTCCCGCGGAAACGCGCTCTAGTTGAGCCCGCGAGCGTTAAACCGAGCGCGCGGCAGGGTTGACCCGGCGCCCAACGAAATGCGCCATTGAACGCGGACTCCGACGGATAGTCGACCGTCGACGCCGCCGCTGCGATCGTCTGGTGCCGGAGGGCCCGGGCCCGAGCACTCCAGACGAACTGGTCGAGAGTTTTCGCCGCAACGCACCCAGCATGCCCGATATCGAACCGGAGATCGCGGAAAACGGCGGGGCCCGGGTACGGGATCCCTCAGCGGGCCGAGTACGTGTGTCGGCGAGCGAACTGCTCGCTGAGGGCACCCAAACGGTCGAAAGTGCGCACGGCCCGGCGCATACGCGCGCAGAAGCTGCCCAGCGGTGTCGCCATCGTCGGATACGTTGTGGCTTGACACCGAGCGTCTCCCATGTTCCCCCGATCCCCGCTGCGCGAGACGTGCACGATTGCGACTTCCACGATGCGGTCGTGGTACTCGGGGAACAGTCCCGTCGTCTCCAGATCGACTACTGCGAATCCATGCCCCATGTGAGCCTCCCTCTGGTAAACCCGATGCGCGATATGGGCGCCCAATCGATCCACAGCATCTCTGCGGCATCGGCTTGCGACGGTGATGCTCCGCTCGCGTTCGTTGGCTGCTGATCTCCTCTCGTCAGTTTGGACGAGTGCAAATCGTCCCCATGGGACCACGGCGGACGAGCACTACTCGATCGTAGGTGAGCACGCGGGTCCGCCTCGGCCTCAGTTCGCGTGTGCGTCGACCCACAGAGACTTGTCGGGCATCAGTTCTGCGGCACGCTGCCAGAAGTCGTCAGGAATTTGCACCGTCAGTCCAGCGAGGAGGAGAGGGACGCGTTTCGGCTTCGACATGCCGACGATGGTGGTGTCGATTCGCGAGTCGCGAAGCGAGTGTTGCGCGGCGGCGTCAGCGAGTTCGATGCCGAATTCGTCCGCAAGATCGAATAGTGCCGAGGTAGCAGATAGGACTTCCGGATGTGCGGGCTTGAAGTTGCTGTAGAGCGGAGGCGCAGTACGCGACGCGAGGAGCCCGCCTCCATACACCGCAGCATTCGCCACTCCCATCCCCATCGCCTTTGCGCGGTCGATGAGTTCGTTCGCGCTCCCGTCGACGAGAGTCGCCCGCGAGTGCGTCAGCAAGACCTCGAACGCACCGGTATCGATGAGCCGATTCATGGTGGGCACGTGACCGCCAGCGATTCCGATATGCCCTACGACGCCGCGATTCCTGAGCTCGACCAACGCCTCGATCGCCCCGCCGGGACGTTCGAAACCGGCGTCGGGGGCGTACTCCGGGTCGTGCAGGTATACGAGCGGCAGATACTCCACCCTGAGACGCGCCAGGCTCTCCGTGACGGACTCCCTGACGCGGGCGCCCGAGTAGTCCCCGTCTTTCCCGTCCACCTTGGTCGTGATGAGCATGCCCTCTGCGGTAGCGCCCGCGCGTGTGAGTCCCGCGGCGATGCGTAGTTCACTTCGGCCGTCGCCATACATGTTCGCCGTGTCGATCGACCTGATTGGACTTGCGCAGACGGCCTCGACGAGGGTGATCGCCTGCTCCTCGGGTGTGGCATATCCGAAGAGTTCTGGCATGCTGCCGAGAGGAGCCCCACCCACGGTTATCGCCGACACGCGGAGACCGGTGTTCCCGAGCGGTCGCATCCAGTTCGCGGCGTCCGGCGTGACATTGGCGGAGATCGTGGGTTCGGAGTCGGTCATTGGTTCACCTGTCTGTCGGTTGACGGTGCGGGCGGTCCGGGGCTAGTAGTGGATTGACTGCTGGTCTACGAACTGGTCGATGCGAGCATCAAGTTCTCGATCGACCGCCTGCCGACTCGGGTCGTCGTCGTACCAATCGACGATCTCCCGGGCGCCGAGAGAGAACGGCACGGTGGCCACGAAGTCGGGAACCAAGCTCTTGATCTTGCTGTTGTCGAAGATCACGGAATGGGCCTTGTCGCCGAGTATTCCGTCCGCCCACTCTGGGAAGGCGCGCGCGACTGCGTTCGAAGCCGCGTGCACGATGTTGGCTGTGGTGCCGGCGGCAGCCGCAAGCTCATTCGCGATCATGTCCCACGTGAGAATTTCGTCGCTGGTGATGTGGATGGCATCGCCGACACTGCGATCGAGGCCCATGAGTCCAACTAGCCCGCGCGCGACGTCCCGGTGATTGGTCAGGGTCCATAGCGAGGTGCCGTCTCCATGAACCAGAGTCGGCTTCCCTGCCCTCATCCGCGCGATTGCAGTCCAGCCGCCGTCCAGGGGCACTAAGGTGCGGTCATAGGTGTGGGACGGACGTACGATCGTGACCGGGAAGTCGTCCTCCTCGAATGCGTCCATGAGCACGCGCTCACAGGCGATCTTGTCCCTCGAGTACTGCCAGAACGGGTTCTTCAGTGGAGTCGACTCAAGGATCGGGAACCGAGTCACGGGCTTTAGGTACGCCGACGCGGAACTGATGAAGATGTACTGGCCAGTTCGGTCGCGGAAGAGGTCGACGTCGGCCTGCGCCTGCTCTGGGGTGAAAGCGCGGAAATTGACTACCACGTCAAAACTTTTCGCGCCGACGGCTTCGCGCACACTCTGCGCATCCGTTGAGTCACCGATCAGTGTTTCCACGTGGTCAATCGGAGGTCGCGATGTCTGACGACCTCTGTTGAGAAGAGTCAGTTCGAGGTTTCGCTCGACCGCCAGCTGGCTGCACGCCGAGCTGATGATCCCGTTACCTCCGATAAAAAGCACCTTGAGCATGTTTTCCTCTTTCAGAATGATGTGTTGTCTTTGACATTGGCGATGCCGAGTCAGGTGCGAAGGCTACTCACTTCGCTGTAAGAGAGCGGACCCCGACACCTTCGTTTCTGGTTGGACCATTCCCTCGAGTGAGTCTCTGAATTCGTGCAAGCGATGTGCCCCGGGATCCACTCCGCATAACCTTGAAATCGATGCTGGCGTAGGAATGCGAGTCAGTCGTTACCGGTCCCCCCTCCCGGGTGTCGCGTATCCGGCGCGTACCAAGCGGCCCCATGCACTTCAAGGGTGACGCACAAGACGTTGTCCGGCTTCACCCCGAGCGCCGCCAGTTCGCTCGCTATAGCCCCCATCGCTGCTTGCTTCTGCTCATCGGTGTACCCGGCCTGCGCAACCAATTCGACGAAGATGATGTCGTCCCGCTGCTGGTTGGGGAACGTCGCCGAGTAGAACAGCTCGCCGGGCTCGTGCATCCGGAAGCTCTGGAACAGGTCGTCCTCGGGCATGCCGAAGCCGCGCACCATGCCGTCGAGGATGGCCCTGCTGTACTCGGCTAACCGCGGCGCGTGCACCTTGTCCAGGTCGATACGGGCGTGGGGCATCGTCGTCCTTCCTTAGGACGGACACCGTATGGCGTCCGCTGCTTCCGCGTCGGCCTGACGCGTCGTCGAAATCGGGTTACTTCAAGGCGCCGGCCGCGAGACCGCGCTCGAAGAAGCGTTGCAAGAAGATGTAGGCGATGACGACGGGTAGCCCCGTCAGTACCGCCGCCGCGAGCACCTTGGTCTGGTCGTTGTTGTACTGGCCAACGAAGAACTGAGGTACCAGCGTGATCGTCTGCTGCTCGGGCGTCTGCAGAAAGAGCAGCGCGAGCAGGTACTCGTTCCACGAGTTGATGAAAACAAGTACAAGGACCGCGGCCATGATCGGCTTCATGAGCGGCAACATGACGTGCCAGAAAGTCCGGAACGTGCTGGCACCATCTACTCGGGCGGCCTCGATGAGTTCGTTCGGGATGCCGTCGGCGAAGTTTCGAGCCAGAAGGACGGTGAACGGGATCTGCAGCGCCGCGACCGGGAGGATGACCGCCCAGAGCGTGTTGTAGGCGCCGATCTGGGTGACCGTGGCGAACAGCGGCGCAAGCAGCACAACTCCCGGCAACGTGAGCGCCACCATCAGCATCCAGAAGTAGATCTCCTTTCCACGGATGTGCAGCTTCGAGAAGCCGAATGCCGCCATGGTGGTGCACGCGAGCACGATGAGGATGACTGCCGCCGAGAGCAACGCACTGTTGATGAAGAAGCCCGGCAGCAGCGGCAACGAGAGCACTGTCTGGTAGTTTCCCCACCCCGCGCCCGCAAGCGAGCCCTGCACCATCGCGATGAGCGGAAACACGAACGGCAGGACGATGATGGCGAGGAGGATCTGCAAGAAGAGGCGTGCGCGAACGGTCTTGGTCTCAAACATCGACTTTTTCTCTTTCCGAACTCGAAACCCTGATGATGATTGCCGTTCCGACCGCCAGGACGAGGAGGACGACGGAGATCGCCGCGCCGTAGCCGACCTGCGAGAACGAAACGCTGACCCGGTAGATCATGGTCCCGAGGAACTCGGTGGCGTAGCTGGGTCCACCTCCAGTGACGAGGAACGGAATGTCGAAGGTCTTCAGCGACCCGATCGCTGTCAAGATTGCGATAGCGATCGTCGTCCCCCGCACGCCCGGCCAGACGATCGACGCTACGATCCGCACGTTCCCGGCCCCATCGAGGCGCGCCGCTTCCAGAATCTCCGGGTCGATCTGGCCGATCGCCGCGTAGTACAGCACGAACACGATCCCGGTCGACTGCCAGATTTGCACCGACATCACGATGATTAGCGCGGACGTTCCGTCCGACAGCCAGGGTTGCGCGAGAGCGCCTAAACCCACCGCCTCGAGCAAGCCGTTCACCGTTCCGTCCGGAGCGTACATCTGACGGAACACGGGCGCCGTCGTCGCTGTCGCAAGAACCACCGGAACGAAGATCAGCACCTTGTGAAGCGTCTTGAGATACAGCTTCGAATGCAGGAGGCACGCGAGCAGGATGCCGAGCGCCACTTGCACAACGAATGTGACGATGAAGAAGGCGACAGTGTTTCCGATCGATCGCCAGAACACCGGATCCCGCAGCATTCGGGTGAAGTTGTCAGCGCCGACGGGCGTCTGCAGTGGGCTGGCTCCATCCCATTTCAGGGTCGAGAGGTACCCGGTATACACGACGCAGAAGTACAGAAGGCCCACCGACACGATCATCGCTGGCAGGATCCAAGGCAAGCCTGGGGGGCGTCGGAGCCGGCCTGGCCGGCGCGACCGCCCTTCGGAGGTCGCGCCGGCCTTCCGTGCCGTAGACGCCACTCCCGTCGCCAGGGTCACGACATCGTCCCAACGATCACCGAGCCGCTCATCGGTTCTGCGCGGCCTCGGCGACGGCCTGGATATCGTCTGCCGCTTCTTGGCCGGACTTGTCGCTGATGAGCATCGCCTGACACGCGTCGATGATGGCCTGGCTCACCTCTGCGGAGAGCCCGAACGACCGCGAGTCCGTTGCTTGATCGAGATGCGTCGTGATCTCCTCCAGCGCGGGTCGCTGCAGTTCCGGCGCGACGAGTTCGATCTCGTCCCACTGCGGCACGATGCCATCCAGCGTCGCGAACGAGTCAAGGCTGTTCGTGACGACCTGCTGACCCGCCTCCGAGTGACCCAGCCAGACAGCGAACGTTGTAGCGGCGTTGAGGTTCTTCGACTTGGCATTCACGGAGTTGCCGGCATCAACGTCCGCGAAGAGCGTCGGTGGATTGCCCTTGCCGGCCACATCTGGGAACGGCATGGGCATGATCGTGATCACCGGCGTTTCCGAAGATACGCCAGCGCCTTCGAGGGCAGCGGTGAGGGTGGGGAGGCTGGCGTTCTGCTGGTACCACGTGCCCATCTGCACCATCGGGACCTTGCCGGTGAGGAATGCATTGTTAACGTCCGGATACTGCTCGATACCGACCGCGCCCTCGTCGAGGATGCCCTCCTCCGAGAGGGTGCGCAGAATCTCCAAGCTCTCCGCTACGGCGGGGTCTGACCACTTGCCGTCTCCTGAGAGCGCATCCGTCCACACACCCGGCTTGACGCTGTCCATGATCGAGTGCAGGGTGTCGGCGGCGAAACCCGAGCTCGCCATGCCCTCCCGGAAGCAGCCGAGCCCATTCTCACGGAAGGTCTCACACACCGAGACCCACTCCTCGAGCGTCGTCGGCGGCTCAAGGTCGTACTGGTCGAACATCCCCTGGTTGATCCACATCATCCCAGCGCCCGCCTTGGCGTATTGCGCCGCGACGAGACGGTCGTCGATCGTGTAAGCCTTCACTCCGCCGTCGTAGACCTTGGACTCCCAATCCTCGCCGAGCATCTGTTCCACAGCTGGGGTGAGGTCAGTGGCGAAGGGGGCGAACGCCTCTGCGCCGAAGGCACCGCTGTTATAGACCGTGTAGACGTCTGGACCGTCGTTCGATGCGAGCGCGGGCTTTAACGAGGCCGCGTAGTCTTCGATCGGGACCTTCTTGTAGATGACCTCGATGTCCGGGTATTCCTCATTGAAAGCCGCGATCTCCTGTTCGGCGACATCGTTCGTGGGTGTCCAACTCCACCAGTTGATGGTGCCCTCGGTGGCCGAACCGCCATCGTTAGGAGCGGCCTGACCGCCGCCGCAGCCGGTCAACGCGAACGCGAGAACCGCGCTCCCGCCAACGGCCGCTGCTGCGGTACGGCGGAGCCTTTTCTCAGGAAACTTCATTGTCTCTTCTCCTCGGAGCGCGGACGGCGGGTGCCACGTCCGCGGTGCGGTATCTTGTCGGCGCCGGTGGTGCCGACTACTGGGTTTGCAACGTTGCAAATTTGCAACGTTGCAAACGATACGCTTGGAACGCGCGTGGCGTCAAGGAGCGCCGTCAAATGCGAACGCGAGATGCTAGTGCGGGCCGGACCGGCCGAGTGGTCCACCCTAAGGGAAATTCAACTCTGCGCACGCTCTAGGGTGGTGCCCGAGGAAAAGAGGAGTTCTGTGCCCGCTTCAGTTACTCTGCGCGACGTCGCACAAGCTGCTGGGGTCTCGGTTAGAACCGTTTCGAATGTAGTGAACCAATACCCTTTTGTCAGCGCAGCCACCAGGGAGCGGGTGCTCGAGTCGGTGAGAACCCTTGGGTACCGACCAAACCTCACTGCACGCGGCCTACGACTGGGCCGAACCGGCGTGATAACCCTGGTGATTCCGGACCTACGGAACCCATACTTCGCCGAGCTCGCCGATTCCGTTATCACCGCGGCGGCGCTTGAGAACGTGTTCGTTCTCATCGAGCCGGTCGGGTTGGATCGAGATCGCGAGGTGGAAGTGCTTCGGGGCTCTCGGACCAAGATGGTCGACGGCATCCTGTTCAGCGCCCTCGCGCTCGGAGAAGAAGATGCTTACCTCTTCGAGACCTCCACACCCACCGTTCTCCTGGGCGAACGAATCTTCAATGCCCCTGTCGACCACGTCACCATGCAGAACGTGGAAGCGTCGCGCGCGGCTACCGACCATCTCCTGTCGATCGGGAGAAAGCGGATAGTCGCCCTCGGAGCACAACGCGGCGAAGTAGTCGGATCGTCAGGCTTGAGGTTCCGCGGCTACCTTGATGCCCTCGAAGCCGCAGGGATACCGCACGATCAGGCCCTGATCGGCGAGACTCGTAGCTGGCATCGCGCCGATGGCGCTGCAACGATCGGAGAATTGATCGAGAGCGACATAGCCTTCGATGGCGTCGTTGCCTTCAGCGATGCCCTTGCTCTCGGTGCGATGAGCGTCCTTCAACACGCTGGGCTGAGGATTCCAGAGGATGTGGCAATTATCGGGTTCGATGATACAGACGAGACTCGGTACTCGCTCCCCACTCTGTCCACGGTGGATGCCGGGCGTGATGAGATTGCGTCGACAGCCGTGAACTTCCTCCTCGATCGCATCAAGGACCCGAATGCGAGCCTTCCACCCCGCCGGCACTTCAGTCGATTCCAAGTCATCCCGCGTCAGTCCACGATCGGTCGCGCATCGAATCGATAACGAAGGCGCGACGAGGATCGATCTAAGCGACGCCGCTGGGGCGCTTCGCTTCCAGCTCACCGTTCGAGTCACGACGGCGACTACGACTCCGATCGCTGTGAAGGGACCCAGCATCACAAGCCAGGTGAGGAATGGGGAGAGGCTCGACTGCGCGTTGAACGGGATACCGACAGCAACGGCGCCGACTCCCGCTGCAAGGACGAGTATGGCAAGCCAGCTTGTGATCAAGATCGCGATTCCACCAGGCAGCTTCGCTCGCGGACCGCGGTCGATGAACCCAGTTTGCTAGCGCGATCAGCGCAAGCGGTACAAGGAGCAGACCCGCACCGAGAGCTACGAAGCCGCTGAGTCCGCTCCTCAGGCGGATAGCCGTCCCGGATGGCCGGATACATGAACCACCGATACCCGAGGCTGCGATCCATCCCCGTAGCGACCCGCGCCCCCATGAGAGCGCGGCCCATAGCGGTCTGGCGGATCGTCTCGCCCAGTTCCGTCACGATCTCCGCGGACGTGTCCTCGAGCCGGTCGAGGATGCGCAGCATCCCGGGGCCGATGTGAAGTCCGGACGGCCCCCGGGTGGGGGGGTTGTGCCCAGCGAGTCGGAACAGGTGGTCGCGTTCGTCGAGGGTCAGGTGAAGGCGCTGCGCGATCGAGGCGATCATCTGCTCCGACGGGTGCGGACCGGTCCCCCGTTCAAGACGGGCATAGTAGTCGGTGGACATGTGGCACAGCGATGCCACTTCCTCCCGCCGAAGCCCTCGCGTGCACCGACGTGCTCCTCGTGTCATACCGACGTCTTCAGGTTGCAGCGACTCCCGCCGCGTCCGTAGGAACATCGCCAGTTCGGCGCGATCGATCACGTCGATTCCCTCGCCTGTATACCTCCGTTGTATTCGCGGAGGGCCAGCCTTGCCACGGCCGTCGATCCACCCTCCCGTCGCTGGGCGACGAGCGAGGAGACTCTCCCCGTGAGAACGGCGCAAAATCAAGCGGCGCGAAAGATCGCGGCAACTTTCACCGTTCGAGCGCGCGGCTGTCGGCGAGAAGCTCTCTAACCTCTCTGTATACAGACAGGGGGTGAGCACGTGAGCGACCTATTCCTGCCCGCGGTCGCGGGTGCGACACCCCTGCCCGCGCCCGAGCGAGCCGCCTACTTCCTTTCCGACAGCACCGGAATCACCGCCGAGACCCTCGGCAGTGCTCTCCTGGTGAACTTCCCGGCGATCGCGTTCCGCCGCCGGACGGTTCCCTTCGTCGACACGGTTGCCGGTGCCCGCGCGGTGGTCGCCGAAATCGAGCAGGCCGCTGCCGACGGGCTCGAGCCGATCGTCTTCACCACCGTGAAGGCCGCGGACATCCGCGCGGAGCTCGCCCGTTCGCCCGCGAAGATCATCGACCTGCTCGGCGGGCACCTGGACGAGCTCGAGCGCGCGCTCGGGACGACGGCGAGCGAGCAGCTCGGCCAGTACCACGGCGTGGGAGACGTGCAGCGGTACTTCGCGCGGATGCGCGCGGTCGAGTACGCCATCGAACACGACGACGGGCAGAGCGCCAGGGCGCTCGATCAGGCCGACGTGATCATCATCGCGCCGTCCCGCTGCGGCAAGACACCCACGACGATGTACCTAGCGCTCCAGTACGGGCTGCTGGTGGCCAACTATCCGCTCACCGACGACGACTTCCCCACCGACGGGCTTCCGCGCACGGTCGGCCCGTACGCCGACCGCTGCTTCGGGCTGACGACGACACCGCTGCGGCTCAGCCGGGTCCGCCACGAGCGCCGCCCCGAATCGCGATACGCGAGCCTCGCGCAATGCACTCTCGAACTCCGCCGGGCGGAGGACCTGTACCGGCGCACGCGCGTGCCGTTCCTCAACTCCGCGACCAAGAGCGTCGAGGAGATGTCGGCCGTGATTCTGCAGTCCAAGAAGCTGCGCGGCTGAGGCCCGCGGAAGCAACCCACGAGAGGGAGAACCGATGTCCAACATCCTGTGGTTCGGCGAGATCGGCATGTCTGACCTCGCCTCCGTCGGCGGCAAGAACGCCTCGCTCGGGGAGATGATCTCCCACCTGTCCTCGGCCGGGGTGCGGGTGCCCGGCGGCTTCGCGACGACCGCCGACGCGTATCGCCGCTTCCTCGCCGAGGACGCTCTGGCCGACCGCATTCGCTCGGTCGTGGAGGCGCTCGACACGGACGACGTCGCGGAGCTCGCGCGCGTCGGTGCGACCGTGCGAGAGTGGGTCGAATCTCAGCCGTTCCCCGCCGACCTCGAGCGCGACATCCGCAAGGCCTATGACGCCCTGCTTCGCGACGACGCCGATCCGGAGGGGGTGACGTGGGCGGTCCGTTCGAGCGCGACCGCCGAAGACCTCCCCGATGCCTCGTTCGCCGGGCAGCAGGAGACGTTCCTCAACATCGGCGGCGTCGAGAACATCCTGCAGGCGATCCGCAGCGTCTACGCTTCGCTGTACAACGACCGAGCGATCGCCTACCGCGTGCACCACGGCTTCGACCACGCCGAGGTCGCTCTCTCCGCCGGGGTGCAGCGGATGGTGCGCTCGGATGTCGGAGCATCGGGGGTCATGTTCACCGTCGACACCGAATCCGGGTTCGACCAGGCGGTCTTCGTGACCAGCTCGTATGGACTCGGCGAAGCGGTCGTGCAGGGCGCGGTCAACCCCGACGAATTCTACGCGTACAAGCCCGCACTGCGGGCGGGCCGCCCAGCAGTGCTGAAGCGCTCGCTCGGCGAGAAGGCGATCACGATGCGCTACGCGGAGGGCCGCAGCGCCGGCGCGAGCACCGTCTTCGCCGATGTCGACCCCGCCGACCGCGCGCGTTTCTCTCTCACGGACGCCGAGGTAGAGGAGCTGGGCCGGATCGCCGTCGTCATCGAGGAGCACTACGGCCGCCCCATGGACATCGAGTGGGGCAAGGACGGTCTGGACGGCCGGCTGTACGTGCTGCAGGCCCGACCCGAGACGGTGGTCTCGCGCGAGAAGGCGAACGTCATGCGCCGCTACGTGCTGCGCGAACGCGGACCCGTGCTCGTCGAGGGGCGCGCGATCGGCCAGCGCATCGGGGCGGGTCCCGTGCGGGTGCTGACCTCGATCGACCAGATGCACGATTTCGTGCCTGGGGAGGTGCTCGTCGCCGACATGACCGATCCCGATTGGGAGCCGATCATGAAGCGCGCGTCGGCGATCGTGACGAACCGCGGCGGCCGCACGTGCCACGCCGCCATCATCGCGCGCGAGCTCGGCATCCCTGCCGTCGTCGGAACCGGAGCCGCCACGCGCGTGCTGCTCGAGGGCCAGGAGGTCACGGTCTCGTGCGCGGAGGGCGACGAGGGCCACGTCTACGCCGGGGCGCTCGAGTTCGAGCTGGAGGAGACCGAGCTCGACCGCATGCCGGAGCTGCCGGTGAAGATCATGATGAACGTGGGCACGCCCGATCAGGCGTTCTCCTTCGCGCGGCTCCCGCACCGCGGGGTCGGCCTCGCGCGGCTGGAGTTCATCATCAATCGCCAGATCGGCATCCATCCGCGTGCCCTGCTCGCCGTCGACGAGCTTCCGGGCGACCTCGGTGATAACATCCGCTCGCGCATCGCGGCCTACCCGTCGCCCCCAGAGTACTTCGTGCAGCGGGTCGCCGAGGGAGTCTCGACGATCGCCGCCGCCTTCGCGCCCGAGCCCGTCATCGTGCGGCTGAGCGACTTCAAGTCGAACGAGTACGCGAACCTCATCGGGGGCTCGCTGTATGAGCCCGAGGAGGAGAACCCGATGATCGGCTACCGCGGCGCGTCGCGGTACATCTCGCCCGAGTTCCGCGCCTGCTTCGACCTCGAGTGCGAGGCCATGCGGCGCGTGCGCGACGACATGGGACTCACGAACGTGCAGCTCATGGTGCCGTTCGTGCGCACCCTCGCCGAGGCCGAGGCCGTGGTGGAGCTTCTCGCCGAGAACGGCCTGCGCCGCGAGGAGAACGGGCTGAAGCTCATCATGATGTGCGAGCTGCCGTCGAACGCGGTACTCGCCGACCGGTTCCTCGACCACTTCGATGGGTTCTCGATCGGCTCGAACGACATGACGCAGCTGACGCTCGGGCTCGACCGCGACTCGGCGCTCGTCGCCTCGACCTTCGACGAGCGCGACCCCGCGGTTCTGGCCATGCTCGAGATGGCGATCGAGGCCTGCCGCCGCCGCGGCAAGTACGTCGGCATCTGCGGACAGGGCCCCTCCGACCACCCCGACCTCGCGGAGTGGCTCCTCGACCGCGGCATCGAATCGATGTCGCTGAACCCCGACACCGTCGTGGAGACGTGGATGCGGCTGGCTCGCGCCGCCGCCCCCGTGTGACGCGTCCCGGCCTCACCCCTGAGACTCGCGGTCTTGGGGGTGGTCGGCCCGGCCCAGCGGCGCAGCGGGCCGGTGGGCCTGGCTGCCGCCGATGCACATCGTCCCGACGGGGCGTACTCGCGGTCGCGGCGCTGCACGTCGACGGCGGCGCGGACGGTGAGGATGGCGCCGGTCGCGTCGAACGCATGACCAGGGCGTCGCTGATCGTGAACACCGGAACGCGCACGGGCACCACCACGCCGAGCGCCACGCACCGTGCGTTGTAGGCGTTGGGGCCGTTCCGGGCGATGCGTTCCATGACGGCGTCGTCCACGCCGTCGGGCGCGACGCCGGCGCGCGCGAGTGCGCCGGTCAGCACCTGCGACCGAGCTCGTACGGGTCAGTGTCGCGGGAGGCGCCGGCGAAGCTCCCGACGGCCGTGCGGGTGCCCGCGACCGCGACCGGCACGACCTTCTTCGGACATCAGCCCGCGGCTTCCTCCGCGCGCTCGGCGACCTCGAGCGCAGCGGTGTCGGGGAAGTAGCCCTCGATGTGCCGCTCGTCGGGACCGTTGTAGGCCGACAACGGCCGGATGAGGGCGTTCGATGCCTGCTGCTCCATGATGTGCGCAGTCCACCCGGTCACGCGGGAGGCGACGAACAGCGGTGTGAAGGTGAGGGTATCGAAGCCGATGAGGTTGTACGCCGGCCCCGAGGGGTAGTCGAGGTTCGGGTAGATGCCCTTGCGGTTCACGAACTCGCTCTCGAGCGCGTCGTAGAGCGACGCCACGTCTGGGCGCCCGTAGTGCGCGACGAGGGTGTCGAGGGCGGCCTTCATCGTGGGTACGCGCGAGTCGCCGCGCTTGTACACGCGGTGGCCGAAGCCCATGATCTTGCGCTTGTGCGCGAGCGCCTCGTCGAGCCACGGCACGACGTTGTCCGCCTCCCCGATCTCGTCGAAGATGTGCAGCACGGCCTCGTTCGCGCCGCCGTGCAGCGGCCCCTTGAGAGCACCGATCGCGGCGACGATCGCCGAGTACAGGTCGCTGAGAGTGGACGTGACCACGCGCGCCGTGAAGGTGGAGGCGTTGAAGGAGTGCTCGGCGTACAGGATCATCGAGCGGTTGAACGCGTCGACGACCACCTCGTCGGGCTCCTCGCCGAAGGTCAGCCACAGGAAGTTCGCCGCATAGTCGAGGTCGTCGCGGGCGTCAACGGGCTCGAGTCCGCGGCGGCGCCGCTGGCCGTACGCCACGATCGCGGGCAGCTCGCCGAAGAGCCGGATGCTGCGCTCGAGGTTCTGCTCGTGGGTGCCTACGGCATCCATCACGTTCGAGATGCCGGCGGTCTCGCGCGCGCCGATGACGCTGACCGCCGTGCGCACCTCGTCCATCGGGTGCGCGTCGAGCGGGAGGAGGTCGATCGCAGCCTTGACATCTGTCTGGAGCGCGCGGTTCTTGCGCTCGGTCGCACGCAGGGCGGCGAGCTGCTCGTGCGAGGGCAGCTCGCCGTGCCACAGCAGGTGGGCCACGGCTTCGAACGACTGGGTGGCCGCGAGCTCCTGCACCGGGTACCCCCGATACAGCAGGCTGTTGGTCTCAGGATTGACCTTGCTGACGCCGGTGTAATCCACCACCACGCCGGCCAGTCCCTTCTTGATGTCGGTGTCGGTCATTTCTCTCTCCTTCGAGTGGTGTCCCAGCCCGCTGACTTGCCCGTTTCCCCGGGTTCTTCGTGCGCGAAACGCGGAGAAACGGGCAAGCCACGGGAGCGTCGCGGGTCAGCGGGTGATCTGGAAATTGAAGACGGTCGTGTCGAAGTGGTTGTAGTGCTCGTAATCGATGAGGTCGTACAGGTCGGCACGGTGCTGCATCTCGTCGAGCCTGCCACGGAGGTGACCCTTCGTGTCGAGGTCGTCGAGGGCACGGCCGGCCGCACCCATCGCCATCCGCAGCAGCGACACCGGCCAGATCACGATGTCGATGCCGGCGCTCTGCAGCTGCTGAGTGGAGAACAGCTCCGACTTGCCGAACTCCGTCATGTTGGCCAGCAGCGGCACGTCGAGCGCGGCCCGCATCGCCTCGAACTCTCCGAGGTCTCGCATCGCCTCGGGGAAGATCGCGTCGGCGCCGGCATCCACCAGCGCTTTCGCGCGGTCGATCGCGGCATCCATCCCCTCTACAGCGCGGATGTCGGTACGCGCCATGATCAGGAAGTTGGGGTCGCGCCGGGCGTCGACGGCGGCGCGGATGCGTTTGATCGCCGTGTCCTCGTCGACCACCGCCTTGCCGTCGAGATGACCGCACCGCTTCGGGTTGATCTGATCCTCGATGTGCGCGCCGGCGAGCCCGGCATCCTCGAGGGTCTGGATGGTGCGGGCGACGTTCATCGGCTCGCCGAACCCCGTGTCGGCGTCGATGATCGCCGGGAGGTCGGTCAGGCGCGCGATCTGCTGACCGCGACCGGCCACCTCGGTCAGGGTCGTGAGGCCGATGTCGGGGAGCCCCAGGTCGGCGGCTAGGACGGCGCCCGAGATGTAGACGCCCTCGAACCCCTTGCGCTCGATGAGCCGGGCGGAGAGCGGGTTGAAGGCGCCCGGGAAGCGCAGGAGCTCGCCCGAGCCGAGCCGCTCGCGGAACAGGCGGCGCTTCTCGGCCGCGGGAGTCGTGCTGTACAGCATCAGAAGAGTCCTCTCGGGGACGGGGCCGCCCGGAGCACGCCGGCCTTTGCGACGATGTTGAGCTCGCGCACCTCGTCGGCGTTGAGCTCGGGAAGCCGTTCGGCGAGCGCGAGGAAGCGCTCGATCTCCTCGGGCGCGAGCACGGGGTCGGCCAGCAGGCGGAACTTGCGCACGTAGTCGGCTCGCGCGAAGGGTCGCGCGCCGAGCGGGTGGGCGTCGGCGACCGCGATCTCGTCCTCGATCGTGGATCCGTCGGTCAGGGTGATAACCACGCGCCCGCCGAAGGCCTTCTCGTCGGGATCCTCCGAGTGGTAGCGGCGGGTCCACTCCGCGTCCTCGGCCGTCGTGATGCTCCGCCACAGCGCGACGGTGTCGGCGCGGCCCGCGCGCTCGGGCGCGTACGCGTCGACGTGGTGCCACGTGCCGTCTTGCAGCGCGACGGCGAAGATGTAGGGGATCGAGTGGTCGAGCGTCTCGCGAGACGCGTTCGGGTCGTACTTCTGCGGGTCGTTCGCACCCGAGCCGATCACGACGTGAGTGTGGTTGCTCGTGTGCAGCACGATCGATGCGACGTTCGCGGGATCGCGCAGCTGCGGATGCTGCGTGCCCAGCTTGCGCGCGAGGTCGATCCACGCCTGCGCCTGGTACTCCGCCGAGTGCTCCTTCGTGTACGAGTCGAGGATGCCGCGCTTGGGCTCGCCCGGCGCGGGAAGCGGCACGTCGTACGAGCCGTCCTTGCCGTCCAGCATCCACGCGATCACGCCATCCTCGCCCTCGTAGATCGGGGACGGGCTGGTCTCGCCGCGCATCGCGCGGTCGACCGCCTCGACCGCCATCTTGCCCGCGAACGCCGGCGCGTGGGCCTTCCACGTCGAGATCTCGCCCTTGCGGGACTGCCGGGTGGCGGTGGTCGTGTGCAGTGCCTGCCCGACGGCCTGGTAGATGGTCTCGATGTCGAGGCCGAGCAGGGTGCCGATGCCCGCGGCCGCCGAGGGGCCGAGGTGCGCGACGTGGTCGATCTTGTGCTTGTGCAGCGAGATGGCGCGCACGAGGTCGATCTGGATCTCGTACCCGGTGGCGATGCCCCGCACGAGCGCCGCGCCGTCGCGACCGGTGTGCTGGGCCACCGCGAGGATCGGTGGGATGTTGTCGCCGGGGTGGGAGTACTCCGCGGCGAGGAAGGTGTCGTGGTAATCGAGCTCGCGCACGGCGACGCCGTTGGCCCAGGCAGCCCACTCGGGGCTCGAGACCCTGTCGTTCGCGCAGCCGAACACCGTCGACCCGCCGCCGTTGGCCGACACCGGGTGGTCGAGGGCCTGCGCGCGCGCGGAGCTCACGGGCCGCCGGGTGAGGGAGGCGGCCGCGACTGCCGCGTTGTCGATCACGCGGTTGATGATCATGTCGGCAACGTCGGCCTGAACCTCCACGGGGTCGACGGCGACCTCGGCGATCTTCCACGCCAGCTGTTCGGAGCGGGCGAGATTCTCGTCGCTGCGGTGAACGCGGACGTGGGTGGGAACGGTCATGCTGTGCCTTTCGGTCGGCGGGACGGCGGCCGCGGCTCCGAGTCGGGCGCGACCGTGTCGGGGAGGGCGGCGAGAGTGAACTCCAGCGCGTTGTGGAGGTGGATGTGGGTCGCGTGGGCGGCAAGCTCTGCGTTCCCGTCGGCGATCGCCGCGGCGATGAGATGGTGCTCCTGCACCGAGCGAGTCAGTCGCTCGGGGTTGTCGCGGGCGAGCCGGCGCACCCGGACCAGGTGCGTGCGGAGGGTTCGCAGGGCGGCGCTCAAATAGTCGTTGGCGGCGGCGCGGTCGAGCTCGGCGTCGAAGGCGGCGATCAGCGAGTAGTAGTCGTCGCGAGCGTCCGCGTCGCCGAGGGTCACGGCGGCGAACGCGCGCGCGAGGGCGTCGAACGCGCGTGCGGCCTCGCGACGGGCGGCCGCGAGGCGCGCGGCGGTCTCCTCGAGAGACCGGCGCACGGTGAACAGCTGCCGGATGTCGTCGGCGTCCATGGCGGCGACGACGGTGACGCGCGGCGACTGCTGCACCGCGAGGCCGTCGGCCACAAGGCGTCCGATCGCCTCACGCAGGGGCGTACGGCTGACGCCGAAACGGGCGGCCTGCTCGACCTCACCGAGCACCGCGCCGGGGGGGAGGATCCCCACCTGGATCTCCTCGAGGAGGGCCGCGTACGCGTGTTCACTCGCCCGCATGCACACTCCCTCCGACGCTTTCTCCCATAGCGTATACACAAAGTGCTTCTTGAGTCCAATGCAGCGGAAGAAGGACCGCTGATCGTGTACATAAGCTCACGTTGGGGTCGCGTCTTCCCGGCTGAGCGGCGAAACTGTGTATACAGCAACTGTGCCCGGTGCTCTATGGTGGTGCCGACGGCAAGACCGTGCAGCGACGCAGAGGAGCGGCGATGGATGCTGAAGAGTTGATGTTTCGTCCGGGAATCCTGCGCGGGGAGCGGATTCTCGTGTCTGGCGGCGGCACCGGCCTCGGCCGCGAGATGGCGGAGGCGTTCCTCGTCCTCGGCGCCCAGGTATACATCTGCGGACGACGCGGCGACGTCCTCGCCGCCGCCGCCGCAGAGTTGACAGCGCGGCACGGGGGTTCGGTCACCCCGCTCGCCCGCGACATCCGCGACGCCGATGCCGTGGAGGCGATGTTCGACGCGATCTGGGCCGACGGACCGCTGACCGCACTCGTGAACAACGCTGCCGGCAACTTCCTTAGCCGCACCGAAGACCTCTCCCCCCGCGGCTTCGACGCCATCGCGAACATCGTCTTCCGCGGGGGTTTCCTCATGACCGCGGCCTGCGGACGTCGGTGGATCTCGGGCGGGGACCGCGGGGCCGTGCTCTCCGTGCTCGCGAGCTGGATCGGCGGCGGCGTTCCATACACGATCCCCTCCGCGATGTCGAAGGCGGGCATCGAGATGATGACGCGCTCGCTCGCCCTCGAGTGGGCCCCGAAGGGCATCCGGCTCAACGCTCTCGCGCCCGGGGCCTTCCCCACCGCCGGCACGCAGGCTCACCTGCGCGTCGGCGCGGAGCCGCTCGAGCCCGGCGGACCCAACGACGCGAACGCGATGCGCCGCAACGGGCGCATGTCGGAGCTGGCGAACCTGGCCGTCTTCCTTGTGGCGCCCGGCAGCGAGTACGTCAACGGCCAGACGGTCATCATCGACGGCGGCGACCACCTGCGCTACAACTCGCGCGGCGACGAACGACGGGACTGGACCGACGAGGACTGGCAGCAGACGCGGGATGCGGTGCGCCGCCACGACCGTACGGAACGGCCAGTATGACGGGCAGGGATGTCGTGCTCTCGGAGTTCGTCGACGACGGTGTGCTGCTGATCACCCTGAACCGACCGGAGCGCAAGAACGCGGTGACGGACGCGCTGCGATCGGGGTTCGCGGAGGCGATCCGCCGCGCCGACGCGGACCCGGCCGTCCGGGTGGTGGCGGTCACCGGCGCCGGTGACGCCTTCTGCGCGGGCGCCGACCGCAAGGAGCCCGCCCTCACGGTCTCGCCGGGGCTGGGCGCAGCCGCCCTCGACCTCGAGACCGCCATGCGGCGGTTCCACGCGGAGTTCGCCGGCGCGTTCTACGCCGTACGCAAGCCGACCGTCGCCCTCGTCAACGGCGCAGCAGCCGGCGGCGGGATGGGCCTGGCGCTCGCCGCTGACTTCCGCATCGCCGGCGAGAGCTCGCTGTTCGTCTCCGCCTTCGCGAACCTCGGGCTCGCCGGCGACAACGGGGTGACCTACGGCCTGCACCGCTTGGTCGGTCGGGCGCGCGCTCTGGAGATCCTCATGCTCACGCCCCGCATCGACGCCGCCGAGGCCGAGCGCCTCGGGCTGGTGCGCCAGGTGGTGCCCGACGACGCTCTGCGCGAGGAGGGGTTGGCGTTCTGCCGGCGGCTCGCGGCCGGTCCCACGGCCGCCTTCGCGCTGATGAAGACGAACCTCGCCGCCGTCGAGGTCTCCAACTACGCGACATCCCTGGATCTGGAGGCGCGAGGCATCGGCATCGCCGGCGCGCGCTGACCGCAGCGTGCTGCCCTAACCACGACCTCTCGGTCTGTGGCGAAGCGGCTGGGAGAGAGCGGAGCCCGGATCCCCGGCGTGCGACGATCGGGGCTCCGCCGGGTTCGTCAGAGCAGCGCGCCGCCCGACACCTCGATGCGCTGGGCGGTGATCCACCGGCCCGCGTCCGACACCAGTGCCGCGATGGCCTCGCCGATGTCCTCGGGCTCGCCGACGCGGCCGAGGGCGATCTGCGATCCGGCGCCTGCGCGGAACTGGTCCGACTTCATGAAGCCGCCGCCGAAGTCGGTCGCGGTGGGGCCGGGGGCGACGGCGTTCACGCGGATGCCGCGTTTGCCGAGCTCCTTCGCCTGGTACTTCGAGAGCACCTCGACCGCGCCCTTCATACTCGCGTAGGCGGAGCTGCCCTCGGCGACGAACCGCGTCAGACCGGTCGAGTAGTTGACGATGCTGCCGCCGTCCGCGAGGAGCGGGAGCAGTGTCTGGGTCAGGAAGAACGGGCCCTTGAAGTGCACGTTCACCATGGCGTCGAAGTCCGCCTCGGTCGTCTCGGCGAACGGAGCCACGTGGGCGATACCGGCGTTGTTGACGAGGACGTGGAAGCGCTCAGCACCCCAGGTGGAGCTGAGCGCCTCGCGCACCTGGGCGGCGAAGTCGGCGAAGCTCGAGACGACGGAGGTGTCCAGCGGGAGCGCGACGGCCTTGCCGCCCTTCGCCTCGATGTCGCGCACGACCTGCTCGGCCCCGTCGCGGCCGGTGCGGTAGGTGAGAATGGCGTCGACGCCGGTGTCGGCGAGCGCCAGGGCGTCGGCGCGGCCGAGGCCGCGGCTGCCGCCAGTGATGAGGGCGATCTTTCGGTCGGACATGGGATGTCTCGCTTTCTTTGCGGGGGTTGGATTGTGACGTTGAGGTGTGTGTGGGAATGGAAGGCGGGGCCGCCGAGGCCGGACGCCTACTGCTGAAGGCCGCCGGCGACGAGCAGCGAAGTGCCGCTGACCCAGTCGGCCAGGTCGCTGACGAAGTACTCGGCTGCGTCCGCGACATCCTTTGGGGTGCCCAGCCGGCCGCCGAGGGGGCGGATGGAGTTCATCTGGTGAATCGCATCGCCCGGGGTCGCTCCGGTGAAGATCCCGGCACCCGCGACCGAACTGGGGATGATGGAGTTGACGGTGATGTTGCGGGCGCCGATTTCCTGTGCAAGCACACCGACGGTCTGCAGACCCGCGACCTTGCTCGAGCCGTACAGGCCGGCTGTCGGGTGGCAGCCGATGGCGGTCGTCGACGCGATGTAGAGGAGGCGTCCGCCATCCTCGACGACCTTCGCGCCCTTGGCGAGGGTGAAGAAGGTGCCCTTGGAGTTGATGGCGAACGAGCGGTCGAACTGCTCCTCGGTGACATCGACGATCGGCATCCCGACCACCTCGACGCCCGCGTTCGCGACGACGATGTCGACGCGTCCGAAGGTGTCGATCGCCGTCTGGAAGAGCCGGTCGAGATCCGCGGTCGACGACACGTCGCCCTGGACGGCGATGGCGCGCGCGCCCCCGGCTTCGATCTCGGCGACGGTGCGCGCGGCGTTCTCCGCGTCGCCCGAATAGTTGACGACGACGTTCGCGCCCAGCCCGGCGAAGCGCTGTGCGATGGCCTTGCCGATGCCGCGAGCGGAGCCCGTGACGACGGCAACCTTTCCAGTGAGATCGGTCATTCCCTCGCCCTTTCCTGTAGTGGTATGACTACAGGGTCGGACGATACGCGCTATGTATACAGGGACTCTTGATCACTGTATCCCGCATCCCCCTCACAGCCCGCCGAGATCACGTCATCTCGGCGGGTCGAGAGTGCGGGGCCGGCGGCGGGAACGGCGGGCGTCGGGGTCAGCCGCGCCGGCGGAGGTACTCCTGGACCTTCTCGTCGTCGATCTTGGTCAGCGGGGATACGGCCATGAGCATTTGTAGGCCGCGCTCGACATCCGGCTCGGGCTCGCTGACCCAGACCTCGATGGCGGCCATCCCCCCGCCGGAGATGTAGGCCGAGACGAACTCGATCGCGAGATCGTCAGCGGGCATCCCCTCAGGCATGAGCTCAGGGAAGGCACGCAGGTCCTCCTCGTTGATCATCCGGAAGGACGGGGCGAGGGTCTGCCGCAGCGCCCCCATGAGCTCGTTGCGCAGCGGCCCGCCGTACACGGCTGCCCACTTCGCGATGTGGGTCAGCGCGAGACGAGGGCGCATCGCCCGCGCGATTTGCGGGGGGTACTGTTCCCCGGTCTCGTCGTACATCGTCAGGAGCTCGTCGCTGAGCGCCTCGGCGAGCAGTTGCATGGGGCTGGAGGCATACCGGTAATACTCATCGCGCGTGATTCCGGCCGTCGCCGAGATCCGGGCCACGGTGAGCTCCGAACCGGGGTCGTGCGACGCGAGCTCGAGCACCGCCGCGCGGAGCTTCTCCACCACCTCATGGTTGTCCATGACCGAAGTTTAGAGCTTACCCGGCGCGGCGGCAGCGGGCGTGCCGCGCCACGGGAAGAGCGGCGCCCGCCGCTCGAGGAACGCCCGCCGTCCCTCTTCGAGCTCACCGCTGAGGAGGGATGCGGCGGCCCAGCGGTCGTGCGCGGCGCGCTGCGCCTCGGGATCGTCATGGAGCATGACCATCTCCTTGGCGGCGCGGACGGACAGCTGCGAGCGGCTGAGGAGCGTGCGAACCACGCCGGCGGCGATCTCGTCGATCGCGGAGTCCTCCGCGAGTGTCGTCACCATCCCCCACCGATACGCCCGCTCGGCGGGGACGAGCTCGGCGGTGAGAAGCAGCTGTCGCGCTACGCCCGGACCCACGAGGCCCACGAGTCTGCGCACTCCCGACACGGGATAGACGACGCCCAGACGCGCGGGCGTAACGCCGAAGACGGCGCTGCGCGTCGCCACGCGCAGATCGCACGCGCCGGCGAGTTCCCATCCCCCGCCGATGCAGTGGCCCTCGATGATCGCGACCGTCGGCTTGGGGAAGCAAGCCAGCCTTCTCGTCGCCCGCGAGATGAGGTCCTCCCGGGAGTCGTCGAAGAGGATGGCCGGCACGTCGTCGATGTCGGCGCCCGCCGAGAACGTCCCCCCGGTGCCGCGCAACACGACCGCGAGTACCTCGTCCTCCTGCTCCCAGTCCTCGAGGATCGCGGGAAGCCGACGCCACATGGTCGCCGTGAGTGCGTTGTTGCGCGCGACGTGATGGATCTCGATGAGTCCGACGCCGGCCGACACGGTGGTCCCCAGCTGGCTCATGGCGCTCCCTCCGGATAGGGCGGCGCAGACCCGCCCGTCGTGCTGCGCGGAATTGCCAGAGACAGGATGCATCCCGTCCCGCACGCGACTGCGGCGACGGCGAACAGGAGGTCGAACGGGGAGACGGCCGACCACGCGGGCGGAAGGGCAAGGGCCATCGCGCCGGCCGCGGTCGCGGAGCTCACCGCCGTCCCCACCGAACGCACGAGGGCGTTGACGCTCGTGGCCGAAGCGGTCTGCTCGCGTGGCACGTTGCGGAAGAGCAACCACGGGGCGGCCGCCAAGACGAACGCGGTGCCGACCGCGATGACCGTGGAGAAGAGCACGGCGTGCCAGAGCTGGGCGTTCCAGATGATCCGCAGAGCGAACGCGGCCGCCATGACGCCGCCGCCGAGCGCCAGCACCCACCGACCACCCGCCCATCCGATGAGCCAGGCGGAGACGGGCGCCATGGCGAAGAAAGCGACGGCGGATGGAACGAGGAACAGACCTGCGCCGGCCTCGTCCAGGCCGAACCCGCCGCTCTCCGTGCCCGGCGCCTGCACCTGCATCGCGCTGCCGAGGACGTTGGTGAAGATGCCGAAGCTGAAAGTCGCGGTTGCGATATTAGTGAGGGCCACCGGACGGTGAAGAGCGAGACGGAGGTCGACGAGCGGGTCGACGGCACGGACCTCCCACAGCACCCAGGCGACGAACGCGACGGCGAACACGAGGAAGCACGTGAGAGCGCCCCCCGGCACGCCCGAGGGGACGGAGCCGGTCAGGCCCAGCAGGAGGGCGAGGATCGCGGCGCTGAGCAGTCCAGCTCCGAGGACGTCGAATCCGCCCTCCCTGCCCGCTGGCACCCGGCGGACGACGAGCCCCACGGCGACGAGCACCACGAGCGCGAGCACCGTCGTCAGCGCGAAGATCACCCGCCACGAGACGCTCGTGGCGAGGATCCCGCCGAGAGGGAAGCCGACGCCGCTGCCGACGCCGAAGCTGGCGCTCATCAGAGCGACGCCCATCGGGATGCGCTCCGGGGGGAGCTCGTCGCGCAGCGTGGAGATTCCGATGGGGACGACCGCCATCCCGACCCCGATGAGCGCTCGGCCAGCGACGATCATCCCGAGGCTCGGCGCCAGGGCTCCGACCGTGGACCCGGCGGCGATCGCGGCGATGCACACGAGCAGCAGGGGCCGCTTGCCGTAGATGTCGGCGAGGCGGCCGAGCAGAGGAGTGGCCACCGCGGCCGTCAGGAGGGTCGCGGTCACGAGCCACGAGGTCTCGGCCGGGGTGGCGTCAAAGGGCTCCTCGAATGCGGGCAGAACGGGCATGATCATCGTCTGCTGCAACGAGGTCATGACGCCGGCGAGCGCCAGAACTCCCGTCACGAGGCGAGGGTCGCGCGGTCGGGATGGGGAAGGGGAGTCCATACGGTGTACGCCGACGCGGGTCGGCTCAGTTCAGCGGGCTCTTCTGCGCCTGCTCGGCGCCGCCGGCGGTGACGACCTCACCGCTCGCCTCGACCTGGTCCTCCTCCTCCGCTCTTTCGCTGAGCAGCTCGGCGGCGGCGAACTCGTCCTTGGCGGCGACGCTGTCGAAGCCCTTCACCGCCGGATACGGGTACCGGCCGAGCAGCGCGATCGTGATCGCGCACACGATGAGCACCACCCCGAGCCCCGGCAGCACCGAATCGTAGCTTCCGGTGGTGTCGTAGGCGATGCCGAGCAGGAGCGGCCCGAACGCGGTGCCGATGAGGAATACCGACTGCACGATGCCGAAGATCTGCCCGAAGTGACGGGTGCCGAGGTAGCGGGTGATGAAGAATGCGACCAGATCGCCCTCGATGCCATACGCCAGACCGATGAGACCGACCGCGATCCCCGCCGACCAGAAGGGCGGGTGCAGGAAGAACATGCCCAGGACGGGAGCGGCGATGACGATCGGGCCGATGACGGTGCCGTGGATGCGGTCGATCAGGAATCCGCCGACGACCCGGCCGGCGAGTCCCGAGAGGCTGAAGATCGTGATGAGGAGCACCGCCTGCGCCGGATCCATTCCCCGGTCGGTCATCATCGGCACGAGGTGCACCTGCAGGCCGACGACCGCGACACCCACCGCCCCGAGGGCAAGCGTCAGCATCCAGAAGTAGCGGCCCCTCAGCGCCTCGCGGAAGGTGAGGCCAGGCTGCTCGAGGCTCACTTCCTTGCCGTCGTCCAGCGTCTCGGTGACGAGGCGACCGCGCACGTGACGTTCGGCGCGCGCGCGCACGAAGGCGAAGATCATCGACAGCGACACCACCAGAGCGATGAGCGCCAGCAGCGCGTACGCCGCGCGCCATCCGTAGTTGCCGATGAAGGCGCCTGCGAGGACGGGAGTGATCGATCCGCCCAGCGCCGCGATGCCCGCCGAGATGCCAATGGCGAGAGCGCGCTTGTTGTCGAACCAACTGATGAGCGCCTTCGTGAACGGGATGAAAGTTCCGGCGCCGAAGAAGCCCAGCAGGAAGAAGGGCACGAGGAAGGCGATGGGGTTGGCCGGCATCAACGCGATGAGGGCGGTCGACATGCAGAACAGAGTGAAGCAGGGAACCAGGATGTAGCGCACCGCGTAGCGGTCCAGCAGCCGGCCGACGATGACAAGGCCGATGGCCATGCCGACAGCGGCGACGGAGTACGCACCGGTCACCGTCGTGCGGCCGAAGCCGGTGTCTTGCGTGATCGGGATGACGAAGACGCCGAGGGTGACCAGAACGAGCGGGCCGGGACCGAACATCTGCGCGATTCCCGATCCGAAGAGGACCACCCAGGGGTTGCGCTGCTTGCGTGCCCCCTGCTGAACGGTCGTTGACATAGGAGCGACTCCTCGTTGAGCGATGCCGGACGGGTGTCGCAGCGCCGGGGGAACCGGGGCGTCGATCTCCGGCACTGCCGATCGGCGCATCGCTGCGTATGGCCGACGACCACCGGCTGGGAACTCCCGTCCGCCATTCCGACCAACGCTGTCGTCGTTTGCGCCTGTGTATACAAGCAACTGATGACAAGACTCCCACCCCCGGCAATTTGCCGCAAGTACCTCTTGCCAGATTGCTCCCTGTATACCCGTAAAGGAGACTTCTTACTCGATCCCGCCGCGCACGTGATCGATGTGCATCGCCGTCTGCTGGAGCGCGGAGAACAGGAAGAAGCCGCGGAGGTTCGCGAAGCCGGCCGTCCAGGTCAAGTGCACGGCAACGTCCCACGTGCTCGACGCCCCGTTCTCGAGAGCGCGTCGCACCTCTTGCGTGCGCCGGCGATGATGACGACGCGTCTCGTCCACGCGCTGCGAGAGTCCGCTGAAGCAATACCCGTGGCCGGGCAGCACCTCGCGGTCGCCGAGGGCATCGAGCGCGTCGAGCGACCGGTGGTAGTCGCGCAGAGCCCCATGATCGGCGTCGCCCCCGAGCCCGATTCCCGGGAACGTCGTGGGCAGGATGAGATCGCCGACCACGACGCGTCCCTCATCCGGCAGGTCGAGGCAGATGTGCCCCGGCGTATGACCCGGAGTGGCCATCACACGCAGCGTCCGGCCGGGGATGTCGAGAAGGTCGCCGTCCCGCAAGAGCACGTCGACGACGGGGCGCTCGGGGCGCGGAGCCCGAGCCGCGATGTAGGTGAAGTCGTCCAGCACGCCGTCCGGCGCACCCCATGACCGGATCGTGTCGACCAGGTCGTCCGACTCGCGGGTTGCGGCGGCATCCATCGCCTTCACCTCGCGCTCCGCCAACTGCACCACGGCTCCGGACTCGCGGGCGAGCGCGGCGACGCCGCCGAGATGATCAGGGT
Organism: Microbacterium sp. LWS13-1.2; assembly: GCF_040144835.1. Taxonomy (NCBI): domain Bacteria; kingdom Bacillati; phylum Actinomycetota; class Actinomycetes; order Micrococcales; family Microbacteriaceae; genus Microbacterium; species Microbacterium sp. LWS13-1.2. The sequence continues at coordinate 2,059,980 of NZ_CP151632.1, forward strand.
GCATGTGCGTCGCCGTCACGGAGGCGATCCGCTCGATGGGGATTCCCCACGACGCGAGCGCATACCGCCACTGCTCCGACGACGTGGCCGACACGCCGGGATCGACGACGTGCACCGATCCGTCGTCCCCCGCGATGAGGTAGCAGGGGGTTGCGACGGGGGAGCGGGTTCCCGTGGCGAGCGGGAGACACCACAGCCCTTCGGCGAGGGGCGTCGGCTCCCCCACCGACCCCTCTTCGGCGGCTCGTCGCTGCGCGGGAACGGAGGCGACGAGGGAGCTGCTCACACCTCGAATGTATACCGGCACGGAGGACGGGCCGCCGAAGCGGCATGTATGCCCGCCCGTGCATGTATCTCAGAAACTGCACCTCAGAGCGGCAGCGAGTCGAGCACGTTCGAGAGGCTGTTGCGCAGGTGCACGGCGGTCGCCTGCGCGGCGAACGTTTCGTCGCCGTCGAGGATGGCCTGGACGATCTGCATGTGCTCCGATGTCGCGCGCTCGAGCCGGCCGGTGTTGGAGTGCGCGTGGAACCGCACCCGGGCGACTTGGCCACGGATGTCCTCCAGCGCCGTCTGGAGGTAGCGGCTGTCGGCTGCCTCATCGATGGCCGCATCCAGTTCGTTCGCGAGGAAGTACGGCCGCCGCGGATCCACCGGTTGCCCGGGCTCCGGTCCCCGGCGGAACTCCTCCAGGAGGGCGGCGAAGCGCGCGGCATCGCGTCGACGCGCCGCCAGACGCGCCGCCTGGGTCTCGAGCGCCTCGCGCAGTTCGAACAGCTCGACCACACGTTTGCGCGAGAGCGGAGCGACGATCGCCGTCCGGCCGGACGCCGACACGAGCCCTTCGGCGGCGAGCCGCGTGAGTGCCTCGCGGATCGGGGTGCGAGACACCCCGACCCGCTCGGCCGTCTCGATCTCGCCGAGGAGCGTGCCCGGCTTCAGTACCCAGTCGATGATCTCCTGACGGAGTTGCTCGTAAGCCACGTCACTCGCTCTCACGAGGGACATCCTAGATCGGGCGAGGTTCCCGCTGGGGCCGTGGGGTGCGACGCGCATCATGGGACCGCTGATGGCTCTGCGTCTATATCCTCGTCGGCCGGCCGACTCAGGGCGTCCCGTGAACGCCTGCTCCGCCCGCCTCGCCTGCGGCCACGGCCCCACCGTGCCGCTCGGCCCGCGCGCGCTCGCGCTGGATGTCCTCCTGCACCGCCTCTTCGCTCAGCACCTCGGCCGCGGCGAGCTCGTCCAGCACCGCGAGCTTGTCAAAGCCCGTGATCGCCGGGTAGGTGTACCGGCCCAACAGCAGGATGAGGATCGCCGCGATGACGAGTGTCGCGATGAGCACCGGAATGAACCCGCCGTACGAGCCGGTGAGGTCGTAGGCGATCCCGAGCATGAGCGGGCCGAAAGCGGCCATCAGCGTGTTGAATATCCCGAAGACGCTGAGGAATCTGCCGAGGGAGCGCATACCGAGGTAGCGCGAGGTGAAGAAGTAGGATAGATCGCCTTCGACGCCCACCGCGAACCCGAAGAGGAACACGGCAACGGCCGCAAGCCAGTACGGCTCATCCAGGATGAGGATGCCGAACGCGGAGATCAGCAGCACTCCAGCGCCGACGAAGGTCCCGTGGATGCGATCGAGCAGCACTCCGCCGAGGATCCGACCGATGATCCCTCCAAACCCGAGCACGGAGAGGAGGCTGGCCGCCTCGAGTCCGCCCATTCCGCGGTCCATCATCATGGGGACCAGGTGGATCTGGATACCGACGATGGCCAGGGCACTGACGTTCAAGCCGAACAGGATAAGCCAGAAATGCCGGCCGCGCAGCGCCTGGCGGAGGGTAAGACCGGGCAGTTCGAGGTTGACCTGCTCGCCGTCCTCCACCACCTCGGTGAGGATCCGCCCGCGCTTGTGCCGCTCTCCCCGTACGCGCACGAGCACGAGGAGCGCGAACATCGAGACCAGAAGACCGCAGAGGGCCAGCAGCAGGTACCCCAACCGCCATCCGACCGAGCTGATGAAGCTGCTCGCGACCAGCGGCCAGACCGTGGCGCCGATGCCGCCGATCGCGGCGGTCAGCCCCACCGCCAGTCCGCGCTTGTTGTCGAACCAGCTGAAGGTCGCCCGTGCCAACGGGATGGTGGTGCCCGCGCCGAAGAACCCGAGCCACACCCATGCACCGAGCCACAGCGGGATACTCGGCGGCGCGAACCCGAGCATCGCGACACCGGCGAGGAAGAGCACGAACGACGGGATGACGAGCCATCGCACGGCGACTCTGTCGGCGATCCGTGCGACCACGATGAAGCCGATCATCATCGCGATGGCGGCGAAGGTGAAGCCGCCCGTCACAGTCGTACGTCCCCACCCGGTATCCGCCGTGATGGCGACGACGAAGATGCCGAGGGTCGACATCCCGAGAGCGGCGGGCGCGACACCGATCGTCATCCCCACGCCGACGACAGTCGCCCAGGGGCGGATGCGCCTCGCGCCGGGCGGCGACGCTTCGGCGACCGAAGGACTGATCTGCTTGGTGCTCATGTGCAACTCCTCCTTGAGTACATGTGCCGTCGATCGACGCCGATCGACGATTCCTGCACGACTGCGTCCGTGGGACGGACCAGTCGCCGTCTGAGCGACCCTCCCGGGTGAGCGCCCAGACGCTACCGGCCGACGCGGGGCGGTCCCACGATGACCTGCAGTTCTGTGAAGCTGTAGAGGCCCCACGGCCCGTTCTCCACGCCGACCCCGCTCCACTTGTGCCCCCCGAAGGGCAGATGTGGCAGCATCCCCCGCGCGTGGGCGTTGATGCCCACCTGGCCGGAGTCCATGCGTTCGGCGATACGGGCGGCGTGATCGAGATCAGCCGACCAGACGGAGGCCGTGAGCCCGTACACGCTGTCGTTCGCGCGGCGGATCGCATCGTCCTCGTCGCGGTAGCTGAGCACGGGCAGCACAGGGCCGAACTGCTCCTCGGCGACGACGCGGAAGGTGTCGTCGACGCCGTCGAGGACGGTCGGCGCGTAGAAGTAGCCGTCGCCGCCCAGAGTCTGCCCGCCCGCGACCACACGAGCGCCGCGGCCGGTTGCCTCGTCGACGAGCGCCGCCACATGATCGAGCTGCGGACGGTTGTTCACCGGGCCCAGGCGCACGCCCTCGTCGAAGCCGTCGCCGACCTTCACCGATCGGGCCAACTCGCCGAGGGCTTCGACGAGGCGGGGCCGGACGGACTCGTGCGCATAGACCCGCTTGACAGCGACGCAGATCTGGCCATTGTTGCCGAACGCGTTCCAGAACAGCCGCGGCGCGATCTCGTCGACGTCCACGTCCGGCAGGACGATGGCGGGGTCGTTCCCGCCCAACTCCAGCGTCACCCGCTTCAGGGCGGGCGCCGCCCCGAGCGCCACCTTCTTGCCGACGGTGGTGGAGCCGGTGAAGCTCACCTTGCGCGGCACGGGGTGCGACACCATGCCGGCGCCGAGGGCGTCGAGGCCGGTGACGATGTTCAGGACCCCGTCGGGCAGGATGCCACGCAGAAGCTCCCCGAGAGCCAGGGTCGCGAGTGGGGTGTATGGCGAGGGCTTGACTACGAGAGTGTTGCCCGCGCGCAGCGCGGGGGCGATCTTCCACATGGCGAGCGTGATGGGGAAGTTCCACGGCGTGATGGCGCTCACGACACCGAGCGGACGGTGGAACACCTCCTCGTACGCTTCCGCGTCGTCGCGGATCACCTGGCGCGGCACCTCGAGGTCGGCGTAGTAACGCAGCCACCGGGCTGACCCGAGGAACTCACGCGTGGAGTCGGCGACCGGCTTCCCCTGCTCCATCGTCAGCACTGGGGCGAGCGCAGCCGCGTGGTCCTCAATGACCGCTGCCGCTCGACGCATCCTCTCCCGCCGGAAGTCGTCGTCGGTCCGCCACTTCAGGAATGCGGTGTGCGCGCCGGTGAAAACTTCGTCGAGTTGATCGGGGTGGATGTCGGGCGCCTGGGCGAAGACCTGGCCCGTCGACGGGTTCACGACGTCGAAGGTGCGCATGGCGCGCAGGTCGGCGCCGTCCGAGGTAGCCGACCACTCGCGGGTCGACGCCTGCTGAAGGGTCACGTGATGCTCCTCAGTTCAGCTCATGACGAGGATGGGTTTGATGGTGGCGCCCGAGAGCGAGTCGGCCTCGGCCTGGTTGATCTCGGAGAGCGGGTAGGTGCGCACGAGCTTCTCGAAGGGGAAGACGCCTTCGCGCCAGTACCGCACGAGCTGGGGCAGCAGCACCTGCGGCACGGCGCCGCCCTCGAGGACGAACGTCACCGTCCGCCCCACGAGAAGGAGCGGCGATATGTCGATGCGTCCGCTTCCGGCTCCGACGAGCACCGCTTTGCCGCCCTGCCGCAGCGCCGAGATCGCGGTAGCGATCACGCCGGTCACCGCGGTCGTGTCGAACGAGAAGTCGACCCCGTCGGTATCGCCCTTGACCTGCTCGAGGACATCGTCGGCGTCGCCGGGGACGACCCTCGTCGCGCCCAGCTCCTGGGCGAGCTTCAGACGCGAGAGATGCAAGTCGACCACGACGATCTCTCCCGCACCGGCGATCTTCGCGGCCATGACGGCGGCGAGCCCGACCGCACCCGCCCCGAACACGGCGATGCTCTGCCCCGGCGCGAGCTTCATCTCGTTGAAGACCGAGCCCGCGCCTGTCTGCAAGCCGCAGCCCAGCGGGCCGAGGAGCTCCAGCGGGAGGTCGGGCGCGACGACGACGAGATTGCGCTCGGTCGCGACCGCGCGCTCGGCGAAGGACGACTGGCCGAACCAGCGGTTGCGCACCGTCGCCCCGTCTCCGTCGGTGATCGCAGCGGTGCCGTCGGCTCGCACGCCGAACATGTTGCGGGCGTTGAACTCCTCGCAGTAGGCGGGTGCTCCGGTGAGACATGCGCGACACCACCCGCAGGAGTCGAAGCTGAGCAGCACGTGGTCGCCGGGGCTGACACGGGTCACGGTGCTGCCGACCTCCTCCACCACGCCCGCACCCTCGTGTCCCGCGATGATCGGCGTGAACTCGGACGCCCGCGCGGGGTTTCGCAGGATGAGGTCGGTGTGGCACATGCCGCTGGCGACGACGCGAACGAGCACCTCGTCGGGGCGGAGCTCGCCGACAGCGACCTCTTCAATCTCGAAAGGGCGGTCGACACCGCGCAGGACAGCGGCGCGCATCAGGCCGGGATCCGCACCGGGAGGTGCTTGACGCCGTTGATGAAATCGCTCCGGAGATATTCGGGCTCGCCCACCTCCATGTCGGGCAGACGCGTGAGGATCTCGCGGAACAGTGCCCGCAGTTGCGCCTTGGCGACACCGTTGCCCAGACAGTAGTGCACGCCGCCGCCACCGAACCCGACGTGCGGGACACGCTCGCGCTGCAGGTCGAACACATGCGCATCCGGCCACGACTCCTCGTCACGGTTGCCCGAGCAGTAGAAGAGCACGACCTTGTCACCGCGCTCGATCTGCTGACCGCGGATCTCGACGTCCTCCATGGCCGTCCGAGCGAACTGGATGACGGGAGAGGCGTGACGGACGAACTCCTCGATCGACGCGGCGATGCGCCCGTCGAAGTCCTCGGTGAGCCACGCCTTCTGGTCGGGGTTGCGCCACAGCGAGACCACCGAGCGCGACGTCGTCTGCTTGGTCGTGTCGTTGCCCGCGACGCTCAGCAGCAGCATCATCGAGCCGATGTCCTGGGTGCTCAGCGGCTTGCCGTCCGGCTCGAAGTTGGCCAGCGCGGTTGCGATGTCGTCACCGGGGTTCGACCGGCGGTACTCCACGAGGTCGGCACCGATCTGCGTGAGCACCTGGATCTGCTGGAAGGCGAACTCCTGCCGGCTGAGGCCCTCCACCGCGAACTCGGGGTCTCCCGCGCCGACGAAGTTGTCGCCCGCCTCGGCGAAGGTGCGCACGAGGCTCTCCGGCACGCCCACGAGGTCGGCGACGGTGAGCATCGGGAGCTTGGCCGCGACATCCTTGACGAAGTCGAACTCGCCGCCGCCCTCGACGGCGCTGACGATCTGCTCTGCGCGCTCGTTGATCTTCTCGCTGAGTCGGTTGACCGCCTTGGGCGTGAAAGCCGCGCTCATGATCTGTCGATAGCGCGTGTGGTTGGGCGGATCCATCGTGAGGAAAGTGGGCGGAGCGGCGGCGCTGCGGTCGATCGCCCGGAAGGTGACCCCGCCGTTGGCCTGGTCCGAGCTGAAGATCTGGTGGTTCTGGCTGGCGAAGGTGATGTCCTCCTTCTTCGTCAGCGCCCAAAACCCCGCCTCGTGGTACTCCTCCGGAACATCGGTGACGTGGCGACTCTCGTGCCAGCTGACGGGGGCTTCCGCCCGCAGCCGCGCGAAAGTCTCGTCGCGTGCCTCGAATGTCTGATGCCAGAACGCGTCAGAGCTGATGTCCTCGTCGGTGGTCAGAGGGTGCTCCCGCGTGAAGGGGCCGTTGCCGTCGGGCGTCGTGATGGTCACTTCAGTGCTCCGGTCGATACGGGTTCGGCGGAGCGGTTCACTCCGTCGTGAGGTCAAGCGTTTCACACTCATGTATACATAAGCCTTGCATCGAAAAGACTATCCCGCAATTTCGGGCTGTCAATACCTTTCTGAGGTATACACGCATCATGCCGCTCCCGGCCTTCCGCGCGCGGACCGCCACCAGGACCGCACAGCGTTCGCCAGCGCGGCGACCAGCAGGACGATGCCGCCGATCAGCACCCACGGCATGCCGAAGGCCTCTGCCACGATGCCGCCGACGGTGGGTCCGATGATGGCCGTGACGTCGAACGTGATCCAGTAGATGCCCGCCGCTGCCGCCGTGCGCCCGTTGGGCGAGTCGGCGAGGAGCGCGCCGGCGGTCGACTGCTGCAGACCGCTGGCGAGCCCCAGGGCTGCGAAGGAGATCACGGCGATCGCGACCGCGGCGTCCGCGAAGAGGAAGAGCGTGAAGCTCGCGATCGCGGCGACGTAGGACCCCGCGAGCATCGGGAATCTTCCGATGCGGTCCGATATCGTGCCCGACGCCGTCGAGGCGATGACCTGCGAGACCGCACCCACTGTCAGCAGGAGTCCGACGAATCCCGCGGTATAGCCGATCAGCTCCATGTAAGTGGGCAGGATGGCGCTGCGCACGCCGTAGTAGAGCCCGCCGTTGACCGCCTGGCACACGACGACCGTGACGAACAGGTTGTCGCTCAGAAGGCGCCGCAGAAGGCTTCGCCCGGCGCCGAGGGCGGCCGCCTCCGGGTCCGCGGCCTCGGCCGCCTGGCGGGACACGGTGCGGATCGTGCGCACGCGATGCAGGAAGACAAGGGTCACCACAGCGGCCACGCACAGCGACGAGCCGTACACGATGAGTGGCAGGTGGGGGTCGATCGTCACCAGGAGACCGCCCAGCGCCGGCCCGGACACCGTGCCGATGCCCGTCATCGCGGCTAGCAGGCTCATCGACCGGCCGCGGCGGTCGGAGGGAGCCACCGCCACCATGAGGGCCGTCGAGGCGATCGTGAAGGCCGCGCTGCCCGCGCCGCTGATCGATCGCAGCAGGATGAAGGACGTGTAGTCCTGGGCCAGCCCGGCCGTGATCGTCGTCAGGCCCTGGAACGCCAGGCCGATCGCGAGGACCGGCTGCAGGCGCATGCGACGAAGGATGGGTGTGAGCGTGAGGTTCGTCATCAGTCGCGCCGCAGCGAAACCGCTAATCGCGACGCTCATGGCGGCGATGCCGACGCCGTAGTCGGCGCCGAGGGCCGGCAGAGAAGGCACCACGATGCCGAGCCCGATGGAGGACAGGAAGCTGATGAAGGCGAGGATCATCACCTCGCGGGGCAGCCTCATCGGGCCTTCCCCCCCGGCAGCGGTGGAAGGTGTATCACCAAGGGCGCGTCACTGCCGCGAGGGTCCGGCGAGCACCTGGATCTCGGTGAACCCGTAAAGGCCCCACGGCCCGTTCTCGACGCCGATGCCGCTCCACTTGTGACCCCCGAAGGGCAGATGCGGGCGCACCCCGCGGCCGTGCCGGTTGATCGCCACCTGGCCGGCGTCGATGCTCGGAGCCAGCGCCATGGCGCGCTCGGGGTCGCCGCTCCACACGGAGGCGGTGAGACCGAACTCGCTCGCGTTGGCGCGACGCACCGCGTCCGCCTCATCGGTGAAGGACACGACAGGCAGCACCGGTCCGAACTGCTCCTCGTCGACGACTCGGACTCCGTCGTCGACGTTGTCGAGGATGGTCGGGGTGTAGAAGTACCCCTCGTCGCCGATTCGGTTGCCGCCCGCGGCCACACGTGCGCCGCCGCGCACGGCGTCGTCGACGAGCTCGGCCACGCGGTCGAACTGCGCGCTGTTGTTGATGGGGCCGAGCTGTGCACCCTCGCTCATGCCGTCGGCGACGCGGACCTTCTTCGCGATCTCGGCAAGCGCCTCGACGAGATCGTCCTTGATGTCGCGGTGCGCGTAGACGCGCTTCACCGCGAAGCACAGCTGGCCGTTGTTGTTGAACCCGTTCCAGAAGAGGCGCTCGGCGATCTCCGCGACATCCACGTCGGGCAGGATGATCGCCGGGTCGTTGCCGCCGAGTTCGAGCGTGACACGCTTGAGGTCTTCCGCGGCGTTGAGCGCGACGGTCTTGCCGACCTCCGTGGAACCGGTGAAGCTCACCTTGCGCGGGATGGGATGCGCGACCATCGCGGAGCCGAGGCCACCCGATACGACGTTGAGGACGCCGTCGGGCACGATGCCGCGCGCAAGCCGCCCAAGCGCGAGCGTGGCCATCGGGGTGTACTGCGACGGCTTGACGACCATGGTGTTGCCCGCCCGCAGCGCCGGCGCGATCTTCCACACCGCGAGTGCGATGGGGAAGTTCCACGGGGTGATCGCGCTCACGACGCCCATGGGACGACGCACGACCTCCTCGTAGGCCTCGGCGTCGTCGCGGATGATCTCCTTCGGCAGCTCGAGGTCGGCGTAGTAGTCGAACCACATCGCCGAGGCCTGCAGCTCCCCGACCGAGTCGGACAGCGGGTGGCCCTGCTCCGCGGTTAGGATCGGAGCGAGCTCGTCGATGTTCTCGCGCAGCGCGCTCGCCAGGTCGCGCAGCACCTGCCGACGGCGGTCGTCGTCCTTCCGCCAATCCTCGAACGCGGCCTGCGCGGTCTCGAAGACGCCGGACAGCTGCTCGGGCGTCACCGCCGGCGCGAGCGCGAACGGACGGCCCGTCGCGGGGTTGAGCACCGGCAGGGTCGCGGCCGTCGGGAGGTCGGCGCCGCCGCTGGTGGCCGGGACGGTCAGCAGCTCATCGGTGGGAGTGGTCATGTCTGGCTCTTCTCTTTCATGCCGAGAGGCGGGCGACTTCATGCCGAGAGGCGGGCGACGTCGCCGTCGGCCGGCTCGAGCAGTGCGAGGGCGTCCGTATAGGGCGCCCGTTGTTGGATGAGGCGGCGCAGCTTCATGATCTTCCGCTGCTCGTTGAGGGTGGCCGCGCCCACCAGCCGGTCGCCGGTGCGGTAGAGGGCCACGAACTTGTCCTCTTCGGGACCGCCGGAGGCGAAGCTGACGCTTTCGGCGGTGGCGCTGCCGACGAACTGGATACGGCTCTTGTACCAGTCGCTCCAGAAGTAGGGCACCGTCTCGAAAGGCGCTCGCTTGTCGGGAAGAACGGCGTTGATCCCGGCGCGCGCACCCTGGTCGGCGGCGCTGGTCCAGTTCTCCAGCCGCATCGTGATGTCCATCACCCCGTTCGGCCAGTGGGTGACGTCCCCGGCCGCGTACACGCCCGGGATCGAGGACTGCAGGTAAGCGTTGCACACCACTCCGCCGTCGATCGGGTGCAGCTCAATGCCGGACGATGCGAGCCACGACGTCGCGGGCGCGGCGCCGATGCCCACGACCACGAGATCGGCGGGGATCCGCTCGCCGCCGGCGAGCTCCACGGCCTCGATCCGGCCCTCCCCGAGGAGCGCCTCGATCTTCGCGCCGCACACCAGGCGCACCCCGTTGCGCTCATGCAGGGTAGAGATCGCTGCGCCCACCACCTCCCCCACCGCGCGCACGAGCGGCACGGGCGCCGCCTCGAGGATCGTCACCGTCGCGCCCTTCTCATGGGCGGACGACGCGATCTCCGAGCCGATGAAGCCGGCGCCGATGATGACGACGTCGAGCCCGGCGCGCAGCCGTCCGCGGATCGCGAGCGCATCATCGAGGGTGCGCAGGGTGACGATGCCGTCGAGCTCGGGCGCGCCCGGCAGGTGCCGCGGGCTGGCGCCGGTTGCGATGATCAGTTCGTCGAACGCCACTCGCTCCCCATCGCTCAGCACGATCTCGCGCGCGTCGGGGTCGAGCTCGGACACACGGGTGGACAGGCGCAGCGCGATGCTCTGCTCGGCCAGCTCGCCCTCCGTCACGTAGTAGTCCGGCTGACCGTCTTCGGCGAGGTAGGCCTTCGACAGCGGCGGCCGGTCGTACGGCAGGTGGGTCTCGTCGCCGATGAGGGTGATGGCGCCCTCGTACCCCTCACGGCGTGCGGCCTGCGCGGCGCGCAGCCCCGAGAGCGAGGCGCCGACGATCACCAGCCCGCCGGCCATCAGGCGGCCTCCTCGATCCGGTGCAGCTTGAGCGCTGCGGCCGGGCAGGAGCGGATGGCCTCCTCGGCGAGCGCGAGGTCGCCCTCCGTCACCATCGGGTCGAGAACGACGAGCGAACCGTCTGCGCCGACCTCGAAGCGGTCCGGGTCGACGGACTCGCAAATGCCGATGCCGGTGCAGCGGCCGCGATCTACCACAATCTCCATTGACTTCTCCATCGATGACTCGCCGGACCGCCCGGTCCGTCCCTCCCGCTTCCATGCGGTCAATCAATTGTATACATAACCCGGCTCATCGGAAAGACGCGGGTATGATTACCCCTGTTCTGTATACCGGTCTCAGCGATAGCTGATCGGTAGCTGATGCACCACCGGACCGCCGGCGAACACCGTCCTCTCCGCGATGAGCTCATCCACCTCGGTCGGCGCCACCCCGATGGCGGCGAGCAGGGGACGGGTGTGCTCCCCGTTGCCCGGGGGCGACATCGGACCGCGACGCTGTGTGCGGCTGAACGCGGCGTAGCGGCCCGACTGCATGAATGTCGTCCCGTCGTCGGCCGGGCGGATGTGGAAGGCCTCCGCCTCGAGCAGCTCGGGGTCGCGCAGCACCTCCGAGACCTTGCGTGCGCGTGCCGAGGGGATGCCCGCGTGCGCGAGCGCGCGCAGCGCGTCGGCCACGGTGAGTGCGGCGATCGCGGCCGCGAGTTCGTCGCGCACCGGTCCGTCGCCGATCACCCCCGCCGCTTGCAAGCGCTCTACCGCGGCGTTGTCGTCGAACGTGTGCACGTCGATGCCGAGCCAGCCGTCTTGCGCCTCGTAGTACGAGCGCAGCGGGTGGGCGCCGCGGAAGTCCGCGCTTCCGACGACGGGGGACGGACGGCCCTCGTATCTGACCATCTCCTCCATCTGCAGGAACACCGATGTCGCCGCCAGCGAGTTCCACGTGCGCTGTCCGTGACCGGATATCTGGCGCTCGTACAGCCCCAGCAGTGCCACGAGGGCGCTCATCGCAGCGCTGGCCACATCGTTGATCGCGATGGTGTTTCCCACCGGGTCGTCGGAGCCGCCCCAGGCGGACATCATGCCACTCTCCGCCTGGATGACCATGTCGACTCCCGGCCGGTGGGCCTGGATACCGCCCTGCCCGTAGGCGGAGAGCGACTGCGTGACGATGCGCGGGTTCACCGCGGAGAGCGCCTCGTAGTCGATGTTGAGCTTCTTCATCACCCCGGGCCGCATCGCGTCCATCACGATGTCGGCGGTCTCGGCGAGGCGGTGGAACACCGCCTGCCCCGCCGCGGTGGACAGGTCGATGGAGACGCTGCGCATGCCGCGGTTGACGGTGTAACCAGACACCCGGAACGGGTCGCCGGTGATCGGTTCCACCTTGATGACCTCGGCGCCGAGCTCGCTCAGGAGCAGCCCCGCGTAGGGCGAGGCGACGAACGTGCCCATGTTGAGCACGCGGAACCCCGACAGCGGACCCGGCACGAACCGCGGTTGCACGTCGGGCTGCGCCGCCTTGGCGGGCCACGGCGCGATGCCGTTGTGCTGTCCGACCGACGGGGCGGGCCTGGTGACCCCGCCGGGGGTGCGCGTCAGCACGATCGGCACACCGGGCATCTCGACCGTGCCTCGCTCCGGGTCCTCCACCGAGACGTGCATGCCGATCGCGCGGACGATCTCGCTGTCGAACCATTCCTCGCGCGAGTTCATCGGTCCGCACGGGATCCCGATGCCCTCCACCAGCGTCAGCATCTCCTCACGCGTTCGAGACGAGAACGCCGACTCCAGCAGGTCGCGCACCCAGGGGAGGTTCTCGGGCAGCGCCATCCGAGCGGTCACGCCCGCGATCCGCTCGTCCTCGATGACGCTGTCCAGCCCGAGTGCGCGCAGGAGGCGCTCTTCGAACTTCGGACCCAGCGCCCCGATGGCCATCCATTTGCCGTCGCCGCACAGGAAGTGGCGGTAGGTGGGATGCCGACCGGCAGGACCCACGGTCGTCAGCGGGTCGGGAGCATTCGGGCTCGTGCTCACCGAGTAGATGTTCGCCCCGATCAGCGCGTTCACGCCCGTCACCGTGACCGTCTGGCCGAGACTCGACACGGTCCGCTCCACGAGCGCGGCGACGGCGCAGGTCGCCGCCCACAGCCCGTGGATGTAGGACAGGTGCGGCGACATGCTGGCGATCGCCCCGCCGCAGACGGAGGCCTGCCGCATCGCCTGCCCACCGACCGCGGCCAGCAGCAGGTGGGACTCCCCGCCGCCCCACGGGGCATGACCGTCGAGGTAGGCGGGGAGGCGGACGGTGATGAGGTGGGAGTTCTCCTGACCGGCACGCGCGACGGCGGAACCCCAGTCCGACAGCTCCGAGCCGTGCCCGAGCACGACGACATCCGCCCCGGCGACCGACGCCGCGAGCCACTCCAGGTCGGCGTGATGAGCGGGATCCACAACCACGCTGCGCTTGTTGCGGTGCCAGACGGCGTAGCCCGGATTGGCGGCCTGGGGGTCGGGCGCGGGCCCGTCGACGCGGATGACGTCGGCGCCGAAGTCTGCCAGGAACATCGTCGCGACCGGCCCCGCGATGCCGCCGGAGAGGTCGAGGACCCGAACCCCGGCCAAGGCCGTCACGGCCGACCCCGAAGCGTCACGCGTCCGCGGTCGATCACCACGTCGCCGGCGGAGTCGAGCGTGCGGAACAGGGCTCCGCCATCGGTCTTCCACACCTGGATGTCGAGCTCCTCGCCGAGCTGCACGGGCTTGGTGAACCGCCCGTACATGCTGCCGAAGACGGAGGGGTCGGAATCGGCGACGGCGTGCAGCAGTCCCCGCGCGGTGATGCCGTAGGTGCACATGCCGTGGAGGATCGGAGCGGGGAAGCCTGCGCGCTGGGCGAACACCGGGTCGCTGTGCAGCGGATTGCGATCGCCCGTGAGCCGGTAGATGAGGGCCTGCTCCGGCAGCGTGTCGTAGTGGATCGTCGCGTCGGGCTCGCGGTCGGGCACGGCCCAATCGTCCTTCGTACCCCGATCGCCGCCGTACCCGCCCTCGCCACGGATGAACAGCCCCGACCCCAGGCGCGCGAGAGGGGCACCGGTCTCGGCGTCGACGACGTCGGTCACGGTGGACACGAGCGCGCCCGAGCCCTTGTCGTAGATCCCGTCCACCCGCGCGGTTGAGACGACGCGTCCCTCCGCCGGCAAGTCGGCGAGCAGTTCGAAGCTCATCTCCGCATGCAGCATCCGCGTCATGTCGATAGAGAAGCCCTCAGGCAGCCGACCGCCTGAGGCGACGCAGATGAACGAGGGCAGCACACGGTGCGCGACGGAGGAGTTCTCGGTCGCGAACTCGAGCTCGCGCGAGGGGTCGCCGTGCCCGGCGCCGACGGCGACCGCGTACAGCAGCGTGTCCTTCACCGTCCACGACCGCTCGGTCGGCTCGCCGGCCATGCCGACGTACGTGAGATCCATGGGCATCTCGTCATCTCCTTCGTCAGGACGCTCCGTGCTCGGGCGCTGCGCCCTCGCGATACCGGAGGAAGTGGACCGGGTCGAGTTCGGTGCCCGGTGGGTAGGTGCCGTCGAACAGCGCAACGGCGTCGGGATGCAGTTCCAGAGCCGGGGAAACGGTCGCGGCGGGATCGCCGGCCGCCGCGGTCGCCACGATGACGCGGCGAGCGGCTCCCACGATGCTCAACTCGTCGCCGCCCGGAGTCCGGGCGAGTCGCGGGTCGCGCAGCTCGACGTTCAGCAGGCCGCCGTGGGCACGGATGACGACCGAGCCGGCTGCGGCGAGGGTGCCGTCCGCCTCGACGCCGCGGATCGGGAAGCCGAACCCTTCGGGCAGCTCGATCGCCCCATCGGAGCAGGTGATCTCGCCGCCGACCCCCGCCACGTAGCTGCGGAAGGAGGCTTTGACACCCCACACGAGCAACGCGGCCTCGGTGCGACCCGCCGCGATGAGGAGCCCGTCCTCGCGCGGCTGGTCGCCCTGCTCAGTCATCGACGATGGTCAGCGCCGCGGCCGGGCACGACCGGACCGCCTCCTCGACCTCGGCGCGGTAAGCGTCGCCGACCGTCTCGCGGACGAGGATGAGGACACCGTCGTCGCCGACCTCGAAGTACGCCGGGGAGATCGACTCGCAGATGCCGATCCCCGTGCACCGGCCCCGATTTACCGCGACCTTCATGACGTCAAACCTTCAGCTGAGACATGAACATCGAGTACGGGAGGCCCTCGGCGATCGGACGGAAGGCCCGCTCGAACTCGGGGGCGAGACCGGCGGCATCCCACGGCTTGTCACCGTCGAACGCCGCGATCTCCTCGGGCGTGTTGTACAGGCCGACGTGGAAACCGGCGGTGGAGATCGTGCGAGCCGAGAGCCAGTCCGACTGCTCAGAGCCGATGTACGCCACGACGGGGGCGATGTTGTCGGGCGACCGGCGCAGCTCCTCGATGTCGGGGGCGGCCTGCGTCGCGTCGCCGTTGGACGCGGCGGTGGGCCGGCGATCGTCGGGGATCGTCGCGGTGAGGCGGGTGGCCGCGCCCGGGGCGATCGCGTTAGCCGTCACGCCGTAGCGCGCCAGGCCGTTCGCGAGCGAGTGGGTCAGACCCACGACGCCCATCTTGGCGGCGGCGTAGTTCGGCTGGCCGGGCGACCCGTGCAGACCCGAGGCCGACGTGAAGTTGATGATCCGGTAGTGCCCGTCGGGGTTGCGCTGCTCACGCCAATACGCGGATGCGGGGCGGATGGTGCTGTAGTGCCCCTTGAGGTGGACACGGATGACAGCATCCCAGTCCTTCTCCTCCAGGTTGAAGATCATCCGGTCGCGGAGGATGCCGGCGACATTGACGAGGACGTCCAGCTTGCCGAAGTTCTCCAATGCGAGGTCGACGAGGCGCTTGCCGGTCTCGACATCGGCGACGTCGCCCCCGTCGGCGACCGCGACGGTCTCACCGGCCTGGGCGTTCAGCTCGGCGGCGATGTCCTGCGCGGGACCGGTGTCGGCTCCGGAGCCGTCGCCGGCGGAGCCCAGATCGTTCACGACGACGCGGGCGCCCTCCTGCACGTACAGCCGGGCGATGGAGGCACCGATGCCGCGGCCGGCGCCCGTGATGATGGCCACGCGGCCGTCGAGGATTCCCATATCACTCCTTCGTGTCGTCGCTCTTCCATCGAGCATTCTGGATACAAGCACATTTTCTGATCGTCAGCAAGATGCCGTTTTTCCGCCATCCGTGTCACATCGTTCGTTCTTCATGTATACACTAAGCCTCAGGGCGCGGCGACCACGCGCTCTCCCGCTGCCGCACACGCGACGACGAAGCGAAGGGTTCGACGATGACCACAGGGCCGGTTCCGAAGCCCACGCCGGAGACTCTCCCGTTCTGGGAGAGCACCAGGGCGCGCGCCATGAGCATCCAGCACTGCCTCGACTGCGGGGCGGCGATCTTCTACCCGCGCTCGTACTGCCCGAAATGCACGTCGAGCGACCTGGAATGGCGGCCCGTGTCGGGCCGCGCGACCCTGGCGTCCTACGTGATCAACCGGCGTCCCCTGCCGGTGTTCGAGGTCGAGCAGCAGATCATCGCGCTGGTGAACCTCGAAGAGGGCGTGCGCATGATGACGAACATCGTCGGGGTCGAGCCCGTCCCGACGGCGCTGCAGCTCGGCATGGCGCTCGAGCTCGACTACGACGAGCGCGGGGACCAGGTCCTCCCCGTGTTCCGACCCGCCCTGAAGGAGTCCGAATGATCAGCATGCACCGCGGCGACATCGCCATCGCGGGCGCGTCCGAGACCGCTCGCCTGGGCAAGATCCCCGACCAGTCGGTGCTGCAGCTGCACGCCGAGGCAGCGGTGCGCGCGCTCGCCGACGCTGGCATCGCGGCCGCGGAGGTGGACGGCATCGCCAACGACGGCATGCCCCCGTACGACGTGTCGGACTACCTCGGCATCCGTCCGCGCTGGTTGGACGGCACCTCGGTGGGCGGGGGCAGCTTCATGGTCCTCGTTCGCCACGCCGCGGCGGCGATCGCCTCGGGGGCCGCGGACGTCGTGCTCGTCACGCACGGCGAGTCGGGGCGCTCCCGCGTAGGCGCGCGGCCGTACGCGTCCGACGGGTCGTCCCTCGGCGGGCAGTTCGAGCACCCCTATGGCGCGATGGCCCCCTACTCGACCTTCACCACCCCCGTCCTGGCCTTCCTGGAAGGACGCGGGATGTCGCCGCGCGACCTCGCGGTGGTGGCCGCGGCGCAGCGCGAGTGGGCGGTGGGCAACCCCCGCGCCCTGCGCAACGAGCCGATCACCGTCGACGAGGTGCTCGCCGGGCCCGAGATCGCCTACCCGTTCACGCGCGACATGTGCTGCGTCGTGACCGACGGCGGAGGAGCACTCGTGCTCATGTCGGCCGAGCGCGCCGCCGACCTTCCCTCCGCCTCCCGCACCGTGTATCTGCTCGGCTCCGGTGAGGCGGCGGAGTCGCCGCTGCTGTCACAGATGGACGACCTGGAGTCGTTCGGCGCCTTCCGCTCGGCGAGTGCCGAGGCGTTCCGCACGGCCGGCATCACGCACGCCGACGTCGACCACATCATGTTCTACGACGCCTTCGCCCACCTGCCGCTGTACATGCTCGAAGACACCGGGTTCGTCGGGCGCGGCGAGTCGGGCGCCTTCTACGCCGAGGGGAACAGCCGTCCCGGCGGGCGGCTCCCCGTCAACACGAACGGCGGCGGGTTGTCGTACACGCACACCGGCAAGTACGGCATGTTCGCGATCCAGGAGGCGGTGCGACAGCTCCGCGGCGAGGCGTTCAACCAGGTCGAGGGAGTCGAGATCAGCTTCGTGCAGGGCATCGGGATGATGTTCGGATCGGCGGGCACCCTCATCCTCAGCAACCGGCGACCCTGACCAGCACGCGATGGCTGCCTCGGGGAACGGAGACGACGCGGGGGCGGAGAACGTCCGCACGGCGGACGCCCTCCTCGCCGCCTCCCGGCCCGAGCACCCGCGCGCCAAGGGCGGCTCGGGCCATGGACGACACCAGCTCCCCCACCGAGTGCGCGATCTCATCCGCTCCGCGGTGCTTGCCGGCACGTACTCCTCCGGCGACCAGCTGATCGAGGAGGCGCTCGTGCACCTGCACGGCGCGAGCCGCAACGCGATGCGCCATGCGCTGCAGCAGCTGCTGGCCGAGGGCGTCGTGTCGCGCGCTCCGCGCCGCGGGACGTATCCGAGCTGGGCCGGCGCCCGCGTTCACGTCCTCGACGTGTACCGCATCGACGGCGGGCGCATGGAGCCCGGCGGCATGCACCGCGAGCTCGTGGCCTCGACGCCGTATCTGCGTGAGAAGCTGCAGACCGACGAGCGGATGCTGCGGATGGTGGAGACAACCTCGATGCTGGGCGGCGAGCCGCTCGGCATCCGCACCGTCTACTTCAGCAGCCGCTTCGACATGGAGACGGAGGCTCGCCGCGGCACGTCGCCCATCACTCTGGCGGAGGTCATCGCGGGGATCTTCGCCCGCGAGCTCGGTCGCGTGACCACCGAGATCAGCGCGACGGTGGCCGATGCGGGGGTGGCGCGGATCCTGGGCGTCGCTCCGAGTTCGCCGGTGCTGCGTCGCGAGCAGCTCATCCACGACGACGACGGAAGGCCGGTGGAGATAGCCTTCGACGCGCTGAGGGCGGACCGGGCCACCTTCACGATGTTCGACGATCCCCACCTCGCCCCCGCCTGACCACGCCCCGTCGCTCAGGCCTCGGCCACCGCATCCCACGCGGGCGGAACCGGCAAGCCGAGATGTCCGCGCAGCGTCGTCTCGGTGTACGCCTCTCGGAAGTACCCCCGCGACTGCAGCTCGGGAACGAGCTGCTCGCGGATCGCGTCGACCGAGGCGGGGAAGGTCGGGGCGTTGAGGCTGAAGCCGTCGCACGCGCCCGACTCGAACCAGTCGACCATGCGGTCCGCGACCTGCGAGGCCGTGCCGACCATCGCGGCATGCCCGGTCACGCTGCGCCAGTTGATGAAGATGTCGCGGAGCGTGTAGTCCTCCTCGACCGTGAGGTGGCGGTATACCGCGAGACGCGCGACGGTGGCGTCGGGGATGTTCTCGAAGCGCTCGAGCGGGATCTTCTCGTTCAG
Organism: Microbacterium sp. LWS13-1.2; assembly: GCF_040144835.1. NCBI lineage: Bacteria > Bacillati > Actinomycetota > Actinomycetes > Micrococcales > Microbacteriaceae > Microbacterium > Microbacterium sp. LWS13-1.2. The sequence continues at coordinate 2,078,733 of NZ_CP151632.1, forward strand.
GTCGAGATCGGACACGTCGGCGCCCAGGTTGCGCGAAAGCGTCACGCGGGCGTCGTCGAAGTCGATGAACGCCACGAGGCTCTCGTACAGGTCTCGTGCCTCCTTCTCGGTGCGGCCGATGTAGGGGCTGAGGCCCGGGATGATCTTGACGCGATCGGGGTTGCGACCCCGTTGAAGTACGGGCCCTGGGCGTGAAAGGCGTCCAGCACATCCGGGCGGGCGATGACTGCCGCGACCGGGAACCCGTTGCCCATGGGCTTTGGAGCGCCTCGCGCTCGCGCTCGCGGATGCGCGATCGGCCCGGTGACATGGACGAGCGCCGACGGCTGATCGAGCGCATCCGACGGATGCTCGCCGAGGCGCAGTACGCGGCCGGGGAGCGGATCGGCTCGGAACGGGCTCTCGCCGAGGATCTGGGCGTGACGCGATCGGAACTCCGGGAGCGCTCGAGCCGCTCGAGCGAGAGGGCGCTATCCGCCGATCGATGGGCCGTACGGGCGGTGTCTTCGCCTGGGACGGCGGCAAGGTCGAACGACAGCTCAACGCGATCGAGGGCGTTCCCGCGATGCTTCGCCGCCAGAGGGCTGCCCCGGCGGCAGGGAATCAGCCCTCGACCGCCTCGACCGGCGCCTTCGAGACGTCGACCCTCTTGGGCAGAGGAGACACCGCGGTCAGAAGCTGAAGACCACGCTCGACATCGGGCTCGGCGTCGTCGACCCAGACCTCGATCGCGGCCATCCCGCCTCCGGTGACGTATGCTGCGACGAACTCGATCGCCAGATCGTCGGCCGGCGAAATCCCCGCGGGAAGCAGCTCCGGGTGGCTGCGCAGGTCTTCCTCGTTGATGATGCGGAACGACGTGGCGAGAGTCCTCCGGAGCGCCTGCATCAGCTCCTTACGCATCGGGCCGCCGTAGATCCGAGCCCACTTCGCGATGTGCTCCATCGAGGTGCGCACCCGCAGCGATCGCGCCTCCTCGGCGTCGTACTGTTCATCGATCTCGTCGTAGGCGGTGAGCAGCTCGTCGCTCAGTGCCTCCGCCAGCAGCTGCATCGGACTAGAGGCGTACCGGTAGTAGTCGTCCCGTGGGATGCCGGCGGCCGAGGACACTGCAGCGACGGTGAGCTCCGTCCCCGGGCTGTTCGACGCGAGATCCAGAACCGCGCGGCGCAGCGCCTCCACCACTTCGTGGTTGTCCATGTCAGGAGTCTACGTCGGGCGGCGCGGGCACGGCGGCCGAGCCCGTCCGGATGATGCCCGCGATCGCGATCGGGCCGATGACCGTCGCGTGGATCCGGCCGATCGGGAATCCTCCTAAGACTCGAGCAGCGAGTCACCCCGGAAGAGAGCCGAGCACGTCGGCGAGGCTGTTGCGCAGATGGACGGCGGTCACCTGGGCCGCGAACACCTCGTCCCCCTCGAGGATGGCCTCCACTATCTGAGTGTGCTCGAACGTCGCTTGGGAGAGCCTGTCCGCGTTCGACCGGGCGTGGAAGCGCACCCGCGCGATCTGGCCGCGGATGTCCTCGAGCGCGGACCGGAGGTACCTGCTGTCGGCGGCCTCGTCGATGGCGGAGTCGAGTTCGCTGGAGAGGAAGTACGGCCGGCGCCCGTCGAGCGGCTGTCCCTCCTCCGGCCCGCGCCGGAACTCGGTCAGCAGTGCCGCGAACCTCTCGGGGTCCCGGCGCCGTGCAGCGAGGCGCGCCGCTTGGGTCTCGAGCGCCTCGCGGAGCTCGAAGAGCTCGACGACGTGCTTGTGCGACAGTGGTGCGACGATCGCCGTACGACCGGAGGCGGCGACCAGGCCCTCGGCCGCCAGACGCGCGAGCGCCTCCCGGATCGGGGTGCGCGAGACGCCGATCCGTTCCGCCGTCTCGATCTCGCCGAGAAGCGTGCCGGGCTTGAGCACCCAATCGATGATCTCCTGGCGCAGTTGCTCATAAGCCACATCGCTCGCCCTCACGAGGGACATCCTAGGACGACGCGCGGTCCGCGCTCGCCGGACTGCACTCACGGTCCTCATCGGCTCTTCGGCATCGGGCGAGCGGAGCGCGGGACGCCCGTGATCCCGATCGCGCTGCCGGACGCTCTGCTCAGCAGGCCCCGCGTCGGCAGGAGGAGCCTCGAGACCGACCGGCGCCGATATTCTCGTCCGCGCCATCGACCCTGCGCGATTCGAAGCAGCGGCGGAGAAGGTGAGCTACGACGGTCCCATGCGCATACCCTCGCCGCGTCAGGAGAGCCGACGGGCGGCGGGGGGCGTGAAGGTCCTGGGGGCCGATCCGGTCGCCGCGACCATCGAGCCGAGGAGTGCGAGGCGTTCTGCCGACTCTGTGCCGGGCTGCGCGTGGTAGACGACGAGCATGATGCCGTCGGTCCCCGCGATGGCGAGCTTCTCGCGTTCGAGCCGGAGCTGCCCGACGGTGGGGTGCTCCAACACGACGGTGGCGCCGGTACGTTCGGCGATGTCGTGTCGTGCCCACAACTGACGGAATCCAGGACTCGCCAGGGACAGTTCACCGACGAGTTCGACGACGCGAGGGTCATCGATGCTGCGTCCGACGGTTCTGCGGAACCCGGCGAGCAGGGCGGCGGCGGCTCGTTCCCAGTCCTCGAAGAGGTCCTGCTCCGCCTCGTCGAGGAACACATCCCGGAGACGGTTGCCGCCCGCCACCAGCCGCGGGGAGACGGCTGCGGCGAGAGGGTTTGCAGCGAGGACGTCCAGGTAGCGGCCTTCAGCGAAGGCGGGGAACGGGAGCTGGTCGATGAGCTGCGCGGTGCTGGCCGGGAGGGTTTCCCTCCGGGACTTGGGACGTTTCCGGTGTGGGCGTTCGGCGGCGAGGCTGAGGAGATAGGCGTCGTCGTCGAGCTGGAGGACGCGGGCGATCGCTTCGAGGACCTGGGTGGACGGGTGGCGGTCGCGTCCCTGCTCGAGCCGGAGGTAGTACTCGGCGCTGATGCCGGAGAGCATCGCGACTTCTTCGCGACGGAGGCCGGGCACGCGCCGGACACCGAGGGCGGGAATGCCGACCTGTTCGGGAGTGACGAGCTCGCGGCGGGCTCGGAGGTACTCGCCCAGGGTGTTCGGCTCATCGGTCATGTCGACCACGGTAATCGCCGGCGTGCAACGGCGGGTATGCCCTGTGACTACCAGTGTCACCAGGGGTCTGGGTCCTCACGGGTGACGTGGCGAGGATCGTGATGTCGCTTGATACACAGACCACGAAAGGGCTCTCATGTCGCAGGTTCTCGTCACCGGCGGGTCCGGTTTCATCGCCGGCCACGTCATAACCCACCTCCTGGCGCAGGGGCACACTGTGCGCTCCACGATCCGTTCCCTCCGCAAGGAGAACAGCGTCCGCACGATGCTCCGTGACGCCGGCGTGACCCGGGACGAGGCTCTGACCTTCGTCGAGGCGGACCTGATGGATGACGCCGGGTGGGCGGACGCGGTCGCTGGGATGGACCACGTCATCCACCTCGCCTCCCCCCTCCACACCGGCAAGGTCAAGGACGAGGAAGAGGTCATCGCCCCCGCCCGCGACGGCGCTCTCCGCGTCCTCCGCGCGGCCCGCGATGCGGGGATCAAGCGCGTCGTGCTGACGTCCGCGTTCCACGCCGTCGGGTTCGGTCACGGCCACATCGATCACGTGTTCACCGAGGACGACTGGTCGCCGTTGAACGGTCCCGGCGTCGACGTGTACGGGCGCAGCAAGATCCTCGCCGAGAAGGCGGCCTGGGACTTCATCGCGCAGCCCGGCATGACGATGGAGCTGACGACGATCCTGCCTGTCGCGGTGATGGGGCCGGTCATGGGCGAGGACGTCTCCGGTGCGAACCACATCATCCACAACAGCCTGAGTGGTGCGATGCCGGGCTATCCGAACATGTTCGTCCCCATTGTGGACGTGCGGGACGTCGCCGCGGCGCACGTCGCCGCGATGACCGCGGCTGGTGCGGCCGGTGAGCGGTTCCTGGTGGGTACCGGCGAGCCGGCGATCGCGATGAAGGAGATCGGCGCGATCCTCAAGGCCGAGCTCGGCGACAAGGCATCGAAGGTCCCGTCCCGGTCGATCCCGGACGTCGTCGTCCGGCTCACCGCCCTGTTCCGGGACGAGTTCAAGTCCGTTGCCGCGGACCTCGGCTACGTCAAGCGGGTCTCCAACACCAAGACTGTCACCGTCCTCGGCATCACCCCGCGGCCTGCCCGCGAGGCGATCGTCACCGCGGGCCGCAGCATGATCGCCCGCGGATTCGCAGGCTGACATTCCCCACCTACATGCATCGTCGGGAGACATCACCATGACCATCGCGCTCACCGCCGGCGCCAATAGAAGCCGACGCTGAACGCCACGATCTTGGCGGCCGGTTCCGACCTCGAGGGCTTAGGGCTGCGGAGGCTCACCCGCGGATGCGCTGTCATCGCGCGGACGCGCGCTCGCCCGAACTACAACGGGCCTTTGGCTCGCGGGCCGACCCGGCCCCTCGCTGCTCTACCTCCCGCCGCCGCCGCCGGAGGTTGCTGCTGCACCCGTCTCTGTGGTGCGCGCGTCGGTGCTCGCTGCTGAGCTGATCGGAATTGGTGCGCCACCGCCACCTCGAGCACTCGACCGCGCAGACGGGTGCCGACGTTGCGACTGAGCTCGAGCCGCTCGACGAGCTGCCTGCACCAGTGGCCGGATGGCGCATGGAAGCCGCAACGTCGGGAAGCGGGAGATCTTCGTCGACGGCGACCGCCTCGCGGTCCGCCTCCTGAACTCGCGGACGCGAGCCAAGGAGTAGAACGGCATCGACCCGACGGGCGCCTCGTTCGAGCTCGCAGAACACGCGATCCACCGGGTGGCCGAGCTCCGCTTCGTCGAGATGATGAACCATCACGACTCCGCGGAGGTCGCCCCTCAGCTGCGCGGCCTGAGCCGACTCCGTGAAGAAGCGGACGCTGGGCCAGCCACGATCCGGAACACCCCCCTTGCATTCCTGACCGCTCTCATAGCCCGCGAGAACCACCAGCCCCGAGCCTCCGCCGCGCCCGGCGAGCCGGAGTCAGCCGGCGGCAGTGGGCTCGGCCGCGATCGCGAAGTTGTCGCGGAACAGATTGTCGGGGTCGACCCGCGACTTGATAGCGCGGAGGCGCTCAAGAGTTGCGGGCGGATATGCCTCGCCGATGCGCTCTGGGCGCAGCGAGGTCTCGAAGCTCAGGTAAAGTCCTCGCGAGTGCTTCGCGATGTCGCGCCACGCCGCCTCCAGCCGCGCCTCGTTCGCGCCGACGGTCGCGATCGAGAAGGCCGCTGAACGATGTGCGTAGGCGGTGGCGTCGTCGGGCACGTCGGCGACCGCGCCGCCCAGCGCACGCACGGAGAAGAAGTGCGTGGCGCCGCTGTCGAGTACGTGCGCCATAGAGGCGGCGAGCTCCGGGGTGATCGTGTCGACGAGAGCGGAGCGCGACACAGGCTCGCCCGCACCCTGCTGCGGACCGGACTCGGCGTTCGCCATCACCTGCGCGTAGGTCGTCAGCTGCACGGACTGCTGCATGAGCGGCCCGAGCTGCGCGAACGGCTGGAGCCGCTCAATGACCGTGTCGGGGTCGTCGGAGTCGACCATCGCGATCACGATGGCCGTGGGCGGCTGTCCGGGCCGGCCGCCCGACATGATGAGGAAGCTGGTGAGATCGCGAGGCGACGCCTGCACCGCAGCACCCCAGCCCTCGAGGAATGCGGCCGGGTCGTTCGGCTGGATGACGAGTTGCGCCCAGCCGACCTCGCCCACCTCGTCGACCTCGAACTCGAAGGCGGTTGCGATGCCCATGTTGGCGCCCGCGCCGCGCACCGCCCAGAACAGGTCAGGGTCGTTCTCGGCGTCGACGTGCACGACCGATCCGTCGGCCAGCACCATCTCGACGGCGCGCACGTGGTCGATCGTGAGCCCATGCTCGCGCGCGAGCCAGCCGATGCCCCCGGCCGTCGCAAGCCCGCCCACCCCGACGCCGCCGTAGTCTCCCGAGCTGAGCGCCCAGCCGTGCTCGCCCAGCGCGGCCGCGACATCCGCCCAGCGCGCGCCGGCGCCGATGCGTACCAGGCGCCGCCCGGCGTCGAGCACCTCGATCATGTTCAAACGCCGCAGGTCGATCACGATGCCGCCGTCGTTTGTGCTGCGCCCGGAGATCCCGTGACCGCCGCTTCGCACCGACAGGGCGACATCGGGATGCTGCCGCGCGAACGCCACGGCGCGCGACACCTGCTCGGCGTCGGCGGGCTGGACCACGATGCCCGGGCTGCCGCCGCGCATGTAGGTGTTCGCGACATCCGGGTATTCGAAGTCGCCCGGTTCGATCGCGTGCACGCCCGCGGGCGCGGCGTCGTAGTCGATGCCGGCTCTGCGGCGAGAGAGTGCCGCGACCGACCTCGCCGGCGCCGGTGCGCTGCCGCTTCGGGTGCGCTCGCGCTCGACCAGCTCGCGTACCGCGGGGGCGACCTCCGCTCCGAAGCGCTGCAGGCTGCGCGGGTCGTCGGCCATCGCGATGAACGCCGACACGCCGTCGGCGAGCGCGTACCCGGCGAGCTCCTCAGCCCAGGCCCGGGAGTCCTTCGGTGAGGGTCCGATGTTGAGCAGCCGGCGGATCGCCCGCGGGTCGCGTCCGGCTTCCTCGGCCGCCTCATCGATCCGGACGTTACCGCGCGCGTAGTCACCCGGCTCCAACCAGGGCAGCGACGGCAGCCACCCGTCGGCCGCGCGACCGAGCAGCGCGAGCATCCGCGGCTTTCGTGCCCCGACCCAGATCGGGATTTCGTGGGCGGGCCGGGGACCCCGCTGGGCGCCGCGTACCGAGTGCACCGTCCCGTCGACGAACACGCCACCGCGACGGGTGATATCCCAGCGTCCCCGGATGATTTCGATGGCCTCCTCAAGGGCGGTCACAGCCTGCCCAGGGGTGAGTTTCGGGGGACCCATCGCCTCAATCGCGTCCCAGAACCCGCCGGCGCCGAGGCCGAGGTCCAGGCGCCCGCCCGACAGGAGGTCGAGACTCGCTGCTGCGCCTGCGAGCACCGCAGGCGGCCGCAGCGGCACGTTCAGCACGTTTGGGGCGATGCGCACCCTCTCGGTGGCGGCCGCGACGAAGGCCATAAGCGTCCATGTGTCGAGGAATGACGGCTGGTAGGGGTGGTCCTGAAAAGTGACGAGGTCGAGACCAGACGCCTCCGCCAACTGAGCCAGCGCAACGGGGACGTGCGGGTCAGCGGCGGTGGGGGTGATGAAGGCTCCGAAGAGGAGCTCGTGTCCGTAATCCATGTGCGGTCCTCTCAGGCAGACGCTCGCGATGGCAGCAGCCGCGCGGGCGACCAGTCAAGCGACCTGTCCGTGACGGAGGGCGGCCAGCTCCTGGCCATACGCCCGGGCGGCGGTCTCGGCCGCCTGCTTGAGCTCCCGCGCGGTGTCGGCGAAGTCATCGAGCGCCGGGTTCACGCCCACCAGGGTGAACGGCCGCAGCACGACGCGCAGGTCGAGGCCCCAGACATCTTCCAGCACGCGGCGTAGCCATCCGGTCGAGTGGTCCCAGCCGTCTTTGGGCGTGCCGGGTGCGTAGTTGCCACCGAGGACGGTGACGAGCGTCGCAGGTTTGCCGAGCAGCGTCGTGCCGCTGGGGCCGATTCGCGAGTCGGTATAGGCGAGGTCGAACCAGGATTTGAAATGCTGTGAGATTCCGTAGTTGTAGAGCGGCACGGCAAACAGCAGCGCGTCGGCGCCGATGAGCTCGTCGGCGACGGCGGTCGCGAGGACGCGCGCCTCGATCTGTGCGGAAGTGAGCTGCGCGTCGGCGATGAAGCCGCCGGCGACCGCATCCGCCCAAGCCGTTGCGGGCACTGGATCAGTGGCCAGATCGCGGCGAGTCACGGTGGAGTCCGGGTGCGATGCCGCCCATTCGGCTTCGACGAGGTCGGCGAGAGCACGGCTCGCGGACGTCGTTGGGAAAATGCTGGCATCCAGGCGGAAGAGGGACATGAGAAACCTCTCGGTTTTCGTAGGGACTACTATTTCCTTAGCGGATACAGATACCGTAGCACGGTACTATGGCCGCATGCGCGATGTCGATGAACAGTCGCATGTCTGCGACGCAGCCGTAACACTGGCCTTCAGCGTGCTCGGCAAGCGTTGGAACGGCATGATCATCTCCGCGCTGGGAGGGGGCCCGTCGACCTTCGTCTCCCTGCGCCGCGGCGTCTCGGGCATCAGCGACACCGTGCTGTCAGATCGACTGGCCGAACTCGCCAAGGCCGCGCTCGTGACTCGCACGGTTACCGCCGGCCCCCCCGTCACAGTCTCATACGCGCTCACCGAGAGTGGCGAAGGGCTGCTGCCGATCCTCGAACAACTCGGATCCTGGGCGGCCGCCAACCTAGAACGGCGCTGACGCCGATGGCGACGGGCCGGTGGGATGCGAAACGCCGCGCCGCGCCGTCTCGCGCAGCGGCGAGACCGTGCTGACAGACCGCACCCGTCATCGAAGACGGCCCGGGCGGCTCGAACAGCCCTCGATGCGAACGTCGGCAGTTGACGTGGGGCGGCATTTCGTACACGATTTCCGCGCCGCTCGGATTCCGGCCAGATTGCGCACCCGACACTGGCTCCGTCGGGTGACGAAGGACTGGGCGCTCGAGCATCTGCAGCTCGCGTACGCGTCGACGATTTCACGGCGTTCAGGGAGGCGGTGGATGCCTCGTCCGTTGGTCCGGATGCGGATACGGTTGGCCTCTCTATGTCGGCCCCACCCGGGGTCGGCTCACACGTCGAGCCGCGGGCGAGTGGAACGGGCCGGACGACGTGGCAGCGGTGGCGGCGGTAGCAGGATCGGCGTCGCCGTCGGAACTTCATGCGGAAGCGCTGCGGGGCGTCCTGCGGCGCGTGGGGTCGGTGATTCTGTGCATGAGCTCGGCGGTTCGACGCCGGCTCAACACGCGACCGATGTTGGCGCTGAGCTTGTTGGAAGTGCCGTCGATCACGCTGGGGCCGGGGTATCGTCGCTGGAGATGAGCCAGCGCGGTCAGCACGACATCATCGGCGGCGCGCATTCGCGCTCGGGAGGTGGCGTCATCCGTGCCGACTACAGTGTTGAACTCGGTTTCCGTCGCACCGGGGGAGAGCGCGAAGACCGTGACGCCGGATGCGCGGGTCTCGGCCCAGAGCGATTCCGTGAAGCTCAGGATGAATGCTTTTGCAGCACCGTACACGGCCATCCGCGGGGTCGGCACGTACGCAGACATGCTGGCGACGTTGATGAGAAACCCCTCCCCCTCGGCAACCATTCCGGGCAGGAAGGCCCCACTGATCTGCACCGGTGCGCTGATGTCGACGGCGATCTCCCGAGCGAACAGATCCGCATCCTCATCGACGAAGTCGCCGAATGATCCGAAGCCGGCGTTGTTGATGATGCCCGTGACGCGGAGGCCGGCTGCAGCGGTTGCGGCCGACAGATCCGCGCCTGCGGACGACGAGCCGAGATCTTGGCTGATCACGGTGGCGGTCACCCCGTGGCTGCGCTCCAGCTCCGTGGCGAGCGCCTCGAGGCGAGCACGGCGCCGCGCGACCAGCACGAGATCGGATCCGCGAGCAGCCAGCGCTCGAGCGAATGATTCGCCAATACCAGAAGAAGCTCCGGTGATCAGGATGGTCTGGCGGCGATAGTCGATTGCAGGCACGAGGTTCTTCCAGACGCAGGGGGCGAGTGCTACGAACAGGTGTGAGCGTATGTCCGTCTGTCACTGAGTGTCAGTCTGGCAGTAGGGTAAGATTTCTCCATGGGCACCCCGACGAGCTTGTGGCAACGATCTCGCGAGGCGGTGTATGCGGAGATCGCGAGCGTGGCGATGCGGCTGTTCCTCGAGCAAGGCTTCGAGCAGACGACCATCGACGAGATCGCATCGACCGCGGGCATCTCGCGACGGTCGTTCTTTCGGTACTTCGGCACGAAGGAGGACATCGTGCTGGGCCATCTGGCCGGCCGGGGGGAGCTCGTGAGGGACGAGCTCGATCAGGTGCCTCTCAACGTCGGCCCGTGGGAGGCGCTGCGCGAGGCGCTCGACAAGGTCAATGCGCTCGAGGTGGAACCTGGAGTCACGCTGAGGCTCGCGAAGATGATGTACGAGACGCCATCGCTGCGCTCGCGGAGCATCGAGAAGCACCTGCACTGGCAGTCGCTGCTGATCCCCGACATCCGACGTCGCATGGCGATCGCGGAGGACGATGTGTCGAACCCGGCGCCGGGCGCCATCCTAGCCAGCGTCATCGCGTGCCTCGATGTCGCAGGCGAGGCGTGGGTCCTCAGCGGTGGCGCGGAAGACCTCGCTACCCTCTACGACCGGGCGGTCTGTGCGGTGCGCGAGAAGTCCTGATCCCGGTAAGGCGGCGGACGCGTCTCTAGTCGCCTTCCGCCGCGTGTCTGCGAATGAGCTCGAGTGCCCTCCGGCTGAAATCGCCGACGTCCGAATGGACCTCGATGAGGTGCACCAGCGCAAGCCCGATCAGCTCGGCGACAAGAGCGGGCGGATCCTCGAAGCCGGCGAAGGCGAGCAGCTGAGCCGGCCGGGTGAGCAGATCCTCGGCGACGCGCCGAAGCTCAGGGTCACGGCCTGCCGCGATCAGCATCTCCAGGACGGCGGTGAACGCCGCGCGATGCTCGGCGAGCACGCGCGCCCACTGCTCGGTCACCGCATTCAAAGGCTCCGTGCTCGACTGCGCTTTCGCCAGTGCGCCCTCGAAGCCTGACCCGATCTCGTCCGCCGCCCATTCGAAGGTCGTCCGGCGCAGGTCATCGATCCCCGCGAAGTGATAAGTGGTGGAGGCGAGCGACACTCCTGCCTCGGCCGCCACGGCACGGTGAGTCAGGGCGCCCGCGCCTTCGCGCGCGACGATCGCCATCGCCGCCGCCAGGATCACCTGACGCCGCACTTCCCCTCTGCCCGAGCCTGAGCCGGCCATGGATCCTCCTTGCCAACTGTACAAAAGTACCGTACGTTATAACGGTACAAATGTACCGCTATAGTTCCTCGGTACGCCAGCCGAAAAGGGGAGGTCCCTGAGATGACTGAGAACACGTTGGCCAGACTGGCGCGCAGCGACGCCGAATACACGGCGTTCGGGCTTTCCCGAACCATCCAACGCTGGGAGGACGGCGCACGGACCGACAACCGGGCAGGCACGTACGAGTGGTGGTACTTCGACGCGCATCTCGCCGATGGATCCGTGCTGGTGATCGTCTTCCAGAACAAGGACTTCACTGTTCCGAGAACGGCTCTCGATCCGCTCATCCGCTTCGAACTGACGTTGCCGGACGGTCGCCAGGTCGACAGGATCGTCCGCTTCAATCCCGCAGAGTGGAGCGCGGCGACCGATCACGCGGATGTGCGCATCGGTGCGGGAAATCGCTTCTCCGGCGATCTGCACGAGTATCGGATCTCGGTCGATCTAGGCGATGTGAGCGCAGACGTCGTCATCACCGGCGAGGTTCCGGCGTGGCGACCCGAGACGGGGATCATGCTGTTCGGCGAGAGGCAGGACCATGAGTTCGGCTGGCTGCCTTCCGTCCCCCAGGGCCAGGTAACCGCGAGCTACACCGTCGACGGCAAGACGACCGAGACCACCGGGGTGGGCTATCACGACCACAACTGGGGCAACGCCGCCCTCCCTTCCCTCATCCACAACTGGTACTGGGCGCGCGGTCAGGCGGGACCATTCTCGGTCATCGCCTCGTACATCACAGCTGCCGAAGACTACGATTTCAACACCATCCCCCTGTTCCTTCTTGCGAAAGACGGCGAGGTTGTCGCAGACGACGACACGAAGGTGACCTTCGATACGGAAGTGGTCGCGACAGACGAACGCACGGGGAAGCCGGTGGCGGATGTCACGCGGTACACCTACGTCGACGGCGACGACACGTACGTCGTGAAATTCGAACGCCGCCAGACCATTGCTTCCGAGCGCCTGATCGACACGCTCAGCGGCCCGAAGAAACTCGCGGCGAAGATCGCCCGCTTCGACGGGGCCTACCTGCGGTTCTCGGGTGCGGTGACGGTTGAGCACTACCGTCGAGGCGACCTCGTCGATACGGCGAACGATGACGGTGTCTGGGAGTTGATGTACTTCGGCCACGCGCGCTGACGAGGACGGGCGTGCGCAGCTCGGGTGACGCACGCCAGTCCGATGCCGTCCCGGGCATGCACGCTCATGTGCTCCAGAGCGACGCCTTCGGGTCACGAAGATCGCCGGGTCGAGGACGCCGCCTCCGCGGAGGGCAAGTCGATGGTCACGGTGAGTCCGCCGTCCTCATTCGCCGCGAGTTCGAGGCTGCCCCGATTGGCCTATCATGGGCGAGCCGGTCCACCGCTTCTTCGAGCTGATCCCGCCCGGCGATGGTGTTCATGATCTGGACCTCGTGTGCATCTGTTCTTCCTGACTGTTTCTGTGGCCTTTCTGGCAAGTCGCGTCGTTTGCGACCGGAGGGGTGTGCAGTGCCGGGTCGTGGAATAACGCAGCCCCGGAGCGCCAGCGGAGGGGCGAGCCTTTGCGACGAGTTGCTTCACCCGTTCCATTGCGCGTGCTCGTTGCCGGGCCGTCATCTCGGCTTCTCTGGCTGCCTTCTCGACCTCGTAGGCGAATCGTCGAGCCTCACTTACGCGGAGGCGATCGCAGGGGTGGGGTGTATTCAGCAGATACGCGACCGCCCGGAAGCGTGCGCTGTCCCGATTGAAGCGATGGATGAGACTCGGCGGCGTGGGACCGTAAATCTCCGACAGGTTCTGTTCGAGCACTTCCCTGGTGGCTCGTGCACTCGTGAAGAACTCGTCCGCGGCCGCCGTGTTGGCGTCGCGCTGTTCCTTCGTGACGGTGTGCAGCCGACGTGGCGGCAAGCCTTCGGCTTGGCGGAATCGCTCACGTCGGCGCCACTCCCGGTGGTACGCGCGCTTGACTTCTGGGTCTCCGCGTACTTCTCCCGCAGGTGCGCGGTGATGCGCTCCGCGTTCGCCGCGTAGTACGCCTGGCCACGATCGCGGGCGCGTTGCGGGTTCTGACGGTACTTTTCGCGGAGCTTCGCGTTCTCCTGCTCCTTGTGGCTGTCTCTCCAGCGCTGATTGCGGGCACTGGTCTGTGCACGGTACCGATCGGGATCGGCCGCGCGTCGTGCCGCGCGGCGCTCCCGCTGGTAGTCGAGGTACTCGTGCCGGTGGGCCGCGTAATACTCACGCTGGTACTGTCGCCGTGCCTCTCTTCGTCGCTCTTCAGCGCGCTTGCGGGCGTCGTACGTCTTCATGTACTCGCGGTTCTTGCGCAGGACATCGTCACGGTGCTCGGCGTTGTAGCGGCGGCGGTACTCGGCGATGTGCTCCGCGTTTCGCTCACGCCACCGCCGCTTCGAGACGGATGCTTGGTCATGCGTCAGCGGCGATGACCCTAGATGTGTACGCGGATCTATTCGACGATGATCTCGACGCCGTATCGGCCGCTCTGGATCAGGCGAGATCCCTCCAACGCGACGGGCTCCGGGGAACCCTCCCGGGTCGGCAACCAGCGACCGACTTCAACTGATCAGGGTAAGAGCTCTGCACGTTGTCATCACCGATCGGAGTGATGCTGTTGTCGGGGCGATGATCAAGCCTTGTGCTCGTCGTCGACGACCGGGCCGTAGGTCCACTTCCTGCCCGCGCGGATACTGTCCGACACGCGATGCGCGTGGATATTCGCGGAGCTGGGGTTCGACCTCTAGTGCGGGTGCCGCGCGCATCTGTGGGCAGGATGTGGGCACGCGAGTACTCGCGAAGTGTGATGTCTCAGGACATCGGTGACAGTTCTGCATCAGGACATCGGTGACACTTCATGTCTCAGGACATCGGTGACAGTGGGAGGGTTCGAGGGCGTGGTCCGCGCGGGTTGCCGCTGCCGACGTACTCGGTCCCGGGTGTCGGCCATGCGTGCTCGATGATGAAGGTGCCGCGGGCGTCGAAGATCGTCAGCGTGTTGTCGTCGTAGATCACGTGCGCGAGCTGGCCGGCCAGCGCGCGGCTGGTCTGGAACTTGGTGCCGCGCGCGTAGATCGTGCCGTTGTCCCCGATGCGGGTGACGCGGATCTCGTCATCGACTCGATGGTGCGGGGCTGGTGCGGGTTGCCCCAGCAGCTGCAGGGCATGACGCTCGGCGTCCGGCTTGGGCCTGGGCGGAGTGGCCTTCGGCGTTGCGTTCCACGCCTGTTGCGGCGTGATCCGGCCGGGAAGTGCCTGGTGTGGTCGTTCGGTGTTGTAGATCACGTCGAACCGGTCGATCTGCTCCTGCAGTTGGGCGAGCGTGCCGGCGAGGGACTGCTTGTCGAGGTAGCGGAACAAGGTCTGGTGGAACCTCTCGTTCTTGCCTTGCGTGGTCGGCCGGTAGGGCTTGCCAGTGATCGGTTCGACACCGAGCGCGGTGACGTGCGCGACGAGCTGCCCGACCACGCCGCGACGCGACGGGTTGAACGCCAGGCCGTTATCGGTGAGCAGCCGTTGCGGCACCCCGTGCGCGGCCACGCCCTTGTCGAACACCACGATCGCGTCGCCGGAGTTCTCGCTCCAGGCGACGTGGGATGCGACCGCATAGCGGGCATGGTCGTCCGAGAGCTGGAAGATCACGCACCGCCGACCGCCGGCCAGGACATACTCTGCGGCGTCGAGCTGCCAGCACGCGTTCGGCGCCGGATATACGAACCGGCGGAACGCGGCCCGCGGCTTCTTCTTTGGCCTCTGCCCGCGCCACCCCGGTCTGGCGGAAGATCCGCGCCAGCGACGCGATCGAGGGCGCCTCCATCCCGAGCGCGAGCATCTTGTCGTGCACGCTGATCGGTCCGTGATCCAGACCCGACGACTCCAACGCAGCTCGCACCGCGAGCGCCTGGGTCTTTGCGTCGTCGGTGATCTGCGTCGGACTGTTCCTCGGGCACCGCGAGCGGGGCTCGAGCGCCGCCGCCCACCCCTCCTCAACCGCCCGTTTGCGGATCGCATAGAACGTCTTCCGCGAGATCCCGTGCTCGGCGCAGAACGTCGCCACCGACCCGCGCGGCGCGTCCGGCGGCCACTGCGCGATCGCCAGACGGACACGAGGATCAACAGGCTCAACCGGGCTCATCCCTCACAGATAGAGCCGAGAACTGTCACCACCAACGACCGCCGAAGCGTCACCGATGTGTTGACCCACAACCGTTACCGATGTCCTGAGACATGACACGCGATGCGGAGACATCGTACGAGCCCCGGCGGGCGACCGCCGGACATTGTTGAGCTTCAAGGGTGAGACCTCACCGCCTCGCCACCAGTGTAGGCGTCGGGATGATCGTCGGCGAGCGGCCGAGCGAGCACACACCAGGCGGTGCGCCGCGGAGCAGGGTCGCGGACCTCGGCGACATCGCGATGACTCGCGTCGGCGGTGATCACGGGTTCCAGAGCCCGAGCTGCTCCCACTCGTCGTCGAAGCCCATGTCTGCCAGGGAGATGACCTTGTCGTCCGGGAAGCTGAGTACGTGCGCGCGGAACTGCTCGACCCATTCGGGCCGTAGGCCTCTCGTTGTAAGGAACCAGGCGAGTGCAGCGGCTGGCACGTACAGGCGCTTCTGGCTCCGATCGTGAAGGTCGTGCAGGTGATCGAGCGCCGGCACCGAGCCGCGCTTGGGAAGCGCCGGCGCGATCACGAGCGTCCGGTTCCACACCCGTGCATGGTGGGCACAGGTGTTGCGTAGTCCGTTGAACGCAGCGACCCAGGAAGCGAGCGTTCGCGCTTGCATTCCGAGGTCACGAGCGATCGCATCTCGCTCGGTCAGTGCAAGCCCTCGATATAGCCTCGCAACCTGCCCGAACTCCATGATCTCGACCGCCGCCCAGATGGGTAGTCGACTGTCGTAACGCGCGGCATGCCAGGCGACGAAGGCCTCCTTCGACTCATCCGATCGCGACGAGTATTTCTGCAGCCACTGGTCGTAGTTGCTCAGGCGATTGCGGTCGACCGCCTCAGGTTGGGCGGTGAAGGCTTCATTCAGCAGCTCCGGGTAGAGGTGGATGTGCGGGTGCCGCATGCCCGCGTGATAGGCGAGGACTGCTCGGAAGCAGATCTCGAAGCTCTCAAGTGCCGCCAACAGAAGATCGCGCATCCGTTGATCGAACTCGTAGAGCGCAACGACCTGGGCGAAGTGAATTCCGTCGATGAACTCGTTCAGCCGCTCGTCAAAGGCAGGGTCGCCATCGACCTTGCGAAGCCGGTATGTGTGCAGGTAGGCGCTGACGCGGTAATAGTTGGAGTTCGCCAGGAAGCGCTCCGCGGCGATGGGATCGTCGACGATCAGACCTCGGTCCTGCAGGATCTGCACCTGTTCGCCGTAGGTCTTGTGCTCCTTGTCGGGCTGACTCATCAGCCCCACCGTATCGCCCGACAAAGAAAACCAGCCCGTGGGCTCCCGGAGGAGCCCGAGCGGGCTGGTCATGACTACGTCAGGCTAGCAGAGTCGACTGACATCGCGGTGGGAGGTTACGCGTCCTAGAGTCGCGGGTCGATCGGATCGGACTCGAGCGCGAGCACCCCGAACACGGCCTCGTGAACGTGCCACAGCGGCTCGCCGCTCGTGAACCGGTGAAGCGCCTCAAGGCCGAGCGCGTACTCTCGGGCGGCGAGGGATCGCTTGTGGCCCGTGTCGCGGTCTTGGAGCCGCGCGAGGTTCGCCTCATCGGTGTAGTCGGGTCCGTAGATGATCCGCAGGTACTCCCGTCCGCGGACCTTGATACCCGGCTGCACCAGGCCTTTGCCGGTGCGGGTGAGGTTGGCGAAGGGCTTGACGACCATGCCTTCGCCGCCGTCGCCGGTGAGGCTCTCCCACCAGGCGACGGCAGCCTCGACGGATGCCGCGTCCCTCAAGTCCACACGCAGTCGCTGGGTGGTCGAGACAAGGTCCGGCGCGGCACTCGCGAGTCGGTCGGCAATCGCGAGGTGCCAGCCGTGGTCGTCTGTCTCGAAGGTGGCGTCGCCTGCGGCAAGCACCTGGAACGGCGCGAACCGCACGTCTTCTGGTGCGCCGACGTAGCGACGATACGCATCGCGGAACCGTTCGACGTTCTCGACGCGTGCGTGAACTCGTTCGGTGAGCTCCGATACGTCGATGCCGGATGCCGCAGCCTGGGCGAGCACTGATGAAGCTGCGGACGTCGCTGCGACACCCGCAGCGCCGACTGATGCGTAGAGATCCCGGATGAGCTCACTTGTCTTGAGCGACCACGGCAGCACCTCTCCGTCCAGCAGGATCCAGTCCGAGCCGAGCTCAGCCCAAATGCCGGCCTCATCGAGCGCGTCGTCCAGTCGGTTCAGGAAGTCCGTCTCGGCTGCGGGCTCGAGGAACGGCCGACCGGTGCGTGTGTGCACCAGTCCGCGCCATCCCTCGGGCGCGTTGAAGCGTTGCGGGTTGCGTGCTACCAGCGCGACTGCGCGGGATCCCATGTGCTTCTCTTCGCAGATCACGTCGGTGACGCCGTGGTCGCGGAAATAGGAGAACGCCTCGTCCGGATGCTCCAGGTAGTCCGAGCGCGCCGAGGTGTTCGGCGGGGACATCGTGGGCGGCAGGTAGATGAGCCAGCGAGGGTCGGTCGCCCAGCGGCTCATTGTCTCGAGCCCACCGGCCGACTGTTCTTCCTTGATGCCGACGAGACCGTGCAGGCTGGTTTCGATGATCAGCTTGCCCTGCACGTCGCCCAGGTTCAGCACGCCTGGCTCACGCTGCGGTGCGTCATCCGCTAGCGGGCGGATCGGCTCGTACCAGACGCGCTCGGCCGGCACCGCGACGACCTCCTGCTCCGGGTAGCGCATCGCGGACAGCGCTCCACCGAACACGCAGCCGGTGTCGAGGCATGCGGTGTTGTTGACCCACTCCACGGTCGGCACCGGCGTGTGGCCGTAGAGAACGATGGCCTTGCCGCGGTAGTCCTGGGCCCAGGGGTAGCGCACGGGCAGCCCGAATTCGTCGGTTTCGCCCGTGGTCTCGCCGTAGAGCGCGAACGCGCGCACGCGCCCTGAGGCGCGCCCGTGGTACTGCTCCTTAAGCCCTGCGTGCGCGACGACGAGCTTTCCGTCATCGAGCACGAGGTGCGAGACGAGGTCGTAGCAGAAGGCCGCGACCTGATCGCGGAACTCTGCTGTCTCCCCCGCGAGCTGCGCGAGCGTCTCCTCGAGTCCGTGCGACACCGTCACCTGTGCGCCGCGCAGCGCCCGCACGAGCTTGGCCTCGTGGTTGCCCGGGACGGCGAGCGCGTTCCCCGATGCGACCATGCCCATCGCCAGTCGGAGCACGCCCACGACGTCGGGGCCTCGGTCAACCAGGTCACCGAGGAAGACGACGCGACGCCCCTCAGGGTGGTGGGCGTCGGTTGCACGGCCCTCGTCGTCGCGGCGGATGTCGTAGCCGAGGCGGGTCAGGAGGGACTCGAGCTCGCTGCGGCATCCGTGCACGTCGCCGATCACGTCGAAGGGGCCGTGCTCGTCGCTGCGGTCGTTGAGGAGCCGAGTGCGCTCGATCGAAGCGGCTGCCACATCATCAGGGCTCCGGAGGATGTGGACTTTTCGGAATCCTTCCTTCGTGAGGTGGCGCAGTCCGCGACGCAGCTGGTCGCTCTGCCGTCGCACCACCCCTGCGGGAATGGCACGATCGGTGCGTTCAGCGTTACGACCGATGCTGACAGACTCGGGCACGTCGAACACGATCGCGACCGGGAGAACGTCGTGCGCCTTTGCGAGCTCGACGAGCTTGCGGCGCGCATCCGGCTGCACACTCGTGGCGTCGACCACCGTCAGCAGGCCGGCGTCCAGGCGTTTGCCGGCGACGAACTGGAGCGCGTCGAACGCAGCCGCTGTCGCGGATTGGTCGGCTTCGTCGTTCGCGACAAGCCCCCGGAAGTTGTCGCTCGAGAGGGTCTCGTACGGCCCGAAGTGTTCGCGGGCGAAGGTGGACTTGCCGGAGCCGGAGGCCCCGACCAGTACGACCAGCGAGAGGGAGGGGATGTCGAGCACGCTCATGCTGCCGCCTCCCGCCGGAACAGGGCGAGCTGCGTTGGGGCACCGAGCGCAGCATCCTCCACACCCACCGGACGGAACTCAACGCCATACCCGTACCGCGAGGCGACGTCGTTCGCCCACGCACGGAACTGGTTGCGGGACCACTCGAACCGGTGATCGCTATGACGGAAGTCACCGCTTGCGAGCGTCGGATACAGCGAGTTGTAGTCCGCGTTCGGCGTCGTCACGATCACCGAGGCCGGAGCCGCGCCAGCGAAGACGGCATCCTGCAAAGCCGCGAGGCGAGACGGATCGACGTGCTCGATGACTTCCATGAGGATCATCGCGTCGTACCCTCGCAGGCGATCGTCACGGTAGACGACGGACCCATGGACGAGGTCGATGCGGTCGCGGTCAGCGTCGGATGCTGCATCCAGGCGCAGCACTCGCGCTGCCTGGTCAAGCGACCGCGCCGACACGTCGACGCCCACGATCCTCGTGAAAGACCGGTCCTTCGCGAGCCGCGACAGTAGCGCGCCTGGCCCGCATCCCATATCGATGACGCGATGCGCCCCGGCATCCTGCAGCGCAGCCAGCACGGCGTCAGCACGCAGCACTCGCAGCGGCGTCTCTCCCGGTGCGGAGACGTCCTCGCCCGCCTGAGCAAGGAGCGACCGCTGGTGAACGAGGTAGCGACGCGTGATCAGGTCACGTTCGGGATGCTCTGCCAGCCAGCCCTCGCCGGCGCGTTCGAGCTTTGCGATCTCGTCGTCGCCGACCCAGTAGTGCTTCGCATCGTCGAGGACCGGGAGCAGTACGTACAGCTGACGCAGCGCCTCCGCGAGCCGGACCATCCCCGTCAGCGTGACGGCGCTGTAGCGTGAGTCTCCCCACTCCGGGAATGCCGGATCCAGCGGAACGCGATTCTCGGTAACGGTCCACCCGCAGGGCTCGAACACCCTCCGGACGAGATCGTCCTCACCACCCCGCGTGGAGACGGCCGGGATCTCGATGCGGAGCGGGAGCCGGGAAGCCGCCAGGCCCGGGTAGGTGTCGCTGCGTCCGGTCATCGCGGTGCGGAACACGGTTCCCAGGGCGACGGCGACCATACTCGACGGCACATACGGGCGCTCGTTGACATAGTGCCCGAGCGCACCCGCATCGCCCCGGAACCGCTTGCTGCGGACGAGTCCCACCGGATCGACTTCGAGCAGCACCACAATCGTGCACCGCTCGGCTGTCGCCTCGGGGTAGAAGACATGGATGTCTCCAACGGGCGCGGAGAAGGTCTGCACCTTCGCCGGATGCTTGTGCAGCAAGAATCCGAGTGCCGTGGCGTCTACCCCAGAGCCATGCTCCGGCTCATAGGTCACCGTGATCAGCATCGTCACCTCCCGCGTGATCGCATCCGCACAACTCTATGCGGCGCAACCGCGTTGACCTCCCCGACGTAGGCCAGAAGCGGCGCGGCACGAAAGCGAGCTCCGACATCCGGGCGCGGAACTTCCGTAGTCCGGAAGTTCGAGACTCTGCTGACTCCACCTACCGTGGGGGCAAATACCATGCGAGGTTCTGTGGGCAAAGTGTGGGCACGGCATCCTCGACGACGACCCGACCGACCATCTCGTTCCCTCTCGAGCCGTCTGAGTCGGTCTCGTTCCCGCCCGACAAGATCTCTCTGAACGGTCTCGCCTGCTCGGGAAAACCCCTGACCACACCCGTGCCCACATCCGAGACGGAACGAGACGGATCCAAAAGGAATGGGCCAGATCGAGACCGTCCGAGAAGGACGTCGATCTGGCCCAAAATGGCGGTGACGGTGGTGTCGGGTTTCAGACATCGTTGACAGCTGATCGCGCGGATCTCGCTCGTGATCGTTGACGGCTGAGTCGCGACATCGTTGACACCGCGGGGCCCGTGATCGTTGACCGGTGAGTCGCGACATCGCTGACGGGGACCGCGGACACGATGGGGCGTGAAACCGAAGAACCTCGTCATCGTCCGTGCCGTCCGTGAACAAGGTCTCTCCCATGCCGAGGCCGCTGCCCGATTCGGCGTGACCCGACAATGGGTCCATACACTCGTCCGCCGTTACGACGCCGAAGGACCCGACGGTGTCGCACCGCGTTCGCGGGCTCCGCAGACCCGTCCCGAGGCCACGCCGGTGATCCGCGAGCGGATCGTCCAGTTGCGCCGGGAGCTGGTCGCTCAAGGCGCGGACGCCGGCCCTGCCACCATCGCCTGGCACCTTGAGCAGGCGGGCTTCCGGGTGCCCTCGACGGCCACGATCCGCCGCATCCTGCACGCCGAAGCCCTGATCACCCCGGCACCCGAGAAGCGCCCCCGCAGCTCCTACATCCGCTTCCAAGCTGATCTGCCCAACGAGTGCTGGCAAGCCGACATCACCCACTGGCTCCTCGCCTCCGGCACCCGGGTCGAGATCCTCGACTTCCTCGACGACCACTCCCGGCTCCTCCTCGACATCCGCGCCGCGCCCGCGTTCACCGGGCCCATGGTCGTCACGCGATGACCGAGCTGATCAGCCGATACGGACCGCCGATGTCCACCCTCACCGACAACGGGCTCGTGTTCACCACCCGCCTCGCACGCCACAAGGGCGCCCGCGGCGGGTTCGAGAAACTCATCGCCGCGCACGGCATCACCCAGAAGAACGGCCGCCCCGGACACCCGCAAACCCAAGGGAAGATCGAGAGATTCCACCAGACCCTGAAACGCTTCCTCGCCGCCCGACCGCTGCCCGCCACGATCGACGACCTCCAGCAGCTGCTGACCGAGTTCCAGAACTGGTACAACACGAAACGCCCACACCGATCCGTCGGCCGCCGAACACCCCTCGAGGCCTACACCGCACTCCCGAAAGCCACCCCCACCGGTCCGCGGACCACAGAATGGCGCTCCCGCACCGACAAGGTCGACACGCACGGCAAAGTCACCATCCGCTACGCCGGCAAACTCCGACACCTCGGCATCGGCAAAGCCCACACCGGCACACCCGTGCTCATGCTGATCCACGACCGCGACATCGTCACCAGCAACGCGAACACCGGCGAAATCATCGCCGAGCACACCATCGACCCGACCCGGGACTACCAACCCCGGAAGCCATGAGACGCGCCGTCAACGATGACCCGACTCACCGAGCAAGCGTCACCGTCAACCCCACGAACCCACAAAAAAGTCCTGAGTCGCGACTGGTTCGTAAACGATGTCGCGACTCAGGACAAAGAGCGGAGACGGAGGGATTTGAACCCTCGGTCCCCTTACGAGGACTCCACCTTAGCAGGGTGGTGCACTAGGCCTGACTATGCGACGTCTCCAGGCATCCGGCCGCGAAGCGCGGATGCACCCAGCAATCATAACCGAGACGAGCGCCGCTTCTTGCACCCGCCGGCGCGGTCGCCGCGACGCCGCCCCCGACCGGAAACGCCTTCGTCGTATCAGCCACACGAGCGCACCGCTCCTCCGGGTATGCCGTTCACACAGTACGGAGTCCTCAGTGGGACCCTCACGTCGCACGCGCGGGACGACCCCGACGAGTTCGGGCGCTGGTGGCACGTCAACCTCAGCGTTCGCAGCGGAGCGCGCGAGTTCAAGGTCGCGGTCGATGTCGACAGCAGCAAATCGGCAACCGGCGTGCAGTGGAAGACCGTCCGTACGACCAGCGCCAAGCTCGGATGGCCGACGCTTCCGCCACCGGCGTTCACCCGGCTCGTCTCCGCGCCGACGACCGGGGCGATCGACGTGATCAGGCGTCCGGCCCTGCGCGTAATCGGCATCCGACGGCTCCTGCAGCGGCTGTTCCGCGCGAGGGATGCCGTACCCGCCGAGCGATCGTGGTTCTGGATCCCAGTGCTCCGACCCTGGCGCTCGGGCGATCACCTGCAGGCGTCGGAGGCGCTGGAGGCGACGCTGTGCATCGGCGCGCTCACCCTGGTGTGGGGCGAGCCGTTCCCCGAGAACGCGGCACCGGCCTCGGTGCAGGGCATGCACAACGTCCACCAGAACCAGGGCGACCCCGCCGGCTCGCAGTGGTGGCCCGAGAACGGGATCTGGCAGGACGGCGGTGTCGCGACGCTGCAGGCCGACGGCAGTTGGCTCGTCTTCGTCTCGAAGTTCTCCACCCAGTGCGATCACACCGATAGCGAGGGACACCCCGCCTGAGTCGGCGTCGCCCTACCGTGCGCGGGACGCGTATCAGCCGACCGCGCGGGACGGCATATCAGCCGACCGCGCCGGCGCGGACCGCGGCCCGGCTACCGGCCTTCCTTCTGCGTGCACGTCGTCTGCGCGGCGGTCTGCCCCGCGATGTCGGAGGGCAGCTCGACCCGCTGCTCGGGCACGGGCGTCTCCGCCGTCGCGGGTGTCTCACCGGTGGCCGGGGTCTCCCCCGCCTCTGCCGTCGCGGCGGGCGTCGGCGCCACCTCCGGCTTCACGGCCTCACCGGTCACCTCGACGCCATAGCCCTGGCTGGCGTCGCCGGTGAGCGTCAGCGGCTGGTTGGCCTTGAGCGCGTCGAACAGCACCTTCGCGGCATCCTTCACCGGCATGACCCGGCTCGCGCCGTCGCCGGACGAATACCGCGTCGGGTACTGCACGAACACGATGTCCTCGTACGGCACGTCCTTGACCGCCATCGCGATCTGCACCATGAGCGTGGGGTTGGTGAGACCGGAGCTCAGCACCAGCTGCTTCTGCTGCACCTGGTTGATCGCGGTCGACGCGAGGTTCAGCAGCGTCGCGGGGTTCGACAGCACGGCGCCGGACTGCAGCTTGCGCACCATCGACGACATGAACTGCTGCTGGTTCGAGATGCGGCCCAGGTCCGAGCCGTCGCCGATGCCGTGGCGGATGCGCAGGAACTGCAGCGCCTGGACGCCCTGGAGCGTGTGGTTGCCTGCGGTGAGGCTGAGCCCGGTGTGCGAGTCGCTGATGTCGTCGGCCACGCACACGTCCACGCCGCCGATGGCATCGGACATGTTGATGACGCCGGTCCAGCGGATCGCCGCTGCGAAGTCGATCTCGTCCTCGATGAGCGATTCGACCGTGAGCACGGTGCAGGCGAGCCCACCGTACTGGTACGACGCGTTCATCATTTGCGACGACATCGCCGAGTAGCTGCCGCTGCCGTCCTCCGTGGGGCAGGACGGGATCGGCACGAGCATGTCGCGCGGGAACGAGACGACCGTCACGCGACGGGGCTCGTCCGAGATGCGCACGAGCATGGTGACGTCGTTGCGCTCACCCTCGGTGTCGCCGCGCTGGCAGGCGGACGACAGCTTCGCGTTGTCGCCCTCGCACGAGTCGGTGCCGGCCATGAGGATGTTGACGCCGCCCTCGATCGCACCCAGGGACGGCGGCAGGACCCCGCCCTCGTCGAGAACGACGGCGTTGGCGGCCACCGTCTGCGTCGCGTCCCACACGTTGTACGCGGCGATGCTGGCAGCGCTCACGCCGAAGACGCCGAGCACGACGCCCAGCATGGCGAAGAGTGTGACGAACGGATGCCGGGACTTCAGGGCACCGTGGCGCGCGAGGGGCGCCCGGCCCTCTCGCGAGGGCCGCTTCGACGCCGCCATCAGCCGTTGGCCCTGACGTTGCCGGCCGAGCAGGTCTGCTGCGCCGCGTTCTGACCCGGGATGTTGTCGGGAAGCGCCACGGGGGTCTCGCTCGGCGCAGGCGCGGCGGTCGGGTCCGTGGTCGGCGCAGGGTCGGTGGTCGGCTCAGTGGGCTGCGGGTCGGCCACGATCACTCCTCCGGTGAGATCCTGGTCGTGCGTGACCTCGATCGACTCGTTCGCCGCGAGCGCCGCCCACAGCTGATCGGCCGAGTCGTAGTCGGGCACCACGCGGTTGGCGTCGGCGGGGTCCGTCAGCACGGGGTACTGGACGAACACGATGTCTTCGAACGGCACGTCCTTGATCGCGAGCGCGATCTGCATCAGCGTCATCGGGTTGGTCAGCGACTCGCTCGGCGTGATGTTGTCGACCGCTGTGGTGGCCAGCTTGTACAGCGTCGCCGGGTCGGAGAGCACCTCGCTGCTGACGAGCTTGCGGGCGAGACTCGACATGTACTGCTGCTGGTTGCTGATGCGCGCCAGGTCGCTGCCGTTCTCCAGGCCGTGGCGGGTGCGAAGGAACTGCAGCGCCTCGACGCCCTGGATCGTGCGCGGCCCCGCCGGCCAGTTGATGGCGGTGTACTTGTCCTTGATGCCGCCGTTGCCGATGCAGACGTCGACGCCGCCGATCGCGTCGGTGATGTTGATGACGTTGCCGAAGCTCACCTTGGCGGCGAACGGGATGTTCTGACCACTCAGGTCGCTGATCGTCTTCGCGGTGCACGACAGGCCGCCGTAACCCCACGCCTCGTTGATCTGCGTCTTGGAGGTCGCCGACGTGGTCGAGCCGTCTTCGCGCGTGCAGGACGGGATCGGGATCATCAGGTCGCGCGGGAACGACACCACCGTCACCCGGCGCGGGTTGTCGGAGATGTGCACGAGCATGTTGACGTCGTTGAGCTGCCCGCCGGCGTCCGCGCCTGTGCAACGGTCACCGAAGAGGTATGCGTACTCCTCTTCGCATTCGTCGGTGCCGACGAGCAGGATGTCGACGCCGCCCTCGATCGCTCCGATGTCGGGCGGGACGGATCCCTGGCCCTCGAGCTCGACGGCATCCGCGGTGAAGCTGGTGGTGATGTCGGTGACGGCATATGCCGCGACCCCGACGCCCGAGACCAGCACCACGGCGGCGACGATGCCGATGAGCTTCGCGACGAAGCCGAACGGGCCCGGAGACGACAGCTCACCATGACGGGCCACCGTACGGCGGCCACGCCTCGTGGGCTTGTGCGTCGAGCTCACTCGGTTCCTCTCAAGGATGCTGCGGTCTCACGGTCGCCCCCGGCACATCGTTTCTGCGGAGGGTGTGGGATTCGAACCCACGGGACATTGCTGCCCACTGGTTTTCAAGACCAGGTCCATCGGCCGCTCGGACAACCCTCCCGACCGAAGCCACCCCGGAGGGCGGCATCCGTCGAACAGGCGTCGAGTCTAGCCGACAGCACTGTCGGCCCATTCTTCCAACGGCGCCTGGCAATCCTCTGAAGGACGCACGCTTTCCCGAGTTGGTCCGGTCATTGAGCGAGCGAAGCGAGACGAAACGCCTCGAACCACGGTCAGGCGCCGGGTTCGGGGCGTTTCGTCTCGCTCGTTCCTCGCTCGCTCAACGACCGGGTGGCGGGGTCAGAGGAGGCGCAGCACGGCGGCGACGCCGCCCTCGTGGACCGAGGACGTGGTCTCGCCTGCGGCATCCCGCACTTCCTGCGGGCCCTGCGCCATCGCGACGGCACGCCCGCCGTTGTCGAGCGCCCAGCGGAACATGCCGACGTCGTTGCGGCCGTCGCCCATCACGAGGACGTGCGCCGGGTCGATGCCGAGCTCGGTGCGCACCAGCTCGAGGCCGGTGCTCTTGTCGACGCCCTTGGGCGCGATGTCGAGCCATGCGGTCCAGCCGACGGCGTACGAGACGTGGTGGAGTCCGATGCGGGCCACCAGGTCGACGAAGTCCTTCTCGCGCTTTTCGGGCGACACGACGACGATGCGGCACACGGGCTGCGCGCCGAGCTCTTCGAACGGCACTCGACGCGCGTTCGTGAGATTCCAGTCCTCGAGGTACTCCGTGTACAGCCGACGGCCGTCGGGCAGCTCGACGAGGTAGCGCGCGTCGGGCAGGTGCTCGCGCAGCTGCTCGAGAACGGCGCTCGGGTCGAAGGTCTCGATGTGCCAGCGGTCGTACCGCAGCTCGTCGGCCTCGACGCGCTTGAGGACGACGGCGCCGTTGGAGCACACGACGAACTCGGGGGCGATGCCCAGCACGCGCAGGATGCCGCGGGTACCCTCCCAGCTGCGGCCGGTGGCGACCATCACCTCGTGGCCCGCGCGGTGCGCGTGCTCGACGGCGTCGACGACCCCCGGACTCAGCGACTCGTCCTCGAGTAGCACGGTGCCGTCGATGTCGAGTGCGATGAGGAGCTGCTCCGTCGCGACGGCGGGATTCTCGGTGTCGCGCGCGACCCGCTCGACGAGCTTCGCGGCCTTCTTCGGCGCGACGACCTTGATCGACCCGGTCGCGGGCAGATGCGCGTCGGTCACGCGATCGGCTCCATGACCTCGAGTCCGCCGAGGAACGGTCGCAGCACCTCCGGCACGGTGACCGAGCCGTCCTCGCGCTGATGCGTCTCGAGAATCGCAACGATCCAGCGGGTTGTCGCGAGCGTGCCGTTGAGCGTCGCGACCGGCTGCGTCTTGCCACCTTCGGGCCGGTAGCGGATGTCGAGCCGACGCGCCTGGTAGGTCGTGCAGTTCGACGTCGAGGTGAGCTCACGATAGGCGTTCTGCGTAGGCACCCAGGCCTCGACGTCGTACTTGCGGGCGGCGCTCGAACCGAGGTCGCCCGCGGCCACGTCGATCACGCGGTACGACAGGCCCAGGTCTTGCAGCATGCGCTCCTGCAGCTCGACGAGGCGCAGGTGCTCGGCCTCCGCCTCTTCAGGGGTGGTGTAGACGAACATCTCGAGCTTGTTGAACTGGTGCACGCGGATGATGCCGCGGGTGTCCTTGCCGTACGACCCGGCTTCGCTGCGGTAGCAGGTCGACCAGCCGGCGTAGCGCTTGGGTCCGCGCGAGAGGTCGAGGATCTCGTCCATGTGGTAGCCGGCGAGCGGCACCTCGCTGGTGCCGACGAGATAGAGGTCCTCGTCGTCGAGGTGGTAGACCTCGGCGGCGTGCTTGCCGAGGAACCCGGTGCCGCGCATGACCTCGGGGCGCACCAGCGTCGGCGGGATGATGGGCGTGAAGCCCGCTTGCAGCGCGCGGTCGAGCCCCAGGTTCATCAGCGCGATCTCGAGGCGCGCGCCGATGCCGGTGAGGAAGTAGAACCGGCTGCCCGACACCTTGGTGCCGCGCTCCATGTCGATCGCGCCGAGCCGCTCGCCGATCTCGAGGTGGTCGCGGGGCTCGAAGCCGAAGGCGGGAACCTCGCCGTGGGTGCGCAGCGTGACGAAGTCGTCCTCGCCGCCGGACGGCACGCCCTCGATGACGATGTTCTCGAGGGCGGAGAAAGCCTCGGCGGATGCCTCCTCGGCGGCGGTGACCGCGTGCTGGGCCTGCTTCACCTGCTCGCTCAGCTGCTTGGCCTCGGCGACGAGCGCCGCCTTCTCCTCTTTGGGGGCTTGCGCGACTCTCTTGCCGTGAGCGTTCTGCGCGGCGCGGAGCTCTTCGAACGTCGTGATCGCGGCACGTCGGGCCCGATCGGCCTCGACGGCGACGTCAACGGTGTCGGGCGACTCGCCCCGCGCCTCCTGCGAGCGCTTGACCAGCTCGGGATTGTCGCGAAGCAGCACGGGATCGATCACCCTGCAAGCTTAGTCACGGCCTCCGCGCAGGCACGTGTGGCCTCGGCCGTCGACCCACGGCCGAGACTCCCTGGCGCGCCCCTTGACCTCGGATGCCCCCGACGGGCGTTTCGCGTCCTACTCTGGACCACATGGCGGCATCTGGATCGAGCGACGACGCACGACCCGACGACGCACGGCCCGACGACGCACGACCTGACGACACACGACCCGACGACGCACGACCCGAGGACGACCTCATCCCGCACCCGGCCGATGCGATCTACGCCGACGGTCCCAGCACCGCCGAGCTCGACCTCGCCGAGGTGGAGATCGAGGAGACGATCCCGACCGCCGACGCGGCCCCGCCTGCCGGGCCGCCCGAGGCCGACGCACCCGACCCGGCCGAGGCTGCGAAGCCCGACGACGTGATCCGCGAGCCCGACGACGTCGAGGCCGACACGGCCGACGGCGAGACCGGCTACGCGCGCCGCGTCGATCCGGCGGGACGGACGCGTCCCTTGGAGACTGCGGGTGAGCGCCCCTCACCCAAGGCAGCCCTCGTCTACAACCCGATCAAGGTCGATGCCGACACCCTGCGCGAGACCGTCACCCGGCTCTCGGCGGACGCCGGGTGGGCCGGGCCCCTGTTCTACGAGACCACGGTCGACGACCTCGGCGACGACGTGACCCGTCAGGCACTCGACGAGGGCGTCGACACCGTCCTCGTGGCCGGCGGCGACGGCACCGTGCGCGCCGTGTCGGAGGCGATGAGCGGCAGCGGCGTTCCTCTCGCGATCGTGCCCAGCGGCACCGGCAACCTGCTCGCCCGCAATCTGCGGCTGCCGCTGACGGAGCCGGATGCGATGGTGCGCGCCGTCTTCGATGGCGACAGGCTCGCCATGGACGTCGGCTGGACCGAGCTGAGCCGTCCCGACGGGACGACCGCCGAGCACGCCTTCGTGGTGATGGGCGGCATCGGCCTGGATGCCGCGATGATCGCCAACACCAACCCGCAGCTGAAGAAGACCGTCGGCTGGGTGGCATACGTTGACGGGGCGGCGCGCGCGCTGCCGTACGCGAAGCCGTTCCGCGTCGTCTACGAGCTGCCCGGACACCGGCTGCACTCCTCGCGCGTGCAGAGCGTGCTGTTCGCGAACTGCGGGAGGCTCCCCGCGGGACTCGACCTCATCCCCGAGGCCTCCATCGCCGACGGCGCGCTCGACATCGTCATCTTCCAGCCCAAGGGGCCGTTCGGCTGGCTGTTCGTCTGGCGCCGCGTGGCGTGGGACAACAGCTTCCTCCGTCGCTTCCGCACCGGCCGCCGCGTGCTGTCGCTGCGCACCAAGGACAACGCCGTGATCTACTCCCGCGGCGCGGGGATCGAGCTGGCGACACACGAGCCGCGGCCCGTGCAGCTCGACGGCGACGAGTTCGGCGAGGCCCTCTCGGTGAAGACCCGCGTCGCCCCCGCCGCACTCCTGGTCGTGGTGCCCAAGGGCCACGACACCGACGGTCTCTGACGGGAGCTCAGCCCTTCACGGCGCCGCCCATGCCGGCGCTGTTGAGGAACACCCGCTGGAACAGCAGGAAGAGCAGGATCGGGATCACGGTCGAGATCGCGAGCGCGGCGAGGAAGACGTCGAGCTCGATGAACTGCTGCAGCTGCGGCAGCCGCACGGACAGCGGCTGCAATGCCGGGTCCTTGAGGACGAGCATCGGCCAGAGGAAGTCCTTCCATGCGGCGATGACCGCGAAGACCGAGACGACCCCGAGGATCGGCCGCGACATCGGAAGAACCACCGACCAGAACAGGCGGTAGGGGCCCGCGCCGTCCATGCGCGCCGCCTCGAAGACCTCGCGGGGGAGCGAATCGAAGAACCGCATGACGAGCAGCACGTTGAACGCGTTCGCGCCCGCGGGAAGCCACACCGCCCAGAACGTGTTGATGAGCGACTGGCCGAGCAGCGGCGGCTGCACGATCGTCAGGTACAGCGGGACGAGCAGCACGATGCTCGGCACGAACAGCGTGGCCAGGACCGCCCCCACGACGACCTTGCCGTACCGCGGACGCAGCACCGACAGCGCGTAGCCGGCCGTGGTCGCCACGAGTATCTGCACCAGCCAGACGCCCAGCGCGATGATCACCGTATTGCCGAAGTACTTGTCGATCTCGACGCGATTCCAGGCCTCGACGAGGTTCGCCCAGTCCATGCCGTTGGGCCAGAGCGCGAGCGGCTGGCGCAGCGTGTCCTGCGTCGGCGTGACAGCCGACTTCGCCAGCCACAGGATCGGTCCGAGTCCCACGACGACGAGCGACACCAGCAGCACCGCGTGAGTGACGCGCGTCGTCGCGCGGACGCGCCCGCGGCGCCAATCGGCGGACGAGAGGATGCCGCGATCGGCGTCGTCTTCGCGCGGACGGCGGCGCGCGACGGCGGCGTCGACCCGGCTCACGACGTGCTCCAGCTCTTGGTGAGGCGGAAGTAGACCGCGGAGAAGATCGCGAGCACCACGGCGAGCATGGTACTGAGCGCCGTCGCGGCACCGTAATCGCCGCCCAGACTGTTCTGGAACGCGTACTTGTAGATGAGCATCAGCACCGTCATGGTCGAGTTCGCCGGACCGCCGGCGGTCAGCAGGAAGGGCTCGAGGAACACCTGCGCCGTCCCGATGATCTGGAGGATGAAGGTGACCAGCAGCACGCCGCGCAGCTGAGGCACGGTGACGTGCCACACCTTGCGCCACACTCCGGCGCCGTCGACCTCGGCCGCGTCGTAGAGCTCTGGGGCGACGCCGATGAGCGCGGCGAGGTAGATGATCACCGTGCCGCCGGCCGCCGACCAGGTGGCGAACAGCACGATGGAGGGCATCGCGGTGGCGGGGTCCTGCAGCCACGGCAGCGGAGCGAGTCCGAACCAGCCGATGATCGTGTTGAATACACCGTTGGGCGACGCGTCGTAGAAGAACTTCCACAGGAGCGCGCCGACGACGGGCGGGACGATCACGGGCAGGTACGCCAGAGCGCTGTAGAGGCCGCGCCCCCGGCGGACCTCGCTCATCAGGACCGCGACCACGAGCGGGATCGGGTAGCCGAGGAGCAGCGCGAGCACCGCGAACCACAGCGTGTTGAGGACGGCGGTCCCCAGCAGCGGGTCGTTCAGCACCGTCGCGAAGTTCTCGAGTCCGACCCATTCGGGCGCGGAGATCAGGTTCGTGTGCTGGAACGCCATGACCGCGGCATCCACGATCGGCTTCCACGAGAAGAACACGAAGCTGATCAGGAGCGGCACGAGGAAGACGAGGGTGTGCGGGCCGTCGCCGCGCACCCACCCGCGGACACCGCGGCGTCGGCGTGGCGCCGCGCTCACGGCACGGTCGATGGTGTCGGGGGTCTCGGCGACGGGCGGCGGCGCCGTCGTCGGCGTCAGCTGCGTCATGGCAGGTCCTGTTCCAGGTCGACGTCCTCCCGGGGCGAGCCGCCCCGGGAGGACACGGGGATTACGAGCCGGCCTTGGCGTACAGCGCGTCGGCCTGCGACTGCGCGTCAGCGAGGAGCGCGGCGATGTCGGCGTTCTCGTCGGTGAGCACGGACTGGACGACC
Source organism: Microbacterium sp. LWS13-1.2 (assembly GCF_040144835.1). NCBI lineage: Bacteria > Bacillati > Actinomycetota > Actinomycetes > Micrococcales > Microbacteriaceae > Microbacterium > Microbacterium sp. LWS13-1.2. The sequence continues at coordinate 2,110,786 of NZ_CP151632.1, forward strand.
GTGTCGAGGAGAGCGTAGACGTCCTGCGTCGCCACCCGCGGTTCGGGGACGAGCGGCTGGTCGAAGATCGCGTCGGTGTAGGGCGCCATCTGCTCGACCGGCACGTTCACCGAGGGCGCGATCCACGACTGGTACTCCTCGTACTGGGTGGCGTCGAAGATCGGCAGCTCCGGAGCGCCGACCGGCTGGCCGAGCGAGTCCGCGAGCTCGGCGGTCTCGACCACGGTGTCCTCGTCGGCGAGCTTGGCGAGGTAGTAGAAGTCGATCCACTCGACCGCGGCAGCCTGCTCCGCCTCGTCGGCCTTCGGGCTGACGGCGGCCAGGGTGCCGCCGCCGAGGAGGCCCGGGTCGTCGCCTTCGAGCGGCAGCACCGTCAGCCCGTAGTCGTCGGGATTCAGCTCGTTCTGCGTCACCAGGTTCCCGTAGTTGCCCCCTCCCGACACGTACATGCCGATGCGTCCGGCGGCGAAGTCCTGGTTGATGGTGCCCCAGTCGTAGAGGAAGTTCGACCCCATCGAGTTGTCGGCCCAGCGCAGCTCGTGGAGGTACTCCAGCGCCTCGGCGACCGCGGGGTCGGAGTCGAGCGTGGGCGCCGTCGCGTCCGCGTCCTCGGTGCCTCCCCCGAACGCGTTCACCAGCGTGGTCAGGATCCACCCGCCGGTGTTGCCCGAGGTCATCGTCGCGTACCCGGCCTGGCCGGTCGCCTCCGAGATCGCCTTGGCCGCTTCTCGCACCTCATCCCACGTGGCCGGAGGAGCATCGGGGTCGAGGCCGGCCGCCTCGAACAGGGTGCGGTTGTAGTGCAGTCCCTGGCCGTACGCGGCGATCGGGATCGCCCACTGGGTGCCGTCGTCGGCCTGCCCCGCCTGCGCGACGTTGGGGTTGAAGCGATCCGCATACGGAAGTTCCGCGACGAGCTCCGACACATCGGCGATCTGCTCGTTGGCGATGAGTCCCCGGCCGTCGGTGAACGGGATCGTGAAGACGTCGGGCAGCGTACCGCCGGCGAGGTCGGTGGTGAAGGTGGGCGCCGTCCAGGTGTACTCCTGAGTCTCGACCGCGATGTCGGGGTTGTCCTTCTCGAACGCCTCGACACGCGCGTCGAAGTTGTCACGGGCCTCCTGCTCGAGCCCGGCGTCGATCGCGACCGTGATGGTGACGCCGTCTGCGTCATCACCCCCGGGGCTGGCGCAACCGGCGAGCAGGGCCGCCGTGGAGGTGAGTGCGAGCGCGCCGATGGCGGCGCGCCGGATCGTGGACGTCATTGTCGGGTCCTTTCGTTTCTGCTGTGTCGTGCTGTGGTGTGTGGTGCGGGGTTCGAGCGGGTTGTGGAGCTGACGCAGCGGCCGCCTCCGGGTGTCAGGTTCGGGGGCTCACAGTGCGAGCCACACCGTGGAGTCAGGGGGAAGCATGCCTCCCCGCTCATCCGTCGGCTGTCCGCTGGAGAGCAGCACCGCGCGGTGAGCGGGAAGGGGCACGGCGACGGGGCAGAGGTTGGTCATCGATACGGTCCGCTCGCCACGGCGGAAGGCGAGCACGTCCGCGCCGAGCTCGAGCCACGCCAGGTCCTCGCCGTGCAGGTCCCCGGTCTCACGCCGCAGACGCAGGGCCTCGCGGTACAGCGACAGCATCGACCCCGGGTCGCGCTGCTGGGAGTCCGCGGCGAAGGGCGCCCAGTCCAGGGGCTGCGGAAGCCAGGTCTCGGCGCCGGCTGCCGTCCCGAAGCCGTAGGGCGGCCGGGTCCCAGACCACGGCAGGGGGACCCGGCATCCATCCCGCCCAGGATCGACGCCTCCCGAACGGAAGTGCATGGGGTCCTGGATGACCGACGTCGGCAGCTCCGCCTCGGGGAGGCCCAGCTCATCGCCCTGGTAGATGTAGAGGCTTCCCGGCAGCGCCGCCGTCAGCAGCGCCGCCGCACGTGCCCGACGCGTGCCCCGCGCGATGTCCGTGGGTGTGCCGAACCGCTTGCGGGCGAACGCGAACGCGGAGTCGGCGCGGCCGTATCGCGTGACGGGACGCGTGACGTCATGGTTCGAGAGGACCCAGGTGGCGGGTGCGCCGACCGGCTCGTGCTCCGCGAGAGTCCGCTGGATCGAGCCCCGCAGCGCCGCGGCGCTCCACGGCTGCGTCATGAAGTCGAAGTTGAACGCCGTGTGCATCTCATCGGGCCGCAGGTAGCGTGCGAAGCGCTCCGCGTCGTCTAGCCACACTTCGCCGACGAGCACGCGCGTGCCGTCGTACTCGTCGGCCACGGCTCGCCAGCCCCGATAGATGTCGTGCAGTTCGTCGCGGTCGACGTGCGGATGCTCGCCCGGCGCGTGGACGGCGTCGCCGATGTGCGGCAGCGCGGGGTCCTTGACCGGCAGCGCGGCGGAGTCGATGCGCACACCCGCGACGCCGCGGTCGAACCAGAACCGGAGGATGTCTTCGTGCTCGCGACGGACGTCGGGGTGGTTCCAGTTCAGGTCGGGCTGCTCCGGCGTGAAGAGGTGCAGATACCACTCCCCCGGCGTGCCGTCGGAGTTCGTCGTGCGCGTCCACGTCTCGCCCTGGAAGCTCGAGACCCAGTCCGTCGGCATCTCGTCGCCGTCGTGGCCACCGCCCGGGTGGAACCAGAAGCGCTCGCGCTCGGGACTGCCCGGACCCGCGACGAGCGCCGCCTGGAACCACGGGTGCTGATCCGAGAGGTGGTTCGGCACCACGTCGATGATCGTGCGGATGCCGAGGGCCAGCGCCTCCTGGATCAGCAGCTCCGCCTCCTCGAGCGTGCCGAACCGGGGGTCGATGTCGCGGTAGTCCTGCACGTCGTAGCCGCCGTCGGCCAGCGGGCTCGGGTACCAGGGGTTGAACCAGAGGGCGTCGACGCCGAGGTCCTTCAGGTAGCCGAGACGGGCGCGCACCCCCGCGAGATCCCCCGTGCCGTCCCCGTTCCCGTCCGCGAAGCTGCGGACGTAGACCTGGTAGATGACGGCCGACCGCCACCACAGCGGGTTGTCGCTCGCGGGAACGGCTCGTTCGCCGCGGGTGAGGACCTCGGTGTCCACGTGACTCCTCGTCGTCGATGGAAGGACTCGATACGACGAATGTATTCGCAGGACAATTACTTTGCAAGTCTTCGACAGAATTATGCAAGATTGCGTTTGCGCATCGGCTGACGGGACGGAAACCCGCTGCGCGGGATCGTCCTCCGGCGCGCTTACCCGCGGCGTCGGCTTCGCCGGCGGCGCCCGCCAGTCCCGAGCCCGCGCGTTCTCCGGACGATCCCGCTCCGCTGACGCGTGCGCCGCGCGAGGCGGCTCGACGCCGGTCGTTGAGCGAGCGAGGAACGAGCGAGACGAAACGCCCCGGACGCGGCGTCGCAGCGAGGCTGGAGGCGTTTCGTCTTCGGGCGCCGGAACGCCCTCCGCTCAACGACCGGGGTGTTACCGAAAGCGGCGGTCAGGCGTCAGCGGTCAGGCGGCGGGTCCGGTCGAGGCCCGCAGCACGAGCTCCGGCTCGAAGAGCAGCTCATCGCCGGGCTCCGTCGTACCCGCGATCTGCGACAGCAGCAGCTCGATGACGGTGCGCCCCATCGACTCGATCGGCTGCCGCACGGTCGTCAGCGGCGGCTCTGTGCAGCTCATGAGGAAGGAGTCGTCGAACCCCACGACGCTGACGTCCTCCGGCACGCGCAGGCCATGCCGACGCGCCGCGCGCACGGCGCCGAGCGCGAGCGGGTCACTGGCGCACACGATGGCGGTCGCCCCGGCTGCGAACAGACGGGTGGCCCCGGCCTGGCCCGACTCCAGCGAGTAGAGGCCGCGCACCACGAGGGAGTCCTCGAGCGGAGAGCCCAGGCGCTCCAGCAGCGGCCGCGCGGCGGCGAGCTTGCGCTGCGAGGGGATGTGGTCGAGCGGCCCCAGGAGCAGGCCGATGCGACGGTGGCCGAGCTGATGCAGGTGCTGGATTGCCTGCTCCGCGGCCGCCCCGTCGTCGGTCGAGACGGTGGCGAAGTCTAGGGCGTCGATGCGCGCGTTCACCAGCACGGTCGGCAGGTGCACCTGCCGGAGCCGCTCGTAGTGCTCGTGCGCAGCATCCGCCTGGCTGTAGTTGCCACCGAGGAAGATGACGCCCGACACCTGCTGCTGCAGCAGCAGGTCGACGTAGTCGGACTCGGTGATGCCGCCGGCGTTCTGTGTGCACAGCAGCGGCGTGTAGCCGTTCTGCGTCAGTCCGCCGCCGATGATCTCGGCGAGGGCCGGGAAGATCGGGTTCTGCAGCTCGGGAAGCACGAGCCCGACGAGTCGCGCCCGCTCGCCGCGGAGCTTGGTTGGCCGCTCGTACCCGAGCACGTCGAGCGCGGTGAGCACGGCCTGGCGCGTGGCTTCCGATACCCCTGGCTTGTCGTTGAGCACCCGGCTGACGGTGGCTTCGCTGACCCCGACCTTGCGCGCCACTTCGGCGAGACGCTTCGACATGCGCTCAGTGTACGCAAGAACTTGCAGGATCGCGCAAGTGGGTGCAAGCGACGCATACCCATCGTCGTCGACCTGTCAAGACCGCGCCCGCGGGCCCGTCGCGCGGCAGGATGGGGCCATGCCCGGCCCCTCCATCGTGTGGTTCCGCGACGACCTGCGCCTCGCCGACAACCCCGCGGTGCGTGCGGCCCTGGATCGCGGCGAGCCCGTGATCGGGTTGTACGTGCTCGACGAGGAGAGCCCCGGCATCCGCCCACTCGGCGGGGCGGCGCGCTGGTGGCTGCACCACAGCCTCGCCTCGCTGGGCGAGCGGCTGCGCGAGCGCGGCGGCACCCTGGTGCTGCGGCGCGGCCCGGCCGATCGGGTGGTGCGCGAGACGGTGACGGATGCCGCGGCCGGCGCCGTCTTCTGGAGCCGGAGATACGGCGGGCCCGAGCGCGAGATCGATGCCGGCCTCAAGTCCGCGCTCCGCGACGACGGCATCGAGGTCTCGTCGTTCGCGGCCTCGCTGCTGTTCGAGCCGTGGGCGGTGCGCACCGGCGCCGGAACCCCGTTCTCGGTGTTCACGCCCTTCTGGCGCGCGTGCCTCGCCCTGCCCGCACCGCGCGCCCCGCTCGCCGAACCCCGCGAGGTCGGCGGGCCGCGCCGGGCTCCGGCATCCGACTCGCTCGACGACTGGGCGCTGCTGCCCAGTCGGCCCGACTGGGCGGGCGGACTGCGCGAGACGTGGGAGCCGGGCGAACCGGCCGCGCGCCGACGGCTGCGGGAGTTCCTGCGCGACGACCTCGCGCACTACGACCGCGCCCGCGACGAGCCCGCCGCCGGCGCGACCTCACTGCTGTCGCCGCGCCTGCGCTGGGGCGAGCTCAGCCCGCACATCGTCTGGCACGAGACCGTCGAGGCCGGTGCCGGCGGCAGGTTCCTCTCGGAGCTCGGGTGGCGCGAATTCGCATGGCACGTCCTCTTCCACCACCCCGACCTCGCCAGCCGCAATCTGCGGCCCGAGTTCGACGCGTTCCCCTGGCCCCGGCTGAAGCCCACCCACCTCGACGCCTGGCAGCGCGGCCGCACCGGCGTCGCGCTCGTCGATGCGGGCATGAAGGAGCTGTGGCACACGGGCTACATGCACAACCGGGTGCGGATGGTGGCGGCATCCTTCCTCGTCAAGAACCTGCTCATCGACTGGCGGCGCGGCGAAGAGTGGTTCTGGGACACGCTGGTCGACGCCGACGGCGCCAACAACCCGTTCAACTGGCAGTGGGTGGCGGGGTCGGGCGCCGATGCGGCGCCGTACTTCCGCATCTTCAACCCGCAGCTGCAGGCCAGGAAGTTCGACTCCGACGCGCACTACGTGCGCGAGTGGGCGCCGGAGCACCTCGGAGAGCACCCGCCCGAGCCCATCGTCGATCTCGGCGAGACCCGCAGGGCCGCGCTCGACGCGTACGAGCACGTCAAGCGCGCCGCCCGCGCCTGAGGTGACGGGAGCCGGGCGCCGGCACTGTCGCTACCAGGCGTACGCTTCGGGCGCCTGGCCGCCGGGGCCGGGGAACAGCTCGTCGAGTTCCGTCAGGTCGTCGTCGCTGAGCCGGATGTCGAGGGCCGACACCGCGGACTCGAGCTGCTCGACGGTGCGGGGGCCGATGATCGGTCCGGTCACACCCGGCTGGTGCAGCAGCCACGCGAGTCCGAGGGCGGAGGGCGTCCAGCCGCGTTCCTGTGCGAAGCGCTCGTACGCGGCGAGCTGGTCGCCGCGCTCCTCGCGCTGCGACGCGACACGCGCCGTCGCAGAGCGCGCGTTGGCGTCGGACGATCCGCCGCTGAGCAGCCCGCCCGCCAGTGGCGACCACGGCAGGATGCCGAGACCGTAGTTCTGCGCCGCGGGGATGACTTCGAGCTCGATGGAGCGCTGCACGAGGTTGTACAGCGACTGCTCGCTGACCAGCCCGAGGAAGTTGCGCTGCGTCGCGATCTCGTTCGCCTGAGCGATGTTCCAGGCCGCGAAGTTCGAGCTGCCGGTGTAGACGACCTCCCCGCGCGCCACCAGCACCTCCATGGCCTGCCAGAGCTCCGGCCACGAGATGTGCCGGTCGATGTGGTGGAACTGGTAGAGGTCGATGCGGTCGGTCTGCAGCCGCCGCAGCGACCCGATCGCCTCGCGGCGCACCTGCCACGCCGACGCGCCGCGTGCGTTGACGACGTCGCCGTCGGGTGTGGGATCGACCATCGGCGAGTGCACCTTCGTCGCCAGGACGATGTCGTCGCGCACACCGGGGCGGGCGGCGAACCACCGGCCGATGATCTCCTCGGTGGTGCCGCGTCCGCCGGCGCCGCCGTAGCCGTTCGCGGTGTCGAAGAAGTTCACGCCGAGCTCCAGCGCGCGGTCCATGATCGCGAACGCGTCCTGCTCCGAGGTGCGGTCGCCGAAGTTCATCGTGCCGAGCACGATCCGCGAGACGGAGGTGCCGGTTCGTCCGAGGTGCACGTAGTCCATCCCGACATCGTCACACGGCTCCCGGAGCACTGGGGCGGCTTTCCGAAACCGTTTCCCGGATTTCCTCCCGTGTCGAGTCCCGGAATGCGCGCGGCCCCTGCCCGGTTGCCGCCCGTCATGACAACGATCGGAATCATCGGTGCAGGACATATCGGCAGCGCGCTCGCACGCGCCTTCTCGGGGCTCGGGTACGACGTCGTGATCGCCAACTCGCGCGGACCCGAGAGCCTGGCCGGCCTGGTCGCCGAGCTCGGACGGAAGGTCACCGCCGCGACCGCCGCCGACGCGGCAGCCGCCGGCGACATCGCCGTGGTGACGGTGCCGCTGAAGGCACTGAAGGATCTGCCGGTCGAGCCGCTCGCCGGCAAGATCGTGCTGGACACCATCAACTACTACTTCGAGCGCGACGGCCACATCGACGCCCTCGACCGCGGCGAGGCCACGACGTCCGGACTCGTGCAGGCGCACCTGCCCGCCTCGGAGGTGGTGAAGGCGTTCAACCAGATCCTCGCTTCCGAGATCAACACCACGGGCCTGCCTGCGGGCGATCCCGACCGCCGTGCCCTCGGCACGGCGAGCGACCACGATGATGCCGTCGAGCTCGTGACGGGCATCTACGACGCCCTCGGGTTCGACACCGTCAGCGCCGGGCCGCTCAGCGAGTCGTGGCGGCTGGAGCGCGACCGGCCCGCGTACGTGGCGCGCCAGACCGCCGCCGAGCTGCGTGAGAACATCGCGAAGGGCAACCGCCTCCCCTGATCCGCCCCGGTCGTCGAGCGAGCGAGGAACGAGCGAGACGAAACGCCCAGAATCCGGCTTGACCGTGGGCTCAGCGCGTTTCGTCTCGCTTCGCTCGCTCAACGACCGGAAGGGCTCAGCGCGTTTCGTCTCGCTTCGCTCGCTCAACGACCGGAAGGAATAGAGCTGATGCCGCAGCGGGTTGTCGCACGGGATGAGTACCGCCATCCCCACCCCGGCCCTGTCCGTGCTCGACCTCGTTCCGGTGCGCACCGGCCAGACGAGCGCCCAGGCGGTCGCGGCATCCCTCTCCCTCGTCGACGCCGCCGATCGGCTGGGCTACCGCCGCTACTGGTTCGCCGAGCACCACAACATGCCGGCGGTCGCCTCGACGACGCCGCCGGTGCTGGCGGCGGCCGCGGCGGCTCGGACCTCGCGGATCCGCCTCGGCTCGGGCGGCGTCATGCTGCCGAACCACTCGCCGCTCGTGGTCGCCGAGCAGTTCGCGGCGCTCGAGGCGCTCGCGCCCGGTCGCATCGACCTCGGCCTCGGCCGCGCACCCGGCTCCGACCCGGTGATCACGCAGCTGCTCCGCCAGAGCGGCACCACGAGCGACGTCGAGCGCTTCCCCGACCACGTGCGCGACATCATCTCCCTCGTCGCTCCTGACGGCGCCTCCCTGCGCTTCACATCGGGCGGCACGTACGACGTGCACGCGACGCCGGCCGCCACCACGACGCCCGACGTGTGGCTGCTCGGCTCGAGCGACTACTCGGCGCAGCTCGCGGCATCCCTCGGCCTGCCGTACGTCTTCGCGAACCACTTCTCGGGCGAGGGCCTCGAACGCGCTCTCGAGCTCTACCGCACGGCGTTCGTGGCGTCCGAGACGCTCGCCGCCCCGCGGACGTTCCTGACCGCGAACGTGCTCGTCGCGCCGACGGACGACGAGGCGGAGGGGCGTGCGCTGCCGAACCTGCGCATGACCGCGCGCCTGCGGACGAACCGGCCGCTCGTCGCCCTCGAGACCGTCGAGGCCTCGATCGCGAACGCCGCCGATTTCGCCGGTCTCGGCGACACGTTCATGGCGTCGGCGCGTGCGAAGTGGTTCGTCGGCACTGCGCCGGCCGTGGCATCCGACCTCCGCGCCTTCGCCGCGCGGCACGGTGTCGACGAGGTCATGATCTCGCCGATCGCCGGTTCGTACGAGAACGAGCCGATGGATATCGCCCCCGGCCGCCTGCAGACGCTCGAGCTGCTCGCCGCGGAGCTCGGCCTCGCGTCCTGATGCATTCGCCCTCGCCGGGGTCCAGGGCGGGCGCCCGACCGTGGCGCCAGCGAGGCACCCTCCCAGAGCGCCATTGAACTTCCGGTTCACACGCCTGAACGCCGAACCCGGTCCCGACTCGATGACCCGACCCGTGTGAACCGGAAGTTCAACCAACCCGTGTGAACCGGAAGTTCAACCAACCCGTGTGAACCGGAAGCTCAACCAACCCCTGTGAACCGGAAGCTCAACCAACCCCTGTGAACCGGAAGCTCAACCAACCCCTGTGAACCGGAAGCTCAACCAACCCCTGTGAACCGGAAGTTCAATGGGGTTTTTCAGAACCTGCCTGACGACGGCCTGGCCCCGGTGTTCGACGTCCGCTACCAGGCGATCAGCTTGTGGGGCCTGAAGATCACGACGGTCGAGTAGTCCGCCCACATGCGGTCGTTCGTCCACCCGAGGCGCTCGATGCCGCCCGCGTACTTCGCGAGGTAGGCCCCGCCGAGCCGATCCAGCCAATCGACCGTCGGCTCGGGTGACAACTCGACAGTCCCCTGCAGCACGTGGAGCTGCTCGCCGTCGTCGCCGGCTTCGAGGTGAAGCATCGCGCGCGGATTCTCACGCAGGTTCTTGACCTTCGCCGAGCCAGGCTGGCAGAAGACGTAGGCGACGTCGTCCTGCCAGAGGAACCACACCGGCACGGCGTGCGGAAAGCCATCGCGTCCGATGGTGCCGAGCCACGCGATCTCTTCGCTGCGAAGCCGGCCGAGCGCCTTCGCCTCCCGCTCGTTCGAAGCATCCAAAGCCAGCGCCGTCATTCCTGCACCTCGGGCTCGCCCGAGATGAGACCGCGCAGCCAGTCGCGAGCCTCGACGAACACGTCGTCGGCGTACCGCTCCGGGTAGCGCACCACGGCACGGTCGGCCCGCGGGTACGAGCCGAGGAAGGTCACACGCGGGCTGAAGCGGCGCAGTCCGAGGAGGGCGTCGGCCATCCGCTCGTCCTCGAGATGCCCGTCGGCGTCGACGACGAAGCGGTATCGGCCCAGCTCGTCGCCGATCGGGCGGGAGGCGAGCAGCGACAGGTTGATGCCCCGGGTGGCGAACTGCTCCAGCATCTCGAGCAGGGCCCCGGGGTGGTCGTCGGGCAGCTCGACGATGAGCGAGGTCTTGTCGGCGCCTGTCGGCGGCGGCGGCACGACCGTGCGGCTCACGAGCACGAAACGGGTGACGGCGTTGGGGTTGTCGCCGATGTTCGAGGCGAGCAGCTCGAGCTCGTGGTGCTCGAGGATGCCGGGCGGTGCGATCGCGGCATCCGCATCGCTCGATCCGTCGAGGAGGCCCATCGCGCTGGCGACGTTGCTCGCCGCCGGCACGTGCGCGTGGGCGGGGAGGCTCCCCGAGAGCCACTGCAGGCACTGTGCGTAGGCCACCGGATGCGCCGCGATGAGCGACACGTCCTCGAGCCGCGCACCCGGCCGGGCGACCAGCACGAACTCGACCGGCACCAGGTACTCCCCCACGATGCGGAGCCCGGGCACCGTGGCCAGGGCGTCCTGCGCCGTCGACACCCCGCCGTCGACGGAGTTCTCGATGGCGATCATCGCGGCATCCGATCGGCCCTCGACGACGTCCGCGAGCGCCTCGCCGACGTTGCGGACCGACCGCCACTCGTGGCCGCGCGCCTCGGGCACCTGCGCGAGCGCCGCCTCGGTGAACGTGCCCGCGGGCCCGAGATAGCTGTACGTGCGGCGGGTGGGAGCAGATGCCTCGGCGGAGGCGACCTCGGAAGTCACGCGTGCCAGCCTAGCCGCGGCCGTGCGGGCGGGCCCCGCAGCCGCGGCGTGGGCATCACCTCCCGTACCGTACGCAGGATCGCCGGCGCCTGGCGGGCGTCCCGACCGCGTCAATCCGCGGCGGATTCGTCGACGCGGACCATCCACTCCTGAGAACGGAACGGCGGACGGCCGTCATCGGCGATGCGCGAGGCCCTGCGGGAGGGCAGACTGGGACGCATGAGTCGCGCAGGACAGCCCGCCGAAGCATCCGACCTCATCGACATCGATGAGGTGATCTCCGCCTACTACGACATCACCCCGGATCCGGCGGTGCCCGAGCAGCGCGTCGCGTTCGGCACCAGCGGCCACCGCGGCTCCTCACTGTCGGCCAGCTTCAACGAGACCCACATCCTCGCCACGACGCAGGCGATCGTCGACTACCGCCGGGCGCAAGGCATCGAGGGGCCGCTGTTCCTGGGCCGCGACACCCACGGCCTGTCGCTGCCCGCCGAGCGCAGCGCCATCGAGGTGCTCGTCGCGAACGGCGTCGACGTGCGCGTGGACGCCCGCGACTCGTGGGTGCCGACTCCCGCGCTCAGCCACGCGATCCTCACCTACAACCGCGGGAAGGATGCCGCCGACCCGAGCCGCTCCGACGGCATCGTGGTGACCCCGAGCCACAATCCGCCGCGCGACGGCGGCTTCAAGTACAACCCGCCGAACGGCGGCCCCGCCGACACCGACGCGACCGGCTGGATCGCCGACCGGGCGAACGAGCTCATCGCGGCGAACCTGGAGGGCGTGGCGCGCACGCCGTTCCGCGACATCGACGCCGACACGCTCGGCGAGTACGACTTCCGCGACGCCTATGTGCGCGACCTCTCGAACATCATCGACATCGAGGCGATCCGCCGCGCGGGCGTGCGCATCGGCGCCGACCCCCTCGGCGGCGCCTCCGTCGAGTACTGGGCGCTCATCGCAGAGGTGCACGGGCTCGACCTCACCGTCGTGAACCCCGACGTCGACCCGACGTGGCGGTTCATGACGCTGGACTGGGACGAGAAGATCCGCATGGATCCGTCGTCGCCGTCGGCGATGGCAGGCCTCATCGGCCGCCGCGACGAGTACGACATCCTGACCGGCAACGACGCGGACGCCGACCGGCACGGGATCGTGACGCCCGACGCGGGGCTGATGAACCCCAACCACTACCTGGCCGTCGCGATCGACTACCTGTACTCGCACCGCCCGGAATGGCCCGCGGATGCCGCGATCGGCAAGACGCTCGTGAGCTCGATGATCATCGACCGGGTAGCCGAATCGCTCGGGCGTCGGCTGCTGGAGGTTCCGGTCGGATTCAAGTGGTTCGTCCCCGGCCTGCTCGACGGGTCCGTCGCGTTCGGCGGCGAAGAGTCGGCCGGCGCGTCGTTCCTGCGCCGCGACGGGAGCGTCTGGACGACCGACAAGGACGGCATCCTGCTGTGCCTGCTGGCCGCCGAGATCCTCGCGGTGACCGGCAAGACGCCCTCGCAGCGCTATGCGGAGCTCGAGGCCGAGTTCGGCGCCTCGGCGTACCAGCGTGTCGACGCCCCCGCATCCCCCGCCCAGAAGGCCGCGCTCGGAAAGCTGGCGCCCGAGGCGGTCACCGCGACCGAGCTGGCCGGCGAGCCGATCACCGCGAAGCTGTCGCACGCGCCCGGCAACGGGGCAGCGATCGGCGGCCTCAAGGTGCAGACCGAGCACGCGTGGTTCGCCGCGCGCCCGTCGGGCACCGAGGACGTCTACAAGCTCTACGCCGAGTCGCTCCGCGGTCCCGAGCACCTCGCACAGGTGCAGGCAGAGGCGCGCGAGGTGGTGTCGCAGGCCCTGGCCGGCGCCTGACCCCCCGGTCGGTCGTTGAGCGAGCGAGGAACGAGCGAGACGAAACGCGCCTGACCCCCGGTCGTTGAGCGAGCGAGAAACGGCCGACCCGAAACGCGCCCGACCCCCGGTCGTTGAGCGAGCGAGGAACGAGCGAGACGAAACGCGCCCGACCCCCGGTCGTTGAGCGAGCGAGGAATGAGCGAGACGAAACGCGCCTGACCCTGCGCAAGACGGCTCGCCCGTACGCAGACGAATCGCCCGAACCCATGCGAGGGACGCATGGGTTCGGGCGACGTTCTGTCGTTCGCGGGTCGGCCGGTGGCCCGGCGCGACCCGTGCGGTCAGGACCGCGTGACGCCGCGGCGACGCGTGAAGAGCACGTACAGGCCGAGCACGATGATCGCGCCGAGGATGGATCCGATGATCCCGGCAGGCTGCAGGAAGCCGCCGTTGGGGTCGCTGCCGAAGAGCAGGAAGCCGAGGAAGCCGCCGACGAAAGACCCGACGATTCCGAGGACGATCGTCAGCAGAATGCCCATGCTCTGCTTGCCCGGGATGACGGCGCGAGCGATGAGGCCGGCGATGAGGCCGATGATGATGAGGCCCAGAATTGTCCAGAGCATGATCTCTCCTTTGTCTCGTGGACACCGCGGGGGGTGCGGTGTCTCCTGTGAGATGACGATGACGCTACCGCTCGCGCCGCCCCAGCGCCCGGAAACCCCTGCCTCTTGACACGGGCCTCAGCGAGCGGGAAAATCGCGCGTCCGCTTACGCTGGGAAGCGTTTTCCGTTGGGATGCGCCACAATGAGACCGTGCCCGATCTGACGCTTCGCCTCGACGACACCGACCTGACCGTGACCACCGCCGGCGTCGACATCGCCCGGTACGCCTTCGCCCCGGGCGGCGCGCCGTCGGAGGGGCCCAAGCCTTTCCTGCATCCGGTGCGTGCGCTCGACGGCGCCCCGCTCACGGCGTACCGCCCCTGGGACCACCGCTGGCACAAGGGCGTGCAGATGACGTGGACCCACGTGTCGGGCGAGAACTTCTGGGGCGGCAACACCTACCGCCCGGACACCGGCGACTACGCCCTGCTCGACAACGTCGGCCGCATGCGCCACGACGGCTTCACGGAGATGACGGATGCCGGCCCCGAGGTGTCGTTCACCGAGCAGCTCACCTGGATCACGCAGGGCGGAGAGGAGTGGGTCGCCGAGACGCGGACGCACCGCTTCCACAGCGTCGACGCCGAGCGCGGCCTGTGGCTGCTGGACTTCTCGACGACGCTCCGCAACGTCGCCGGCCGCGACCTCGAGTTCGGTAGCCCGACGACGCAGGGCCGCCCGAACGCCGGCTACACCGGCTTCGTCATCCGGATGCCGCGCGCCTGGACCGGCGGCCGCGTGCTGGCCGGCGGCCTGCCCGACGACGCCGGCGCCGACGCCGTCATGGGTCTCGACGCGCCGTGGGTCGCCCTCTCGGGCGAGCACGACGAGTTCGACGGCGGCGGGACGGTGCTCGCATTCGCAGGCTCGTCGACCGGTGGCCCCGCAATCCGCTGGTTCGTGCGCAGCGAGCCGTTCCCGATCCTCGCGCCCTCCCCTTCGTTCGACGAGCACATCGTGCTCGCACCGGGGGCCGAGCTCTCGCTGGCGCACCGGCACGTCTTCGGCGACCGCATCTGGACCCCCGACGAGACCCGCGCTCTCGCGGACGAACTCGCACCCTGAGTTCGTCGTCTGCGCCGGGTGCGGCGCGTTTCGTCTCGCTCGTCCCTCGCTCGCTCAACGACCGGGAGCAGAGTTCCGGTCGTTGAGCGAGGGAGCGCAGCGACCGAGGGTGGCGTCGTATATTCCGGTCGTTGAGCGAGGGAGCGCAGCGACCGAGACGAAACGCGCCGAACCGAACTGCCGCGCCGGGTGCGGCGCGTTTCGTCTCGCTCGTCCCTCGCTCGCTCAACGACCGGGAGGACGGACGGGCCCGCTTCAGGAGGCGATGACCTCGAGGTCCGCGCGGACGGGGAGGTCCCAGGCGGAGGGGCCTGCCCCGACGGCGTAAGCACCCGGCTGAACCCGGAGCGCGCCGGCGTGGAGCCAGTCGTCCACCGCTCCCGGCAGGCGCACGTCGTCATCCCAGACCGCGAGCCTGCCGGGCGAGAACTCGAGCTCGACGTCGCGGACCTCGCCGGGCGCGAGGCGCACGCGGCGATATGCGACGAGCACCCGGCGCGGGGTCGCGATCGCGAAGTCGCCGGTGGGCAGCACGTACAGCTGCACGAGCTCCTCGGCGTCGCGGTCGCCGGTGTTGCGCACCCGCACCGCCGCCCGCACGACGGGCTCATCCCCGCGCGGCGCGAAGCCGGCGTGACGGTGCGTCGGCGCCGGAGCGGCAATCGCCACGCGGCCCGCGCGGTCGGAGTCTCCGCTCGTCGCGGCATCCGCCAGCGTCACGGACTCGTACGCGACCGGCGCGAACGTGAGGCCGTGACCGAACGCGAACGCGGGCTCGCCGGCCTGGTGGCGGTAGGTCGCGCCCTGCCGCAGCGTGTCGTAGTCGAACAGGTCGCCCGCCTGCTCCTCGGTGGCGGGCCAGCTCTGCGACAGGCGGCCCGCCGGCTCGCGATCACCCGAGAGCACGTCGATGACGCCGTGCCCGAGCTCCTGACCGCCATGACTCGACCACACCACGGTTGCGGCATCCACGTCGTCCAGCACGTAGGGGTAGCTCGACACGACCGTGAGCACCGCGCGCGGGTTCGCCTCGCGTGCCGCGCGCCACACCTCGGCGGCAGCGGCGGGCAGTCGCAGGTGCGGGCGGTCCTCGGTCTCGCGCCCCGCGAGGTGCGGGTCGTTGCCCACCGCGACGATGACGGCGTCGGCTCGCGCGGCCGCCTCGGCGACCGCGGAGGCGCCGGACCGCACGACGCGCACGCCGAACCGCTCGGCGTCGTCGAGGGTCACCGCCTCGGCCGCGAGCAGCCCCGAGTCGCGGAAGGTCCGCATCCAGCGGCCCGAGCCGAGGTGCAGCAGCGACCAGCTGCCGTCGGCGTGCACGTGGGCGCGGAAGCTCTCCTGCACGATCCACCCGCCGACCCGGGCGGCGTCGGCGCGCATCGGCCAGGAGCCTCCGGTGAGCAGCAGACCGCTCGCGTGGGAGCGGAGAGTGAGGATGCCGTCGCCCCAGTCCGTGATGTCGAACAGCGCGTCGTCGCCCGCGGCGTCGGACGACGCCTCGACGGACGAGCCGTCCGCGGCGGCGACGACGTAGCGGCCGTTCGATGCGGCGCGCAGCGCCACCGTGTCGGCACCGGTCACGACCTCCGCCTCGCCGAAGCGCTCGGCGGCCGCGGCACCGATGCCCACCGAGTACGTTGGGGTGCCGGCGTACCAGTCGGTGAGCACGAGGTCGGCGAGCGGTCCGACGACCGCGACCCTCGAAGCATCCGAGAGTGGCAGCACTCCGTCGTCGTTCCGCAGCACGACGACGGAGCGCGCCACCGTTTCGCGGGCGAGCTCACGCGCCTCCGGCGCGTCGATCGCCTCGACGCCGATGCCCGCATACGGGTCGTCGGCGCCGTCGAACTCACCGGTGCGGATGCGCAGCTCGAGCAGGCGCACCACCGCCCGGTCGATGTCGTCCGTCGTGAGGAGCCCGTCCTCCAGCGCCTTGCGCAGGTAGCCGATGGTGGGCGCCGCGTTGGCGTCGTTGTCGGTGAACGAGTCGAGCCCCGAGCGCACCAGCGCCGCGGCGGCGTGGACGTGGTCGGGCTGGGCGCGCTGGGTGGTCACGAGGAACGTGGGCGCGCCGGCATCCGACACGACCGCGATCGATTCGTCGGTCCACGACCGCGCCTCGGCGACGAGTTCGGGCTGCGTGTGCGCCGGGATGCCGTTGACCTGGTTATAGGCGAGCATGACGCCGCCCGCAGCACCGGCCTCGATCGCGCCGCGGAAGGCGGGCAGCTCCTCTTCGTGGAGCGTGCGCAGCGACATCTCGGACGACGTCGTGGAGCGGTCCGTCTCGTTGTTGTAGGCGAGGAAGTGCTTGAGCGCGGGCACCGTGCGCCAGACCCGCGGGTGGTCGCCGCGCAGGCCCCGAGAGTACGCCGTGCCGAACACGGCGGTGACGTGCGGGTCTTCGGAGTAGCCCTCCTCGTTGCGCCCCCACGCGGGGTGGCGCAGCGTGTTGACCACCGGCGCCCAGACGTTGAGGCTCACGAGCGGGTTCTCGGCGCGCTTGGCGCGCACCTCGATCGCGGCGACCCCGCCCACCTTCTCGACGAGGTCGGTGTCCCACGTCGCGGCGAGGCCGACGGGCTGCGGGAACACCGTCGCCCGGCCGAGCCATGCGGCGCCGTGCAGCGCCTCGCACCCGGTGCGCCACTCGGCGACGCCGAGCCGCTCGATCGCGGGGGCCGCCTGGTGCAGCATCGCGAGCCGCTCGTCGGGCGTCAGCCGGTCGAGCAGGTCGCGCGCACGCGCCGCGAGCGGCTGGTCGACCTGCCGGAACAGCGGCTGCTCCCCGGGAGTCACCGTTTCGCTCATCGTGCGTCCTCCTCGATCTCGATGCGGATCTCTCCGGATGCGGCAGCCCGTGCGATCCGGTCTCCCACCTGCAGCGCCCACGGCGCGCGCGCGTCGTCCGACGCGGCGATGATCGCCCCGCCTTCGCGGCGCACGCGGAACGTGGTGGCGCCGGCGGCGCCGATGGACCCCTTGGCGTCGTGGCCGGGCACCGACGTGACGGCGTCGTAGCCGTCGGGCAGCTCGAAGCAGCGCAGGGTCACGCCGTCCGCCCAGTCGTAGTCGGGGCGGCTGTCGTCGGCGCCGAACGGCAGCACGGTGCCGGGGCGCACGCGCAGCGGCACCGAGTCGTAGCCGTGGGTCTCTGCCACCCACCGGCGGCCGTCGACGACCGAGCCGTCCAGGAGCGAGGTCCATCGTCCCTCTGGCACGTAGTACTCCACGCCGCCGTCGGCGGTGAACACCGGGGCCACGAGCAGCGACTCGCCCAGCATGTACTGGGTGTCGGCGTCGAAGCCGGAGCGGTCGCCGGGGAACTCCAGCACCATCGGGCGCATCATCGGCGTGCCGTCGGAGTGCGCCTGCTCGGCCGCACCGGCCAGATACGGCATGAGCCGCATCTTCAGCTTCGTGAACTCACGGGCGATGTCGACGGCCTCCACGTCGAAGGCCCACGGCACGCGGACCGACGACGAGCCGTGCAGCCGGGAGTGCGACGAGAGCAGGCCGAACGCGAGCCACCGCTTGAACAGGCCCGGGTCGGGCGTGCCCTCGAACCCGCCGATGTCGTGGCTCCAGTAGCCGAAGCCCGACATGGCGAGCGAAAGCCCGCCGCGCAGGGACTCTGCCATCGAGAGGAAGGTCGAGTCGTTGTCGCCGCCCCAGTGCACCGGGAACTGCTGCGAGCCGGCGGTCGCCGAGCGCGCGAAGACGACCGCGTCCCCGACGCCGTGGTGCCGCTCCAGCGCGCGGAAGACGACCTCGTTGTAGAGCTTCGCGTAGTAGTTGTGCATGCGGTGCGGGTCCGACCCGTCGTGCCACACGACGCCCTCGACCGGGATCCGCTCGCCGAAGTCGGTCTTGAACGCGTCGACGCCCTGGTCGAGCAGTCCCTGCAGCTTCGCGACGTACCAGTCGGCCGCCTCCGGGTTCGTGAAGTCCACGAGCCCCATGCCGGCCTGCCACATGTCCCACTGCCACACGCTGCCATCGGTGCGCCGCAGCAGGTAGTCCTTGTCGGCCGCCTCGCGGAACAGCGCCGAGCGCTGGGCGATGTAGGGGTTGATCCACACCGACACGTGGACGCCGCGCTCGTGCATGCGGGCGATCTGGCCGACCGGGTCGTGGAAGGCGCGGGCGTCCCACTCGAAGTCGGTCCACTGGTACTCCCGCATCCAGAAGCAGTCGTAGTGGAAGACCGACAGCGGGATGTCGCGCTCGGCCATGCCGTCGACGAAGGCGCTCACGGTGTCTTCGTCATAGCTGGCGGTGAAGGATGTCGTGAGCCACAGCCCGAACGACCACGCCGGCACGCGCGCCGGGCGCCCGGTGAGTGCGGTGTAGCGGCGCAGCACGTCCTTCGGCTCGGGTCCCGCGATGACGTAGTAGTCGAGCGACTCGCCGTCGACCGAGAACTGCACGCGCGAGTTGACCTCGCTGCCGACCTCGAACGAGACGTTCGCGGGGTTGTCGACGAAGACGCCGTAGCCGCGCGACGTGATGTAGAACGGCACGTTCTTGTAGGACTGCTCGCTCGAGGTGCCGCCGTCGGCGTTCCACGTGTCGACGACCTGGCCGTTCTTCACGAACGCGCCGAAGCGCTCGCCGAGCCCGTAGACGCGCTCGCCCGGTTCGATGCTCAGCTGCTGGTGCACCCAGGTGGGCTGCGTGCCGCCGGCGGCGGTGCCCGCGGTGCCGGGGGTCCCGGTCGTGCCGTTCTTGCCGCTGGTGCCCGTGAAGTGCCCGATCGATCGCGGCAGCGAACTGGTCAGCACGCGCCCGTCGCTCTCGAAGTCGACGCGCCACTGACCTGCGGACCGCGAGACGCGCGCGGCCAACGAGCCGGACGTGAGGATGCCGGCCTCGTCGTCGATCGCGATCTCGGGACGGAAGCCCTCCTCGCCGAACACCTCGAAGTCGGGGCCGCGGTGCACGGCACCCGCGTGCCGCTCGACCCGCACCTTGACGACGCCGGGCGCCGGGGCCGAGAGCGTCATCGTCAGCATCGCGCGATTGAGGGTGTCGCCGCGGTCGCGGATCACGGCCGTCGGCGCGTACACGGTCATGGTGCCGGCCGCCTCGTCGTGACGGATGTCGTCGACCTCGACCGCATACAGCGGCGCGAGTCCTGGCCGGGTGAGCCAGTAGCCATCGGTGAACTTCACTCTGCGTGCCTTTCGATGAGCACCATGGCGGCGCCGGGGGCGAGCGTGGCCCGCCCGTCGACGTCCGCGTCCGACAGGAGATCCCGGTGCGGCCCGGGCACCGTGAGGTGCCGCGTCGCCTGACCGTGGTTGAGAAGGAAGAGGGCGTCGCCGCGCCGCACGGCCTCGACGTCGTCGGGCAGCACGCGATCAGGCACGACGCCAGTGACGCCCGCGGCGCCGAGCGCGTCGTCGAGGACGGCGGCGAGCGCATCGTCCGACGCGACGGCGCCCAGGTACCAGGCGGTGCCGTCGCCGACACGGTGGCGCGTGATCGCCGGCGCTCCGGCGAGATGCCCATCGCCGAAGCGGGCGAGCACGTCGGCGCCTTCGGCGCGCAGCCGCTCCCCGAGGACGGTGGCCTCGGCCGTCGCCGGGCCGGTCGTCCAGCCGGCCTCCACCGCGAGCGGCGTCGGCGCGTCGGGCAGCCCCACCCACTCCTCGCCGCTGACGCCGAGAAGGTCGCGCAGCAGCACCGGGGAACGCCCGGTGAGGATGCCGGCGTTGACGTCGGCGACCCCCGAGAACGGGCCCACCACGAGGCTCGCGCCACCTTCGACCGCCGCGCGGAGTGCGGCTGCGGCATCCGTCTCGACGATGTACGTGTGCGGCACGAGCACGACGCGGTACGTCGAGAGGTCGGCGCCGGGGCGCACGAGGTCGACCGCGATGCCGCGACGCCACAGCGCGCGGTACCAGCGCTGGACCTGCTCGAGGGTGTCGAGCCGCTCGGTCGGGCGCCCGGGCTCGTCGGCCGCCCAGCGCGAGGGCCAGTCGAAGAGGAGCGCGACGGATGCCGCCACCCGACCGCCGACCACCGGCCGCAGCCGCTGCAGGTCGGTGCCCAGCGCACAGGCGCCCGCGAAGACCTCGGTGTCGGCTCCGGCGTGCGGCAGCAGCGCGGAGTGGAAGCGCTCGGCGCCCGTCCGGGCCTGCCGCCACTGGAAGAAGCAGATCGCGTCGGCCCCGCGCGCGACGGCCTGCAGCGAGTCCAGGCGCGCGCGGTCCCGGCTCTTCGGGAGGTTGTGCGGGCGCCACGAGGTCGCGCTCACCGCCTGCTCCATGAGCACCCACGGGCGGCCGTCGCCGAGCGAGCGCATGAGGTCCTGTACGAGTGCGATGTCGGACGACGCGGTCGCCGCGGCGTGGTCGGGGTACTGGTCGTCGGCGACGACGTCGACGTCGCCCGCCCACTCCCACAGGTCGGTGAGCGGCTCGAACCCCATGAAGTTGGTGGTGACCGGCTGCGACGCACCGGCGTCGCGGACCGCGTCGCGCTGTTCGCCGAAGACGCGCTGCAGCGCCCACGACGTGTAGCGGCGGAAGTCGAGCGACTGCGCCGGGTTGACGAGATAGGGCAAGCGCCGCGGGGGCACGATCTCGTCGAAGTCGCGGTAGCGCTGCGCCCAGACGAGCGTGCCCCAGGCGTCGTTGAGCGCGTCGATCGTGCCGTAGCGGTCGGCCAGCCACCGCCGGAACTCGCGTGCGGCCTCGTCGCCGAAGTCGATCTGGCCGAACTCGTTGCCGACGTGCCACATGCGCACCGCAGGGTGGGTCGCATAGCGCTCCGCCATCGCGGTCGCGATCGACAGAGCATGCGCGCGGTAGACGCGCGAGGCCGGCGTGAACTGGTTGCGCGATCCGGCGGCGAGGCGTACGCCGTCGGGGTTCACGGGCAGCGTCTCGGGGTGCAGGATGCCGAGCCACGGCGGCGGCGACGCGGTCGGCGTCGCGAGGTCGACGGCGATGCCGTGCGCGTGCAGCAGGTCGAGCACCTCGTCGAGCCATGCGAAGTCCCGCTCCCCCGGCGACGGCTCGAGGCGCGCCCAGCTGAAGACGCCCACCGTGACGAGGTTGACGCCGGCGCGGACCATCAGCTCGACATCCTCGTGCCAGACCTCGCGGGGCCACTGCTCGGGGTTGTAGTCGCCGCCGAAGCAGATGCCGAGTTCGCGGGTGAGCTCACCGAACGCGTCGATGCGGCGCGGGTGCGGGGTGGCGGCCATGGAGCGGAGAACCTCTTCGCTGAGTTTCGTGCGGCGGACGGGGTGATCGACGAGCGGATGCCGAAGTGGGCGACGATCTTTCGAAGCGCTTCAACACCGAGACCATATACTAAGGGTGTGACGATGTCCACGCGCCGCGATGATGCGGCCACGCGCCTCCGCTCCGAGGCCCTGCACTCCCTTCGCGCGTCCGCGCCGGCCTCCCGGTGGCTCGAGGCGTACCCCGTCGGCAACGGCCTGCGCGGCGCCATGTGCGCCGGCCTCGCCGGGGGCGAGAAGCTGTGGCTGAACGACATCACGGCGTGGTCGGGTCACGCCGGCGCCGACCCGCTCGAGGGCGTCACCGTGCGCGGGGCGGATGCGCTCGAGGCCGTCCGCGGGGCGATCGAGGCGGACGATCTCGACGCGGCGGATGCGCTGCTGCAGCGGATGCAGACGCCGTGGGTGCAGGCCTACCTGCCGCTCGGCTGGATCGACATCGAAGTGCTGCGGCCACCGGTCGGCGCCGGCCCGGGGACCTTCCAGCGGCGCCTGGACCTCGCGACCGGCGTCGCGACGCACTCCTACGACGGCGTGACGCACCGCACGTGGGCCGACCTCGTGACCGGACTGATCATGCACGAGATCACGGCTGAGGAGCCGATCTCCGTGCGGCTCCAGGTCGGTTCGCTGCTGCGGGCGAAGTCCGCTCCCGCGAACGTGGGCGGCGACCTGGTGACCCAGTGGCTGCTTCCGGTCGACGTGGCTCCCGGCCACGAGCAGCCCGCCGAACCGGTCCGGTACGACGAGCGGACCGGACGCCACGGCGCCGTCGTGGTGCGCTCGTTCGGCGCTGCCGAGGTGGCCGACGGGGTCCTCACCAGCGCTGCCGCGACCACCCACCTGTTCGCCGTCGCGACGGCGACCGCGCCCTCGCTGCCCGGCGACCCCGCCGATGACCGCGACGCACGGCAGCGCGCGCAGGAGCTGCTCTCCGGCATCCCGGTAGCCACCGATGTCACCAGCACAGCGACGGCGCTCCTCGGTGCGCACGTCGCGGCGCACGGCGCCCTCTACGAGCGGTGCGCGCTCGAGCTGCCCGCTCCCGATGACGCCGACGCCGGCTCGCTCGACACCGTCGACCGCGTGTACCGCGCCCAGGAGCGCGACGACGCCGCACTGGCGGCGCTGGCGTTCCACTACGGGCGGTACCTGCTCATCGCATCGTCGCAGCCCGGCGGCCTCCCGATCACGCTGCAGGGTCTCTGGAACGCCGAGCTCCCGGGGCCGTGGTCGAGCGCGTACACGCTCAACATCAACACGCAGATGGCGTACTGGCCGGCCGAGACCACCGGCCTCGCCGAATGCCACGAGCCGCTGCTGCGGTTCACGCGGCGGCTCTCGGAGACCACGGGGCCGGTCGTCGCGCGGGAGCTGTACGGCGCGGACGGCTGGGTCGCCCATCACAACTCGGATGCCTGGGCCCACGCGGCACCGGTGGGCGCGGGCCACGGCGACCCGGCGTGGGCGAACTGGTCGCTCGGCGGCGTGTGGCTCGCACTGCACCTGTGGGAGCACTACGCGTTCGGAGGGGACCGCGCGTTCCTGCGCGACGAGGCCTGGCCGGCGCTCGCGTCGGCCGGGGCCTTCGCCCTGTCGTGGATCCAGGACGACGGCGAGCGCGCGTGGACGAGTCCGTCGACCTCGCCCGAGAACCACTACCTCGACGCCGACGGCCGCGAGCACGGCGTCGCTGTCACCGCCACGATGGATGTCGCGCTGCTGCGGGAACTGGCCGCGGTCTGCCGCGCCGGCGCCGCGACGCTGGGCCTCGACGAGCCCTGGGTCGCGGAGCTCACCGCGCGCACCGGCAGGCTGCCCGACCCGCGCGTCTCGGCGCGGGGCGACCTGCTCGAGTGGGATTGCGAACGCACCGAGGCCGAGCCGGAGCACCGGCATCTGTCGCACCTTCTCGGGCTGTTCCCGCTCGCGCAGATCACGCCCGAGGCGACGCCGGAGCTCGCCCGCGCGGCATCCGAGTCGATCCGGCTGCGCGGTCCGGAGTCGACGGGTTGGGCACTCGCGTGGCGGGCAGGCATGCAGGCGCGCCTCGGCGACGGCGAGGCGGTGCACGCTCAGCTGCGGCTGGCGCTCCGACCCGCCGACGAGGGCTCCGACGAGCACCGCGGCGGCCTCTACCCGAACCTGTTCAGCGCCCACCCGCCGTACCAGATCGACGGCAACCTGGGCGTGACCGCGGCCATCGCGGAGGCCCTCGTGCAGTCCTTCGACGAGCCGGCCGAACACGGCGAGTCCCTGCCACGACCGGCGGCGGAGTCGAACGACCCCGCGCGCGTGCGGCTGCGGCTGCTACCCGCGCTGCCGCAACAGTGGCCCGACGGCGCCGTGCGCGGCATCCGTTCCCGTGGTGACGTCTCGGTCGATGTCGAATGGGCAGGCGGACGCCTCGTGCGGGCACGACTTCGGGCAGGCGCGCGAGCGGCGACAATGATGGTGCACGGGCCCGACGGATCGATCGGCACGTACGAGCTCGCCCCCGGAACCACGCGGGTGATCGAAGCAGGAGAACGGGGAACCTCATGGTGACGATCGCGGACGTCGCACAGGCGGCGGGCGTGTCGATCTCGACGGTCTCGTACGTCATGAGCGGCAAGCGGGCCATCTCGCAGGAGACGCGCGACCGCGTCGAGAAGGCCATCGACAACCTCGGCTTCAGCCCGCACGCGGGCGCGCGGTCACTGGCGTCGCGGTCGACCAACGTCATCGGACTCCAGGCTCCGCTGCGCACGGGCGTCAACGTGCACGTCGTGATGCAGATCGTCACCGGCGTCGTCACGCAGGCGCGCAAGCACGGCTACGACATCCTGCTGCTCGCCAGCGACGACGCCAAGGCGCTGCAGCGAGCCGCCAAGGGATCGATGGTCGACGCCCTGCTGGTGATGGATGTCGAGTCCGACGACCCGCGCATCGACACGCTGTCGGGCCTCGGGCATCCGAGCGTCCTGATCGGCCTGCCCGAGGGGAGGCGGGCGATCCCCTGCGTCGACTTCGACTTCGAGGCCGCGGGCTGGCTGGCCGTGGATCGCCTCGTCGCGCTCGGCCACCGGCGCCTCGCCCTCATCGGCTCGCCTCCCGAGGTCATGTCGCGCCACACCTCCTACGCCGACCGCCTGGCGCGGGGCTTCCTTGCGGCCTGCGAGGCGAACGGCGTGACCGGCACCGTGCACGCGTGCCCGAGCAGCGCCGAGTCGGTCGCGACCGTCGACGCGGTGATGACCGAGAACCCCGACATCACGGGCTTCTTCGTGCACAACGAGGGCGCGCTTCCGCATGTGGCCACGACGATCGCCCAGCGCGGTCATGCGCGCGGCTACGACCTCGCCGTCGTCGCGCTGTGCCCCGACGACGTCGCCCGCTCGGTGTCGGGCCTCGCCGACAGCATCGCCGTGCCGGCCGAGGCGATCGGCGCGGCCGCGACAGACATGATCTGCGAGATCCTCGCGAACGGCGCGAAGCCGGCCGTGCGGCTGCTGCCGCCGGCCCTGACCGGAGTGCCCGCGGCGACATGACGGTGACCTGCGCGCATGCCTCCCCGCCCGACGCCGTTCAGCGGGTGACCCGCTGATGCGGATCGACCCCGACAGTCGCACCCTCGGCGGCTTCTCGACGTTCCTGACCTTCGTCGGGCTCAACCTCCTGTACATCGTGCTGTGCCTGCCGGTCGTGACGATCGGCGCCGCCACCAGCGCGCTGTACGAGGTGACCCTGCGCTACTCCGACGACGAGAGCGGGCGCCCCCTCAAGGACTTCTTCCCCGCGTTCCGCGCCAGCTTCGGCCGCGCGACGGTCCTGATGCTCTGCCTGCTGCTCCCGGCCGCGCTGCTCGGCTTCTCGAGCGTGTTCTGGTTCGCGCACCCCGCGCTGCTGGCCGGCGCGGCCGGCATCGCCGCGGTCATCGGCAGCGCGTACCTCTTCGCGGCGTTCCTGTATGCGATGGCCCAGGTGGCGTACTTCCGCAACACCGTGCGCCAGACGCTCAAGAACGCCCTTCTGCTGCCCGCCGCCGAGCCCGTCCGCACGCTGGGCGTGCTGGTGATCCCCGTCACCGCCGTCGCGCTCATGATCCTGTTCCCGCCGGCGGCGATCCTGGTCGGCACGATCGGCTTCTCCGTCGGCGCCTACGCGACCGCCTTCCTCTTCCGCAGCGTCTTCACCCGCCACGACGCCTGATCCGGTTCGCGGCGCCGCCTGCCGCGCGTGCCGCGCCGATCGAGTGTTTCGGGGCGGCGTTCGGCGGCGGGGACTTGCGCCCGCGCGCGCGACGCGGGCAGGCAGCACACTGTCGAAAACCCCATTGAACTTCCGGTTCACACACCCCCGATGAACTTCCGGTTCACACAGCCGCATCAACGTCCGGTTCACACACCCGCATCAACGTCCGACTCACACAGGTGCGCCGTTGGCCCCAAGGGTTGTCTGTTGTGTGAACCGGAAGTTCAGCGGCCCCCACGGGGAATGTCTGGCGACGGCGAAGACCGACGCGAATGCCGTCACCCGGGCAAGAACGAAGGGCCCGGGATGCAGCATCCCGGGCCCTTCGCGTCATGCGGGTGTCAGCCGGCGAACTCCTCCGCCACGGCGACGCGCGCGTCGTTCTGCGACTTCGCGTTGTCCATGTCGAACTCGAGCACCTGCTCGTAGCCGAGGCCGTTCGCTGTCTCGATGAGCTCGTCGCGCAGCGACTCGAACTGCGCCTCGCTCTCGGCGAAGACCATCTGCCACGAGTACTGCTTGATGATCTCCTTGACCTGATTGCGCAGCGTCTCGATCTCGGAGTCGTCGGCGGGAGCCGCGTAGCTCGCGCCCGGGGCCACGAGCACCTGGTCGTTCGCCTGCAGGTACTCCATGGTCGAGGTCGCGTCGCCCATCTTCGCCGACCAGTCCTCGGTCAGCGGGTTGGCGATCGAGGCCTGGTAGGTCGGCCAGAACGTGTAGTTGTACGGCAGGCCGGTCTCGGCGTCGGTGTCGATCGGGAGGACCGCGCTCAGGTTCAGCGCGGACACGCCGTCGGCGTACTCGCCGCCGCCCCATTCCTCGGGAACGGTCGCGCCGCCCTGCAGGAACACCTCGTTGCCGAAGTCGGTGAGCTCCGGCTCACCGGCGTCGTTGACCTCCCATGTGAGGCCCTGCGGGCCGGCCGAGGCTCCGGTCTGGCTGCTGTTGGCGTACGCGCCCTCGGCGGAGTACAGCCAGTCGACGAACGCGGCGATGCGCTCCGGGTCGTCGGCCTTCGAGCCGATCGCGAAGACCTGCTTGCCGCCGTACGCCTCGGCGCCGTACGAGAAGATGTTCTGGTCCTGCAGGGGCGCCATCTGGAAGCCCTTGCCGGCGGCCATGTTCTCTTCGGTGTTGAAGGCCGACTGCCCGAGCCAGGGCCACCACGAGAACAGCACCTGGCCGTTCTGGAACTTCGAGAACAGCGTGTCGTAGTTCTGCGTGGTCGACTCCGGGTCGACCAGGCCCAGCTGGTTGGCGTCGAAATACAGCTTCAGGTTACGGATGTACTCGCCGTCGGGGTCGAGGATGCTCTGGTAGTCCGAGCCATCGGCCTTGGACAGCACGAACCCGATCTCGTCGTAGCCGTAGAAGCACGCCGGCTGCTTGGCGGTCACCATCATGTTGCCGTCCCAGTCCTTGAACAGCGAGAAGGCGTAGGTGGGCTGGCCGTTGTCGGCGGCGGGGTGGGCCGCCTGCATGTCGGCGAGCACCGGGAGCAGGTCCTCGAGCGTGCCGATCTCGGGGTAGCCGAGCTCCTTGTAGTAGTCCCACCGCACGTACGGGCCGAAGGTCGGGTTCAGACCCTCGGACGGCTCGGTGGGCTTGAGGGAGGAGACCGCGGACGGGAAGCCGTAGATGCCGTCCTTGCCGTCGTTGAGCTTCTCGACGGCCGCGTCGAACTCGGCGGCATTGTCCATCGCCGGGTAGTAGTTCGACGAGTCCTGCACCAGACCGCCCTCGATGAGCTCGTCGAGCTTCTCGCCCTTGTCGGTGATGATGAGGTCGCCGAGGTCACCGGCGGCCACGCGCGTGTTGTACAGGGTGTCGCCGCCGCCCGCGACATTCGGGGCGATGATGTTCAACTTCATGTTGAACTTGTCCTTGACGATCTTGGCGAACCAGCCCTGCTGGACGCCCATGTAGTTCGCGAGACCGTCGAACACGTCGATCGTGATCTCCTCGTCCCACGCCTCGGGGAACTGGTCGATCGCACCTTGATCGTCGCCGCCGCCTGCGCTGCAGGAGGCCAGCGATCCCGCGGCGAGCAGCGCCACGAGCGCCAGGGACACCTTCTTTCGAAGCTTCATTGCTTTCCTTTCTTGGTGGTGCGTGGCCGCCGTCAACCCTTGACGGCGCCCAGCATGATGCCCTTCACGAAGAAGCGCTGGAACAGGGGATAGATGAAGATGATGGGCAGCACGACCAGCACCGAGACGGTCATGCGTATCGAGGTCGGCGTCTGCTGGGTCGCCACCCCGGCTATCTGGCCGAGATTGCCGCCCGCGTTCTGCGCGGCCTGCGCCAGACTCGACGCCTGGTTGATGAACATGTAGAGCAGGTACTGCAGCGTGTACAGGCTCTGATCGGTGATGTAGATCAGGGTGTCCTGGAAGCTGTTCCACTGCGTGACCGCGCTGAAGATCGCGATCGTCGCGAGGATCGGCGTCATATTCGGCAGGTAGACGCGGAAGAAGACCTGCAGGATGTTGGCGCCGTCGACCTCGGCGGCCTCCTGGAGCTCGCGCGGCATCGACTCGACGTAGGTCTTCGCGAGGATCACGTTGAACGGCTGCACCACGAACGGCAGCACGTAGACCCAGAAGTTGTTGGTGAGTCCCAGCGTCTTCATGATGATGAACACCGGGATCAGGCCCGCGCTGAAGTACATCGTGATGATGAGGAAGCGGTACCAGAACTTGCGTCCCCACATGCGGGTCTGCGTGAACATGAAGCCGAGGAACGCGGAGGCGAGCACCGTCAGCACGGTGCCGATCACGGTGCGGCCGACGCTGACCACGGTCGCCATCGGCAGGCCCGGCAGCTGGAACACCTGCGTGTAGTTCGAGAGGTGGAACCCGACCGGCCACAGGCGCACATCCCCGAGCGCGGAGACGTCGTTGGCGCTGACCGAGTTGATGATCAGGTAGTAGAAGGGGTACGCGCAGATGATCGCGAACAGCAGGAACAGCGCATAGTTCGCGATGCGGAACAGCACATCGCCGACCGTCGCCCGGTAGCGGGCGGAGGTGTCGCCGCGCTTCGCGGTGGTGAGCGTCCTCGTCATCGTCGTGGTCATTGCCCGGCCCTCAGACGATCGATTCGCCGCGGACACGCTTGGAGACCGCGTTGACGGTGAGCAGAAGGGCGACCGAGATGAGGCTCTTCAGCATGCCGATCGCGGTGGCCAGCGACAGGCTGTTGCCCGTCATGCCGATGTTGTAGACGTACAGGTCGAGCACCTGGATCCACTCCTTGTTGAACGCGTTCTGGAACACGTAGTACTGCTCCATGCCGTTGTTGAGGATGTTGGCGATCGACAGCAGCAGCAGCACGAGGTACGTCGGCATCAGCTGCGGCACGGTGATGTAGCGCATCAGTTGGAAGCGCCCGGCCCCGTCGATGCGGGCCGACTCGTAGAGCGACTGGTCGATGCCCGCGATCGAGGCGAGGTAGATGATCGCGCCCCAGCCGAGTCCCTTCCAGATGCTCCAGAGCGTCATGGTGATCCAGACGTTCTGGTCGCTGTCGAGGAACTTGATCGGCGTCGTGATGAGTCCCGCGTCGTTGAGCACGTCGTTGACCAGGCCGGAGCTCGAGAAGAGCGAGAAGGCGATCATGTACACGAGCACCCACGAGATGAAGTTGGGGAGCGCGGTGAGGGTCTGCACCGAGTTGCGGAACCACGGTGCCTTCACCTCGTTGAGGAGGATCGCGAAGAACAGCGGCAGCACGGATGTCGCGATGCCCAGGAAGCTGATCGCCAGGGTGTTCATCAGCACCTGGCCGATCTGGGCCATCTGCGTCGGCGAGCTCACGAGCATCTGGAACCACTGCAGCCCGACGAACTCGCTGCCCTCGAGGCCGAGGGCCGGCTTGTAGTCGTAGAGCGAGTAGATCCAGCCGTACAACGGGAGGTAGGAGAACAGGAACGCGAGGATCAGGAACGGGACGATGCAGAGGAACAGCGTGAACGAGGTGCGGCTGCCCGCGGGGCGCGGCCGCCGTGCGCGACCCTTCCTCGAATTCTTGTCGAGGTTGTGGACCGCGGCCTCCTGGAAGACCGTCTGCGCTTGAGCCTGCGTGGTCATCGGACGGTGCCCGGGTGCGCGGCATCCGCCGAGACTGCCGCCGGGTGAGCATGACGCCGTTCCATGTCACTCCTTCGTGTACGTGGCTGCCGCTCCATCGAGGGCGGGCTTTCGGGTTCCAGTGTCGAACCGCTTCGATTTCGAACCGCTTCGATTGAAGAGTAGGCGGGAGGACCGGATTCGTCAAATGCCTTCCCGTAACGCCGAGGTAACGATCGGGAGCCGTCCGGCGGGGCGTCCGCACCATGGAAAGCGCCTACCATGGTCGGACCGGACGCGCGGAGGCGTCCGTTCCCGGCCGGGTGCCGGGAGACCAGGACGGAACGAGCGACATGAAGCGAGTCGGCATCCGTGATGTCGCCGAACGCGCCGGCGTGTCGATCAGCACCGTCTCGAACGCGCTCAACCGCCCGCACATGGTCAGCGAGCGCCTCGTCGACCGGGTGCGCTCGGCCGCCGATCAGCTCGGCTACGTTCCGCTGCAGGCGGCGCAGCAGCTGCGCGCGGGCAGGTCCGGCCTCCTCGGCATGACCGTCATCAACATCGCGAACCCGTTCTTCGCCGAAATGGTCGCCGGCGCCGAGGACGCGGCGTCCGCCGCGGGACTCCGCGTGCTCGTCGGCAACTCCAGCGACGACGTCGCCAAGGAGCGCGATCACCTCGAGCTCTTCGAGCGCGTGCAGGTCGAGGGCGCCCTGGTCAGCCCGTTCGGCCCCCTCGAGCCGTGGCTGCAGCGGCTGCGCGGCCGCGGCATCCCCGTCGTGCTGGTGGATGCGGTCGACGACACCGGCGAGCTGCCCTCGGTGTCGTTCGACGACGTCGCGGGTGGCCGGCTCGCGGCCGAGCACCTGCTCGCGACCGGTCGCCGTCGCCTGGCCTTCGTCGGGGCGCGCGAGGAGGTGCGGCAGGTGCGCGAGCGCCTGCAGGGCGCGCGCCTGGCCGTCGCTGCGTACGAGGGCGCGTCCCTCGAGCCCATCTGGACCTCGCGCACCACCTCTGATCTCGGCCGCGCCTTCGGCGAGCAGCTCGCGGCACGCTCGCCCGCCGACCGTCCCGAGGGGATCGTGACGTCGAACGACCACCTCGCCATCGGGCTCGTCCACGGCCTGATCTCGCAGGGCGCGCGGGTGCCCGACGACGTCGCCGTCGTCGGCTACGACGACATAGAGTTCGCGGCGATCGCCGGCGTGCCGCTCACCTCGGTTCGCCAGCCGGCTCGCGAGATGGGGCACACGGCCGCCGAGATGCTGCTGGCCCGGATCGCGGGCACCGCCGGTGCGGATCTGGGGAACGTCGTCTTTCAACCGGAGCTCGTCGTCCGCGCCTCGACCGGCGGCTGACCCCATGTCGGCTGCCTGCCGCCTCAGCTGACCAGCTGAGAGCCCATGGCCGGCCGATCGCCGTCGCGGCGCTCGATCGCCCGCAGCGACCGCCCGACGAAGGCGGCTATCCGCCGCGCGCCCCGCTCGTGGAAGTGGGTGTCGTCGGCGAGCCCGTCGGGCCACAAGGGGTGCTCACCGGGCGCGAAATGCGACAGCAGGGCGACGGACGCCTCCGGCCCGAGATCCTCGTAGAGCCACGTCGTGAACGCCGTAAGGTCGATCAGCGGCACGTCGAGCTCGTGCGCCAGATCACGCACGGCGTTCGGATAGTCGCCGTGCGTCGCGATCACTTGGTCGCCGTCGAACCAGCGCCGCTCGACGGAGGTGCACAGCACCGGTCGCGCGCCCCGTGCGCGGACGTCGTCGACCATGCCGCGCAGGCGTACGGTGTACCCGCCGCGCGCGCCGAGTTCGGGCAGCTTCTGGTCGTTGTGCCCGAACTGGATCACGACGACGTCACCCGCGGCGACGCCGTCGAGCAGGCGGGCCCAGGTTCCGTCGGCAAGGAACGACTCAGTCGTCGCGCCGCCGTAGGCGAGGTTGCGCACCGGCGCCTCGACCACGGGTTCGATGTACGAGCCCCACCCGGTCATGGGCAGCTCGTCGGGCTTCGCGGGGGCGACCGTCGAGTCTCCGGCCAGGTGGTACGTCATGTTCAGCCTTTCGCAGGCGCCGGGGCGCGGCATCCGTCGATACCATGTCATCATGACTCAGAAAGCGTTTACCGGCGCTATCCGCGTCATCGGGATCGCCCAGAATCCCCGACCCGGCCGATCGGTGCTGGCGCTGCTCGCGCGCCGCCCCGCGCGCATGACTGCCGCCATCCTCGCGTTCGCGTGCAAGGAGATCCCGCTCTGGTTCCTGCCGGTGGTGACGGCCAAGATCATCGACCTGGTCGCGACCGGCGGCGACGTGTCGACCGTGCTGGTGTGGTTCGCGATCGCGGCGGTGCTGCTCATCCAGAACTACCCGATGCACATCGTCTACACGCGCAACTTCATGACGGTCGTGCGCGACACCGGCGCGGACCTCCGCAACGCCCTCGCCGCGCGACTGCAGAGCCTGTCGATCGGCTACCACACGCGGGTGAGCTCGTCGATCGTGCAGACGAAGGTGGTGCGCGACGTCGAGAACGTCGAGCTCATGCTGCAGCAGGTGACGCACCCGCTGCTGTCCTCGACGATGGTGCTGATCGGCGCCATCGTGATGACCGCGATCGCCGTGCCGCAGTTCCTGCCCGTGTACGCCCTCGCGGTGCCGATCGCCCTCGTGCTGCGCGCCACCCTCAGCCGCCGCTCGCGGGCCCGCAACGAGGTGTTCCGCCGCGAGGTCGAGGGGTTCGCCGCGCGCGTCGGCGAGATGGCCTCGCTCATTCCGGTGACCCGCGCGCACGGCCTCGAGCGCACCGCCGTCTCGCGCGTGCAGGCCGGCGCCGACGGCGTCCGTCGCGCGGGGCTCGACCTCGACATGCTCAACGGCCACGTCGCGTCGATCTCGTGGGTCGCGATGCAGCTGCTCGGACTCGGATGCCTCGTGCTCGCCGCGATCTTCGCGCTCACCGGCATCCTCCCGATCACGCCCGGCGAGGTCGTGCTGCTGTCGTCGTACTTCACGCTGCTCACGTCGGGACTGACGTCGCTGCTGATGCTCATCCCGGTCGGCGCCCGCGGCCTCGAGTCGATGCGCTCGATCTCGGAGGTGCTGCAGGAGCCCGACCTGGAGCAGAACGAGGGCAAGCGCGCGGTCGAGCAGGTCGGGGGTCATCTGCAGCTGCAGCACGTCTCGCATCGCTACGACGGCGCGGAACGGGATGCCGTGCACGACGTCTCGCTCGACATCCCGCCCGGCGAGACCGTCGCCTTCGTGGGCTCGTCGGGATCGGGCAAGTCGACGATGCTCAACCTCGTGCTGGGGTTCGTGCGCCCGACGTCGGGGCGCATCCTGCTCGACGGGGCCGACATGAAGAGCCTCGATCTGCGGACCGTGCGCCAGTCCGTCTCGGTCGTGCCGCAGGAGTCGGTGCTGTTCGAGGGGACCATCCGCGACAACATCGCGTACGGCCTCGACGACGTGTCGGAGGAGCGTCTGCATCAGGCGCTGCGCGACGCCAACGCGGCCGAGTTCGTCGACCGGCTGCCGGGCGGGGGGGACACCGTCGTCGGCGAGCGCGGCGCGCGCCTGTCGGGCGGCCAGCGGCAGCGACTCGCGATCGCCCGGGCGCTGGTGCGCGACCCGCGCATCCTCCTCCTCGACGAGGCGACCTCGGCGCTGGACCCGGAGTCGGAGGAGCTCGTCAAAGACGCGCTCAACCGCCTGATGCGCGGCCGCACCACCCTGGTCGTCGCCCACCGCCTGTCGACGATCCGCCAGGCCGACCGGATCGTCGTTCTCGAGCACGGCGAGGTGGTCGAGGTCGGCGGGCACGACGCGCTGCTCGCCGCCGGTGGCCGCTACGCCCACCTCCACGCCACGCAGGCGGGCCACCCGCGCTGAGGTGTCTCCGGCGTGGGATAGCGCTTTCCGCTCCCACCGCCTACCCTGGAAGAGCGGATGCCGCCGGCTGCGGCATCCGCTCTCGATCCACCCGAAGGAGCCACCGTGACCGAGAATCTGCGCTGCGCCATCGTGGGCACCGGAGCGATCGCCCACTCGCACGCGAGGGCGATCGCCGCATACCCGCGGGCCGAGCTGGTCGCCGTGACCGACCTGAGCCGCGCGTCGGCCGAGGCGTTCGCCGCCTCCTACGGCGCCCCCGTCGTGTACGACGACCTCGAGACCCTCCTCGCGACCGAGCACCCCGACGTCGTCCACGTCTGCACTCCCCCGGGCGCGCACGCCACCCAGACCGTCGCCGCCTTCGCGGCCGGCGCGCACGTCGTCGTCGAGAAGCCTCCGGCGCCGTCGCTCGATGAGCTCCAGGAGATGACGGATGCCGCAGCCGCCGCCGACCGCCGGCTCGCGGTCGTCTTCCAGCAGCGCACCGGCACGGCGCCCGCGCATGTGAAGCGCCTGCTCGACTCCGGCGCGCTCGGGCGTCCGCTCGTCGCCCAGTGCCAGACGCTCTGGTACCGCGATGCCGCGTACTTCGCCGTTCCGTGGCGCGGCAAGTGGGAGACCGAGGGCGGCGGCACGACCCTCGGCCACGCCATCCACCAGCTCGACCTGCTGGCGTTCCTGCTCGGCGACTGGACGCGCGTCGAAGGCCGCCTGTGGCGCCTCGACCGCGAGACGCAGACCGAGGACGTGTCGACAGCGACCGTCGTGTTCGAGGGCGGCGTGGTGGCACAGGTCGTCTCGAGCACCCTCTCGCCGCGCGAGGTGAGCACGATCCGCATCGACACCGAGAAGGCCACGATCACGGTCGACCACCTGTACGGCCACGGCCACGAGAACTGGCGCATCACGCCTGCTGCTCACGTCGACGCCGACGAGGCCGCGACGTGGGAGATCACCGGCGCCGAGGAGCGCAGCGACCACGTGTACCTGCTGCGGGACGTCTTCGACGCGCTGCGATCGGGCACCCCGCTCCCTCCGACTGCCGACGCCCCCGCCCGGTCGATCGAGCTCGTCGCGGCGATCTACGCCTCGGCCGACGCCGACGGCGCAGTGGTGACGCCGGCGGATCTCGCCGCGCACCCGACGCACCGCAAGAGCTTCGCCAGCGCCGTGATCGACCTGCGCCCGGCCCACTGAGCCCGAGGCTCGCTGAGTCCCACGAACCGCCGCCGCGCGAGCGGCACGGTGTCGCGGTCCGGCATCCAACAGGTCAACCGGCCTTCCACAGGACATTCCGCCCACCAGTCCTCCTGTGGAGCGCCGGTTGACCTGTCGAAGGGCGCTCGACAGGAGATCGGATGCCGCACCCCGCGCTACCGCGGGAGCCGGTCGCCGATCAGCGCCAGGTTCTGGATCGCCGCGAGTCCGTACTGCGCGACGTCGTTGGTTCCGACCGTCGGCGCCTCGTCGACGGGGTTGAGCACTGCGGGCCCGTCGATGCGCCGCAGCACGAAGTCACGGCGGTGCACCAGCCACTCACCGATCCCATCGAACGCCTGCCATGCCGCATTCGCCAGCGCGTCGTCACCTCGGCTCGCCGCTGCGTAGGCGGTGAGCCGGCTGTGGGCCTGCTCGAGATGGATGCCGGTGAGTCGCTGCCCGACCGCGGCCTCCTGCTCGTCGGGTGAAGCGAGGTAGAGCCTGCAGTACTCGAGCCACGCGTCGCGGAAGCCGGGGACGTCGACCAGCGAGATGAGCTCGCTGCACACCTCGACGAGCCCGAACACGGCGCTCAGGTGCGACACGGCGATGCGTTCGCGCGCACTGTCGAATCGGCCGGCGTCGATGTCGTACAGCGCCTCGCCGGTGAGGAATCCGTGCGGAAGTGCGCCGATGTCGGCCATCGTGCCGAGCAGCCGGTCGCGCGAGCGCTCGTTGCCGGTGCGCTCCCAGTCGGCCAGCCACGTCGCCGCCAGCGCGCCCCAGTCGGTGCCGAGCCCCACCGCGAGCGCGGCGCGGTCGGGGCGGTAGGTCGCGGCATCCGTCCGCACCTTGCGGGTCGGATCGGTGTCGAGGAAGCGGGCGTCGCTGTCGCGCAGCTCGGTGAGCAGGTCGCCCACTCGCTCATCGGCGGTCAGGTAGTGGAAGATGCGTCGGTAGATCGGGCTCGAGATGCGCAGCTGCTTGGCGCTGCACCCCCAGTGCTGCACGTTGTGCCGAGAGCCGAGCCCTTGCCATCGACCCAGGTGGTAGACGTCCACCTCCCCGGTGTGGCGGGTCATCGCCTCGGCGAAGCGGAAGACGTCGGCGCGTCCGCTGCGCAGGTACGAGTACCACAGCCAGAGATCGGGCGAGAGCTCGCTGTTGTCCCACGCGTAGCCGCCCACGTCGTAGCGCCAGACGTGACGGTCCGCGTCGTAGGCGTGCATGACGTCGCCGTAGTTCCAGAAGCCGTACCAGCGGCGCTGATCGACCTGCCCGAGATAGAAGTCCAGCAGGAAGCCGACGCTGTCCTCGATCTCGGTGCGTGCCGGCGTCGAGCGGTCGACCGGCGCCCAGTCTCCGAACACGCCGACCGCGTGCAGGTGTTCCGGTGTGGGCTGCAGCAGCGGCGGTCGCTGCACCCGCTCGACGGCCGCGGCCACCTGCTCGATCGCCGGGGTCGCGGCATAAGCGAACAGCGTCAGCTCGTGCGTGCGCGCCACGCCGTGAGCGTCACCGAAGCCGGGCTCGTAGTCCTCGTAGGTGATCTCGAGGCCTTCGAGCTGCGTCGCGAAGTCGTCCTGGCCGAGTCCGTCGTGGTAGAACCGCAGATCCATCGGCCGAGCCTCGGGCGCGTACAGCCAGGCGGTGAGCTCCGCCTGATCGCCCGTCGCACCGCGCAGGTCGAGCTGGCCGGGATGGGACTGCCAGAACGAGCGGATGCCGACCCCGAGCCCGCCGGCCGGATCACTGATCCCGATGAGGCCTTCGGCACGCGTCCCCGCGCCGGCATCGATCCACGCGTGTCCGGGCGCGGTGCGCTTGCGGATCGCGAAGCCGTCGGCGCTGAGCTGGGTCAGCGTGAAGTCGCCCCACGCCGGGATGAGCTCGAGGCGCTCCGACACCTGCGGGTTCCAGCGCGCGGTCGGCGGCGTCGCCTCGCCGCGGATCTGAGCGCCGCGCACCTCGGCGCCGGGGTCGCGCCGCAGACCGGTGAGCCCGCGGACCGCCTCGGCGAAGAACCCGCCGTCAGCACCCGCGATCCGGACGTGGCGGTCGTGCAGCGGCGCCCGCAGCGGCACGTCGGCGCGCAGACCGAGCCCGGCCAGGAAGTCGTGCTCGGCATCCCCGTCCCACACCACCGTGTGCACGAGACGCATCTCAGCCGACCCGGCGACCACCACGAACCGGACGGTGAACGGGAGCCATTCGCGCGAACCGTCCTCGTCCCGGTGCGCGCCCACGACGCGGACGATCGCGCGGACCGGACCGTCCTGCTCCACGACGACCCTGTGCACCCGTGACCGGAACCGGCGGCGCGGGCCTGCCGCACCGTCCTCCGGCACGTCGTCCTGCAGCAGGCTCACCAGCCGGATGTCGCGGGCGACGATCCGCCCGTCGCGCACCACGCGGCGCGCGAGCGTGTCGATCGCGCCGTGCTCGGGGCGTGCGAACGCGAGCTCGATCACGCCGTTCGCGACCACGATCTCGTCCGCGTCCTCGCGTACGACCACGGACCCGGTCCCTGCGCCGGCGGCCGCCGTCTGCGGCGAGAGGTCGGTCACCACCTCATACGCACCGGGCGCGTCGAGCGCGCCGACCGCGCACCCCGCCCACTTGACCGAACCGTCCGGCCAGGTCGCCAGCAGCCAGAACTGCGCCGGCACGCTCTGACCACCCACCTGCCGCAGACCGAGCGCCGAGACGGACGCGACGGTGCCGCGCGGAAGAGGGACTCCCCAGGTGGCGCCGCCGGGGAGCTCTGCCGGCGGGGCGTCGTCGAGCCAGCGGAGCGGGACGGTCGAAGTGGTCACAGCGAGTGAACCTCCAGGTTGCGGTAGCGGGCGACGAGCGGCGACATCTGCCGGAATCCGATCCGGCCGTCGCGTATCCGGGGACCGGTGGACTCGTCATCGATCCAGTCGAACAGGGGCAGGCCGTCGATCGAGAACGAGACGCGAGCGGCATCCTTGACGACCTCGATGCGGTAGTACGAGTCCTTCGCATCCACCACCGGCGGCAGCGGATCGCCCCCCTGGCACACGAGGTGAAAGCCGGGCGACTTGCGCAGATTGCATGTGTGGAACGCGCGCTCGTCCTCCCATCGGCGGCGGAAGTACGACACATGAAGAGTCCGCAGGTCGCTCGAGTGGTACTGCGGGTAGACGCCGGTGCGATGCGCGACGCCATCGTCGAAGATGCCGCGCCCGCCGGTCGCCGCCGCACCGAAGAACAGCATGGCGAGACCCGGCTCTTCGCGGGGCGCGAAATCCCACGAGATGCGGACCCGGTCGGGGAAGACCTCGGGGCACCACAGCGTCCAGTGGTCGTCGAAGCCGCCCGAGCTCGACAGCGCCAGGCCGTCCTCGGTCGCGCGGACCGCCACCGGGCCCTCGGCGACCCATCCGTCCAGATCGGATGCCGCCGCCAGCGGATTGCGGTACAGCAGCGTCATCCCTTGACCGACCCGATCAGCATGCCCTTCGCGAAGTGCTTCTGCAGGAAGGGGTAGAACAGCACGATCGGCAGCGTCGCGACGATGATGACCGCGAACTTGATGCCCTGCGCGGGCGGCAGCTGCGTCGGATCCTGCTCCACGACCGACAGGTCGGTGGCGACGGTCACCTGACGCAGGAACATCTGCAGCGTCCACATCGAGTTGTCGTTGAGGTACAGCAGCGGCGACATGAAGTCGTTCCAGATCCCGACCGCGTAGAAGAGCGCGAACGTCGCGAGCACCGGCTTCGACAGCGGCAGCACGATGTTCCACAGCGTCTGCAGCTCGTTCGCGCCGTCGATCTTCGCGGACTCCTCCAGCTCGGCGGGAAGCTGCTGGAAGAAGTTCTTGATGATGATGAGGCTGAACGGGTTGATCGCCATCGGGAGGATCAGCGCCCAGTAGTTGTTGAGCAGGCCGAGGTCCTTCACCACCAGGAACGTCGGGATCATCCCGCCCCCGAACACCATCGTGAAGACGATCAGCGAGAGGATCAGACGGCCGCCCGGCAGGTTGGCCTTGCTCAGTGGATAGGCCATCGTCGCGGTCAGCGCCAGCTGGACCGCGGTGCCCACGGCCGTCACCACGATCGTCGTGATGAGTGCCCGCACGAAGGCGGGGCTCGTGAAGATCGCCTCGTACGCGTCGAGCGAGAACGTCTCCGGCCACAGGAAGAACGAGCGCGTCGCCAGTTCGGCCTCGGTCGCGAACGACCCGGCGAGGACGTAGACGAAGGGCACGAGCGCGACGATGCCGATCCCCGTGAGGAGCACGACGTTGAACACGTCGAACACGCGGCCGGCGGGAGTGTTGAACCGGTACTTCTCGCGAGCCATCAGAAGATCCCTACCTGGTTGAAGCGCTTGGCGACCCAGTTCGCCCCGAAGATGAGCACGACGCCGACGACCGCCTTGAACAGGCCCACAGCGGTGCTGTAGCTGTAGGAGCCCTGCGTGATGCCCATGAAGTAGACGTACGTGTCGAAGACGTCGGCCACCGATCGGTTGAGCGAGTTGGTCATGAGGTAGATCTGCTCGAACCCGGTGTTGAGGATCTGCCCCATCTGCAGCACGAGCATCACGATGATCGTGGGCATGATCGAGGGGATCGTGATGTGCCACACCCGCTGGAAGCGGCCCGCGCCGTCGATGATCGCGGCCTCGTACTGCGCCTGGTCGACACCGGCCAGCGCGGCCAGGAAGATGATGGTGCCCCACCCGGTGTTCTTCCAGATGTCCTGCAGGACGATGATCGGCCGGAACCACGCCGGATCGGCGAGGAAGTTGATGTCGGTGCCGAGGATGCCGTTGATCAGCTGGAGCAGCGGGCCGATGTCGAGTGCGAACAGCAGGTAGGTCAGCGACGCCACCACGGTCCACGACAGGAAGTGGGGCACGTAGATGAGCGTCTGCGTCGTGCGCTTGAGGATCGTCAGGCGCATCTCGTTGAGCAGCAGCGCCACGATGATCGTCAGCGGAAACGCGATCAGCAGCGACAGCAGCGCGAGGATGATCGTGTTCCCGAGCAGACGCGGGAAGTCGGGGCTCGCGAAGAAGTCCTCGAAGTGCGCGAATCCGACCCAGGGGCTGTCGGCGATGCCGAGGAAGGGGACGTAGTCCTTGAAGGCGATGATCGCGCCGTACATCGGCCAGTACCGGAACAGCAGGAAGTAGACGATGCCGGGTACGAGCAGAAGGTAGAGCCACTTGAACTGGGTGAAGTGGACGCGAACGCCGCGACGGCGCCGGCTCTGCTTCTCTACGGTCAGCGTCTCGGTCGCCGTGACGGCGGTGTCGAGCATTGCCATGGATGGGCCTCTCGGTCAGTGCCGGGGATGACGGGCGCGCAGGCACCCGTCATCCCCGGCCCGGCGATCAGGAGTCGGCGTCGGCCAGCTCGTTGATCTCGGCGATGATGTCGTCGCCGCCGCTGGAGCGCCACAGCTCGACGGCGTCCTCGAGCCCGTCGAGGTCGATCTGACCCGCGATGTACTGGATGCGCGCATCGGCGACGATGGTGTCCAGCTGGGCGCCCTTCGAGACGTATGTCGGCGACACGTAGGGCGCTGCCGGGTCGAACTGGGCCGACTCGAGGTCGGCCGTCTCGATCTCCTTGCGCTTGTCGTACATCTCCTGCTCGTACTCCGACGGCTGCTTGGGCAGATACCCCTGGAAGCCGTTGACGTTGGTGCCGAGCTGTGCGTACGCGCCGACGGTGTCCTTCAGCGCCTGCGGCACGTCGTCCACGGCGACGGCAAGATCGCCGTCCAGGGTGTAGGTGACATCTTCGATGCCGTTGTTGAGGATCGGCCCCGCCTCTGCCGAGTTGAGCTCGTTCAGCACCTCGAGCACGCCGCGCAGCTCCGCCTCGGTGCGCACCTGCGCCTTGGGGATCGCGAGGAAGCCGCTGTAGCCCGAGGTGGGCAGCGCGTACAGCTCGCCGTCAGGCCCGGTCAGGTTGCCGGTGACGTCGACATAGTTCTCGAAGTTGTCGGGATCCGACTGCTTGACCAGGCTGATCAGCTGGCCGACGCGCGAGTGGACGTCGATGATGATGCCGCCCTTGCCGGTGAGGAACGGCTCGTTCCACTTCGCGGAGTCGAACGTCGCGTAGTCGGGGTTGACGACGCCCTCCTCGACCAGCTGCCGCTCGAACTGCACGGCCTCGAACCACTCGTCGGTGGTGAAGTTCGGCACGAGCTCTCCGTCGCGCTCGGTCCAGCGGGTGCCTGCGCCGTACCAGGTCTCGATCGCGTCCCACGGGCTGTTCGTGCCGATGGTGCCGGGCCACTTCGGGATGATGAGACCGTAGGTGTCGTCCGTCCCGTTGCCGTCGGGATCGTCCTCGGTGAAGGCCTTCGCGATCTCGTAGAGGTCCTCGGTCGTCTCGGGCAGCTCGAGTCCGACGTTCTCGAGCCAGTCCTTGCGGATGATGACGGCCTCCCGCATGACGTCGCGGGCGCGGAAGACGCCGTACACCTTGCCGTTCACGCTCGACGCCCGCTGCACCTCGGGGAAGGTGGTCTTGAGGTTCTCGTAGTCGTCGAGATAGTCGGTGAGGTCCCAGAACGCCCCGGCCTCCGCGTTGCGGACGAACCCGGGGTCCTTGCCCTGGATCACCATCACCTGGGGAAGATCGTCGCCGGCGAGCGTGATGTTGACCTTGTCGCCGTAAGAGGCATTCGGCACCCACGTCATGTCCAGATCGACGCCGATGACATCCTCGACGGCGGCCTCGATCTCGTTGTCCTCCTCGGGGGCGTTGGTGCTGAGGAACGGCGCCATGATCGACAGGCTCTCGAGCTTCGCGGCATCCGTGCTGTTCGCGTCATCGGCGCCGGTTCCGCTCCCGGAGCAACCGGTGAGGGCGAGGGCGGCGACGACGGCGATGCCGACGCCGACGAGCGGCTTGCTGTGGTTCATTGCAGAACTCCTTCGTTCGGGGGTGGGGATTTTCTCTGGGGAGGTGGACGGAGAGGATCAGGAAGAGGGGACCGCGCGGCGACGCGGTCGGCGACGGCGCGGTCATTGGCGGTGAAGAACGAGAGGCACATGACCGTGCTGAGCGTCAGCCACGCCCCCACCGTCAGGAACGGGACGATCCCGGGCAGGATGCTGCCGACCGCCGCGATCGCGACGGCTCCCAGCAGCAGCAGGACTACGTGGAGGACGTTGCGCATCGCCCAGCGGCTCGCGGTGAGGAGGTAGGCGCGGAGCGGCAGTTCGTAGTGGACGTACAGCGGGACCGAGACAGCGGTGATCAGGAAGGCTGCGGCCAGTGCGACGACGGTCGAGACGCCGAGCACTGAGCCGACGGTCCCGGCTGCGAGCTGCCCGGCGGCGCCGACCGCCAGCATCCCGGTCACGAGGAATCCGACGCCGAGCGCGACGTTCGCCTTCCGCAGATCGCGGCGCCATGCGGCGGCGAAGGACCGTGCCACCGGGAACACCTCGCCCCGGAGGCGTCGCCGTGTGAGGTCAGCGGCGGCGGTGCTCGAGGGCACGACGCCGAACAGGATGCCCCCGGCGAGAGCGAACACCCACCACAGCGCGTTGACGTACGCCATCCACCACACCCAGTCGAAGACGGCGTGAGCACGCAGGGCCCACGTCGGCATGGCAGACGAATGGTCCGTCATCACATCTCCATCGTTGTGGGCGAGAGGCACCGACCGGGAATACGTTTTCCCGGCAAAGCCACGAGTAACGTAAC
This sequence comes from Microbacterium sp. LWS13-1.2, assembly GCF_040144835.1. Classification (NCBI taxonomy): domain Bacteria; kingdom Bacillati; phylum Actinomycetota; class Actinomycetes; order Micrococcales; family Microbacteriaceae; genus Microbacterium; species Microbacterium sp. LWS13-1.2. The sequence goes on from NZ_CP151632.1 coordinate 2,153,487, forward strand.
CGCAGCCGCGGGCGGAGTCAACTCGTCGACCCGTCGGAAGTGAAACGTCTCATGCAAATCTCAGAAACGTTTCGACGATTGCGCACCGAGTCCGGGCCGGCTGCGCGGCGCCGACGGCGGCCGGCGACTGGGACCGTGCACGGCCCCGAGCGCAGAAGCCGCGTCAAGCGTTACTGAATCGTTTAAATTTGTGCGGAGAATGGCTTGCGAAACGTTTTTAGACGGGGTACCGTTGCGGGCAAGCGCTTTCCAGCACCGCATGTTCCGTACCACGGATGCGCCTACACCGCACTTACAGACGACGAACGTCTCACGCGGAGAAGCGAACGCAGACGTTCACAAGGAGGACAAGGATGTTCAGCAAGAAGCGGGCCCTCGCCGGAGCCGCGGTCGCGGCCAGCGCCGCCCTGGTGCTCGCCGGCTGCGCCGGCGGCAGCAACGAGACCCCCGACGCGGCTCCCACGTTCGACCCGAACGAGGAGGTCACCCTCAACCTCGCGTTCTGGGGCAACGACGTGCGCGCCGACCTCTACAACGAGGCGATCGTCGCGTTCAACGAGGAGTTCCCCAACATCACGGTCAACTCCACGTTCCTCACCTTCCCCGAGTTCTGGGAGAAGCGGCAGACCGAGGCGGCCGGCGGCAACCTCCCCGACGTGATGCAGTTCGACTACTCCTACCTGCGTCAGTACGCCGAGAACAACCTGCTGCTCGATCTCGACCCGTACCTCGGCAACATCATCGAGACCGACCCGCTGCCCGAGAACATCCTCGACATCGGCGTCGTCAACGACACGACCTACGGCATCACCACGTCCACCAACGCGTGGGGCCTCTTCACCAACCCGGTCCTCCTCGAGAACGCCGGCGTCGCAGAGTTCGAAGGCGGCAGCTGGGACGACTACGCCGAGTGGATGGGCGAGGTCACCGACGGCGCGGGCGGCGAGTTCTGGGGTGGGTCCGACTTCACCGGCCGCATCCAGAACTTCGAGCTGCAGTTGCGCGCCGAGGGCCAGAACGTCTTCAACGAGGACGGCACGCCCGGCTTCGACGAGGAGCGCCTGACGGAGTTCTGGGAGTCTGGTCAGGACATCCGCGACGGCATCGGCATCCCCCAGCAGCGCGTCGCGGAGGTCGCGCCGAAGGGCGCCTTCGACAGCGCGCTGACGGCGAGCGAGCTCACGTGGGACAACTTCGGCGCCGGCTACCTCGCCGGCCTCGGCGAGGGATACACCGAGCTCGGCCTGATCGCTCCCCCGGTGACGGAGGAAGGCGCGAAGGACTTGTACCTGAAGCCCTCGATGCTCCACACGATCTCGGCCAGCACCGAGCACCCCGAGGCGGCGGCGACGCTCGTCAACTTCCTCGTGAACTCGCCGGAGTCGGGCGAGATCTTCGGCACCAACCGCGGCCTGCCGGCCTCGGAGACCGCCCTCGCCGCGGCCGAGCTCGACCCGCTCAGCCAGCAGGTCAAGGACTACGAGGCCTCGATCGCCGACCGCCTGGGCGACGCCCCGCCGGTGCCGATCGTCGGCTACGGCACCCTCGAGGAGAAGTTCCGCCAGCTCGGTGAGGAACTGAACTTCGGCACGGTCACCGTTGATGACGCGGTCTCGCAGTTCTTCGCCGAGATGGACGTCGTCCTCAACCAGTGACAGCTTTCCGGGCACCACTCCCAAACCCGTATCGGAGAGTCTCGTGAGCACCACAGCGACCAGAGTCATCGTGACCGGTGAGAAGTCATCGCGTCGTTCCCTGTTCCGCCGGTCCCGGCCGGAACGGACGGATCGTCCGGGCATGCGACAGCGTGCCGTGAAGGAGACGGTCGCCGGCTACGGGTTCCTCGTGCCGTGGCTGGTGGGGTTCTTCGGCCTCACGCTGATCCCGATGGCGTACTCGCTGTACCTGTCGTTCACGAGCTACAACATCTTCAGCCCGCCGAAGTGGATCGGCTTCGACAACTACATCCGGATGTTCACGTCGGACCCGGCGTTCATCCAGTCCGCGCAGATCACGCTGATCTACGTGGTGGTCGGCACCCCGATCACCCTCGCCGCGGCACTCGCGGTGGCCATGCTCCTGAACTACCGCGACAAGGGCGCCGGGTTCTTCCGGTCCGCCTTCTACGCCCCGTCGCTCATCGGCGGATCCGTGTCGGTCGCGATCGTGTGGCGGGCGATGTTCGCCAGCGATGGCCCGGTCGACAACGGCCTGTCGGCGATCGGCATCGACCTGGGCGGCTGGATCGGCAACCCCGCACTGGTGCTGCCCGCGATGATCCTCCTCGCGATCTGGCAGTTCGGCGCCACCATGGTCATCTTCCTCGCCGGCCTCAAGCAGATCCCCAAGGAGCTCTACGAGGCGGCCGAGATGGACGGCGCCGGCGCCTGGCACCGGTTCCGCGCCGTCACCCTGCCGATGCTGTCGCCGGTGATCTTCTTCAACCTGCTGCTCGGCCTGATCGGCGCGTTCCAGGTGTTCGCGTCGGCGTACATCATCTCGAACGGCACCGGCGGCCCCGCCGGGATGACGAACTTCATCACCCTGTACCTCTACAAGCGCGGCTTCAGCGACGGCCAGATGGGCTACGCGGCCGCCATCGCCTGGGTGCTGCTGATCGTCGTCGCCGTCATCGCCTTCATCCTCTTCCGCACCCAGCGAAGCTGGGTCCACTACGCCGGAGACAACCGATGAGCACCACAAGTTTCGGCGAACCCGCCATCGCCACCCTCGAGAACCAGGTCGACGCCACCCCCCGCGCCCCGCGCCGCAAGGTCAAGCGCAAGACCTGGCAGACCGTCATCTGGTTCATCGTGCTCATCGCGGTCACCGCGGTCGTGCTCTACCCGCTGGTATGGCTGCTGTTCGCCACCTTCAAGCCCAACAGCGAGTTCGGCTCCAACATGGGCCTCATCCCGAACGCGCCCACCATCGACAACTACACCAAGGTGTTCGAGGGCATCGCCGGGGTGCCGATGTGGCGGTTCTTCCTGAACTCGTTCATCATCGCCGCCGGCTCCGTGATCGGCGTGCTGCTGTCCTCGTCGCTCGCCGCCTACGCGTTCGCCCGCATCCAGTTCAAGGGCCTCAGCGTGCTGTTCGCCGCGATGATCGGCACCCTGCTGCTGCCGTTCCACGTCGTGATCATCCCGCAGTACATCATCTTCAACCGGCTCGACATGATCGACACCTTCTGGCCGCTGCTGCTGCCGAAGTTCCTCGCCACCGAAGCGTTCTTCGTGTTCCTGCTCGTCCAGTTCATCCGCCAGATGCCCCGCGACATGGACGAAGCCGCCCGCATCGACGGCGCCGGCCACATGCGCATCTTCTGGTCGATCATCCTGCCGCTGATCAAGCCCGCCCTGATCACCTGCTCGATCTTCGCGTTCATCTGGGCCTGGAACGACTTCCTCGGACCCCTGCTGTACCTCACCAGCCCCGAGAACTACCCGCTGCCGATCGCGCTGCGCCTCTACAACGACCAGACCTCGGTCAGCGACTACGGCGCCACCGTCACCGCGTCGTTCATCGCCCTCATCCCCGTCCTGCTCTTCTTCCTCGTGTTCCAGCGCTTCCTCGTCGACGGCGTCGCCACACAGGGCCTCAAGGGCTGACGGACCCAGGAAAGAGACCGCACATGAACCGCCGAGAACTCCGCGCCGCGCGCCGGGCCGACGCCTCCGGCAGCGGCCCCACGCTCGACGAGCGCGAGCCCGCCCGCTACCCGGGCGCGAAGGGCGCCTTCGCCCTGTTCGGCGAGGTGCTGCTGATCGGGCTGCTGGTGACCGCCGCCGGGATCCTCGTCGTCACGCTGCCCGCGGCACTGGCCGCCGGCATCCGGCACCTCCGCCGCTATGTGAACGCCGAGCAGTCGCATGCGCGGACGTTCTGGCAGGACTGGCGTGCCGCGCTCCCCGGTGGCCTGGTCGTCGGCATCGCAGCCGTCGCGCTGACGCTCCTGCTGCTGCTCGACATCGACCTGGCGAACTCGGGCGCACTGCCCGGCGGCGCCCTGATCTCGATCGTCGGGTGGCTGGGACTGGTCGCCGGCGCCGTCGCCCTGCTCGTGGCGGCGGGCGCGTGGATACCCGAGCGCGGCTGGCGGGGCGCTGTCCGCGGCATCCCGTCCGCTCTCGCGGCCGATCCTGTCGGCGCGCTGTACCTCGCGGCGGCGGCGGTGCTCGTCGGCGTGATGACGTGGATGCTCGCCCCGCTCATCGTCGCCGGCCTCGGCTGCGCCGCCTTCGCGGTCGTCGCGGTCCCCGCGCGCCGCGGCCGTCGCTGACACGGCCTCCGAACCCCGCTGCACCATCCAGACAGGAGCTGCTCGACGTGCTGTACGGCGCCGATTACAACCCCGACCAGTGGCCCGAAGACGTGTGGGACGACGATGTGCGCCTCATGCAGGAGGCCGGTGTCAACATCGTGAGCCTCGGCATCTTCGCGTGGTCGCGCATCCAGCCCGCCGAGGACGCGTGGGACTTCGCGTGGCTCGACACCGTCATCGAGAAGCTGCACGCGGGCGGCATCGCGGTGAACCTCGCGACCGCCACCGCGTCTCCCCCGCCGTGGGTGAGCGCCACCTACCCCGAGACCCTGCCCGCCGACGAGTCCGGCGCGTCGTACTGGCCGGGAAGCCGCCAGCACTTCGCCCCGTCGTCGCCGACGTACCGGCGCCTCGCCGGCGAGCTCGTGCGACGCCTCGGCGAGCGCTACGCCCACCACCCCGCCGTCGTGATGTGGCACGTGGGCAACGAGTTCGGCTGCCACCTCTGGATGGACTTCTCGGATGCCGCGCGCGACGCGTACCGCGTGTGGCTCGAGGGCCGGTACGCCACGATCGACGCGCTCAACGCGGCATGGGGGACGAACTTCTGGTCGCAGCGCTACGGCGCCTTCGACGAGATCTTCCCGCCGCGTCTCGCTCCCTACAGCCACAACCCGTCGTCGATGCTCGACTGGCGGCGCTTCACCAGCGACATGCTGCTCGAGTGCTACCTCATGGAGCGCGAGATCCTGCAGCGCGCCGGCGCCACGCAGCCGATCACCACGAACTTCATGGGCCCGTTCAAGCCGGCGGACTACCGCAAGTGGGCGCCGTTCATGGACGTCATCGCGGACGACTGCTACCCCGACCCCGCCAACCCGCACCGCGTGCGCGACGCTGCCTTCCAGCGCGACCTCATCCGCTCGCTCAAACCCGGCGTGCCGTGGCTGCTCTGGGAGCAGGCGACGGATTCCGTGAACTGGCGTCCCGCCAACCCGGGCAAGCGCCCCGGCGCGCTCATGGCCGAGACCGCGCAGTCCGTCGCGCGCGGCGCCGACGGCATCATGTTCTTCCAGTGGCGCCAGTCCCGCGCGGGCAGCGAGAAGTTCCACTCGGCGATGCTGCCCCACGCCGGCACCGAGACGCGCACCTGGGACGCCGTGACCGAGCTCGGCGCACGCCTGGCCGCGCTGCCGGAGCTTCCGGCGCCCGGCCGCGACGCCCAGGTCGCGCTGGTCTTCGACTGGGAGAACTGGTGGGCCGTCGAGGAGCGCGACCACCCGACCGAGGTCGACTATCTGGCGCTCGTGCTGGAGTGGTACGGCGCGTTCCACGCGCGCAACATCCAGGTCGACATCGTCGGCCCCGAAGAAGTCGACGACACCTATCGTCTGGTGGTCGCCCCCGCCCTGTACCTGCTCCGCGATGAGGGCGCAGCCGCGCTCGCACGCTTCGTCCACGACGGCGGAACGCTCCTCACCGGCCCCTTCACCGACATCGTCGACGAGCACGACCAGTTCCGCGACGGTGGATTCCTGACGCAGCTCGGCCCCGTGCTCGGCCTGCGGTTCGAGGACTTCGGCGCGCTCGCGGGATCCTCGGCGAGCGCCGGCGGCGTGGGCGCCCTGAGCACCGACGCCGTCCGCGCCGCGCGCACCGCCGCCGCGGCGGGCACCGTGACATTCGGCCTCGATGGCGCCGAGCAGCGCGGCCGCCTGGTGGCCGAGAGCGTCCACGCGGGCGGAGCAGACGTCGTCGCCTCGTTCGAGTCCGGCCTGCAGGCAGGATCGCCCGCCCTCACGCGTCACCGCTACGGTTCCGGCGAAGCCTGGTACGTCGCCACTGTGCCTGTCGGTGATGCGCCGGTGAGCGACGGACGTTCGGCCGGCGGGCGCGAGACCGACGCGCTCGACGCCGTCGTTGCGACCGTGGTCGCGGCATCCGGTGTCCGTCCCGTCGTCGAGGGACTGCCCGCCGGGGTCGAGGCAGCGCGTCGGGGCGACCTCGTCACCCTCATCAACCACGGCGAAGAGCGGGTCGAGATCGCGATCGACGGAACGGATGCCGAGACCGGTGTCGTCGTCGACCGCGTGGTGCTCGACGCGCAGGGCGTCGCCTTCGTCACCGCACCGGTGACCGCCGGCCCCGACCACGCCCCCTCATCCGCCGCGCGCGATGCCCTGAGCGTTTCCTGACCCCATCCCGATCACGACTGGAGCACCCTGATGCCCGCACCTCGCACCCTGTTCGCGGCAGCCGCCCTGACCGCCGGCGCCGCCCTCGTCCTCGCCGCCTGCGCCGGCGGCGAGCCCGACGACGCGGCCGCGTTCGACCCCGACGAGAAGGTCACCCTCGACTTCGCGTTCTGGGGCAACGACGACCGCGCGACCCGTTACAACGACCTGATCGCGGCGTTCAACGAGGAGTACCCGAACATCACGATCAACACCTCGTTCACCGACTTCCCGAGCTTCTGGGAGAAGCGGCAGACCGAGGCCGCGGGCGGCGGACTGCCCGACGTGTTCCAGTTCTCCGACAGCTACCTGCGCCAGTACGCCGAGTCGGGCAACCTGCTCGACCTCGGCGAGGTGTCGGACTACATCGACACGACCACGTTCGATGAGTCGCTGCTGGGCACGGGCGCGCTCGACGACGTGCAGTACTCGCTCCCCACCGGCTACAGCCTGTGGGCGAACTTCGTGAACGACGACCTCGTCGCACAGGCGGGCGTCGAGGCGCCCGAGGGCGGCACCAGCTTCGCCGACTTCGACGACTGGATGGCCGACGTCACCGACGCCACGGGCGGCGCGGTCTACGGCGGCACCGACTACACGCAGCGCATCCAGGTGTTCGAGCTGGTGCTCCGCGCCAACGGCGGCAACCTGTACACCGACGACGGCGAGCTCGGCTTCACCGAGGACGAGCTGCGGGACTTCTGGGAGTCCGGCGCCGACATCCGCGACGGTGTCACGGTGCCGCAGCAGAAGCTCGAGGAGCTCTCGCCCAAGTCGGGCTTCGGCGCCGCCATCACCGCGAGCGAGATGAGCTGGAGCAACTTCCTCGGCGGGTACCTCGCCGACTCGGGCGCCTCGTCCATCTCGATCGTCGCTCCGCCGACCGCGGAGGAGGGCTCGAAGGACCTCTACCGTCAGGCGGGCCTGCAGGTCGCGATCGCGAAGAACACCGAGCACCCCGAGGCCGCGGCCCTCTTCCTCGACTTCGTGGTGAACAGCCCCGAGGCCGGCGAGATCTTCGGCACCACGCTCGGCTTCCCCGCCTCGTCGTCGAAGCTCGAGGGCACGACCCTCGAGGGCGCCGACAAGCAGGTCGCCGACTACATCGAGTCCGCCGCCGACCGCATCGGCGACGCCCCGCCCGTCCCGGTCGTCGGCTACGGCTCGCTCGAGCAGACCTTCTGGGACCTCGGCAAGTCGATCGGCCTCGGCGCGCTCTCGGTCGACGACGCCGTGACGCAGTTCTTCTCGGAGGCGGACGCCATCCTGGGCTGAGCCTGTCGAACGCAGGAAGACGGATGCCGCGGCCTCGTGCCGCGGCATCCGTCTTTCGCCTAGCGGGGTCGATGCCCGCGCAGATCAGTCGGTGTGCACGGCCACCGAGACGCGCTCGGTGGCAGACCTCTGCGCGGCGTCGGCGAGCACCAGCGCGGCACGGCCGTCCTCGAAGGTCGGGCTCGTCGAGGCGTCGCCGCGCACCAGGGCGACGAAGGCCTCGAGCTCGGCGGCGTACGCGTCGGCATAGCGCTGCAGGAAGAAGTCCTCGAACGGCGCTCGCGCGTCCACCCGCTCGGACGTCGAGAGGCTGACCAGGCTGGTCGAGCGGTTGGCCACCTGCAGCGAGCCCACCGCGCCGAAGGCCTCCAGCCGCTGGTCGTACCCGACCGCGCTGTGGCGCGAGTTGATGATGGTGACGACGGCGCCCGAGGCCGCGCGCAGCGTCACGACGGCCGTGTCGAAGTCGCCGTGCTCGCGCGCGCCGGCATCGAAGGTGGTCGTGCCGACGGCCGTCACCTCGACGATGTCGGGCAGGAAGAAACGGGCCATGTCGAAGTCGTGGATCGTCATGTCGCGGAAGATTCCGCCCGACACCCCGATGTAGGCGGCCGGCGGCGCGGCCGGATCACGGCTGATGATCGTGAGCTGCTCGAGAGCGCCGATCTCGCCCGCCGCGACCCGCGCCTGCACCTCGGCGAACGCGGGGTCGAAGCGGCGGTTGAATCCCAGCGCGACGGGCACGCCGGCGGCCGCGACCTTCGGGCGCAGCGCGTCGACGCGGGCGATGTCGAGGTCGATCGGCTTCTCGCAGAACACCGGGATGCCGCGATCGACCGCCCGCGCGATGAGGTCGACGTGGGTCGGGGTGGGCGAGGCGATGAGCACCGCATCCACGTCGGCGGCCGCGAACAGCTCGTCGGCGGCATCCGTCACCCGACCGCCGAAGCGTTCGGCCACGGCGTGCGCGCCGTCGACCATCGGGTCGGCGACCCAGGAGAGCACGGTGTCGGGACCGGCGGCGATGTTCGTGGCATGGACCTGGCCGATGCGACCGGTGCCGATCAGGCCGAAGCGGAGGGGGGCGTCGGTCACGGTGGTGTCCTTATCGGTGAGGGGATCGGGTCTTGCCGGCGGCGGGCGTCGGGCGTCAGGCCCAGGGCTGCAGCGCCGCGCGGTTGACGCGCTGGTCGTCGCCGCGCGCGGCGCGGAACGCGTCGATGTCGACGTCGGGGGTGTTCAGCACATCCTGCTCGACGACGACCCAGCCGTCGAAACCGCGTGCGGCCATGGCATCCATCACCCGCGCGAGGTCGAGGTCGCCGTGGCCGAAGGCGACGAAGGCTCCCGACGACCACACCTCGGTCATCCCCCCGCCTGCGGCGAGGACGCGACGCAGCTCGGCGCGATCGACGTCCTTGAGATGCAGGTGGTTGATGCGGTCCCCCCAGCGCGACACGGCGTCGGCGGGATCGCCGTCGGCGATGAGCAGGTGACCGGTGTCGAGGGTGAGATCGACGTCGACGTGGGCGAGGAAGCGGTCGATCTCGTCGGGCGACTCTACGAAGGTGCCGGCGTGGTGGTGGAACGTCGGCTCGAAGCCGGCGGCGCGCACGATCGCGGCGGCGCGCTCGGTGTTGGCGAAGAGCCGCTCCCAGGCGTGGGCGTCGAGCGCGTCCACCTCGGCACCGCGGCCGGGATGCGCTCGGCGGGTGAGCGAGCCGTCGTCGGCCAGTGTGGGCAGCGGCAGCCGGCGGGGCCCCGCCTCGGCGGCATCCGAGAACACGCGCAGGGCGTCGTGCAGCGACGGCAGCGAGGCCTCGAACGCCTCGTCGTCCGACAGCGGCAGCTGCACCCACCCGCCGGCCAGCTCGAGCCCGAAGTGGGCGAGCCGGGATCGCAGCTCGGCATCGCGGCCGAGAAAGCCCACCGGACCGAGGTCGACGCCGCCGTAGCCGGCATCCGCGAGCACGACCAGCATGTCGTCGGCCGCCACGGTGGCGGCGCCCTCGGGCGTCATCTCGAAGACGCCGAAGCTCACCGGCGCACCGGCCACCTCGGCGTTCATCGGATCTCCTCGGCACGGGGCATGGGCTTCTCCATCGGGTCTAGAGGTCGGGGTGGACGAGGCGGGCGGCGGCGTCGACCGCGCCCGCGACATCTCCGTCGGGCGGATACAGCAGCGCGCGCCCCGCCGTCAGCCCGCGGACGCCGGGCAGCGCGAGGGCATCCTCCCACGAGGAGAAGGTATCGTCCGGGTCGCCGCCGGAGTCGCCGCCGAGAAGCAGCGTCGGCAGGGTCGTCGCCTGCATCACGCGTTCCATGTCGGGCACGACCGGCAGCTTCATCCAGGTGTACGCGCTGCTGGCGCCGAGCCCGGCGGCGATGGCCATCGAGAGCACGACGGCATCGGGCGTGAGGTCGTTGACGATGCGTCCGCCGTCCCATCGGCTGATGAACGGCTCGATCATGATGGGCATGCGGGCCTCGGCCGCGGCCGTCACCGCACGCGCGGTCGCTTCCAGCGTGGCCGCGGTCGCGGCGTCGGCGAAGTTCACCCGCAGTAGGACCTTCGCGAAGTCGACGCCCGAGCGCACCATGGACGCGACGTCGTAGCCGGTGAAGCGATCGTCCATCTCGAAGCTCGCACCGCGCAGGCCGCCGCGGTTCATCGAGCCGACGACGACCTTGTCGTCGAGCAGCCCGAGCAGCGCGAGGTCGTCGATGATGTCCGGCGTGCCCAGCACTCCGTCGACGCCGGGACGCCCGAGGGCGATCGCGAGCCGCTCCAGCAGCAGGTACCGGCTCGCCATCGCGTCGTCGCGGCCGCCGACCGACAGGGCACCGCGCGCGGGGTGATCGGCGGCCACGATGAAGAGCCTTCCGTCGCCGCGCACGATGTCGCGGCGCGCCCGCGACGACAGGGCCTCCTCGACGGCGTGCGGGCGCTCGGCGCGGAGCGTCCGCAGCGCATGGAAGCCGACGGCGTCGACGACGGCGCTCATCGGACGTCGCCTTCGGCGCGGAGCGTGAGCTCGAGCCCGCCAGGCGATCGTCCGGTCAGGTAGACGCGCTGGCCGTCGGCGGCATCCGTCGCGCCCAGGAACGCGTAGTCCTCGCCCGGGTGATAGCGCGCGGGGCCTTGGGCGGCGTACCCGTCGCCCGCGTCGAAGGCGATGACGCTGTCGCCCACCCGGTAGCGTCCGATGCCGTCCGTGAGGACTGCGGCACCGTCGGCCCGCGTCGTCACGCCCTCGAATCGACCGCCGTCCCGGAACGCCAGCTCGAGTGCCCACGGGCTGTCGGGGCCGTCGATCGCGATCGAGACGACGGCGCCGTCATCGGTCGGCCGGATCTCGACCGTGGTGCGCAGGCGCACCTCGTCGCGCGCGCGAACGTCGAACGCCATCGAGCCGAAGAACCGGCCGTCGTCGGTGAGGGCGTACTCGCCCGAGGGCGAACGTCGCGCCGCGTCGATCGGCTGGTAGTAGTGCGCGGACACCGTCTCGGTCAGTTCGTGCCGCAGGACGCCGTCGGGCCCGGGCGCCGAGACCATCCGGTCGGCGCGGAACGGGCCGAGGCCGAAGAAGTCACGGGAGAGGCGCACCGAGTCGAGCACGGCAGCGCCGGCGAACATGCGGAGGAAGGTGGGATTGGCCGACAGGCCGGAGCGGACGCGGCGGAACCGCGGGTAGTCGCTTCCGCCGAACACCACGAGGCGCCGGCGCGGCGAGGCGGCGACGACGAGGGCGGACTGCTCCCAGCGCTCCCGCGGAGCCGGGGGTGCGGCATCCGGCAGCTCCTCGCCGATGAGCGGCGTGATGAGGAGGTCGGCGAGCACGGCGCCCGGGTGCACCACGCCGGCGCGCAGCGCGCGCGTCGCGGCCCAGGCGAAGTCTCCCCGGCCGAGCTCGACGGCGTACCGCCGGTACGCCGTCAGGTAGGGCGCCACCGGGAACCGTCGCAGCTGATCCTGGCGTCGCGAGTGCACGGTCTCGACGGTGTCGTCGGGATGGATGAGCCCGAGCGTGCTCTCGAGGTTGCGGATGACGGCGGCCCTGGCCTCGTCGTGGTCCAGGACGTCGGCGATGACGCTCAGCGACGGGTTCGAGACATACGCCGCGTAGTTCGCGCTGCGCTCGGAGTAGACCCCGTCGGGCGTGATGTCGATGCCCTCGGCGAGCCACTCCGCCGCGCGGTCGCGCAGCTGCGGCGAGGGGCGTCGGCGGTGCAGGCGGGCCAGGGCGGCGGAGATCTCCCAGCGGTGGTTGGGCGTGTGCACGCCGCCCGCGACGAGCGCGGGCTCCACGGCATCCGCGATCGCCCCGAGTTCCGTGGCCAGCGCGGCGAGGGCGTTCCGCGCCCCGGCCGGAGCAGCGCCGATGATGTGCAGCGTGTCGCACAGGTCGTTCACCGTGAACGACGAGTCGGGCGGCGAGTCGACGTTGTCGCCGCCGATGAACAGCCCGCCGGCGCCCTGCCGGGCGCGGAGCGCACGCACGCTCTCACGCGCGGCGTCGATGAGCGCCGGATCGCCGGCGTGGGCCGACCGTGGCCACACGTACGCCGCGACGAACAGCTTCGCGCGATCCATGAGGCGGCGGTGCCCGTCGTCGGGACCGATCGCGGTGACCAGCGACGCGTGAACCTCGTCGGCCACCGCCTCGCTCAGCACCGTATGGAAATGCGAGTCCTCCGCCATCTCAGTCCTTCAGGCCCGAGTTGACGTCGGCGTTCAGGATCTGCCGCTGGAAGATCGCGAAGAGGATGAGCATCGGGACCAGCGAGATCACCGAGGCCGACAGGAGCACCGACCAGTCGACGTTGTCGGCGCCGACGATGGAGCGCAGGGCGACCTGCAGGGTGTAGCGGTCGGGGTCGCGCAGCACGATGAGCGGCCAGATGTAGTCGTTCCATCGCCACTGGAACGAGAAGATCGCCAGCACGACCGCGATCGGCTTCGCCAGCGGCAGCATGATCCGCCAGAACGCGCCGAACTCCGAGACGCCGTCGATGCGCGCCGCCTCGAGCAGCTCGTCGGGGATGGTCTTGAAGTACTGACGGAACATGAAGATGCCCGTCGCGGTGATGATCGACGGCACGATGATGCCGGCGAGGGTGTTGTACAGACCCAGGTCGCGCACCACGGCGAACGAGCTCGGCATGATGACCTCGGTCGGCAGCATCGTCGTGGCCAGGATGCAGATGAAGAAGACCTTGAGCCACCATGCCTGGTACTTGGCGAGCGCGTAGCCGGTCATGGCGCTGACCAGCACGGTGAGCACCGTCGTAACGACCGCGACGATCGAGGTGTTGAGGAAGTACTGCGCGAAGTTGAACCGGTTCCAGGCGGTCGTGTAGCCGCTGACCGTCCAGTTCTCGGGGAAGAGCGTCAGCGGCAGGCTGAACAGCTCGGACCCTGGCTTGAACGAGCTCAGCAGGAACCACGCGACCGGGATCAGGAAGCCGAGGGCGAGGAGCCAGAGCACGAGGCTGCTCGGCAGCGCGCGGAGCGGACGGGACGTGCGCGTGCGGGTGCCGGCGCCGGCGCCGGTGCTGGCGGTGCGGGCGCGGGTCCCGGGTCGAAGAGTCGTCATGCGAGATCGTTCCTCTTGTCGAAGCGCAGCTGGATGATCGCGATGATGATGAGGATCACCATGAGGACCATCGACGCCGCACTGGCGTACCCGACGTCGGCGCGCTCGAATCCGGTCCGGTAGATGTACTGGACGATGAACATGTTCGACGTGCCGGGTCCACCGCCGTTGAGCGCCTGGACCATGGCGAACTCCTTCATCGCCCCGATCGTGGTGAGCAGGATCACCATGAACGAGGTGGGCCGCAGGAGCGGCAGCACGATCCGGTAGAACCGCTGCCAGCCGTTGGCGCCGTCCAGCTGGGCGGCCTCGAGATACGACTGCGGGATGTTGCGGATGGCGGCGATGAACAGCAGCATGTTGAACGCCGTCCCGCCCCACGTGCTCACGATGAGGATGAGCACCAGCGCCAGGTTGGGATTCGTCTCCCACTGCAGCCCGTTGCCTCCGAGCATCTCGATGAGGTAGTTCACGAGGCCGAAGTTCTCGCCGAACAGCCACTTCCAGATGACACCGGCCACGATCGGCGAGATGAGCCACGGCAGGAAGAAGATGATCCGCGCCACCGACTTGCCCTTGGCGAAGGTGCTGGTCAGCAGCATGGCGATGCCGAGCGCCGCGACGTAGTGCAGCGGCACCGACAGCAGCGTGTACAGCAGGGTGCGGCCGAGCACGGTGTAGAACACCGGATCCTGCGCGAGGTCGATGTAGTTCTCGGCCCCGATGAACTCGGGTGTGCCGACACCCGAGTAGTCGGTGAACGAATACCAGAGTCCGAGCGCTCCCGGCCACAGGAAGAACAGTGCGAACAGCACCACCGCGACCGCGATGAACACCAGCGGGGCGAGCACGAACCTCGTAGAGCTCCGCCGGGGGCGGCGCGCGCGCCGCGCGCCCCGCCCCACGGTGATGAGCGCAGAAGTCTCGGCACTGCGCCCATCGACGGACTTGGTGGTGGACATGGTCACTCCAGGGCGCCCAGCTGGTCGGTGAACAGCGCGTTGATGTTCGCGATCGTGGTGTCCACGTCCTGCTCGCCGTTGAGGTACTTGACCGTCTCGTCACGCACCGGGTCGCCGTCGGTCGTCACGCCCTGCGCGCCGTACTGCAGTTCCATCGCCTTGATCTCGCCCACGATGTCCGGCGAGGCGGCGATGTCCTGGTTGTAGATGGCGAAGGCGTCCGCGTGCGCCGCGTACGTGATGTCGAGTCCGTCGATCGCGGGGATGAACGACGAGGTCTCCGAGAGCTCGGTGTAGTTCTCCGGCTCGTACAGCCACTTGATGAAGTCGTGCGCGGCCTCCTCCTGAGGACCGTCGAAGACGACGACCGACGCGGCGTTGCCGAAGTTGGTCGCGCGCTCCTCCTCCTGCGGCATGTAGACCGAGGCCCACTCGAAGTCGGCGATGTTCACCGCGAAGTCCGCGATCTGCCACGAGCCCGAGAGGTACGAGACCACGTCGCCGCTCTTGAAGAGGGCGTTGGGGTCGGCATCCGACAGCCAGACGGAGCGGGGCATGAACGAGTCGTCGTTCAGGGAGTTGAAGTACTCCAGCGCCACCTTGGTCTGGTCGTTGGTGCTGAACTCGCCGCTGTCGTCGGCCTGGAAGTAGTCCGAGCCGAACTCGTACAGGAGCGCCTTGAGGCGGTGCGACGACTTGTCCATCACCATGCCGTAGCTGGTGCCGGTCGCCGCCTGCACCTGCTTCACGGCGGCGACGTACTCGTCCCACGTCCAGATGTCGTCTTCGCTGGTCGGGTACGCGACGCCCGCCTGGTCGAACAGCGTCTTGTTGATGAACATGCCGACCGCCGTGATGTCCGACGGGAGCGAGATGACGTTTCCGTCGTCGTCCTTGTCGGACAGATCGGTGCGGATGTCACTGCCCTCGGTGATGTCCGACAGGTCGGTGGTGACGTTGCGCCACACCGGGTCGACGGCGCCGACGCGGGCGATGGCCGGCAGGTCGTTGGCCTGCGCCGCGTTGCGGAGCTTGGTGGCGAGGTCGTCGTTGGCGATGTCGACGATCTCGACCTTGACGCCGGTCTCTTCCTCGTACTTCTCCGCCATGTGGGCGTACCCGCCGCCCTGGTTGGCGTCGCCCGACAGGAAGAACTGGATCGGCTCGTCGGACTCGCCGGCGTCACCCGAGCTGCACGCCGTGAGCGAGACGGCGGTCAGGGCAGCCGCTGCGAGGGCCAGAGCCACTCGCGTGCGGGATGTGACTGAATGCTTCATTGGACTTCCCTTTCACCCCGGGAGACCAGGGGTCAACGTCGTTGTCGATGAGCGCGGGATTTCGCGCCCCGTGTGTGTCACCGAGCTGAGGCCCGGATCCGATCGCTGATACGATGTTAGGACATTAATGCAAAGTACACCAGCGGGCAAGCGCCTTCCCGTGGAGATCCTCGCAGGGGGTAAACGCATTCCACGCGGTAAGGTCGAGCTTCGACGCTCTTCACTCATCGATGAGGAACCCATGGAGATCGCCACCACCCGCCCCGGGTCCGGCACCATCACTCCCCGCGCCCGCCTCCACTCCGACGCTCCGCAGCAGACACTGGACGGCACGTGGCGCTTCCGTGTCTCGCCGTCCCTGCGTACCGCTCCCGACGGGTGGCGCACCGAGGACGCCGCCGGCTGGGGGGCGATCGAAGTGCCCGGCCACTGGAACCTGCAGGGCTACGGATCACCTGCCTACTCCAACGTGCAGATGCCCTTCCCGGTCGACCCGCCGCACCCGCCGGACGCCAACCGGATCGGCGACTACCGGCTCGACTTCCACGCCTCGCCGTCGGTTCTCGCCCACGGTCGCAGGCTCCTGCGCTTCGACGGGATCGAGTCCGCCGCCGAAGTCTGGCTGAACGACACCCTGCTCGGCACGACGCGCGGAAGCCGGCTCACCCACGAGTTCGACGTGTCCGGCATCCTCACCGACGGCGTGAACCGCCTGGCCGTGCGCGTGGCCCAGTTCAGCGACGCGACGTACCTCGAGAACCAGGACATGTGGTGGCTGCCGGGGATCTTCCGCAGCGTCACCCTCCTCGGCCGGCCGGACGGCGGCATCGACGACCTCTTCGTCCACGCCGATTACGACGCGCGGGCCTCCGAGGGGATCCTCGACATCACCGCTGTCGTGGACCAGGGCGGGACTGCCCGCCTCACCATCGCGGAGCTCGGCATCGACGACGTTGCCCTGGGCGAGAGACTGCGCATCGCGGGCGTCGAGCCGTGGACCGCGGAACGGCCGCGCCTGTACGAGGCGACCGTGCGCACCGGCAGCGAGGCGGTCACGGTGCGGATCGGGTTCCGGCGGGTCGAGGTGCAGGACGCACGCCTGCTCGTCAACGATGCGCCGATCATGCTGCGCGGCGTGAACCGGCACGAGCACCGTCCCCGGCACGGCCGCGTCTTCGACGCGGAGGTGGCGCGCGACGAGCTGCTCCTGATGAAGCGCCACCACATCAACGCGGTCCGCACGTCGCACTACCCGCCGCATCCCGACGTCCTCGATCTGTTCGACGAGCTCGGCTTCTGGGTCATCGACGAATGCGACCTCGAGACGCACGGCTTCGAGCACGTGGGCTGGCGCGGCAACCCGAGCGCCGATCCGGCCTGGCGCGACGCCTTCCTCGACCGCATCCGGCGCACGGTGCACCGCGACAAGAACCATGCGAGCGTCATCATGTGGTCGCTCGGCAACGAGTCGCATGCCGGAGCGAACCTCGAGGCAATGGCGCGGTGGGCGAAGCTGACCGACCCGAGCCGTCTCGTCCACTATGAGGGCGACCACGAGAGCCGCTACGTCGACGTGTATTCACGCATGTATGCCCCGCATGACGAGGTGCGCGAGATCGGCGAGGAGACGCTCCGGCCCGCACCGCAAGACGCCGCCCCTGCCGAGATGCACCGCCGCACGCTCCCGTTCCTCCAGTGCGAGTTCGGCCACGCCATGGGGACCGGGCCCGGCGCACTGCAGGAGTACTGGGATCTGTTCGAAGCGTATCCCCGTCACGCCGGAGGCTTCGTCTGGGAGTGGGTCGAGCAGGGCATCGAGGTCGACGGCCCCGAGGGCGAGGCGCGCATCCTGTACGGCGGCGACTTCGGCGAGGACGTGCACGACGGCAACTTCGTCATCGACGGACTCGTCGACGCCCATCGCACCCCGCGCCCCGGTCTGCTCCACTACGCGGCCGTGATCGCGCCGGTGGTGGTCGACGTCGACGCGGACCGGTCGGCGGTGCGCGTCGCGAATCGCTACGACTTCCTCGACCTCGGGCACGTCGCCGTGCGCTGGACGCGCGTCATCGACGGCGAGGTCACGGCATCCGGCACGCTCGACCTTCCGCCGTGCCCGCCGCGGTCGACGGTCGCCGTCGACCTGCCCGCGGAGTGCCGGACGGATGCCGCGTCCCGCGTCGCCGATGTGCTCACGGTGGAGGCGGTGACGGCCGTCGCCGCCCCATGGGCGGACGCCGGCCACGTCGTCGGAAGCGGGCAGCACGTGACCCAGGGGCGTCCCGCTCTGCCGGCGGCGAGCGCCGCCGGGCCGCGCGAGGACCGCGTCGGGGCCGCGCGCTTCGATGGCGAGACGGGCGGCCTCCAGGAGCTGGCAGGCATGGCCATCACTGGACCGACCGTGGGAGTCTGGCGCGCCCCGACCGACAACGACCGCGACCTCGGCAACGACGAGCTCGACCTTCCGTCGTACGCCGACCGCTGGCGTGCGGCGGGCATCGACCGCATGGTGACACGCCTGGCGGACATGAGCGCGGATGACGGCGGCCTCCTCGTGCGCACACGGACGGGCACGCCGATCCTCGCCAGCTCGATCGATGCGCGCCTGCGATGGACCGCGATCGCAGACGACGCCGTTCGCCTCGACGTCGAGCTCGAGCCCAACGATGCATGGACCACCGAATGGGCCCGGCTCGGCCTGGACTTCGTCCTCGAGGGCGAGCCGCTGGGCGCCGACATCGCCGGGTACGGCCCGATGCCGAGCTACCCCGACCTGCGCTCCGCGGCCAGGTTCGGCTGGTGGCACCTCGACGCCGACGACCTCACCGTCGACAACGTCCGCCCCCAGGAGAGCGGCTCGCGGATGGGGGTCCGTGACGCACGGATCCTCACGCGGGGCGGTGCGCTGCGCGTGTCGTCGCTCGACAGCTCGTTCGCGCTCACGGTGTCACGCCACAGCAGGCCGGCCCTCGCCGCCGCAGCGCACAACTGGGAGCTGCCCGCCGAAGGCCGCACCTTCGTGTCGATCGACCTGGCCCAGTCGGGCGTCGGCACGGCGACCTGCGGGCCCGGCGTGCTGCCGCGCTACCGGCTGCCCGCCCGATCCGCGGCCATCTCGCTCGTGCTCCGGCACGAGCCGGCCTCCGCCTGACCGCACCGCCGGCATCGCTTTCGCGCGCCGGCTGTCCGACCGACCCATCCGAAGAAGGAGCCCCATGACCTCTCCGACCGACGCCTCCGCACGCCTCGACCCGCACTACGAGGTCGCCGACATCGACCGGCGCCTGTTCGGCGGGTTCGTCGAGCACCTCGGCCGCCACATCTACGACGGCATCTTCGAGCCCGGGCATCCGTCCGCCGACAGCGAGGGGTTCCGCACCGACGTGATCGAGCTCGTGAAGGAGCTCGGCGTCTCGACCATCCGCTACCCCGGCGGCAACTTCGTGTCGGGGTACAAGTGGGAGGACGGCATCGGCCCGAAGGCCGAGCGCCCGCGCCGACTCGACCTGGCGTGGCACTCGACCGAGACGAACGAGGTCGGGCTGCACGAGTTCCAGGCGTGGCTCGACCGCGTCGGCAGCGACCTGATGCTCGCGGTCAACCTCGGCACGCGCGGCACGCCCGAGGCGCTCGACCTGCTCGAGTACGCCAACAGCGATGCCGAGACGGCCTGGACGGACCAGCGCGCGTCGAACGGCCGCGAGACGCCGTTCGCCGTGAAGATGTGGTGCCTCGGCAACGAGATGGACGGCCCGTGGCAGATCGGGCATCTCGACGCCGACCACTACGGCAAGCTCGCCTCGCGCACGGCGAAGGCGATGCGGATGCTGGATCCCGGCGTCGAGCTGGTCGCCTGCGGCTCGTCGGGCCGCGGCATGCCCACCTTCGGCTCGTGGGAGCGCACCGTCCTCGAGCACACGTTCGACGACGTCGACTTCATCTCGTGCCACTCCTACTACCAGGAGCACGACGGCGATGCGCAGGAGTTCCTCGCCTCCGGCGTCGACATGGCGCGCTTCATCGAGTCGGTCGTCGCGATCGCCGACACGGTGGCGGCGACGAAGAAGAGCGACAAGCGCATCATGATCTCGTTCGACGAGTGGAACGTCTGGTACCTGCACCGCGAGGACGGCACCGAGTCGGGACACGAGTTCAAGGGCGGCGCCTGGCCGGTCGCGCCCCGCCTGCTGGAGGACAAGTACAACGCCCTCGATGCCGTGGTCTTCGGCGACCTGCTCATCACGCTGCTGCAGCACGCCGACCGCGTGCGCTCGGCATCCCTGGCGCAGCTCGTGAACGTCATCGCGCCGATCATGACCGAGCCCGGCGGCCCGGCCTGGCGGCAGACCACGTTCTTCCCGTTCGCGATCACCTCGCGTCTGGGGCAGGGCCGCGCGCTGCGCGTGCCCGTGTCGTCGGCATCCTTCACGAGCGAGAAGCTCGGCGAGGTGCCGACCCTGAACGCCGTCGCCACGATCGACGACGAGGGCGTGTCGCTGTTCGTCGTGAACCGTTCGACGACGGATGCCGCGGACCTCCGTGTCGACCTGGCTCCGCTGGTGCGCGAGCTCGGCCGCGACGTCGAGGTGGTCGAGTCGCACCTGCTGCACGACGACGACCTCTACGCGGCCAACACCCTCGAGAACCGGGAGCGGGTCGGCGTGCGCGAGGCGGCGGCATCCGTCGACGGCGACGTGCTGTCGGTCGCACTGCCCGCCGTGTCGTGGGCAGCGATCCGACTCGCGTGACCACCGCGAGGAGCGGAGGAGATGTGACGGGCGGAGGGCCCTTCACCCTCGGATCCACCTCCGCTCCTCGCAACTCCTCCCCTGATCCCCTCCTCCCCCGCCGATCGGAGACCTGGATGCTGCGCGTGGACGCGACCGGACCGCTGCGCGA
This sequence comes from Microbacterium sp. LWS13-1.2, assembly GCF_040144835.1. Classification (NCBI taxonomy): domain Bacteria; kingdom Bacillati; phylum Actinomycetota; class Actinomycetes; order Micrococcales; family Microbacteriaceae; genus Microbacterium; species Microbacterium sp. LWS13-1.2. The sequence goes on from NZ_CP151632.1 coordinate 2,173,998, forward strand.
AGAGCTTCGGCCCGCCATGGCGAACGCCGAGGACCGGCGCCCCGGGCTCACGCTCACCAGCCGCAGCCTGCTGCGGGACGGGCGCCCGTGGCTGCCGGTCTCGGGCGAGCTGCACTACACGCGCGTGCCCCGGGAGCGGTGGACCGAGCGCCTGCGGCTCATGCGCTCGGGCGGCGTGTCGGTCGTCTCGACCTACGTGCCGTGGCTGCACCACGAGCCGGTGCGCGGTCAGGCGCGCTTCGACGGACGATTCGACGTCGGCGCGTTCGTGGACGCCGTGCGGGCCGAGGGCCTCGAGCTCGTGCTGCGGATCGGCCCGTGGGTGCACGGCGAGATGCGCAACGGCGGGCTGCCCGACTGGGTGCAGCACGCGCCGGTGCGCCATCGCACCGACGACCCGGCATACCTCGACCTCGTGCGGGAGTGGTTCGCGCGCATCGCGGATGCCCTCGACGGGCGCTGCACACCCGAGAACATGCTGGCGATCCAGCTGGACAACGAGCTCTACGACCAGCCCGGTCACCTCGCGACCCTGAAGCGGCTGGCTCGCGAGGCCGGCATGTCGGCGCCGCTGTGGACGGCGACCGCGTGGGGCGGCGCCCAGCTTCCCGACCCCGAGGTGCTGCCGCTGTGGGGCGGCTACGGCGACGGGTTCTGGGTCGACCCGGGCGACGCGTGGGACCCCACCTTCCGGGCGCACTTCTTCTTCTCCGACTCGTGGGACGACCCGGGCATCGGCGCCGACGTGCGGGGCGCGGACGAGCGGGGCGCCGACGAGCGGGGCGCCGACGAGCGCGGCGCCGACGAGGCATCGACGAGCGGGGGCGCCGAGCTGTCGCCGTGGTTCCCCGCCGCCACCTGCGAGCTGGGCGGCGGCATGGCGACCGCGTACCACCGGCGGCCGCGACCCGGCGCCCGTGACATCGCCGCGGTCGCGCACGCCAAGCTCGGCAGCGGGTCGGCCTGGCAGGGGTACTACATGTACACCGGAGGCACGAACCCCGGGCCGGGTCTCGAAGAGACGCAGGCCACCGGCTACCCCAACGACATGACGCGGCTGAGCTACGACTTCCATGCGCCGATCGGCGAGTCCGGCCGCGCAGCGCCGAGCCATGCGGCGCTGCGCCTGCAGCACGCGTTCCTCGAGGCGTTCGGCGAGCGACTCGCCCCCGCGCCGTCGCATCTTCCCGACGTCCGCCCGACGGGGGTCGAGGATGCCGAGACCCTGCGCTGGGCGGTGCGCGCCGACGACGGCTCGGGGTTCCTGTTCATCGGGTGGCATCAGCCGCATGTGCCGCTGCCGACGTACCGCGGTGCGCGGTTCCGCGTCGAGACTCCCCGTGGCGTGGTCGAGCTGCCCAGCGCTCCGGTCGACATCCCGCCGGGGACGGTCACCCGCTGGCCGCTCGGACTCGAGGTGGGCGGCGTCAAGGTCGACTGGGCGACGGCGTCCGCACTCACCGTGCTCCCCGCCGCCACGGCCGACGGCGCACCGACGCTGGTGCTGATCGAGGATGCCGGCATCCCCGTCGAGCTCGCACACGACGGTCTCACCCACCGCCTCGCACCGGCGGCGACGCCGCTGCGGATCCAGGAGCCGCACGGCGCCGCGCTCGACGTACTCGTCCTCGCGTCGGCCCACGCCGACCTGGTCTGGGTCGTCGACGCGGCCGCCGGCGGGCGGCGGCTGCTCGTGGGTGCCGACGAGGTGACATGGGATGCCGAGGGCCGGGTCGCGGTGCGAGCGAGCGGCTCCGAGCCCGACCTGCGCGAGTATGCGGGCGGCACCTGGCGCCACCTCGGGTGGGAGGACCCCGCCGCCACCTCGGCTCGGCGCTCGGCCGCCGACGGCACCCCGGCGGCGACGCCGGAACGCGACGCGCACCCGGGCGGCGCGGCATCCGTCCCCATCCGGCTCGTGAGGGCCGAGACCATGCCGTCCGGCGACTACGGCTCGCGCGACAACCGGCAGGCCGCACCTCACGATGCCGTGCTCGACGCCCACGCCGCGGTGTATCGCCTCGACGTGCCCGAGAAGTTCGACGACGATGCCGTGCTGCGGGTGCAGTGGGCCGGCGATGTCGCGCAGCTGCGCGTGGATGGCGTCACGGCGACGGACCGGTTCTGGGACGGATCAGAGCTCGTCGTGAACCTGCGAGACATCGGCGCCGGGCCGGCGACCCGCGTCGAGCTGCGCGTCCTGCCGCTGCGCTCCGACAGCCGCGTGCACCTGCCGGCCGACGCCTCCGCGCGGCTGGCGGCCGCCGACGGCGCCCTGTGCGAGGTCAGCGCCGCCTGGATCGACCAGCGCACGCTGTGGACCGAGAAGACCCCGCACCGCGGAACCCCTGAGCATGTCGACGATGACAGGAAGACGAGAGAGCGATGACGCTGCACAAGACCGCCACGCCCCCGATGGGCTGGAACAGCTGGGACTCGTACGGCACCACCGTCACCGAGGCGGAGGTGCTCGCCAACGCCGAGTTCATGGCGGAGCACCTGCTGCCGCACGGCTGGGACACGATCGTGGTCGACATCGACTGGGCCGACCCGACGGCCCGATCGCACGGGTACAACGAGACGGCACCGCTGATCATCGACGGCTCCGGCCGCCTGCAGCCCGACCCCGCACGGTTCCCGAGCTCGGCAGACGGAGCCGGCTTCGCGCCGCTCGCGGCACGCCTGCACGCGCTCGGACTGAAGCTCGGCATCCACGTGATGCGCGGCATCCCCCGCGTCGCCGTCGCCGCCGACGTCCCGATCGCCGGGACCGGGGCCACGGCGTCGCAGATCGCCGACGCGACGAACGTCTGCGAGTGGAACCCGCACTACCTCGGCCTCGACCACACGCATCCCGGCGCACAGGCCTACTACGACGCGTGCGTCGCGCAGTATGCCGAGTGGGGCGTGGACTTCCTCAAGGCCGACGACATGCTGTGGCCGTACCAGGCGCCCGACATCGAGGCCTACTCGCGCGCCGTGCAGCGCGCCGACCGCGACATCGCGCTGTCGCTGTCGCCCGGCCGCGACCTGTCGGCCGCGAACCTGGAGCACCTGCGCGCGCACGCGACGATGTGGCGCATCTGCGATGACCTCTGGGACCGCTGGGAGGACGTCGAGGCCAACTTCGCCCGCTTGGCACGATGGGCGCCGCTGGCCGGCCCCGAAGGGTGGCCGGACGCCGACATGCTGCCGCTCGGCCGCATCGGGCTGCGTGCCGAGCGGGGCGAGCCCCGCGAGGGCGCGCTGACGCTGCCTGAGCGCCGCGCGCTCGTCACGCTGTGGGTGATGGCGCGCTCACCTCTCATGATCGGCGGCGACCTGCCCACCAGCGCAGCCGAGACGATCGCGCTGTTCACCAACGACGAGGTGCTCGAGATCCTGCGCGACTCGACCGGCAACCGCGAGCTCCTGCGCGAGCGCGACCTCGTCGTGTGGACCGCCGCGCGCGGCGACACGCGATGGACCGCCGTGTTCAACACGGCGGACGAGGCGCGGGAGGTGCCGTTCGATACGCGGTCCCTCGCGCTCGGCCCCGCGCCGGCCCGCGTGGTGGACGTGTGGAGCGGTTCGGACGCCCCCGTCGAAGGCGTCCACGTGCAGTCGGATGCCGCGCGCGGCGTCGCGCCCGGCAGCGCGGTCGTGCGGCTCGCTCTGGAACCCCACGGCTGCGTGCTGCTGCGGGCGTGAACATCTCCGCTCGCCTGTCACGAATCGGGGCCATGCGCCACCATTCGTGACAGGCGAGTGGACCGACGGCTGGCCGCAGAGGGACGGACATGCGTCGGAAAGCGCTTGCGCGGCATCCGATCGCGTGGCACACTGCTGGAAAGCGTTTACCGGATGTGCGGACAACCGCGCCGCCGGGTACCCACAAGCCTTCAGAGAAGAAAGCAGGACCCCGTGACCGACACGACTATCGCCCCGGCCCCGGCCGAGGCCTCCGCCCGCCCCGCCGTGCGTGAGATCGGCATCATCATGAACGGCGTCTCGGGCCGCATGGGGTACCGCCAGCACCTGGTGCGCTCGATCCTCGCGATCCGTGACCAGGGCGGCATCGAGCTCGCCGACGGCACGAAGGTGACCGTCAAGCCGCTCCTCGTCGGCCGCAGCGAGGCGAAGCTCGCCGACCTCGCCGCCCAGCACGGCATCGAGGACTACACCACCGACCTCGACGCGGCTCTCGCCGACCCGCGCTGGGAGATCTACGCCGACTTCCTCGTCACGAAGGCGCGCGCCTCGGCCCTTCGCAAGGCGATCGCCGCCGGCAAGACCATCTACACCGAGAAGCCCACGGCCGAGACGGTCGAAGAGGCCCTCGAGCTCGCCAAGCTCGCGCAGGAGGCCGGTGTGAAGACCGGCGTCGTGCACGACAAGCTCTACCTCCCCGGGCTGCAGAAGCTCAAGCGCCTCATCGACTCCGGCTTCTTCGGCCGCATCCTGTCGGTGCGCGGCGAGTTCGGCTACTGGGTGTTCGAGGGCGACTGGCAGCCCGCGCAGCGGCCCAGCTGGAACTACCGCGCCGAAGACGGCGGCGGCATCATCGTCGACATGTTCCCGCACTGGAACTACGTGCTCGAGAACCTGTTCGGCGACGTCAAGACCGTCTACGCGCAGGCCGCCGTGCACATCCAGGACCGCTGGGACGAGAAGGGCGAGCACTACACGGCGACCGCCGAAGACGCCGCGTACGGCATCTTCGAGCTCGAGGGCGACATCGTCGCGCAGATCAACTCGTCGTGGACCGTGCGCGTGAACCGCGACGAGCTCGTCGAGTTCCACGTCGACGGCACGCACGGCTCGGCCGTCGTGGGGCTGTTCGGCGCGAAGATCCAGCACCGCAACGCGACACCGAAGCCGGTCTGGAACCCCGACCTCGCCGACGACCACGACTACGACGCCGACTGGGCAGAGGTTCCCACCAACGACGTGTTCCAGAACGGCTTCCGCCAGCAGTGGGAGGAGTTCCTCGAGTCGTACGTGCTCGGCACAGAGTACGAGTTCGACCTCCTCTCGGGCGCGCGCGGCGTGCTGCTCGCGGAGGCCGGCCTGCAGTCGAGCCGCGAGGGCCGCAAGGTCGAGCTGCCCGCCCTGTCGCTGGACTGAGCAGGGATCGCCGGATGCCGCAGCTCACACTCCTCTCACCCGACGGCGCCACTTCGACGGCCGAGCTGAACGAGTCCCCGGGCTACACCAAGCCCGAGGGCCTGCTCCGCAGCCGCGTCGCCTACGCCGCCGCGCACGTCGTGCCGCAGACCTGGGCCGACAACACCCCGGGCCGGCCGGCGGAGGTCGACTGGGACGCCACCCTCGACTTCCGCCGCGCCGTGTACTCGTGGGGCCTCGGCGTCGCCGATGCCATGGACACCGCCCAGCGGAACATGGGCCTCGACGCCGCTGCCACGCGCGACCTCATCGCCCGCTCGGCGCAGGTCGCCCGCGAAGAGGGCGGCTCGGTCGTGGTCGGCGTGAACACCGACCACGTCGATGCCGAGCGCATCTCGATCGACGAGGTTATCGACGCCTACAAGGAGCAGCTCCACTTCACCGAGGAGCAGGGCGCGGGCCCGGTGCTCATGGCCTCGCGCCACCTCGCCCGCGTCGCCGAGTCGGCCGACGACTACCGCCGGGTCTACCGCGAGGTGCTCGCCTCCGCCACGACCCCGGTCGTACTGCACTGGCTCGGCACCGCGTTCGACCCGTCGCTCGAGGGCTACTTCGGCTCGCCCGACTGGCGCGACGCGTCGGCGGTGCTGCTCGAGATCATCGAGGAGAACGTCGATAAGGTCGCGGGCGTCAAGATGAGCCTGCTGGATGCCGCCTCCGAGGTGTCGGTGCGCGAGCGCCTTCCCGAGAGCGTGCGCATGTTCACCGGCGACGACTTCAACTACGTCGGGCTGATCGGCGGGGAATCCATCCGGTCGTTGAGCGAGCGAGGAACGAGCGAGACGAAACGCGCCGAACCCATCGACGACGTCGGCTCGGGGCGTCTCGACTCGCAAGCTCGCTCAACGACCGGGGGAAAGCAGCACTCGGACGCGCTGCTCGGCGCCTTCGCGGCGATCACGCCGGTCGCCTCGGCCGCCATCCAAGCGCTCGACGCCGGCGACCCGGCGCGGTACCTCGAGATCCTCGGCCCGACCGAGGAGCTCAGCCGCCAGGTCTTCGCCGCGCCGACGTTCTACTACAAGACGGGCGTCGCCTTCCTGTCGTGGCTCAACGGCCACCAGCCGGCGTTCCAGATGGTGGGCGGCCTGCACTCGGCCAGGAGCCTCCCGCACCTGTCGCGCATCGTCGAGCTCGCGAACGCGTCGCTCGCCCTCGAGCGGCCCGAGCTCGCGGCTATCCGCTGGCACGGGATGCTGCGCCACAACGGCCTCGACGTGCCGGGGCTGATCACATGACGGCGCGTCAGCGCAGCGCGTCGGGTGCGGCATCCGTGTCCCGACGCTCTCCCCTCGTGTTCCGGACTTCATCGCTCGTTGGCGCGTCTCGCGATGAAGTCCGGGACATGCTCCAGGAAGGCCCCGCATGACCACGCCCGACCCCCGCCTGTCGATCAACCAGGCGACCATCAAGTACGCCGATCTCGCGACGGCGCTGCGCGTGACCGCCGAGGCGGGCGTCTCCGCGATCGGCCTGTGGCGCGAGCCGGTGCAGGAGGTCGGGCTCGCCACCGCGGCGTCCATGCTCACCGACTCGGGGCTGCGTTTCACGACGCAGTGCCGGTCGGGCTTCTTCACGATGCCTGAGGGCCCCGCCCGCCGCGCGTCGATCGACGACAACCGCGTCGCGATCGAAGAGGCCGCGACGCTCGCCGCCGCCGGCGCCGAGGGCTCGACCGCGATCCTCGTGCTCGTCGCCGGCGGCCTTCCCGAAGGATCGCGCGACCTGGTGGGCGCCCGCGAGCGGGTGCGTGATGCGATCGGCGAGCTGGTTCCGGATGCCGCCGCCGCCGGTGTGACGCTCGCGATCGAGCCGCTGCACCCGATGTACGCGTCGGACCGCTGCGTCGTCTCGACGCTCGGGCAGGCGCTCGACATCGCAGCGGACTTCGACCCGGCCGTCGTCGGCGCGACCGTCGACACGTTCCACATCTGGTGGGACCCCGACGTGCTTTCCGCCATCGCGCGCGCCGGCCGCGAGGGCCGCATCGCCACGTACCAGGTGTGCGACTGGAAGACGCCGCTCCCGGCCGACGTGCTGCTGGCCCGCCACTACCCGGGAGACGGTGTCATCGACTTCGCCTCGCTCACCGCCGCCGTCGAGGCGACCGGCTACGACCGCGACATCGAGGTCGAGATCTTCAACGAGAAGATCTGGGCCACCGACCCGCTCGTCGCCGTGCAGCGCACGGCCGCCGGGTTCGCGGCATCCGTCTCCCCGCATCTACGCGCTCGCGTCGCGAGCTGAACGCACTTCGATGAGCACAGGAGCGCTCGCGGGGTACGCCGATTGGCCGGCGTTCCTCGCGAGCGCTCCGGCGTTGGTGCCCGTCGGTCTCGACGGACGCCGGAACGCCGGCGCCGGGAAGCCCGGCGCCTCGCCGACGAACGACACCGCTTCGCCAGGGTACGACGCCGCGACCGGCACGACCGCCGCCTCCCGCCCTGCCCTGGTCGAGGTGCTGGGTGTGCGCGCGGCAAGCGCCGCCGACCTGAAGATCGAGCGCGAATGGCTCGCCGACGGCGTGCGCGGCCGTGAGCTGAGCTGGTGGCTCGGCTTCGGCCCGCGCACGCGGGCATACCTGCTCGAACCCGCCGAGCATGACGGTGATCTCCCCGGGGTGCTCGCCTTGCACGCCCACGGCGGCGTGCGCTCGACCGGCGCCGAGCAGCTCGTCGACACCGGCCGCGCACCGCATCCGAGCGCGGCACGCCTGCGGGCGCGCGGCTACGCGGGCCGAACCCCGGCGAACGACCTCGCGCGCAGCGGCTTCGCCGTGCTCGCGCCCGATGCGTTCTCGTGGGGCAGCCGCGCGTTCGACCTGTCATCGCCGCCGGACGTGCTGGCACGGCTCGGTGCCGCGCTCGACGCGCTGCACCGAGAGCGCGGCGAGACACTCTCGGACGAGGAGCGGTTCGACGAGCTCGCGTCGCTTCACGAATACGGCCTCGCGAAGGCCGCCGGGGCGCTCGGACGCTGCGCTCCTGACCCTACCCTGGGCGGTCCAGGTTTCGCCGGAAACGCTCGCCCGAAACCCGCGAATCCCGGACCGCACGCAGGGGTCATCGTCCTCGGCGTCCCCCGGTACCCGGGGCGGTCCAGGTTTCGCCGGAAACGCTCGCCCGAAACCCGCGAATCCCGGACTGCGGCTCGACCACCCGCCCTGGCGCGCGCCGATTCTCGCGTCTGGGCAGTGGCAAGAGGGCGTCAGGGGTCCGAGACCGCCGACAGGAGCCGCAGCTCGCGCAGGCGCCGCGCCGCCGGGCGCTCCTCCGACGTAGCCGCTGCCCGTCGCCAGCTGGCACTCCCGGATGCCGCGCACCAGCGTCCGTGCGAGGTCGGCGGCCGCGGCATCCCCCGCCGCTGCGAGGGTGCTCGCCGCCGAGAGCACATGGCCGGCGGTGTGTCCGTCGAGACCGTCGGACTCCCAGCCGCCGTAGGAGTCGGCGCGCGAGGGCAACCCCGCCTCGCGGCGGAACGGCGCCAGCAGGCGGTCGGGATCCAGTCGCTGCAGCGTCGCACTGACCGTGTGCTGCGCCGCCAGCGCGAGGCGCACGTGCCGGCCGGCGCGAAGGCCGCCGGGGCAGCCGTGCGGGACATGGCACTCCTTCGATCCGGTGACGGTCGCTGCGTCGGAGCAGCAATGCGGGGAAACCGCTTCCCAATCTATCGTCCGAACCGGACACAGGGCCTAGACTCTGGCCTGTGAGCGACACCACGGCGCCTGCCCGAGGCGCAGCAACCCTGCACGATGTCGCGCGCGTGGCCGGCGTCTCGCTCGCCACCGCATCGCGCGTGCTGAACGGTTCGACCCGCAAGGTCGCCGAGAGCTACCGCGAGCGGGTCGAAGCCGCGGCCGAACAACTCGGCTACACGGCGAACCTGTCGGCGCAGGCCACCGCGCGCGGCACCTCCGCGATCGTCGCGCTCCTGGTCGCCGACATCGCCGACCCGTACTTCGGGCAGCTCGCCTCCGGCGTCGCGCGCGGCGCCGACGAGGCGGGACTCGTCGTCACCATCGCGATCACCGAGCGCGACCCGCAGCGCGAGGTGAAGCTGGTGCGCGCACTGCGCGGCCAGCGCCCGCGTGGCCTCATCCTCGCGGCATCCCGTGTCGAAGGACCGGACGCCGTCGGCCTCCAGGGCGAGCTCGACGCCTTCTCGAACATGGGCGGCCGGGTCGTCGTGGTCGGCCCCGGCGGCGGCTCCGCGCGCTCGGTGGCCGTCGACAATCGCGGCGGCTCCGCGGCGCTCGGTGCCGAGCTCGCGGGCCTCGGCTATCGCGACGCGATCGTGGTCGCGGCCGCCGAGGGCATCCGCACCTCCGACGACCGGCTCGCCGGCTTCACCGAGGGGTTCACCTCGGCCGGCGGCGTGATCCGCGATGTGCGACGCGTCGGCTTCACCCGCGACGCCGGCTACGCGGCCGCATCCGACCTCCTCACCGGCGACGTGCCCGCCGGCACGCTGATCTTCGGCATCAGCGACGTGGTGGCGATCGGCATCATGTCGGCCGTCCGCGACGCCGGGCGCCAGGTCGGCGCCGACGTCGCGGTCGCCGGCTTCGACGACATCGCGACAGGACGCGACATCCGTCCGGGCCTGACCACGGTGCGCGTGCCCCTGGAGGATCTCGGCTACCAGGCCCTGCACGCCGCGACCGACCCGGAGTGGACCGCGGGCGAACCGCAACTGCCGCTCGAGGTCATCGTGCGCGGCAGCACCCCGCCGCGCAGCTGAGGCGCTGGGGCGCAACGTGCACCGGCGCAGGTGGGTCGGGAAACGTTTCCGGGTAGGCTGAGCGCGCCGCGACCCAAGGAGACACGGATGCCTCGACCGCCCCGCGCCGACCGGGCGACGCGCGTCACGATCGCCGAGGTCGCCGCCCGCGCAGGAGTCTCGCTGTCGACCGTGTCACGTGCGCTGAACGGCAATCCCACGGTCGACCCGGTCCTCGCCGAGCGGGTGAAGGATGCCGCCGCCGCCCTCGACTACACCGCCAGTCCCGTCGCGCGCAGCCTCGTCCTCGGCCGCACGCAGACGGTGGCGGTCATCGTGCCCGATCTCGGCAACCCGACGTTCCAGGCGATCCTGCGGGGCCTCAGCCACGCCGCCGGCGCTGACGACTACCACGTGCTGGTGGCCGACTCGGCGGAGTCGGTCGAGGAGGAACGCGTGCTCGCGGGCGCGACCCGCCGCCGCACGGACGGCGTCATCCTCTGTGCCCCGCGCCTGCCGCAGGACGAGCTCGACCGGCTGGTCGGCGGGCTGCGGCCGGTGGTGCTGATCAATCGCTCGTCGGGCGACGTCCCCTCGGTGCGCGCGGACTACGGCACCGCCCTCGCGGCCGAGCTCGGCCACCTTCACGAGCTCGGACACCGTCGCATCGTCTTCCTCGCCGGCGCCCCGGGCAGCGTGGCAAACGCGGCGCGCCTCGAAGCGATCGCGGGCTTCGTCGCCGCGCACGCCGACACCGTGGTGACCGAGATCGCGTGCGGTGTCGACTTCGAGGCGGGCGCCGACGCCGGCGCCGCCGTGCTGGCATCGGGCGCGACCGCGGCGCTGGCCTTCAACGACCTCGTCGCGATGGGGCTGTTGAGCGCGGTGCAGGCGAGCGGATGCCGTGTGCCCCAAGACCTCTCGATCGTCGGGTTCGACGACATCCCGTTCGCGCAGTACACGACTCCGCCGCTCACGACGGCCGCCGTGCCCGCGGCCGAGCTCGGCGCGCAGGCGTGGGCGCGCATGCGCGAGCTGCTCGAGGGCGACGAGCCGGGTGGTCCGCTCACGGTCCTGCCCGAGCTGACGGTGCGCGGCACGACCGGCCCCGCCGCCTGACCTGCACCCTCCGCTCCCCGGCCGGAACACGTGTTCCGAGCGACGGAGGGAGAACGGGTGGTAGCATGAGAAAACGTTTCCTGAAGGAGTGAGATGAGCCACCGCCGGTACGCCCTCGTGGGCGCGGGACACCGCGCCCAGATGTACGTCGACGCGATCATCGGGCGCTATCGCGGCGATGCCGTGCTGGTCGCGATCTGCGAGCCGAACCCGGTGCGCGCGCAGTACTACGTCGACCGCGTAGTCGAGGCCGGCCTCCCCGCGCCGGCCGTGTACGGCCCGGACGACCTCGAGACGATGGTCCGCACCGAGCGCGTCGAGCGCGTCGTGATCTGCGCCCGCGACGACCTGCACGCCCCGCTGATCGTCCGATCGCTGGATGCCGGAGCCGACGTCGTCGTCGAGAAGCCGCTGACCATCGACGGGCCGAGCGCCGCAGCCATCGAGGACGCGATCGACCGCACCGGCCGCGAGGTCGTCATCACGTTCAACTACCGCTACTCGCCGCGCAACTCGGCGCTGCGCCAGGTCATCCAGGACGGCGTCATCGGCGACGTCACGAGCGTGGACTTCTCGTGGGTGCTCGACACCAAGCACGGCGCCGACTACTTCCGTCGCTGGCACCGCGAGAAGGAGCACTCCGGCGGCCTGCTGGTGCACAAGGCCAGCCACCACTTCGACCTCGTCAACTGGTGGATCCGCTCGGCGCCGCGGCGCGTCTTCGCCTCGGGTGGGCTGCGCTTCTACGGCGCAGACAACGCGGCGGCCCGCGGCCTCGGCGACCGTCCCGCCCGCGGCACTCACGACGACGGCGACGCATTCGAGCTCGACCTGCGGGGCGATGAGCGACTCAAGGCGCTGTACCTCGACGCCGAGCATCACGACGGGTACCTCCGCGACCGCGATGTGTTCGGCGAGGGCATCACCATCGAAGACAACCTCGCCCTCGTGGTCGACTACGCCTCGGGCGCGACCCTCAGCTACTCCCTCAACGCCCACTCGCCCTGGGAGGGCTACCGGGTCGCGGTCAACGGCACCCTCGGCCGCGCCGAGCTCGAGGTCATCGAGCGCGGCGCCGTCCTCGCCGACGAGGGCCTGCACCCGGTGATCGACCCGTCCGCGGTGGATGCCGGATCCTCCGGGTCGCTCCGCCCCGAGGGCGAGCGCCTCATCGTGCAGCGGCACTGGGAGGCAGCGTACGAGGTGCCGATCCACGCCGCCGGCGAAGGCGGCCACGGCGGCGGCGACGCGCTGCTGCTCGCCGACGTGTTGGAGGGCCCCGGAGACGACCCACTCGCCCGCCCCGCCGACTGGCGCGACGGCGTCCGCTCCATCGCCGTCGGCATCGCCGGCAACCGCTCGCTCGAGACCGGGCTGCCCGTGCAGGTCGCCGAGCTCGGCATCCGATTCCTGGCCGCCGACGCCGCGGTCGCACGCGCATGACCCGCATCGCCGTCACCGGCGGCGCCGGCAGGCTCGGGCGCAGCCTCGTCGCCGGTCTCGCCGCCGCCGGCCACGAACTCGTGTCGCTGGACCGCGATGTCTCGGACGCCGCCGAGCTGCAGGGCCTCGAGCAGATCGCGGTGGACCTGACCGACACGGATGCCGCCACCCGCGCGATCGTCGACGTCCGCGCCGAGGCGCTCATCCACCTGGCCGCGATCGCCATGCCGTTCAGTGCGCCCGAAGAGGTCATCCTCCGCACCAACGCGACGATGGCGCTCACCGTGATGTCGGCCGGCGTCGCCGCCGGCATCCCGAAGATCGTGACGGCATCCAGCCCCACGGTCCTCGGCTACGGGGCGCCCAGGGGCTGGCTGCCCGACCGCTTCCCGCTCGACGAGGAGACGACCCCGCAGCCGTGGAACGCCTACGCGCTGTCGAAGCACCTCGCCGAGCAGACGATCGCGATGCTGGCACGCCAGACCGGCGACGCGACCCGCTTCGCCGCCTTCCGTCCGTGCTACGTCATCGCCCCGGAAGAGTGGCAGGGCGCGCTCACGCAGCAGGGCCACACGGTGGTCGAACGCCTCGCCGACCCGGCCCTCTCGGCCCCCGCGCTCTTCAACTACGTCGACGCCCGCGACGTCGCCACGTTCATCGACACGCTGCTGGTGGCCCTCCCAGACATCCCGAACGCCGAGGTGTTCTTCGTCGGCGCCGACGACGCGCTCGCGCGGCGGCCCCTCGCCGAACTGCTGCCGCAGTTCGTGCCCGGCACCGACGAGCTTGCGGCGGGACTGACCGGCACCTCGCCGGCGTTCTCCAACGCGAAGGCCCGCCGCGTGCTGGGCTGGCGCCCCGCGCACAGGTGGCGGGGCGAGCTGGGCGAGCCCGCCTACGCAGCCGCCTCCGACGCGTTTCGTCTCGCTCGTTCCTCGCTCGCTCAACGACCGGATGGAGACGTCGACTCCCGGTCGTTGAGCGAGCTTGCGAGTCGAAACGCCCCGGATGGAGACGTCGACTCCCGGTCGTTGAGCGAGCTTGCGAGTCGAAACGCCCCGGATGGAGACGTCGACTCCCGGTCGTTGAGCGAGCGTGCGAGTCGAAACGCCCCGGACCCGGACTCCGCCTCAACCCGAAAGGACGTGCTGGCGTGAACTTCGACGGCATCCTCTTCTTCCCCGTCACTCCGTTCGACGCCGCCGACCGCGTCGACGAGGATCTGCTCCGGCAGTACCTCGACACCACCCTCACGCACTCGCCCGGCGGCATCTTCCCGGCCTGTGGCACGGGCGAGTTCCACGCCCTGTCCACCGAGGAGGCGATGCGCGTCGTGCAGTTGGCGACCGAGACCGTCGCGGGCCGCGTGCCCGTCGTCGCCGGCACCGGCGGCCCCCTCGGCCACGCCAAGGCCCTCGCCCACGCAGCCGCCGACGCCGGAGCCGACGCGCTGCTCGTCCTGCCGCCCTACCTCGTCGGCGGCCCGCAGGCCGGACTCGTCGCGTACGTCGAGGCGGTGGCAGCGGCATCCGATCTTCCCGTCGTGATCTACCACCGCGCCAACGCGCAGTTCTCGGTCGACTCGGTGCGCCGCCTCGCCAGCAACCCGCGGGTCGTCGGCTTCAAGGACGGCGTCGGCGACGTCGGCCTCGCGCAGCAGATCGTGCGCGCAGTGGCGGCCGAGGGACGCGAGGACTTCGCGTTCTTCAACGGCCTGCTCACCGCCGAGCTGACGCAGGGCGCCTACCGGGGCATCGGCATCCCGCTGTACTCGTCGGCGGCGTTCGCGATGATCCCGGAGGTGGCGAACGCGTACTATCGCGCGTACATCGACGGCGACGAGGCGCGACGCGCCGAACTGCTCGACGGGTTCTACTCGCCGCTCGTGGCCCTGCGCGACGAGACCCCGGGCTTCGGCGTCTCGCTCATCAAGACGGGCCTGCGGCTCGGTGGTCTGCCGGTCGGCTCGGTGCGTGCGCCGCTGGTCGACCCGACCCCGGCGCAGGAGGTGCGCCTCGCCGAGATCCTCGAGGCCGGGCGGGCGCTGCTGTCATGACGAACCCCGCAGAGGCAGGCGTGGTGGCGGATGCATCGTCGGCGGCCGCGCTCGGCGCGAGTGCCGCGGCGTTCGACGGGGCCCCGACGATCGCCGCCTTCGACACGCGACTGCTCCGGGTGCCGCTCACACGCCCGTGGGGCGCCGACGTCACGTCGGTCGGCGTGATCGCGACGCACGTCGTGCGGTCGGACGGCACCGAAGGCTGGGGCTTCTCATGGACACCGCAGATCGGCGTCGAGGCGGTGCACGCCCTCCTCGCGCACGACATCACCGCCTACGCCATCGGCCGGTCAGCCGACCCGGGCTCGGAGTGGCTCGCGCTCTGGCAGCACCTCCACGAGGCCGGTGGCGGCGGCATCACCACCATCGCGATGGCCGGCCTGAACCTCGCACTGTGGGATGCCGCAGTGAGGGATGCCGGCACGTCGCTGTCCGGCTTCCTCGGCGCCCAGCGCGAGAGCGTCCGGGCCTACGGCTCGGGCGTGAACCTCCACTACACCGAGGACGAGCTCGTCGCCCAGGTGCGGCGCTGGGTCGACGCCGGGTTCGATGCCGTCAAGGTGAAGGTCGGCAAGCCCGACGTGGCGGAGGACCTCGACCGCATGCGCGCCGTGCGCGAGGTGCTCGGCCACGACCGCGCGCTCATGATCGATGCGAACCAGCGCTGGGAGCTCAACCGCGCGACGCGCTCGCTCGAGGTGCTCGCCGACGTCTCGCCGGCGTGGATCGAGGAGCCGCTGCGTGCCGACGACCTGTACGGCCACATCGAGCTCGCACAGCGCCTCGGCGCCTCGAGCGGCATCCCGATCGCCGTCGGCGAGAACCTGCACAACGTCTTCCGCTTCGACGACTTCCTCCGCACCGGCGCCGCCCAGATCGTTCAGCCGAACATCATGCGGGTCGGCGGCATCACTCCGTTCCTCGGAATCGCGGGTATCGCCGCCGAGTACGGCGCCGCCGTGCACCCCCACCTGCTGCCCGAGCTGTCGGGCCAGCTCGCCCTGTGCCTGCGCGCGGTGCCCGGCGTTCCCGCGCCGATGGCCGAGGACGTCGAGGACGCCGGCTTCGGCGCGCTCGGCGCCCTCCTCGACGATTCGCCGGTCCGCATCTCGGAGGGCCTCCTCACCGAGGTCGACCACGCCGGTCTCGGCATCCGCTTCTCATGACCCCATTGCACGCTTCCGGAGGAGTCTCATGACCACCGCCATCACGACCACCAGCACCGTTGAGCTCGACGCCCTCGCCGCCGCCGCGGCCGCCGCCGGCCCCGTGTGGCGGGCGGCCGACGCCGCGACCCGGGCGACGTGGCTGCGCGCGGCCGCCGACGCGCTCGACGCGCACGCCGACGAGCTCGTCGAGATCGCCGACGCGGAGACGCGGCTCGGCGCCACGCGCCTGCGCGGCGAGGTCGGCCGCACCACCGGCCAGCTGCGCCTGTTCGCGACGGTCGTCGAGGAGGGCTCGTACCTCGAGCTCACCGTCGACGACGCCGACGCCTCGGCCACCCCGCCGCGTCCCGAGCTGCGCCGCATGCTCGTGGGGGTGGGGCCGGTCGCGGTGTTCTCGGCCTCGAACTTCCCCTTCGCGTTCTCGGTGGCGGGCGGCGACACCGCCTCGGCGCTCGCCGCAGGAAACCCCGTCATCGTGAAGGCGCACTCGGGCCACCCTCGCCTGTCGGAGCGCACGGCCGCGATCGTCGCCGCCGCGCTCGTCGACGCCGGCGCCCCGGAAGGATCCCTCGCGCTGGTCGAGGGCCGCGAAGCCGGCAACGCGCTCGTGCAGCATCCCGTCATCCAGGGCGCCGGCTTCACCGGCTCGCTCGGCGGCGGACGCGCCCTCTTCGACCTCGCGGCCGGACGGCCCGACCCGATCCCGTTCTACGGGGAGCTGGGCTCGGTCAACCCGGTCGTGATCACCTCCGCCGCGGTCGCCGCGCGCGGCGAGGCGCTCGCCCAGGGTCTCGTCGGATCGTTCACGCTCGGCGTGGGCCAGTTCTGCACCAAGCCCGGCGTCGTCTTCGTGCCCCAAGGCGCCGGCTTCGAAGACCTCGTCGCGGGCTTCGCGGAGGGCTCCAGCGGCGGACCGCTCCTCACCGACCGCATCACCGCCGCCTTCCCGTCGGGCATCGAGCACCTCGAAGCCGACCCGTCGGTGGCCGTCGTCGCCCATGGCCTGCCCGCGGAGCCCGGCTCGGCCCAGCCTGTGGTGCTGTCGACGGATGCCGCGGCCGTCGCCGCGCGCCCCGAGACGCTGCTGGAGGAGTGCTTCGGCCCGGTCACGCTGCTCGTGCGCTACTCGTCGGACGAGGAGCTGCACGCCGCCCTCGAAGCGGTGCCGGGATCGCTGACCGCGACGCTGCACTCCGAACCGTCGGACGACGTCGCGGCCGTGCTCGAGGTGCTGACCCGCAAGGCCGGACGCGTGCTCTTCGCCGGGTGGCCGACCGGCGTGGCCGTCACCTGGTCGCAGCAGCACGGTGGCCCGTGGCCGGCGACGACCTCGCTGCACACCTCGGTGGGCGCGACGGCGATCCGCCGGTTCCTGCGGCCCGTGGTGTTCCAGGACGCTCCCGAGGCCCTGCTGCCCGAGGTGCTCCGCGACGCAAGCCTCGCGACGCTGCCGCACCGCCGAAACGGTGTGCTCCACACCGGCCGCTGAGCCGGCCAATCGCTGGGGCTGTCGAAGGGCGTCCAGCGGCTGCCGGCGCCTCTGGATCCCCACGCGTTTCGTCTCGCTCGTTCCTCGCTCGCTCAACGACCGGAAACAACGGAGCACGCACAACCTCCTGCCGCCCGCCGGCTCGCCGGGCCAACGACCGGATTCCGGGAGTACCGGATCCCCACACGTTTCGCCTCGCCCGCTCAACGACCGGAGACAACGGAGCACGCACAGACTGCGGGCGCGATCAGGCTCGCTCGGCCACCGCGTGATTCCGGTCGTTGAGCGGAGGGCGCTCTGGCGCCCGCAGACGAAACGCCTCGAACCTTCACGACACTCGGGGATCGGCTGCGCCGTCAGCGCTCGGCGACCGCCGCGCGAGCTGCGCGCCCGCCTGCTCGAGCCAGCGCCCGGCGTCTGCCATCGCCGCCGCACCCGAGCCGGCGAGCTCCGTAAGCGAGGCCGTCGCGGCGAAGTCCGAGACATCAGCGTCCGCCGTGATCCGCCCCGCGACCAGTCCGACCGGCACGCCCGCCGAGGTGGCGATCGCCGCCACGTGGGCCGGGACTTTGCCGGCGGCCGACTGACCGTCGTACGAGCCCTCGCCCGTGACGACGAACGACGCCTGGGCCACGGCATCGGCCAGTCCCACCAGGTCTGCCACCGCCGCCGAGCCGGGCACGAGCCGGGCGCCCCACGCCAGCAGGCCGAAACCGGTGCCGCCCGCTGCCCCGGCACCCGCGGCATCCGGATCCGCGTCGACCAGCGCCGCCAGGCGCGCGAGCCCCGCGTCCAGCGCGAGGACGTCATCCGGGTCCGCGCCCTTCTGCGGGCCGAAGACGGCAGCCGCGCCGCGCGTGCCGAGCAGGGGGTTGGTCACGTCGCTGAGCACGGTCACGCCTTCCGGCGGCAGCGGGACGAGGCCGGACAGGTCGGCCGCCGACACCGCGGCAACACCCCGCGCACCGTCGACGATGGGTGCGCCCGCCGCATCCGTGAAGCGCGCCCCGAGCGCCGTGAGCATCCCCGTGCCGCCGTCGGTGGAGGAGCTCGAGCCGATGCCGAGCACCAGCCGCGAGACGCCGTGCGCCAGCGCAGCGGCGATGGCCTCCCCGAAACCCCGGGTGTGCGCGTCCAACGGTCGCAGCCGGGGCGGCGCCCCGAGCAGTTCGATGCCGCTGGTGTTCGCGAGCTCGACGACGGCGGTTCCGCGCGGGGCATCCGCCGTGGCGGGCAGCAGCACCCAGGACGCCTCGACCGGCGTGCCCTCGGGACCCGTCACCGTGACGGGCATGCGGCGCGCACCCGGCACTGCGGCCGCGAAGGCGTCGACGGTGCCCTCACCGCCGTCGGCCATCGGCATCAGCCGGACGTCGTCGGACGGCCGCACCCGCGACCACCCGCCGGCGAGGGCCTCGGCCGCCGCGGCCGCGCCGATGGTGCCTTTGAACGAATCGGGGGCGATCACGACGGTGCGGGCCATGGTGTCATTCTCCTCGGGAGCGCACGGCGGCGCTGGTGATGGCGACATTCGAGCGGGAAAGCGTTATCCTGCAGAACATGGTATCCATGGACCAGCCGGAAGCCGAGCCCGTACCGCCACGCGCGGTCATCGCCACCGGAACCGGCCGCTACGACGACCCCTGGCATCCGTTCCCCGCCACCTCCGCACGCATCGCGGCTGCGCTGCGCTCCGACGGCTGGGACGTCACGGTCGATGACGATGTCGACCACGCTCTCGCCCACCTCGAGGGCATCGACCTGCTCATCGTCAACGCGGGCGACCCCTGGCGCGAGGGCGGCACCGAGCTCAGCCACCGCGCCGATCCCGCCGCCGACGCCGGCTTGCGAGCCGCGATCGCGCGCGGCATCGGGCTCATCGCCATCCACGCCGCGCTGTCGACACTGCGCGATCATCCGGCCTGGCGCGAGGCGATCGGCGGCGAATGGCAGCCGGGTCTGTCGTGGCATCCGCCGGTCGGCGACGCGCGCGTCAGGATCGTCGACGGCGATCACCCTGTGACCGAGGGGATGCCGCCGATCGACGTCTTCGACGAGCGCTACAGCGATCTCGTGGTCGACGATGGTGAGCGCGTGCTCGCCGTTCATGACGTCGACGGCGTCGAGCATCCCGCGGTCTGGGTGCGCGAGCAGCCGACACGGGCGGTCGTGTCATCGCTCGGTCACGATGCGCGCGCGTACGACTCCCCCGAGCTCGTAGCGCTGCTGCAGCGCGCGGGGCGCTGGGCCGCCCGGGTCTGACGCCGCCCGCCGGAAGACCTGCCACCGCACGCCCTGGACAGGTCAACCGCGCTTCCACTCACGCCCTGGACAGGTCAACCGCGCGTCCACAGGAGAGTGAAAGGAATCAACCTTCTGTGGAAGGCCGGTTGACCTGATTCGGACGCGGGGCCACCGCATCCGCCTCTCCCTCCGGGTACCCGACAAGGACGCCGCACCGGAGCGGGCAGAATGGGATGCGACGCCGCTCGGCGAACCGACCGCAGCTGAATCCGACCAACGGAGTGACATGACCTGGCTTGTGACCGGAGGTGCCGGCTACATCGGCGCCCACATCGTCCGCGCGCTCGCCGACGCGGGTCTCTCGCCCGTCGTCATCGACGACCTCTCGAGCGGACACGCCGGCTTCGTGCCCGAGGGCGTGCCGTTCGTCACGGGCTCGATCCTCGACGACGACCTCGTCGAGCGCACGCTCCGCGAGCACCGGGTCGAGGGCGTCATCCACCTCGCCGGCTTCAAGTACGCCGGCGTCTCGGTGCAGCGCCCGCTGCACACCTACGCGCAGAACGTCGAAGGCACGCGGGCGCTCCTCGCCGCGATGCAGGCGGCGGATGTCGCCCACCTGGTGTTCTCGTCGTCGGCCGCCGTCTATGGCACTCCCGACGTCCCACTCGTGACCGAGGACCTGCCCAAGCGCCCGGCATCGCCGTACGGCGAGTCCAAGCTCATCGGCGAGTGGCTCATCCGCGACCAGGCGATCGCCACCGCCGCGTCGGAGCACGCGTTGCGCTACACCGCGCTGCGCTACTTCAACGTCGTCGGTTCCGGCGACCCCGCCGTCTACGACACCAGCCCGCACAACCTGTTCCCGCTGGTCTTCGAGGCGCTCATCGAGGGCCGCACCCCGCGCATCAACGGCGATGACTACGACACCCCCGACGGCACCAACGTGCGCGACTACGTCCACGTCGCCGACATCGCCGCCGCCCATGTCGCCGCTGCCCAGCGCCTGCTCGCGAACCGGCCGATCGAGCCTGCGTACAACCTCGGCTCGCAGAACGGGCTGAGCGTGCGCGAGATCATGGATGCCATGGCGCGGGTCACGGGGATCGGATTCACGCCCGAGATCGCGCCCCGCCGGCCGGGCGACCCCGACCGCATCGTCGCAACCGGCGAGCTCGCCGCCCGCGACCTCGACTGGAAGAACCGCTACACCGTCGACGAGATGGTGCGAAGCGGCTGGGAAGCCCGCCGCGCCCACAGCTGACGTCCATCCTTCGCCCCGCCGTCACAGGTGCGCGCCGCCGCGACGCGCTCGGGTGTCACGACACGCCGCAGCGACGGCGCGGATGCCGCACTCCGTGACCCCCGACCGACGAGCGCCGGCGCTCGGGGGCGCGCGGGGAAGCGAACTCAGCGGGCGGACGCGGTGCTCGCCCGCACCACGAGCCGCGTCGGCACCGTCTCGAACGCGGCGGGAGTGCCGGCCTCGATGCCCTCGACGAGCGCCGCGACCGCGCGCGATCCGAGCGCGTCGAAGTCCTGGCGCACCGTGGTGAGCGGCGGGCGGTAGTCGGCGGCATCCGCCACGTCGTCGAAGCCGACGACGCTCACGTCCGCCGGCACCGCGCTGCCCGCCTCGGCGAATGCGCGGAGCAGGCCGAGCGCCATCTGGTCGTTGGCCGCGAAGACGGCGGTCGCGCCGCCCTCGAGGAGAGCGGATGCCGCGGCGAAGCCAGACGCGGAGGTCCAGTCGCCGCGCACCACCGTCGGCACCGGCGGCCCGGCTGCGGCGAGCGCCTCGCGCCAGCCCCGCTCGCGCTCGGCGGCGGCGAACGAGTCCGCCGGTCCTGCCAGATGGTGGACCGTCTCGTGCCCGAGATCGAGGAGGTGGCTCACGGCCAGTCGCGCGCCGCCCGAGTGGTCGGTCTCGATGACACCGAAGCGATCGTCGTGCGGCGAGTCCACGACCACCAACGTCAGTCCCGCCGCGCGGAGGTCGGCCTCACGCACGCGCTCGGTCGCCTCGTTCAGCACGATCGCACCGTCGACGCTCTGGTCGGACAGACGCTCGAAGGCGGCCGACACGTCCCCGTCGGCACCGAGCGTCACGACGGTGAGGGCATAGCCGCGGGCGGCCGCGGCATCCGCCACCGCCTGCAGCATGCGGGAGTTGCCGACCGAGGCGAGGGTCGAGACGACCAGGCCGATGGTCTGGGTGCGACCGGTGCGGAGTGCCCGGGCCGCGCGATGCGGACGGTAGCCGAGCTCCGACATCGCCGACTCGACCCGCGTGCGGGTCTCGGGATCGACCCGCGGGCTCGCGTTGACCACGCGCGACACGGTCTGCCCCGAGACGCCGGCGCGCGCGGCGACGTCCGCCATCGATACCCGCCTGGCCGTCATGCGCCACCCCTTCTCGGCGCGCATGCCGAGCCAGGCATCGGCTGCGGCATCCGTGTTCCCCGATCCATGTTGACGACAACATAGCTGACTTGCTAGCGTGTTGACGTGAACACGCCTCTGGACGACCCTCCGCCGTCTACCCGCGAACTCCCGGGCGAGGCGCTCGGCGCCGGTGTCATCAAGCGCCCGACCCGGCTCGCGGACGGCCGCGACCTCATCTACTACGACGACCCCGGCACGACGCTCGGCGCGGAACGCGCCGTCGATACACGCGAGCTCGACCCCCGGCCCGATACGGCCACCATGCGTCGCGACGTGCTCACCGGCGACTGGGTCTCGATCGCGGCGGCACGCCAGAACCGCGCATTCCTGCCGCCGGCCGAGCTCGACCCGCTCGCACCGCAGACGCCGACAAACCCGTCCGAGATCCCGTCGCGGTACGACGTCGCCGTCTTCGAGAACAAGTCGCCGTCGTTCGGGCCTGCGCTCGCGCAAGCCCACGGCGACGCCCCGGCCGGCGCAGACGCGCCCCGCGACCTCGACGACCTCGTGACTCCCGGCCTCGGCCGCACGCGCACGAGCGTCGGCCGCTGCGAGGTCGTGTGCTTCAGCCCCGAGCACTCCGGATCGTTCGGATCCCTCAGCAGCACCCGCGCCCGCACGGTTATCGAGGCGTGGGCCGACCGCACCGCCGCGCTGTCGGCGCTCCCCGGCATCGAGCAGGTCTTCCCGTTCGAGAACCGCGGGGAGGCGATCGGCGTGACGCTCCCCCATCCGCACGGGCAGATCTACGCGTACCCGTACATCACGCCGCGCACGACCAGTCTGCTGGCATCGATCGACCGCGAAGGACCCGACCTCTTCGAGCGCATCCTGGCGTTCGAGCGCGCCGGCGAGCGCGTGATCCTCGAGGGCGAGCACTGGACCGCATTCGTGCCGTTCGCGGCGCGCTGGCCGATCGAGATCCACCTGCTGCCGCACCGCCACGTCGCCGACTTCGCCGCGACAACGGGTGCCGAGCGCGACGAGCTCGCTCCCCTGTACCTGCGTCTGCTGCGAGGGCTCGACGCCCTCTACGACTCGCCGACGCCGTACATCGCGGCCTGGCATCAGGCGCCGGTGCACCGCGGCCGCGACACCGCCCGTCTGCACCTGCAGCTCACGTCGCCGCGTCGAGCCGCCGACAAGCTCAAGTTCCTCGCCGGATCCGAGGCCGCGATGGGCGCCTGGATCGGCGACATCCCGCCCGAGTCGTCCGCCGCGAAGCTGCGCGACGCCGTCGCATCCATCCCCGAGGAGTCGCTGTGACCGCCACCGACACCCGCGCCGCCGCGGCTGCCCGCGCCATCTTCGCAGAACGGTTCGGCGCCGAGCCGATCGGCACCTGGTCGGCACCGGGGCGCGTGAACCTCATCGGCGAGCACACCGACTACAACGACGGCTTCGTGCTGCCCTTCGCCATCCAGCACCGCACGCACGTCGCGCTCGCGCCTCGCGCCGACGGGGCCCTCCGTGTGCGCGTCGCCTCGACCTTCGAAGACACGACCGCCGAGCTGGCCCTGGCAGAGCTCGCCGAGGTCTTCCCCGGGCGACGCGACGAGGTGCCGGAGTGGGCCCGCTACCCGCTGGGGGTCGCGTGGGCGCTGCTCGCGGCATCCGGAACCGACCCGTCGATCGTCCCCGGCGTCGACCTCGCCTTCGCCTCCGACGTGCCCGTGGGCGCGGGGCTATCGTCGTCGGCGGCGATCGAGGGCGCGACTGCCGTCGCCCTCGCCGACGCGTGGGGAATCAGCCTCGACCGCGTCGCGCTGGCGAAGGTCGGCCGCCGCGCCGAGAACGAGGCCGTCGGCGCGCCCACCGGCATCATGGACCAGATGGCGGCGCTCCTCGGCCGCGCCGACGCCGCGATCTTCCTCGATTGCCGCTCGCTCGACGCCCAGGTCATCGACCTCGGATTCGCGGATGCCGGACTCGAGCTCGTCGTCATCGACACCGGCGTGAAGCACTCGCACGCGACCGGCGGCTACGGAGAGCGCCGGGCGGCCTGCGAGCGCGGAGCCGCAGCGCTCGGGGTTCCCGCCCTGCGCGACGTGACCCTCGACGACATGCCGCGCCTGGCCGAGATCGTCGACGACGTGACCTTCCGCCGCGTGCGCCACGTCGTCACCGAGGACCAGCGCGTGCTCGACACCGTGCGCACCATCCGCGAGCAGGGCCCGACCGCAATCGGCGACCTCCTCGTCGCGTCGCACGCCTCGATGCGCGACGACTTCGAGATCTCGGTGCCCGAGCTCGACACCGCGGTGGAGGCGGCGCTGTCCGCCGGCGCCGTCGGCGCCCGCATGACCGGCGGCGGCTTCGGCGGCGCCGCGATCGCCCTGGTCGCCCGCGATCGGGTGCAGGCCGTGACGGATGCCACCACCGCCGCCTTCGCATCGGCCGGCTTCGCCGCCCCCACGATCTTCAGCGTGACCCCGTCCGCCGGCGCCGCCCGCGACTGATCACCGCCCCTCGCGTTCCGCGCGCCGCACCCCCGCGCCGCTCGCCTCTTCGTCCTGCGCCGCCGCGCGCCGCGCGCCCCGGGCCCCCGTTCACTTGCGCTGGACGTACGCCGATTCCACGTGGGCGCGTACGTTCAGCGCAAGTGAACGTTGGGGAAGGGGCGACGCACGGCGCGCAAGGTGTGGCGGGAATGGATCGGGGCGCTCTAGCGTCGAACCTGGTGCGCGGGCATCCGATCCGCGCACGTAAGGAGCGATCGTGGCGTACATCACCGTCGGAACCGAGAACTCGGTCGACATCGACCTCTACTACACCGACCAAGGACCGGCCGACGCGCAGCCTGTCGTGCTGATCCACGGGTTCCCCCTGAACGGCGAGTCGTGGGGCAAGCAGCAGGCGGCGCTGCTGGATGCCGGCTACCGCGTGATCGCGTACGACCGCCGTGGCTTCGGCGCATCGACCAAGGCCGGCGCGGGCTACGACTACGACACGTTCGCGGCCGACCTCCACGCCCTGATCGAGGACCTGGACCTGCGCGACGCTGTCCTCGTGGGCTTCTCGATGGGCACCGGCGAGATCGCCCGCTACCTGTCGCGCTACGGCAGCGCTCGCATCGCGAAGGCGGCATTCCTCGGCTCTCTCGAGCCGTACCTGCTCAAGACCGAGGACAACCCGGGTGGCGCCGGCCCCCAGGGGTTCTTCGACGGCATCGCGCAGTCCGTGCGCGACGACCGCTACGCGTTCATGGCCGGCTTCTTCAAGGACTTCTACAACCTCGACGACAACCTCGGCACGCGCATCTCG
Organism: Microbacterium sp. LWS13-1.2; assembly: GCF_040144835.1. Taxonomy (NCBI): domain Bacteria; kingdom Bacillati; phylum Actinomycetota; class Actinomycetes; order Micrococcales; family Microbacteriaceae; genus Microbacterium; species Microbacterium sp. LWS13-1.2. The sequence goes on from NZ_CP151632.1 coordinate 2,199,115, forward strand.
CAGGAGGCGCTGGAGGGCAGCGCGCAGATCGCGAACCTCGCCGGCAACACCGCGGTCGCCGCGGCGCCGCTGACGTGGCCGACCGATTTCCGCGCCGACATCCCGGCCATCGACGTGCCGACGCTCATCCTCCACGGCACCGCCGACAACATCCTGCCGATCGACGTGACCGCGCGGCGGTTCAAGGACCTCCTGCCCGATGCGACCTACGTCGAGCTCGAGGGTGCCCCGCACGGCCTGCTGTGGACCCACGGCGCCGAGGTGAACGAGGCGCTCCTGGCCTTCCTCAACAGCTGATCCCCCACGCGACGATGCCCCGGCACCAGGTGCCGGGGCATCGTCGTTCTCGTGTCAGGCGTGCGCGCGGCGGCGGCGCAGCACGACCGTGAGAACGCCCGCGCCGATCAGCGCGGCGGCGAGCCCCGCAGTCGCGGCCAGCCCGGCACCGTCGGCGCCAGTCGCCGCCAGCGACCCAGTCACGGTCACCTCGGTCCAGCCGATCACGTTGCCGTCGGCATCCAGGACGACCAGCCGATGCTCGCCCGGGGCGACGCCCGCCGGCAGGGTCACCGTCACCGTGCCCGCCGCGCTCACCACGTGGGCGCCGAGCGAGATCGGAGTGGAGTGCAGCCACACCGAGACGGTGTCGCCGGCGTACTGCGTGCCGACGAAGAGCGTCACCGTCTGCCCTGCCGCGGCCGTCGCCGGTGCGTCGACCGACCCACGCGTCGCGTCGGTGAGCTGTCCGTCCGGCGCCGGCCCGGGGGTCGCCGGGGCGCCCGGCGTCGGGGTCGGCGTCGGCTCTCCCGGTCCACCCGGCTCGTCCGTCGACGGGCACGGGAGCGTGCCCGCGCGCAGCGAGTGGCCGTCGGTGTCACCGTCGTCGGCCCATACGACCTCCTGGAAGCCGTCCGCGCACGTGGACGCCGGGGCGACGGCCATGCCTTCGTTGTTGAGATTCGGCATCCCGGCGGGGCGGGCGTACGAGTGCGCGACCTCGAAGTCTCCGTCGACGACGTCGAGGAGGTTGTAGACGCCGCCGCAGCCGTCGTCGCACAGGGCCCACAGCGCGCCGCGATCCGCGTCGTAGGCGACGTCCATCGACCACGGGAAGCCCGAGCTCTCGACCTTCACCTCGACGGGCGCGGCGCCGGCGGCGAGGGAGAAGAAGTGCAGCGCGCCGGTGGCCTCCACCGCCGTCACGAACAGCCCGGGAGTGACGTAGTCCGACGCCGCGTACGCGGTGCCGTCGACCTCGAAGCCGGATGCGACCAGGAACGCGTCAGGCACGTAGGTGATGCCTTCGAGTCCGAGGTTGGTGCCGGTCGTGACGAACTCGTTCACATCCCACTCACGCGTCGCGACGAGCTCCGTGGTCGTCGCCATCACGGCGCTCACATCGAACCGGGCGATCTTGTTCGACGACGTGTCCTTCGCGCGCCCGTTGTCGCGCTCCGAGGTGATGTAGACCGCGCCGTCGGGGGCGACCGTGATGCCCTCGGAGTCCAGCTCGCCCCCACCGTCCGCGAAGCGGAGCGGGATGCCGCCGACCCACTCGGGGAACGACTCGTAGACACCGTTCACCGCGTGCATCTTGAACAGGCGGCCCTTGTTCATCACCACCCAGAGGATGCTCGGATCGGAGGGGTCGAACGCCGCGCCTGACACGTCGCCCTCATCGTTCGCGTCGAGATCGGTGAAGGCGTCGACCGCGTCGACGACCGACACCGTGGCGGCGCCCGGCCAGGTCTCGGTGCTCAAGCCCGGGCAGGCGTTCGCCGCACCCCAGGTCGCGGTCGGCGTCTCGACGTACGACACCGTCCCGAACAGATCGCAGCGGCTGTAGGACGCGATGCCGTCCTCGTACCAGGTGTGCGCGATCACGCTCGCGCCGTCTTCCGCGCGGCGGATGGTGAGCGCGTCGGCGCTGTCGAGCCCGGCGATGTCGTCCGCGACGTAGAACGCGCCGGCCGCGAGCACGGTGCCGGCGGGAACGGTGTGGACCACGGCATCCTGCGCATCCCGCAGCTCCCAGCCCGAGATGTCCACCGACCCCGACCCGGTGTTGAGCAGCTCGGCCTTTCCGCCGACGTTCGAGACCTCGTTGAGGACGACCGGCGTATCCAGACGGCGGGACTTCGTCGCGCACGACGAGGTGTTGTCCTGCCCGAAACTGTTCTCGGTCACGCGCCAGAACTCGTCGGACGCGTCCGGGCAGGCCGCGAAGGCACGCGCATCGGAGTCGTACGTGTCGGATACACCGGCGTCGCCGTCGCCGTATGCCTGCTCGTCGACGAGCTGGCGCGTCGCCGCGTCAGCGCCCGGGCCGTAGATCTTGACGGCATCGCCCTCTCCAGAAAGGCCCTTCTTCGAGGAGAATGCGACATACCCGCCGGCGGGGATGATCCATGAGCCGGCCGGTTCGAGCGAGTCGCCGTCCCAGGTCGTGAGATCCGCCAGGGTCAGCGGCGACGCGCCTGTGGCCGCACCGCTGTCGGTCTGGTACCAGCCTTCGATCGTGACGTCGTGCGTGCCGGTGTTGACCAGTTCGACAGCATCGCCGAAGCCCGGGTTGCCCGTGTCGTCGTCATTGAGCGAGGCGATCTCGTTGATCTCGATGTCGTCCCAGTTCGGGTCCAGTGCCGGCGCCGGCGGCGGCGTCGTCGTCCCGCACACGTTGGCGGCGCCCGGGGTCGGCGTGGTCGCCTGGAAGTCGCCAGTGCCGTCGGCGCAGCGACCCCACGAGGTGGCGTGGGTGCCGGCCGGCCACGTGGTGGTGTCGACGAGCGTCGTCGCGTCGGGGAGGTAGAGGTTCGTCTCGTCGCCCTTGCCGAGCCCGGCGGCGGTGTAATCGAGCTTCAGGAAGCCGCCGGACTGGAGCGTGGTCCCGGCCGCGATCGACTGCAGGTGGGTGGCGTCGGTGAGGCGGGCGTTGTCGGCGAGCAGCCAGCCCGAGAGGTCGACGGCGTCGCTGCCGATGTTGGTGAGCTCGATCCAGTCGCCGGGGTCAGAGTTGACCTCGTTGATCACGATCGCAGCACCGGCGCTCGTCGGCTCGAGACCGACGACGGCGGCCTCGATCTCACTCACGATCGCGGGGGGCTCGACGGCGAAGGCCGCCGGTGCCACCACGACCGGAACGGCCGCGAGCGAGGCCACGGCCGCGACGGCGACGAGGGCGCGCACACGCGCGTGGGAAGACGGATGAGATCGCATCGGCGGTCACCTTCGACGAGGGGGGTTCGGGTTCGGCCCAGCGTCTCGACGGTGTGCGAAGGGCTGGTGAACGCGCGGTGTCGTCGAACCGAACGGGCGGCCACCGGCTGGTGGGCGCCCGGCGCCACCGGCTGGTGGGCGCCCGGCGCGGACGACGGATGCCCCGGCATCGCGCCTCCGCATCCGCGGCAAGGGGCACGCCGAGACGACGGATGCCCCGGCATCGTGCCCGCGCGGGGCTCGGTGCCGGGGCATCCTGTGGCGCGTGTCAGACCTGCTGCGGCGCGCCGCCGGCGTTCGCCATCGCGATGAGGCCGTCGATCATCTCGGGGCCGACACCCTCGCCGTCGCCCGCGAGGGCGCCCATCATGCCGATGCGGCCGACCGGGAACGACTCCATCATCTTGGACATGTCGACGCCCTCGGGCATGATCGACGCCGCGCTGTCGCTGACGCCGCCGAGCATCTGGGCCATCGCGGCCTGCACGATCGGCCCGGCGATCGGGTGAGCCAGCACCTCGCCCATCGACGACGTGCGCGACAGCGGCAGCGTGAACGCGTCGCCGTCGACCGCCACCGACACGGACGAGCGGATGTCGCGGCTCGACGCCGCGATGTCGACGGCGTACTCGCCGCCCTCGACGACCCAGCGGTCGGCGCGGACGTCCCAGTAGGCGAGATCCTTGCGGCGCACCGTGAGCGTGACCACCTGGGTCTCGCCCGGCTCGAGCGCGACCGAGGCGAACGCCTTGAGCTCGCGCGGCGCACGCTGCACCGCCGAGTCCGCGAGCGACGTGTAGACCTGCACGACCTCGCGGCCGGCGCGATCGCCGGTGTTGGTGACGGCAACGGTCACCGCGACGTCGCCGTCCGCGTCGACGACCGCCGCGGCATCCGCGTAAGAGAACGTCGTATACGACAGTCCGTGGCCGAAGGGGAACCCTACCTCGAGACGGCGCGCGTCGTACCAGCGGTAGCCGACGAAGAGGCCCTCGCCGTAGCGGGTGTGCGAGAACTCGCCGGGGAAGTCGAGGAACGCCGGGGTGTCCTCGAGCCGCACCGGGATCGTCTCGGTCAGCTTGGCCGACGGATTGACGGCGCCGAACAGCACGTCGGCGGTCGCACCGCCGCCGGCCTGACCGAGCAGCCAGCCCTCCAGGATCGCCGGCACGCGGTCGGCGAACGGCAGCGCCACGACGCCGCCGTTCGAGAGCACCACGACGGTGTTCGCGTTCGCCGCGAGCACCGCGTCCAGCAGGGCGAGCTGCGCGGCGGGCAGGTCGATGTCGTCGCGGTCGTAGCCCTCGGACTCGAGACGGGCGGGCAGTCCCAGGAACACGACGGCCACGTCGGCAGCGGATGCCGCGGCCACCGCCTCCGCGCGCAGCGCCGCGGTCTGGTCGTCCGAGACGTCGAGCGCGTTGCTGAACCCCTGCGCGTAGGCGACCTCACCGGCGGCGAGCGCGCGGATCTCGTCGAGCGCGGTGTCGAGGCGCGTCGGGTTGATCATCGACGAACCCGCGCCCTGGAAGCGCGGCTTCGCGGCGAACTCGCCGATCACGGCGAGCCTCGCGTTCTTCGCCAGCGGCAGGACCCCGTCGTTCTTGAGGAGAACGATGGAGCGGCCGGCGGCCTCCCGCGCGAGCGCGTGGTGGGCGTCGACGTCGAGCGGTCCCGCGATGGCGCCGGCACCGTCGGTCGCCTTGCGCACGAGGTCGAGCACACGCCCGGCCGCGACATCCACCACCGACTCGTCGAGCGAGCCGTCCTGCACCGCCGCGACGATCTGCGCGTCGGTGACGCCGTTGGATGACGGCATCTCGAGGTCCATGCCGGCGGCGAGGCCCGGCACGCGCTCGTTGACCGCACCCCAGTCCGAGACCACGAGACCCTCGAAGCCCCACTCGTCGCGCAGCACCTGGGTGAGCAGCCACGGGTCCTCCGAGGCGTACACGCCGTTGATGCGGTTGTACGAGCACATCACGGTCCAGGGCTGGGCGTCCTCGACGACCCGCTGGAACCCGCGCAGGTAGATCTCCCGCAGCGGGCGCGGGTCGACGTCGGACGAGGACCGCATGCGGTCGTTCTCCTGGTTATTGGCCGCGAAGTGCTTGAGCGAGGTGCCCACGCCCTGCGACTGGATGCCGTTCACGATCGCGGCGCCCAGCACACCCGAGACGATCGGGTCCTCGGAGAGGTACTCGAAGTTGCGGCCGCACAGCGGCGAGCGCTTGATGTTGATGCCGGGGCCGAGCAGCACCGCGACGTTCTCGATCGACGTCTCGGCGCCCAGCGCCTCGCCGACGCGGTGGATGAGCTCGACGTCCCACGACGAGCCGAGGCCGACGGCCGGCGGGAAGCAGGTGGCGGGCACGCTGTCGCCGATGCCCAGGTGGTCACCGCCCTCGCGCTGCTTGCGCAGGCCGTGCGGGCCGTCGGTGACCATGATCGCGGGCACGCCCACTCGCTCGACGGGCTTGGTGTACCAGAAGCTCGCGCCGCTGGTCAGCGACGCCTTCTCTTCGAGGGTCAGTTCCGTGACATCGGGGATGCTCATGGAGTTCCTTTTCTTCGGGGTGTGGAAGCCTGTGGCCGCGGTTCAGCGGACGGCCTTGCTCGGCCAGACGGCCAGCGCGCCGAGGATGCCGAGGACGCGGTGTCGTCCGACGGCACTGTCATGACCAGGTCCCTGCTTCAGATGACATGGGCTCGACGGTGAGCGCACTCGGCAAAACCTTATGTCATTTGGTTTTGAGAAATCAAGCGATATTCGGGTTTACTTCTCCTATGACCGAGAGCGGTACCGGACGACGCGGCTCCTACGCCAAGGGCGTCGCGAAGCGGGAGGAGATCCTCACGCGCGCCCTCGACGTGATCGCCCGCGAGGGCTACCGCGGCGCGTCGGTGAAGGAGCTCGCGGATGCCGTGGGCCTCAGCCAGGCCGGACTCCTGCACTACTTCGACAGCAAGGAGGATCTCTTCACCGAGATCCTGCGCAAGCGCGACGAGATCGACTCGCTCGACCAGGGCCTGGGAGTCGATCTCGAGCACGGCGCCCCGCGGGTCGAGGACGCCGAGCAGGGCGACATCCGCGCGGGCTTTCTCGGCGTCATCGGCCACAACGCCGACGTCCCCGGCCTGGTGCATCTCTTCGCACGGCTGTCGGTCGACGCGGCGGATCCGGAGCACCCCGCGCACCAGTTCTTCCTCGCGCGCGGCAAGAACCTGCGCGGATCCTTCGCGGCGGCGATCGCCGCCCAGCAAGCGGCGGGCAGGCTCGACAGCCGCATCGAACCCGAGGCGCTCGCCCGCATCTTCCAGGCGGTCGCGGACGGCATGCAGGTGCAGTGGATACTGGAGCCCGACGTCGACATGGCCGCGACCGTCGGCGCCCTGTTCGACTTGCTCACGCCGGAGAAGCCATGAACCCCACGCCCCCGCCGGCAGCTGCCGGCACGTCGCCCGCAGTCTCCGCGCCTTCGAGCCCAGACACGGCGACGACGCGTTACGTGGAGGCCGACACCGTCACGGGAAGGGTTCGCGGCCTCTGGCGGGGCGAACCCGGATCGGGCGGATCGGCCGCGTTCCTCGGCATTCCGTTCGCGAAGGCCCCGGTCGGGGCACTGCGATTCGAGGCGCCCGTGCCGCCCGAACCATGGGAGGGTGTGCGGGACGCACTCGAGTTCGGTGCGACCGCGCAGCGCGGCGACGCGGGGATCACCCTCATTCCGGAGCCGTCCGTGCCCGGCAACGCGACGCTCAACGTCAACGTGTTCACGCCCGTTCCGGGCGTGGTGGATACCGCGCTCCCTGTTCTCGTCTGGATCCACGGCGGGGGCTACGTCTCCGGGTCTCCGGCGAGCCCCTGGTACGACGGCCTCGCTTTCAACCGCGACGGCGTCGTCACGGTGACGATCTCGTATCGCCTCGGCTTCGACGGATTCGGGCACATCGACGGCGCACCGTCGAACCGTGGCGTGCGGGACTGGCTCGCCGCATTGCAGTGGGTGCAGGACAACATCGCGAGATTCGGGGGCGACCCGTCGCACGTCACGATCGCGGGGCAGTCCGCCGGCGGAGGCGCGGTGCTCCGACTGCTCGCAATGCCCGCCGCGCAGCATCTGTTCCATTCCGTGTGGGCGCTGTCGGGCGCACTGGCGGACGTCTCGTCCGAGCGTGCTCGCACCGCATCGGCGAGGCTCGCTCGTCTCGCCGGCGTCGCGCCGACGCGCGAGGGCTTCGCCTCCGTACCGGAGGAGACCCTGCACGCCCTCCAGTCGAAGGCTGTCGAGCCCGAATCGGCCGATCGCCTCGCCGGTGTGCGAGGGCTGCTGGACGACGGGCTCTCGTGGGGTCCGATGATCGACGGCGACCTCGTCCCCGATCCCACGATCGCCGCGCTGCGCTCCGGCGCGGGGGCCGACAAGCCCCTCGTGCTCGGCACGACGGACGACGAGTTCACGATGGTGCTCGACTCGGCCCAGCGCAAGCTCCGGTTCATCCCCGCGGGCCAGGCACTTGCGAAGCTCGACGTGCCCCGCGATCGCCGACGCGCCTACCTCACCGACAATGCGGCACAGCGCCGCAAGGGGACGGCAGCGGTCCTCGGCCGCTACGTCACCGACGTGGTCTTCCGCTCGACGGTCGTGAAGGTCGCCGACGCGCGCGGGGCCGCACCGACGTGGGTGTACCGCTTCTCCTGGCCCTCGCCGACCCGGCGGTGGGCGCTGCACTGCCTGGACGTGCCGTTCTGGTTCGACTGCCTCGACGAGCCTCATGTGGCCGCGATCGCCGGCGACGCTCCCCCGCGGCGACTCTCCGACGCGATCCACGGCGCCGCGGTCGCCCTCATCCGGGGCGACGCCCCCGGGTGGCGCGCCTGGTCGGACGCACCCGGGACGACACGCGTGTTCGGAGGCGCGGCATCCGCTCCCGATGTCATCGCCGACGGCTACCGCAGCGTCCGCACCCTCGTCTGACCCGACGACCGCGCCCCGCACGCCACACGAACTCCGAAGAATCGCGCGAACCCGGCAGGATTCGAGCCGATCGCCGCATATCCGGGGTGATTCTGCGGAGTTGGCGCGTCAGGCCAGCGCGGCCAGCACTTCGCGCTCGAAGAGCTCGATGCCCGAGAGGTCATAGGCCGCCTCGGGGAAGTAGTGGATCGCGTAGGTGATGCCGTGCCGCTCGCGCTCGGCGAGACGCTCGACCACCTGCTCGACCGCGCCGAAGGCGGGCGAGCTCACGTAGTCGTGCTCGATCTGGTCGGCGCGCTCCTGCCCGACGAACGGGAGGACCCGAGCCTTGACTGCCGCGAGACGCTCGTGGGCCTCGGCCTCGGTCGCGCCGACGATCGTGTTGAAGTTCGAGCTGCGGGTGATCTCCGAGAAGTCGCGGCCGAGGGCGTCGCAGTGCTCGCGGAGGATCGCGCTCTTGCGGTCGATGTCGTCGAGCGAGCCGGCGAAGTTCGTGTACGACGCGTACTTCGCCGCGATCTTGAGCGTCACCTTCTCGCCGCCGCCGGCGACCCAGATGGGGATGCCACCGTTCTGGAGGGGCAGCGGCTGCACGAGGGCGCCGTCGACCTGGTAGTGCTTCCCGTCGAGGGTGGCGCGGCCGGTGGTCCACGCCTGCTGCATGATGTCGACGCCTTCGCGCAGCATCCGCAGCCGTTCCGGAACCGGCGGGAAGCCGTAGCCGTACGCCTCCCACTCGTGCTCGTACCAGCCGCCGCCGATGCCCATCTCGGTGCGGCCGCCCGAGACGATGTCGACGGTCGCGGCGACCTTCGCAAGGTAGGCGGGATTGCGGTAGCCCATGCACGTGCACATCTGGCCGAGGCGGATGCGGTGGGTCGACGCCGCGAACGCCGCCATCAGCGTCCATGCCTCGTGCGTCGCCTCCTCGCTCGGCACGGGCGTCGTGTGGAAGTGGTCGTAGACCCACAGCGACTCCCACGCACCGGCGTCGGCGCGCTCTGCCAGCCCTTTCATCACCGCCCAGTGCTCGGAGGGGTCGATGCCGACCAGATCGAATCGCCAGCCTTGGGGGATGAAGGTACCGAAGCGCATGCCTCCAGCCTAGGGAAGCGTTTGCTCGTCCTCCACGCCCGAAACGCGGGCGTGCGGCATCCGCTCGCGCATGACGGCGATCGCCTCGGGGTTGTGATCGACGAGGACGGCGTCGCGGCCGAGCGCCGACGCCACCGCACCCGTGGTGCCGCTGCCCGCGAAGAAGTCGAGCACCCGGTCCCCCGGGCGCGATGAGGCCTGCACGATCCGTCGCAGGATGCCCTCGGGCTTCTGCGTCGGGTAGCCCGTCTTCTCGCGCCCGGTCGTCGGCACGATCGTGTGCCACCAGACGTCGGTCGGGAGCTTGCCGCGCTCGGCCTTCTCGGGCGTGACCAGCCCCGGCGCCATGTAGGGCTCGCGGTCCACGGCATCCGAGTCGAACCAGTACGCCTTCGGATCCTTGACGTACACGAGGATCGTGTCGTGCTTGGTGGGCCAGCGCTTGCGCGTCTTGGCGCCGTAGTCATAGGCCCAGATGAGCTCGTTGAGGAAGCGCTCGCGCCCGACCAGCGCGTCCATCAGCACCTTGGCGTAATGCGCCTCGCGGTAGTCGAGATGCAGGTACAGCGTGCCGTCCTCGGCGAGCAGGCGCCAGGCCTCGAGCAGCCGCGGCTCGAGGAAGCCCCAGTAGTCGTCGAACCGGTCGTCGTAGGCCCGCAGGTCGCCGCGGATGCGCTCGTACTCGCGACCATGGAACCCGCGCCGCACGACGCCGGCTGCGATCGGTGGCGCTCCCGCACCACCCACCCCGCGAGACCCCACCGGGTCGCCGAGACCGTGGAAATCCCCCACCGTCTCGTCCGCCCGCTGGGGTCTCGCCGAGAGGGAGTGGGCGGGGACGTCGGGTGATAGGGAGGGGGACGGATGCCGCGACCTGGCGGTCTCGATCGAGCGCTCCTGCGGGCGGCCGGTGTTGAACGGCGGGTCGAGGTAGATCAGGGTGAAGGAGGCGTCGGGCAGCCGCCGGATGACCTCGAGATTGTCGCCCTCGTGGATTTCGACGGAGCCGGGAGCCGCCGAGCCGGGCGCCGGGGTGGAGCGGGGGGCCGCTGCGCGGCCGCCCGGCGCGGCATCAGTTCCTCCCGCAGCCGAGGTCACGCGCCCCCGCCCGTCACGGGACCCGGCGCAGCCACGCGTCGGTCGCGAACTTGGACTCCACGAGCGCCTCGGCCTCGGCGTACTCGTCGTCGGTGATGTGACCGGCGACGGCGCCGTAGAGGTTCTGGAACGTCTCCGCGAGCTTGGCGATGATCGCCTCGCGGGGAAGACCGGTCTGACGGCGCAGCGGGTCCACGCGTTTGTCGGCCGACGTCGTCCCCTTGTCGCTGAGCTTCTCGCGGCCGATGCGCAGCACCTCGGTCATGACCCTGCCGTCCATGTCGTAGCTGAGGGTCGCGTGGTGCAGCACTCCCCCGTTCGCGAGGCGCTTCTGCGCGGCGCCGCCGATCTTGCCCTGGGGCGAGGCGATGTCGTTAAGCGGCTGGTACGTGGCGTCGATGCCGAGGGTCCGCAGCGCCTGCAGCACCCAGTCGTCGAGGAACGCGTACGAGTCCGCGAACGTCAGACCGGCGACCAGTGATGCGGGCACGTACAGCGAGTACGTGACGATCGAGTTGGCGCCCATGAGCATCGCGCCGCCGCCCGAGATGCGGCGCACGACGTCGAAGCCGTGCTTCGCGGCCCCGTCGGGGTCGACCTCGTTACGCAGCGACTGGAACGAGCCGATCACGACGGCGTTCTCGTCCCACTCCCAGATCCGCAGCGTCGGGCGCCGCCGGCCGTCGCCGACGCGGCCGGTGAGCACCTCGTCGAGCGCCAGGTTCATGCGCGGCGAGACCGGCTTGTCGTGGACGATCTCCCAATCGAAGTCGTGCCAGCCGGGGGCGGTGACGAGGGCGCGGCGTACGGCGGTGCCGACCGCTTCAGGCGTGAAGCCCAGCAGCTGCGCCCCGCTCGGAAGCGCGGACCGCACGGCGGCGGCGATGGCCGCGACGTCCGCCTCGATCGGCAGTCCGTTCACCGCGGCGTCGATGTCGTCGAGCGCATCGTCCGGCTCCAGGAAGAAGTCGCCCGCGAGGTGGAAGTCCGCGATGCGGCCGTCGCGCTCCTCGAGGTCGACGACGACGAGCTTTCCGCCGGGCACCTTGTATTCGCCGTGCATGCGTTCAGCCTATTGCCGGCGCGCCCAGAGACCGGGCGCCGCCCGAAGGCGACGCCCGGCCGAGAGATCAGTTGATCCCGGGGATGACGAGCCACCGGTTGACGAGCACGATCCACAGTGCGATGACCGCGAGGGCCGCGATCGCGATGCCGATGCCCTGACGGCCGCGGAGCAGGAGCCCCACGACGATCACGATGAGCGTCGCGATCGCCAGCACGAGCGAGCCGAACGGAATGCCGGGCAGGAACAGCGACAGTATGAACAGCGCGGCGACGACGATCTCGATGATGCCGACGACGGTGTTGCCCTTGCCCCGCACTCGGAGGATGCCGTCGAAGAGGGCGACCGCGCCGCCGATGAGCGCGATGAGCAGGAGCCAGCTGAGGGTGATCAAGGTGGGGGGAACCTTTCGCGAGGGATGCCGCGGCAGCCGCCGCGGCGCCGGTCAGCCTATCGACGCGCGGCTCCGGGCCCCCGAAACAGGCCGGGGCTGGACGCGACACCCGCAGGACTGGTAAGAGGCGGCGACGACGGGCCGAGGCATCCGTCATCGCCGCCTCTCTGGAGTGCAGCGCGTCCCTCGCTATGAGGTGCAGGCCCGCCCGTCGAGAAGGAACTGCCACGGCGTGCTCGCCGCGCCCTTCGCGTGGATCACCGTGTCGGGCGCCTTGCCGCCCTTCTTGGTCGCGCCGCTGACGGTCACGATGCCGTCGGCCTGGGTGACGGTCGCGCGCGTGGCCTTCGTCACGATCTGCCCGTCGGGCACGGCGAACGCGAGCGTCCACCGGTCGGCGACGACGCCCGACAGGCGCACCGTCGCCGAGAACGCATCCTCGTCGCCGTCGGCGACCCACTCGACGTGGCAGTCGAGCGGCGCAAGCGGCGGGTTGGCCAAAGCGATGAGCTCGCGCGCCTGCTCGACGAACCACTGACCTGCCGCGGGGTCCTCCATGCCGCGCTCCGGATCGAGCGGGCCCGCCGTGCCGCGGTAGCACTTGCCGTCGGATTCGCCCGGCACCTTGATCCACAGGTATGCGTCCACGAGGGGCGTACCCGTCGTCGTGTCGGGGCGGGTGCCCAGGCCGCGGTCCGGCGGGTTGCACCAGTCTTCGTGCGTGTCGCCGTACTGGCCTTCGTGGTCCCAGGGCCCGAGGCCGTTGCGGCTGGTGTCGATGACGAAGCGCGTGGTGGCCTCCACATCGCCGAGGATCGCCGCGTAGCGCGAGTCGACGCCGCTGGTGTTGAGCGCCGGGTCGGCGGCATCCGCGCTCCATTCGCCGTACGGCGACATGCCCACACCTTGCCAATCGGTCGCGGGGCCGCCGTTCCAGTACTGGTTGCCGCACGAGCCGAAGTCGCCCGCGTTGACCTGCGTGGCGTAGGCGATGCACTGCGACACCCAGGTGCCGTACGCGGTGTTGTTCGCCGTGAACTGGTAGTTGGGCGTTGAGGAAGAATCCGTCTGCGTCCTGCACGCCGGCCTTGATCAGACGGTCCGAGATCTCGCCGACGTTGAGCCACGCCGAGCTGGTGCCGTCGAGATAGACGGATGCCTCCGGCAGAGCGCCGATCGCATCCACGGCGTGGTTCAGCTGGGTGAAGCGGTCGGCGGCGGCGGTGTCGGCGGGCACCTCGGCCGGCTGGCACCACTCCATCTGCCCGTCGAGCGTGACGTGGTGCGGGATGATGCCGAGGCCGTCGGGCTCGAGGATCACGGTGGCGGCACGATCTCCGATGCCGGCGGCGAACCCGTCGATCCAGGCGTTGTACGCCGCGGTGTCCGCCGCTCCGCCCGCCGAGTACTGCGCGCAGTCGCGGAAGGGGAGGTTGTACGCGACGAGCACGGGCATGCGGCCCTGCGCGGCGGCGGCGGTGACCACGTCATCGACGGCCGCCTCGACGTCGGCCGGCGTGCCCGAGGTGAACCAGTCCGCGGACGGGATCGAGCCCAGCAGTTGGGCGTCGTCTCGCGCCTGCCCGGTGAGCGACTGGGCCGCTTCGAGGGTGGTGCTCCACGGGTTGACGTAGAGCTCGGAGCCGACGAGGTCGCCGTCCGGTTCGTCGGCGGCGGCCGCGGTCGCGCTCAGCGGCACGGCGAGCCCGACCGCGAGTGCGGCGGCGGCGCCCAGTGCCCAGGCACGCTGTGGGGGCCGCGCGCGAAGTCTGGCGGGTGGGTGGGTCATGTGGATCTCCTGGTCGTCGTCGACCTCCGGGCACCGTCGCCCGAGGAGCGGCACTGCGGGACCGACGGCCCGCCGGACTTCGAAACCAGCGTGGGAGCGCTCCCACAGTGACCACTGCGGCCAGGCTGACTCATCCGGCGCCGGTCGTCAACGGTGGAATCGGCCGGCAGGAGGCGCCATCGGGGCAGCGGTCCGGGTCAGGCTCTCGAGGGAGCGATCCGCTCGAGCCACGCGAGCAGGTCGGCGCGGACGTCCTGCTGCATGACCTCGTTGAAGATCTCGTGCCGCGCTTCCGGGTAGACGAGCGTCGTCACGTCGGTGAATCCGGAGCGGGTGCGATACGCATCGGCGAGCCGGTGCACGCTGCGCGGTCCGCCGACCGTGTCGTCCCGACCGACCATGAGGAGGGTCGGGATGTCGCGACCGAGGTTGCGACGGGGCAGACCATACATGCGCAGCGAATCCAGCACCCCGATCAGCTTGATCGGGTCTTCGCTGGTGGTGAGGGGGTCGTCGAGGAAGGCCCGCCCCACCGAGAGGTCGCTCGAGAGCCACTCGGTTCCCGTCGCGTCGGGACCCGCCCACGGCTTATTGAGTCCGCTTGTGTGGATCGACCCCGGCATGCGCAGCGCGGAGCCGGTCAGGACCAGTCCGTCGTACGCCTCGGGATGCGCGTTCACCAGCATCTGGGCGAGCACGGAGCCGCCGGAGTGACCGAGCAGCACGAGCGGCAATCCGGGGTTCTCGGCGTGGATCTGCTCGGTGAACTGCCACATCGTGGCGAGCGCCGCGCGCAGGCCGCCGGGACCGAGGTGCCCCAACAGGGCGACATCGCCGCCGTGCTGCTGCATGCCGGTGCGACCGTGGCCGCGGTGGTCCGCGGCCCACACGGTGTAGCCGTTCGTGGTGAGCGCGTCGATCAGCACGGCGTACCGTCCGGCATGCTCGCCGACGCCGTGCAGCAGCTGAACGACCGCCCGCGGTTCGGTCTTCGCCGGATGGACGTCGAAGAAGATCGTGATGCCGTACGCATCGATGAACTCGGGCATGCGCAGAAGTCTAGGTGCGAGACACCGAAGCCCCGCGCACACGCTCATCGCGGCAACCGCAGACTTTCTTTAGCAAAGCTAATAAGCTAAGCTAAACAACCGGATGAGCAACGAAACCCTGACGACCCCCACTCCCTCTCCCGCCGACGCGGGAGACCACCCCGACCTGTCGCCCGCCGCATCACAGCTCCGGATCGCGACGTTCCGCCTCGCCCGGCGCATGCGCACGCAGCGTGCCGTCGACTCCATGAGCGACGGCCAGTTCGCCGTGCTGGCAGCCCTGCGCGTCCACGGCGCGCACACCCTCGGCGAACTCGCCGAGCGCGAGCGTGTGTCGGCGCCCTCCATGAACCGCACGGTCAACTGCCTGCAGGAATCCGGCTACATCGTCCGCGCCGCCGACGAGAGCGACGGCCGCAAGGTGGTCATCTCGCTGACGCCCGACGGCGAAGCCGTGGTCGAAGAGACGGCCCGCCGCCGCGACGCGTGGGTCGAGGCATCCCTCGCGGAACTCACGCCCGCCGAGCGCGGCACCATCGCCGCGGCCGCCGAGATCATGCAGCGGATGGTCGACCGATGAGCGCGATGTTCCGGTCGTTCTCGGCCTTCAACTACCGCGTCTGGTTCATCGGCGCCCTGGTGTCGAACATCGGCGCATGGATGCAGGCGACTGCCATCAGCTGGGTCGTGCTGACCGAGCTGACGTCGAACGACGCCGCCGCCATGGGCGTGACGATGGCGCTGCAGTTCGCTCCACCGCTGCTGCTGGTGGGCGTCACCGGGCTCGTCGCGGACCGCTTCGACCGCCGCAAGCTCCTTCTCCTCACGCAGAGCCTGCTGCTGCTGCTCGGCGTCGCCATCGGCGCGCTCATCTTCGCCGGCGCGATGTCCCTGCCGATCATGTACGGCTTCGCGCTCGCTCTGGGCGTGGTCGCCGCGTTCGACAACCCGGCACGCCAGGCGTTCGTCTCCGACCTCGTCGCACGAGAGAACGCCTCCAACGCCGTCGCGCTGAACGCGGCGTCGTTCAACGGCGCGCGGATGATCGGCCCCGCGGTGGCGGGCATCGTGATCGTCGCGATCGGCACCGGCTGGGTGTTCGTGGCGAACGCCGTGACCTTCCTCGCCATGCTCGGCGCCCTGGTCCTGATCCGCACGAACGAGCTGGTGCCGCGCGTGAAGGCGCCGCAGTCGTCGCGCCTGGCCGACGGCGTCAGGTACGTCGCCCGTCGTCCCGACTTCATCGTGACCTTCGCCATGGTCTTCCTCATCGGGGCGTTCGGCATGAACTTCCCCATCCTCGCGTCGACGATGGCGGTCGAGTTCGACAAGGAGGCCGACGGCTTCGGTCTGCTCAGCTCGATCCTCGCCATCGGCTCGGTCGCCGGCGCGCTGCTGGCCGCCCGCCGCGATCGGGCCCGCCTGCGCGTGCTCATCGTAGGCACGGCGATGTTCGGGGTCGCCGCGGTGGTGTCCGCGTTCATGCCGACGTACTGGCTGTACGCGGCGACGCTGGTGTTCACGGGCTTCTCGGTCGTGACGATGATGGCGACGGCGAACGGCTACGTGCAGACCACGACCGACCCGGCGCTGCGCGGTCGCGTGCTGGCGCTCTACATGGCGATCCTCATGGGCGGGACGCCGATCGGCGCGCCGATCGTCGGCTGGGTCGCCGCCGAGTTCGGGCCCCGCGTCGCGATCCTAGTCGGCGCTGCCGCCGCTTTCGTCGCCTTCGCGATCGGTGCGACGTGGCTGCTCGTCTCGGGCCGCCTGCACCGCCACGAGCGCAAGCGGTTCCGCCTGACACTCGACGAGACGCGGCCGCTCAGCGTCGTCGTCCCCGAAGAGTTCAGCGACGAGGTCGCCGGCACCACGCCGATCCCGCTGCCCCGAGACGACGACGAGAGGCCCGCGCGCACCCGCGCCGCGAGCTGACCCCTCCCCCGCCGCCCCGGCGGTGGATGCGCGAAAGCCGCACACTCCGGCGTGCGGGAATCTCCCCTTTCGCAGTTCCCGCGGCGTCAGCGCCGCTCGCGCACCCCGACGCGCTCGAGGTGCGCGTTGGTGAACCGCCCGTCGGGATCGAGACGCTCGAACACCGCGCGGGCATCGGCCAGCCGCGGGTGGACCCGTCCCATGTCGGCACGGCCGAAGCCGTGCAGCTTGCCCCGGGTGCGGCCGCGCGTCGAACGGCTCCAGCGCCGCCTCGATGCGCCCGAGCGCGGCGGCGACCTCGTCGGGGTGGGTGAACCACGTGAAGTGGATGATCACGACGTCGCGGCGGTAGGCGGGGCTCAGCCACAGCTCGTTGGCCGCGGCCGTGCGCAGCTCGGTCCAGATGAGATGGGGACGGATGCCGTCACCGAGCGCGCGCACCGCGTTCAGGGCGGCGGGCGCATCGGCGTGGGCGACGAAGTACTCGCTCTGGATCTCGTCACCGAACGAGGGCTGGGCGTCGAGGCGAAGTGCGGCAGCCGCAGTACCCACGGCCGGTCACGTCGACGAGCGTGCCGGTCGTGTCGGGCAGATCGGTGAACGAATGGCGCGTGCCCAGGGCACGGACGCGCCCCCGGCTCGCGGAGCACCCGGCGCACATCGTCGACCGACGTCGCGTCGACGATCCGCGGCGCGGTGTACTCGTAGGTTCAGCCCAATTGCGCGGCATCGCGTCTCCTTACGGCTAAAGCGGTGTTCGGCACCGGCGTGCCGCTGGGCAGCGCGCCGAGCGTGGTGGTGATCTCGGCCGAGCAGTCGTCGGGATAGGCGGCATGCGAACAACGTACGACAGTCCGGTGTTCACGGCTTCCGACTGCTGCTTGCATTGGTCAACCGGTTGGCCGCGCCGCGCAGTCCGGCTTCGCATCAGGCGTCTTCTTCATCGGCTGCACCTGCTCGAGGTGCCGTCGAACCTCGTCCTGCACAAGTCCGGCACCCGGTCACGACGGCCACCTCGGCGGCATCCTGCGACCGGGCGCCGAATCCGCCACATGAAGACGAGGATGGGACGCATGACCGAGTTGTGGAGCAGCGACCCCGTGGTGCCCGGGCGCAGCAGGCCCTGGCGAAGCGGGCCCTGGACGCTCGAGGTGCGCGACGACGAACTCGCCGACATCGCGTACGAGGGAGGCGTGGTGCTGCGCTCGGTGCGCGCGGTCGTCCGCGATCGCAACTGGGACACCGCCGCGTTCACGGTCGACCGGATCGACTCTAGCGATCTCGCCGTGACGTTGCACGTGCGATCGAGCAGCCTCGGTGCTGAGCTGAGCGGGATCGTGCGGGCCGAGGTGCGCGGTCCCGGCCGTCTGAGGGTGCTTACCGACCTGGAGTCGCAGAGCGCGTTCGCGACCAACCGCACGGGGCTCGTCGTGCTGCATCCGCCCGGACTCGCCGGCACGACGATGCACGTCCGCCACTCGGATGGGACGATCGCGGACTCGCGGTTCCCGGTGCGGATCACCCCGCACCAGCCGGCCCTGGACATCGCCGGCCTGTCGTGGTCGCACGACGGACTCGAGGTCGATGTGCGGTTCACCGGCGACGTGTTCGAGATGGAGGATCAGCGCAACTGGACGGATGCCTCGTACAAGACGTACAGCCGTCCGCTCGCGCTGCCCTTCCCCTACACGCTCGCCGCCGGTGAGCGCGTGGTGCAGTCGGTGGACACCGCCGTGTCCGGCACCTCGATCGCTCCCGAGCGGAATCGCGTGACCCGCATCCGGCTCGTCGAAGGGCCGCCGCTCCCGGACATCGGCACAGCGGCATCGACGGCAGCGGACCCGGCCCCCGAGGACGAGTCGCCGGCCATCGACACCCCCTGGCCGGCGACCGTGCTCGTCGAGCTCGACCTCGCCACCCGCAACTGGCGCGCTGCCCTCGACCGCGCCGCTGGCCCGCACCGGAGCGCGCCCGTCCGGCGGCGGCCGGATGCGAGCCGGCCCGACCATGCGCGCCGCGCGCTCGACGTGCGCTTCGTGCTCGACGAGTCGGACCCCGCGAGCATCGACGAGGCCGTCTACGCGCTGCGGGCCCTTCCCGTCGCCCGCGTCACGGCCTTCTGGCCGTCCGGGCCTTCCCGGGACGTGTCCGACCTTGAGGCGATCGCGCTGCTGCGCCACGCCCTCGCAGAGGCGGGACTCGAAGTCGACGTGGCCGGCGGGGCACGCTCGCACTTCACCGAGCTGAACCGCGAGCACCCTCGCCTGCCTCGCGGTCTCGACGGCATCGTGTTCAGCGTCACGCCGCTGTTCCACAGCCTCACCACGGCGCAGCTCGTCGAGTCGCTGCCGGTCCAGCGGCTCGTCGCGGCACAGGGCGTCGAGATCGCCGCCGGGCATCCGGTCCACATCGGCCCGATCTCATTGCGTCCGCACTTCAACAACGTGGCCACGACGCCGCCGCCCAGGCCCGCCCACGACGATCTGCGCGAGGGCTACGGCGCCGCGCTCATCGATTCCGCCGACGCCCGCATCGGCGCTCCGGAACTCGCCGCGTGGACCGTCGCGAGCGCGGCAGCCCTCGCCGTGCCCGGCGTCGCGACCCTCGCCTACTTCGAGGAGTGGGGGCCGCGAGGGGTGCGCGCGGCGGACGGCTCGTCGCGGCCGGTGCTCGACGCGGTCACCGCGCTGGCCGAGCTGGGCGGTGACGCGGGCCTCCGTGGCGAATCTCCCGACGGCCTTGTCTGGGCCCTGGGCGCGAGCACCGCACAGGGGGCCGTCGTGCTCGTGGCGAACCTCGATCACCGTGCTCGCACGGTGGAGGTCGAGCTGCCCGGCGGCAGGACGCGCACCGCCGAGGTCTCCCCCGGGGCGTTCGCGCGACTCTGACGCGCTCTCGCGCGGCGCACCCGTCGCGCAATCCGCGGTGGTCTGCCATGCTTTCCCCCACCGGACATTGGACGCCGTCGTGAAGCCAACAGGGGTTTCTCCGCAGACCGCGGGCCTGCCGCCTTACAGGCGCACACTCGCGGGGGTCCTCGGCGGCCTCGTCGGCCTGGTGGTGCTCAGCGTGATCGCCGGGTTGCTGATCGTGGCTCCCCTGGCCCCGGTCATCGCGATCTCAGGGCATGCGGCGAGCACGGCCGTCTCGATGTTCGACGGCATGCCCAGTTACCTCGCGATCGACCGGCTCATGCTGCCGACGACGATCTACGCGCGCGATCCCGCGACCGGACAAGATACCGAGTTGACGTCGTTCTACGACCAGAACCGTGTTCCCGTGGCTTTCGACCAGGTCGCGCCCGTCATGTACGACGCGATCCTGGCATCCGAGGATCCCCGCTACTACGAGCACGGCGGTGTCGACATCGTCGGCACGACCCGTGCGCTGATCCGGAACGCGCAGGGCGGCGCGGTCCAGGGCGGCTCCTCGATCAGTCAGCAGTACGTCAAGAACGTGCTCGTGCAGCGGTGCGAGCGCGACGCCATCGCGACCGATACTCAGACGCGAGACGAGGTGCTGCGGGCCTGCTGGCTCGATGCGACGCAGGCGCGGGGTGCGGAGGGATACGAGCGCAAGCTCCAGGAGATCCGCTACGCCGTCCAGGTCGGGAAGGAGTACTCCAAGAACGACATCCTGCTGGGCTACCTGAACATCGCGAACTTCGGCGGCACGACCTATGGCATCGAAGCCGCGGCGCGCTACTACTTCAGCACGACGGCGGCGAACTTGACACTGGTACAGGCGGCGACGCTCGCGGGCATCGTGCAGAACCCCAACACGTTCCGCATCGACCGGCCCACGGGGTCCATCTTCGGAGCGGACGGGAGCACCTACAACAAGGTCGCCGACGGGACGATCGAGGATGTGACACCAGGGACGCTCGCCGGGTTGGACACGCTCCTCGCGGAGGGCACGATCACGCCCGAACAGCACCTCGCCGCCGGCGATGCGTACAGTGCGACGAAGGGGCGCCAGCTCTACGTCCTCGACCGGATGCGGGAGGACGGCCGCATCACCGCCGAACAGTATGTCGCGGCCGCGGTGGAGCCGATCACTCCGGCGCTGCAGCCCGCGCATGTCGGCTGCGTGGCGACCTCCGCGCCCTTCTTCTGCCAGTACGTGGTCAACACCGTGCGCTCCGACCCGGACTACGCCGCGGCCTTCGGTGCGACCCCGCAGGAGCGACAGAAGTCGCTGACTCGCGAGGGCCTGAACATCTACACGACGCTGGACTGGCGCCTGCAGAACGCCTCGCAGGATGCGATGCGGCGGTACGCGCCCGAGACCGTGCCCGGCATGGACTTCGGGTCGGCAGCGGTCAGCATCGAAGCCAACACCGGGCGCATCCTGGCGATCAGCCAGAACAACCGGTTCACGGAGGACCGCGACGTCTCCGCCAACGACCCGGCCTATACGTCGCTCGTCTACGCGGGCGACCTGGTGCACGGCGTCTCCACGGGGTTCGAGACCGGATCGACCTTCAAGCTGTTCACCCTCGTCGACTGGCTCGAGACGGGTCACACCCTGTTCGAGGGCGTCAACGGCAGCCTCCGGGCCATCCCCCGCCTGCAGGATCGCTGCGAAGGAACGTGGATCAACCGCGAGAACCACGTCGTGCGCAACTTCGGCAACGTGCCCGGCTACATCGGGACGCCGATGCAGTTCACGGCGCAGTCGCTCAACAGCGGCTTCCTCGGGATGGCCGAGAAGCTCGACCTCTGCGACATCGAGAATGTCGCGGCCCGGATGGGCGTGACCCGCGGCGACGGCGGTCCGGTGGACGTCGACGGCGCGGCAGCGGTCATCGGCACGAACAACATCGCACCGGTCGCCATGGCCGGGGCGTTCGCGACCGTCGCGAACAACGGCGTGTACTGCGTGCCGCGGGTGATCGAGCGTGTGGTCAATGCCGACGGCGTCGAGCTTCCGGTGCCGGGCGACCGGTGCTCGCAGAGCATCAGCCCCGAGGTGGCTGCGGCGACGGCGTTCGCGCTGCAGGGCGTCATGGTTCCCGGCGGCACCGGGTCGGGCGGCAACCCGAACGACGGCACGCCGATGCTGGGCAAGACCGGCACCCATGAGCAGCTCCAGACCTGGCTCCTCGCGTCCAGCACTCGGGTGACCACCGCGGTCTGGGTGGGCAACGCCGACGGGAAGGCCGACGTCTTCCGCGCCGCGCACAACGGTCGCATCCTGTCGACGATCCGTCTCCCGATAGCTCGCGACATCCAGAGCGTGGCCAACCAGCTCTACCCCGGCGGTCCCTTCGCCGCGCCCCCCGGCGAGTTGCTGCGGCGCGCGCCGGCGCCGGCATCGGCCCCCCGTTCTGATCCGAACGACGGCTGATCCGTGAGTCAGCCGGCGGTCGACTCGCGGACGACGAGTTCGGGCTGGAAGCGCACCGTGCGCTCGTGCTCTCCGTCGGGCGCCTCGATGTCCTTGAGGAGCAGGTCGACGGCGGTATAGCCGATGAGGTGCGCCGGCTGGCGGATCGAGCTCAGCGGCACCACTGTGGCGGACGCGAAGTCGATGTCATCGTAGCCGATGAGCGCGATGTCGCGCGGCACCTGCAGGTCCGATGTGAGGGTAACGGCCTGCAGCGCGCCGACCGCGAGCAGGTCGTTGGCCGCGAACACCGCGTCGGGACGATCCGCCGCGGGCCGACCGCGCAGCAGCTCTCCTGCCTCGCGTCCTTGCAGCACCGACAGCGCCGACATCTCGATGACCTCGAGGGTCGCGCCGGGCACCTCGGCGATGGCGCGCCGCGCGCCCTCGAGGCGATCCGCCACCTGGCGGATCGAGGCAGGACCGCCGATGAAGGCGATCCTTCGGCGGCCGATCGAGAGCAGATGCGACACCGCGAGGTAGCCGCCTTCGACGTCGTCGACCGAGACCGACCCGAACGCCCGCCCGGAGTCCTCGTGGTCGACGAGCACGACGGGGACACCGCCGGTGCGGAGACGCTCGAGCCGCCCCAGGTCGCCGTCGACCGGTGTGACGAGCACGCCGTTGACCCGCTGCTCGCGGAACAGCTCGACGTAGGCGTCCTCGCGATCGGAGCGCTCGTCGCTGTTGCCGAGCAGCACGCTCATGCCCGCCTCGGCGGCCCGGTCCTCGGCGCCGCGGGCGACTTCGGCGAAGAAGGGGTTTCCCGCATCGAGCACGATGAGCGCGATGCTGCGGCTGCGCCCGGCCCGCAGCTGACGCGCGGCGTCGTTGCGCACGAAGCCGAGCTCCGCGATCGCCTGCGTCACCCGCTCGACGGTCGCGGGCGACACCTTCTCGGGCCGGTTGAGCACGTTCGACACCGTGCCGACGGAGACGGATGCCGCAGCCGCGACGTCCCGCACACTCACCGCCATTGCGCTCCTCCGACTTCCTGCCGCTGTCCGCGAGTGTAGGGCACGGGTGCGCCCCGGTGCCGACGGGCCGCAGGCGCAGCCGCCGGGGAGACGGCCGCCCGCCGCCCCGGCGCCCGGTCAGACATCGACCATCGCCCCCCTCGCGCTGCGCCGACAGCTCGGCGAGACGCTCCGCGATCCGGCGCTGCGTGTCGGGACCCGGTGCATGAACGGCGACTCGCCCAGCTCGCGTCGCTCGGACCAGGTGGTGTTCGTCCGGAAGGCGTGCGCCGCCTCCGGATCCGCCGCCTCGATCACCTCGACGATCGCGCGACAGGCCCCGCGGTCGTCGATGACGTCCGCCATGGTCGAGTCGAGGCCGACGCGGGTGGCGGCGACCGGCGGTGCGGCATCCTCCACCTCCCACGGCCACGACGCGGTGGAGCCAGCCGCTGATGGCGCCGAAACCCCACACGGGCCCGCGCGGCCGCACTTGCCAAGCACGCCGCAGATCGCGTATCGTTGAAACGATTCACAGCTCGGACGGCCTGTCACCGCCGACACCACCGCCACACACGAAGGAACACCACGCCATGACGAGCGAGACCACGCCGGCCGGACACGGGCGTCCCGAGGCTCCGCACAGCGGGTCGCCGCGCCAGAGCGCCGCCCCGCGGAGAGTCTGCTTCCAGCTCCTGGTCCGCACCGAACTGCTCGATGAGTACGTCGCGCGCCACACTCCGGTCTGGCCTGAGATGCTCGCCGAGATCGCGGCGTCCGGCCGCCGCAACTACTCGCTCTTCCTGGGCGAGGGCGGGCGCCTCGTCGGGTATTACGAGACCGACGACGACGAGGCGGCCCAGGCCTATCTCGCGAACTCCGAGGTCGCCGCGCGCTGGGAGGCCGAGATGGGCCGCTTCTTCGTCGGCCTCGAGGGCCGGCCCGATCAGGCGGCCACCCCCCTCACCGAGATCTTCCACCTGCACGACCAACTCGCCGCAGCTTCGGCCCCGGCATCCGACAACGAAGGCACCGCATCATGACGACGCTGTCACCCGACATCCTGTCCGCGCTCGAAGGCCAGGGCATCGAGCTTCCCAGCTGGGCGTTCGGCAACTCCGGCACGCGCTTCCGCGTCTTCACGACCGCCGGCACGCCGCGCGATCCGTACGAGAAGATCGCCGACGCCGCGCAGGTCAACGTCTATACGAAGCTCGCCCCGAGCGTGGCCCTGCACATCCCGTGGGACAAGGTCGACGACTACGCCGACCTGCGCCGCAACGCCGAAGACCTCGGCGTGAGCCTCGGCACCATCAACTCCAACACCTTCCAGGACGAGGACTACAAGTTCGGTGCGCTCACGCACCACGACGACCGCATCCGCAACAAGGCGATCGACCACCACCTCGAGTGCATCGACATCATGGATGCGACCGGCTCGCGCGACCTGAAGATCTGGCTCGCCGAGGGGTCGAACTACCCGGGGCAGGCCGACATCCGCGCGCGTCAGGACCGCCTGAAGGACTCGCTGCAGAAGATCTACGACCGCCTGTCGGACGAGCAGCGGCTCGTGCTCGAGTACAAGTTCTTCGAGCCGGCGTTCTACCACACCGACGTTCCGGACTGGGGCACGTCCTACGCGCAGGTCGCCTCGCTCGGCGACAAGGCGATGGTCTGCCTCGACACCGGCCACCACGCGCCGGGCACCAACATCGAGTTCATCGTCATGCAGCTGCTGCGCCTCGGGAAGCTCGGCTCGTTCGACTTCAACTCGCGCTTCTACGCCGACGACGACCTCATCGTGGGCGCCGCCGATCCGTTCCAGCTGTTCCGCATCATCTTCGAGGTGGTGCGCGGCGGTGGGCTCAACAACCCGGACGTGGCGTTCATGCTCGACCAGTGCCACAACGTCGAGGACAAGATCCCCGGCCAGATCCGCTCGGTGCTGAACGTGCAGGAGATGACCGCCCGCGCCCTCCTCGTCGACCGCGACGCCCTCGCCGCGGCGCAGCAGGCGAACGACGTGCTCGGTGCCAACGCCGTGTTCATGGACGCCTTCTACACCGACGTCCGGCCCGCCCTCGCCGAGTGGCGCGAGTCGCGCGGACTCGCGGCCGACCCGATGGCCGCGTACGCGGCATCCGGCTACCAGCAGCAGATCGCTGCGGACCGCGTCGGCGGCACGCAGGCCGGCTGGGGCGCCTGACGTCCTCAGCACCCATTGGGGCTACGCCCCAAACCCGCGGCCACTGACGCGGACCAAGACCCATCGGGGGTGCGGGATGCCGATCCCCGCTCCCCCGGTGCACCACCTCGATCCCGGCACCGATGCCGGCCCGGACCCGAAGGATGCAGATGAGCGAGCCCTACTCCGCCGCCGACGGCCTCGTGCGCGTCTATCCTGCGCGCGAGCCCCACGGCACCGGCCTGGTGTGGGCGCACGGCGGTGCGTTCGCGTTCGGAGACCTCGACATGCCCGAGTCCGACTGGGTCGCCGGGCAGCTCGCTGCCCGCGGCACGACGGTCGTCTCGGTCGACTACCGCCTCGCGCCCGTTCCGGAGGGGTGGGATGCCGCCGGCCGGTCCGGCGGCGGAGAGCACTACCCCGCGGCATCCGACGACATGCTCACGGCGTGGGCGTGGGTCGTCGACAATGCAGACCGCCTGCGCATCGACCGCGGGCGACTGGCGATCGGCGGGACCAGCGCCGGCGGCAACCTCGCCGCCGGAGCGACGCTCCGGCTCATCGAGCAGCGGTCGATGCCGCGTCCCGCGCTCGTTCTGCTCGCCTACCCCACGCTGCTGGCGGTGCAGCCGGCGCCGGATGCCGCGCTCCGGGCCGCGCTGGACGCGCAGCCCGCGGCCGACCGGTTCCGCCCGGAGATGATCCGGGCGATGTACGAGAACTTCCTGGGCGGTCCGATCGACGACGCGCCGCTCGCGGCGATTCCCGGCAATGCCCGCCCCGACGACCTCGTGGAGTTCCCGCCCACGCTCATGGTCAACGGCGACGTCGACGAACTCCGCGTCTCGGGTGAGGCGTTCGCCGCGTCGCTGCGCGCCGCCGGGCGCCCGATCGAGGTCGTCACCGAGCCGGGCACCGATCACGGGCATCTCAACCGGCCGCAGGAGCCCGCGGCATCCGTCACCCTCGGCCGCTTCGCGACCCGCCTCGCCTCCCTGTCCCTCGCCGGCGCCCGGCCCGCCGCACCCGCCTCCGCTTCGGCCTCACTCGCTTGAGCCACACCAGCCACCTCAGAAGGAATCCCGACATGACCAACCCGGCCGTCTCCGACCTCATCACCCGGTCCAATCGCCTCGGCGCCGACCCGAAGAACACGAACTACGCCGGCGGCAACACGTCAGCGAAGGGCACCGAGACCGACCCGGTCACGGGCGAGCCCGTCGAGCTGCTGTGGGTCAAGGGCTCGGGCGGAGACCTCGGCACGCTGAAGGAGTCGGGGCTCGCGGTGCTGCGCCTGGACCGCATGCGCGCGCTCGTGAACGTCTACCCCGGCATCGACCGCGAGGACGAGATGGTGGCCGCGTTCGATTACTGCCTGCACGGCAAGGGCGGCGCCGCGCCGTCGATCGACACCGCGATGCACGGCCTGGTCGATGCCGCGCATGTCGATCACCTGCACCCCGATTCGGGCATCGCGATCGCGACCGCCGCCGACGGCGAGGAGCTCACCGCGAAGGTCTTCGGCGAGAAGGTGGTGTGGGTGCCGTGGCGCCGCCCCGGCTTCCAGGTGGGCCTGGACATCGCCGACATCAAGGCGAAGAACCCGCAGGCGATCGGCTGCATCCTCGGCGGCCACGGCATCACGGCGTGGGGCGACACCTCCGACGAGGCCGAGCAGAACTCGCTGTGGATCATCGAGACCGCCGCCGCCTACATCGCCGAGCACGGCGAGGCCGACCCCTTCGGCGGCGTCCGCGCGGGCTTCGAGGCGCTGCCCGAGACCGAGCGCCGGGCCAAGGCCGCCGCGCTCGCGCCGACGATCCGCGGCCTCGCGTCGACCGACAAGCCGATGGTGGGCCACTTCACCGACGCGCCCGAGGTCCTGGACTTCCTCGCGTCCGAGAAGGCGCCCGCCCTCGCCGCGCTCGGCACCAGCTGCCCCGACCACTTCCTGCGCACCAAGGTCAAGCCGCTCATCCTCGACCTGCCGTCCGACGCGTCGATCGAGGACTCCATCGCGCGCCTCGCAGAGCTGCACGAGGCCTACCGCGCCGACTACCAGGCGTACTACGACGCGCACGCGACCGCCGAGAGCCCCGCGATCCGCGGTGCCGACCCGCTGATCGTGCTGATCCCGGGTGTCGGCATGTTCTCGTGCGGCGCGAACAAGCAGACCGCCCGGGTCGCGGGCGAGTTCTACGTCAACGCCATCAACGTGATGCGCGGCGCCGAGGCGCTGTCGACCTACTCCCCCATCTCCGACGCCGAGAAGTTCCGCATCGAGTACTGGGCGCTCGAAGAGGCGAAGCTGCAGCGCATGCCGAAGCCCAAGACGCACCAGGGCCGCATCGCGCTCGTCACGGGCGCGGCATCCGGCATCGGCAAGGCCATCGCGACCCGCCTCGCCGCCGAGGGCGCGTGCGTCGTGATCGCCGACCTCGACCTCGAGAAGGCGCAGGCCGCTGCGGCCGAGCTCGGCAACACGGATGTCGCCGTCGGCGTCGCCGCGAACGTCGCCGACGCCGACGCGATCCAGGCCGCCTTCGACGCGGCCGTGCTCGCGTTCGGCGGCGTCGACCTCGTCGTCAACAACGCCGGACTGTCGCTGTCGAAGCCGCTGCTGGAGACCACCGAGAAGGACTGGGACCTGCAGCACGACGTGATGGCCAAGGGCTCGTTCCTCGTCTCGAAGGCCGCTGCGAAGATCCTCATCGAGCAGAAGCTCGGCGGCGACGTGATCTACATCTCGTCGAAGAACTCCGTCTTCGCCGGCCCGAACAACATCGCTTACTCGGCGACGAAGGCCGACCAGGCGCATCAGGTGCGCCTGCTCGCGGTCGAGCTCGGCGAGCACGGCGTGCGCGTCAACGGCATCAACCCCGACGGCGTCGTGCGCGGCTCGGGCATCTTCGCCGCCGGCTGGGGCGCGAACCGCGCCGCCACCTACGGCGTCAAGGAAGAGGACCTCGGCCAGTACTACGCGAACCGCACCATCCTCAAGCGCGAGGTCGTGCCCGAGAACGTCGCCGACGCGGTATTCGTGCTGACCGGCCCCGAGCTCAGCCGCACGACGGGCCTGCACATCCCGGTCGACTCCGGCGTCGCCGCCGCGTTCCTCCGATGACAGCGCGTTCGGGGCGTTTCGTCTCGCTCGTTCCTCGCTCGCTCAACGACCGCGACCGGATCCCGGTCGTTGAGCGAGCGAAGCGAGTCGAAACGCCAGGAGACCCATCATGACCGGCGGGATCGTCGCGGCCGTCGACCTGGGTGCGACCAGCGGGCGCGTCATGCTCGGGTACGTGGGCGACGGGATGCTGCGCCTCGAGCAGGTCGCCCGGTTCCCGAACGGTCCCGTCACCGGCCCCGACGGCGGGCTGCACTGGGACTTCACGGCGCTGTACCGCCACATCCTCGACGGGCTCGCGGAGGCGTTCCGGCGCGAGCCGGGCATCGCGAGCATCGGCATCGACTCGTGGGCGGTCGACTACGGGCTCGTGCACGGCGACGAGCTGCTCGGCGAGCCGTTCCACTACCGCGACGAGCGCACCGCCCGCGGGGTCGAGATCGTCCACCGCGATGCCCCGTTCGAGGAGCTCTACCGCCGCAACGGCCTGCAGTTCCTCCCCTTCAACACGCTGTACCAGTACGCCGTGGAGCCCGCGCTGGCAGATGCGGAGGCATCGCTGCTCATCCCCGACCTCGTCGCATTCCTCCTCACCGGGACCCGCGTGGCCGAGCGCACGAATGCCTCGACCACCGGGCTGGTCGATGTCCGCACCGGCGAGTGGGACCTCGAGCTCGCGGCACGACTCGGCATTCCGGCATCCGTCCTGCCAACGCTCGTCGACCCGGGCGCCGTGCTCGGCACCCTCCACGGCGAGGTTCGCGAGCGCATCGGCGCACCTCTCGAGGTGATCGCGGTCGGCTCGCACGACACGGCTTCCGCGGTGGTGGCGGTGCCGCTCAGCACTCCCGACGCCGCCTACATCTCGTGCGGCACCTGGGGCCTTGTCGGCGTCGAGCTCGACGAGCCCGTCGTGAGCGACGCGGCCCGCGAGGCGAACTTCACGAACGAGGGCGGCGTCGACGGACGCGTCCGGTTCCTGCACAACGTGACGGGGCTGTGGCTGCTGAGCGAGGCCGTCCGCACGTGGGAGGCCGAGAACGGGGCGTCGATCGATCTTCCGGCATTGCTGGATGCCGCGGCCGCCGTCACCGGTGACATCCCGCTGTTCGACGCCGACGATCCGCGCCTGTCGGCACCGGGCGACATGCCCGCCCGCATCACAGCGGTCCTCGACGAGGCCGGCGCAACGGTGCCGGCGACCCGGGAGGCGTTCGCACGGACGATCGTGGAGAGCATCGCGCAGGCGTTCGCCGACGCCGTCGCCACCGCCGCCCGGCTCACCGGCCGCGACATCGACGTCATCCACATCGTCGGCGGCGGAGCGCTCAACCGGCTGCTCTGCCAGGCGACCGCCGACCGCTCGGGGCTTCCCGTGCTGGCGGGACCGGTCGAGGCGACCGCGCTCGGCAACGTCCTCGTGCAGGCGCGCGCGCACGGCTGGTTCGGCCCCGACGCGACCCTCGAGGACCTGCGCCGCGCGGTCGCGGCATCCGTGTCTCCCGAGCGGTACGAGCCGCGCGCGTGAGCGGCTACGGGGCGGCGTTCGACTGGGCGCGGCGTCATGTCGAGGCGGGGCGTCTGCCGACCGCCGTGCTCGGCGTCGCGACAGCGGACGGGGTCGTCGCGCTCGACGCGTTCGGGACCACCGACGGCCGGCCGGCACGGGCAGACGCCCCGTACTGGCTGTTCTCCATCACCAAGGTGCTGACGGGCCTGACCGCGGCGCGCGCGATCGAGCGCGGGCTGCTCACTACTGAGACGCCGCTCGCCGCAGCCGTTCCCGAGTTCGCGAGCGGGCGTGAGGACGTGGTGCGCCTGCGTCACCTCGTGAGCCACACGTCCGGCATCCGGGAGCCGACGCTCGACCCGGCAGCGGGACTTCACGCCGCGCTGCGCGCGCCCGGACGCGACTTCGCCGCCGGCGCCGCCTCGCGGTACTCGACCGTGGCGTTCCAGGGCATCGCCGAACTGGTACGGCATGCGACCGGTCAGGACTGGGATGCCGACATCGCGACGTCGGCTCCTGATCTTGGCGCGAACGGGTTCACGCTGGATCCCTCCGTCGACCCGCACACCGTGGTCGACGCGGAGCGTCTCGGGCTCGACATGCGCGGATTCGCGAGCCACCGCATTCCCGGACCACGGCGCGAGGCACCCCCGCCTCCGCGGCGGCGCGCATCGCCCCGAACGCGAGTTCATCATCGGCGGCGAACACGGCGGTCACCGGGGTGCACGCTTCGAGTGTGCGACGGACCACGCCGTACGAAGGGGTCTCGCCCTCGTCGGTGCCCCACACCACCCCGTCCGGTGCCATGGGCCACTTCACCGAGAAGGGCTCCTCGGCCGCAGCGGCGCCATGTCAAGGCCCCGGCGCACGGCATCCGTCGGGGTTAACGTGTCGGCATGGACGAACGGCGAAGCGACGACGAAACGCCCCGCGACGGCATCCCGGGCGACGAGAGGCCGAGCAGCGGCGACGAGAACCCGGTGGGCGGCGACGAGACCACCGAAGAGCAGCTCGAGGCGGACAACCCGGTCGAAGCCGACACTCTCGAGACCCTCGACCCCGACAACCCGCCTGCCTGACCGAGCACCCCGGCCGGCAACGCCGGGGACGGCGAGCCGCGGCTATGCCTCGCCGCGCCGGGGCAGGCAGCGCCCGGGGACGGCGAGCCGGGGCTACGCCTCGCGCGTGATCGTCACCTTGACGTGCAGGTTGCTCTTGAACGGGCCGGCGTACACGCCGCGCAGCGGCGGCACGTCGCCGTAGTCGCGGCCACGGCCGACGAGCACGTGCCGGTCGCCGATCTCGATGTTGTTCGTGGGGTCGAAGCCCTGCCACTCCCCCGCGTACCACTCGATCCAGGCGTGGGACTCGCCCGTCACCGCGACGCCGACCTCCGCCGACGGACGCGGATGCAGGTAGCCCGACACGTAGCGCGCCGGGATGCCGACCTCGCGGAGCGCCCCGAGGGTGACGTGCGCGATGTCCTGACAGACGCCCTTGCGCGCCTCCCACGCCTCGCTCGCGGTCGAGTGCACGCCCGTGATGCCGTGCATGTACTCGACGGCGTCGCCCACCGCGACCGAGATCGCGTGCGCGGCGCGACCGGGGTGCTCGTGCTCCGCGGCGATGGCGCGCGCGAGCTCGGCGACCTCGGCGTGCGGGCGGGTGCGCCCGGTCTGCGTCAACTGCTCGACGGTCTCGATCGAG
Source organism: Microbacterium sp. LWS13-1.2 (assembly GCF_040144835.1). Classification (NCBI taxonomy): domain Bacteria; kingdom Bacillati; phylum Actinomycetota; class Actinomycetes; order Micrococcales; family Microbacteriaceae; genus Microbacterium; species Microbacterium sp. LWS13-1.2. The sequence goes on from NZ_CP151632.1 coordinate 2,230,603, forward strand.
CGGGCGGACTCGCGGGCGAGGTCGTCCCACGTGAGGTCGATGTGCTCGAGCGGTCGCGGACGCACCTCGACCAGCGAGCGCGCGGTGATGGTGAGAGACGCGTGGGGCGACAGCACGTCGAACGCCGCGACCCGCGTGCCGAAGTAGTCGACGTACTGGTTGACGGATGTCGACGGCTCGATGTCGAGCGACGAGTTCAGCACGAACTGACTGTCGGTCGAGCCGGGGAGCATGCGCGCCTCGTTGTACGAGGCCGTCACGTCGCCCAGATAGCTGAACCCGGTCTGGTGCTCGATGCGCAGGCGTTTCATGAGATCTCTCCGATCCAGCTGGGCTCGGCCTGCGTCGGGAAGAACCGGCCGCGGATCGCTTCGGATGCCTCGCGCGTGACGGTCTGCACGCGGTCCATGTGCGTGGGCAGCTCGCTGAGGATCTCGGAGATCGGCCGGTACTCGAGGTCGTTGCGGATCTGCCCGAGCGCGCGCAGCACCGTGTTGGAGTGGCCCACGCGATCGGCGCGCGGGTCGATCGCGCTCATGCACTCCTCGGCGCGCTGGATCGAGTAGATGATCGAGCGCGGGAAGAGCCGGTCGAGCAGGAGGAACTCGGCGGCATTGCCGGCGCTCGGCATGCCGCGGTACGTGCGCAGGTAGGCCTCGTAGGCGCCGCACGAGCGCAGGATCGTCGTCCACGACGGACCGGATGCCTCGGTCAGCGACCGTGTCGCCAGCAGGCGCGCGGTCATGTCGGTGCGCTCGATGCTGCGTCCGAGCGTGAAGAACTGCCATGCCTCGTCGCGACTGGTGGACGAGTCGACGATGCCGACGGCGAGCGCCGCGCGCTCGCGCACCCACTGGAAGAACTCGTGCACGCGGTCGTTCTGCAGGCGCCGCGGCATCCGTGCATTCGTCGTGTTGAGCGTCTCCCACAGCTCCGTCGAGACGATCTCCCGCGCGCGGCGGGCGTTCTCGCGCGCAGCCGTGAGGGCGTAGGCGATGCTCGAGGGGTTCATGCGATCGACCGCGAGGCGGGCCAGCACGTCTTCGCGGCGGACGTGCTCCACTCCCGACGGCGGGGCGGAGCCCATGACGCTGAGGAGCGACCGGCAGGCGGTGTCCTCGTCGATCCAGGGGTCTTCGAGCAGCAGCTGCAGGTGCACGTCGAGGATGCGCGCCGTGCCGTCGCTGCGCTCGATGTACCGCCCGATCCAGAACAGGCTCTCCGCGATGCGACTCAGCATGTCGTGTCCTCGGAAGCTCGACGCGTTTCGTCCCGGTCGCCGGCGCTCCCTCGCTCGACGACCGGAATCCCGGTCGCTGAGCGGGCGATGGGAGACGAAACGCCCTCGACCGCGGCCTGCTGCTGCTGTTGCTGCTGCTCCTGCTGCTCGACGCGGGAGCGGGGCCGGTCGTGCGGCGAGTGGGTGGGCTCGGTCTGGGCGTCGTAGATGATCGGCACCGCGGCGGTCACCGTCGACGCCTGGTCGGCGACGAGTTCGGGCATGCCGCGGCCGTGGCCGTACTCGACCTTTCCGGGCGCGGAGCCGCCGACGATCCACGTGTCCTTCGAGCCGCCGCCCTGGCTGGAATTGACGACGAGCTGACCTTCCGGCAGGGCGACGCGGGTCAGGCCTCCGGGGAGCACCCAGACGTCTTCTCCGTCGTTGACCGCGAAGGGCCGCAGGTCGGCGTGGCGCGGTCGCATGCCGTCCTCCACGAGGGTGGGGATCGTCGACAGCATGACCACGGGCTGAGCGATCCAGCCGCGGGGGTCGGCGCGCAGGCTGTGCCGGAGCTTCTCGAGCTCGGCGGGCGAGGCATCCGGTCCGACGACCAGCCCCTTGCCGCCCGAGCCGTCGACCGGCTTCACCACCAGCTCGTCGAGCCGGTCGAGCACCTCTTCGAGGGCGTTCGGGTCTTCGAGCCGCCACGTGTCGACGTTCTTGAGGATCGGCTCCTCCGCCAGGTAGTAGCGGATGAGGTCGGGCACGTACGTGTACAGCAGCTTGTCGTCGGCGACGCCGTTGCCCACCGCGTTCGCGATGGTGACGTTGCCGAGCCGCGCCGCCAGCATGAGTCCCGGTGCGCCGAGCATCGAGTCGGCGCGGAACTGCAGCGGATCGAGGAACTCGTCGTCGACACGTCGATAGATCACGTCGACGCGCTTGGGGCCGCGGGTGGTGCGCATGAACACCTTGCCGCCGATGCACAGCAGGTCGCGGCCCTCGACGAGCTCGACGCCCATGAGTCGCGCGAGCAGCGTGTGCTCGAAGTAGGCGGAGTTGTAGACGCCGGGCGTGAGCACGACGACGTTCGGGTCCTCGATGCCGGCGGGCGCCGAGGCGCGCAGCGCCGCGAGCAGCTTGTTCGGGTAGTCGCCGACCGGGCGCACCCGCATCGAGACGAAGAGCTCGGGAAGGGTCTGCGCCATGACACGCCGGTTCGAGATGACGTAGCTGACGCCCGACGGCACGCGCACGTTGTCTTCGAGCACGCGCATCTCGCCGTGCTCGTCGCGGATGAGATCGATGCCCGACACCTGGATGCGCACGCCGTTGGCGGAGTGGATGCCGGCGGCCTGGCGGTAGAAGTACTGCGAGCTCGCGATCAGCCCGGCGGGCAGCACCTCGTCGCGCACGCAGTACTGATGCCCGTAGGCGTCGTCGAGGAAGGCCTCGAGCGCGCGCACGCGCTGCTTCACACCGGCCTCGATGCGCGACCACTCGTCGAACGTGATCACGCGGGGCACGGCATCCAGCGGGAAGGGACGCTCCTCCCCTGCGAAGTCGAACGTCACGCCCTGCGCGAGATACGAGCTCGCGAGCGAATCGGTGCGTCCGCGCAGCTCCTCCTGAGTCATCTGCGCGAGCGCCTGGTAGAGCTCTCGATAGGCCTCGCGCGACTCGGCCGGCGCACCCGGGTGCGCCGGGTTTCCGAACATCTCGTCGAACGCGGGAACCCCCGAGGGCGTCTTGCGCGGCGCGAGCGTGGACCCGTAGCCGTCGAACAGATCACCCATCCGGACAGCCTAATGCGGGCCGTGTTGCCGCGGTGTTTCGACGGATGCCGGCAGCACCGTGAGCGCGAGCGCCGGCGGCGGGACGACACCCGCGAACCGGCGCCCATCCCGCTCACGGCACGCTGCACCGCGCCGCGGACCGGTGCGCCGTAAGAACCCCGTAATCCCGGACACCGCCCTGCGGATGCTCACGAACCATACGCTGGCACCATGGCAGCGACCCGACCGGCGGGACGCGCCCCGGCCCCGCTGACGTGGGTCGCGGGCGTGGCTGCCGTGCTGCTCGGGGCGGGGCTCGGCGAGTTGACGGCCATCGTCGTCAGCCCCTCTTCCAGCCCCGTGGCCGCGATCGGCGCCGCCCTCATCGACGTCGCGCCGCCGTGGGCGAAAGACACCGCGATCGCCCTGTTCGGCACAGCCGACAAGATCGCGCTCGTGGTCGGCATCGCCCTCGCGATGCTGGTCCTCGCCGCGCTCGCCGGCTGGCTCCAGGCACGCCGTCCGCCGTGGGGCGTCGTCGTGATCGCCGCCTTCGGCATCACCGGCGCGATCGTCGCGGCGACGCGACCCGGCGCCGGCGCACTCGCGTGGCTGCCGGCACTCATCGCAGGTGCGGTGGGCGCCGTCGCGCTCTGGCTGCTGATCCGGCTGCTCCAGCCGGCCCCGGCCGACCCTGCACCGGCCGACCCTGCACCGGCCGACCCGGCACCGGCCGACCCTGCACCGGCCGACCCGGCACCGGCCGAGCCTGCACCGGCCGAACCCGCAGCGCCCATTGCCGCTCCCGCCTCGGACGTGCCCGCCGCCTCGCCGCCCAGCCGGCGCGCGTTCTTCGCATGGGCGGGTGCCGCCGCGGCAGCCGGCATCCTCGCGACGGTGGTCGGCGTGCGAGGTGCGACGTCGGCGACGGTCGCCGCCGTCCGGCGGGCGGTGAGGCTGCCGCAGCCGGCGGTCGCGGCATCCGCCGTCCCCGCCGGCGCGGAGCTCGACATCGCCGGCCTCGCCGATGTCGTCACGCCCAACGACCGGTTCTACCGCATCGACACCGCCCTCATCGTGCCCGAGGTCGACCCCGCGGACTGGCGCCTGCGCGTGCACGGCATGGTGGCGAACGAGTTCGAACTGACGTGGGACGAGCTGCTGGCACTGCCGCTCGAGGAGTCGTGGACCACGCTCGCGTGCGTCTCGAACGAGGTCGGCGGCACCCTGATCGGCAACGCGCGGTGGCTGGGCTACCCGCTCCGCGAGCTGCTCGCCCGTGCTCGCCCCACCGCGGACGCCGACATGGTGCTGTCTCGCTCGATCGACGGGTTCACGGCATCCACCCCGCTGGACGCCCTCACCGACGAACGCAACGCGATCCTCGCCGTCGGCATGAACGGCGCCCCGCTGCCGACGGAGCACGGCTTCCCGGTGCGCATGGTGGTGCCGGGGCTGTACGGCTACGTGTCGGCGACGAAGTGGGTCGTCGATCTCGAGGTCACGCGCTTCGACCGCGCGACCGCGTACTGGACGACGCGCGGCTGGTCGGAGCGCGGACCGATCAAGCTGCAGTCGCGCATCGACGTGCCGCGTCGCGGCCAGGGGCTGAAGGCCGGGGAGGTGGTCGTCGCGGGCGTGGCGTGGCAGCAGCAGGTGGGCGTCGAGGGCGTCGAGGTGCGCATCGACGAGGGCGAGTGGATGCCGGCGGCCCTCGCGACGGCCATCTCGGACGACACGTGGGTGCAGTGGAGCTTCCCCTGGACGGCGACGACGGGTGACCACGTCATCGAATGCCGCGCGACGAGCAAGGCCGGAGAGGTGCAGACCGAGAAGACGGCGCCCCCCGCCCCGGACGGGGCCACCGGCTGGCACTGGCGCACGGTGTCGGTCTTCGACTGACGGCCGTGGCCGACCCGGTTCAGGCGGAGAGCACCACGCGCAGCTGCTCGACCGCCCAGTCCAGCTCGGTGCCGCGGATGACGAGCGGCGGTGCGATGCGGATGGTCTGGCCGTGCGTGTCCTTGACGAGCACTCCGCGGCCGATGAGCCGTTCGGCGATCTCGCGGCCGGTGCCGACGGCAGGATCGATGTCGACACCCGCCCAGAGCCCCGCGACGCGGATCTCCGTCACGCCATGGCCGATGAGCGCCTGCAGCTTGGACTCGAGGTGCTCGCCCAAGAGCTTGGCGCGCCGCTGGAACTCGCCGGTCTGCAGCATCTCGACGACACGGAGACCCACCGCCGCGGCGAGCGGGTTCCCGCCGAAGGTCGAGCCGTGCTCGCCCGGGTGGATCACGCCGAGGACATCGCGATCGGCGACGACCGCCGAGACGGGAAGGATGCCGCCGCCCAGCGCCTTTCCGAGCAGGTACACGTCGGGCACGACGCCTTCGCGGTCGCACGCGAACGTCTCGCCGACACGGCCGAGGCCCGACTGGATCTCGTCGGCGATGAGCAGCACGCCGCGGCGTGTGCAGATCTCGCGCACCGCCCGGAGGTATCCCTCGGGCGGCACCACGACGCCCGCCTCGCCCTGGATCGGCTCGATGAGCACGGCGACCGTGTCGGCGGTGATCGCCGCGTCGATGACGGCGGCGTCGCCGAAGGGCACCGACACGAAGCCCGGCGTGAACGGCCCGAAGTCGGCCCGCGCCTGCGGGTCGTCGCTGAAGCCCACGATCGTGGTCGTGCGGCCGTGGAAGTTGCCGTGGGCGACGACGATGCGCGCGGCATCCGGCGCCACGCCCTTCACGCGATAGCCCCACGCACGTGCGACCTTGATGCCGGTCTCGACCGCCTCTGCGCCCGTGTTCATGGGCAGCACGAGATCCTTGCCGCACAGCGCGGCGAGTGCGGCCGCGAACGGCCCCAGGCGATCGTTGTGATACGCGCGGCTGGTGAGCGTGAGGCGGTTCAGCTGCTCCTGCGCCGCGGCGAGCAGCGCCGGATGCCCGTGACCGAAGTTGAGCGCCGAGTAGGCCGACAGCAGGTCGAGGTAGCGCTTGCCTTCGACATCGGTCACCCACGCGCCCTCCCCGCGGGAGATCACCACGGGCAGCGGGTGGTAGTTGTGCGCGACGTGCTCCTCTTCGGCGGCGATGATCTGGCTCATCGCCGCGTCGACGGAGGGTGAAGTGGCGGTCATGGTGCTCCTCTTTCCCGCCGTCAGCGCCGCAGCTCGAGCGTGCAGCACTTGATGCCGCCGCCGCCGAGCAGCAGCTCGGACAGATCGACGAGCACCGGGTTGTAGCCGCGCTCGCGCAGCTGCGCCTCGAAGCCCTTCGCACGCGGCGAGATGATGACATTGAGCCCGTCGCTGGCCGAGTTGAGCCCGAACACGGCGCCATCGGCGTCGGCGACGCGGATCGCGTCGGGGTAGCGCTCGGCGAGGATCGCCTGGCTGCGCTCATCGAACGCCTGCTCGAGGTAGGCGATGTTGGCCTTCTCGACGCCGCCCGTGCCTTCGACCGGATCGAGCACCGAGATGGCGGTGTCGAGGTGGTAGAACCGCGGGTCGACGAGGTTGAGACTGACGACCTCCTTGCCGAACACGTCGGCCAGTTCGCGGTGGCTGTCACCCGTCGAGCGGAAGCCGGTGCCGGCGAGGATCGTGTCTCCGACCAGGAGGAAGTCGCCTTCGCCCTCGTTGACCTCGACGGGCTCGGCGACCTCGAAGCCGTTGGCGCGGAACCAGTCCATGAACGCCGGGCCCTCGGGCACACGCTCCTGGAATCGGAACTTCGCGCCGTAGGCGACGTTGTCGATGACGAAGCCGCCGTTGGCGGTGTACACCATGTCGGGCAGGCCATCGATGGGGTCGATGAGGTGCACCTCGTGGCCGAGTGCGATGTAGGTGTCGTACAGCGCCTGCCACTGACGGACGGCGAGAGCCGTGTCGGTCGGGTTCGCCGGCTCCATCCACGGGTTGATCCGGTAGCTCACGATGAAGTGCTCGGGGCGGCACATCAGGTAGCGGCGCACCTGCTGGATGCGACCCGCGGCGACGTCGGTCTCGGTCGCACCTTCGGTCGCCGAACTGGTCGAGGTGGCGGGCGCGGTGTTCTGCGTGGACATCTTGCTCCTGTACGAGGGGCGGCGGACGCTGTCCAGGGGCCCGGCGGCCCTTCGACTCGCTGCGCTCGCTCAGGAACCGCGACGGAAGGGGACAACCGGGCACGCCGCGACCATTCTCTCACGAAGGTTGTGCGCGCCCTGGGAGCAGGTCCCCGCGCCGTTTCCACGCAGCTGCGGAGCCTCCGGGCGTGGGCCCGGCGGCAGCCTCAGGCCGCCGTCACCACGACCTTCCCGACCGTGTGCCCGGCGGCGACGTGGGCGAGCGCGGCGGGCGCGGCGGGGAACGGGAACGTCCGCTCGATGACGGGGCGCAGCGACCCGGCCGCGGCGAGTGCAATGAGCTCCGCGAGCACGTCGGGCTTCGCGGTCGCCGCGAGCGGGCGAAGCGGCCGTCGCGAGCCGATCGAGCGCAGAGAGGCGCCCAGGATCCGCCCCATCGGCCCCAGCAGGCGACCGCCCTCCCCCGACACGAGCACGACCCGGCCGCCGTCGCGCACGAGGCGCTGCAGCACACGCAGCGGCGCGGTGCCGGCGATGTCGACGACCACGTCGAACGAGCCGTCCTCGAGCTCCGGCGAACCGGGCTGCACGCGGCGATAGTCGAAGGTGCGCGTCGCGCCCAATCCTTCGACGAGGTCACGGTTCTGCTCACCGCACAGCGCCCAGACCTCGGCGCCGCGCAGGACCGCGAGCTGCACGGCGAACGTGCCGACGCCTCCCGAGGCTCCGATCACCAGCACGCGATGACCGGATGCCGCGCCGCCGCGCTCGAGCGCCTGCCACGCGGTCCCGCCCGCGATCGGGAGTGCCGCCGCGACGACGGCGTCGAGAGCGGGAGGGCGGGGCACGAGCCGAGCGGCCGGTGACAGCGCGTAGCGTGCGAGCCCGCCGCCGCCGGGCAGCTCCCCCACGACCTCATCGCCGACGGCCACCTGCGTCACACCGTCGCCGATCGCGACCACGGTGGCCGCGGCATCCATCCCCCGCACCGGCTGACGCGGCCGGCGCAGGCCGAACGCGAGACGCACGAGGAGCGGCTCGCCGCGCATCACGCGGATGTCGCCGTTGTTGAGGCCGGTCGCGCGAAGCTTCAGCAGGGCCTCGCCGCGTCCGGGTGCGGGGACGTCGACCGTCTCCCGGGCGATGGCGTCGGCCTCGCCGTAGCGGTGCTGGGTCCACGCGGGCATCGTGTCGGTGCGCAGCGTCGAGGGACGGGGATCGGACATGTCATTCCTCCGGATAGTCGAAGAGATCGTCGAGGCCCACGCCGAAGGCGCGGGAGAGCTGGAAGGCGAGCTCGAGCGTGGGCGAGTACTTGCCCTGCTCGATGGCGATGAGGGTCTGTCGAGTCACGCCGATCCGGCGGGCGAGCTCGGCCTGGGTGATGCCGGCCGCCTCGCGCACGGCGCGGATCGAATTGGTGACCTTGGTGGGCTTGACCATCAGACGAGCCCGCGGCGGTAGGCGATGACGCTCGCGATGCCGCCGATGATCGACGAGGCGGCGAAGCCGAAGAACATGCAGTTCGCGATCCAGAACCAGTCCGCCTCGAAGGCGCACAGCACGATGACGCCGAGACCGGCGATGACGGTGAACGCCTGGCCCACCCTGCCGCTCATGGCGCTGATGTCGCGGTCGCGCTGATCGCTGGTGCCGACGCCGTCGGGGTCGCGCATGCCGGCGAGGATCCCCCACACGATGCTGATGACGATCGCCGCGACGATGCTGCCGCCGATCGTCCAGAGCATCAGCGGCACCCAGTCGACATCCGTCAACGGCCCGCCACCCGCCTGCTGCAGGACCAGGATCAGGTAGACAGCGACCCCGACCACGCTCGCGATGAGGCTCGCCCAGATGTTGCGCTCTTCGTAGACCATGAGATGCCCCCAGCAGTGTGTAAAAGATTCTTGACACCGAACTTAGGCCGGTCTGCCGCGCATGTCAAGAATCTTTTACAGACCGCGATCACGGCGCTCCTCATACGGACGCACCGCCGCCTCCCCGTGAGGGAAGACGGCGGCGCGTCGGCTCGGCTGCCGCCCGCTACCCGTTCGGGTCCTGGAACAGCCGAGGGGCGAAGTCGATGAGGTTCTTCTGCCAGACGTCCCACCCGTGAGGGCCGACCGTCACGCCGTCGAACTCGTATTCGATGCCCAGCTGATCCAGCACCGGAAGGGAGTTCATCACCGACCCGTACGTGAAGTCCGTGATGTCACCGGTGTAGAGGCGATACAGCTCGGTGCCCGCGTTGATGGCCTCGACGTCGACGCCTGCCGTCCCGCCGAAGCCCGCTGCGAAGGTCCCGATCCAGGCGAACTCGCCGGGATGCGCCTTGAGCACGGACACTGTGCGCGCCCCGCCGGCCGACAGCCCGGCCAGCGCCCGGTCGGCGGGATCGCTGCTGACGTTGTAGCGCTCCTCTGTCACCGGTACGACGTTCTCGAGCAGCTCCCGCGGGTAGTCCCCGACGTTGCCGTTGGGCATCACGACGACCATCGGCTCGATGGCGCCGTCCAGCGACAGGTTGTCGAGGATCTGGCGTGCACGCCCGACCTCCACCCAGTCGGTCCAGCTCTGACCGCCGCCGTGGTTGAGCACGAACAGCGGATAGGGCTCGGCGCGGTCGGGGTCGTATCCCGGCGGGGTCCACACGTGGCACTGCGCTGCTGGCCGGCCACGGTGCTCTCGTAGGTCATGACGTCCAGGTCCCCGCCCTGACCCTCGGCGACGTCGGCAAGCAGTCGCGATCCCTCTCCGGGGACGAGGAAGGTGCTCCACGCCGGCTCCGATGTCACCTTCGTCGGGTTGGACGTGTCCTTGACGGACTGACGATCGACGATGAGCCGATAGTGGTAGAACTTCTCCTCGAGCGGGCCGACGGTCGCCCTCCAGCGATCACCGACCTTGTTCATCTCCACCCGCAGCCAGCTGCCACCGGGCGCCCAGTTCGCCCACACCGAGACGTACTCGGCATCGGCGAAGTCGGTCGTCGTCTCGAACGTCACGAAGTCGTCCTCGGTGAGCCACGGTGTGGGCGTCGTGCCCGCGGCGGGCGGCTCGAAGCGCTCCGTGAGCGCCGTGTGCCCCTCGCTCATGGCGGGGTCGGATGCCACACCGGTGAACAGCCGCGGCGCGAAATCGATGAGGTTCTCCTGCCAGGCGTTCCAGTTGTGTCCGGCATCCGGGTTCACACCGTCGAACTGATAGTCCAGTCCGAGCTCGTCGAACTTCTGGAACGAGTCGTAGACGTCGTTGTGCGCGATGTCGGTCTTGTTGCCGACATAGACGCGGAACAGCTCGGTTCGGTCGTTCATCCTGTCGACGGGGATGGCGTCGAGGTCGCCGAAGCGTCCGGCTCCGAACGTGCCGATCGCGTCGAACTCGCCCGGGTGCTCGCTGAACACCTCGAATGCCTGGCCCCCGCCCATCGACAGGCCCGCGAGCGCCCGATGGTTCTTGGAGGGCGAGACGTTGTAGGTCCGCTCGACCGCGGGGACGATGTTCTCGAGCAGCTCAGCCGAGAAGTCGTCGACGTTGCCGTTGCCCATCACGACGAGCATGTCTTCGAGCTGGCCCCGCAGCCACAGGTTGTCGAGGATCTGCTCCGCACGCCCCACCTCGACCCAGTCGCGGTAGCTCTGGCCGCCACCGTGCTGGAGGTACAGCACGGGCAGCTTCTTCCCCTTGGGCCGGTAGGTCGGCGGAACCCAGACGAGCGCCTCGCGCTCCTCGCCCGCGACGGAACTGGCGTACGAGAGCGTCTGGACGACGCCGGCCTGCTCGGGCGCATCCGCCAGCAGCGCCGCCGACTCGCCGGGGATGAAGAACGTGCTCCACTCCGGTTCGGATGCGACGCTCGTCGGGTTGCTCGTGTCCTTCAGGACTTTGCTGTCGTCCCCCGTGACCTGGTAGTAGTACAGGCCGGGCTCGAAGGGCCCGTACGTCGCGGTCCAGTTGGCGCCGCTGCGCTGCAGCCCGATCTGCGCCCAGTTGTGCGAGGGTCCGAAATTGCCCTCGACGACCACCTGCGACACCGGCCCGACCGCGGCTTCGACAGCGGCGTTAGGGACGGCGATCCGCAGATATCCGCCTTCCTGCTGCGCGATCCAGGGGTCCGCCGCGCTCGCCGGCGCGGCCGCCATCAGCCCGGTGAGTGCCAGGACTGCAGCAGTCACGACGGCAACGGCTCGTCTCGCTCTCCCGAACCGGCGGGAGCGCCGGTCCTCGGATGTGATCTCCATCGATTCCTCATCTCGTGTGACTCGACCGGCTCCGGGAGCACGCTGGCCCCCGGGGCCGACTGGCTGAGACGGGCGGGCGCGCAGCGAAGCGCGCTTTTACAACGTAGTAATTCCCGTCCTCGCTCACTCTTGCAGAGCCGGTCACATCTGGTCAAGGGAAAGTACAACGTCGTAAACGGCGCTTCACAACGTGGTGGATCGGCGGTAGCCTGGCGCCCGCACGGCCTTCGTGCGAGGCCTGCAGCGACTGCCGGCATCCTTCTCGCGCGCAGTCTGACGCTCTGCATCGAGCTATCGAGCGGGCGCGGCCGTCGAATCGCGGACGACGAGAGTGGTGGCCAGTTCGACCCGGGTGACGTCCGGCCGCGGCTCGTCGAGCAGCTGGAGAAGCAGCTTCGTCGCCTGCTCGGCCATCTCGCGAAGCGGCTGATGAACGGTCGTCAGCCGCGGGCGTGCGAGCTCGGCGATCGCAAGGTCGTCGTAGCCGACGACAGACAACCCGCTCGGCACCGCGATTCCCCTCGCCTGCGCCGCGTACACCACACCTAGGGCCTGCAGATCGTTCCCCGCGAAGATCGCGGTCGGCGGATCGGCGAGTCGCAGCAGCTCGGACGCATGCCTCTCGCCCCCCTCACGCCGGAAGTCGCCGTAGCGGATCCACTCCGGCTCGATCGCCAGCCCGGCGGAGGTCATCGCCGCTCGGTAGCCATCGAGTCGCGCCAGGGAGCACATGACATCCTCGGGACCGGTGATCGCCGCGATCCGGCGATGTCCCAGCTCCAGCAGGTGCCTCGTCGCCGCGAGACCGCCGGACCAGTTCGCCGACCCGACGGAGGGGATGCCGGGTGCCGGGTCCCCTGCCGGATCGATGGTGACGAATGGGATGCCTCGCGCCTTGAGCGTTGCGCGACCCTGCGGAGGCACATCGGCGAACAGCAGGATGATCCCGGTAGGTCCGCGGCGCACGACGGCATCGATCCACTCGGGTCCGGGCGCACGCCTGTCGCCGCTGACCGACAGTGAGATCGCCAGGCCCGCCTCGGCGGCGCTCTCGCGAACCCCTTCGATGACGGCGAGTGCCCAGTCGCCGTCGAGTTCGTGCAGCACCACCTCGATGTACTCGCGCCGCTCTTTGCTCTTCCGGCGGCGATAGCCGCTCCTGCGCAGCTGGTCCTCGACGAGGGCGCGCGTCGCCGACGACACGTCGGCCGCACCGTTGAGCACCTTCGAGATGGTCGTCAGCGACACCCCGGTCTGTGCGGCGATCTCCTTGAGTGTCACCCGCTGGGACCGCGCCATCACACCACCCGTGCTAGCGCGCCGCGCGCCGGAGTATCGTCGCCAGCCCTTCGCGGATCCGGCAGTGGGCGAACGAGAAGGCGTCAGCCACGTTCCAGCCGCCGAGCCCGAACCGCCTCAGGGTCACCGGCCCGTCGTCGGCCACGATGCGGGTCCCGTCGACACGGAGCATGCCGTGAGGCGTCATCGACTCTCCTCCTCTGTGTGCACGTCTGAGACGGATCGGTCGGCTGCGCTCAGTCGAGCGTCAGAACCGTCCACGAGACAGGCGGCAGCGTGATGCTGACCGTGCCCTCGGCGACCCTCACCGAGGTGTTCTCCCGCGGGGTGACGCGTTCGGGATCATCCAGGGTGTTCGCCGCGTGGATGTCGCCGTCGAAGAGCGACGTCGCCCGCGCGTCGCCGATAGCGCCCACCGCACGGGTGTCGATGTCGAGTGTGACCTCCTCCGTCAGGCTGCGGTTGACGGCGAAGACCGTCGTTCCGCCGCCGGCCGCGTCGTGGGTCGCGACGGCGTCGACGACCGGCACCTCGCCGTAGAGCGGGGTGTCGTAAGTCGGGCTGTCGAGCTTGAGCTCGAGCGCGACGTCGCGGGCCAGTCTCGAGGTGAGCGAGAACGGGTGGAACGTGGTCTGCCGCCACGCGGGGCCGCCGGGCTCGGTCATGATCGGCGCGATCACATTGACGAGCTGCGCGAGGCTGGCGGCGGTCACCCGGTCGGCGTGGCGGATCAGCGAGATCATGAGGCTGCCCAGTACGACGGCATCCAGCACCGAGTACGAGTCCTCCAGCAGCCGCGGCGCGACCGGCCACTGGGCCACGTCGGTGATCTTGTCCACCTCGTTGTAGCGGGACTGGTACCAGACGTTCCACTCGTCGAACGAGATGTTGATGGTCTTGTCGCTGCGACGGGTCGCCTTGACGTGATCTGCCGTCGCGACGACAGCCTCGATGAAGCGGTCCATGTTGACGCCCGACGCGAGGAAGCTGCCGTAGTCGTCGCCCTTGGGCTCGTAGTAGGCGTGGCACGAGATGAAGTCGACGTCGTCGTAGGTGTGCTCGAGGACCACACGCTCCCAGTCGCCGAACGTCGGCATCTGCGCGCTCGAGCTGCCGCAGACGACGAGCTCGAGATCGGGATCGATCTGCCGCATCGCGCTCGCTGTCTTCGCCGCGAGCCTGCCGTACTCCTCAGCCGTGCTGTGGCCGAGCTGCCACGGGCCGTCCATCTCATTGCCCAGGCACCACATCCGGATGCCGTGCGGTTCGGGATGCCCGTTCGCGACGCGTCGCTGCGCCCAATGGGTGCCCGAGCGCAGATTGGCGTACTCGAGGACGTCGAGGGCCTCGAGCACCCCACGCGTGCCCAGGTTGACCGCGTACATCAGCTCGCTGTCGACCTTCTTCAGCCAGGTCGCGAACTCGTCGAGGCCGATCTCGTTGCTCTCGGTCGAGTGCCAGGCCAGGTCGAGCCGTGGCGGTCGCTCCTCCCGCGGCCCGACGCCGTCCTCCCAGCGGTAGCCCGACACGAAGTTGCCGCCCGGGTACCGGATGGTCGAGACCCCGAGTTCGCGCACGAGCTCGATGACGTCGGTGCGGAAGCCGTCCTCGTCGGCATTCTCATGCCCCGGCTCGTAGATGCCGTCGTACACGCAACGGCCCAGGTGCTCGACGAACGAGCCGAAGAGGCGGCGATCGACGGGTCCGATCGTGAACTGCGGGTCGAGGGTGAGGTGTGCTCGGTTCATTCTTCTCTTCCAACGACGAGGGAAAGGGGCAGGGGCGTGTGCCGCGCGGTCACTTGAGGCTTCCGATCGACAGCCCGCCCTGCCAGTACTTCTGAAGCCCGAGGAACGCGATGATGAGCGGGATCACGGAGACGAGCGCGCCGAGGATGATGATGCTCCACAGGCTCTGCCCGCCTGCCGCCCCGTATGTGGATGCGGTGGACTGCCAGAGCCCGATGCCGACGGTGACCGGGAAGAGGCGGTTGTCCGACAGCATCACGAGCGGGAGGAAGTAGTTGTTCCACGACGCCACGACGGACAGCAGCACCACCGTCACGATCGCCGGGCGGAGGAGCGGCAGCGCCACCTGCAGGAACGTTCTGAACTCGCCCGCACCGTCGACACGTGCGGCGTCCAACAGCTCGTCGGGCACCGCATCCCGCGCGTACACGTTCATCAGGTAGACCCCGAACGGATTGAGCAGGCTGGGGAAGATCACCGCCCAGATGGTGTTCGTCCAGCCGACCTGGGCGAACAGCACGAAGGTGGGGATGACGAGGGCCGTCGTCGGGATCATGACGGCACCCAGCAGGATCGCGAACGCGGCACGCCGGCCGGTGAAGCTGTACTTCGCGAATCCGTAGCCGGCCAGCACGGCGAGCACCGTCGCCCCGACGCCGCCGGCGATCGCGTAGAGGGCGGAGTTCGCCAGCCACCGTGCGTAGATGCCCCCGCTGTAGGTGAAGAGTTCGACCAGATTGCCGATGTAGTCGATGTCGTCCGAGAACCAGAGCGCACTGCCACCCCCGAACAGACCGGCCGAGCTCTTCGAGCTGTTGACGATAAGCCACCAGAACGGGATCAGGAAGTACACCATCAGCAGCGCAAGCACGATGTTCATCGGGATGCGGCCGCGCTTCTGCGGAGTCGTTCGACGCTCGAGGCGCCTCCGGGGCTTCGGGTTCGTGCCGGTGAGCTCCATGGGTGTGACGGTCATGAGAAGAAGCTCCCTCGCTTGCGGGTGGCGAACAGGAAGATGTAGACGCACAGGAAGACGACCGCACCGAGCGCGAACGAGATCGCCGCCCCGTAGTTGTAGTTCGCCAGCGAGAACGCCTGCTGGTAGGCGTACATGTTGGGCGTGAAGTCGTTGGGAATCGCTCCGGCGGCCAGCTGCTGCAGGATCTGGGGCTCGTTGAAGAACTGCAGGGTGCCGATGAGGGCGAACACCAGGATCAGCAGCAGGGCTGGAGAGAGCAGCGGGATCTTGATCCGCAGGACGATCTGCCATTGGGATGCGCCGTCGATGCGCGCGGCCTCGTAGAGCGTCGGATCGATGCCCTGAAGCGCGGCGTACAGGATGATCATGTAGTAGCCGACCCACTGCCAGGTGACGATGTTGAGCAGGCCGTAGAAGATCAGGCTGCTGCTCAGGAAATCAGGAGCCTGTCTGCCGAAACTTTCGAAGATCTCCGCGAGGGGACCGAAGTTGTCGCTGTAGAGGAACCCCCACATCAGGGCACCGATCACGGTCGGGATCGCGTAGGGCATGAAGATCATCAGGCGCGAGAATCGCGCGAACCGTGTGATCACGATGTCGAGGATCAGCGCGATCGCCAGCGAGATCGCCATCTGCAGCGGAATGAGCACCAGCGAGAACCGGATGACGAACCACATGCCGTCGAGGAAGGACGGGTCGCTGAAGGCCTTGACGTAGTTCCCGAAGAGAACGAACCTCGTCCCGCCGATGAGGGACTTCTGGAACAGGCTCAGATAGAGCGCGAACCCGATCGGGAGTATGAGAAGGGCGAGAAAGACGATCCCGAAGGGTCCGACGAAGAGCCAGCCGTAAAGGTTCTGGCGCCGCGTGGTCGACCTTCTGGGCTTCGTCTTCGCGGGAGTTGCGGTTGACGCAGTCATGATTTCTCCAGGTCTGGCAGGGGATGGCCGAGGGCCGGTCCGCAGGAGCACGGACCGGCCCTGCGGTCACGTCACTTGACGGTGAAGCCCTGCTCCTCCGCATATGCCACGACGGCCTCTTGCAGGGCGTCCGCCGCCTCGGAGCCGGTTGCGGACCCCTCGTTGATGCGGGCGATCTGCTCCGTGAGCTGCGAGTAGTAGTACTGGCCGATCGGCGTGTAGGTCATGCCCTCGTAGGCATGGGCCGCCGGCACGTACACCTCCTTGTTGGCCTGCTGGCCGCCGAAGAAGGGCACCTCGTAGTCCTGGAACTCCGGAGACTCCAGCACGTTGACGTTCAGCGGGAAGATGATCTGGTTCTGCCAGCCGTCGTCCAGCGAAGCCTGGTCCGCGTAGACGCCGAACGCCACCTGGGCCGCGAGGTCGGGGTCGCTCGCCTGGCTCGACACCGAGAAGGCGGAGCCACCCCAGTTGATAGCGATGGGGTTGCTCGCATCCCACTGCGGCATCGGGGCAGTCGCCCAGACACCGGCATCCGCGCCCTCGCCGACGCCCGCGCCCTGGAGGTAGCCCGGAGCCCAGGCGGCCGAGAGGTAGGTGGCGTAGTCGCCGTTGATGACACCCGCGATGTACTCGGGCGTGAACTGGTCCTCCGTGCCGACAAGATCCTTCTCGACAAGTCCGCTCCAGTAGTCGAGGACCTCCTTGACCTCGGCGCTGTTGAGGTCGATCCCGATCTCACCTTCGTTGGCGGGGTCGTACTCGAACGGCTGCGCGCCGTTCTGGTACATCAGCGCCGTGACCTCGGCGGGCTGGTTCGCGGCGAAGCTGGCGAAGACCGGGCCCCCGGCATCCTTCACCGTCTGCGCGGCAGTCTCGAGCTCAGCCCACGTGGTGGGCGGAGTGATGCCGTACTGATCGAAGATGTCGGTGCGGTAGATCATGCCCATCGGGCCGCCGTCGACCGGAGCGCCGTAGACGCCGTCGCCGACGGAGACGTCCTTCCACGCGCCCTCGCTGAAGTTGTCCTTCACGTCCTCGTAGCCGAGGTCGTTCAGCTCGACCAGGGCGTCCTGCGCCTGGAAGGTCGCGATCCGGTCAGCCTCGACCATCATGACGTCGGGGGCGCCGCTGCCGGCTGAGATCGCGGTCTGGAACTTGTCGTAGGCGTCACCGCCCGCACCGGCGTTCGTCCAGCAGACCTGGACCTCGTCGTTCTGCTCGTTGAAGTTGTCGACGACGAGCTCCATGTTGGGGTACCAGGCCCACATGGTGACGACCGGCAGATCCTCTTTGGGGATGGAGTTCGTGCAGTTCGCGTCGTCGTTGCCGCCGCCGTCGGCATTGTCGCCGCCACCTCCGGCGGTGCAGGCAGCCAGAGCGCCGACCAGGGCGAGCGCTGTGACTGCAGCAAGGACAGGCTTCGTCTTCACTGGAGTTTCCTTTCGGTATTGCTGACTTCTTCGTCGGTGCACGACCGTTCCGAGGGCCGGTCCGCCCCGGGTGGCGACGGTCGGTCCAAGTGTGGTCTACAACGTTGTAGAGCAACGTCGTAGTCACTTTCCCACCGGCCGCATCGGCTGTCAAGATGCCGGCGGGATTTTCTGGGCGGCGGGCGAAACTTCTGCCGTCAGTAGGTGACCGGCGCGCTGCCGAGGCGGGCCAGGAGCGCCGACAGGGCCGTGTACGCCTCATCGCGATAGCCGCGAGCTCCGGCCCCGGTCGCGATCGCGTTGCGAGCCGCGTCGAGCAGATGGCGGGCGGTGGCCGCGGCGCGACGCGAGAGGGAGTCGACGGAAGGGGATCGCGTCCGGACTCCGTCCTCGGCGCATGGTGCGTCCGCCATGACGCGCAATGCGGGCACGATACACTTCTTTTACAACGTTGCATTGCGACGTCGCACACACTCTGCCGCTCCCTCGGCGGCCACCGCTCGCCGACTGGGGAAGGCAGTAGAGTGCAGAGATCGCACATGGGAAGGCGGGAGCATCGATGGGGGCAACGATGCATGACGTCGCCCGAGTGGCCGGTGTCTCGATCAAGACGGTGTCGAACGTCATCAACGACTATCCGCACGTCCGACCCGGCACGCGCGATCGCGTCAATGAAGCGATCGAGCAGCTCGACTACCGCCCGAACCTCTCGGCGCGGGGGCTGCGGTCCGGCCGCACAGGTGTCATCGGGCTGGCTGTGCCGTCACTGCGCGAGAACTACTTCGCCGAACTCGCGGACGAGGTGATCAGGGCGGCCGAGAAGCGCGGTCTCGGTGTCATGGTGGAGCAGACCAGCGGCGAGCGCGAGGCCGAGCTGCGCGCGGTCACCGGCAACCGTCCACGCTTCCTGGACGGCCTGCTTTTCAGCCCGGTGAGCCTCGGACAAGACGATGCCGAAGCGCTCGCCGTCGACGGACCGCTCGTGCTCCTCGGCGAACGCATCTTCGGCGGACCCACCGACCACGTCACCATGCACAACACCTCGTCGTCTCAGGCGGCGGTGGAGCACCTGCTCGAGATCGGGCGCCGACGCATCGCGCTGGTCGGCGCCGACCTGCACGGACGCGACGAGGCGAGTTCGGCGAATCTGCGCCTGAAGGGCTACCTGCGTGCCCTCGAGCAGGCCGGTATCCCGCTCGATCCGGAGCTCGTCCGCCCGACCGCGATGCTCCGCTGGAACCGGGCCGGCGGCGCGGCGGCAACCCACCTCATGGTCCGCGAGGGTGTGGACTTCGACGCCGTGTTCGCCCTCAACGACACCCTCGGCCTCGGCGTGCTGCGCGCGTTGCGCGAGGAGGGCCTGCGCGTTCCCAACGACGTCGCCGTCATCGGCTTCGACAACATCGACGAGAGCAACTACTCGGTCCCCTCGATGTCCACGGTCGACACCGGCCGCGCCGAGATCGCGGCCATCGCGGTCGACCGTCTCATCGCGCGCATCAAGGAGAAGGGCGAGCGCCGGCCGCCCGAGACCGTCAAGCCGTCCTTCCGCATCGTGCGGCGCGAATCGACCGGCTTCGCCGACACCACGGCCGACTAGCGCCGTGGAGAATCGCGGATGCCGCCGCCCGCGGCATCCGCGATCCTTCGTCAGATGACCGCCTCCGACCAGGGGTCGGGGTTGCCGAAGCGGTGCGCCGTGATCGTCACGGACTGCTCACGCAGGAACGGGAGCAGCTCGAGCCGCCCGGCGGTGGTGACCTCGTTGTCGTAGATCGCGAGGTCGGGGTCGCCGCCGACAGCCGCTGCCACCGTGGCGTGCAGCGCCGCGACGGATTCCCGCGGGCCGATGAGACGCACGCGCGAGGGCCGGGGAGCCGGATCGGCGTCGGCCACGGCCGCCATGAGGTCGTCGCCCACCGCGATGCGCTGCATCCACTGCTCGTCGGTCTCGACGTACACGGCGACGTCCTCGTCGGCGAGCACGCGACGGACGGCGGCCGGGAGCCCGACGGGTGTGCTCAGCGTCAGACCGGAGCCCGCCCGGAGTCCGGCGACCACCACGCGCAGCACCGCCTGCCACGAGGCGTCCGCCGTCGCCCGCAGCGCGACGGCCGGGATCGGGCGGTAGCGGAACAGGTTGCGCTCGATGCCGAGGCCGGAGACGTCCTTCACCTGCCCGAACTCGCGATCCCACACGATCGCGTCCGAGAGCGCGCCACGGCGGAGCCACTCGAACGCCTCGTAGTCCAGAGACGGCTGGGCGGCCTCGATGAGGGCGGCGATGCGGGTGTCGAGCCCGCGCAGGTGCAGCGTCGCCGACGCCGGCGCACCCGTGGTCGCGCGCCAGCGGCCGAGTCCGACGAGGTAGTTCGGGCCGCCGGCTTTCGCGCCGGCTCCCACCGATGACCGCTTCCAGCCGCCGAAGGGCTGCCGCTGCACGATAGCGCCGGTGATGCCACGGTTGACGTAGAGGTTGCCGGCCTCGACCCGGTCGAGCCACAGGGCCAGGTCGCCGGGGTGCTGCGTATAGAGGCCCGCCGTGAGCCCGTACGACACGGCGTTCTGCAGCTCGATCGCATGTGCGAGCGATGACGCGTGCATGATCCCGAGCACCGGCCCGAAGAACTCCTCCTGGTGGAAGCGCGACCCCGGCTGCACGCCCGTGCGGATGCCGGGCGTCCAGAGCCGGCCCGCATACTCGGGCGGTCCGTCGACCTGCCGGGGCTCGACGAGCCAGGACTCCCCCTCGTCGAGCGTGGTGAGCGCCCACCGGAGCTTGCCGCGCGGCGCCTCGACGACGGGCCCGACCTCGCTAAGCGGGTCGGACGGCGGCCCCACGCGCAGTGAGGTCGCGGCATCCACCAGCTGACGCGCGAAGCGCTGCGAGTGACCGACCGGTCCGACGAGGATCGCGAGCGACGCCGCCGAGCACTTCTGCCCCGCGTGACCGAATGCACTCTTGATCAGATCGGATGCCGCGAGGTCGAGGTCGGCGGTCGGCATGATGATCATGGCGTTCTTGCCGCTGGTCTCTGCGAGCAGCGGCAGGTCGGGCCGCCAGGATCGGAACAGCGCCGCCGTCTCGAATGCACCGGTGAGGATGACCCGGTCGACGTCGGGGTGCGAGAGGAGCGTCTGCCCGAGCCCGCCCTCGTCGATGTCGACCAGGGCCAGCACGTCGCGCGGCACCCCGGCATCCCACAGCGCCTCGGCGACCACGGCGGCGCAGCGCCGGGCCTGGGGCGCCGGCTTGAACACGACGCCCGACCCTGCGGCGAGCGCGGCGAGCACGCCGCCTGCGGGGATCGCGATCGGGAAGTTCCACGGCGGGGTGACGACGGTCAGCCGCGCCGGCTCGAACACCGCGCCGCTCACCCGGTCGAGCTCGCGCGCCGTCGCCGCGTAGTAGTTCGCGAAGTCGACGGCCTCGCTCACCTCGACGTCGGACTCGGCGAAGACCTTGCCGGTCTCGGAGGCCGCGACCTCGATGATCTCGCCGCGGCGGGCCTCGAGGGCCTTCGCGGCGGCGGCCAGCACGCCGGCGCGGTCCGCGGCGGGCAGGGCGCCCCAGCCCGACGCCGCAGCGCGCACGCCCCCCACGATGTCCTGGAGCGCGGGCTCGTCGGTGACACGCGCGGCAGCGATGGTCGCGTCGCCCGCGCGGGAGGTCTCGACGCGCGACAGGATGTCGCGAGCCCACGCGCGGTTGCCCGGCAGTGCGGGGTCGCTGTCGGCTGTGTTCCGGAAGCCCGGGGCTCCGGCGGCCCGGACGCCGCCCTCGCGCGGTGCGAACACCGCCGTCTCGACGAACGCCTCGGCGCCGAACACCTGCTCGGGCACGGCGCGCTCGAGCGGCGCGGTGTCGCAGGGCGCGGCGGAGCGGGCGATCCCGATCACCGCCTGGGTCAGGCCCGCCTCGTCGGCGGTGGCTGCGGCACGGCGCAGGCGCGCCTGCGCCCGCGGCGAGTCGGTGCGGTCGATCGACTCGGCTCCGTCGGCCGCGGTCGCTGCGGCCTCCTCCGCGGCACGGTCCTGCGATCGGTTCGGCCCGGTGGCGAGCCCGGCGTCGCCGGCGCGCGCGAGCGAGCCGAGGAAGCGGTCGCGCTCCCGCTCGAACATCGCGGGCTCGTCGGCCAGGTCGAACGCGGCCGAGAGGAAGTTGTCGCTGGACGCGTTCTCCTCCAAGCGGCGCACGAGGTAGCTGATCGCCACGTCGAACTCGTCGGGACGCACGACCGGGACGTACAGCAGCACGTGGCCGACCTCGCGCGTGACCGCCTGCACCTGGCCCTGCGCCATGCCGAGGAGCATCTCGAACTCCACATCCGGCGACGCGCCGCTCAGGCTCAGCGAGCGCGATCGGGCGAGCAGCCACGCGTAGGCGATGTCGAAGAGGTTGTGGCCCGCGACGCCGATGCGCACGGCGGCGGTGCGCGCCGGCTGCAGCGCGTAGCGCAGGCACCGGATGTAGTTGGCGTCCGAGTCGACCTTCTCGCCGTAGGTGGCGAGGCTCCAGTCGTGCATGATCGCGTCCACGCGCTCCATCGCCAGGTTCGCGCCCTTCACGAGGCGCACCTTGATGCGCGCTCCGCCGGCGGCGACGCGCTGCTGCGCCCAGGCGGTGAGCTGCTCGAGCGCCGGCAGCGCGTCCGGCAGGTAGGCCTGCAGCACGATGCCCGCCTCGAGCAGGCGCAGCCGCGGGTCTTCGAGCAGCCGCGTGAACACGGCGATCGTGAGATCGAGGTCGCGGTACTCCTCCATGTCGAGGTTGATGAACGTGCCATCGGTCGCGGCGGTGAGGTACAGCGGACGCAGTCGCTCGACGACCTTGTCGACGACCTCGTCGAACGCCCACATCGAGATGTGGCTGGCGATGGCGGAGACCTTGACCGACACGTAATCCACGTCGGGACGGCGGATGAGCTCGTGGATGCCCTCGAGCCGTCGCAGCGCCTCCTTCTCGCCGAGCACCGCCTCGCCCAGGAGGTTGAGGTTGAGCCGCGCCCCGCTCTCGCGCAGCGTCGCGATGGCCGGCCCGAGCTTGTCGGGGCGCGCGTCGACGACGAGGTGGCCGACCATGCCGCGCAGCACTCGCCGCGCGATCGGCACGACCGGCGACGGCAGCACGGGCGCGACCGCGCCACCGAGCCGGACGGCACCGCGCAGGTGCCACGGCAGGAAGTCGGGCACGAGCGGCGCGACGCGGTGCAGATGGGATGCCGCGGCCGAGAGGCTCTCGGGCCGCATGACGCCGTCCACGAAGCCGATCGTGAACGGCAGCCCGTTGGGGTCCTTCAGCACGCCGGCGAGCCGTTCGGCCGCCGGGTCGACCTCGACCTCGGCGCTCTCGGACACCCATCGCTGCGCGAGCGCCACCGCCTCGACGGCCAGACGCTCCTCGACTCCGTCTTGCATGCGCACTCCAGACGTCACATCGATCGACTCCGTGAGTCCAGCCTGCACCTCGACGTGCCCAGCCTGCGCGTCCCCGGGCATTGCACGGTCAACTTGCTGCATGAGGTCAAGGGTGCGGCATCCATTCATTCGTGAAAAGCGATGATCTACGATCAGTATCGTTCGAGATTCTCGATGGGATGCCGATGTTCGAGCTGCGACGCCTGCGCCTGCTGCATGAGCTCGCGCTGCGCGGCACCCTCACCGCCGTCGCCGACGCGCTCTCGTACAGCCCGTCGACGATCTCGCAGCAGCTGGCGCTGCTCGAGAAGGAGGCCGGTGTGACCCTCCTCGAGCCGGAGGGCCGCCGGGTGCGACTCACCGAGCACGGGCACGTCCTCGCCGCCCACGCGGCTCGCGCACTCGACCTCGACGAGCGCGCCCGTGGCGAGCTCGAGTCGCTGCACCCCGGGCTCGCGCCCGTGCGCGTCGCCGTGATGCAGACCGCGGCGCTCGCGATCGTTCCCGCCGCGCTCGCCCTGCTGGCCGCCCGGGCTCCGCAGCTGCGCGTCGAGCTCGTCGAGATGCCGCCCGAGCTCGGGCTGTTCGAGCTGACGGCGCGCGGCGTCGATCTCGTCATCGCCGAGCAGTACCCCGGGCACACGCGCGCGCACTCCGACGGCTTGGATCGCGAGACGCTCGGCATCGATCCGATCCGCATCGCCGTGGGTCCCGCCGATCCGGCCCGCTCGCTCGGCGACCTGCGTGAGCGGCCGTGGGTGATGGAGCCCGCGGGCACGGCGGCACGGCTGTGGGCGGTGCAGCAGTGCAGAGCTGCCGGCTACGAGCCCGACGTGCGCTACGAGCTCGCCGACCTCTCCGCGCACGCCCGACTCGTGGCCGCGGGCCAGGCCGCCGCCGTGCTGCCGGATCTCCTCTGGGAGGGGACGCGTCCACCGGTGACGCTGCTCGATCTGCCCGGCCGTCCGACGCGCGAGATCTTCAGCGCCCAGCGCACGGCGTCCCAGGCTCGGGCCGGCATCCTCGAGGTGCGTCGCGCGCTGCGCGACGCCTTCCCCGCGGCATCCGAGGCCCGGCCGCTCTCGCCCTAGGCTGGCCCCGTGTCCGAGTCGCCGACCACCCCTGCCGAGCCGAAGCGCCGGTTCGCCTGGGTGCGCGCGGCGACCGATCGGGTCCCGACCAGATGGTTCGCGGGCATCGCCACCGGAGCATTCCTGCTCGTCACCGCGGCCTTCGGCGGGCTCGCCACGGCGGCGGCGCCTGCGCCCGCGAGTCTCGAGCCGGGGGACGCACACATCACGGCCGAACGATCGCTCACGGTGCAGCGGGCGGTCCTCATCGACGAGCTGTCCGACGCGGGCGTCTTCACCGAGCCCGGCGAGCGTGTGTTCGCTATCGTCGCCGATGTCGAGAACGAGTGGGATCGTCCGGTGACCGCGGGTGCCGGCGGCGTCGGGAGCTCGCTCACGGTGGAGGGCATCGACACCGACGTCAGCGCCGCGCGGTACGACGACACGACGATCAGCCCCCGGCTGCAGCCGCACGTTCCCGCACGGATCGTCTTCGCGTGGGCCGTCCCCGCCGACGCGTTCGCAGCCGGCGACGAAGTGCCCGTCACGCTGTACGCACGATCGCTGTACACCGGCTCGTTCGTCACGACCGGCCAATGGTGGATCGACCCGGTGCGCGACGCGGTCGTCACCGTGGAGGTCGAGGACGTGGGTGCCGGTGCGGACGCGGAGGATGCCGATGGCCAGGGCTGATCGCGCCCTCCCCCGCTGGGCGGCGTGGTCGGTCGGAGCGGGGCTCGTCGTGGTCGCGTGGTTCGTCGCACTCGTCACGCCCGGAGAGGAGCAGATCCAGGCGCCCATGCCGCTGATCGCGGCCGTCGGCGAGGAGGCTGTCGGCCGCAACATCGCCGCCACGATCAGCGACGTCCGCCGCACGTCGGAGCTGCACGCCGGCGACTGGTCCGCGGAGGGGAACTGGATCGTCGTCGATCTCGACGTCGCATCCGTGACGTCGGAGGATCTCGTGAGCCTGAATCACGCCGAGCTGGTCGTCGACGGCGTCCGCTACGGCGCGAGCGAGCGGCCGGACTCGCTGTTCAGGGAACAACTGTCAGCCGGCGTTCCGATCGGCGGCGGTCTGGCGTTCGAGCTGCCGGCCGACCTGGACTCGGGTGACGCCACTCTCGAGCTCGCACTGTCATCCGACCGCCGGCTCGACTCGATGATCGTCCTGGATTTCGACCTCGGCGCGGCGCCCACCGCGCCGAGCGACGAGCTCCCCGAGACCGGATGGGCGAACCTGTGAGCGGGTGGTGGCGCAGGAACGCGGTGGCGGTCGGCGTGCTGATGATCCTCGTTCCCGCGCTGGCGGCGACCGTCGCCTGGCACGAGTGGAGCGAAGCCAACTCCGGCGCGCCGGCCGTCCCCGCCGTGCTCGAACAGGGACAGCACACCAGCTACGGGGAAGCGGTCGTAGGTCCCGCGGTGGCGGAGTTCGTCGACGACCCGCTCGCGCCGCGCGACGCGCGGGTCCTGAGGGTTCAGATCGACATCGACCCCCGAGCGTCGGAGCTCGCGTGCGCGGAGCCGATGCTCCGCGAGCTGCAGGGGGCGAACCGCGAGTGGGATGCCGACACCTCCTCGCTCACCACGGACTGGGACCCGTTGCGTCCGGCATCCTGCTCGTCCGACGTGACCGAACCGTACACACTCGACGTGCGCTATGTCGTGCCACAGGACGCCGCCGGCCCGTTCGCGGTGGACGTCATATCGGCGGATCTCTGGCCGGAGAACGTCCGCTTCATCGTCGAGCCCTGATCATGCAGATGCATCCGCTGCACCGGAGGGCGCGGCAGGCGCCGGCTCACTCGAGGGCGCGGCGGTGGCGCGGCGCGAGACGAGGCGGCCGATGACGGCGTCATAGCCGCCCGCCACCAGCGCGATGCGGATGGGCTCGATCAGCACCGGGACGACGAGGAAGATCACCTGATCGAACACCAGCCAGAACTTGTCGAGGTCGTGCGGGCCGACAAGTCGCAGCAGACCCCACTCCGCCCATCCCTGCACGGCGAGGAGCACTGTGTAGAGCAGCACGAAGCCGCCGATGAGGACCGGGCCCGCGCGCCACATGAGCACGATCGCGTCGCCGATCGGGGTGAACCGCGACACGAGGTCCGCCCAGATGTCGCCCAGGCGCGCACGGAGCCGCCCCGGAAGCGAGCGGTAGCGGCTGCGAAGGCGTGCTCCGACCTCGCCTCCGAGCGAGTCGGCGGGCACGGGCTCGGGCGCGACGGCCTGCCCGTACACGACGCCGGCGATCGTGAGCCACGCGAGCGGCAGCAGAATGATGCCGCCGGCTTCCCCGACGAACCACTCGATGCCCTCCCAGACCCACGCGAGCGGCGCGAACGCAGACGAGACGGTGGCCCGGAAGTCGTCAAGCCACACCATCCCCTGTCGTGTCTGCACCCAGCCGGCGACGGACTCGATCGCGACGGACAGGACGAGGGCGGCGAAGTACACCCAGACGGCCTCGAGGTACGCGGCGACGACGCCGAACCATCGCGGCAGTCGTTCGCGAGAGCGTTTCAGCACCCACCGCAGCGCGAACGCCACCACCACGATCGCGAACGTCACCGGGGTGAGGGTCAGCGCACCTGCCAGGCCGTCGCCCGCCGCGTCGGTCTCGTCCACGATCGCCGCGAAGTTCAGTCCCGCGCTCACCTCGAGTGCGCGAGCCGAGTACGCCGCAGCATCCTCGCGCAGGAATCCCCACGCCGCGTAGAACGCGAAGAACGGCAGGATGCCGGCCAGGAGCGCGTCCGTGAACTGCCGGCGACGCGTCGCCGCGTCCTCGGGCAGCGGCGAGATCTCGTCGAGCTGCCGCATCCCGTCCCGCACGACGAGGAGCATTGCGACGAGTGCCACCAGTCGCGAGAGGATCGCCAGCGGCAGCAGCAGGGATCCGGCGACGGCGTTGTAGGCACCGACGAAGCCCGCCGCCTCGATCACGACATACCGACCGAGCACGCCCGCCGCGTACCACGCGAGCAGCACCGGCCAGTGCCGCCACAGCAGGCGGCCCGCGGTGCGGAGCACGTCGAGCACGGCGATCACGCACCCACGCTAGCGGGCGACGTGCCGTCGTGCTCGACGTGCGTGTCAGGCGCGGTCGGTTCGCGTCTGCGGCGCCGGAGGCCGCGTGATCTGCTCGTCCGCGGTGGTGCGATCGTCGACCGTGCCGGTGTCGCGGACGGCGGCACGGTCGTCCACGACGTCGCCATCGCGGACCGCCGTGCGGTCGTCGACGGTGCTTCCATCGCGTACCGTCGCACGGTCGTCGACGGTGGCTCCATCGCGGACCGTCGCGCGGTCGTCACCGGCGGCGGCGTGGCCTGCCGTGGCGGAACGAGCGTCGTCACCGACGTACGGGTCGACGTCGTCCGCCTTGCGCAGCGTCTCGGCCTGCTGCTCGCGCAGCTTCTCGGCTTCCGAGCGGTGATCGTCGATCGTTCCGGCTCGGCGCTCGGCGTCGATCGACGCCTCGGCGGCGCGGGCCTTCGCCGCCTCCGCCGCCGCAGCGGCGGCTGCGGCGTCCGCACGCGCGCGGGCCGCCTCGGCCTCGTGCTCGCGCGCTTGGAGCTCGGTCTCCCGGGCGTCCGCGCGGAGCTTCTCGGCGCGGTCGTGCTGCTGCTCCACCCGACGCGCGCGGCGCCCCCGTGCCGTCACCAGCAGGGCGACGACGACGACGATGAGCACGATGGCGATGCCGACGATGATCCAGATAAGGGTGGTCGTATCCACGGCGCACTCCTCCCCTCCCGCGCCGGCGGGATCGCCGGCGCCTCGATCGTCCACGCAACAGCACCTGGACCGGTCGGGCAAACCGCTTGCGCCGCGGATCGCCGTGCGCTAGCGGCCGCACCAGCCGGTGTGGAGGACACTTCGACGCCGAGCAGGGTCACGCATATGATTGAGAACCTCGCCAACGCAGTTCCCCCCGTTTCCCCATGCACCGAAGGGCATGCGTTGACCGACCTCTCTTTCCGGATTTTCGATGGCGACCACTCACGCGATGCCGCGGAGCAGCTGCGGCTGCAAGAGTGCGCGACCGAGCCGATCCGCTCCATCGGGCGGATCCAATCCCATGGGATCCTCTTCGGCGTCGACGAGCCGACAGGTGTCGTCGTCGTCGCCAGCGAGAACGTCGAGCACTGGCTCTGCCGCGACCTGCGTGAGGCGGGAAGCGACAAGCTGACATGGGCGATCGGCGAGGGCGTCGCGGTGGACCCGGTTCGTGCCGATTTCGAGGGCCGGGCGTACGACGTCATCGCGCACCGCGGCACGACCCCGCTGCTCCTCGAGCTGGAGCCTGTCGTCCCCGACCTCGACTACGTCCGCACCGGCGTGGTCAGCGCGATCCAGCGCCTGTCCGGCGTCTCCGATCCCGACGAACTGCGCCGGAGGGCGGCCCGTGAGATCAAGGACATCACCGGCTTCGACCGCGTCATGTGCTACCAGTTCCACGAGGACGGCCACGGCCAGATCGTCGCCGATGAGCGCGAGCCCGACATGGAGCCCTACTTCGGGCTGCACTTCCCGGCATCCGACATCCCCTCTCAGGCGCGCGCCCTGTACATCGAGAAGCGGTCGCGGGTGATCGCCGACACGGACGACCCGGGGCTCGCCCTGCACACCCTCCTGCCGGAGGTGGCTCCCGCGGATCTCGGCATCACCGAGCTTCGGGCCGTCTCGCCGCACCACCTGCAGTTCATGCGCAACATGGGTCAGGCGTCGACGGTGTCGTTCGGCATCGTCATCGACGATCATCTGGTGGGCATGTTCACCTGCGCGCACCGCACGCCCCGCCGGATCCCCGTGCTCCTGCGGCGAGCGCTCGAGGTCATGGCCTCGCAGGTCGGCACGCAGCTGGCCGCCGCCCAGCAGATCCATCGCCTGCGTCGGCAGCTCGAGGCCCGTGAGCGGCGGATCTCGATCATCGCCCCGCTCTACAGTCGCGGCGACGTCGGAGACGTTCTCATGAGCGGCGCACGCACCGTCCTCGACGTCGTGCCGGCCGACGGCGCCCTGCTGCGCATCGGAGACCTCGTTCACACCGTGGGCGTCGTCCCGCCGGCCGACCGCCTGTTCGCCGTGGTCGACGAGCTCGAGGTCGGCCGGTTCGTGTGGGAGGCCCTCCCGCTCGAACGGCCGGAGCTCGCCGTCGAGATCCCCGACGTCACGGGCCTGCTCATCGTCCCGCTGGGAGGAGAGGGCGACCTGCTCGTGTTCGTCCGCAGCGAGGTCGCGCGATCCGTCGACTGGCTCGGCGACCAGCGCGCCGAGAACCGCGATCACCCGCTCTCGCCGCGACGGTCGTTCTCGGCCTGGCGCGAGAGCGTCACCGGACGCAGCCTGCCGTGGGGCGAGCACGCGCAGGACGCGTTCGAGCTGGGCGTGGAGATCCGTTCGGCCATGGCGGCGCGCACGCAGGCCGAACTCGCGGAACTCGCCCTGCGGGACCCGCTGACGGGCCTGCACAACCGCCGCTTCCTGGACGACCGTCTGGAGGAGCTCCTGCAGAACTCCGACAAGCCGCTGGCCGTCGTGTTCCTCGACCTCGACGACTTCAAGGCCGTCAACGACACGTACGGGCACGAGATGGGCGATGCGGTTCTGGCGGCGATCGGCCGGCGCCTGAGCGGCGTGGCACGAGGTTCGGACGCCGTCGTCCGGCTGGGCGGCGACGAGTTCGTGATGGTGTGCGTCGGCGCCGGAGCCGCCGAGGCCGCGGCGATCGCCGGCCGGGCGGCGGCTGCCATCCGGGAGCCGATCGTCGTCCGCGGCACCGAGATCTCGGTGAACGCCTCGGCGGGCATGGTCGCCACCGAGCGGGGCGGCTCACCCGGTGAGCTGCTGGATGCCGCAGATGCGGCGATGTACCGGGCGAAGCGAGACGGCGGCGGACGCGTCTCAGCGTGAGCGGACGCGTCTAGCGTGAGGGGAGCTCCGGCTCCGGCACGAGCCGCAGGCCGCTGGAGGAGTTCGCAGTGTCGACGAGGTCCTGCAGCCACAGCCGGTTGATCTCGGGCATCGGGCCGTCGTACTCGAAGCGCAGGGTGGTGACCGGTGAGATCCACATCGCCTGCCGCACGGAGGTCTTCTCGTCGACCAGCGAGAACGACAGGTTCTCGCGCCGGCGCAGCTTTGCCATCACCACGAGCTCGACGTGAGCGAGAGCTCGATCGTCGATCTGGAACGAGGCCGGCGGGGAGCCGTAGTGAAGTGTGCCCACCGCTCGATCCTAACCGGCGGCGATGGGCGGGTACTGTGGGGCCATGGCGATCGTGAACCGACTGACCGTCGACGGACGCGACTATTTCCTCCCCGACCCCGTGTCAGAGCTCAAGGGCAGGATCCTCGAGGCGATCAAGGCCGGGGGCGGCTACGTGAACATCCCCCCGCTGCGCGGAGGCCCCGGCGTCGACATCCTCTTCTCACCCGGGATGCCGGTCACCTGGTCCCAGTTCGAGGTCGGCGATTCGAGCGGCCAGGCGGACGACCCCTCCGACGACACGACCGACTACGGGCTCTGAGCACGCGTCCGCCTCGAGGCGGACCGGCGTCGTGACGACCCTGCCTGGCGCGGATCGTCAGATGCCTGGCGAGGATCGTCAGATCTGCGCGAGCCGCGTGTCCATCTCGCCGGCCGTCAGCGGGAGGCCCCACAGGTAGCCCTGGCCGCGGTGGCAACCCCGCGCGCGTGACCGTTCCAGGTCTGCGATGGTCTCGATCCCCTCGGCGACCACTCGCCAGCCGTGGTCGCCGCTGCTCTGGACCACGGCGGCGATCGCGTCGTCCGCGGCGGCGTCCGTGCGCTGCGTGAGCGACCGGTCGATCTTGACCTCGTCGATGGGGATGGCCTCCAGCATGGCGACGGTGGTGTCGCCGGCCGCGTAGTCGTCGACCGAGATGGCGACGCCGACGGCGTGGAGCGACTGGATCGCGGACAGCATCGGCGGTCGCAGCTGCGGCGCGGGCGCCTCCGTAATCTCGATCGTCACTACGGCGGGATCGAGGTCGAGCTCATCGAGCCGGGCGAGCACCGCGTCGGCGTAGTCCGATGAGAAATGCGCCGGCGACGCGTTCACCGCAAGGCTGAGCAGGTGACCCTCCGTCCGCCACTGTGCGAGCTGAGCCGCTGCGCGGGCGAACACGTGCGCGTCCATCTCATCGAGGAACTCCGCCTCCTCCGCGAGCGGGATGAACCGCTCGGGCGACACCGCACCCAGCAGCGCATGGTTCCAGCGGCAGAGCGCCTCCACGGCGACCGGCTCGGGAAGGGCCGCGCCGGGCGGTGCGATGGATGCCCCGAGGTCGAATTGCGGTTGGAACGCGACCGACAGCTCGCCGGCTGAGAGCGCCGCACGCAGATCCCGAGTGAGTTGAGGCGAGCTGACCATCCACCCAGAGTCGATGAGGCGGTCGATCCACGCAACACCAGACAACGGCACCCGAAACGCGTAGAATGCCGCCTCGCATGTTCCGAGCCACACTCCCAGGCCCAGTTCCGCCAGACGGACGGCTACTGTGGAGACGATGGGAACGCTCACGTACGACTCGCGGGTCACCGCCTCCTTCGACGACCGCATCCTCGCGCACCTGCAGGCAGTCATCTGGGCCAAGCTGCGGCGAGGCGAGGCCTTCCCCTTCACCTGGACCGACCCGATGCGCAGCGGCCTCGGCCGCACGTCGATCTGGCTGAGCCCGAATGTCACACTGACGTTCGAGTACTTCGGCGGACGCCAGCCGCGCCTCAACCCGGCCTGGGTCGAGGCGCTGACCAAGGCCGCCAACTCCCCCGGTGGTCTGACGCTCGTTCCCGAGCCCGATCATCCCGCGGGCGCCGTCTAGCAGCCGAGGTCAGTTCCAGACGCTGGGCGCCTCCGCACGCGTCGGCGGGAGAGCGGATGCCGCCGCCCACTCGTGCACCCACTCGTCGACTTCCGGAACCCCCTCAGGGCGACCGACGGCGGCGAACAGCTCGTCGTGCGAGAGCGTGCCTCCGGAGCGCTTCATCATCCGCGCCCGGATGATGGCGCGGGCGTAGACCTCGCCGCCGACCACAGCGCGGTGCTCGAGGTAGACGGCTTTGTCGTCGTGGCCGATCATGCGCGACTCGACATCGAACCGCTGCCACAGATTCAGCGACTTGCGGAAGGTGACGGTCTCGCTCGACACGACCGCGTACCAGCCGCGCGTCTTCATGACGTCCCACAGCCCGGTGCGGACCAGAAGATCCCAGCGGCCGAGATCGAACAGCGACAGGTAGCGGCCGTTGTTCATGTGACGCAGCAGGTCGATGTCGGTGAGCAGCGTGGTGAGCCGGATGCGACTGATCTCGCTCGGCCCGAGCCGTCCGCCGCGGCGCAGGCGCCGGCGCGCGGTGAGCATCACGATCAGGGTCCGCCACATCACGTTCACGAGGTGCGATGGTAGCGATCCTCGACGGATCCGCCGATTCGATTGTCGAATCTCGACATCTGAGCCCTCACCGGTCCATCCGCCGCGCACAAGCCGGTGGCGTCGAGCCCGCGCACCCAGAGCTGCGGCATCCGCTCGCCACCCGGTGTTCACCCGGCGTTGGCCGGATTTCGGGTCTCGCGCCGACGCGCGTAGAGTCTGGCC
Source organism: Microbacterium sp. LWS13-1.2 (assembly GCF_040144835.1). Classification (NCBI taxonomy): domain Bacteria; kingdom Bacillati; phylum Actinomycetota; class Actinomycetes; order Micrococcales; family Microbacteriaceae; genus Microbacterium; species Microbacterium sp. LWS13-1.2. The sequence goes on from NZ_CP151632.1 coordinate 2,263,413, forward strand.
ATGGAAGCCGAAACCCAGACCGACATCGTCGTCCGTCCGGTGCGCGACGTCGACGCGGAGGCCCTCGGCCGCGTTCACGCGACCGCCTGGCACGAGACGTACGACCACCTGATCAGCAAGGCCGCCCTGGAGGCGGTCTCACCCAAGCGCCTCGCCGAGCTCTGGACCCACTGGGCCGTCCAGGGTCCCGAGTTCAAGATGTTCGCCGCCCTCGTGAACGGCGAGATCGTCGGCTTCGCCGGCTCGGGTCCGGCCCGCGACAAGGACGCCCCGCGGTTCCGCGAGCTGTACTTCATCTATCTGCTGGATTCCTTCCACGGCACCGGCATCGGTCAGAAGCTGTTCGACGCGGTCGTCGAGCCCGCCGAGGGCCTGTACCTGTGGGTCGCCGACGACAACCCGCGGGCGCACCGCTTCTACACGCGAAACGGCTTCACGCTCGACGGAGCCTCGCATACCGAGCCCTTCCTCGGCGAGACGCTCACCGAGGTGCGCTTCGTGCGCTGATCCACCGCTGTCCGCTTTCGCGAGGGGGCGTGTCCGGTTCGCCGGACGCGCCCCCTCGTCGCTTGCACGCGGTCGTTGAGCGAGCGAGGAACGAGCGAGCCGAAACGCCTCGGAGGCATCACAGGCGTTCGGCTCGCAGATTCGCTCGACGACCGGCACTCGAGTTTCCGGAAGACTGGACCCATGCCGCCTCGCACCGCGCTCACCGTCTGGCCCCTCGAAGGCATCCCCGAGATCCAGGCAGGTGCCGACCTCGTCGATGTCATCGTGCAGGCGGCGGGGGACGAGCTCGCGGACGGGGACATCCTCGTCGTCACCTCCAAGATCGTGTCGAAGGCCGAGGACCGCTTCGTCGAGGCCGAGGACCGCGAGGACGCCATCACCGCCGAGACCGTGCGGGTCGTGGCATCCCGCACCTCGCCCAACGGCTCGACGACGCGGATCGTCGAGAATCGCCTCGGCATGGTGTCGGCTGCCGCCGGAGTCGATGCGTCGAACACGCCGGACGGCACAGTGCTGCTGCTGCCGGTCGATCCCGATGCGTCCGCCCGGGCGATCGCGGCGGGGCTGCGCGAGCGGCTCGGCGTCGATGTCGGCGTCATCGTGTCGGACACGCTGGGCCGCGCCTGGCGCGAGGGTCAGACCGACCACGCGATCGGCGCAGGCGGCGTGCAGGTGTTCGAAGACCTTCGCGGGGGGACGGATGCCGAAGGCCGCCCGCTCGTCGTCACCATGCCCTGCGTGGCCGACGAGCTGGCAGCGGCCGCCGACCTCGTCAAGGGCAAGGCCACGCGCCGCCCGGTGGCCGTCGTCCGCGGGCGCGCCGACCTCGTCGGAGCCCTGGACCTTCCCGGCGCGCGGTCGATCGTGCGCCCGCTCGAGCGCGACATGTTCCGCCTCGGCGCCGACGAGGCCTACGCCGAGGGGTTCGCCGCGGGAGCGGCCGCCTCCTCGGCCTGACCACCCCGTCCCGACCCCGTGCTGTGTGTTTGGGGCGCGTCACGCGCGTTCGGGGCGCACGCCGCACGCCCCGAACGCGCGCGACACGCCCCAAACCCCCACAGCTGGGGGCCGGGCGTGCAGCGACGCCTCAGGCGTCAGAGCCTCAGCGAGTCAGCGCCCGGATTGCAGCACTGCCTGACCGGCCGACACCTGCACCCGGATCGTGCTCGAGGCGCCCGGCGTGGAGCCGATGCCGTTCTCGAACTCGCCGGCCGACACGTCGGAGGTCACGTCGTAGTCGCCCTCCGGCACGGTCATCCGCAGGGTGCCGGCGCTCACGTCGGCCTCGATGACATCGGGCCTCGAACCGGTGAGGACGGCATCGAGCGAGCCGGCGCTGACCGTCAGCCCGGCCTCGCTCACACCGTCGAGTTCGAGTGTCCCGCGGCCGGCGCTGACGTCGGCGCTCAGCGACTGGGCCGACCCCGACACGTCGAACGACCCCGCCGCCAGCGACAGGTCGAGTTCGCCGAACTCGCCGTCGACCACGAATTCGCCGGCCGCGAGCGAGACGTCCGCATCGAGGCCCTCGAGGGAGGACGGCAGCCGCAGCACCGCGTCCGCTCCCCCGTCGCCGAACCACCCGCGCCAGCCGAACCAGCCCAGCCGATCGGGCGATGACACCTCGAGCGTGTCGCCGTCGCGCTCGAACCGCCAGTTGTCTGCTCCCCATGAACTGGTCACCTCGAGTTCGGCCTCCTGAACGTCGGTGAACTCGACGCGGAGCGTACCCGCCGCCGTGTCGATGTCGAGGTCTTCGACGCCGGCGGCGTCCACCGACCGCGTCGAGGTGTGGACGGATGCCGACGCGATCGTCCCGATCACGGCCGAGGTCATCGTGCCCAGCAGCACGATGGCACCCAGCACGATGATCACGATCGCGATGACGCGCGAACCGCCGGCGGGCGGCCGAGGTGCCTCGGCGGTGCGATCGGGAGCCGCAGGAGGAGGCGTCATGGTCGTGCTCATCGGTTCGTTCCTGTCTGCGGCCCGCGGCCGCCCTGTGTCGTCGAGGGAGGTGTCGGCGCGGGCGGCGTCGTGCCGCCGTGCTCGAGGTGGGCGATCGCGGCGAGGACGCGGCGGTTGCCCGACTCGTCGGGTTCGAGGTCGAGCTTCTGGAAGACGGCCGTGATGTGCTTCTCGACGCTGCCCTCGGTGACGTGCAGCGTCTTCGCGATCGCCTGGTTGGAGCGGCCTTCAGCGATGAGCGCGAGCACTGAGGCCTCGCGATCGGTGAGGCGCAGCATCCGTTCGTCGCGCGTGCGACGGCTGAGCAGTTGCGCCACGACCTCCGGATCGAGCACCGTGGCACCGGAGGCGATGCGTTCGATCGCCTCGAGGAAGTCCGTGACGTCGGCGACCCGGTCCTTGAGGAGGTAGCCGAGCGCGCCGCCGCTGGACGAGATGAGGTCGGCGGCGTAGCGCTCCTCGACGTACTGCGACAGCACGAGGACGGCGAGCTCGGGCAGCCGCGCGCGCAGAGACAGCGCGGCGCGGATGCCCTCGTCGGTCCACTTCGGCGGCAGGCGCACGTCGAGGATGCACAGCTCGGGGGCGGTGCGGTCGACGGTCTCGTCGAGGTGCGAGGCGTCGGGGAGAGCCGCGACCACCTGGTGACCGGCGTCCTCGAGCACGCGGACGAGGCCGGCGCGCAGCAGCGCCGAGTCCTCGCAGATCAGGATGCGCACGGGATACTCACCTCCACGCTCGTCGGTCCACCGGCGGGACTGTCGATGCGTGCCTCGCCGCCGGCCGCCAGCACGCGGTTCACGATTCCGTCGAGCCCGCCGCCGGGGATGACGCGTGCGCCGCCTACCCCGTTGTCCTCGACGCGCGCCCACAGGGTGCCGGGCTCACGCAGGCGTGCGACGACCCGCACCTCGGTGGCCCGGGAGTGCTTGGCGGCGTTGGTGAGCGCTTCGGCGATCACGAAGTAGGCGGCCGCCTCGGTCTCGCGGCTGCAGCGCCCGTCGAGGCGCACGTCGGTGTGCACGGGCACGACTGATCGCGCGACGAGCGCCGACAGGGCCGCATCGAGGCCGCGATCGTCCAGGACGGACGTGTGGATGCCGCGGGCCAGCTGTCGCAGCTCGGTGATGGCCGCCTTGGTCGAGGTGTGGGCCTCCGCGATCAGCGCCTTCGCGGCATCCGGGTCGGCGTCGATCTTCTGCTGCGCGAGGCCCAGCGTCATGCCGACCGAGACCAGCCGAGGCTGGACGCCGTCGTGCAGGTCGCGCTCGATACGGGTGCGCTCGACGTCCGCGGCTCGGACCGCACCGGCGTGCTGCTGACTCGACGCGCGCGCGGCGGCGGCCAGCTGCGCCTCGCGCGAGGGCACCATGATGGCCCGCGCGATGATGCCGTGGAGCACACCGAGGCCGACGAGGCCGGCGGCGGCGACGAGCACCGCGAGGATCCCCACCGGCACCGCCCACGAGAGCGGAACCTCGATGCCGGTGCTGGCCAGCCGCACCGAGCTCGACTCGGCGAACAGCGGCGTGAACGCCAGGACGGCGCCCGACACCAGCAGTCCGGCGAGCGCCACGACGACCCACCCGAGAATCGTGGCGATCGCCAGGTTCGCGAGCGCCCGCCAGGTGGCGGGGTCGATCGCCTGCATCCAGATCGTCCGCATGGCGCCGCCGAATCCGGGGCGGCCGCTGCGGCGCGGCCGCATCGCGGGAAGCCCGAACTCGTAGAGACCGTCGACACGCGCGGTCTCGAGCCAACCGAGACCGAACAGCACGTACACGAGCGCGATGAGCACGAGCACGCCGATGCCGAGCACGAAGAGCAGTCCGATGCCGAGGCCCAGCAGCGTGAACAGCAGCGAGAACGCCGCGACGCCGATGACGCCGAGCGCGGCGAGCTGCGCGATGGCGCCCGCCACCTGGGCGGGCCGCGTCACCGGGCGAACGGCAGGAGAGTCCGAGGAGGTCATGCCCCTTACGGTAGGCGCGTGCGCCGCCGAGCGCGCCCGAGGCAGCCGGAGTCTTGTCTTCGGGTTATCCCCCGCACGGATCCCGGCCACGCGATCGGCGCACGTCCCCTGCGGCGTGGGTGCTCGTGACGTCAGCGCAGCTGGGCGAGCGCCCGCTCGTGCACGCCCGGGTCCGAGCCCATGCCGGCGGGCGAGTCGGGGCTGTAGACGACGAGCTCGTCCACTCCGAGGCTCGCCGCACGCTCTGCGGCCGCGAGGTAGGCGTCGACGTCTGCGGTCGGACGCACGCGGCCGAAGCCCAGCAGCAGCGAGCGCCGCACGGTCGACGGGTCGCGCCCGACGCGATCGCACTCCGCCGCGAAGCCGGCGGCCTGCTGCGCGATCAGCGGCCAGAACTCGTCGGCATCGAGCTGCGTCGACCCCGGTCCGCCGTAGGTGTTCCACGTGTCGGCGTAGCGCGCGGCCATCGCCAGTGCCCGCGGCCCGTGAGCGGCCAGCATCAGCTCGGGAGCGTCGACGCCCTGCGGGCGGCCGGTCGTCTCGAGACCTGTGAACGACATCGTCTTGCCACGCCACTGCGTGGCGCCGTCGAGCACCGCCCGGTAGCCCTCGACGACGTCGGCGAAACGCGCGGCCATCTCACCCATGGTCGAGTTCTCGCCGCGATCGGCGAGCTCGCACGGGGGTGCTCCGAGGCCGAGCCCGAGCACGAGGCGGCCTTCGGAGATGTCCTGGACCGTCATCGCCGCCCGCGCGAGCGCGACCGGCCGGCGGAAGACGGCGGAGGCGACGAGGGTCCCCAGCCGGATGCGCTCGGTGACCCCCGCCGCCGCAGTGAGGGTGGTGAACGCCTCGCCGAGCCATTCGCCGCGGGCCGTCGCATGGGTGAGGTGGTCGTAGGTGTAGGCGACGTCGTAGCCGACCTCGTCGGCCCAGCGGTACCAGCGGGCCTGTGCGCGCCACGGACCCACCGGAGGAATCACCAGACTGATGCGACTGAGGCTCATGCGACTCAGGATGGCACGCGGCGGCGCTCGTGTCGTGACCGCGGGCTAGGGTGCAGTGGTGGCAGCACGAACCAAGACACCGCGCGGACGCAGCGGAACAGAGGCCCCCCGGTTCGATTTCGACGAGTCCGCGCTGTCCGGCCTCGCCGAGCGGGACTCGACGGAGTTCGGGTCCACCGGCTTCGAGGGCCTCGCGTACAGCGACGTCGCCCTGGACGCGTGGGAGCTCGGTGTCGGCGACACGGTCGAGGCGTGCCGCTTCGACGGTCTCGAGGTCGCCACGTGGGGCTTCCGCGGCGCGCGCGTGGTGGAGTCCGTGTTCGTCGGTGCGAACATCCCCGTCGCGTCGGGAGCGCGCAGCGATTGGCGGGACGTCGAGGTAAGGGACAGCAGGTTCGGGTCCGTCGAGGCGTACGACGCCGGGTGGCGCGGCATCCGCTTCATCCGCTGCAAGCTCGGCTACGTCAACCTGCGCGCCGCGGAGCTGCTCGACGTCGCGTTCGTCGACTGCACGATCGACGAGATCGACATGCTGGATGCCTCGGCCCGCCGCGTCGCCTTCGAGGCCACCCGCATCGCCACGCTGAACGCCAGCGGCGCGCGGCTCACCGACGTCGACCTCCGGGGCGCCGACATCGGTCAGGTCGTCGGCATGGCGGGACTGCGGGGCGCGACGATCTCATCCGAGCAACTGCAGCTCATGGCACCCGCGCTCGCCGACCTCGCCGGCATCCTCGTCGAGTCCTGACCTCGGGTGCGCCTCTCGACAGGGAGCCCCCGGTCGTTGAGCGAGCGAGGAACGCGGTCGTTGAGCGAGCTTGTGAGTCGAAACGCAGAGACGAAACGCCCCGACCGCGGCACAGCGCGTTTCGTCTCGGTCGCTGGCGCCCCCTCGCTCAACGACCGGCAGGCAAGGCCCCGGTCGCTGAGCCAGCGGAGGACGAGCGCGACCAAACGCCCGGGCCGCGGCACAACGGCGCGTCTCGGTCACTCGGGCTCCCCCGGTCAGCAACCCGCGGGCAGCGCCCCCGGTCGTTGAGCGAGGTTGCGAGTCGAAACGCAGAGACGAAACGCCCCGACCCGTCGAGCAGGCCTCAGCGGCCGGAGACCTTGCCGAAGAGGCGGGCGATGGGGGCGAGCACGAGCGGGCGTGCGGCGATCCACGCGGCCGCGATCACGATGAGCGAGGCGACGAAGAACCAGAACCCCGTCCAGTTGTCGGCGTACGCGTCCGGATCGACCGAGCCCTGTGCGGCGTACATGTGGTTGAGGTTGCGCAGCGCGCCGGTGGCGAACACGAGGAAGACGTGCACCGCGATGAACGCGACGAAGTAGAGCATCACCGGGAAGTGCACCGCGCGCGCCCACTCCACCGGATAGGCCTTGTTCAGCCCGGCGGCGTTCTTCGGCCACACGCCCGACATGCGCACGCCGGTGATCGCCGCCAGCGGCGCGGCGATGAACACCGTCGCGAAGTACGCGAGCTGCTGCAGCGAGTTGTAGTTCACCCAGCCGTTCTCGGTCGGCCAGTCGAGGGAGACGTACTGCAGCGTCGCCGACACGGCGTTCGGGAACACCTCCCAGGAGGTGGGCACGATGCGCAGCCACTGGCCGGTCACGAACAGCAGTACGACGAAGACGACGCCGTTGACCAGCCACAGGATGTCGAGCGACTGGTGGAACCACAGGTTCAGGCTGATCTTGCGCCGGCCGTTGTTGCGCGGCGACCAGAACGCGGTCGGCCGCTTCTCGGTGCGCACCCGCAGGCCCGACCGGATGATGAGCACCATCAGGAACACGTTGAAGAAGTGCTGCCACCCGAGCCATGCGGGGAATCCGATCGGCGCGCCCTCGGGCAGGTGGTACTCGCCCGGGTACGTCTCGAGGAACCCGACCCCCCACGACGTCGACAGCAGCCACCGCACCGCGAGCACGGCCATGGCCGCGGCGTACAGGAGCCCTGCGCCGCCGACGATGACGGCACCGGCCCACTGGCTGCGCGTGAAGGGTCCGATCCGCTTCGGCTCCGCCGGCGGCTCCGGACGCGTGCGTGCGGCCGTCCCCGCCCACACGGTGCGCGGGAAGGGCAGCGGCTCGGACAGCGGCACGCCCGTCACCGTCCCGGGAGGGGCCGGCGCGGCCGGTTGAGCTTCGGCTCGTGGAGTGAGGGGCGCTACAGCATCCGAGGGTGAAACGTCGCGAACCTCGAGATCCTCATCGGTTCGGGGCGTTTCGTCTCTGCGTTTCGACTCGCCAGCTCGCTCAACGACCACGTTCCTCGCTCGCTCAACGACCGGGACCGCCGGGCCGCTCGGCGCAAGGCCCGCAGGCGGCCAGGGCTCGCCGCCCGGCACGCGCGGCAGGCCGCGGCGCAGGGGCCGCGCGCCGGGCGCCGCCGCGTTCGTTCCGGCGGGCTCGGGGGTCACGTTCTGCGGGATCGCGGCCGCCGAAGCCACCGATTGCGCCACCTGAGCGTCGGTGCCCACCGCTTCAGGTGTCACATTCTGCGAGATAACGGCCGCCGAGGCAACCGTTTGCGGCACCTGAACAGGGGCGACGGATGCCGGCGGCCATGGCTCGCCACCGGGCACGCGCGGCAGGCCACGACGGATGCGCCGGGCGGCGCCGGCGGATGCCGCGACCAGAGGTTGCTCGGTGGCTCGAGGCGTTTCGTCTCTGCGTTTCGACTCGCCAGCTCGCTCAACGACCACGTTCCTCGCTCGCTCAGCGACGGGGCCGCCCCGTCCGTCGCCGTCGGGCACCGGCGCCGTGCCGGCGGGCGGCCACGGCTCGCCGCCGGGAACACGGGGCAGTCCTCGCCGCACCGCAGAACCGAACGTCGCCATACCGGGTTACGCCTTCTTCGCCTCGAGAGCAGCGATCAGCTGCGGCACCACCTGGAACAGATCGCCGACGACACCGAAGTCCGCGATCTCGAAGATCGGGGCATCCGCGTCCTTGTTGATCGCGACGATCGTCTTCGCGGTCTGCATGCCGGCCTTGTGCTGGATCGCGCCCGAGATGCCGAGCGCCACGTACAGCTGGGGCGACACCGACACTCCTGTCTGGCCGACCTGGTACGAGTAGGGCACGTAGCCGGCGTCGACCGCGGCGCGAGAGGCGCCGATGGCGGCGCCCAGAGCGTCGGCGAGCTGCTCGACGAGCGCGAACTTGTCGCCGGAGCCGAGTCCGCGACCGCCCGACACCACCTTCGTCGCACCCCGCAGCTCCGGACGCGTCGACGACACCACCGTCTCATCGACCGACGTCACCGTTGCGGCACGGCGACCCGAGGCGCGCACCTCGAGCGGTTCGGCTTCGACCCCGGCGACGGCATCGGCGCGGGCATCCATCGATCCCTGACGGATGGTGATGACCGGCGCCCCCCACGTGACCGCGGCATCGACGTTGTACGCGCCGCCGTAGACCGAGTGGTGCGCGATCACGCCCTCGGGGTCGCGCGAGACGCCGACGGCATCGACCGCGAGGCCGGACCGGGTGCGCGCGGCGTACCGGCCCGCGACCTCGCGGCCCTCCACAGAGTGCGCCACCAGGATGGCGTCGGGCCGCACCTGGTCGGCGGCGGCGGTGAGCGCGTCGACCGCCGTGGCGCCGAGCCCCTCGCCAGGAGCGGCGACCAGCACCGCAGCGGCGCCGAGAGCGGCGGCATCCGCCGCCAGCGCGTCGTCGCCGACGATCACCGCGACCGGCGTGCCGACCGTGGCGGCCGCGCCCAGGAGCTCGGCCGCCGACTTGGCGAGCCCGCCCGACGGGGTCGTGTCGAGGAGGACCAGGATGGAGTCATCTGCAAACGTCATCACGCACGCACCCTCACGCAAGCCGGTTCTGGATCAGGAACTCCGCGAGCTTCTGGCCCGCGTCGCCCTCATCGACGATCTTCACGCCGGCTTCGCGCGGCGGCTTCTCGCTCAGCGCGATGACGATCGACCGCGACGCGGCCGGGTCGTGCGGCTCGATCTCGAGCTCGGCGAGCGACAGTGTCTCGAACGGCTTCTTCTTCGCCGCCATGATGCCCTTGAAGTTGGGAAAGCGCGCGTCGGGAAGCGCCTCGGTGATCGAGATCACGGCCGGAAGCGGTGCGGTCACCTGCAGGCTCGCACCGTCCGACGCGCGTGCGCCCGAGACGGCGTCGCCGGCGATCTCGACCGTGCTGAGGTAGGTCGCACTCGGCACGTCGAGGATCTCGGCCACCATCGCGGGGATGACGCCGCCCGTGCCGTCGGTGGACTGGTTGCCGGCGATGACGAGGTCGAAGCCGGTCCGCTGCAGGGCCGCCGCGAGCACTTCGGCGGTCAGGCCCAGGTCGGCACCCAGGAGCGCCTCGTCGACGACCTGCACGGCCGACGACGCACCCATCGCGAGGCCCTTGCGCACCGTCGCGGACGCGGACTCGGGCGTCATCGACAGCACGACGACCTCGGTGCCGGGCGTCTTGTCGGCGTACGACAGCGCGACCTCGAGGGCACGCTCGCCGATCTCGTCGAGCACCGTCTCGCTCGCGGCGCGATCTGCCAGACCGGTCTCCAGCGACAGCTTGCGATCCCCGTAGGTATCCGGGACTTCCTTGACCAGGACGACGATCTTCATGACGATCTCCTCACGCTGGGCACGAGTCTATGGCGCGGCGTGCAATGTACCCAATCCCGCGGAATGCACCGATCGGACCGACCCGTGGCCCGCCGTGTGTATACATAGACGCCTCTTCGCGGCCCCCGGATCGGGCGCCGCACCGGGGACCGGTACGGTGGAAGGAGGAGGTCGTCATGGCAGCACCCAAGCGTCTTCCGGTCGACCCGATCGCCGAAGCCAAGCGCCAGTGGATCGCCCATGGCTGGGAACCCGCGGCTGCGGGCATGACCGCCGTGACGTCGATCATCAGGGCGCAGCAGCTCTTGTTCGCGCGCATCGACACGGCACTGCGGCCCTTCGGACTCTCGTTCGCCCGGTACGAGCTGCTGCGCCTGCTCGGCTTCACGCGAGAGGGACGGATGCCGATGGCCAGCGCCATCGCACGCCTGCAGGTGCACCCGACCAGCGTCACCAACACCGTCGACCGGCTGGCCCGCGACGGCCTCGTCTCGCGCGAGCCGCACCCGGGCGACGGGCGCGCGGCGATGCTCGTGCTCACCGACACCGGTCGCGAACTCGTGGAGCGGGCGACCGCTGCCCTCAACAGCGAGGTGTTCGAGGATCCCGGACTCGCCGACGCCGACACAACGGAGCTGGTGCGGATCATCGCCCGGTTCCGCAAGGACGCCGGCGACTTCACCGACCCGAAGCCCCAGCCCGAGCCCCTCTGAGAGACCGGTCGTTGAGCGAGGGAGCGCAGCGACCGAGACGAAACGCCCCGAACCGAACGGATACGCCGGGTGCGAGCGTTTCGTCTCTGCGTTTCGTCTCGCAAGCTCGCTCAACGACCGCGTTCCTCGCTCGCTCAACGACCGGAAACAGGTTCAGCGACCCTCGAACTCCGGAGCACGCTTCTCGCGGAAGGCGGCCATGCCCTCCTTCTGGTCCGCGGTGTCGAAGAGGCTCGCGAACACGTGCTTCTCGAGGCGCAGGCCCTCGGCCAGCGACGTCTCGAGGGCGGCGTCCAGCACGGCCTTCGCGGCATACAGCGACGGCAGGCTCTTCGACGCGATGGCTTCAGCCGTCTTCTGCGCCTCGTCGAGCAGATCGGCGGTCGACACGACCCGCGAGACGAGCCCGGAGCGTTCGGCCTCTGCGGCATCCATCATCCGTCCGGTGAGGATCAGCTCGGCGGCCTTGTAGTAGCCGACGGCGCGGATGAGCCGCTGCGAGCCGCCCATGCCGGGGATGACGCCGAGGTTGATCTCGGGCTGCCCGAACTTCGCGCTGTCGGCCGCGAGGATGATGTCGCACATCATCGCCAGCTCGCACCCTCCGCCCAGCGCGTACCCCGAGACGGCGGCGATGACCGGGGTCCGCACCGCCGCGAAATGCGCCCAGCCGCCGAAGTGGTCGCCCATCAGCATCTCGAGCCCCGACTTGGACTCCATCTCCTTGATGTCGGCGCCGGCCGCGAACGCGCGTTCCGAGCCGGTGAGCACGATGGCGCCGATGCCCTCGTCGGCATCGAACGCCGATGCCGCGGCCACGACATCCCAGCAGACCTGCGTGTTCAGCGCGTTGAGCGCCTCCGGCCGGTTCAGCGTGATCCACCCGACTCGACCGCGGGTCTCGACGAGGATCGTCTTGTACTCGGTCATCTCTACTCCGTCCCGCTTGCGCGTGTGCTGCTCCGCTGTCACATTGTGTCGGTTCCGCCTGCACATCGTGACCGATGAGCAGATCCGGCTCCGTGCCGGGGCCGCTCGACTGTCATGTCTTGTGGGCTCCGCCGCCACAGGGTGACAGGCGAGCCGACCGAGGTCAGGCGCTCTCGGCGCGGATCGTGTTGATGATGCCCGAGAAGTCCCGGCCGGCGCCATCGCCGGCGGCGTACTGCGCATAGAGCTCGCGGGCGAGCATGCCCATCCGCGCTTCGACGCCCGTCGCCGAGATCGCGTGCTCGGCGAGCCCGAGGTCCTTGTTCATGAGCGCGCCGGCGAAGCCTGGCTGGTAGTCGCGGTTGGCGGGGCTCGTGGGCACGGGTCCCGGCACCGGGCAGTTCGTCGTCAGCGCCCAGCACTGGCCCGACGCATTCGAGGCGACGTCGAACAGCGCCTGATGCGACAGCCCGAGCCGCTCCCCCAGCACGAACGCCTCGGCGACCGCGATCTGCGATACCGCGAGGATCATGTTGTTGCAGACCTTCGCGGCCTGCCCCAGCCCTGCGCCGCCGCAGTGCACGACGCGGCGGCCCATTGCCTCGAGCAGCGGGCGCGAGGCCTCGAAGTCCTCGTCCGTCCCGCCGACCATGAATGCGAGCGTGGCGTTCTCGGCGCCGACCACTCCGCCCGAGACCGGGGCGTCGAGCGACCGGTGCCCGGCCGCCTCGGCGAGTGCGTGAGCGGCGCGCGCCTCGTCGACGGCGATGGTCGAGCAGTCGATGAAGAGTGCTGCGGATGCCGCGACACCGAGCAGCCCCGCAGTGCCATCCGTACCGCGATAGGCGTCGAGCACCTGCGCACCGGTCTGGAACATGGTGATGACGACGTCGGCGCCGGTGGCGGCATCCGTTCCCGACTCCGCGGTGGTGAGTCCCCCGTCACGCGCTGCGGCGACGGCGGCAGGCATGACGTCGAAGCCCGTCACCTCGTGACCGGCGGCCGCCAGATTCTTCGCCATGGGCAGGCCCATATGGCCGAGCCCCAGGAATGCGATCTTCATTTCGGACCTCCTCGTCGGTGCTTCTCGAACGCGCGGCGAACGTCAGTCGGCGAGCAGCTGGCGTCCGATGATCACGCGCATGATCTCGTTGGTCCCCTCCAGGATCTGATGGACTCGCAGATCGCGCACCACCTTCTCAATCCCGTACTCGTGAAGGTAGCCGTAGCCGCCGTGCAGCTGCAGTGCCTGGTTCGCGACGGTGAAGCCGGCATCCGTCGCGAAGCGCTTGGCCATCGCGCACTGCAGCGACGCATCGGGCGCCTTGGCGTCGAGCGCCGCCGCGGCACCGCGCACAAGGGCGCGCGCGGCGTGCAGTTCGGTAGCCATGTCGGCGAGGGTGAACACGACGGCCTGCTTCTCGGCGAGCGGCTCGCCGAAGGTGAAGCGCTCGTGCACGTAGCGCAGGGCGCGGTCCAGTGCCCACTGCGCGCCGCCCAGCGAGCAGGCGGCGATGTTGATTCGTCCGCCGTCGAGCGCCGACATCGCGATCTTGAAGCCCTGGCCCTCGCCGCCGAGGATGCTCGCGGCGGGCACGCGCACCTCGTCGAGGATCACCTGGCGCGTCGGCTGCGCGTTCCAGCCCATCTTGTGCTCGATCGCACCGAACGACAGTCCGGGTGCGTCGGCGGGAACGAGGAACGCCGTGATGCCGCGAGCCCCCGGCTCGCCCGTGCGCGCCATGACGATGTAGACCGATGCCTCGCCCCCGCCCGAGATGAACTGCTTCACACCGGTCAGCACGTAGTCGTCGCCCGACCGGATCGCACTGCTGGTGATGGCCGCGGCATCCGATCCGGCTCCCGGCTCGGTGAGGCAGTAGCTGCCGAAGCCCGACATCGAGGTGAGGAGCGGCAGCCACTCGCTGCGCTGCGCGTCACTGCCGTACGTGTCGATCATCCACACGACCATGTTGTGGATCGAGATGTAGGCGGCGATCGCGGGGTCGCCCTGCGCCAGCTCTTCGAAGATGGCGGCCGCATCCGAGCGCGACAGCCCCGATCCCCCGAGGTCGTCGCGGGCATAGATGCCGCCGAGCCCGAGCTCGCCGGCGCTGCGCAGCGTGTCGCGGGGGAAGAACGATTTCGCGTCCCACTCCAGCGCGTGCGGCGCCAACTCGTTCTGCGCGAACTCGCGGACGGCGTCGAGGATCGCGGCGCGCTCCTCGGTGGTCAGGCTCGAGGTCAGAGGGGTGATCGTGGACACCGTTGCTCCTTCAGAGATGCAGCACGCCCTCGCGGGGCATCCTGATCAACGCGATCGTGCCGGCATTGGCACCTCGATCATTTTACATGGACTTCCAACTATCTGTTAGGTGAACCATGGAACAACCGTCGGTCACGCTCGCCCGCCCCGTCGAAAGGGCGACTCCCGCAGGAGCCGCCCTTTCGTGATCGCGGATGCCGCCGCTCAGGCTCCGGCGGCCGGCTCCGCCTCGGGCCAGACCATGAACGGCCGCAGCTCGAGCTGTCCGTTGCGGGCCATCGGATGCCGCGACGCGATCTCGATCGCCTCCTCGAGGTCGTCGACCTCGAGGATGTCGAAGCCGCAGATGACCTCGGCCGTCTCGACGAACGGGCCACGAGCGGTGAGGACCTTACCGCCGCGGACCTTCACGACGGTGGACTCCGCCTGCGGGGCGAGCACTTCTCCGATGACGCGCTTGCCGCTGGCGTCGAGGGGATCGACCCACAGGTCGACGTCGGAGTCGTCCGCTTCGGTGTCGGGCTCGAGCGAGGTGACGACGAACATCATGTACTTCATGGTCTGATCCTTCCGTTGCGGGCGGGCGCTCGCCAGCCTCACTCCGGTCGTCGCGCGGGGCCGGACGATGTCGACAGTTCTCTCGAGAATCTTTTTCGGGCTCGGCTCGGCTCGGCTCGGCGCCGACTCCGACGGAGCGCGGACGCTCGCTCGCTCGCTCGCTCGACGAGCATCATCCTCTGGACGGACGACGATGAGACTCTGGAGGGACGCGGCAGGACGGGCGGTTCCGTAGCGTCGAAGCATGGCCAGCACCACATCGACCGTCCCGATCGCCCGCCGCCGCGAGTTGCCCACGGCGGCCGCGCTGCTGCTCACGATCGGCGGCAACATCCTCGTCCTCGCGATCTCCGCCGTCGCCGTGGCCGGTATCGCCGTCGCAGCGGTCGCCGTCTTCGGCCCCGGCATCCTCGACGCCCTCTGATCCCCTGTCGCCGGGCCGCCCCATCAGGCTAGCCTGCGTCTGTGAACGAGCGCGCCGTCCCGATCCTCCTCAGCCGTGACCTTCGTGAGACCCTCGCGTTCTTCGAGAGGCTGGGGTTCGAGAATCGCGGAGCGCCGCCCGAGGAGTGGGGCTACCTCATCATCGGCCGCGGCACCGCCGACCTGCACTTCACCGAGGACCTCTCGGTCGATCCGCTGCGCACATCGTCGATGTGCTACCTCTACGTCGACGACGCGCAGCGCGTATACGAGGAGTGGGCGGACGCGGTCGATCCCGACCCTGCGACCGGCAGCCGGATCGTCGCGCCGGTCACCACGGACTACGGCATGCGCGAGTTCGCCATCGTCGACCGGAGCGGAAACCTCGTCCGCGTCGGAAGCCCGCTCTGACGCTAGGCTCGCGCCATGACGGACGTCGCGACGAAGCCCCGGCCCGGAACGAGCCTGCGAGGTTTCTCGGCACCCATCCTGCTGGTCGGCGCTCTCGTCGTCGTGCCGGTGGCGTTCGGCCTCCTCTTCAACAGTTCGACCGCGCCCGACGACGAGGCCTACGTGCGGATGGCCTTCGCGACCGTGGCGGGGGCGACCATCGCCATCGCCACGGTGCTGGGGCTGCTCGTCGACCGGATCATCCGCCGCGCGACCGTCTCGACGATCGCGATCTTCACCGTGATCGCGCTCGTCGTGGTGCCATACGAGCTCAACGCGATCTCGCGCGCCGCGGAGCTGCTGCTCACCCGACTGAACATGTGACGAGGCGGCACACCCGGTGCCTGGATGAGCATCGGCGCCCGGCGCATTCCCGTTGGCAGCTGGCCGCGGGCACCGCGATCACGTGCGCATCGCGATCTGATCTCGCCGCCTGGTCGGGGATTTCGTGGCAGGCCGCCACTTCACCTCGGCGTCCCACCAGTACGGGCCCTTCACGTGCGGCACGCCGTCGATCATGCGCACCTGCCATCCACCGGTGTCGATGGTGCGATGGTGGAACCAGCACAGCAGCACTCCGTTGTCGGTGTGCGTCGGGCCGCCCCGTGAATGCTCTTCGACATGGTGGATTTCACCCCATTGCGGCGGCACGTGACACCCCGGGATGACACAGCCGCCGTCACGCAGCGTGATCGCACGCCGCTGATGGTGGGTGAACACGCGATCGAGCGTCACCAGGGACACGATCCGGCCGCGCTCGCCGAGCATCACCCGCTGCACCGCACCCGCGCAGGCGATGTGCCGGGCGGCGGCGATCGAGATCGGCTCGTCGTCACCCGGCAGGTGCGCATACCCGCGCCCCGTCGCGAGGTCGTCTTCACGCACGTGCACCACGAGTGTCGAGGCCGCGCCGCCGAGCATCGGCAGTTCACCGGATGCCGCAGCCGCCGTCAGCAGCACTGCCAGGGCATCGTGCCGCCGCTGCGCCGGGGTACGGGAGTCGGCGGCGTCCTCGTACGGACCGTCCCCATCGGGCTCGGCGCCCGTCTCGATGAAGCACGGGCCGGGCACCGGCGCGCCGTCGACTCGCGGGTTCAGCACGCTGTCGAATCCGAGCTGCAGCTGCGCGGCGACCTCGGGCAGTAGGCCGCCCCGCACCGGAACCAGCCCGTCGCCGTCGCGTCGCCCGAAAGTCAGCCCCCGCTTGCGCAGCGCCCGCGCCTCGACCGGCTCGGCACCGTCCGGATCGAGATACGCCGCCCACACCTGCGCAAGGGCGCCCAGTTCGTCGGCGCACGCCGGCCCCGCAGCATCCGCGCCCTCGCCGCACGCCGCCGCGGCGAGCTCCTCATCAGCCGCGAGCAGCCCTGCTCGCCCCGCGCCTGCACGCCGGAACGCCGATGCGACCGCGACGACCCCGTCCACACCCACGTGCGCGCCCGCCAGCGCCGCGCGCAGTCGAGGGAACTCCGCCGGCAGCAGCTCCCCCGTCGACAGCGCCGTGCTCCGCTGCACTGCACGCGCGGCGGCGGCCAGACCGGTCGCGCTGCGGCTCGACATACGCGTCGCCCGCTGCACCAGCTCGCTGAGGTTGCGGCATCCGTAGCGGGTCGTGATGCGGTCGGAGTGCGCACGCAGCTCGTCACGCTCACGCACCGTCGCGACCGCCTCGATCATGACTGCCTCGACACCACGCTGTACGCGGCCCGTCGCCGCAAGAGCCGACAACACCTCGGCGTCATCGCGGATGCGCATTCCGTCGTCAGCGAGAGCCGCGGACGACAATGCCACGAGCGCATCGCCGACCGCCGCGAGGGCCTCGGCGAAGTTCGTCATACCGCCATTCTGACCAGGGGTTCCGACATTCAAACTCCCAGATCAAATGCCGTTTCGCACCTGTGGATAACTCCGGTTGCGCGCCGACTTCGCATCCCCGTGGAGGAGGCATGGCCGATGTCCGACGGCTGCCATACGGTGCCGCCGTGACAGACAACGAACCTTTGTCGAAGGTGAGCCGGCACTCGTCATCACCGGCGCTCGCCCGCCACGTGACGGGCGAGCGCCGGGAGCGTCAGCGACGCTGGGCTTCGACGAGCACCACCGCGGTGCGCGCCGGCACCGTGATCGTGCCGGTCGCGGCATCCCACGTCGTGGTCTTCACGACGGGGTCCGAGCCCTGGGCGAGCGCCGGCGTCAGCGAGAACTTCCGGCCGGCGAGCTCGGCGACCGTCTGCGTGGTGGGCTCGGTGCCGGCGTTGAAGACCACCAGCGCCCCCTTCAGCTTCGGGTCGACGTCCTTGCCGACGAGGTCGTCGATGAGCATCACGATGACGCCGGGAGCGGCATCCGTCCCGCTGTTCGGAAACGAGACCTTCTGCTCGATGAGCGCGGCGGATCCGAGTCGCAGCAGACCGACCTCGTCGCGCACCCGCAGCAGATCGAGGGCGGATGCCTCGGCCGTGGCAATGTCGGGTGCGCCGGGCTTGTTCGCGGGATCGGCCAGGAGCGGCGCCAGGTCGTCCCAGTGGTCGCCGTTGTCGGCCTCGCGCGGCAGGCCCGACCCGAAGGTGGACTCCTGGCCGGTCCAGTCGATGCGGTTGAACCAGTCGCCGGAGTTATAGCTGTTGCGGTCGAGCGACTTCGAACGCAGCAGTTCCGTGCCGGCGTGCCAGAACGACGGCGTCTGCGCGTAGGCGGTGGTCGCGAGCGACAGCGTGTTCATGCGCACGCGGTCCGCCATCGGGGTGTCGGTGGGCAGCTTCAGCACCGAGAGGTCATACAGCGTCTCGTTGTCGTGGGCGTCGACGTACGTGATGACCTCGTCGGGCTGGTCCGCGTATCCCGCGGGCGAGCCGTTGTAGTCCAGCTCGTCGCCCGCCTTGAGCGTGCCGTCCGCCGACATGAAGGTGAAGTCGCGCAGGTTGCCTGCGAGCCCGAGCTTGACGAGATCGGTCTTGTGGGCGAGATCGGCGAACGGATCGCCGGGCGCCGACTGGGCGCTGCCGTTGGGGTCGGTCGCGAGGCCCGTGCCGAAGCCCTGGTAGAACTTCGAGCCGGCGTCGACCGGGCTGCCGCCGTGCACGGCATCGCGCAGCCGGTCGCTGAACGTGCCGATGCCGGTGCCGCCCAGCTGTCCCTGCGTGGCCTGCTCGAAGAGGGCGTTGTTCGCGACCTCGCCGAAGTTCCAGCCCTCGCCGTACAAGTAGATCGCCTTGCCGTCGACGCCGTCGCGCTTGAGCGTGAGCTCGTCGAGGGCGTCGCGGATCGCCAGCATGTTCTCCTTCGAGTGATGGCCCATGAGGTCGAAGCGGAACCCGTCCACCTTGTACTCGCGAGCCCACAGCACGACGGAGTCCACCATGAGCCGCTGGGCGACCTCGTGCTCGGTGGCCACGTTCTGGCAGCACGTCGACGTCTCAACCCCGCCGGCCGCATTCAGGCGCTGGTAGTAGCCGGGCACGACCTGGTCGAGCACCGAGGTGTTCGCCTGTCCCGACGCCGAGGTGTGGTTGAACACCTGGTCGAGCACGACCTGCAGGCCCATGCCGTGCAGCGCGCCCACCATCGAGCGGAACTCGGCGACGCGTGTACCGCCCTCCGGGTCGACGGCGTACGAGCCCTCGGGCACCGAGTAGTGGTGCGGGTCATAGCCCCAGTTGAAGCCGTCGGCGTCGACGATCGGCTCGATGCACGCCTGCTGCTCGGCGCTGTCGGCCGGCATAGAAGCGAGGTCGCAGTCGGGCACGGCCTGCTGCGTGCGGTCCTCCTCGATCGTGGCGATGTCGAAGGTCGGCAGCAGGTGCACCGTGTTGATGCCGGCGTCGACGAGTTGGCGCAGCTGCGCCGTGCCCGCGCTGTCACGCGTGAACGCCCGGTACGTGCCGCGCTCTGCCGCGGGCACCGACTCGTCGGTGACGGAGAAGTCGCGGACGTGCAGTTCGTAGATGGCGCGGTCGACGGGCCGGTCCACGACGGGCGTCTTCGTCTTCTCCCACGCCTTCGGGCGCCACTGCTTGTCGTCCAGGTCGATCGCGACCGACGCTTGCGAGTTGGTCGTGAGCGCCACCGAGTACGGGTCGGTGACCTGATTCGTCTCGATCACCCCCGTGGTCGGCGCGTAGACGACGACCTCCCACAGGTACTCGTCGCCCTTCAGCGCCTTGGCGCCGGCGATGGTCCAGATTCCGGATGCCGCATCCCACGTCGCCTCGTGACGCACGGGGTCGCCGGCCTCGGCCCCTGAGCCCGTCGAGGGCTCCCACGTGAGCAGCGTCGCGCTCTGCGCGGTCGGGGCCCACAGGCGGAACGTCGGCTTGTCCTTCGCGAACGTCACGCCGAGGTCGGCGTCGGCGACGGCATCCGCGTAGAGGTCGTCGAGCACGCCCGGGATCTGCACCCCGGTGAACGCCCGCACCGTGCCGTCGGCGTCGCGCTGCGAGACCAGGAGCTGGCCGCGCAGGAAGGCCGCGGCATCCGTCCCATCCGCCACCCGCAGCGCGACGTAGCCCGCCAGAGCCGGGAACCGCTCCTTCTGCGCGTCGGTGAGATCGCCCTCGACGCGGGTGAGCTCGACCGTCTCACCCCCGACGACCTCGCCGTCTTCCAGAGCGAGGGATGCCGCCGCCGACGCGTGCAGCTGCCACGACGCCTCTGCCGGGTCGGCGCCGAGGTCGGCAGGCCACGCGAGCGTCTCTTCGTCGATCCAGTGCGCGCGCTCCTCGCCGAGGCCGGGGAGCCCGTCGCCGATCTGCAGCACGTGCGTCGCGAGCGTGTACCGGAACACCACGGGCACGCCGTCCTGGGCGGTGAACGAGTAGTTGGACCCGCCCGCAGCACCGCCGACGCCGTAGTTCTCGCTCCAGCTCATGCCGTGCGCGACCTTGCCCTCGTACGCACCGGCGGGAAGGTCGACGGTGAGCTCGTAGACGCCGTCCTTGTCTCCGTCTGCCATGAGGCTCGCGAGGCAGTCCGGCGCCCAGTCGCCCGTGCAGCCGCTCTCGCTCTGGTGCGAGCCCGGAACCGTCACGATGGGGCCTTCGGCGCTCGACTGCACGATGTTCGTGCGCGGGTCGAAGTAGAACGAGATCGGGCCGCCGGGGTGCGTGATGGCGATGTTCCCGCCGCCGAGCACGCCGTTCGCGCCGTAGTTGATCGTCCACGAGCCGTCGATGGCGACCTTGTACTCGTAGTCCCCGGGCGCCAGGTCGAACGTACCGGCCCAGATGCCGTCGGCGCGCAGCGTCAGCTTCGCCGCCTCGCAGCCGGGAGCCCAGTCACCGGCGCAGCCCATCTCGGAGTTGAGGCTGCCGGGCACCGTCACCATCGAGATCGGCGACTCCGGCTCCTCCGGCACGTCGAGCGTCACGGCGTTGCCGACCGATGCGTAGGTCGAAGCGGCGGCGTGGGCGCCGGCGGCATCCGTCGTCACGGCGCGGTACTCCACGAGCGTGCCGTCGGCGAGGCCCTCCGCAGTGTGGAACACGCGGGGGTCGGTGTCTTCAGCCGTGCCGAGCGCGTGCCATTCGTCCGAACCGACCACGCGCCACGCGAAGCTGGTCTCGGTCCACGTCGCATCGTCGACGTCGGCGGCGATCGGCGCCGAGCCGGTGACCGCCGCGCCGGCGGCGGGCGCCGACACGGTGACGGCGAGCGGCGCCTCGGGCGCGGTCACCGGCCGGTCGGCGCGGTAGACGACGGCCGACAGAGCCGGGACGGTGACGGATGCCGTGGCTGCGGCATCCGTCGAGATCGCCGTCGTCGTGCCGTAGACCGGCTCGAGGGACGCGCCGCGGGTGAGTGTGGTGAGGCTCACGGTCTTGTCCGAGGCGGTGTTGTTGAGGGCGACCAGGTACTCCACCTTCTCGTCGCGGTCGACGCGCGAGAAGGCGTAGACGCCCGCGCCGCTGTCGGCGTAGCGCTCGATCTGTGCACCGGTGATGAGCGCCGGGTGCGCATCACGGAGCGCGGCGAGCGCGGCGATCCGCTCGTAGATCGGTGCGGAGGTGTCGTAGCGGTCGACCGAGCCGGCGGTGGCACCCGTGATGAGGTTCTGGTTCTGGTACGCGGCGACCTCGGTCGCGAAGAGGCTCTGGCGGGCGTCCTTGTCGCCGCCCGCGCCTGCGAAGCCCTGCTCGTCGCCGTAGTAGACGACGGGCTGGCCGCGGCCCAGGAACATCAGGTCGTGCGCGAGCAGGTCGCGCTCGAGCGGGTTCGATGTCGACTGCAGCATGTAGCCGACACGGCCCATGTCGTGGTTGCCGAGGAACGTCGGCAGCGCCGTCGCCGACGAGTCGGGCGTCGTGTACCAGTCGTCGCCGGCGTAGAGGCTCTGCAGCCCCTTCGCGCTGTTGCCCGACGCGAAGCTCACGGCCGAGGACTGGAACGTGAAGTCGAGCACGCTGGACATGTCGGTGTCGCGCACGTACGGCGAGAGTTTCACCGGATCGGCGTCGTAGACCTCGCCGAACATGAAGAAGTCGGCCTTGCCCTTGACGTCGCGCGCGTAGTCGAGCACCTCGGTGGTCCACTGCTCCCAGAACTCGAAGTTCACGTGCTTGGCGGTGTCGATGCGGAAGCCGTCGATGCCGAGGTCGATCCAGTCCTGATAGACCTCGACGAAGCCGTTCACGACCGCGGGATTCTCGGTCATCAGGTCGTCCAGGCCGTCGAAGTCGCCGTACGTCACCGACTCGCCCGTCCAGGTCGAGTTGCCGCGGTTGTGGTACAGCGTGGGGTCGTTGAGCCAAGCCGGGGTCTTCGCGTCCGCGTCCTCGGCCGCGATCACCGGCGGGTGCGGGAACGAGGTCGACGGGTCGAGCGCCGGGAACGAGTCGGTGCCGGCATAGGTGGCCGGGTCGAACGCGGTGCCGGCGGCGTCGCGGTAGGGGGTGGTCGCCTGGTCGACGTAGCCGTACTGACCGTCGGCATACGAGACGACGTCGGCGGTGTGGTTCGTGATGATGTCGAAGTACACCTTGATGCCCTTGGCGTGCGCCTCGGCGATGAGCGCCTCGAGCTCCGCGTTGGTGCCGAGGTGGGGATCGATCTGCGTGAAGTCCGTGATCCAGTAGCCGTGGTAGCCGGCGCTCGCGTTCGCGCCCTCGCCCTGCACGGGCTTGTTCTTGAAGCTCGGCGTCAGCCAGATCGCGGTCGTGCCGAGGCCGTCGATGTAGTCGAGCTTCTCGCGGAGACCGGCGATGTCGCCGCCGTTGTAGAAGCCCTTGTCGGTCGGGTCGAAGCCGGTCGTCAGGCGGTCACCCGTCAGGCCGCCCTCGTCGTTCGACTCGTCCGCGTTGGCGAAGCGGTCGGTCATCACGAAGTAGAACTGCTCCTGGCTGCCGGGCTGCCGCACCGGGGCCGTGACGAGGGCGTCGTCGTCGGCGGTGTAGCCGGCGCGCAGGCTCTTCACCTCGACGCCGACGCGGTGGGAGTTGTCGTCGAACACGAACCGCAGCGTCGACGGGCCGTCGACCGTGAGCGGGATGTCATCGTTGCCCCCGTTCAGCCCGTACGACTCGTCCCACGCGTCGTTCACCGCGACCTTGTAGGCATACGAGCCGGCCGGCACTTCGAACTCGGTGGCGTAGATGTTCGCCGTCGCGGTCGGGGCGAGCTCGGTCGCGGCGCAGGCCGGCTGCCAGTCATCGGGGCAGCCGAGCTCGGACTGAAGGCTGCCGACGAGCGCGAACGTGCGCTCGGCTGCAGCGGCGGGAGCGATCGCGACCACTCCTCCGGTCAGGATGAGGGCCGCCGCGGTGAGGCTTGCGGTCACGATGCGGGCACGGGCTGAGGTCGACTTCGACACAGGAGCTCCTGAGTGGGGGGCACGGCGACGTGCCCGTTGTGGTGCGATGTGCGGCCGACATTAGCAGCGCGCTCGCGAGAACTGCAAGCGCTTACATAATGAGAACGCCCTCATCTGGGGGATCCTGAGCGCCGCGGCATCCGTTCTGTCTACCGCGCACGCAATCGCTTGCAGCGTGGTGTCGCAGCGGGGCCGGCGAAATGCGGAATACTTCGGGGCGCCCGTCTGGTCGAGGACGACAAGGGCATCCGCATCGAGTTCATGCACAATCAGCGAGCTGATCCGGCCGACGCCCGCCCGGGCAGCGTCTCTGCACCGCCGGGGCGCGGGTTCGCGGCGACCGCGACGACCGCGACGACCGCGACGACCGCGACGTACTCGCCGAGCCGGCGCGAAGGGAGGACAATGCCTGCATCGACGCAGAGCGGAGTCGTGCATGGCCAACACGGTGCTGTACATGTCCATGTCGCTCGACGGGTTCATCGCAGGACCCAACGAGACCGACGAGAACGGCCTCGGCGATGGCGGCAGCAGGCTCCATGAGTGGGTGTTTCCTCCCGAGGGCGGAGCGAATGCGCAGATCGTCGACGAGTTCATGTCCACCGGCGCCGTGATCGCCGGTCGCGGCACGTTCGAGCCGGCCGAGGGATGGCACGGCGACCACCACGGCGGGGTGCCGATCTGGGTCCTCAGCCGCCGGCCGATGCCGGCATGGGCACGCGACATGTCCGCCGTGCACTACACGAACGACATCGCCGCGGCGTTCCGCGACGCACGACAGGCGGCGGGCGACAAGGACGTCCTGGTGCACGGCGCCGCCACGGCCCAGCGCGCCATCGCGGCCGCCCTCCTCGACGAGATCGAGATCCACCTCATCCCCGTGCTGCTCGCAGAAGGTCGCCGGCTCTTCGAGCACCTCGGCTCGCCGCGCCGGGAGCTCGAGCGGATCAGGGTCCTCCCCGGCGAAGACGGTGTGACCCACCTCCGCTACCGCATCAGGTACTGACGGAGGGTGCGACTGCGCACCGGTCCAGACGTCGGTGTCACCCTTCGCGGGTGATGAGCGGACGGGCGATCCGGAGGATGGTGGCATCAGCGCGAACCGCTGAACGCGGACGCCCGCGCGGTACGCCGCCCGAACGAAAGGCACGTCATCATGACCGGCAGCTTCTGGGACTTCCTGCTGTGGATCTTCTGGTTCTATATCCTCTTCGCCTGCATCTGGATCTTCATCACGATCATCATGGACCTGTTCCGTGACCACACCCTGAACGGGTGGGGCAAGGCCCTCTGGGTCATCTTCCTCGTCGCCGTCCCGTTCCTCGCCGCCTTGATCTACCTCATCGCCCGCGGCCGTGGGATGAGCCAGCGAGAGCTCGAGCGCCGCGGACAGGCCCAGAGTGAAGCCAACGCCTACATCCGCGGCGTCGCAGGCGCTCCGTCGGCTTCCACTGAGATCGAGTCCGCCAAGAAGCTCCTCGACTCGGGCGCCATCACCCAGGACGAGTACAACGCTCTGAAGGCGAAGGCCCTCGCCGCCTGAGCCTCGCCGAGCGGGTCCCGCCGGCGCTGTCCGCAGCAGCTGGTCGCCGACGGGACCCCCGCCCGGGAACATGACAGTGTGACGATCCCGGGCGAGCAGGGCATCCCGCTCGCTTCACAGCGTGCGCCGTGCCGGTCAGGTCCATAGGCTGGCCGCATGACGGTGGATGCTGCGGATCCGCGATCCTGCCCGACCTGCGGCGACGCTCTGAGGTTCGAGATCCTCGACGATGAGCGATTCCTCGTCGCATGGTCGTGCGTGAACTGCGGCCTGATCCGCACCACGGAGCCGGTCTAGCGGCGGGCGGCCGCTTCGCCTTGCTCTGCGCGCCCGGCGCGCCGGACCCGGGGTCAGTCCTGGGCAGGTGGGATCGTCTTGCGCATCACGGTCTTGCTCTTGCCGATATGGCGCTCGAAGGTGAATCCCGCCTTCTCGAACATGGCCCTCGTGCCGTTGTGGAGGAACGAAGACGACGTCTTCTTGCCGGGGACGAGCTCGTTGGGGAATGAGACGACTTCGCCGCCGCCGGCCTGCGCGATCAGCGCGAGTGCGCCGTCCAGCGCCTCCCGCGCCACTCCCGAACGCCGGTGGTCGCGGTCGACGAAGAAGCAGGTGATGCGCCACGGCGCCGGGTTGACCTCACCGGCGTCGTACTGCTTGCGGTGGTAGATGCCCGGCAGCTCGGCCGGACTGCCGTACTCGCACCACGCGATCGCATCCTCGCCGTCGAAGACCAGCGCCGCGTGAGCCACCCCCTCGTCCACGAGTCGCTGCTTGAACGTCGGACGGTCGTACTCGCTCTTGACCGTGTGCTCGGTGTCATCGTGGAAATACGAGCAATAGCACCCGCCCCAGACCCCGTTGTGCTTCTGCGCGAGCGCCAGCCAGGCCGGGAAGGTCTCGGGCGTCAGCGGCTTGATCACGTGCGATGGCGTCATGCACAGGCCTCAGCTCTCGGTCCAACGCGGCGGCGACGGCGCCGCGTCTTCGAGTGAGACGAGTGAACGACCACGGAGGATCACCCGCAGGGCGCGTGCCATGCCGTCATCCTGTCAGCATCACCGATCGATGTCACGGTCTGCCGCCCGCGCCAGGACCGGTTGTGCGGCAGACGCATCATCCCTCCCGCGGGCGTTCCGTTTCGGCGCTGCCCCCGTCGCCTATACTCCACTGAAGTATCCCCCCACGTACGATGCCGTATTCCCCGATACGACGCCGTATCCCATGCGGGCACCCACCCGCCGTCCATCGGAGTGCTTGTGGCTCGAGTGCAGCCGAACACGCCCGCCAGCGACAGCGCGCCCACACGCGCGGCCGCGCGTGCTGCGCAGCAGCGGAAGCGCTCGCTGATCCTCCTGGGCGTCATCATCGTTCTCGCCGTCGCCGTCGCGGTCGTGCTCGGCGTGTTCTTCCTGCGCGGAGCCCCCGGTGAACCCGAGCAGGACGCGTCGTCGACGTCGACGAGTGACTGTCTGCCGGCGAGTCTGCGCATCACTGCGGATCCGGCAGTCGCGGGCGCGATCGAGGCGACCGTCGCCGAACTGACCCGATCCCGCGCTGACTGCCCGGGCGTGACGATCAACGTGGAGGACAGCTCGGTCACGGCGGCGGCGCTGGCCTCGGGGTCTGCGCCGGAGTTCGACGTCTGGGTGCCCGACTCCGCGATGTGGCCCGCGCGGGCGACCGGTCAGGCGGAGCTCACCGGGGTGGACGCCGCGGAACTGGTCGTCAGCGACCCCGTGGCCAGCACGCCCGTCGTCTTCGCCGCGACCGAGGCGACGGCGGCTGCTCTCCAGACCGCCGGGGCCGGGTTCGCGAGCCTGGCGGCACCTTCGGTCGCCGCCGTGCTGCCGGATCCGTCGACGGTCGCGGCGAGCTCCGCCGCGCTGCTGGCTCTGCAGACGGCGGTCGCCGGAGACGCGCGGATGTTCACGGCGATCGCGCTCGGCCTCGACGCCGGCGTCGTTCCCACCGCCGCCGACGCGCTCGCGGCGGCCTCCACCGCGACGACGCCGACGATCGCCGTGACCACCGAGCAGGCCGTCCTGGAATACGACGAGGATGCCGAGACCCCCCTCGTGCCGATCTATCCGGCCGACGTGAAGCCCGCGGTGAGCGTGTCCCTCGTGACGCTCGCCGACGCCTCGGACGACACACTCGCGGCCGTGAAGGAGCTCTCCGCTTCCCTGGTGGGCGGGAGCGACCGGCTCGTCGAGTACGGACTGCGCGATGCGGCGGGCAGCACGCTGGACTCCACCACGGAGGACGCCGGTGCGGCATCCGAACCCGTCGACAGCGCCAACCAGGCCGAAGCGCTGCGCACCTGGCAGATGATCACGGCGCCGTCGCGGATGCTCTCTCTCAACGACGTGTCGGGTTCCATGCTCCAGCCCGCGACCGCCGACATGCGGCGCATCGACCTGTTCGAACAGGCTGCCGTCCGGGCGATCAACTCGCTGTCGACCGACTCGTCGCTGGCCACCTGGGTCTTCTCGAGCCGGCGGATCGGCGGGCAGGACTGGCAGGAGATCGTCCCGTTCGGTCCGCTGGGCGATCCGGCGCACAAACAGCGCACGATCGACACGGCGAACGGGCTCGACAGCCTGGTCGGCGGCGGGACCGGGCTCTACGACAGCGTGCTCGCGGCGGTGCAGTACATGCGTGAGACCTACGTCCCCGGTCAGGTCAACCTGGTCCTGCTCAACACCGACGGGTACAACGAGGACGACGAAGGCCTCGACCTGCCGGGGCTGCTCGCGCAGCTCGAGACGCTCCGCGACCCGGCGAAACCCGTCGCCGTCATCGCGATCGGCTACGGACCCGACACCGACCAGGCCGCCCTCGAGCAGATCGCCGCCGCCACCGACGGTGCGGCATATCAGGCGCTGCAGCCGACCGACATCGGCACGGTGCTGGTCGACGCGGTCACCCAGCGCGGCTGCCGCCCGAACTGCGGCTGAAGACGAGGTGACGTCCGCGTCGACGCCCTCAGGGGCAGACGCGCACTCGTCGTCCCTCGAAGCCGACGATGTCGCCGAGCTGCAACTGGCGTCCGCGACGGCGATCGACCTCGCCGTTCACGAGAACATAGCCGTCGATGATGGCCTCTTTGACGTTTCCGCCGGAGTCGAGGAGTCCGGCGAACTTCACGAACTGCCCGAGGCGGATGTCGTCACCGCCGATCGAGACATCTTCGATCGGCGGCAGGTTCGTCATCCCCGAATGCTAGCCGACAGGGCGCCGGCCGGTGCGGGCGATCGGCCTACTCGGGCGCGTACTTGAAGGACAGCTGGACCCGGGAACGGAACAGCAGCGTCCCGTCGTCGCCGACCACGATGTCCTGCTTCGTCACCTCGGCGACGCGCAGATCGTGCAGTGATCCCGCGGCGGTGGTGATGGCCTCTCGTGCCGCCTCCTCCCAGGACGAGGCACTGGTGCCGATGACGTCGATCACTCGGTAAACGCTCATCTTTGAACCCCTCATCGCTCGATGCCGACGAACCCATACTGATCGCGCTTGCGCCCGGATGGAAGGGCCGCACCCCTTTCGACGCGCGGCGCGGTGCGGGAGGAGGTGCGCGCATCGCGGTACGGCGCGAGGCTCCCGTGGCCGGCGTCAGTTCGTGGTCGTCCGAGGCCGTCGCATGGTCACCAGCACGACCGCCCATGTGACGAGGAGCATGCCTGTCAGCACGAACCCGAGTCCGTCGATGCCCACCGATGCCACCCAGGGAAGCGGACCTCCGACGCCGAGATTCGCAACGAGGACGTCTGACAGCTGGACGATCGCGATCAGCACCGCGGCCACCACCGATATCCCGGTCATCACGAGCGCGTACACCTCACCCAGGTGGCGCCGACCGGGCTGCCAGCTGTACGCGCGGCGCATCACCGCGCCTTGGGTGGTGTCGAAGGCGCTCATTCCGGCGGCGAACAGAACCGGCAGGGTGAGCGCTGCCCACCAGGGCACGGCTCCGAAGCTGGCGGCACCTGCGAGTGCGAGCAGCCCGATCTCCGTGGCGGTGTCGAAGCCCAGCCCGAACAGCAGTCCGACGACGTACATGCGGGACGGCCGATCCACCGCTCGCTCGAAAGGCCCGAGCATCCGCAGCACCGGACCGCCTGCGTGCCCGTGGCGGCGCCGCAGCGACGCGATGTTGATGGCGGCGATGATGAGGAGGAAGACGCCCGAGACGGTGGGGCCGATGATCCCGGTCCAGGTGCGAAGGGCGGAGGAGTCATCGGCGAGCGACGTGCCGATCGCCGTGATTCCGAGTGCCAGCAGGATGCACAGCACGACGACGACGGTCGAGTGGCCGAGCGAGAACCAGAATCCGACGGTGTTGGCCGGCTTTCCGCGTTCGGCGAGGCGGCGCGTGGTGTTGTCGATCGCAGCGATGTGGTCGGCGTCGAACGCGTGGCGCACTCCCAGGGCGTACGCAGTGAGCCCGACGCCGAGAGTGACGAGCGTGCCCCCGCCGCCACCGAGCGGGATGCCGGCGGGGATCACCAGGAGGACCAGGACTCCCCAGCCGAGCACATGCAGGATCGCGATCAGCGAAATGACGCCGATCGTGCTCCGACGGATGCGTGGCCCGGTCTGATCATCGCGGAGTGCTGTCAATGTGAGTCCTTTCCGGCTCAGGCGTGAAGGGGCGTTCCTGCGCGTGCGAGACCCAGGCATCCCACACGCGGTCCAGGGACGAGCCGTGCGTGTGGTCGGAGAGGTGACGCGCCATGGATCCGGGCCGATCGAACTCGAGGTCGCCCGCACGGGCGGGCGGGCGGAATCCGACGGCTATCACGGCATCGATCACCCGGTTGCTGCCGAGCACCCCGGGCTCGGGCGTACTCCCGGCTGCCTCCAGCCTTTCCACGAGGAGGGGTCCGCCGCTATCGGCGACCGCCAGCGCTGAGGCGAGTCGCCCGCCCCGTTCGCCGTGCCTGCCGAGCACGAGCGTCTCGCGGATCACCGCTCGCGCGTCGGAATCCAGGGTGATGCAGGTGCGGCGTTCGACGTCCGCCCCGTCCGTGACCACGAAGGGCAGACCGTGCCACAGCAGCGTCCCGCCGGCTCCGACCGCCACGTCGAGGATCCACGACGAACGCGCGCCGCGATAGGCGACCGTCCCCCCGACGTCCTCGATCTCTACCGTGCACCCCGGTCCGACGTCGATCTCCATGTGCACGTGGTCGCCGCCGAGCAGCACCATGCCGGCTGCGGCGACCGCGATCTGCGCGTGTGTGCGATCGCGCGAGATGAGGCGCGGTGCGAGCGCGCCCACGGCGAGCTCCACATGCGCCCGCGGCTCACCCGCGACGACCGCGATGCGCGTCGAGGTCACTCGTTCGTCTCAGCGCCGCGCGGCCTGCGTGCGGGAGTGGTCATGGACGTGGGTGGCGTCGGCGGCATCGTGGTCGTGGGAGTGGACGAACCCGCCCTCGGGATGCTCGTCATCGGCGTGGAAGTGCGGGGCCATCGGCCCGGGGTCCTGCGCGATGTGGGTACCCGCCCGGTGGCTCGCGAGAATCATCAGCACCCAGGCACGCAGCGCCGCGACCGAGGCTGCGTCGTGCCGCGACAGGGCCAGCACAGCGCGGCCGTCTCGTGCCCCTTCGGCATCCGTCACCATCTGCGCCACGTCGACGCCGACATACGGCGCCAGGTCGGTCTTGTTGACGACGAGGAGGTCGGCGCGACCGATGCCCGGGCCGCCCTTCCGAGCGACATCGCCTCCGCCGGCGACGTCCAGGACGAAGATCTGCGCGTCCACCAGGGCGGGCGAGAACGTCGCCGTCAGGTTGTCGCCGCCCGACTCGATGAGCACGACGTCGAGGGGCGCGAAGTCTCGCTCGAGGTCTTCGGCGGCCAGAAGGTTGGTGGTGATGTCGTCGCGGATCGCGGTGTGCGGGCACGCACCGGTCTCGACGGCCCGGATGCGCTCGGGGTCGAGCACACCGGCGGAGCGGAGGAACCGGGCGTCCTCATCGGTGTAGATGTCGTTCGTGATGACGCCGAGGCGCAGGTCGGTCGCGAGAGCGCGGCACACCGTGGCGATGAGCGACGACTTGCCGGTGCCGACGGGGCCGGCGACGCCGAGCCGGAGCGCGCGGGGAGCGAGTGGTGAGTCAGGCACGGAAGAGTCTCCTGTTCGTTACGGCGTGGGCTTCTGTCCACGCTTCGGATTCGGGGGCGCTCGCCGCAGGGATCGCCTCGGGTGAGTCGAGTGCCGCGAGCTGCAGGATGAAGGGATCGACCGCCGCGCACGCGTCGATCACGAGCCGCACGCCGTCGACCGGGTCGCCGGGTTCGAGCTTGAGGAGAGCGGCGACGCCGCCGGCCATGTCGTCGTACACGGCGACGCGCACGAGAGTCTCGGCATCGAGCCCCGCGTGAGCCGCGATCGCGCCGAGGACGATCGGGCGAGGCGGCGTCGCCGTGTCCCCTCCGGTCAGTGCGTCGATCGCGGGCGACTGCGGCCACAGGCGCTGCGCGAGTCGCAGCAGCCCACGGCCGAGGTCGATCGAGGCGGTCCGCGCTGCGCGGCTCGGGGTGCGCGCCGCCCACGCCCGTTCGACCGGCGTATAAGGCGCACCGCTGAGGCCGGCCCGCCGCGCCACGACCGCGGTTGCGGCATCCACGAGCGTCGTCGTGCGCGCCCGGGCACGCAGGAACGCCCCGACGTCCGCTCGCGCGAGCCCGCCCTGGACGGCCGGCTCGACGCCCGCCGAGAACGCGTGCCCGCCCGAAGGCAGACGTGCGTCGGCGAGCAGCATGGTGACGGTGTGCGCGGCGGAGTCCATGGAGCGTCTCAGAACATGGTGTACAGCTGGGCCAGCGGGAGGGATGCCGCGGGTGCCGGTTCGACGTCCTCGCCGTCGATCGCGATCTCGAACGTGTCGGGGCGGATGCGGATCGACGGCAGACGGTCGTTGTTCTTCATGTCGGCCTTGCCGATGTGACGCGTGGGCTCGACCGTCGCGAGTCGGCGGCGCAGCCCGAGCGTCTCGGCGAGGCCGTCCTGCAGAGCCGCGGGTGAGACGTAGGTGACCGACAGGTCTGCCCCGATCGTGTCGCCGAAGGACGGTCGCATCATCACGGGCTGAGGTGTCGGGATCGACGCGTTCGGGTCGCCGAGCGCGGCCCACGCGATCGCTCCTCCCTTGACGACGACGGCCGGGCGGACGCCGAAGAACTTCGGGTCCCACACCGTGAGGTCGGCGAGCTTGCCGACCTCGATCGATCCGACGTCGTAGGCGATGCCGTGGGCGATCGCGGGGTTGATCGTGTACTTCGCCACATAGCGCCGTGCGCGTTCGTTGTCTGCCGGCATCCCGCCGTCCAACCCACCGCGACGGTGCTTCATAACGTGCGCGACCTGCCAGGTGCGCGTGACCACTTCGCCGATGCGGCCCATCGCCTGTGCGTCGGAGGAGGTCACCGACAGCGCTCCGATGTCGTGGAGGATGTCTTCCGCAGCGATCGTGGTGGCACGGATGCGGGACTCCGCGAACGCGAGATCCTCCGGCACGGCGGGGTTGAGGTGATGGCAGACCATCAGCATGTCGAGGTGCTCGGCGACGGTGTTCACCGTGTGCGGGAGGGTCGGGTTCGTCGAACCGGGGATCACGTTCGGCAGCCCCGCGATCGAGAGGATGTCGGGCGCGTGACCGCCGCCCGCTCCCTCGACGTGGAATGCGTGGATCGACCGGCCGCCCATCGCCGCGATGGTCGACTCGACGAAGCCCGCCTCGTTCAGCGAGTCGGAGTGCAGCGCGACCTGCAGCCCCCACTCCTCGGCGGCACGCAAGGACGCGTCGATCGCGGCGGGGGACGAGCCCCAGTCCTCGTGCACCTTGTAGCCCGCGGCGCCCGCGAGCGCCTGCTCCTTCAGTGCGGCCATCGAGACGGTGTTGCCCTTGCCGAGCAGCAGGACATTGACGGGGAGGGGATCGAGCGCGCGGTGCATGGCGGACAGATGCCACGCACCGGGTGTGACGGTCGTCGCCTTCGATCCCTCGGAGGGGCCGGTGCCCCCGCCCACGATCGTGGTGATCCCGGTGGCGAGGGCCTCGTGGATCTGCGAGGGCGAGAGCAGGTGGACGTGCGAGTCGATGGCGCCGGCGGTGACGATGCGCCCCTCGCCCGAGATGACGTCGGTCGAGGGCCCGATGATCATGTCGATGCCATCGCTGATGTCGGGATTGCCGGCGTGCCCGATGCCGACGATGCGACCGTCACGGATGCCGATATCGGCGCGGATGATGCCCCACCAGTCCAGGATGACCGCGTTGGTGATGACCGTGTCCAGCGCTCCTTCCGCCCGCGTCGCCGTGGCCTGGGCCATGGATTCGCGGATGGACTTGCCGCCGCCGAAGACGGCTTCCTCCCCGCCTGCGGTGAGGTCGCGCTCGATCTGTATCCACAGATCGGTGTCGCCGAGGCGCACCTCGTCGCCCACCGTCGGACCGTAGATCGCGGCGTACCGCGACCGATCAAGCCAGACCATCGAGGAGCTCCTCTCCGTCGGTCTTGACCCGGATGCCGGGAACCCGACGCGCTCCGCGCAGCGCGACGGCGTCGAGCTCTCGTGACGCGCCCGGCTCGAAGCGCTGCGAGGTTCCGGACGCGATGTCGAGGCGGAATCCGTGTGCGAGCGCGCGGTCGAACTCCAGGGCCGCATTCACATCGGGCAGGTGGATGTGCGAACCGATCTGGATCGGCCGGTCTCCGGTGTTCACGAACACGAGCCGGATGCGCTCCGCCTCGCTCCGATCGGCATTGAGCTCGATGCGTCCCGGTCGGATCCGGTAGGCGCCAGGGCCTTGGGAGGTAGCGGATGCCACGGCGACTCCTCAGTCGATCGGATGGTGGACGGTGACGAGCTTGCGACCGTCGGGGAAGGTCGCCTCGACCTGCACGTCGGCGATCATCTCGGGAACGCCCGGCATCACCTGGTCACGCGTGAGGACGGCGCGGCCCTCCTGCATCAGCTCGGCGACGCCACGGCCTTCTCTGGCCCGTTCGATCACCCAGCAGGACAGCAGCGCGACCGTCTCGGGGTGGTTGAGAAGGATGCCGCGCTCGAGCCGATCGCGCGCGACCATCGCGGCGACCGACAGCAGGAGCTTCTCGGTCTCGGCGGGAGTGAAGTGCATTCGGGCCTCCGGCTGGTGATGTCAGAAGTGTGCCACAACGCCCGTATTCGCCGACGGCTGCCGAGAGCCCTCACTTCGGCATTAATTCGAGGTTTCCCGGAATTACGCGCTTCTGCGGCCGAGCAACGGCGCACGATTAACAGAACCGGAACAATCGAGAAATGTCAGAGTAATGTCACGCGCCCATGCTGGCAGGACCGCAGCAGTCGGCGACCACCTTCCGCCGATCTGAACCGGCACGCGAAGCCCGGCACCAGCAGGCATCGAGACGCACCGCACCACCGGCCCACCCCTGCACCACACCGCTGACCCACCGATCAGCCCGCGCCGCCACACCCTCGACGCGCCTCCCTTTCGGCGTTCCCGAGGACAGTGCCGGTGCGACGGCGTCATGCGGCGTGCCCGCAGGGCGGACCGGCCCACCCGAGAACGCACCACCTGCATCACACAGAAACGGAGTTCCCATGACAACGAACAGGACACGGCGGGCGCGAAGCCTGCTGGCTGTTCCCGCCCTCGCGGCGACGGTCGCCCTCGTTCTCGCCGGCTGCGGTTCCCGCGCCGGCGATGCCCCGGCGGCGGCCGAATCGGATGCCGCGGCACCGGCGAGCTGCATCGACACGTCGGGCGACACGATCAAGCTGGGCTTCCTCAATTCGCTCACCGGCGGCATGGCGATCTCGGAGCAGACCGTCTCCAACGTCCTGCACATGGCCGCGGATGAGATCAACGCCGACGGCGGCATCCTCGGCAAGCAGATCGAGTACATCCAGGAAGACGGTGCCACCGACTGGCCGACCTTCGCGGAGAAGACCGAGAAGCTGCTCACCCAGGACTGCGTCGCCGCGATCTTCGGCGGCTGGACCTCGTCCTCCCGCAAGGCCGTCAAGCCGGTCGTCGAGGAGAACAACGGACTGTTCTTCTACCCGGTGCAGTACGAAGGCCTCGAGTCGTCGCCGAACATCTACTACACCGGCGCGACCACCAACCAGCAGATCATCCCCGCGATGGACTACCTCGCCGCGCAGGGTGTGGAGACGCTGTTCCTGGCAGGCTCCGACTACGTGTTCCCGCGCACCGCGAACGCGATCATCAAGCTCTACGCCGAAGAACTCGGCATCGAGATCGTCGGCGAGGAGTACGTTCCCCTCGACAAGGACGACTGGACCACTCAGGTGTCCAAGATCGTCGCGGCGGACCCGGACTTCGTCTTCAACACGATCAACGGCTCGTCGAACGTCGGCTTCATCAAGGCCTACTACGACGCCGGTCTCACCCCCGAGACGACCCCGATCATCTCGGTGTCGATCGCCGAGGAGGAGGCGCCGGCCATGGGACACGAAGTCACCGGCAACTACGCGTCCTGGAACTACTTCCAGTCGATGGACACTCCCAACAACCCGGCTTTCATCGAGCGATGGAAGGCCTACCCCGGCAGCAGCGGGGTGACCTCCGACCCCATGGAGGCGGCGTACATCTCGATGTACCTCTACAAGGCGCTGGTCGAAGCGGCCGGCTCCTTCGAGGTCGACGACGTGAATGCGGCAGCCGCGGCAGGCGGGATCACCGTCGACGCGCCGGAGGGTGTCGTCACGCTGGACGGCGAGAACCACCACATCTCAAAGCCGGGCAACATCGGCAGGATCAACGCCGAGAACCAGTTCGACATCGTCTGGTCCTCCGACGGCTTCATCGAGCCGGACCCGTACCTCGAGGGCTACGACTGGTTCCCCGCTGACGTCCGCGATGCTCTGGTAGCCGCCGCGGGCTGATCCTCACCGGATGCGGGGTCCCGTGTCCCCCGGACGCGGGACCCCGCACCATCACCACCGAAGAACTCCCGACCGCACAGAGAGCGAAAGCACGTGGATGCACTCTTACCGCCCCTGCTGAACGGCACCGCGCTGGGTGCGCTGCTGCTGCTGGCCGCGCTCGGGCTCACCCTCACCTTCGGTCAGATGGGGGTGATCAACATGGCGCACGGCGAGTTCATCATGGCCGGCGCGTTCATCGCCTACATGACCCAGCTGGTCGTCACCTCGAGCAACATCTCGATCCTGCTGGCCCTGCCGCTCGCCTTCGTCGGCGCGGGCCTGCTCGGCCTTCTTCTCGAGATCGGCATCATCCAATGGATGTACCGACGGCCGCTGGACACCCTCCTGGTCACGGTCGGGGTGGCTTTGATCCTGCAGCAGCTCGCGTTGCAGATCTTCCCGGCACAGGGCGTGCCCGTGGAGGCGCCCGGGTGGCTCGACGGGCAGGTCGACGTCTTCGGCTACGCGTGGCCCCTTCGCCAGGTGTTCACGATCGTGCTGGCCGCCCTGTGCCTGGTCGCACTGGCGGCGTGGCTCAAGTACTCGTCCTTCGGACGCCGGATCAGAGCGACGGTCCAGAACCGCGACCTCGCCGAGACCAGCGGCATCCGCACCCGCAACATCGACCGCATCACGTTCTTCGTGGGTTCGGGCCTGGCCGGTGTCGCCGGAGTCGCGGCATCCCTGATCGGCGGCACGAACTCTCAGATGGGCACGCAGTACATCATTCCCGCCTTCCTCGTGGTGGTCGCCGGCGGCGTCGGCCAGATCAAGGGCACCGTGATCGCCGCGTGGGCCTTCGGCATCGCGCTGTCGTTCTTCGCCGACTGGACGACCGGAAGCATGGCCCAAGTGCTGGCCTTCGTGCTCCTCGTCGTGTTCCTGCAGTTCCGTCCACAGGGCCTGTTCACGGTCCGCACCCGGGGGTTGACATGACGAGAATCAGACCGTGGCTTCCGCTCATCGGCATCGCGGTGTTCGCCGTGCTGCTCCTGGTCGTCGCGCCGGCAGTGCTGTCGATGCACTGGCTCAACAACCTCGGCAAGTACTGCTGCTGGGCGATCGCCGCGGTGGGGATCGGGCTGGCCTGGGGTCGTGGAGGAATGCTGGTCCTCGGCCAGGGGGTCTTCTTCGGGCTCGGTGCGTACGCCATGGCGATGCACCTCACACTCGAGAGCACGGCACCCGGCAGCCTTCCCATCTTCATGATCCTGTACGACCCGTCGGCGTCCCTTCCCGCCTTCTGGGAGCCGTTCCGCAGTGACGCGTTCACGCTGGCGGCCATCGTGCTGCTGCCGGTGATCGTGGCCGGGGTGCTCGGCTACGCCCTGTTCAAGCGCAGAATCAAAGGCGCGTACTTCGCGATCCTCTCCCAGGCGCTCGCCGTGGCGCTCGCGGTCCTGATCAGTTCGACGATCCGCGAGACCGGCGGCGACACCGGGCTCAGCGACTTCAAGTACTTCTTCGGGTTCGTCCTGAACGACGACGCGAACAAGGTGATGGTCTTCATGATCGCCGCCTCGCTGCTCATCCTGTGCCTGCTCGCGGTGTGGCAGCTCAATCGCAGCCGCTTCGGCGAGCTGCTGATCGCCACGCGCGATGCCGAAGAGCGCGTGCGGTTCCTCGGCTACGACCCCGCCAACATCAAGCTGGTCGCCTACGTGGTCGCCGCGGTGATGGCCAGCATCGCGGGAGCACTGTTCGTCCCCATCGTGGGCATCATCACCCCGGCCGAGATCGGCGCCTCCGCCTCGATCCTGATGATCGCCGGCGTGGCGCTGGGAGGCCGCGCCTCGCTCTTCGGCCCGGCTCTCGGGGCGATGGCGATCGGATGGGGCCAGTCGAGTCTCGGTTCCAACTGGCCCGACGGGTGGATCTACATCCTCGGCCTGGTCTTCATCCTGGTGACGCTCTTCCTCCCGATGGGGCTGTCCTCGCTGTTCGGGAAGGCGAAGGGTCTGGTGTGGCGCCCGCGCGAAACACCCCCCGCTGCGCTCGCCGATCCCGCTGCCGTGCTCGAGCCCGTCGGTGAAGAGGTGACGAAGTGACCGCCGCCGAGGGTTCGCTCGTCGTCACCGACCTGCGGGTCGAGTTCGACGGATTCGTCGCCGTCGGCGGCGTCTCCTTCGACGCCCACCCGGGCGAGGTCCGCTTCCTCATCGGTCCGAACGGTGCCGGCAAGACCACGTGCATCGACGCCATCACCGGCCTCTCCAAGGGCACGGGATCCGTCACGCTCGCGGGCCAGGAGCTCCTGGGCAGGTC
The DNA here is from genome assembly GCF_040144835.1 of Microbacterium sp. LWS13-1.2. Classification (NCBI taxonomy): domain Bacteria; kingdom Bacillati; phylum Actinomycetota; class Actinomycetes; order Micrococcales; family Microbacteriaceae; genus Microbacterium; species Microbacterium sp. LWS13-1.2. The sequence continues at coordinate 2,301,403 of NZ_CP151632.1, forward strand.
GACCCAGAAGATCGTGCGGCTCGGCGTGGGCCGCACCTTCCAGACTGCGAGCGTGTTCGAGCAGCTCTCCGTGCTGCAGAACCTCGACATCGCGGCGGGGCTGCACCGCTCTTCGCTCTCGCTGCTGCGAGCCCGCCGCGGCGTCGACCCGGCGATCGAGTCGGCGCTGGAGGAGACCGGCCTCAGCGATGAGCGCGAGACTCCCGCCGGCATCCTGTCCCACGGCCAGAAGCAGTGGCTCGAGATCGGCATGATGCTCGTTCAGGAGCCCCGCGCGCTGCTGCTGGACGAGCCCGTCGCCGGAATGAGCCAGGACGAGCGGACCGCCACGGGAGAGCTGCTGCAGCGAATCGCCCAGCGCCGCATCGTCCTCGTCGTCGAACACGACATGGACTTCATGCGCCGCTATGCGTCGCGCGTCACGGTGCTGCATCAGGGAAAGGTCCTCTCGGAGGGGGCCGTCGCCCAGGTGCAGGCCGACCCCAGGGTGCAGGAGGTCTACCTCGGCACCGCCGGGGCCGCGACCACCGCCGCCATGTTCGTGGTGCCCGACGGGACGACGGATGCCGCAATGCAGGAAGAGGGAGCCTGACGTGCTCGAGCTGAACGAAATCCAGGCAGGGTACGGCCCGACGCTCGTGCTGCACGGTGTGACGCTGCCCGCCGCCAAGGTGGTCGCCGTGCTCGGCCACAACGGCGCCGGCAAGTCGACTCTGCTGCGCGTGGCGATCGGACTCATCAAGCCGCGCAGCGGTCGGGTGATCTTCGACGGAGACGACGTCACGTCACTGCCGCCCAACAAGCGCGTCGCACGGGGCATGGCGTATGTGCCGCAGGGTCAGCAGTCGTTCCCACAGCTCACCACGATGGAGAACCTGCAGCTCATCGCCGACGGTCGCAAGCGCGGCAAGGCGCTCATCGAGCAGCAGCTGTCACGATTCCCCGCCCTGGAGAAGTTCGCGAGCCGCAAGGCCGGGCTGCTCTCCGGCGGTCAGCGCCAGCAGCTCTCGATCGCTCGGGCGCTCATCACCGAGCCGAAGATGCTCATCCTCGACGAGCCGACGGAGGGGATCCAGCCCACGATCGTCGCCGAGATCGAGCACACGGTGATGCAGCTTGCGAGCGAGGGACTATCCGTCCTGCTCGTCGAGCAGCACATCGGCTTCGCACTGGAGGCGGCGGACAAGTACCTCGTGCTCGCGAGCGGCTTCGTCTCGAGCGTGGGCGACGGCGGAGCGTCCGCGGCCGAAGGCGTGCGGGCGGCAATGGCGATCTAGCGCTGTCTCTTCGCAATGCGGCTGTAACACGCGGGGCGCAGAATGAGCCTGACGCGAGCCGCAGGGGGTCCGACGTGGGCAGGGCAGACAACGCGCGGGCAGCCGCCGAGGACAGCCTCGAAGACTACGCCTTCCGCTACGTCCCCCGTTCGTTCCGGCGCTGGAGCGCGGGTTCCATCGGGGTCACCGCCCTCGGCTCGATCGCCTTCCTCGCCGACTTCTCCATCGGGGCCAGCGGCGGGATCGAGCACGGCACCAACAACGCCGTCCTCGGCATCCTGTTCGCATCGATCACGATCTTCATCGTCGGTCTGCCCATCGCCTACTATGCCGCTCGCTACAACCTCGATCTGGACCTGATCGCGCGCGGATCGGGGTTCGGCTACTACGGCTCGTCGATCACGACCGTCATCTTCGCGGTGTTCACGTGCATCTTCTTCGCCCTCGAGGGGGCGATCATGGCACAGGGACTCCACATCGCGATCGGCATCCCGCTCCCGATCGGCTACCTCGTCTCCACGGTGGTGGTGATCCCGATCGTGATCTACGGAATGCGCGCACTCGAGCGACTGCAGTTCTGGACCACGCCGCTGTGGCTCGCGCTCGCCCTGCTGCCGCTGCTCTGGGTGATCGTGACCGATCCCGATGCGGTGAGCGCGTTCGTCGCGTTCCCGGGCGAGTCCGATGGGAGTGTCAGCTTCCAGGCGATCGTCGCCACTGCCGCGCTCTGCTTCGCTCTGACGCCGCAGCTCGCCGAGCAGATCGACGTCATCCGGGCGATGCCCCCGCGCACGCGCCTGAATCGGCGGATGTGGTGGGCTTCGCTGCTGTTCGCGGGACCCGGCTGGGTGCTCTTCAGCGGCATCAAGCAGGTCATCGGCGTGTTCCTCGCGGTCTACCTCATCACCCGTGTCGATCCGGAGCTCGGCCAGAAGGCCGCCGAGCCGGTCCGCCAGTTCATCGCGCTCTACGAATCGATCATGCCGGAGTGGCTGGCGATCGGGCTGGCGCTCGTTCTCGTCGTCGTCGCGCAGGTGAAGATCAACGTCACGAACGCGTACTCCGGGTCGCTGGCATGGTCCAACGTGTACACCCGCCTCACCAAGACGTACCCCGGCAGATCCGTCTTCATCTTCTTCAACCTCGCCATCGCGCTCGCGCTGATGTGGATGGACGTCTTCAGCCTCATCAGCTTCGTGCTCAGCCTCTACGCCAATGTCGTGATGGCATGGCTGGTCACGATCGCCGCCGACATCGCGATCAACAAGCACGTCCTCCGCATCTCCCCGTTGTTCCCCGAGTTCCGCCGCGGGATGCTGCGCGATTGGAACCCGGTCGGCCTCGTGTCGGTGAGTCTGGCGTCGCTGCTGTCGCTCGCGGCATTCGCTGGTGTGTTCGGGGAGGATCTGCGGCCCCTCTCGGTGCTGATCGCGATCGGCGTGGCGGTGATCACGACCCCGCTCATGGCGCTGCTGACGCGCGGCAGGTACTACCTGCGACGCCAGACCGATGGCATCGCGTCACCGATCCTCGATATCGACGGCAACCCGTCCGGTGAGCGGCTGCGCTGCCACGTCACCGGCTATACGTTCGAGCGGCCGGATATGCTGGCATCGGCGGAGCGCGGGACATTCGGCGAGACCCAGTACGTGTCGTCGCTCGCACTCACGCTGGACGACTCGGATCGCTATCTCCTGCCCGCCGAGCCGGCGTCATCGCAGGACAGCTCGCCTGGGCGGACCGCCGAGCAGGCCAGACGGCAGAAGGAACGAGGCTGACGATGGCGGAGGGCGTCGACACTCCGACAGCGATCCTCGCCAACGCCGCCGCGGCTCTGCGCGAGCACCCGTTCGACGACATCTCGTACCGCACGCTCGGCGACGCGGTCGGCGTGTCGGAGCGGACGGTCTACCGTCACTTCCCGACGAGATCGCACCTGCTGGAGGGTGTCGCGGGGTGGATCGAGTCCACCGAGTTCCCGCTTCCGCCTTTCGTCACGATCGCTCAGTTCCGGGCCGCCTCGCGCGGCAGGTTCCACGCTTTCGATTCGTCACCGGCGTTCGCTTTCGTGTGTGCGCGGGCGGCGACGATCTCGCCGACCGGCGAGGCGGAGCCGACCTTCCTCACCAGAGCCCTGGTGGCGATGCTCGCCACGAATCACCCTTCTCTGAACGAGCGGGATCTGCAGCGCGTCGCAGCGGCACTGCGCTATTTCGCGTCGCCCCAGTTCTGGGCCCGTATGCGCACGGGCTTCGATATGAGTGCGCCGGAGATCGCGGATGTCTTCGACCGCACGTGCGCCGAGGTCCTGGGCGACCTGCTGATTCCGAGAGAGACCGAAGTAGGCGCGGCGCGACGGGGAGGCGGATGACCGTGCCGGCGACCTCCGACATCGATGCGCAGGCAGCGCACGAGGTGAGTCGCACCCAAGAGGCGATCCTCGCCGCCTACGCCGAGCTGATCGAGGAGCTCGGCACCGACGACGTGTCATTCCGGCTGATCGCCCGCCGAGCCGGCGTCGGCGAGCGAACCGTCTTCCGCAACTACGCGACACGGGTCGATCTGCTGCTCGCGACGGCGGCATGGATCGAGAGCAGGATCTTTCCCCGGCAGGACTCCGCGAGCATCTTCGACATGCCCCTCGCGATCCGGGCGGCGATGGAGTCGTACGATCACCGCCCGGAACTGGCCCATGTGGTGGCTGAGACGACGATGCGAGGGATCAGCGGCGCGGCACCCACCCCCACGCGGGCGAGGCTCGAGCAGATGGTCGATGCCGAGATCCCCTCTCTCGAGGACGCCGAACGCATCGCGATCGTCGCGGGCCTGGCGCACCTCGACTCGGCTGCGACCTGGGTCACCTTCCGCCGGGAGTTCGGAATGAGCCGTCGCGACATCGCCGATGCCGCCGCATGGGCGGCGGAGGCGGTGCTGGATCCGGTTCGATCACGCGTCGGCTGACAGCGGATCCCCGGAGGGCAGCTGGCGCCCGCGTCGATCGCGCAGCCCGACCGCTCCCCCGCTACAGGCGCTCGATCACCGTGGCGTTGGCCATGCCGCCGCCCTCGCACATCGTCTGCAGGCCGTAGCGGCCACCGGTCGCCTCGAGGTACGACACGAGGGTGCCGAGCAGGCGGGTGCCCGATGCCCCGACCGCGTGGCCGAGGGCGATCGCGCCGCCCCACGGGTTGAGCTTCGCAGGGTCGGCATCGACCTCGCGCAGCCACGCGAGCGGCACCGACGCGAACGCCTCGTTCACCTCGTACGCGTCGAGGTCGTCGATCCCGAGGCCGCTGCGCTCGAGGATGCGCTTCGTCGCCGGAATCGGTCCGGTCAGCATCATCATGGGGTCGTCGCCGACCACCGCGAACGAGTGGAAGCGCGCGCGCGGCGTCAGGCCGAGCTCGGCCGCCTTCTCCTCGCTCATGATGAGCGCCGCGGATGCCGCATCCGTGAGCGGCGACGAATTGCCCGCCGTGATGCGCCAGTCGAGGTCGGGGAACCGCGCAGCGAGCGCATCGGTGCGGAAGGCGGACTTCAGCCCCGCCAGCAACTCCGCGGTCGTGCCCGCGCGCACGGTCTCGTCGAACGCCACCGCGTCGGCGGCGCCGCCGAGCACCGGGATCACCTGCGAATCGAACGCACCTCGGGTCCAGGCATCCGCTGCCCGCCGATGCGATTCTGCCGAGAACGCGTCGAGCTCTTCCCGGCCGAAGCCCCACCGCTGGGCGATGAGCTCCGCCGACACGCCCTGGTTCACGAGGCCTTCGGGATAGCGGTGCGCGACGCCCTGCGAGACGGTCCCGCCGTGGGCCGACGAGCCCAGCGGCACGCGGCTCATCGACTCGACGCCCGCGGCGATCACGATGTCGTACGCGCCGGCGATCACGCCCTGCGCCGCGAAATGCGCGGCCTGCTGGCTCGACCCGCACTGGCGGTCGATCGTCACAGCCGGCACCGTCTCGTCGAAGCCGGCGGCGAGCACGGCCTGCCGCGCGATGTTGAGGGACTGGTCGCCGATCTGGCTGACGCATCCCATCAGCACGTCGTCGACCTGCCGCGACTCCAGCCCGCTGCGCTCGAGCAGCGCCGTGAGCACCCCGGCGACGAGGTCGACCGGATGCACTGCGCTCAGCGCGCCCCCGGGCTTGCCGCGCCCCGACGGGGTGCGGACGACGTCGACGATGACGGCCTGTGGCATGGAGACCTCCTGTTCAAGAGCCTAAGACGGCCCCGGATGCCGCGGGTCGCGGCATCATCGACGCGTCTCGGGCGTCGCGTAGGTGCTGCGCTGCTCGATGACGGCGAGCGTGCACCGCGAGATGCACACGAGCTTGCCGGCGTCGTCGACGATGCGGATCTCCCACACGTGCACGCGGCGACCGATGTTCACCGGCGTCACGGTCGCCGTCACCCAGCCCGACGAGATCGGGCGGATGTGGTTGGCGTTGACCTCCTGCCCGACGACGTGGAACCGCTCGCGATCCACCGCGAGGTAGCCCGCCCACGACGCCAGCGTCTCGGCGAGCGCGACCGATGCCCCGCCGTGCAGCACGCCCGCCGGCTGGACGGTGCGATGGTCCACCGGCATCCGTCCGACCAGTGCGTCGTCGCGGATCTCGACGATCTCGATGCCGAGGGTCTCGATGAGCGTCCCTGCTGCCATCGCCCCGAGATCGACGGCGTCGGCGCCGTGCCAGAGGCTCATCGGCTCACCCCGCCGCTTCCTCTTCGCGCTGGGCGGCGGCGAGGGTCGCGGCATCCGGCACATAGCCCTCGATGTGGCGCTCGTCGGGGCCGTTGTACTCCGACAGCGGGCGGATGAGCGCGTTCGAGGCGAGCTGCTCCATGATGTGCGCGGTCCAGCCGGTGACGCGCGCCGCGACGAAGAGCGGGGTGAAGGTGAGCGTGTCGAAGCCCATGAGGCTGTAAGCCGGACCCGACGGGTAGTCGAGGTTCGGGTAGATCCCCTTGCGTGCGACGAACTCCGACTCGAGCGTGTCGTAGAGCGCAGCGACGTCGGGCCGGTCGTAGTGCTCGACGAGTGAGTCGAGCGCGGCCTTCATCGTCGGCACGCGCGAGTCCCCGCGCTTGTAGACGCGATGGCCGAAGCCCATGATCTTGCGCTTCTCGGCGAGCGCCTCGTCGAGCCACGGTCCGACGTTCTCCGCGGTGCCGATCTCGTCGAAGATGTGCAGCACGGCTTCGTTGGCCCCGCCGTGCAGCGGTCCCTTAAGGGCGCCGATGGCCCCGACGACTGCCGAATATAGGTCGCTGAGCGTCGAGGCGATGACGCGGCCGGTGAACGTCGAGGCGTTGAACGAGTGCTCGGCGTACAGGATCATCGAGCGATTGAAGGCATCGACGACGACCGGGTCGGACTCCTCGCCGAACGTCATCCAGAGGAAGTTGGCGGCGTAGTCGAGGTCGTCGCGCGGTGCGACCGGCTGCTGGCCGCGCCGGCGGCGCTGGCCGTAGGCGATGATCGCGGGGAGCACGGCGAACAGGCGGACGCTGCGCGCCAGGTTCTCCTCGGCGCTGCCGCTCACGTCGAGCACCGAGCCGGTGCCAGCGAGGTCGCGGGCGCCGATGAGGCTCACGGCCGTGCGCACCTCGTCCATCGGGTGCGCGTCGATCGGCACGAGGTCGATCGCGGCACGCACATCAGCCGGGAGGTGACGGTACGCTCGCTCGGTCGCGCGCAGCTGCGCCAGCTGCACGTCGGTCGGCAGGTCGCCGTGCCACAGCAGGTAGGCGACGGCCTCGAACGACTGCGTGGCCGCGAGCTCCTGCACCGGGTAGCCGCGGTACAGCAGCGAGTTCGTGTCGGGGTTGACCTTCGAGACCGCCGTGTAGTCGACGACGACGCCCGCGAGCCCCTTCTTGATGTCGGGTTCGGTCATGCTCTGCTCCTTTGCTCAGCCATCGTTCGTTGAGCGAGTCCGCGCGAGTCGAAACGCGTTTCGTCTCGTCGCTGCGCTCCTCGCTCAACGACCAGAGGTGTCGATCTGGAAGTTGAAGACGTCCTGGTCGAAGTGGTTGTACTGCTCGTAGTCGATGAGGTCGTAGAGATCGGCCCGGTGCTGCATCTCACCCAGCTTCGCGGTGAGGTGTCCGTCTTCGATGAGCGTATCGAGTGCACGGGATGCCGCGCCCATCGCGATGCGCAGGAGCGAGACCGGCCAGATGACGATGTTCACCCCGACGTCCCGCAGCTGGTCGACCGAGAACAGGTCGGACTTCCCGAACTCCGTCATGTTGGCGAGGATCGGCACGTCGACGGCGGCCCGGATCGCGGCGAACTCGTCGAGGGATCTCATGGCCTCGGGGAAGATCGCGTCGGCTCCGGCATCCACCAGCGCCTTCGCGCGGTCGATGGCGGCATCCATCCCCTCCACCGCGCGGATGTCGGTGCGCGCCATGATCAGGAAGTTCGGGTCGCGCCGGGCATCGGCGGCCGCCCGGATGCGCTTGATCGCGGTGCCCTCGTCGACGACGGCCTTGCCGTCGAGGTGACCGCAGCGCTTCGGGTTGATCTGGTCCTCGATGTGCGTGCCGGCGATGCCGGCGTCCTCGAGGGTCTGGATCGTGCGTGCCACGTTCATCGGCTCGCCGAACCCGGTGTCGGCGTCGATGATGGCCGGCAGGTCGGTCATCCGCGCGATCTGCTGGCCGCGGGCGGCCACCTCGGTGAGCGTCGTCAGGCCGATGTCGGGCAGACCGAGGTCCGCGCTGAGCACCGCCCCCGAGATGTACACGCCCTCGAACCCCTTGCGCTCGATGAGCCGGGCGCTGAGCGGGTTGAACGCGCCCGGGAAGCGCAGCAGCTCGCCGCTCGCAAGCCGCTCGCGGAACAGCCTGCGCTTCTCGTGCGCCGGCACGGTGGAGTACAGCATCAGAACAGGCCCTTCGGCGCCGGTGCACCCGCGAGGACGCCGAAGTCGGCGACGATGGTGAGCTGCTGCACCTCGGCGGCGGTCAGCCCGGGCAGGCGCTGGGCGAGGTCGAGGAAGCGCTCGATCTCGTCGGCCGCGAGCACCGGCTCGGCCAGCAGCCGGAACTTGCGCACGTAGTCCTCGCGGGCGAACGGCCGGGCGCCGAGCGGGTGGGCGTCGGCGACCGCGATCTCGTCCTCGATCGTCTCGCCGTTCGTCAGGCGGATCTCGACGCGGCCGCCGAACGCCTTCTCGTTCGGGTCCTCGGAGTGGTAACGGCGCGTCCACTCGGGGTCCTCGGCCGTGGTGATCTTGTGCCAGAGGTCGACGGTGTCGGCGCGGCCCGCACGCTCGGGCGTGTACGAGTTGACGTGGTGCCAGCCGCCGTCCTGCAGCGCGACCGCGAAGATGTACGGGATCGAGTGATCGAGCGTCTCGCGCGACGCCGTAGGGTCGTACTTCTGCGGGTCATTCGCGCCCGAGCCGATCACGTAGTGCGTGTGGTGCGAGGTGTGCAGCACGATCGCCTCGACGTTCGCCGGGTCCAGCAGCTCCTCGTGCTCGCCGTGGAGCTTGCGGGCGAGGTCGATCCAGGCCTGCGCCTGGTACTCGGCCGAGTGCTCCTTCGTGTAGGAGTCGAGGATGCCCCGCTTGGGCTCGCCCGCACCGGGGAGCGGGACCTCGTAGGTGGCATCGGGGCCGTCGAGCAGCCATGCGATGACGCCGTCCTCGCCCTCGTAGATGGGGCTTGGCGACGTCTCGCCGCGCATCGCCCGATCCACGGCCTCGATCGCCATCTTGCCGGCGAACGCGGGTGCGTGCGCCTTCCACGTCGAGATCTCGCCCTTGCGCGACTGCCGCGTCGCGGTGGTGGTGTGCAGGGCCTGGCCGACCGCCTGGTAGATGGTCTCGACGTCGAGGCCGAGGAGCGTCCCGATGCCGGCCGCGGCCGACGGGCCGAGGTGGGCGACGTGGTCGATCTTGTGCTTGTGCAGGCTGATCGCGCGCACCAGGTCGATCTGGATCTCGTAGCCGGTCGCGAGTCCGCGCACGAGCGCGGCGCCGTCGGCACCCACGTGCTGCGCCACGGCCACGATCGGCGGGATGTTGTCGCCCGGGTGCGAGTACTCCGCTGCGAGGAACGTGTCGTGGTAGTCCAGCTCGCGCACGGCGACGCCGTTCGCCCACGCCGCCCATTCGGGGCTGGTCCTGCGGTCGAGCGCGCACCCGAACACGGTGGCTCCGCTGCCGCCGACCGACACGGCGTGGTCGAGGGCCTGCTGGCGGGCGGCGCTCACCGGTGCACGGGTGAGGGATGCCGCGGCCACTGCGGCGTTATCGATGACGCGGTTGATGATCATGTCGACCACGTCCTCGTCGACTGCCACCGGGTCGGCGGCGACTTCGGCGATGTGCCAGGCGAGCTGCCCTTCGCGGACGAGGTTCTCGTCGCTGCGGTGGACACGGAGGTGGTGGATGACGGTCATGACCGGCCTTTCAGATCGAACGAGGAGTCGAGGAGTTCGTGAGCGCTGCGGCGCGGAGCGACTCGAGGATGCTGTGGAGGGCGTTGTGCAGGTGCACGTGCGTCGCGTGGGCCCCGAGATCCGCGTTGCGCGCCGCGATCGCGGCGGCGATCAGGCGGTGCTCGGCGACGGACGCCGCGAGCCGCCCGGGGTTGTCGCGTGCCAGGCGCCGCACGCGGACGAGGTGCGTGCGCACCGTGCGCAGTGCTGCGGTGAGGTAGTCGTTGGCGACAGCGGCGTCCAGCGCGAGGTCGAAGCGCTCGATGAGCGCGTAATAGGCATCGGTGCCGTCCGCGCGCGGCGAGGCGGTGCCCGGTGCCTCGTCGCCCGCAAGGTCGACCTGTGCGAAGTCGCGCGCGAGATCGGCGAATGCGGCGGCGTCGCCGCGCTCGGCGGCGAGGCGCGCCGCGGATTCCTCGAGGGCTCGCCGCACCTCGAAGATCTCGCGGATGTCGCCGGCGTCGATCGCGGTCACGACGGTCACCCGCGGGGACTGCTGTGCGACGAGCCCGTCTGCCGCGAGGCGGCCGAGCGCTTCGCGCAGCGGGGTGCGGCTGACGCCGAGGCGGGCCGCCTGCTCCACCTCACCGAGGACGGCGCCGGGGCGCAGGATGCCGGACTGGATCTCGTCGAGGAGAGTCGCGTATGCGCGGTCACTGGCGCGCATACGCATCACTTCCTCGTTCGACATCCGGCCAGCGTTTACATTGTTCCCGTCTGGCGCCACTGTGGGTGGAGCGGGAGCGCTTTAGGTATACATTTACCGCTGCGCCAGCAGCTTCAGGCACCCGAACCCTCCCGGTCGCGGCGCGCCTCGGCCCGGGTGCGCGGGACGGCGACCGACGCGGCAGCGGGCGGCGCGGGCCGGGCTGCGGCATCCGCTCCCCCGCGGTCGCCGCCGTCGACACCGACCCGGACACCGTCGCCGGCGATCCGGCCGTCGTGCACCTCGATGACCCGGTCGGCGCGCGCGACGAGCAGGGGATCGTGCGTCGAGACGATCGCCGCGAGGCCCTGGCGGTGGGCGAGCTCACCGAGAAGGTCCATGATCGTCGCGGCGGTGCGCGAGTCGAGCTGCCCGGTCGGCTCATCGGCGATCAGCACGCGCGGGCGCGCCACGATCGCGCGCGCGATGCCGACGCGCTGCTGCTGGCCGCCCGACAGCTCGGCCGGCCGCTGTTCGGCATGCGCGGCGAGCCCGACCATCGCGAGGGCGTCGGCGACGCGCTCGTCGCGTTCGGCGGGGTCGGTGCGGGCGATCCGCAGGGGCAGCTCCACGTTCTCGCGGGCTGACAGCACCGGGATGAGCCCGAAGGACTGGAACACGAAACCCAGGGCATCCCGCCGCAGCGCGGCGAGCTCGTCCTCGGGCAGATCGGTGGTGTCGACGTCGCCGATCCACACCCGCCCCGTTGTCGGGCGGTCGAGCGCGCCGAGGAGGTTCAGCAGCGTCGTCTTGCCTGCCCCCGATGCACCGCGGACGGCGAGGAGCTCGCCGGCCTTGAGCTCGATGTCGATGCCGTCCACTGCGTGCACGTCGCCCGCCGCGGATGGGAACACCCGCACGAGGCGCTCCCCCCGCAGTGCCACGCGGGCGTCGTGAGCCTGGTCGATGGTCATCGCTCCTCCTCCGTCGGGCTGTCGGGCGTCGCCGGCGCATCCGTCACGTCGCCGTCGTGCGAGGTCCCGCCGGCGACCACCGGCGCGGGATCGGCCGACGCCTCGCGGCGGTGCCCGGGCCACACCCCGACATGGTCCGGCTCGAGGGCGAGGCGCACCCGCTGGCGGAGGTCGAGCGTCGTGACGAAGTCGTCCGGCAGCTGGAGGCGGCCGACCTTGTCGAGGACGGCGTACTCCTCGGCGACGTCGTGTTCGGCGCCGTCCTCGTCGGTGCGGGTCGAGCGCAGCACCTCGGTCGCCGTGCGCCCGTCGCGGATCTGCACCGTCCGCGCGACGTGCTCCGACACGGCGGGGTCGTGCGTCACGATCAGCGTCGTGATCCCGATCTCGCGATTGACGACCCGCATCGCCTCGAGCACGTGGGCACTCGTCTCGTCGTCCAGCTCCCCCGTCGGCTCATCGGCCAGCAGCACGCGGGGCTCGTTGGCGATGCCCACAGCGATCGCGACGCGCTGCTGCTCGCCGCCCGACATCTCCGCCGGACGGCGGTCGGCGCAATGGGAGACCTCGAGCAGGTCGAGCAGCGCGCCCACCCGTTCGGCGCGGGCCGCACCCCTGACGGATCCCGTGATCGCGAGGACCGCGGCGACGTTCTCCGCCGCGGTCAGGTAGGGCAGCAGGTTGCGCGAGGTCTGCTGCCAGACGAATCCGACGCACTCCCGCCGGAAGCGCACGCGCTCGCGCCGCGAGAGGGTCAAGAGGTCGCGGTCGGCGACCCGCGCGACCCCGGCCGTGGGGGTGTCGAGTCCCGAGAGGATCGACAGCAGGGTCGATTTGCCCGAGCCCGAGGCACCCACGACGGCCACGAGCTCGCCCCGCTCGACGACGAGGCTCAGCCCTTGGAGCGCCTGCACCTCGACGGCCTCGGTGGTGAAGATGCGCACGAGATCGGCGCACACGATGTCGGGCTCGACGGTGTGCGCCACCGCGGGCGCGTGGGTGACGGTGGTGGTCATGTCTCCTCTACGGTACGCAGGACGGCGGCGACGCGGGCGCGTCGGGTGATGGCGAGTGCGGCGCCCGTGACGAGCAGTGTCACGACGGCGAATCCGCCGAGGGTCGACAGCAGAACGAGGGGGTCGACCGCGTACGACGGCGGGTCGATGCCCCGGGTGAACGGCCGCAGGTCGACCACGGATGCCAGCAGCACCGGCATCAGCATCCCGAGGATGCCGCCCACGATCAGCGCGGCGATCCCCGCGGGCGCGAGCTCCCACGCCACGAGGCCGCGGGCCGCGCGCGGCGGCGCACCGAGCGTCTGCAGGAGGGCGAGGATCCGGCGTCGCGGGCGCGTCCCCAGCACGAGCGTCACCACCACCGCCACGGCGCTCAGCACCGCGCACACCAGCACGCCGGCGACGAGCGCACCGCGCAGCCCGGCGAAGGCCGGATCCGCGTACACCGCATCGAGGGCATCGGCGGATGTCGCGACGCGCACCCCTGCACCGAACGTCTCCTGCAGCTCTGCGGCGACCGCGGCGGGGTCGGCACCGGGTGCCACGCGGACGAGGAGCCGGACCGGGATGGGTGCGTCGTCCGAGATCTGCTCGGCGTACGCGACGTCGGCGAGCACCCACGACGACGAGGAGGAGGTGAAAGGGACCGCCTCGCGGACGGCACCGGCGAACGCGGCGTCGGCCTTGACGATGTGCACCGGCAGCTCGGCCGCATCGATGCGGTCTGCCACCTCCTCGGAGAAGAGCAGCCGCGGCACGCCCGAGCCGTCACCGAGCGAGACGTCGGCGGGCACGATCCGCGGGAAGTCGCCCTGCACCTCGTCGAGTCGCTCCCGGTCGACGAGGTAGAGGGAGACGCGCGACAGTCGCTCTTCCACCTTCAGCTGGGCGGAGCGCAGCAGATCGACGCGCGCGACGGCCGCGACGCCGTCCACCGCCTCGGCGGTCGCGACCGCCTCCGCGTCGAAGCGGCTCGCCGACAGCTGGATGTCCGCACCCGCCGTGGCTCGGGCGGCGTGCACCGCCCCCGTCTGCACCATCGAGAGCACGACCGCACTCGCGACGGCGAAGGACACACCGACGATGAGGGCGAGCACGGGCGCCACGCCGGTCGCGGGGTCGCGGAGCGCGCGGGCGGCGCCCAGGACACCGAGGAATCCGTCGCGGGATCGCTCCCGCGCGAGCACGGATCGCAGTGCCACCGGGTACAGCCGGAGCGTGAGGACGCAGGCCACCAGCGCGAGCAGCAACGGCGCCGCCACGGCGAGCGGGTCCACCGTCGCGGTGGCGTCGGTGCCCCGCAGCACGAGCAGCGCGGTGGCGAGGACGGCGAGCGCCACGACCCCGGCCTCGACCACCGGGCGCCGGCGGGAGCGCCGGGCCGGCGCATCCGCCCGCTCGCGTCCGCGCGACAGCGTGGCGGTCGCGACGCCGACGGCGGCGGGCACGAGCGCGAGGATGGCCGGGACCAGCAGGAGAGCGGATGCCGGTGCCGGACCGGGAAGCGTGGCGACGGCGAGTGCGAGCCCGAGCGCCGCACCCGCGGCCGCCGGAACGAGCCCGGCGATGAGCCCCTCGAGACCGAGAACGCCGCGCAGCTGCCCGGGCGCAGCGCCACGCGCGGCGAGGAGGTCGAGCGAGGAGCGGCGATGCTCGTGCATCAGCCGGCAGGCGAGCACCAGCACGGCGAGCGCGACGCCGATCGGCCCGGCGACGAGCATGGCCAGCGCGGAGACCAGAGCCCGGTTCTGGGCGATGGTGGCTTCGAGGGTGGGGACGACTCCGGCCTGGAAGCTCATCGGCACTCCGGCGCCGCCGAACCCGGGAGCGCGGTGCGGTGTCGCGAGGAAGCCGCGGAGGTCGGCCAGCAACTGCGGTGCGGCGGCCGCGGTCACCTTCTCCGGCTCGAGCGGGTACCAGGCTTCGGTGATGGCGCCGGCGTTGAGGAGCGCGAAGTCGCCGAAGGTCTCGGGCGCCGCGAACGCGGCGGTCCGCACGTAGGGGACGCCGTCGGGGTCGAACGCGATCGACGGTTCGAGCACACCGACCTCTCGCGCCCAGTGGGGGTCGCTCGCGTCCACGGCCTCGAAGGTGCCGACGAGCGTGAGCGGCACGGGCAGCACCCACCCGGACTCATCGCCCGAGATGCGCGTCTCGCCGATCTTCCAGTCGACCTCGTCGGCGGACGCCGCCGACAGCACGATCTCGCTCGCCGGAAGGGGCTCGGCGCCGTCGACCGGTCGAAAATTCTCGTCCATGCGCGCATCGAGCGCGACGTTCCACTCCTGCTCGGTCACGGTCGCCTGGGGCAGCCTTCCCTCCGTCACCGTGATGCGCGAGGCGAAGCGAGGGTCGAAGTCAACGTTCGTCGCCGACGCGTAGCGTGCCGGCTCGCCAAGACGGACGTAGTAGTCGGCGTCGCCGTGCACGGCCCTGACCGAGGTGGGCGCCTGGGTGAGGATGTCGCGCAGACCCGAGTCCCACGTACCCCAGGTGTCGTGGTACTCCTCGGGAAGCGACCCGGTCGGTGCGGCTCCCGCCCCGGGGACCGGGATCGTGGCGATCGACGTGCTCAGGTCGCGCACGGGGCCGCTCAGGGACGATACGAGGTAACGCGTCGACGCGTCGAGCATCGACCCGACGGCGAGCGGGGCGAACACGGCGAGCCCTGCAAGCACCGCGACCACGGCGGCCACGGTCGCCGTGGCACCCAGCCCCGAGACCAGGTGCACGCGGAGCAGGCGCCGGGTCCGAAGTCCGCCGGTCACGGGGCCGCCTCCTCGATGCGGGTGGACGAGCCCTGCCGCCGCACGGCGAGCCACGACCCCAGGACTGCGACGGCGAGGGCGACGCCGACGACGGCGAGCGCGATCATGACCGGCCACGGCGAGAACGACAGCGTCGGCGGCAGCTGCACATCCGGGACCGCGCGCTCCGCCATCCGCGGTACGAGGAGGGCGGCGAGGCTCGCACCGCCCGCTGCCCCGAGCACGACGCCGAGCACCACCACCACGACGACCTCGATGCCGCGCATGCGCGCCTGCGCGGTGGGCGGGACCCCGAGAGCCCGCAGCACCAGCACCTCGCCGGCGCGCTGCGCCGTCAGGGCCGCCAGCAGCGCGACCAGTGCGACACCGGCGAGCAGTGCGCCGCCGACGGCTGCGGCGTCCCACAGTGTCACGACCTCGCCGGCGACCGCGGAGGCGGGTGAGCCGACCGTCGCGACGGGCGCGTCGAGCGCACCGCTCAGCGCCGCGGCGGCGGACTCGTCGCCCGCCGCCCAGACCTCGTTCGCCAGCGGGGGCGTGACGACCTCGGCGTCCGCCGAGCCGTCCGGCACCGAGGTCGCGGAAGCCGCGTCGATCGCCGCGTCGAGCGAGACCAGGACGCCTGCGCCGGCGCCTGCCCCGGGCAGCGCGGCGACGATCGATGCGACGGTCGCCGCGATCGTGCGGCCGCCCCCGTCGATGCGCACGTCGACGTCGTCGCCCACTCCGAGGCCGAGCCCTTCGGCGAAGGCGTCCGTCACGACGGCCGGAATGCGCGGAGGCGTCTCACCGCCGGCCGTCCAGACCATCGCGGATCGCACCGCCGTACCGCCGGGCGCGGCGGAGTGAAGCCGGGTGTGCGGCACCGGTGTCACCAGCTCGCTCTCGTCGTCGCCGGTCGACAGCATCCGCATGCCGGTGACCAGCAGCTCGGCGCCCGGCCATCCGCGTCCCTGGCCGATCTCGAGGGCGACGATCCGCCACGGTGCCTCGCCCCCGGGCAGCTCCGCGGCCGCGGTGAGGGCGAAGGCGCCGTCGGCCTCGTCGACGCTCACATCGAGCGGCACGGTCACCGGCACGCCGGCGTCGTCGTCCAGCCAGACCCGCACCTGCATCGCCTCCGCCGCCGCGGGCTCGGAGGTCGACACGCGCGCTTCGAAGCGCAGGCCGGTCGCGTCGTCGGGCATCTCGACGGCCAGCCGCGGCGCGGCGATCTCGGCGGCCAGCGTCACGGGATCCATCACGCCGGGCACCTCGAAGAGCACATCGGGCATGCTGTCCGGCGGCAGTGCGACCAGGGTCCCTGCGACACCGCCGGCGACCACAGCCGCACTCAGCGCAGGGGCGACGGCGGTCACCCCCGAGGTGTCGCCCGCGGTCGCGACGGCCCCGGGAGGCACCGGATCGACGGCGGCTCGCAGCGCAGCCCCCGCAGTGACCTGCTGCGAGTCGGCCGATGCGGCGCTCCACGTCGCACCGTAGGCGCCTGCCAGCACCGCCCCGGCGCTGACGATGGAGACGAGGGCGACCGCCACCGAGAACGACCTCAGCCGGCGCGCGACCTGGCGCGCGGGATAGGAGGGCGTCGCACCGGCACCCCGCGCCGCCGCCTGCGCGACCAGGGCTGACAGCGGCGCGAACAGGATGACCGCGAGGACGGCGACGGCGGCGATGCCCACGGTGGGGGCGAGCACCGTGACGGCGACCGACCACGGATCGCGGGCGCCCGCCGCGATCTGCGACGCCTGCCAGACGAGCACGACGCCGACGAGCACGAGCAGCACGGCGACACCGGGCGATGCCGCGCGTGCGATCCGGCCGACGACCGAGTCCGCGCCGGCAGCGGTCTTCGCCCCCCGCAGCTGCGAGACGAGAAGCGTCGCTCCGAGAACGACCACCGCGACGACGACGAGCGGCCAGGTACGCGTCAGTGCGCCGATCCCGGCGGCACCCCAGGCCGTCGCGACGGCCGCGACGGCACCCGCGACCCCGGCCACGGTCCCCGCTGTCACGAGCACGGCCGCCTCGATGCCGGCGAGGGCGGTGTCCTGACCGGCCGACAGGCCGCGGGCGACGAGGACGCGAGTCTCGCGGCCACGCGCGGCACCGAGCAGGCGCGCCAGCTGCAGCACCGCGAACCACGCGAGCACCGCGAGGATGACGATCGGCACGGGGGTGATCGCGGCGGCGGCGATCGCCCCGACAGCGACACCGTCCATCGCGTCGGCGAGCCCACCCGAGACGACGATGCCGCCCTTGGCCGCGTCCGATTCGCGGATCGCCTCCGGCACCCGGGCCAGTCCGCGTGCGAGCCGCTCCACGCCGTCGGCGTTCAGCGCCGCCGGCGTCGGCGTGAGGCGCCACGCGACGCGCTCGAAGTCCGAGCCCGGCTCACCGACGCGCACCGTCTCGATCCGCACGTCGTCCGCGAGGAGGTCCGCGATCACCGCGCGCCCGGCGTCGTCCTGGGCGGCGGCGTCCGTCGCCGGTCGCGTGTGAACCTGCAGCCAGCCCTCGGGCGTCCCGGGGTCGGGGATCGCGGCGCGGATCGACGCAGCGGATGCCATGGCGGCCGCGGCCGGCAGCGCGCACAGCAGGCCGATCGCCACGGCGATCGCGGCGGCGATGCTCGCGGCCAGCCCCACCCGGGAGCGCAGCCGCGCCCGCACCAGGCGTCCCGCAGAAACCGCGGGGCGGCGGAGGGGAGTCGTCGTCATTCGCGTTCCGGGGAGGGCGGCCGCCCGTTGGCGGCCCGGCGGCGGTTAGGGTCCCATCCTGCCCGATCGCGGCCGCTCCGACGCCCCGCGCGGCGGGACCGTGAGGAAAGCGTGAGGAGTATTCACAAATTTGTGAATTACGCGTAGCATCAGCGCCATGTCCACGATCATCCGCACCAGCGGCCTCACCAAGCACTACGGCCGCGTCCACGCCCTCGACGGGCTCGACCTCACCGTCGACGAGGGTCAGATCCACGGATTCCTCGGACCCAACGGCGCCGGCAAGTCCACCACGATCCGCGTTCTCCTCGGGCTCGCGCGCAAGACCAGCGGCGAGGCATCCGTCTTCGGTCAGGATCCGTGGCGCGACGCCGTCGCTCTGCACCGTCGCATCGCGTACGTGCCGGGGGATGTCAGCGTCTGGCCCAACCTGTCGGGCGGCGAGGCGATCGACCTGATGGCACGCCTGCGCGGGGCCTCGCGGCACGACCCGGCATTCGTGGCGCAGAAGGAGCGCCTCGCCGAGGCGTTCCAGTTCGACCCACGCAAGAAGGGCCGCGCGTACTCGAAGGGCAACCGGCAGAAGGTCGCGCTCATCGCCGCCTTCGCGGTGCCCGCCGACCTGTACATCCTCGACGAGCCGACCAGCGGCCTGGACCCGCTCATGGAGGTGATGTTCCGCCACGAGATCGCACGGGTCCGGGCGGCGGGCGCCACCGTGCTGCTGTCGAGCCACATCCTGTCGGAGGTCGAGCAGCTCTGCGACCGCGTGTCGATCATCCGCTCCGGCCGCATCGTCGAGGCGGGCACGCTCGCCGAGCTGCGCCACCTCACCCGCACCGAGGTCTCGTTCCAGGGCACGGATGCCGCGGCCATCGCCGGCATCCCCGGTGCCCACGACGTCGTCGTCGAGGAGGGCCGCATCAAGTTCACCGTCGACAGCGACGCCGTGACATCCACCCTCCCCGCCCTGGCCGCACGTCAAGCCGCCGGCTTGCGCATCGCGCCGGCATCGCTCGAGGAGCTCTTCCTGCGCCACTACGGCGACGAACTGGCCGAGATGGACGGAAACGGGCGATGACGCGCCTCCTCGCGCTGCTCGGCCAGCGCGTCCGCCGGGACTGGGTGCAGGTGCTGCTGTGGTCGGCGGGCACCGGCCTGCTCGCCTACGCGTCGTACGTCGGCGTGGCGGGCTCCTACGGCACCGAGCAGGACCGCACCTCGCTGCTCGCCGCCGCCCTCGCGAACCCCGTCATCCTGCTGTTCCGCGGCCTGCCCTCCGGCACCGATCAGGGCGCGTTCATGGTCTTCCTGATCTTCCCGTGGCTCGCCATGCTGGCGGCGTTCATGAGCACCTTCCTCGCGGTGCGGCACACCCGCGGCGACGAGGAAGCCGGCCGCGCCGAGCTGGTCGCCGCGACTCCGGCGTCGCGTACGCTCCCCTTCGTCGCGACCGCGACCCACGGCCTGCTCACGAACCTCCTGCTCGGCGCACTGACGGCCGGCGCCTTCCTCGCGGTCGGCCTCAGCGTCGAGGGCTCGCTCCTGGCGGGCGCGGCCGTCGGCGCCGTCGGCGTGACCTTCCTCGGTGTCGGGCTCGTCGCTGCGCAGCTCGTGCGCACGTCGCGCGGAGCGAACTCCCTGGCCGTCTGGACCCTTCTCATCACGTTCGTGCTCTCGGGCATGGGCAACGCGATCGGCACGCCGAACGACGACCTCACGCGCATGGAGAGCTCGTGGCTCACCTGGCTCTCCCCGTTCGGATGGGGCGAGAACACACGGGCCTTCGACGAGAACCTGTGGTGGCCCGCCGCCCTCTGCCTCGGCGTGGGCGTCCTGCTCGTCGTGATCTCGGCGGTGCTGGTCTCGGCCCGCGATCTGGGCGGCAGCTTCATCGCCGAGCGGCGGGCGCGGGCGGATGCCTCCGCCGCCCTCTCGACTCCCACCGGCCTCGTCTGGCGCCTCACGCGGGGCGCGGTCATCGGCTGGACCGTCGGCGGGCTGCTCGTCGGCATCCTCTCGACGTCGCTGGCGTCGATCGTGCAGGAGGTCGGCGCCGCCAACCCCGCGGTGGAGGAGATCCTGCGGCAGATCTCGGGCGAAGGCAGCGTGGAACAGGGCACGGTCACGACCTTCTTCACCATGCTCGGCGTGCTCGCGGCCTGCGCGGCGGTGCAGGTGGTCTGCCGTGCCCGGCAGGAGGAGGCGCACGGTACGGCCGAGCCGCTGCTCGCCGCGCCCGTCGGGCGGGTGCGGTGGCTCGTGGACTACCTCGTCGTGGCCCTGCTCGCGATCGTCCTCGTGATCGCGGCCGCGATCGGGGGCGCGGCGATCGGCATCGCCTCGCAGGACGGCGACCTGGGCCTCATGCGCACGGTGCTCGTCACCGGCGCGGGACAGGTCGCCGCGGCATCCGTGTTCCTGGTCGTGACGGCGCTCGTGTTCGTGGTCCTTCCCCGGCTGACCATCGCCGTCGGCTGGACCCTGGTCGTCGTCGGCATGATGCTCGGCCTCTTCGGCCCGCTGTTCCAGTTCCCGGACTGGCTGGTGCACCTCTCGCCCATCGCCGTCACACCGCTGCTGGACGGCGACGACCTCGATGTGCGCGGGCTGTGGTGGCTCCTGCTCGCGACCGGCGCGGGCGCCGTCGCCTCGCTCGGGCTGATGCGGCGGCGCGAACTGGAAGCGGGAGGATAGTCATCGAAGGGGGCGATGTGAGCAGCGACCATCCGGGCGTCGAGTCCGCCGAGCAGGCGGCCGCGATGCTGACCAGCGCCGGCATGGCGCGCATGCCCGCACGCGTGATGATGGCCCTCGTCGGCTCGCCCGACGAGGGCTACACCGCGGCCGAGCTCGGCGACCGCCTCGGGGTGTCGGCGGCGGCGGTGTCGGGCGCGGTGCGGTACCTGGTGTCGATGCGACTCATCCAGCGACTCTCGCGACCCGGGGATCGGCGTGACCGATACGACCTCACCGACGACGCCTGGTCGGGGATGATCACGGCGAACGCGCCGCTGTACTCCGCCCTCGCCGGCCACATCGACCGGATCGCCGACGCCAACGACGGCGCACCGGCATCCGTTGCGAGGGCGCGCGACGTCGCCGACTTCCTGAGGTATCTCGCAGAGCGGATGCCGCACCTCGCGGCGGAATGGCGGGCCGAGCGCTCCACGGGCGCACGGTAGCCTTGCCCGAGTGACTGACGCGCCGCGCTACATCGTTGCCACCGACGGAGCCTGCAAGGGCAACCCCGGGCCGACCGGCTGGGCGTGGGTCGGCGAGGACGGGCACTGGGCCGCGGGCGCGATCCCGCTCGGCACCAACAACGTCGGCGAGCTGATGGGTCTTCTCAAGGCGATCGAGGACCACGCCGACGTCGAGAACCTCGTGGTGCAGGCCGATTCGAAGTACGCGATCGACACCTACACGAAGTGGATGGACGGCCACCGCCGGCGAGGCTGGAAGACCTCGACGGGGGCTCCGACCAAGAACGTCGACATCCTCGAGCAGCTGATCGTCGCCCGCGACGCACGCCGGGCGGCGGGCATGCCCGACGTCGTGCTCGAGCACGTCCGCGGGCACTCCGGGCACGTGCTCAACGCGTGGGCCGACGAGCGCGCCGTGCGGGCGTCCGAGCACGCGGCCAAGGGCGTCGCGAGCGCGTGGTCGTCACTCGGCGCGCAGGACCGCATCGACGTCTCGACACGCCCCAAGAACGGCCGCTGAGCCTCAGAGCTGCGCCCGGTACTCCTGCCAGGCCTCGCCGAGCCGCCGCACGCCCTCCTGCAGCAGCGCCTCCGGCGCGGTGTAGGGCACGCGGATGTGATCGTCGTACGTGATGGATGCCGTGAACTCGGTGCCGCCCGCCACGGCCACCCCGCGCATCGAGGCGACGCGCGAGAGCGCGGTCGCTGAGCCCACGGGCAGCCGCGCCCAGACCGCCAGGCCGCCGCGCGGCGGCGTCACCTGCCAATCGGGAAGGTGCTCGGCCATCGCTGCGAGCAGCTGGGCCGAGGCGACTGCGTGCGTCTCGCCGACGGAGCGGCGCAGCGCCCGGGCCTCGTCGACGAGATCGAGCGCGAGCAGCTGCGCGGGGACGCTGGTCGACTGATCGACGAGCTGGCGCAGGGCGCGGAGGCGCCGCACCAGCACGGGGTCGGCGCGCAGCCATCCGATCCGCAGCCCGGACCAGCACCACTTCGACAGCGAGTCCGCGACGATGATCGGGGCGTCCGGGCGCAGGGCGGCGAGCGTCGGCGGCACCACCCCGTCGAACGAGATGTGCGCGAGAACCCGGTCCTCGAGCACCGGCACGCCGTACTCCGCGGACAGGTCGGCGATCCGCTGCCTCCCCGCCGTCGGCAGGCGCGTGCCCGTCGGGTTGTGGTGATGCGGGTTCACGGCGACGAGCACCGGGCGCAGCGCCACGATCGCCGCCTCGAGCTCGTCGACGTCGATGCCGTCGGGACCGATCGTCACGCCGTGGACGCGGCCCCCGCGGCGGCGCACCGAGTCGGCGAGCCCCGGCCACGTAACCGACTCGGTGAGCACGACGTCGCCCGGCGACACCAGCTCGTCCACCACGAGGCTGATCGCCTGCTGGGCGCCGTGAGTGACCAGGATCTGGGCGGCCGTCGCCGGGGTTCCCTCCTCCTCGAGCAGCGCGGCCAGGCGCGCACGGAGGATCGGCAGCCCCGCGGGATCGGTCTCGGCCAGCGTCACCGGATCGAGGGTCGGCGCGTGCGCGCGCACGATGTCGAGCGCCAGCGGCGGCATCGCCGGCACGGCGCGGAGCAGGTCGATGCCCGACGGCAGAGCGGAGAAGAGTCCCTCGCCGCGGGCCGTCCGTTCCCGGACCGGGAGCGCCGCGCCGACGTGACCGGCGACCCGCGTGCCGCTCCCCTGCCGCCGCTCGACGAGTTCGTCCTCGCTCAGCAGCGCGTAAGCCGCGACGACGGTGCCGCGCGAGACGGAGATCGCGCCGGCCAGCGCGCGCTCGGCGGGAAGGCGGTCGCCCGGACGCAGCTCGCCGCCCTCGATGAGCGCGGCGATCGCCTGCGCGAGCTGGACAGTGAGCGTGCCCTCGCCCTGCGCCCACCGGCCGAGCCGGCCGGCCAGCCGAGACGCCTCGACGGTGCCGCCGAGTGCCACCCGGTGGTCCACCAGCCGCTCATTGGCCCTGTGAACAGTCGTCATAGCACCGCATTCTGGTCCAATGTTCCCGTCAGACGCCACCGCTTCCGCCACGCTCGGGCCAGTTGCTCCTGATTGGACCATTCAGGAGCTCATCGCGTGGATCTCCGACGACGACGCCCGCTCCCACGACGAGACGCTCCGGCCCCTGCTCTCGGCCGTCCTCGCCGACCTCGCGCCCGACGCCCCGCCGTCACTGTCTCCGCGGTCGCCGGTGGCGCTCGTGCGCGCGGTCGCGGCTCGGTTGCGCGCCACGCCGGAGCTGCGCGACGTCGCGGTCCGCGATCTCGTGGGGGACGCGATCAGCGCCGGGTCTGCACCGGTCACGGCGGCCACCGCCGGCCGCCGCGCGCCGACGCCGGCACCGGCATCCGTCCGCCGCCCGAGCCTGCGACTCACCTGAGCCCGCGCCCGTGCTGAGGGCTGCCGTTCCCTGCGAGCGCGCCCCGTCCGAGTGGCGCGCTCGGGCCCGGGAGCTGCCGCGCACGGTCGCCGACACGCGACCGGGGGTCAGCTCTCGGTCATGCCCTCGTAGAGGCCGATCACGTTGCCGTCGGGGTCGGCGAGCACGGCCCACCAGCTCGTCGGAGAGATCTGGCTCTTCTCCATGAGCACAGTGCCGCCGGCATCCTTGGCCGCCGCGACGGTCTCATCGATGGAGTCGACCTCGACGTACGAGCGGGGCTGCGTGAAGCCGTCTTCGCGCGGCGCGAGGCCGCCTCCCGAGATCTTGTTGGGCGCCTGCCACATCGGGTAGCCCTCGAAGCCGGGGATCTCCGCGATCTGCCAGCCGAACAGGCCCGAATAGAACTCCGTCGCCTTGCCGAGATCGGTGACGGGGATGTCGATGTGCGTGATGTCGCCGTGAGCCATGGTGGTTCCTCTCGTGCGGATCCGACCCGGTCAGTCTCCGCCGACGGCAATGCGGCCACAAGACCCCCGACGCCGGGCGGCCGGGGCTGCCCGAAGGGACTCAGCGCCCGGAAGAGGCGTCGCCGAGATGCTTCTCGAGCGCGTCGATCGCCGGACGCTGACCTTTCACCAGGCGCTCGCGGGCGGCATCCAGGTCCGTCCACTCGACGCGGTCGACCTCGGGGAACCGCGCCGTCCGCCCCGAGCGCGGCGGCCACTCCAGCTCGAACTCGCTGAACGCGATGCCGTCCAGCGAGAACGCAGATCCGTCCGCCACGAACACCGTGACCCGCTTGCCCGACGAGTATGCGAACGTGCCGAGCTCGGCGTACGGCGGCTCGGGCGGGTCGACGCCGAGCTCCTCGCGGAACTCCCGCCGTGCGGCATCCAGCGCACTCTCCTCGCCCTCGGTGAACTCGCCCTTGGGGATCGACCAGGCGCCGGCATCCTTGCTCGCCCAGAACGGCCCGCCCATGTGTGCGATGAGCACGTGGGGTTCGGGCGTGATCCGGAAGAGGAGGATGCCGGCGCTGGTGATCGCCATGTCGGGGTCGCGGGGTCGTCGAGGCTGCCGGATCAGACCAGACGGGTCTCGGGCGACACGGTGTACGTGTCCTCCGGGTCGCTGTAGACCACGTCACCCAGGGCGGCGTCGATCGCGGCGAGGGTGTCGGCGTCGAGCACGACGCCCGAGGCCTTCACCGTCTCGGCGAGCTGCTCGGGACGCGATGCCCCGACCAGTGCCGACGCGACGTTCTTGTTCTGCAGCACCCAGGCGATGGCGAGCTGCGGCATCGACAGCCCGGCCTGCTCGGCCACCGGCTTGAGGCCCTGGACCGCCTGGAGCACCTCGTCACGGAGGAAGGACTTGATGAATCGTGCGCCGCTCTTCTCGTCCGTCGCGCGCGAGCCCTCGGGCACCGGCTGGCCGGGCAGGTACTTGCCCGAGAGCACGCCCTGCGCCATCGGCGACCACACGATCTGCGAGATGCCGAGCTCCTCGGCGGCCGGCACGACCTTGCCCTCGATCACGCGCCACAGCGCGGAGTACTGCGGCTGGTTCGAGATGAGCTGCACGCCGTAGCTCTTGGCGAGCGCGTGACCCTCGCGCAGTTGCTCCGCCGTCCACTCCGAGACGCCGATGTAGAGCGCCTTGCCCTGGCGGACGACGTCGGCGAACGCCTGGAACGTCTCCTCGAGCGGCGTCTCGTAGTCGAAGCGATGCGCCTGGTACAGGTCGACGTAGTCGGTGCCGAGGCGTGTGAGCGATCCGTTGATCGACTCGAAGATGTGCTTGCGGCTCAGGCCGGTGTCGTTGGGGCCCTGGGGGCCGGTCGGGAAGTAGACCTTGGTGAAGATCTCGAGCGATTCGCGGCGCTGACCCGTCAGCGCCTTGCCGAGGACTTCCTCCGCCAGCGTGTTGGCGTACACGTCTGCGGTGTCGAACGTGGTGATCCCCGCATCCAGTGCCGCATGGACCGTCGCGATGGCGGCCGAGTCGTCGACCTGCGAGCCGTGGGTGACCCAGTTGCCGTAGGTGATCTCGCTGACCTTGAGACCGCTGTTTCCGAGGTACCGGTAATTGACCATGAGGAAAACGCTACCTGCCTCCGCAGAGGTGCCGGCGATCCCGCTCACCTGTCACGAATGGTGAGCCCCGTCCCCGATTCGTGACAGGCGAGCGGTCGGGGGTGATGACCGGCATCCGTCGTCAGGAGTCGGTCAGACGACGCGGGCCGACTCGTCCTCGACGGCGTCATCGGCGGCCCCGGCCGACGGCTCGCCGCGCTCGGCCTCGGAGAGCGCATGCGCCTCTTCGTCGAGATCGGTCGCCGCCTGCTCGAACTGCGAGTTGTAGAGCCGGAAGTACGCGCCCTTGGCGACGATGAGCTCGTCGTGCGTGCCCTTCTCGACGATGCCGCCGTTCTCCATCACGAGGATGAGATCGGCGTCGCGGATCGTCGACAGGCGGTGCGCGATCACGAAGGACGTCCGGCCCTCGCGCAGCGCCGCCATCGCGTGTTGCAGCAGCAGCTCGGTGCGGGTGTCGACGGAGCTGGTCGCCTCGTCGAGGATCAGCACCGACGGCTGCGCGACGAACGCGCGGGCGATCGTGATGAGCTGCTTCTCGCCGGCCGAGATGTTCGACGCGTCCTCGTCGAGGAGCGTGTCGTAGCCATCCGGGAGGGAGTGCACGAAGCGGTCGACGTACGTCGCCCGCGCGGCGGCGAGGATCTCGTCGTCGGTGGCGTCGGCGCGGCCGTACCGGATGTTCTCGCGGATCGTGCCGGCGAACAGCCACGGGTCCTGCAGCACCATGCCCGTCTTGGCGCGGATGTCGCGCCGCGTGAGCTGAGCGATGTCCTGCCCGTTGAGGAGGATGCGGCCGCCGTCGAGCTCGTAGAAGCGCATCAGCAGGTTCACGAGCGTCGTCTTGCCGGCACCGGTCGGGCCGACGATCGCGACCGTCTGCCCCGGCTCCACCCGGAAGGACAGATCGTGGATGAGGGGACGGTCGGGCGAGTACGAGAACGCCACGTCCTGGAACTCGATGGTGCCGTCGCCGTCGACAGGCGCCGGGGCATCCTGCGCGTCGGGCTCCTGCTCGTCCTCGT
This sequence comes from Microbacterium sp. LWS13-1.2, assembly GCF_040144835.1. Classification (NCBI taxonomy): domain Bacteria; kingdom Bacillati; phylum Actinomycetota; class Actinomycetes; order Micrococcales; family Microbacteriaceae; genus Microbacterium; species Microbacterium sp. LWS13-1.2. The sequence goes on from NZ_CP151632.1 coordinate 2,327,982, forward strand.
CGAGCAGCTCGAACACCCGCTCGGCCGAGGCGGTTCCGGACTGCACGACCGCGGCCATGCCGCCCAGCTCCGACAGCGGCTGGGTGAACTGCTGCGAGTACTGGATGAAGGCCTGCACGTCGCCGAGGCGCAGCTGTCCGCCCGCGACCATCAGCGCACCGAAGACGGCGATGCCGACGTAGGTCAGGTTCCCGATGAACATCATCGCGGGCATCATGATGTTCGACAGGAACTGCGCCTTGAAGGATGCCGCGTAGAGCTCCTCGTTCTCGGCGCGGAATGCCTCGCGGGACGCCTGCTCACGGCCGAAGACCTTGACGAGCGCGTGGCCCGAGAACGACTCCTCGACACGTGCGTTGAGACGACCGACCTTGCGCCACTGGATGCCGAACGCCTTCTGCGAGCGCGGGCCGATGACGCCGAACAGCACCGCCATGAGCGGGAAGCTCACCAGCACCACGAGGGTCAGCTGCCACGAGATCGTCAGCATCATGATGAGCACGCCGATCACGGTGAGCACGGCAGTGAGCGCCTGCGACAGCGACTGCTGCATCATCTGGGTGATGTTGTCGATGTCGTTGGTGACGCGGGAGATCAGCTCGCCGCGCTGCACCCGGTCGAAGTAGCGCAGCGGCAGCCGGTTGATCTTCGCCTCGACGTCTTCGCGCAGGCGCCACATGACGCGCACCATGATCACGTTGATGACGTAGCCCTGCACCCACATCAGCAGCGACGACGCGAAGTACAGCGCGAGCACGATGAGCAGCACGCGGCTGAGCGCCATGAAGTCGACGCCTGCGCCGGGCACGAAGTGCTCCATTGCCGCGACCATGTTGGCGAGGTCCTGCTCGCCGGAGGCCTCGAGGCCCTGGATGACCTGCTCTTTGGTGGCGCCGGACGGCGCCATCGACGACACGACGCCCTCGAAGAGGATGTTGGTCGCCTCTCCGAGCACCTTCGGCGAGAGCACCGCCAGCACGACGCCGATCGAGCCGAGGATCGACACGAAGATGAAGCCGACCGCGTTGGGACGCAGCCGCCCGATGAGGCGGCGGAAGGAGGGCCCGAAGCGCGCGGCCTTGCCCGGGGCGACGGCGCCGCTCCAGTCGTCGGCCGAGATGCGGGCCTGCTCGCCGAGCTCGATCTCGAGCTTTTCCTCGGGGCTCAGCTCTGCGATCACGTCGCGTGCGCGGCGGCGGCGGGTGGACCTGCCGGTGCCGGACTGGGGTTCAGGGTTCGAGGGCTGTTCGGCGCTCATCGGGCGACCTCCGCTCCGAGCTGGGATTCGACGATCTCGCGGTAGGTCTGGCTCGTCTCGAGCAGCTGCTCGTGCGTGCCGAGTCCGACGATGCCGCCGTCGTCGAGGACGATGATGCGGTCGGCGTCGGTGATCGTCGAGACGCGCTGGGCGACGACGATCTTCGTGACGTGCGGCAGCTCCCGCCACAGCGCCTGCCTCAGCCTCGCGTCGGTGGTGAGATCGAGCGCCGAGAACGAGTCGTCGAAGACGAGCACGCGCGGCTGGTGGACGATCGCCCGGGCGATGGCGAGGCGCTGGCGCTGACCGCCGGAAACGTTGGTGCCGCCCTGCGAGATCGGGGCGTCGAGCCCGCCGTCCATCTGGCTCACGAAGTCGCTCGCCTGGGCGATCTCGAGCGCATGCCAGAGCTCGGCATCCGTCGCCTCTTCACGCCCGAACCGCAGGTTCGAGGCGATCGTCCCCGAGAACAGGAACGGCCGCTGCGGCACCAGGCCGATCGTGGCCCAGAGCGCTTCGAGGTCGGCGCGGCGCACATCCAGGCCGCCCACCTCCACGACGCCGTCCGTCACGTCGAACAGACGCGGGATCATCGAGATCAGCGTGGTCTTGCCCGCGCCGGTCGAGCCGACGACCGCGACGGTCTCACCCGGCTCGGCGCGGAAGCTGATGCCCGAGAGGATGGGGTGCTCGGCGCCCGGGTAGGTGAAGGTGACGTCCGTGAACTCGACGGTGCCTGGCGCAGGGAACTCGGCGGGTGCATCCGCCGGTCGCGCGAGCGATGATGACGTGTCGAGGACCTCGCCGATGCGCTCGGCCGACACCGCGGCGCGCGGGATCATCAGCGTCATGAAGCTCGCCATCAAGACGCCCGAGAGGATGATCATGGCGTACTGCATGAAGGCGAACAGCGTGCCGATCTGGATCTCGCCCGAATCGACCTGCATGCCGCCGAACCAGATCACGCCGATCACGGTCACGTTGAGGATGAGCATGACGGCGGGGAAGAGCACCACGAACAGCGAGCCGACCTTGCGGCCGACCACCATGATCTCGGTGTTGGCCTCGCGGAAGCGCTGCTCTTCGATCGGCTCCCGCACGAACGCGCGGATGACGCGGATGCCGGTGAGCTGCTCGCGCATGATGCGGTTCACGCCGTCCAGCCGTGACTGGAAGCTGCGGAACAGCGGAACCATGCGTGCGATGACGAGGCCCGCGACGAGCAGCAGCACGGGCACGGCGACGGCGATGATCCAGGCCAGGCTCGCCGCCTGTTCGATCGCGAGGATGATGCCGCCGATCGCGAGCAGAGGCGCCGTGACCAGGAAGGTGGCCGCCATCATCGCCAGCATCTGCACCTGCTGCACGTCGTTGGTGTTGCGGGTGATGAGCGAGCCGGCCCCGAACCCGGTGACCTCGCGCTCGGAGAACCCCGAGACGCGCTCGAAGACGTCGTCACGGATGTCTCGCCCGAGCTTCATCGCCGCCTGCGCGGCGAAGTAGGTGGCGATGATCGAGGCGACGATCTGGGCGAGTGACACCGTCAGCATCACCATGCCGGTGCGCCAGATGTACTCGGTGTCGCCCTTTGAGACGCCGTTGTCGATGATGTCGGCGTTGAGGCTGGGCAGGTAGAGCGAGGCGAGGGCCGAGGCGGACTGGAACAGCAGCACCCCGAGCAGCAGCCAGCCGGATGGCTTGAGATAGCGGACGAGGAGTTTGGCGAGCACGGACTTCTCCCAGACGTGACGAGGCCATGACGAATCACCGCCTGATGCGGTGGTCGTGGTGTGCCGACCCACCATTGCACGGGCCGCCGACATCGCGGCAGTCCCGTTCACGGAGGGCGAACGGCTGATCGGACCGCGTTCCCGGGCCGTCCGCCGGTCACTCTAACACGATATATCGCGTAATGTCACGCCCGGTCCACGGCCGGCGGGCGAGGGATGCCGCAGGTCAGGCCTGCCCGCCCTGGGCGATGTCGGCGCGCTCGCGCCAGCTGCGCGCGGTGACGCGATCCAGCGCCACCTGGCGGCGCAGGGCGTCGGCCTGTTCGTAGAGCGACGGCTGGCCGTAGCTCGTCAGCACCTTCACGAGCACGGGCAGCAGCTCGATCATGAAGAACAGCCCGGCGATGAGCCAGTGCGCCCAGGAGAGGATCGGCTCGCGCTGCGACAGCCGCTCCAGTCCGCTGATCTGGCTGAGCAGCCCCACGGCGCCGGAGTTGCCGCCGGCGATCTCCGCGGCGCGGGCGTCGTAGGCCGCCAGAGCCGCCTGGTACTGCTCGCGCGCCCCGGGGAGCTCGTCGTTCGCCTGCTGCTTGTTCTGCGCCTCCGACGCGCCGGCCTCGGCCGTGCCCGCCGCCTGCGCCGCGGCCAGATCCGCCTGGGCGGTGGTCAGCTGGGAGGCCAGGTCGTCGTACGAGGCCTGCGCGGCGGCGAGCTGATCCTGCGCGGCGCCCGAGCTCGCGCCCTCGCCCGCGACGCCGCTGCAGCCCGCGACCTCACCGGCGCCCTGGCCGGTGAGCTCGCACTCATAGATGGCGCGCGCCTGATCGATCACCGTCTGCTGCACGGCGAGCTTCGCGGTCAGGTCGTCGACGGTCTGCTGCGCCGAGGCGGTCGACGCAGACGTCGTGTCGGCACCTGCCACGACGCCGCTGGCCGCCTGGCTCTCGAGCGCGGCGACGCGCTCGCTCGCGGCATCCAGCGCCTGCTTCTCAGGACCGGCGGTGACGGCATCCTGATCCGCCTGCGCCTGCGTGATGTTCGTCGCGTTCACCTCGCGGGCGATGTCGTTGTGGAAGATCTGCAGCACGAGAGGCTCGGCCACGACGATGCCGATGACCGCCGCCATGATCACCCGGGGGATGGCGAGCCCGATCAGCCGGCCCACACTGTGCGTCGAGCGCATGGTCGAGGTGAGGAAGCGGTCGAGGTTGAAGATGATCAGCGCCCACACGAGCGCGAGCGGCAGCGCGCCCCACGCGACGATCCGGACACCCGTGGTCAGCGCGAAGTACATCGAGATCGCGGAGATCAGCGCGGTGCCGGCGATCACGAAGAACATCTGCACGAAGCGGGGCGTCTCGGTCGGCACCTGGTCGAGCACCGACCCGTCCGCTCCGCCGAGCACGGCGAGCCTCCGCCAGCCCGAGCCGCGCTCGCGACGGCGCGCGACGCGCTTCGCGCGACCCGGGCGCGTGGGAGCGGCGTCCGCCGGCGCGGGCTCCTCGACGACAACGGGCTCGGCGGTCGGGTCCGGCTCCGCCGCAGCGCCCCACTCCCCGATCGGGGCGGTCTCCACGGCCGCCGCCGGCTCGGTGTCCGCCACCGCCGCCCTGTCGGCCACCACCGTGACGGGCTGCGTCGGGTTCATCGCCAGCGCGTCCTCGAGCAGATCGCGCGTCACCGGGTACGGGTCCTCGGGACCCTCGGCATCGAGACGCTGGTCGCTCGGCTCCCCGGCGGCCTGCTGGGCGCGCACGTCATCGAGGTAGAGATCCTCGGTTCGGTCGCCGTCCGTCTCGAACTCGATGCGGCCGTCGGAGCCGAATCTGCCCGGCCGGTGTGCGGAGAATGACATCCGGACACCCTAGACAGGCCAACCTGTGCGGCAGGTGGACGAATCCTGGATCGACGGGGGCCGCAAGCGTTTCGTCTCGTTCGTTCCTCGCTCGCTCAACGACCGTGCTTCCGGTCGTCAATCGACCGAGCGACACGAGAACCGAGCGCTTCGGGTCAGTCCTCGAGCGGGGTGACGGCCGCGACCGCCTCGTCCTCTTCGGTGGCGACGAGCTGGCCGCAGGCGCCGTCGATCTCCTTGCCGCGGGTGTCGCGGAGGGTGGTCGGGATGCCGGCGTCGTTGAGGCGCCGGACGAACTCGTTCTGCACCGGCACGTCGGAGGCCGTCCAGATCGAGCCAGGGGTCGGGTTCAGCGGGATGGGGTTCACGTGCACCCAGCCGCGACCGCGCGCGTTGAGCTTCTCGGCGAAAAGATCGGCGCGCCAGCCGTGGTCGTTCATGTCCTTGATGAGCGCGTACTCGATCGACACGCGGCGTCCGGTCTTGTCGAAGTAGGCGCGGGCGGCATCGAGGGCCTCGTCGACCTTCCAGCGGGAGTTGACCGGGATCAGCTCGTCGCGGAGCTTGTCGTCCGGCGCGTGCAGCGAGAGCGCGAACGTCACCGGGATGTCCTCGTTCGCGAGCTTCGTGATCGCAGGCACGAGACCGACGGTCGACACCGTGATGCCGCGAGCGCTCATGCCGAGGCCGTGCTGCTTGTCGGTCATGACCCGCACCGCCTGCATCACCCGCGCGTAGTTCGCGAGCGGCTCGCCCATCCCCATGAAGACGATGTTCGACACCCGCTCGGCGGAGTGGTCGTCCTTCTTCTTGCCGCCGAGCCCGCCGTCGGCGATCAGGCGGTTGGCGCGCACGATCTGCTCGACGATCTCCGCGGCCGACATGTTGCGGGTGAGGCCCGCCTGTCCGGTGGCGCAGAACGGGCAGTTCATGCCGCAGCCGGCCTGGCTCGAGACGCACAGCGTGATCCGGCCGGGGTAGCGCATGAGCACCGACTCGACGAGGGCGCCGTCGTGGAGCTTCCACAGGAACTTGATCGTGTCGCCGCGGTCGGTCTCGAGACGCCGCACTTCCGTGAGCAGGGCCGGCAGCATGCCGTGGACGAACTCCTCGCGACCCTCGGCGGGGAGGTCGGTCATGTCGGCGGGGTTGTGGGTCCAGTGCTGGAAGTAGTGCTTCTCGAGCTGCTTCGCCCGGAAGCCGGGAAGCCCGAGCTCCTTGACCTTCTCGACGCGCTGCTCGGGGGTGAAGTCGGCGAGGTGCACCGGCGGTTTGCCGCGCTTGGGGCTGGCGAACTGCAGGAGCGGCCGGCCCTCGGCATCCTTCTTCTGGGTCCAGCCCTCGGTCGCCGGACGCACCTGCCTGGGCTTCGTGGCGCGCACGGGCGAATCGGTCATGAGAACCAGGGTAGGGGACACGCCTGGACGGATGCCGATGCCGGCGCATCGCGCAACCCCCGCCCGGCGGGCGGCCGGCCCGGCTAGCGTGACGGCGTGAGCGACAAGAGCGACGCGATGATCCGGCCGATCGAGCCCGGCGATGCCGGCGAGGTGCTGACGCTGCAGCGTGCGGCATTCGTGCAGGAGGCACTCATCTACGGCACGCCCGACATGCCGCCGCTCACGCAGACGCTGGAGGAGGTGCAGGCCGAGCTGGAGGAGAATCTCGGCGTCGTCGCCCTCGACGGCACCCGCATGATCGGAGCGCTGCGGGCGCGCATCGACGGCGACCTCCTGCTCGTCGGCCGCATCGCGATCGCGCCGGACCGCGCGGGCGAGGGCATCGGCAGCGCGCTGCTGGAGGCCGTCGAGCGACGCGGCGCCGACCGGGGTGCCACGGACGCGGAGCTGTTCACCGGGTCGCTCAGCGAGGCGAACATCCGCCTCTACGAGCGCGTCGGGTATGCCGAGACCCAGCGTGTGCCGGGCGACGACGGCACCGAGCAGGTCTTCCTGCGCAAGCGACTCGAGCAGGAGCGTCGCGGCTAGGCTCGCCGTGTGGTCCCGCTCGAGAACCTTCTCGCCTTCACGCTCGCCGCGCTCGTCCTGATCGTGATCCCGGGCCCGAGCGTGCTGTTCACGATCGGGCGCGCACTCGCCCTCGGACGCATCGGCGGGCTCCTCAGCGTGCTCGGCAACGCGCTCGGCCTCCTGCCGGTCGTCGGCCTCGTCGCGCTCGGCGTCGGCGGCATCGTGGCGCAGTCGGTCGTGCTCTTCACGATCGTCAAGGTCGCCGGGGCGCTGTACCTCATGTATCTCGGCGTCCAGGCGATCCGTCACCGCCACCGCGCCGCCGCCGAGGCGAACGGGGGCGTCCTGCCCCGTTCCGCGTGGCGTCAGCTCGGCGAGGGCTTCATCGTCGGCGTGACCAACCCGAAGACGATCGCGTTCTTCGTGGCGGTGCTGCCGCAGTTCGTCGATCTGAACGCGGGCATGGTGCCGCTGCAGATGGTCGTGCTCGGCCTCGTCTTCTTCGTCATCGCACTCATCTCCGACGGCATCTGGGCTCTCGTGGCCGCCGGCGCCCGCGGGTGGTTCGGCCGCTCGCCCAAGCGCATCTCGACCTTGTCCGCCACCGGTGGCGGCTTGATGATCGGCCTGGGCGGCATCCTCCTCTTCACCGGGAACAAGCACTGATGGACTCTTCGACGACCCCGGATGCCGGACCGCAGCGAGCCCCCGGTCGGCGCATCATCTTCCTCGACGTCGACGGGACGATCCTGGAGCACGGCTCGCACATCTCCCCCTCGACCCCGGGCGCCGTTCGCGCCGCCCGCGCGGCCGGGCACCTGGTGTACCTCAGCACGGGGCGATCCGCCGCCGACATCCATCCGGTCGTCGCCGAGATCGGCTTCGACGGCGCCGTCACCAACTCCGGCGCGCTCGTGACGTCCGACAGCGAGGTGGTCGTCGAACGCCCGCTGTCGGCGGAGGCGACGGACCGGATGCTGACGGCGCTGCGCAGCCGCGGCATCCGCTACTTCCTGCAGACCCGTGACGCCGTCTACGCGAGCGACGACATGGCCGAGCTGATGCGCGACTACGCCGTCGCGCTCGAGGCCCGCGTGCAGGCGGGTCAGGAGGTGCGCCCGGAGGACTCGCTCGTCGGCCTCGCCCAGCGGAGGTTCCCGGGTGTGGAAGAGGCGGACCTCGGCCGCATCGACAAGGCTGTGTTCGTCAGCGACCACGAGGAGGGTATCGACGAACTCCGTGCCGATCTGGGCGACGAGTTCCTCATCGTCCCCGGCAGCATGCCGCTGCCCGGCGGCTCGAACGGCGAGATCAGTGAGCGCGGCACCACCAAGGGCTCGGCGATCGAGCTGCTGCTGGCGCACCTCGGGATGGATGCCGCCGACGCCGTCGCGGTCGGCGACAGCTGGAACGACGTCGAGATGTTCCAGGTGTGCGGCGTCGCGGTGGCGATGGGCAACGCGCAGCCCGAGCTCAAGGAGCTCGCCGACATGGTCACGACCGACGTCCTCGACGACGGCATCGCCCACGCCTTCCGGCGGCTCGGCCTCATCTGATCCGGCGTCGCCGCCGTTCGAGGCGGCCCGGCCGCGGTGTCACGGCTGCTCGCGGACTTCCATCCCGAGGTTGACGAGGGTGCCCCCGGGGTCGCGTACCTGCGCGACCCGCTCGCCCCATGGCATGTCGGCGGGCGCCTGCTCGGCCCGCCCGCCGGCGTGCACCCACGCCGCGTAGGTCGCATCCACGTCGTCGACGTAGAACCAGAGCGCGACGCGGTCGCCGACCGACGGCGGCAGGGCGTCGGGGTCGCGGCCGATGCCCAGCGACGTCTCGCCGACCTGCAGCGACACGTAATCGTCCTCGTCGCCGCTGCCGAACCGATACGTCACCGTCGCGCCGAGGGCGCTCTCATAGAACCGCACGAGCTCCGGCAGGTCTCGCACCAACAGGATCGGGAACAGGCTCCGTACCCCCATGGGGCCACCCTACGTCGCCGTCGTGGGTCTCGAAAGGGACTGCTCAGTCCAGGAAGATGTCGGGGAACAGGGCCGAGTCCGGGGTACCGGGGACGGCCGCGTAGCCCGAGAAGTCGGTCACGCCGGCCGCTTCCAGCACGTCCTCGACGATGAGCGTGTGCCCGGTGTACTCACGGGACGGCTTCGTCAGTACCTCGTACGCCGCGTCGGCGTAGATCTCCGGCGTGCGGCTCACCTTCATCATGCGGTCGCCGCCGAGCGCGAACTGCACCGCCGCGGTCGCGATCGTCGTGCGCGGCCACAGCGTGTTGGCGGCGATGCCGGCCGACGCGAACTCCGCCGCGAGGCCGAGGGTCGCCATCGTCATGCCGTACTTCGCGAGCGTGTAGCCGGTGTGGCCGCCCAGCCACTTCGGAGAGAGGTTCAGCGGCGGCGAGAGGGAGAGGATGTGCGGGTTCGCGGCATCCTTCAGGATCGGGATCGCGGCGCGCGAGAGCATGAAGGTGCCGCGCACGTTGACGTCCTGCATGAGGTCGTATTTCTTGGCGTCGAGGTCGAGCGAGCGCGACAGGTCGATCACCGAGGCGTTGTTGACGACGATGTCGATGCCGCCGAACTCGCCCTGCGTCTTGAGCACGGCCTCGGTGACGTCGTCGTCGTTGCGCACATCGCCGACGATGGGCAGGGCGTTCCCGCCGGCCGCGCGGATCTGCTCCGCCGCCGAGTGCACCGTGCCCTCGAGCTTGGGGTGGGGCGTGTCGGTCTTGGCGAGCAGCGCGATGTTGGCGCCGTCCCGCGCCGCGCGCAGCGCGATCGCGAGGCCGATGCCGCGGCTGCCGCCCGACATCAGGATGGTCTTGCCGGCCAGGGGCTTGTCGCTCATCTCGGATTCTCCTCGGGTCAGGAACGGGACTTGGCGGATGCCGCCGCGAAGGCCGCGACGCGGGCGCGGGCCTCCTGCGTGTCGAAGCGGGCGCCGATCGAGGCGGCCTCGTCGTCGAGGTTCTCGGCGAACGAGCGCCCCGCCCCGGTGCGGACCAGCCGCTTCGCCTGGCCGAAGGCGCCGGTGGCGTTGTCGAGCCAGAACCGGGCGACCGCCTCGGCGCGGGCGGCGACGTCCGCCGCAGGCACCACTTCGGTGACGAGGCCCCAGTCGAGCGCCGTCTCGGCGTCGATCGTGAGGTCCTGCAGCAGCAGCTGCAGCGCGCGGCGTTGGCCGACCGCCGCCGGCAGCAGCGTCGAGACGCCGAGGTCCGGCGTCAGCCCGATGTTCGCGTACTTGCTCACGAACCTCGACTGCTCCGACGCGACGATGTAGTCGGCGGTGAGCATGAGCCCGAGCCCGCCGCCCGCCACCGCACCCTGCACGGCCGCGACGATGGGCTTGCCGGACTCTACGAACGTGCGGATGCCGTCGTGGATGGTCTGCGCGGCGCCCGTGACGTCGGGGCCGGACGCGCCCGACGTCGCCATCTCGAGGACGTCGCCGCCCGCGCAGAAAGCCGGGCCTGTGGCATCCAGGATCACCGCGCCGACCGACTCGTCGGACGTGATCTCGTGGGCGACGTCGCGCCAGCGGCGGCCCATCTCGAAGCCCATCGCGTTGAGGAATGCGGGCCGGTTGAAGGTGACGCGTGCGAGGGCGCCGTCGCGCGTGACGAGGATCGAGTCGCTCATTGTTCTCCTGCGGTCGGGGCTTACTTCGGTGCCATCCGGATGGCACCGTCGAGGCGGATGGTCTCGCCGTTGAGGTAGCCGTTGTCGACGATCGACATCACCAGCCGCGCGTACTCGTCGGGCTTGCCGAGTCGCTGCGGGTACGGCACCTGCTCGCCGAGCGAGTCCTGGGCGGCCTGCGGGAGTCCCATGAGCATCGGGGTCTCCATGATGCCCGGGGCGATCGTCACGACGCGGATGCCGTAGCGCGCGAGCTCGCGCGCGATCGGCAGCGTCATCGCGTGCACGCCGCCCTTCGATGCGGCATACGCGGGCTGGCCGATCTGCCCGTCGAACGCCGCGACGCTCGCGGTGCTGACGATGACGCCGCGGTCACCGTCGGCGGTCGGCTCCGTCTTCGCGATCGCGGCGGAGGCCTGCGCGATGACGTTGTACGTGCCGATGAGGTTGACGCGCACGATGCGCTCGAACCCCTCCAGCGGCGACGGGCTGCCGTCGCGGTCAAGGACCTTCGCGGGCGGCGCGATGCCGGCGCAGTTCACCACGACGCGGAGGGGACCGGATGCCGCGGCCGTCGCGACCGCGGCGGCCACCTGCTCCGCGTCCGTGACGTCGGCCGGCGCGAACGCTCCCCCGAGCTCTGCGGCGATATCGGCGCCGGCGGAGGACGGCAGGTCGACGATCGTCACGGCAGCGCCGGCTGCGGCGAGGCGGCGGGCGGTCGCGAGACCGAGGCCGCTCGCGCCACCGGTGACGAGCGCGGAGGCACCCGTGAGGTCCATGGATTCTCCTTCGAAGTCCGGATGCTGCGGAACCGCGTATCAGCATACGCGGGACTGAGTCCCAGGTCATGCCGGGCGGCGCACGACCCAGGCTAGTCGTGCCGCCACACGGTCACTCGATGAGCGGCCTCCGCACCCGTACCAGCGTGGCGATGCGATCGAGGAGTTCCGCGGGGCGCGCCAGCAGCACGCGCGCCTCGGGCCGATCGGTGAGGTACTCGGCCAGTCGTGTGGTCGCACGCGCCTCGGCGCGACGGTACCCCGAGAGATAGTGCTGAGTGACGCCCCATTCGATGTCGGCGCCGGCGGTGCCGACGCGCACCGGGAAGGTCGGCGTCTCGGCTCCCTCGACGAACGAGCCGCCGCCGCTGAGGAGCCCCTCCAGCAGCGGTCCGACGGAGTCGCCGATCGCAGGGTGGGGCCACAGCGTCGTCGGCGGCTGCACCGTGAGCAGGCGCACCGCGTCCCACGGCATGAAGCCGCCCGGCGAGTCCCCCAGCCAGGGCGCAAGTCCGCCGGGGGTCAACCGCACATGCCGGGCTGCGGCATCGCCGATCGCCAGCGCCGCCTCCGGCCCCTCAAGAGCCGTGAGCGGTCCTCGGCGGCGCGTGACACGTGTGGTGGCGGACATGACCTCATCCCATCATGCGGCCGGCGCACGCTCCGCCGCTCAAGTGAATCCCTTCCCGCTCGCCTGTCACAAACGGTCCGCTCGGACCCCGAAACGTGACGGGAGAGCGGAACCGGCAAGCGGGCAGGATGGGAGCGTGTCGATCCCCGCCGAACCCGTGGCCGTGTCCGAGACCGTCGTGCGGCTCGCGCGCGGCGCCGCGCTCACGCCGGTCTGGCGGAACGACTACGGCGGCGTGACGTTCCGCACCGACGACGGCCGCTTCATCAAGCACGGTCCGCGCAATGCCGAGACGTCGTTCGCCGGCGAGGCCGCGCGCCTGGCGTGGGCGCAGCCGCACGCACGGGTGCCGCTCCTGCTCGAGGTCGGCGGCGACGACAGCCACGAGTACCTCGTGACGGCGGCGCTCCCGGGGCTCTCCGCCGTCGACGCGCGCTGGGTCGCCGAGCCCGCCACCGCCGTCCGCGCCGTCGGCGAGGGCCTGCGTGCCCTGCACGACGCGCTGCCGGTCGCCGACTGTCCGTTCGACTGGCACGTGCGCTCCCGCATCGCGAACGCGACGGGCCGCGGCATCCGCGTTCCCGATGCCCTGCGCGAGCCGCCGCCGGTCGACCGGCTCGTGGTCTGCCATGCCGACGCCTGCTGCCCCAACACGCTCATCGGCGACGACGGCCGCTGGAGCGGGCATGTCGACTTCGGAGCACTCGGCCTCGCCGACCGCTGGGCCGACATCGCCGTGGCGTCGATGTCGACGGCGTGGAACTATGGCGAGGGATGGGAGGACGCCCTCATCGAGGCGTACGGTGTCGAGCCCGACCGCGCGCGCCTGTCGTACTACCGAGAGCTGTGGAACGCGACATGACCGAGATCACCGGCAACGTCTGCAAGATCGACGGCCATCCGAACCTCGTGATCCTGCGGCGCTTCCGCGCGACCGCCGACGAGATCTGGCGCGAGCTCACCGAGTCGGCGCGGCTCGAGCGCTGGATCGGCCGGTGGGACGGCGACCCGTCGAGCGGGCACGTCACGTTCTCCATGACGGCGGAGGCCGAGGATGCTGCGGGTGAGGAGTACACGATCCTCGAGTGCGACCGGCCCCGGCGCTTCGCCGGCGACACGTCGGCGGCCGGAGGTGCCTGGCATCTGTGGTTCGAGCTCGCCGAGGAGGCGCCGGGCGACACGATCCTCACGTTCGGCCAGCGACTGAACCCGGGCGAGGACGTCGGCTCGATCGGTCCGGGCTGGGAGTACTACCTCGACCGGCTCGTCGCCGCGCAGGCCGGTCTCGACGCCGGCACCGTCTCGTGGGACGACTACTTCCCCGCCCTGCAGCCCGCCTACGAGCGGCTCGTCGCCGCCGACTGACGCGGCGCACCGCGCTCGCCCGTCGTCCGGGCCTTTCGTCTCTGCGTTTCGACTCGCAAGCTCGCTCAATGACCGGGGGAAGGGCTCCGGTCGTTGAGCGAGGAGCTCCAGCGACCCCGGGGGGCTCCGGTCGTTGAGCGAGGGAGCGCCAGCGACCGAGACGAAACGCGCCGAACCTCGCCGCAGCGCCGCTCCGAGTGAGGCGTGCGGCGCGCACGTTCAGCAGTCCGGCAAACGCCGGTTCCGGCATCCCGGAACCCGCGAAACCTGGACCTCACCGCGCCGGCGTCGGCACGCGCGCGCGGTGCGGTCCGGAAAGCGCAGCATCCGGCATCCCAGAAACCGCGGAACCTGGACCGCAGGAGCCGGCGCGACTCAGGACCACACGAACCGGAACGTGCCGGCGGCGACCGCGGCGGCGATCGCCACGGCCATGATCGCGGCGGCGCCGAGCAGCGCCACCAGGTCGCGGGGGTGGAGCCGCGAGGGACGTGACCACGTGCGCGGGATGCCGGAGCCGAAGCCGCGCGCCTCCATCGCCATCGCGAGCTTGGTGCCGCGCCTCACGGCGAACACGAGCAGCACGAACGCCATGGAGAAGAAGCGCCGGATCGCGCCGCCGTCGCCCACCCCGCGCGCGCGGCGCGCGAGGCCCATGCTGCGCCAGTCGTCGAGGAAGAGGCCCAGCGTGCGCGTGCCGGCGAGCACCCCGAGCACGAAGCGGCTCGGCAGCTTCGCGACCTGCGCGAGCGCGTCGGCGAGCTCGGTGGGGTCGGTGCGGCCGAACAGCAGGATCGTCGGCAGGGCGAGCGCGAGCACGCGCAGGCACACCGCGACGGCGAGAGCGATCGAGTCGTCGCTGATCGTGGCGTACCAGAACGACCAGTAGACCGTTCCGCCCGGCTCGGCATACAGCAGCATGCTGATGCCCGCGACGGGGGCGAAGACGAGGATCGGCAGCATCCGCTTCAGTACGGTCATGGCTCCGAGACCGGTCAGCGGGATGCAGGTGAGCTGCAGCGCGATCGCCACGAGGGCGCTCGTCACGTCGATCGACGCGAGCAGCGGCACCGACAGCAGCAGCGCGAGCACGATCTTGGTCACCGGGTTGACGCCGTCGAGCCAGGCCGCCCGTTCGGCACCGACGTCATGCGCGTCGGTACGGGCGTCGACGGCGGTCACGACCGCACCCCCACCGGCCGCGATCGCCCGGGTGCGCCGGACGGGGCCTCCGGGACTGAGGGCCCCGCACCGAGATCGATGCGGTGGCCGCCGAGATGGTGCAGCACGTCTTCGTCGTGCGTGACGGCGACGACGGTCGTGCCGGCGGCGATCTCGGACTGCAGCAGTTGCACGAGCTCGATCCAGCCGCGGCGGTCCTGGCCGAACGTCGGCTCGTCGAGCACGATGACGGGCGGTGCGTCGGCGAGCACGGTCGCGACCGAGAGCCGGCGCTTCTGTCCCCCCGACAGCGTGAAGGGGTTCGCGGCGGCGAGCGGCGCGAGGTGCAGTCGCTCGAGCAGCTCGTCGACGATCAGGCCGACGGCGTCCGCGGCCGCGCCGCGCGAGCGCGGCCCGATCGCGAGCTCGTCGCGCACGGTCGAGGCGAGGAACTGATGCTCCGGCTCCTGGAACACTGTGCCGATGCGGGTCAGCAGCTCGCGCGAGGACCACCGCGACGGGCGGCGGCCCGAGCGGCCCGCGAGCTCCGGCGCCGCGACGACCTCGCCCGCCGCCTCGGGCAGGAGCCCCGCGAGCGTCAGCGCGAGGGTGGACTTGCCGGCGCCGTTGGGCCCGGTGATCACCGTCGCCGCCCCGCGCGGCACGCTGAGATCCAGCCCCGCCCGCACGACGGTGCGGCCATCGCGGGAGATCGAGAGAGCGGATGCCGCCACCGCCGCGGCGGCGCCGGCCGGCGCCGCGGGCAGGACGGGCAGGTCGACGGGGCGACCCGGCACCCACACGCCCGCGGCGGCGAGCTCCGCACCGTGACGGGCGAACACCTCGGCCGGAGTGCCATCGGCGAGGAGGCCGCCGTCGGCGCCGACGACGAGCACACGGTCCATCAGGTCGGCCCAGACGGCCGTGCGGTGCTCGATCACCAGGAGCGTCGCCCCCGTCTCGGCGAGAGCGTGCTCGATGCTCGCGCGCACCTCGCGGACGCCGTCGGGATCGAGATTCGCGGTCGGCTCGTCGAGCAGCAGCACACCGGGTCGCATCGCGAGCACGCCGGCGAGCGCGAGCCGCTGCTTCTGCCCGCCCGACAGCGCCTTCGTCGGCCGCGCGAGCGGGACGTCGAGCCCGACGGCCTCGAGCGCCTCGGCGACGCGGGCGGGGATCTCGGCCGCCGGCACCCCGAGGTTCTCGCAGCCGAAGGCCACGTCGTCGCCGACCTTCGACAGCACGACGCCCGAATCGGGATCCTGCAGCACGAGGCCGACGCGCCCGCGGTGGGCTTCCGGCCGCTCGCCGTCGATCAGCAGCGATCCCGTCTCATCGCCCTCGTCGGCCCCGCCGAGCAGGCCCGCCATGCCGGCGAGGAGCGTCGACTTGCCGGCACCCGAGGCACCGAGCAGCAGCACGCGCTCCCCCGGCTCGATCGTGAACGACACGTCGCGGACGGCGGGCGCGCGCCGGCCTGCGTAGCGCCATCCCCAGCCGTCCGCCGTGAGGCGGGCCGGACGGGTCGAGGCCATCGTCAGACCTCGCGGCGCGCTTCGCGTCCTGCCGCGAAGCTGTTGAGGGCGCCGGTGGCGGCGAGCCCCCGGACGGCGAGCCAGCCGACGACACCCGCGAGCACGGCACCCGAGACGACGAGCGAGACGAGGTAGATGACGTTGAACTCGAGCGTCTTCAGGATGTTCGGCGAGCTGCCGTAGAACAGCTCGAACACCCAGGCGCCGGCGGCGGCGCCCGCACCGGCCAGCATCGCGACAGGCAGGGTGAAACGGCGGTAGAGGAAGAGGGCGAAGATCAGCTCGGCGCCGAGACCCTGGACCAGGCCCGACAGCAGGGTGGACACGCCCCACACGTTGCCGATGAGCATCGACACGATCGCTGCGATCACCTCGACGAGGAGTGCCGCACCGGGCTTGCGGATGACGAGACCGCCGATGACGCCGCCGATCAGCCAGATGCCGACGGCGAGTCCGCCGAGGCCGGGCGTCAGGCCGTCCATGGCGATGAACCAGGCGTAGCCGACGGTGTTCCAGGCCCAGAAGACGAGGCCGGTGGCGACGCCGAGCACCGCGGCGACGACGATGTCGACGACTCGCCAACGCAGGCTGCGGGGGCCCGAAGGGGTGGCCGCAACGGGGGTGGATGCGGACGCGGACGTGTGCATGTGAACTCCTCCCTGCGCCGGCATGATCCGGATCAGGTTCGACGGTCGAAGCGTGGATCGCTTCCTCTCAGCCCGGCTCACCGGACTCCCGTGGTTATGGCGTTGAGTATACCGCCGCGATGACGGGTATTTTGAGGGGGTGACTCCGGACGACACACCCGTGCCCACGCGTCGCGCGCGTCGGGCGCAGACCGGTGCCGTGCCGACCCCGGCTTCGGCCGGTGCCCCGGAAGGCGGCATCCTGACCGTCGCCACCGGTCAGACTGTCCACACGCCCCCTCCGCTCGCCGCTGGCGCGTCGGGCGGAGCCTCCGGGCGCGTGGGCCCACTCGTGCACCCGGGCAGCACCACCGCCCCCGGAGACGTGCCCACCGTCGCGCCCACCATCGCCACGGTGCCGCTCGGCGACAGCCCGACGGCGATCGCGCCGACGATTCCCCTGTTCGATTCGGACGCGCAGACGGGGCCCGTCATCCCCGGACTCGTTCCCGAGCCGTCGGTCCCCGTCGCCACCTGGGATCCCGCGGGCCACGACGCGCTCGCCGACGTCCCGGTCGCCGAGGATTCGCGCCCCGCGGCGGGCGGCGGACGAACCGCCCTCGCGTGGGTCGATGAGACGGCCGTGGGCCTCGGCGCCGCCCCCGGCGATCTGACCGCCGCGGCCACCCCCTACGTCACGGTCGACGCCGACCTGCTCTCCGACGCGCCGCGGCGCTCGCCGCTGCGCGCCGGCGTCGTGGTTCCCACCCTCGCGATCGCGGCCGTGCTCGGCGCGTATGCGGGGACGACGCTGCTGTGGCCGCTGCACGCCGTCGCACCCACGGTCACCGCCATGGAGGTCCAGCCGGTCGCGGCGCCTGCCGCGGCGCCGGTGTGGCCCGCTCAGGGCAGCGCCGCCGAAGCGGTCGGAGGCATCTCGGGGACACTGGCCACGACGGCGGATCCCGACTCCATCGCCAGCATCACCAAGCTCGTGACCGCCCTGGTCGTCCTCGAGGAGATGCCGCTCGCGCTCGGCGAGCAGGGTCCCGAGTACCGCTTCACCTCGGCGGATCGCTCCCGCTATTGGCAGTACCTCAGCAACGGCGAGTCCGCGCTGAACGTGCCCGCCGGCGGCTCGCTCACCGAGTACCAGATGCTCGAGGGCATGCTGGTCGGCTCGGCGAACAACTACGCCGACCGCCTGGCGCAGAGCATCTGGCCATCGGATGCCGTCTTCGCCTCGGCGGCCTCGTCCTGGCTCTCCACGCACGGCGTCCCCGGTGTGACCGTCTACGAGCCGACGGGGATGGACCCGCGCAACACCGCGAGCCCCGAGGCCCTCGTCGTGCTCGCGCAGAAGGCCCTCGCGAACCCGGTGATCGCCGAGATCGTCGCGAAGCAGTCCGTCGACCTGCCCGGTGCCGGCCTCGTCGAGAACACCAACGGGCTGCTCGCCGACCCGGGTGTCGTGGGCCTGAAGACCGGGACGCTCGACTCCTGGAACCTGCTGTCGGCGAAGGACGTCACGATCGGCGACACGACGGTGCGCCTCTACGCGTCGGTGCTCGGACAGCCCGACGATGAGAGCCGTCTCACCGCCTCCCGCGCGCTGTACGCGCAGCTCGAGACCGAGCTGCAGCTGAAGCCCTCGGTGACGGCGAACACCGTCGCCGGACAGGTCGAGACCCTGTGGGGCGACGAGGTGGACATCGTGACCTCGGGCGACGCGTCGGTGGTCCTGTGGAACGGCGGCAGCGGCACCGTCGCCACGACCTACCACCTCGGCGAGAGCCGCGATGCAGGCGACGCGGTCGGCTCCCTCAGCGTGACCGGACCGCTCAACGACACCACGGTCGACCTGCAGCTCGCCGCCGACATCACCGACCCGTCGCCGTGGTGGCGGCTGACGCACCCGCTGGACCTGTTCGGCCTCAACGGCTGAGACCACCGCCGTTCACCCGGCGCGCGGTCAGCCTGAGGAAGGTCAGGCGGCGGACGGGTGCCCGACGACGCCCTTGCGCAGCAGCGCGTTGCCGTATTTGCGGGTCTCGCCCGTACGCAGGATGACGTACGCGCGCTTCGCCTGCTCGTAGTACTCGAACCGGTCGACGTAGCGCGGGGCATCCGTGCCTGCCGCGGCGGCGAGCTCGCGCTGCACGTCGAGCACCTCGCCGTCAGCCGACGCCATGAGGTCGAGCGCGGGCGCATCGTCGAGCGGCAGCACCGTGCGCACGGCGGCCACCACCTCGGGCGTGGTCGTCCCGGGCAGGTCCACGACGCGCGCGCCGATCGCCCACGCCGGAAAGTGCGCGTCGGCGATCACGACGGCATCCGAGTGGCCCATCCGGTCCAGGTGCAGCAGCAGCTCCCCCGTCAGCAGCGGGTGGATGCCCTCGAGCATGGGATTCCCTTCGTCAGCGGATGAGGCCTTCGGCGGCCAGATCGTCCCACAGGCCGCCCGGGATGTCGACCTCCATGAGCTCGGCGTTGCGGCGCAGCTGCTCGGGTCGGCTCCCGCCCACGACGACCGAGCGGACGGCCGGGTCCCGCAGCGCGAACTGCACCGCGGCGGCCGGCAGCGGCACGTCGTGAGCGCGGCAGACCGCGACGATGCGCCGCAGGTGCTGCCACAGCGGCTCCGGCATCCGTCCATACTCGTACCGGTCGTCGCGCGTGGGCTCGTCCTTCGCCAGCAGGCCGGAGTTGAAGACGGATGCCGCGACCACGCCGGTCCGGCGCTCGTGGCACGCCGGCAGCACCTCGTCGGCGGCCGGCTGCTCGAGCAGCGTGTAGCGGCCCGCGATCATGATGAGGTCGAGATCGGCGCCGCGAACGCCCGCGGCGAGCGCGTCGGCGGTCATCGAGCCGATGCCGATGGCGTCGACGGCGCCCTCCGCCCGGAGCTGCTCGAGAGCCGGGAAGGCCTCCTGCAGCGCGAGGTCGAGGTCGTGGCGCTCGGGGTCGTGCAGGTACAGGATGTCGATGCGGTCGATCCCGAGACGTTCGAGCGATTCGTCGAGGCTCGCGCGGATGCCGGCCTCGGAGAAGTCCCACTCGCGGCGCAGCGTCGTGCGCACGTGGAAGTCCGCGGCGAGGTCCAGTCCGCCGTCGTCGTCGGGGTTCGGACGCAGCAGCCGCCCCGCCTTCGTCGAGATCACGAACTCGTCGCGGGGCTTCGTCCGCAGGAACGCGCCGAGCCGCCGCTCCGAGAGACCGAGGCCGTAGTGAGGGGCGGTGTCGAAGTAGCGGATGCCGCTCTCCCAGGCCGCGTCGAGGATGGCCCACGCCTGATCGTCGGTGAGCTCGCGGAAGAGGTTGCCGACGTTCGCCGCGCCGTAGCCGAGGCGCGTCAGCGCGGGGGCGTCGGAGCCGGTCGGGTCAGGCCGCGGCATCCGTGCTCCCGAACTCGTACGCGGCGCGACTGGCCGCCTTCATCTCCATGCCGATCCCCGGCGCGAGCGGGGCGCGGTAGACGCCGCCGTGCACGTCGGTCGGCACGACGAAGTGCTCGTGCAGGTGATCGACGTACTCGATCATGCGGCCCTCGCGGCTGCCGCTCACCGCCACGAAGTCGAACATCGACAGGTGCTGCACCGCCTCGCAGAGCCCCACGCCGCCGGCGTGGGGGCACACCGGCACACCGAACTTCGCCGCGAGCAGCAGGTTGGCGATGTTCTCGTTGACGCCGCCGACGCGCGCGGCGTCGATCTGCATGACGGCGATGGCGTCCGCCTGCAGCAGCTGCTTGAAGATCACGCGGTTCTGCGCGTGCTCGCCCGTCGCCACGCGCACCGGCGCGACGCCCCGGGCGATCTCGGCGTGGCCGAGCACGTCGTCAGGGCTCGTGGGCTCCTCGATCCAGGCGATGCCGAACTCGGCGAGCGCGTTCACCCACGCGATCGCCTCCGACACCTCCCAGCGCTGGTTCGCGTCGATGGCGATCGGGAAGTCGGGTCCGCACACCTCGCGGGCGACGCGGAGGCGGCGGACGTCGTCGTCGAGGTCGGCGCCCACCTTGAGCTTGATCTGGCCGAAGCCGTCGGCGATCGCCTCGCGGCACAGCCGCGCGAGCTTCTCGTCGGAGTAGCCGAGCCAGCCGGGGCTCGTCGTGTACGCCGGGAAGCCCGTGGCGAGGAGGTCCTGCTCGCGCTCGGCCCGGCCCGGCTCCGCGTCGCGGAGGATCTGCAGGGCCTCCGCGGGCGTGAGGGCGTTCGTGAGGTAGCGGAAGTCGACGAGGGCCACGATCTCTTCGGGGCTCATGCGCGAGAGCAGCTGCCAGAGCGGGAGCCCGGCGCGCTTGGCCTTGATGTCCCACAGCGCGTTGACGACCGCGCCGATCGCCATGTGCATGACGCCCTTCTCGGGGCCGAGCCAGCGCAGCTGCGAGTCGCCGATGAGCTCGCGGTTGGTCGCGCCCATGTCGTCGAGGAGCGGCTCGACCTCGCGGCCGACCAGATGCCCGGCGAGCGCGTCGAGCGCCGCGACCTGCACGTCGTTGCCGCGCCCGATCGTGAACACGAAGGCGTGTCCGCTGACGCCGTCGGCGGCATCCGTCACGATCCGGAGGTACGCGGCGGAGTAGTCGGGATCGTGGTTCATCGCATCGGAGCCGTCGAGGCTGAGCGAGGTGGGGAATCGGATGTCTGTCGTCTCGAAGGCGACGATGCGGCTCACGGGGCGGTCTCCTGCAGTTCGCGGTCCGGAAGTCGAACCGCTCGCAGTGTAAACATCCGATGTCTATACTGTCAATCACGCCCCGCGGGCCGCGACGGCATCGACGCCGCCCCGCACGGAGAATCCAGGAGAGTAATGAAGTTCGCGCGCCTCGGCGAGTCCGGTAGCGAGATCCCCGTCGTCCTCGACGGCCATCGTCGCCTCGATCTGCGCCCGCTCACATCCGATGTCGACGGCAGCTTCCTCGCCGACGATCCCGTCGGCCGCACGTCCGCCGCGATCGCCGCGGCGCTCCTGCCCGAGCTGCCGGGCGCCGACGCGCTCCGCATCGGCGCCCCCATCGCGCGGCCGAGCGCCGTCGTGTGCATCGGCATGAACTACGCCGCCCACGCCGCCGAATCCGGGGCGACCCCGCCGAGCATCCCGGTGATGTTCCTCAAGACCCCGAACACCGTCGTCGGTCCGAACGACGCCGTCACGATCCCCCGGGGCAGCGAGAAGACCGACTGGGAGGTCGAGCTCGGCATCGTCATCGGACGCCGCGCCGCGTACCTGGACTCCCCCGCGCAGGCGGCGGATCACATCGCCGGCTTCGTCACCGCCAACGACGTCTCGGAGCGGACGTTCCAGCTCGAGGTGTCGGGCGGGCAGTGGTCCAAGGGCAAGTGCGCGCCCGGGTTCAACCCGACCGGCCCGTGGCTGGTCACGCCCGACGAGGTCGACCCGCAGGCGCTGCGGCTGCAGAGCCGCGTCAACGGCGAGCCGCGCCAGGACTCATCGACGGCCGACATGATCTTCCCGGTCGACCACATCGTGTGGCACCTCTCGCAGTTCCTCACACTCGAGCCGGGCGACCTCGTGCTGACCGGGACCCCGCAGGGCGTCGCGCTGTCGGGGCGCTTCCCGTATCTCGCTCCCGGTGACATCGTCGACATCGAGATCGAGGGTGTGGGCGCGCAGCGCCAGGAGTTCGTGGCATGGGAGGCAGCACGATGAGCGGACAGCTGGACGGATTGGTCGCCGTCGTCACCGGCGGCGCCTCGGGCATCGGCGCCGCCATCGCGAACGTACTTGCCGACGAAGGCGCCGAGGTCGCCGTGCTCGACCGCGACACCTCGGGCGCCGACCCGCGGTTCGCCGCGTTCGCCGCCGACGTGTCGGACCGCGCCGGCGTCGAGGACGCGATCGCTGCCGTGGCCGAACGGTTCGGCCGCATCGACATCCTCGTCAACAACGCCGGCATCGGCGCGCAGGGCGACGTCGCCGCGAACGACGACGACGAGTGGGCGCGCGTGCTGTCGATCAACGTCACGGGGATCGCGCGCGTGAGCGCCGCGGCGCTGCCGTGGCTGCGGCAGTCGCCCGCCGCGGCCATCTGCAACACGTCGTCGATCGCCGCGACCGCGGGCCTCCCGCAGCGCGCGCTGTACAGCGCGTCGAAGGGGGCGGTGCTGTCGCTCACCAGGGCGATGGCGGCCGACCACCTGCGCGAGGGCATCCGCGTCAACGCCGTCAACCCGGGCACGGCCGACACCCCGTGGATCGGCCGCCTGCTCGCCAGCGCGCCCGACCCGGCTGCAGAGCGCGCAGCGCTCGAGGCCCGGCAGCCGCACGGGCGCCTCGTCTCGGCCGACGAGGTCGCCGGCGCCGTGCTCTACCTCGTCAGCCCCCGCGCCGGCTCGACCACGGGCACCTACATCGAGGTGGACGGCGGGATGTCGCCCCTCCGCCTGCGCCCGGCCGGGTCCTGAGGCCCGCGCGAGGTTGCCCCGCGGTTCCACCCGGCCGGGTCCTGCGGCCCGCGCGGTTGCCCCGCGGGTCCGTCCGGCCGGGTCCTGAGGCCCGCGCGATTGCCCGCGGGTCCGCCCGTGCGTCCGCGTCAGCCCGCGGCTCCTGACCCCGTCGTCTCTCCGTTCACTTGCGCTGAATGTTCGCGAAACGCCCGCCGAGCCGTACGCTCAGCGCAAGTGAACGCCCGGAGACTCCGTGGAGCGGCGACGGGGTGGGCGGGTGGGGCGCTCAGGCGAGGCGATAGACCCGCTCGGCGTTCGAGGCGAGCACGGCCTCGCGGTCGTCCTCGCCGAGCCGGTCCGTGACCCACGACGACACGGTCTCGACCCAGCGGCCATACGGACCCGAGACCGGCCAGTCGCCGCCGAACAGGAGGCGGTGCGGGCCGAAGGCGTCCAGTGCGACGTCGAGGAACGGGCGCAGCTGTGCGGCGGTCCACTCTCCCTGCGACTCCGCAGGCAGTCCCGACAGCTTGCAGACGACGTTGTGGCGCCGGGCGAGCCTGCGCAGCTCCGTCGCCCACGGCGTGCCTTCTGCGGGGGCCGCGGCATCCGCCGACCCGACCGGCGGCTTGCCGAGGTGGTCGAGCACGATCGTGAGCTCGGGCACCGCATCGGCCAGGGCGATCACGTCGGGCAGCTGGCTCCAGCGCACGCACGCGTCGAACGTGAGACCGGCCGCCGCTACCGCCCGCGCGGCGTCCCGGAAGCCCGGCGCCGCCGAGAAGCCGTCGGGCTCGGACTGCAGCAGGCGGCGCACCCCCACCACGAGCGGCCTGCTCCCGAACGCCGCGAGGTGCTCGTCGGTCGCTGCGGGGTCCTCGAGCGGGGCGCGCGCGACGATGCCGCGCAGCGGCACGCGCGGTGCCAGTGACGCGACCCAGTCGACCTCGGCGACCGACTGCTCCGGCGCGCACTCGGCCTGTACGAACACGAAGCCGAAGTCGTCGTCGGGCGCGTCCTGCAAGGCGAGATCGAGCTCGTCGGGTCCGAATGATCGGAGCAGCGGTCCCTCCAGCCACTCGTAGGTCAGGACCTCGGGGTCCCAGAGATGGAGGTGTCCGTCCACGACTCGCATGCCTCCATTGTGACGCCGACGCGTCCTTGCCGCGGCATCCCGACCGGATGACATCCGATGTCTATGATGGGCGCGTGGCCGTCACCGACGAAGCGATCGAGAAGATCAAGGACATGATCGTGCGCGGCGAGCTCGCCCCCGGGTCGCGCCTGCCTCCCGAGAAGGATCTCGCCGAGCGTCTGGGCCTCTCGCGCAGCTCTATGCGCGAGGCCGTGAAGGCTCTCGAGGTCATCCGGGTGCTCGACGTGCGGCGCGGCGACGGCACGTACGTCACGAGCCTCGAGCCGAAGCTCCTCCTCGAGGCGATCTCGTTCGTCGTCGACCTCCACGACGACGACTCGCTGCTCGAGATCTTCGCCGTGCGGCGCGTGCTCGAGTCGCATGCGACCGGTCTGGCGGCGCAGCAGGCGGGCGACGACGACGTCGCGGCGCTGGATGCCGAGATCAGCGGCGTCGCCCCTGACACCGACATCGAGTCCCTGGTCGAGCACGACGTGCGCTTCCACAGCGCCATCGCGCGACTCGCCGGCAACGACTACCTCGCCAGCCTGCTGGACAGCCTCACCAGCCAGACGGTGCGCGCGCGTGTGTGGCGAGGGCTGACCCAGGAGGGCGCCGTCGAGCGCACCCTCGCCGAGCACCGGGCGATCCTCGACGCGATCGCCGACCATGACATGGAGCTCGCCACCTCGATCGCCCAGGTGCACATCGCGGGCATCGAACGGTGGCTGCGCCAGGCGCGCGACCGGCCCTGACCCAGCGCGACCGGCCTGAGCCCGGGCGACGGGGCGCCCGCCCCGCCACCCGGACTCCGACGTCATCTGGTCACGTACGACAGGGCGTCGACGCGCAGCATTTCGCCCGACGCCTTCACGAGCCGCAGCGTGTGCTCGCCCTTGCCGAGGCCGTCCTGCGAGAAGACCTCGCGCTGTGTGAGCCGCGCGGCGCTGTGCAGGTCCACGGTGTCGACCAGCGCACCGTCGAGGTAGACCTCGACCTCGCCCTGGTCGGGGGCGGTCGGGCCGATCACCGTGACGGCCGTCCCCTGGAAGGTCAGTTCCACGGCGGCGCCGTCGTCCTCGGTCCAGTGGACGTCGTCGCGCAGGTCGCCGCGGAAGCGGAAGTCCAGGGCCGTGTCGCCGTCGGGGAGCGTCGACAGGTACGACGCGCTGACGGTGACGGCATCCGCTTCCACGGTGTAGTCGGTCCCGCCCTTCAGCGCGGTGCCGTCGCGGTAGATGCCTTCGAGCTCGCCCGGGTCGCGCAGGATGCGGACCGTCGCACCGGCGGGCACCGCACGGTCGAACACGACCGCGCCGACGTCGATCAGACTCTGCTGCACGACGTCGAGCCGGTCGAGCAGCATGAACTGCCCCGACTTCTTGACCACGCGGATGGTGTGGCTGCCGTCGGCGAGGTCGCGCACGCTGTACACCACCTGCTGCACGCCGCGATCCTGTGCCGGGTCGAGATACGTGTCGACGGTGTCGACCAGCACGCCGTCGAGGTAGACCTCGGCCTCACCCTGCGATGAGTGGGTCTCGGTCACCCAGTCGATCCCGGTGCCGACGAAGGTGTACTCGAACGCGGCGCCGTCGGCCTCGGCGTAGTGGACGTCGTCCTGGTAGTCGCCCAGCCCGCGGCCCGTGCTGTGACCCCAGTTGCCGCTGTAGGCGATCGCGGAGTCGCTGTCGTTGACGGCCACGACGTTCGACGCACCGGGCTCGGACGCCGTCCCGCCTTGCGACGAGTCGTACGACGACACGGTGAGCGCCTGCGAGGTGGCCACGATCTCCTTGCCCGCGTTGCGGGACCATTCGCCCTCGTACGACAGACGCGCGTCGTCGTCGTTCAGCGCGATCTCACCGCCCTTGGCGGGCGTGACGGTGAACAGGCGCGTGCCGTGCACCGGGACTTCGTCGGCGGTGAACTCGCCGTCGAAGCTGCCGAGGTTCTTCTGCGCCCAGAGGTCGCGCACCTTCGCGGATCCCTGCAGGCCCAGGTCGGCGAACGACACCTTCATGTCGGCATCCGTCCGATCGAGGTTGAACAGCGCGACGGTGACCGACCCGTCGGGGTTCATGGCGTACCAGGTCTGCTGCTTCGTCGCCGTCGACACGGGGTGGGCGGGGCGGCCGGCCTGGTTCACCGCGATGACCTCAGGGTTCGTCAGCAGCTCGATGCCGTAGTCGTCGAGCCGCGTCATGTCGTTGCCGACGTACATCGGCGCGGCCGCGACCGCCCAGAGCGTCGTCGCCGTGCGCCGCTCGTCGCGCGTCAGCCCGTCCATCGAGCCGTTGCCCACGTTGAGCGAGTCGAAGTCGTTCCAGCCGCGATCCGGTCCCGCGAAGCGCCACCAGTCGGCCGCACGCGGGAAGAGGCGGGCGATGTTGTCCCAGGTGGTGAGGGCCTCGTCGCCGCAGTAGCACTCGACGTCCCACTCGACGCGCCAGCCCTGGGCGTGCTCTGCCCAGTAGTCGGCGTAGCGGATGTCGAGCGCCCACGAGAGCTCGAACCAGATGCCGTTGCGCTCGAGCGCCTGCGACCAGGCCGCGACATCGTCGCGGGCGTCGAGGGAGAGGTCGCCGATTCCCGACCCGGGCGTGACGCTGTCGAACTTGAGGAAGTCGATCCCCCACTCGCCGAACATGTCGGCGATCGAGTGCACGTACACCTGGGCGCACGGGTTCGCGAAGTCGAGACGGTAGCCGATGTTCCAGTAGTCCGCCTGCTGGATCGGCTGCTTGACGATGTCGCCCGTGGAGCAGTCGGGGGCGCCGTAGATCGGCAGGTCGGCCTCGTGCACCTCGGGCGAGATCCCGGGGATCGCGTAGAGCCCGACCTTCTGGCCGTTGCCGTGGATGTGGTCGATGACGGCCTGCAGCCCGTTCGGGAACAGCGTCGTACTGGGCGTCGGGCGCCCGTACTCGTCGGTGCCGCCGTTCCACGCGGCATCGATGTTGATGTACTCGTAACCCGCCGACTGCAGCTTCTCGTGCATGGCGTCGGACTGGGCGATGATCTGGTCGGCGGTGATCCAGGTCGATCCGCTGCCCGAGTACACCTGCATGCTGTAGCTGCTCCAGCCCATGTAGGGCCGGGCGCCGAGCTCTTCCGCGGGCGCCGTGGCGGCGGGCGCGGGCGCCGTGGCGGCGGGCGCCGAGGCGGCGGGCGCGGTCGTCGCCGGGGAGACGGATGCCTCCGCCGGCGGCGCCGCATACGCCGCCGTGGCGCCGAGCCCGAGGGTCAGCGCGCCGGCGGCGAATGCCGCGAGCCGGCGTGGCCGGCGGGCATGGCGATCGTAGGTGTCCATGGTTTCCTTTCTGCGGTGGGTTCGACGGTGAACCCCGCGCGCGTGCCCTGGCCCCAGTGGCCGCTGTACGCGCAGGTTCCCAGAAGGTGGAGCGGACGTCAGCAGCTCATGGGAGCCTCTCGACATCGAACAGCAGCGCCTGCTGCGGGTTGAGGGTGGGAAGCGGCACGCCGGCGACGCCGAGCACCGACCCGGGAAGCTCGATGCCGCCGTCCAGCGCCAGACGCATCCAGTCCGGATCCGACACCTCGTGCCGGCTGGCCGGGCCGAGCTCCGACCGCACCCGCACGCGATAGACCGATCCGGCGTCGAGCCCGGGGAAGCGCACCCGGCCGCTCTGCCCGTCGGCGGACGTGGCGAGGCGGGTCCAGGTGAACAGCGCCCGTTCCCCGCCTGCCGCGACGATGCCGGTGAGCATGGTCGCGTCGTCGGCGAGGTCGGCGTTGACGACGTCGCCCGTGTGGATGAGCTCGCGCAGCTCCCGGTACAGTGCCGCCCAGGCGGTGATGGTGTGCAGGTCTTCGGCGCCCGACACCGTCAGATCGGTCTCGATGCCGGCGTGCGCGGTGAGGGCGACGGCGAGCCGGAACGACAGGTCGGTCTCGCGCGAGGTGGTGTGGGAGCGGCGGGCGCCGAGGTGCGAGCCGATGAGCTCGGGCGGCACCAGGAGGCGCGTCCAGCGCTCGATGCGCGCCCGCTCCACCGGGTCGTTGCAGTCCGACGCCCACACGCGGTCGGTGCGGTCGAGGATGCCGAGGTCGACGCGGCCGCCTCCGCCCGAGCACGTCTCGATCTCGAGGCGCGGGTGGCGGGTGCGCAGCTCGTCCAGCAGCCGGTACAGGGCGAGCGTCTGCTCGTGCACGAGGGGCCGGTCGCCGCCGTCGCGGCGCGCGACGGGTTCGACGAGGTCGCGGTTGTGGTCCCACTTGAGGTAGTCGATGTCGTGCTCGGCGACCAGCGCGCTGATGCGCTCGAGCACCAGTGCGTAGGCGTCGGGATTGGCGATGTCGAGGACGTGCTGGTTGCGGGCGGTGGCTCCGGCGCCCTGGCCGGGGGCGAGCACCCATTCCGGGTGGTCCCGGGCGAGGTCGGAGTCGGGGCTGATCATCTCGGGCTCGAACCAGAGTCCGAACTGCATGCCGCGCTCGCGCACGGCGTCGACGAACGGCCCCAGCCCGTCGGGCCACACCCCCTCGTCGACGAGCCAGTCGCCGAGCCCGGCGTTCGCGTCCCGGCGCCCGCGGAACCACCCGTCGTCGAGCACGATCCGCTCGACGCCGACCTCGGCGGCGCGGTCGGCGATCTCGACGAGGCGGTCGAGATCGTGGTCGAAGTAGACCGCCTCCCAGGTGTTGAGCACCAGCGGGCGGGGCGTCGCGGGGTGACCGCGGCGAGCGCGGAGCCGGCGGTGGAATCGGGCGGTGAGCCCGTCGAGCCCGCGGTCCGACCACGTGAAGAGCACGGTCGGGGCGTCGTAGCGCTCGCCGGGCTGCAGCACCACCTCGCCCGAGCGCAGCAGCTCGCCGGCGCCGATGACGCGGGACTGCGCCCCGGCGCCCTCGGGAAGCCGCTCGGCGAGGTACTCGCCGTCGCCGCTCCAGGCGAGGTGAACGCCCCACAGCTCGCCGTGCGCGAAGCCGAAGGCCGGCGTGCCCGCGACCAGGAGGAACGGTGTGTCGTGGCCGGGCTTTCCGCGGCGCGCGCGGCGGGCGTGCGTGCCGAACGAGAAGGGCAGGCGCTGCGGCGCACGCTCGCGGCACCACTTGCCGGTGAAGTCGAGGAGCTCTCCCGCGCGGTCCGGCACGGGCACGAGCGCCCGCAGCCCGTCGACCAGATACGCGGATGCCGCTTCCGCCGGGTTCTCCACCGACAGGTCGACCGCCAGCACGCCGGCGGCATCCAACCGGTAGGTCAGCCGGGCGCGCGTGCCGGCCACGGCGTCGTCGAAGCGGAGCGCGATGCGTCCGCCGCCGTCGCGTGCGGGTTCGATGTCCACGTCCGCGAGCCGCGGGCGCGGGGTGGTGGCGGTGCCGCCGCGGTGGCCGGCCTGAGCGGGGGTCCCGGCCCAGCCGTCCTGCTCCGTCGGCCACACCGAGAAGAGGCGAGGGACGTCGGGCGAGTTGTTGAGCACGGCAGGCACGGATGTCGCGCGCAGCGCGTCGATCCCCCGCGGGCCCAGGGCGCCCAGATCGGCGCCCCAGTGCAGCACGCGGGGCATGGCGCCCTCGAGATCCACGACCAGCGCAGCCCCTGCCGCTCGCAGCGTGTGGACGGCTGCCGGCACGGCGTCCGTGGCCGGCAACGTCTGGACGGCGCCTTCACCGTTGACCATTCGAACTCCTCCATCGAGTTTCTTGACATCGGTAATTAATCACGTTTACGCTGGCGTCGCAAGCAAAGATCCGAGGTCTGCAGGCGAGGTCGCCGCGGACACTCGCGATCTCGGACACCGACGACCGAGGATCGAGATGAGCGACACCCTGCGACTGTCGTGGAGCGCCCCCGCCGATCGGTGGGAGGAGGCCGCACCGCTGGGCAACGGCCGTATCGGCACCATGGCCTTCGGCGGCGCGACCGGGCGGTACGCGCTCAACGACGCCACCGTGTGGTCGGGAACCCCCGACGGCCCCGCCGCGGCGCTGCGCGACGTGCTCGCCGCCGGCGCCGGACCCGAGCGGCTCGCAGAGATCCGCGCGGCACTCGACGCCGGCGACGTCCGCACCGCCGAAGCCCTACTCATGTCGTTCGAAGGCCCCTACTCGCAGGAATTCCTCCCGCTCGGCGACCTCGCGGTCGAGGTCGCCGGCGCGACCGCCGTGACCCCGGCGCGTATCCTCGACCTCGACGAAGCCGTACTGACCGAGACACTGCAGGTTCCCGGCGGCACCGTCCGCCGGCGCTCATGGGTGTCGGCGCCCGCACAGGCGCTGATCGTCGAGCTCACCGCGGACGTCGAGTTCGCGGCATCCCTCTCGCTCTCGACGCCCCTCCGCGGCACCGCGAACGGTCTCGGTCTCGACATCGAGATCCCGGTCGACGGTGCGCCCCTGCACGAGACCTCGGTCGAACCGCCCCTGCGGTACGCCGAGGCCGACACCGGCTTCGACGCCTTCGCGGCCGTCGCGGTCGCGCTGGACACCGACGGTTTCGTGGATGCCGCGCCTGCACGCGCGGCCGTCCACGGGGCTCGCCGGCTGCTGATCGCCCTCTCCACATCGTCCCGCGCCGAGTTTTGGTGGGCCGACGCGGACGGGGAGTGGCGGACCGCCTCCCGCGAGGCGATCCGGGATCGTGCCTTCCAGCGCGCGGATGCCGCGGCACACCGCGCACCATCCGCGCTGCTCGCCGAGCACATCGCCGATCGTCGGCGCCACGCTCGGGCACGGTTCGCGATCGGCGGTCGACGGGAAGGCACGTGGGACATCGACCGCGACATCCTCCACACCGGCGACGCGCAGCTGAAGGCGACGATCGCCGCCGAGTTCGGCGCGTATCTGCTCGCCTCGTCGTCCCGGGCGGGTGGACCGCCCGCAAACCTGCAGGGCATCTGGAACGACCAGCTGCGTCCTGCGTGGTCGTCCAATTACACGATCAACATCAATACGCAGATGAACTACTGGGCAGCGCCCGTGCTCGGCCTCGACGACGCGTCCGAGCCGCTGCTCGCGCTGGTCGAGCATCTCGCCCGCACCGGTGCCGACGTCGCGCGCGAGCTGTACGGCGCCCGCGGCTGGGTGGCGCACCACAACTCGGACGTGTGGGGCTGGAGCCTTCCGGTCGGCGGCGGCCACGGTGCGCCCAGCTGGGCGATCTGGATGATGGGCGGCGTGTGGCTCACCCACAACCTGTGGGACGCGTACGAGTTCGGCGGAGACCTCGAGCTGCTTCGCTCCCGCATCTGGCCGGTCATGCGCGGCGCGGTCGAGTTCTGCCTCGACTGGCTGGTGCCCGGTCCCGACGGGATGCTGCGCACCTCGCCGTCGACGGCGCCCGAGAACTCCTTCATCGGACCCGACGGCGGGTCCACCGCGATCGGGCTGACGGCGGCATCCGATGTCTTCCTCATCCAGGCGCTCTTCGAGCGCGCCCTCACGGCCATCGATGCGCTCGGTGCCGACGACGACCCGCTCACGGCCGAGATCGATCGCGCGCTGGCCGCGCTCGCCCCGGTGGGGATCCGCTCCGACGGCCGGCTGAGCGAGTGGTCGGCCGAGGTGGTCGAGGTCGAACCGCTGCACCGGCACCTGTCGCCCCTCGTCGGCATGTATCCGCTCGACACCCTCACGCCCGACCGCGATCCCGAGATCTTCGAAGCCGGCGTCCGCCTGCTCGACGCGCGCGGCTCCGGAGCGATGGGCTGGTCGTGGGCGTGGAAGATCGCGCTGCGCGCCCGCATCGGCGACGGCGATGCCGCCGCGGCGCTCCTGGACGAGGCGCTCGCGCCGTTCGACGGCGATGCGACCCGCCACGGACCCGTGGACGGGTCGGAGTGGGGCGGCCTGCTGCCCAACCTCTTCAGCACCCATCCCCCGTTCCAGATCGACGGCAATCTCGGCTTCCCGGCCGGCATCGCCGAGATGCTGGTGCAGAGCCATGACGGCGTCGTGCGGCTGCTGCCCGCCCTGCCGTCCACGTGGACCGACGGCGACGCGCAGGGACTCGGCGCACGAACCGGCCTCGTGGTCGACCTGGCGTGGCGCGACGGCGCGCTGGCGTCGGCGACGCTGCGCAGCATCCGCGGGGGCGAGCGCGACGTGATCGTCGACTGCGCGGGCGGCCGCGCGGTGGTCCGGGTGCCCGCCGACGGGACTGTCGACGTGCCGGTGGATGCGCTCACCGATGCCGCCGGCCTCACGATCGGGGTGCTCCGTGCGCGGTGAGCTCACCCTCGTCGACGAGCCCACCACCCAGACCGAGCCGCCCGACTTCGACCGGTTCTGGGCCGACACCCTCGGCGAGACGCGGCGCCACCCGCTCGACGTCACCGTCGAGCCGCGGGATACGGGCCTCACGGTCATCGACGTGTTCGACGTCACATTCCGCGGCTTCGGGGGCACACGGATCCACGCCTGGCTGCGCGTCCCGCACGGCGCGACGGCGCCGCTGCCCGGCCTCGTGCAGTTCTTCGGCTACGGCAACGGCCGCGGCCACGCGCTGCGCGACCTGCGCTGGGCGGCCGCCGGCTACGCGCACCTCGTGGTGGATGCCCGCGGCCAGGGCCACGGCGACACCGACGACGACCACCCGGACGGCGGACCCTCCGCCGGCGGGTTCCTCACCCGCGGCATCCGCTCGCCCTACGAGTACTACTACCGGCGGGTGTACGCCGACGCCGTGCGGGCCGTCGAGGCGCTGAGGTCTCTCGACATCGTCGATGCGGCCCGCGTCGGAGCCGTCGGTGCGAGCCAGGGCGGCGGGATAGCGCTGGCGATCGCAGGACTCGTGCCCGACCTCGCGGTCGCGATCGTCCAGGCGCCGTTCCTGTGCGAGCTGAATCGCGCGGGCCGGCTCAGCGTCGAGCACCCGTACGCCCTGCTGACCCAGCACTTCGCCGACCGGCGCCTCGACACGGCCACCGCCCTCGACACCCTGCGGTACTTCGACGGCGTGAACCACGCCACGCGCGCCACCGCGCCGGCCCTGCTGAGCACCGGGCTCCTCGACGGCATCGCGCCCCCGGCATCCGTGCTCCCCGCTTTCACGGCCTACGCCGGACCCAAGCAGGTGGTGCTGTGGCCGTACAACGGCCACGAAGCGGGCGGCGACCTCGACGAGGAGAACGCGCTCGAGTTCGCCGCCGCGCACCTGGCACCGCTCCGACTCACCGCCGGTCGCCCCAGCGCCTGACCCGCGGACTCGCTACCGTATCGACTGAGACCGAAGGAACCGATGGATCACGACACCGCTGCGCGCACGACGCTCATCCGTTCGGCGTCGGAAGCAGGCTCGAGGGTGTTCGCCACCATCCTGACCCGCAGCCCCATCAGCCGCATCGACATCGCCCGCCAGACCGGACTGTCGCAGGCCGCCGTCACCAAGGCGGTCTCGCCTCTCGTCGCCGCCGGTCTCGTCGACGCCCCGCCCGCGACCCACCGCGACGGAAACCCCGGTCGCCCCGCAGCGCCGGTGTCGATCGTCCCCGATGCGATGGTGCTGCTGGGCATCAAGGTCAACGTGGACGAGGTGATCGGCGTAGCCACCGATCTCGCAACGACAGTGCTCGCCGCCGAGACCCGGCCGCTGGCCGCGCACGATCCGGGGTCGGCGGCGGAGGCGATCATCGAGGTGGTGCGCCGTCTCGAAGACCGCCTCGGCGACAAGCGCGATGCCATCGCCGGCGTCGGCGTCTCGGTGTCGGGCGACGTCGACACCTCCACCGGCGTCGTCCGGGAGTCGGCGATCATGGGGTGGGCGGACGAGGACTTCGGCGGGCTGCTGCAGGAGCGGCTCGGCCGGCCCGTGACACTGGAGAACGACGTTCACGCCCTCACCGTCGGCGAGCACTGGTTCGGCGTCGGCCTCGGCATGGAGTCGTTCGCGATCGTCACCATCGGCCGCGGCATCGGCAGCGGCCTGCACCTGAACGGGCAGGTCGTCACCGGCGCGTTCGGGGTGTCCGGCGAGATCGGCCACCTGCCGCTCGCCGACCCCGCGCGCATCTGCTCGTGCGGCCGCCGCGGCTGCGTCGAGGCCGTGGCCTCCACGGCCGCGATCGCGGCCACCGTGTCGGCCGCGCTCGGCCGCGACGTCGACATCGAGGAGGCGGTCCGCCTCGCGCACGCGGGCGACCCGGCCGCCGAGGCCGCGTTCCGCGAGGCAGCCAGCCTCATCGGCACCGCGATCGCCACGCTGGTCAACCTCGCCGGCCCCGAGCTCGTCATCATCGGCGGCGAGGGAGTGTCGAACTTCGACCTCTTCGAGAAGAACCTGCGTGACGCCTTCGACGCCCACGCGTTCGGTGCCGCCGCCCGCTGCCGCATCGTGACGCGGCCGCACACCTTCCAGGACTGGGCCCGCGGCGCCGCTGCGGCCGCCATCCAGTCGCTCGTCCGCTGACGCCGCGCCGCGGCACCCGTCCTTCCCGGAGAAGCCATGCCCGTCATCACGCGCGCTCGCGCCATGCTCGTCGACATCCCCGTCGAGACCGTCCGCACCGACGCGGTGCAGTCGTTCGTGAAGCAGGAGACGATCCTCGTCGACCTCGAGACCGACGACGGCACGCCCGGACGCGGCTACTCGTACACGATCGGCACCGGCGGCCGCGCCGTGCTGTCGATGCTGCGGGACCACCTGCTGCCCGCGATCATCGGGCAGGACGTGCGCCGCCCCGAGGCGGTCTGGCGGCATGCGTTCTCACAGACCCGCGCCACCACGGTGGGCGCCATCACCTCGCTCGCGTTCGCGGCGATCGACACGGCGGTGTGGGATGCCGGATGCCGGCGCAACGGAGAGCCGCTCTGGCGTGCCGTCGGGGGCAGCGATCCGGAGGTGCGGCTCTACGACACCGAGGGAGGCTGGCTGCACATCGACGCCGACACCCTCGTCGCCAACACCGTCGCCGCCCGCGACGGCGGCTGGCGCGGCTCCAAGCTCAAGGTCGGCTCGCCCGACCCGCGCCGCGATGTCGAGCGCCTCGCCGCCGTGCGTGCGGCCGTCGGGCCGGGCTACCCGCTCATGGTCGACGCGAACCAGGGGCTCACCCTCGCCGATGCGCGCGCTCTCGCCCGCGCGATCGAGCCGTCCGGGATCTCCTGGCTCGAAGAGCCGCTGCCCGCCGACGACGTGTCGGCGCACGCCCGCCTCGTGGAATCGACATCCATCCCCATCGCGGTCGGCGAGTCGCTGTACTCCGTCGGGCAGTTCAAGGAGTACCTCGCACGGGATGCCGCCACCATCCTCCAGCCGGACGTCGCGCGTGTCGGCGGCATCACGCCGTGGCTGAAGATCGCGCACCTCGCCGAGGCGTTCAACGTGCCGGTGTGCCCCCACTTCCTGATGGAGCTGCACGTCAGCCTCGTCGCCGCGGTGCCCAACGGTCGCATCGTCGAGTACATCCCGCAGCTGCGTGCGGTCACCACCGCCGACCTCGTGGTGACCGGCGGTCGCACGACCGCCCCCGACGAGCCCGGCATCGGCATCTCATGGGACGACGACGCGCTCGAGAACCTGCGCGTGCTCTAGCCCGAGCCGCGACACGACGGTGCCCGGCGGTCTCGCGACCGCCGGGCATCATCGTGGGTACTGCGTCCTACTTCAGCGCGTCGTACAGGTCCTGCTCCATCTGCAGGAACTGCGCGAGACCGAGACCGTCCAGGTCGTCGAGGTACGCCTGCCAGGCGCCGTCGTCGTTGATGTCCCGCTGGCCGGTGACGAACTCCGCCTGCGCCTGCGTGACGTAGTTGGCGATGTTCGTCTGCAGATCGGCGAGCTCTGCCGACGTGTCGGCGTCGGGCCACAGCCTCTCGGCCGGGAACAGGATGCTCTCGTCGGGCAAGTAGGGCTCGTACTCCTTCGACGCGATGAGCAGGCGCCGCTCGTAGCCGTCCGGCGAGTAGACGTCCTCGGGCACGACCTGCGAGTTGCGGTACTCCAGCGAGTCCCAGTACTGCGCCATCGAGCGCCAGGCGGCGTTCGAGGTCTCGTCGTAGGTGAGCGGCTTGAAGGAGGGCTCCAGCTCCGGGTCGAGCGCCACGTCGCCCTCTTCCGCCGGCACCCACGCCTCGCCCTCCGGACCCATCGCGCCCCGCTTGTCGCCTTCGTCCGTCACGAGGTAGTCGATGACCTTGATCGCCTTGATGCGCTCGTCCTCGGTCGACTTGTTGGTGACAGCGAAGATGCCCACCGGGTTCACGGGCGACCGCCACGTCGCCAGTTGCGTCCCGTCGGGGCCGGCGACAGGAGCGACCGCGTCGTAGTTCCTGTCACGGCCGTCCGGAGACTCGGGTGTCACGAAGTCGTACGGATGCAGATCGACCGCGGAACCGAGGATCTCGGTGCCGGAGTTGTCTCCCAGCGCCTTGAGCCCGTCGCCGTTCTGGGTGAA
Organism: Microbacterium sp. LWS13-1.2; assembly: GCF_040144835.1. Taxonomy (NCBI): domain Bacteria; kingdom Bacillati; phylum Actinomycetota; class Actinomycetes; order Micrococcales; family Microbacteriaceae; genus Microbacterium; species Microbacterium sp. LWS13-1.2. The sequence goes on from NZ_CP151632.1 coordinate 2,364,449, forward strand.
CGCCGCGGTGTCGAGCAGCCCCTCCGACGCGAGGGAATTGATGTACGCGAGGCCCGCACGCCACTCGTCCGATGCGGCGGCGAGCTGCACCTCACCGTCGTCCATCACCATCGGAGGCGGGCTGGACGGCCCCGCGACCGGCGCGTAGGCGAACGCGTTCATGAGGTAGTTGACGATCGGCTGCGTCGCCGACCCGCTCAGCGGCACCTCGTCCTGCACGCCGTTGCCGTTGGGGTCGTCGTTCTTGAACGCCCGCAGCACCGTCCGCAGCTCCTCGGTGGTCGTCGGCTGCTCGAGGCCCAGCTTCTCCAGCCACGTCGTGTTCATCCACAGCTTGGACGGGAAGCTGCAGTGGTAGCACTCGCTCCACTGGGTGATCGCGTAGATGTGCCCGTCGGGGGCGGTGACCGACTCCTTCCAGTCCGGCTTCTCTTCGAAGCGCTCCTTGAGCGTCGGCGCGTACTCGTCGATGAGGTCCTCCAGCGGCAGCAGGACCCCCTGCTGGCCGTACTTCAGGATCTCGCTGCGCGAGAAGGCGTCGACCCACGGCACCAGGAAGTACGCGTCGGGGTAGTCGCCGCTGGCCAGCGAGACCTGCCGCTTCTCACCCGCGACGCTGCCGTCGTAGGTGGTGGTCTGCCAGTCGAAGTCGATGTCGAACTTCTTCTCGACCTCCTGGGTGAAGCTGTTCTCCTTGAGCGTGCCGTTGTCGCCCTGCGGACCGAAAGCGACGAGCTTCCCGTTGTCCTGGTCGGCAGAGGGCGTGCACGCCGCCATCGCGAGCGCGGTCGCCGCGATCGCGATCGACGCGACCGCTCCCCTCATCAAGCTGTGTCTCATTGCCGGAATCTCCTTTGCCCGGGTCATATTGCGTGGTGGTGGGTCTGTGAGGGGAAGCGGGTCAGCCCTTGACGGCGCCGACCATGATCCCCTTGTTGAAGTACTTGGCGACGAACGGGTAGACGACGAGCATCGGCACCGTCGCGATGACGACGGTCGAGTAGCGGAGCAGATCGGCGAGCTCCCGCCGCCGGAGCTGCTCGCCGACGTCGCCGCCGCCGCCGGCGTCGTTGAGCACGAGGAGGCCGCGGAGCACGAGCTGCAACGGCTGCAGGTCGGCGTTGCGGAGGTAGAGCAGCGCGTCGAAGTACGAGTTCCACTGCATGATCGCGTACATGAGCGCGATGACGGCGATCAGGGGCTTCGCGAGCGGGAGGACGATCGACCAGAGGATCCGCAGCTCGCTGGCGCCGTCCAGCTGCGCCGCCTCGTAGACCTCGTCGGGGATGGAGGCGCGGAAGAACACCATCGCGATGATGACCTGCCAGACGCCGATCGCGTTCGGCAGCAGCATCGACCAGCGGGTGTCGAGGAGCCCCAGCGACTGCACCACCAGGTACATCGGGATCACGCCGCCGCTGAACAGCATCGTGAAGACGACGGCGCCGGTGATGACCTTGCGGCCGAACAGGTTCTGGCGTGACAGCGGGTACGCGATCGCGACCGTGCCGGCCACGCTGATGAGCGTGCCGATCACGGTGTAGAAGGCCGAGTTCGCGAAGCCGCGCACGATCGCCGGATTGCCGAGCGCCTCGACGTAGCCGCGGAAGGTGATGTCGACCGGCCAGAACAGCACCTGGCCCGACGAGACGGCGTGCGGGCTCGACAGCGAGCTGGCGACGATGTTCAGGAGCGGCAGCAGCACCACCAGCAGGAAGATCGTGAGCAGCACGTAGGCCACCGCGACGAAGGCGCGATCGCCCCTGGTCTCTCGGATCTTCACGCCGCGCGGCTCGGACCGTCTGCGCCGGGCGCTGGGGAGGGATCGAGCGGCGACGGCGCCGACGGCGGCCTCTTCGGCGAGGACGGCCTCCTTGCTGATGACGTTGCTCACCACAGCCCGCTTCCCGTGACCCGCTTGGACACCGCATTGACGACGAGCAGCAGCACCAGGCTGATCACGGCGTTGAAGAGGCCGATCGTCGCGCCGAGACTGAAGTTCGCGTTGAGGATGCCCGTCTTGTACACGTACGTCGGGATGATCTCCGACGTCGAGAGGTTGAGCGCGTTCTGCAGCAGGAAGGCCTTCTCGAACCCGATGGCCATGATGTTTCCGACGCCCAGGATGAGGATGATCGTCGCCGTCGGCATGAGCGCGGGCAGATCGACGTGCCGGATCTTCTGCAGGCGCGAGGCACCGTCGATCTTCGCCGCTTCATAGAGCGAGACGTCCACGGACGCGAGCGCCGCGAGGTAGATGACCGCCGAATACCCCGTCGTCGTCCACAGGTCGGTGGCCACGTAGATGTGGCGGAAGAAGTCGGCGTCGGCCAGCAGGTCGACCTGGCCGGCGCCGAAGAAGCTGAACGTGCGCCCCAGCAGGCCGACGCGAGGCGACAGCAGCAGGATCGTCATCGACACGATCACGACCGTCGAGATGAAGTACGGGGCGTACGTCATGAGCTGCACCGTGCGCTTGAAGAAGCGCAGCCGCACCTCGTTCAGCGCGAGCGCCAGGATGATCGGCAGCGGCAGGCTGGCGATCAAGGTGTACGCGGCGAGGATGAACGTGTTGGCCACCAGTCGCGGGAACACGGGGTTGCCGAACAGCCGCTCGAAGTTGTCGAAGCCGACCCAGGGGCTCCCCCACACCCCGTCGATGGGGTTGTAGTTCTTGAACGCGATCACGGCGTTCGCCATCGGCACGTACCGGAACACGATGAACCACACGATGGGCAGCAGCAGGAGCAGATAGAGCTGCCAGTACCGCCGCACGCTCCGGGAGAACCGTGCGCGAGTGGTCAGCCTTCGCGGCTGCGGGATCACCGCCGTGGCGGGTGTCACATGCTCAACGTCGAGCGTCATCCGGATCCTCCATGGATTACTTTACGACGTAATGTTATGTTGTCGATCGCGATTCCGCTACTGGATCATCCGATGTCTGCCAATTCGGCATCGCCCCTATCGACGACGCACGCTCTCGCCGAGAGCCCACGTTACGAACGTGAACGGCGTGTGCTCTCGGCGGGAGCACACGATGTCGAGGAGGCGCGGGCGCGCGGCTATGCGAAGCGGACGGTCTGCTGCAGCCGGGTGCGGATGTCGAAGACCTCGTTGCCGCCGATGTCGCGCGCGCCGGTGATGCCACGACGCAGCACGGTCGCCAGCGCACTGCGCGACGTCACCGCGACCCGCACGCCGCGAACCTTGCCGAGCTCCTGGATCGGATCGATCACGTCTTCGTCGGGCAGCACCACGATCGCGCCACTGAAGCGGACGCCCGCCCCGCGTGAGATGACCCGCATGTGAGCCAGCAGCTCGGCCAGCGGTGCGCCCGAGACGCCGTCGCCGATGAACTCGCCGCGCCGCAGGCGCGCGGGTCCGCCGAAGTCCTCCGACAGGATGCCGTACAGGCCGCTCGGGCCGAGCACGACGTGGTCGATCTTGGCGTCGGGATCGGCATCCCGTCCCGCCGCGGCGACATCGTGCCACACCGTGTAGCCCATGCCGAGGTCGGCCACGATGCGGGCCGTCGCCTCCTCGGCGAGCGCATCAGCGAGCAGGCGCCGCAACGCCACGGGGGCCGAGCGCACGAGCGCCGGATCGTACGGGTCGTCGAGCGTCACGCCGCGTCCGGCCCACTCGCGGATGAGCGTGAGGTAGCGCTCGCGACGCCAGCCGCCCGGGTGCCCGTACGAGCGCGCACGCGGACGGGTGTCGGTGCGGGCCGCCGGCGGCCGCCAGCCCGACCACTCGGGGGCCGCCGCCTCGCCGAACCCGTGGCCGCGGTCGTACGCCGCGCGGGCGTCCGGTGTGCCGACGAGCTCCCACGCGCGCTGCACCTGGACGAACACGGCGGCGTCGCCGCCGGTGTCGGGGTGGGTCTGCCGCAGCCGCAGGCGATAGGCCTTGCGCAGCGTCTCGTCGTCGACAGCGGGGTCGACCGCGAGCACCTCGTAGGCCGACGCCGAGAGCGGACTGTCGAACACGCACCCTCCCCACGAGCCGCTGCCGCACGGAGCGACCGCGCGGAACACCGCAGATCAGGCTACGTCACCCCCGGGCCGTCGGGCGCGTCGCGGCGCTCATCGCGTCCGATCGTCGGGCGCGTCGCGGCGCTCGTTCCGCCGAGCGTAGGCGGCGGCGCTGCGGCTGGACAGGGCGAGCAGGACCAGGATGTCGAGGCTCAGCGACACGTACGTCCCGTCGATCTCGATCTCCTGGCCCTGCGCCCACCACGCGGTGAAGGATGTACTGATCGAGAGCACCGAGATGAGCATCACGACCACGCGCGCCCAGTTGATGCCCCGGTATACGAGGAATGCCAGCGCGAGGTCGAGCAGCAGCACCACCGCGCCCGTGCCCAGCACGAGCCACAGCGCTGCCTGCGTACCCTCCGGGCTCGGGTCGAACCCCTCGAGCACGGAGTCGGGATCGGCGAGGATCTCGTCCCACCCGGCCGCGATGCCGACGAGCACGGCCACACCGGCGAGGACGCGCAGCAGGATCAGCGCTGCGCCGGCCGTCGTGGAGATCGGCCGCTTCATGTGCGGGTCGTACTGCGGCGGCTTCAGCAGTCGCGCGGCGGGCTCGAACGCGGGCCGTTTCTGGGGAGCAGGCGTCTCTGCGCTCACGCCGCCACCTCCCCGGACGCGCCGACGCGCGGCTCGACCGCCCGCACGTCGACGATGGGCAGGTCGCCGTCGGTGCGGATGCTGTCGCCGCCGCCGTTGCGCGCGTGGTAGCCGGTGGCGAAGTCGGCGATGACGTCGACAGCGACGCGGGCATCGGCATCCGTCACCGTCCGGACGATGTGGTCGCGCTCGACATCGGTGTCGGCGTCGATCTTGTGCGTGACCTGCAGCGTGAACAGCGACAGGCCCACCCGCGTGTCGAAGGTGCCCGCGGCGAGCCACTCGACCCGGCGCCCGCCGGGCAGCAGCCAGTCGTCGGGGCAGCGCCAGAACCGCACATGGTGACGTTGCGCGGGATTGCCGTCGACCTCCTGCTGGTACGCGAAGTCCTGCTGGCGGCCGAAGAGGAACAGCGGGCTCACCGGCGCCTCGTCGTAGCTGCGCCGCGTGAGCGTCGACGCGACGATGCGCCATGAAGACCCGAGGGTGACGGGCTCTGCGCGCGTCCAGCCGGCGGCCTCGAGCGCGGCGCGGATCTGCTCGCCGCTGCCCTGGAACGCCAGGTTCACCGGATCACCGAGGAGCCCGTCGCTGGTCCGGGTGCGTCCGATGAAGTACTCGGGCACGTAGATGGTGGTGAGGATGCGGTGCAGGCGGGGCAGCACGAGGTAGGCGAGCAGCAGCCAGAACGCCAGGAAGAACGGGATGCCCCACCAGCCGACGTGGAACGTCTCGGTGAAGCTGAGGTAGGCCAGCCACAGTGCCGCCAGCCCGGCGAAGACGAAGAAGAACCAGTCGATCGCCACACCGATCGAGTACGCGCGGCGCCGGGTTCGGGTTGCCATGATCCTTCCTGTCCGCCGACCCGTGTCAACCCCAGAGCGGGATGTCGGGTCGGTGGGCCAGCGCGGTCGCACCGACGTCCGGCGGCAGGTCGGCGAGCGTCGCGGGCTGCCAGCGCGGCGAGCGGTCCTTGTCGATGACCTGCGCCCGGATGCCCTCCGCGAGGTCGGGCTGGGTCGTGGCGAACCACATCACGAGCCCGTACTCCTGGTCGAGCGCGTCGCGCAGTCCCGGCAGCTCGCGCGCGCGGCGCACGGCCGCCAGCGTCACCGCGAGCCCGGTCGGCGAGAGCTCGCCGAGCAGATCGGCGGTGGCGGATGCCTCGGGCTCGGGGCGCGCGCGCAGTCGCTCGACGATCTCGGGCACAGTGTCGGCGGCGAAGGCGTCGTCGATCCACGCGCGTGCCGCCTCGAGCTTCGATCGCACCGGTGTCTCGTCGAAGAGCAGCACCAGCTCGGTCGGCGTGGAGGGATCGGCGCGCGTCTCGAGCGCATCGCGGACCGCGTCGAGGTTCTCGTGCGGCACGAAGTGGTCGGCGAATCCGGCGTAGATCGCGTCCGAGGCATCCATCACCGCCCCGGTGAGTCCGAGGTACTCCCCCAGGCGGCCCGGCGCGTGGGCCAGCAGCCACGTGCCGCCGACGTCGGGGGTGAAGCCGATGCGCGTCTCGGGCATCGCCAGCTGCGACCGCTCGGTCACGATGCGGATCGCCGCGTGCCCTGCGACGCCGATGCCCCCGCCCATCGTGATGCCGTCCGCGAACGCGATGAAGGGCTTCGGGTACTCGGCGATGCGGGCGTTGATCGCGTACTCGTCGCGGAAGAACACCCCGGCGTCCTCGGCGCGGCCGCTCGTGACCTGCTCGGCGAGCCCGCGCACGTCGCCGCCGGCGCACAGCCCGCGCTCGCCGGCGCCGTCGAGCAGCACGACGTCGACCTCGGTGTCGTGCTCCCAAGCGTCGAGGACCTCGTGCAGCCGACGGACCATGCCGAGGTCGAGGGCGTTGATCGCCCGCGGACGGTTCAGGGTCAGGCGCCCGAGGCCCCCGCTCGCGCGTGCGAGGACGGTAGGCTCTGCGGCGTCGGTGGCGAGGTCGGTCACGAGCGCAACGTTACCGGCCGAGTGAAGTTCTCCCACGCTGGAGCGGGATTTCCGCCAGGATGGGACTCGGTTCCGCAAGGAATCCGCAATGAAGCGGCCCCGACCTGTGCCCCGCGGGGTGTCTCGCTCACGTCCACGGGAAGGGTTCGGCATGCCCCACGGCCAGTCGCTGGAGTTCTCAGGTGTCACCAAGCGCTTCGGCGCCGTCACGGCCGTCTCCGGGCTCACCGCCCGCGTCCAGCCCGGGCAGGTGACCGGATTCCTCGGCCCGAACGGCGCCGGCAAGACCACGACGCTGCGGATCCTCTTGGGCCTCGTCCGCGCCACGGACGGCCACGCGACGATCGGCGGCAAGCGCTACGCCGAGCTCGACCAGCCGCTGCAGACCGTCGGCGCCGTGCTCGAGGCATCCAGCTTCCACCCCGGTCGCACGGCGGCGGCGCACCTCACCATCTACGCGCAGGCCGCGGGCATCGCGAAGACGCGCGTCGGCGAGGTGCTGGACCTCGTGGGATTGACGGATGCCGCGGGCCGCAAGGTCGGCGGATTCTCACTCGGCATGCGCCAGCGCCTGGGCCTCGCCTACGCGCTGCTGGGCGACCCGGGCGTGCTCGTGCTCGACGAGCCGGCGAACGGCCTCGATCCCGAGGGGATCCGCTGGATGCGCGGCTTCCTCCGCCAGCTCGCGGCCGAGGGCCGCACGGTGCTCGTGTCGTCGCACCTGCTCGCCGAGGTGCAGCAGACCGTCGACGCGCTGCTGATCATCTCGCGCGGGCGCCTGGTGTTCCAGGGCTCCATCGACGAGCTCACCGACCCCGACGAGCACGCCACGGTCGTCGATGCCCCCGACCGCGCGGCGCTCATGGATGCCCTGCGGGCGGCGGGCGTGCCGTTCGAAGTGCTCCGCTCGGGCCTGACCGTGCGCGGCGTCGACCCGGCCGCCGTGGGTGCGGCCGCCGCAGCCGGCGGCGTGGCGCTGTCGTCGCTGCACCGGCGCGGACCGGCGCTCGAGGAGGTCTTCCTCGACCTCGTGAACGGCGTCCGCGTGCACGCCAGCGCGACCGGCGCCGTCGGCTCGCTCTCGCCGGTGCAGGGAACGGATGCCGCAGCCGGTGCGGCCGGGGTCATCGGTGTCGCCGCGGCTGCGGCCTCCGCGGAGCCGGACGCTGCGGCCTCCGCGGAATCGGTCGAGGTGACCGCCGTGGACGCGGTCGCGGTGGACGCGATCGCGGTGGACGTGGTCCCGGTGGACGCGGTCCCGCCGGAGTCGGCCGAGGCGACCGCCGTGGACGCGGTCGCGGTGGACGCGATCGCGGCGCAGTCGGTCGAGGCGCCGGCATCCGACGAGGACGGCGACTCGGAGGCGGATGAGGCCGAGGAGTCGGCGCTCAGCGCCGCGGCGCTCGATGCCGAGGCGACAGGAGCCCCCGGTGCGGCCGCCGCTCTGGCCGCGGCCGCCGGCGCCGCGTGGGCCGGCGAATCCCGCGAGGCGCGCGACGAGGAGCCCTTCGCGGAGCGTGGCCACGCACCCGCCTATGCCGATTCCGCCGAGAGCGCGCACGACGCGGGTGCCGGTGGCGAAGACCTGCCCGCTGCTGCCGAGCCACCGCTGGCGGTGTCCGCGCCGTCGATGTACTCGGTCGCCGGCACCGGGGTGATCGACATCGTTCCCGCCGCCGCGCAGAACGCGGCCCAGCCCGCGCCGGCATCCGCCGAGGAGCAGGACGACGAACAGGACGACGAGCAGGTCGACGCCGAGCACGCCGCCGCAGAGCCCGCGGCCGAGGCGCCGTCGGCGCGGGCAGCGATCCTCGAGGAGTCCGGCGAATACCCCGCCGATGATCCGTGGGCGCCGGAGGACGCGGATCCCGACGTGGAGGCCCTCGGCGAGATCGACGACGAGCTCTCGACCCCCGAGCCCGCCGACGCGGACGACGACCGTCCGTGGGAGCACTACGTCAAGACGGATTCCGATGTCGAGGCCGACGCCTTCTTCGCGGCGTTCGACGCCGACGGCAATCCTCGCGCCGTTCCCGGCGGCGAGGCGGATGCAGCATCCGACCCCGACGCGGATGCCGAAGCGCAGCCCGCCGGTGACGCCGATCCCGGGGCCGACACCGACCCGGCCGACCCCGGCCCCACTCCCGGCGCGGATCCCGAGCACGCCGGCGACGCCGAACCCGACGTCGACACCGACCCGCCCTCCGCGACCTCCGAGTCCCATCCCGAGGACGCCGGCGATCCCGACGCCGCACCCGAAGACCCGCCCGCCGCGACGGAAGACCCGGGTCCCGGGCCGGATCCCGAGCCCTGGATCCCGCCGGAGGCCGCCGCCTTCGAGGACGCGTACGACGACGCAGTCCCCGCGACCGAGGTCCCCGCGACCGAGGTCCCCGAGACCACGACCGAGACCGCGACCGAGGTCCCGGAGACCACGACCGACGACACGGCCGAGCCGGTCCCGCCGACGCCGGACGAGGCATCCGTCCCCTCCGATGGTGACGAAGAGCGCGTGGCCGCCGACGACCGCGAGTCCGTCGACCAGGAACGGGGCGACCGATGAGCCTGACCGCAGCCACGCGCGCCGAGACGACGAAGCTCTTCTCGACCAGCGTCTGGTGGATCCTCGCCGTCGTCCTCTTCGCCTACGTCGCCTTCACCGCGGCCGCCCTCGGCTTCGTGTTCGCCGCTGCGGCGACGGGCGCGCTTCCTGGCAACGCGCCACCGCTCCCCGAAGAGGGCCTGGCCGCGACCCTCTACAGCACGGCCACCGCGGTCGGGTATGTCTTCCCCCTCCTCGTGGGCACGCTCATGGTGACCGCGGAGTTCCGGCACAAGACGCTGACCCCGACGTTCCTCGCGACGCCGCGCCGCGGCCGGGTGCTCGCCGCGAAGCTCGCCGTCGGCGTCCTCATCGGCGTGGTGCTCGGCGTCATCGGCATCGCGGCGGCGCTGGGCACGTCGGCCGCCTTCCTCGCCGGCTTCGGGCTCGAGACCGAGATCACATCGCTCGACACCTGGACGATGCTCGGACGGATGCTGCTCGCCTACGTGCTCTGGACCCTCATCGGCGTCGGGGTCGGCGCCCTGGTGCGCAACCAGGTCGGGGCCATCGTCGGCGTGCTGGTCTTCACGCAATTCGTCGAGCCCATCGGCCGCACCGCCGCGGCGTTCGTCGACGGCCTGTCGGGCTTCACGCGGTTCCTCCCCGGCGCCGCCAGCGACGCCCTCGTGGGAGCGAGCGTGCTGTCGGCGAGCATGCCGCAGGGCTCGGCGGAGCCGCTCGAGTGGTGGGCGGGCGGCCTCATCCTGCTCGGCTACGCGGTGGTGTTCGTCGTGGTCGGCCACCTCGTGAGCTGGCGCCGCGACGTCAGCTGACGCAGCCGCTCCGGTCCAGGAAACGCAGCTTCCGGCCGCCCCCAACCTGCGAAACCCGGACCGCGCACGGCCCGACGGCGGTCTGAGCAACGCCAGGGGTCCAGGAAACGCAGGATCGCGGCATCCCGAAACGGCGAAACCCGGACCGCACACGCGGGCCACGGGGGTTTCAGACGGCGGGAGCGGGCGCGGGAGTCTTGCGCTTGCGCGGCTTCTTCTCGGGCACGACGGGGATGGTGCCCGTCTCCGCCGCGATCTCAGCGACGTCGGCGGCCTCCGCGGCGACCTCGACACGCAGCGCCTGCACGAGCGCGAGGCCGTGGCGGGTCGTCAGGATGATCCGCTGGAACTCGGGGTGGCCCTCGAGGTCGATCACGACGCTGGGCCGGCGACGGCGGATCACGGCGAAGTCGTCGCCGCCCGCCGAGCGCCACGTCCCCATCGCGATGACGCCGCGCAGGTGCGTGCCCGGGCTCGGGATGCCCCGCAGCCAGGTCCAGGCGTCATCGGTGAGCTGCACCTTGGTGATCGTGGACCGTTCGATGACAACGTTCCCCTTGCGGAATGACAGCGCGCGCTCCGACACCGACAGCACCACTTCGAGCTGCGTCGAGTCGAGCAGCAGCGTCACCATGCGACTAGTCTGCCAGCGGGTCACCCGGGAACCGGGCTCATTTGCTTACGGGAGGGCAACGATCCGCGACCCCGGCGTCTCCGCTTGGTGCAAGACTGGATCGGTGACCGTCGTGTCCCCCTCCGTCACCGCGCCCCCCGCAGCGGCCTCCCCCGCCGCCGTCGACGCAGCGCTGGCGCGCGCCGCCACGGGCGAACGGCTCGACGCGGCCGACGCCGAGACGCTGCTCGCCGCGACCGGCGAGCAGTTCGAGCGTCTGCTCGCGATCGCAGGCGAACTGCGGGATGCCGGGCTCGCGGCATCCGGTCGCCCGGGCATGATCACGTACTCCCGCAAGGTCTTCGTCCCGCTGACGACACTGTGCCGCGATCGCTGCCACTACTGCGTGTTCGTCGACACCCCCGGCCAGCTGCTGAAGAAGCGCAAGCCCGCGTACATGTCGCCCGAGCAGGTGCTCGCCGTGGTGCGACAGGGTCAGGCGATGGGCTGCAAGGAGGTCCTGCTGACCCTCGGCGACCGCCCCGAGGATCGCTGGCCCGAGGCGCGGGCGTGGCTCGACGAGCACGGGTTCGCGTCGACGATCGAATACGTCGCCCACATCGCCCGCCTGGTGACCGCCGAGACCGGGCTGCTCGCCCACGCGAATCCGGGTGTCATGAGCTCGGAGGAGCTGCGGGTGCTGCGGCCGATCGCGCCGTCGATGGGCATGATGCTCGAGACGACGTCGCGCCGGCTGTTCGAAGAGCCCGGACAGGTCCACTTCGGCTCGCCCGACAAGGATCCGGCCGTACGGCTCGAGGTGATCGATGCGGCGGGGCGCGAGCGCGTGCCCTTCACGACCGGCATCCTCGTCGGCATCGGTGAGACCGCCGCCGACCGCGCCGAGTCGCTCGTCGCGATCCGTGGCGCCCACGAGCGGCACATGATCGATGGCCAGGGCCACGTGCAGGAAGTGATCGTGCAGAACTTCCGCGCGAAGCCCCGCACCGCGATGCAGGCCGCGCCCGACGCCGATCTGCTCGAGTACGTCGCCGCGGTCGCCGTGGCGCGACTGGTCATGGGACCCCGCATGCGGATCCAGGTGCCGCCGAACCTCTCGGATCCCACCGAGTTCGACCTGCTCGTGCGCGCCGGCGCCGACGACTGGGGCGGAGTTTCGCCGCTGACGGCCGATCACGTCAATCCCGAGCGTCCGTGGCCGCACCTCGACGACCTCGCCCGCATGACGGCCGAGCTGGGCTTCGAGCTGCGCGAGCGCCTGACCGCTCAGCCCGAGTTCGTGCTCGAGGCCGAGACGTGGATCGACTCCGACCTGCGCCCCGCCGTCACGGCGCTCGCCGACCCCGCGACCGGCCTGGCCGCCGCACCGAGCCGTGCGCCGGGTGCAGGCGTTTCGTCTTCGGGCGCCAGAGCGCCCTTCGCTCAACGACCGGAACCCGTGTCCGGGGCGTCGAGCGAGCCCGCAGCGAGCGCGGAACCCGCCCCCCGGTCGTTGAGCGAGCGAGGAACGAGCGAGACGAAACGCCCGCAACCCGCCCCCCGGTCGTCGAGCGAGCGCCCTTCGACAAGCTCAGGGACCGCGAGCGAGACGAAACGCCCGCAACCCGCCCCCCGGTCGTCGAGCGAGCGCCCTTCGACAAGCTCAGGGACCGCGAGCGAGACGAAACGCCCGCAACCCGCCCCCCGGTCGTTGAGCGAGCGCCCTTCGACAAGCTCAGGGACCGCGAGCCCGCAACCCGGCCACGGCGCCGTGCGGGCGGACATCCGCCGCCTGACCGACGCGGCCGCCGCCGACCCGCTCGCGCTCGACGACGCCGAGTGGGTCGCGCTCCTGGAGGCGACCGGCGACGACCTCGACGTGCTCGCCGCGACGGCCGACGACGTGCGCCGCTACACCGTGGGCGAGGCGGTCACGCTCGTCGTCAACCGCAACCTCACGTCCTCTGGGCTCCGCGCCGCGGCGACCGACGACCCGGCGACGTTCACGCTGGACGACGTCGGCGCCATCGCCGCCGACGCGTGGGACCTCGGCGCCACCGAGCTGTGCGTGCAGGGTCTGCTACCGCCGGAAGTAGACGCGTCGGGCTACCTCGACATCGCGCGTGCGGTGAAGGCGGCGGCGCCCGGCATCCATCTCCACGCGTACCGCCCGCAGGATGTGCGCGATCTCGCCGACCGCTCCGGTCTCGGACTCGACGCGGCGCTGGCCGCCCTGCGCGAGGCGGGCGTCGACACCGTTCCCGGCACCGGCGTCAAGGTGCTGAGCGAGCGCGTCCGCGGCCTCGTGGCCCCCGGCGACCTCGAGATCGACCGCTGGATCGAGGGCATCACCGCGGCGCATCGCGCGGGCCTCCGCTCGACGAGCGTGCTCTTCTACGGGCACGTCGAGACCACCGCCGAGCGCGTCGCGCACCTCCGGCGGCTGCGCGCGATCCAAGGCGCTTCGACAAGCTCAGCGACCGGGGGCGGGTTCACCGAGTTCGTGCCGATCCCCCTTCCGGGCCCCGCCGGCGGCGTGCCGCTCGTCCCCGGCCGGGCGTCGCTCGACGAGCACCGCGCGATGGTCGCGGTGTCGCGCCTGCTGCTGTCGGGCAGCATCCCGCACGTGCAGATCCCCTGGACGCGCGTCGGGCGCGAGGCTTCCGTCGTCCTGCTGCAGTCCGGTGGCGACGACCTGGGTGGCACGCTGCTCGACGGCCGCGTCAAGCCCGAGGCGGGCATCGAGCACGGCCTCGAACTGCCGGTGACGGATGCCGCCGCCATGGTCGCGCGGCTGTTCCGCCCGTTCCGCCGGCGCACCACGACGTACGGCCAGGCGACGCGATGACCCGCGTCGAGGTCGCGATCGTCGGTGCCGGGTTCGCGGGCATCGGCATGGCGATGGCGCTGCGTCGCGCCGGCCGCGAGGACTTCGTCGTGCTCGAGCGCGGCGCATCCGTCGGCGGCACCTGGCGCGACAACACCTACCCGGGCGTCGCGTGCGACGTGCCGTCGCACCTGTACGGCTTCGCCGCGCACCCGAACCCGTCATGGTCGGGCACGTACGCGAAGGGCGCCGAGATCCACTCCTACCTCGAGCACGTCGTCGACGTCGAGGGTCTGGGCGACCGGCTGCGCCTGCGCACGGCGATGCAGCGGGCCGAATGGGATGCCGGGCACGCGGTCTGGCGCATCGGCACGTCACCTGCGGGGGCGTACCAGCGGTCCGCCGGACATCGGGGCGCGTTATCCGGACGCGAGGGCGAGACCGATGACGACGTCATCGTCGCCGACGTGCTGGTGCTCGCGTGCGGGCGGCTCACTGAGCCGACGATCCCCCGGATCGCCGGCCTCGAGCAGTTCCCGGGGCCGCTGTTCCACTCGGCGCGGTGGAATCACTCCGCAGATCTCACCGGCGCACGCGTCGGCGTCGTCGGCACCGGGGCCAGTGCCGTCCAGATCGTGCCCGAGCTCGCGCGCGCAGCGGCGCATGTCACGCTCTTCCAGCGCACGCCCGCATGGATCGTGCCGCGCGGCGGGGACGCGTACTCCGACGCCGAGCGCGCCCGGTTCGTCACGGACCCCGCGTCGCTCGAGGCGCTGCGAGCCGATCTGTATGCCGAGGGCGAGGCGCGCTTCGCCTCGCGCTCGGGGGACTCCGCCGCCGCGGCGGAGGCCGAGGCCGTGGCGCTCGCGCACCTCGAACGACACGTGGCCAATCCCGCGCTGCGCGCCGCGCTCACCCCGGACTACGCGTTCGGATGCAAGCGCGTGCTGCTCTCGGACGAGTTCTACCCCGCCGTCGCATCCGACGCCGTGTCACTCGTGCCGGCCGCGCTCGCCGCCGTGGAGGGCTCGACACTCGTCGCCTCCGATGGCACGCGCCACGAGATCGATGCGCTCGTCCTCGCAACCGGCTTCGCCTCGACCCGCCAGCCCTACGCCGAGCTCGTCGCAGGCGAGCACGGCCAGACGCTCGCCGAGCACTGGTCGGGCGGGATGACGGCCTTCGCCTCGACCGTCGTCGCGGGCTTCCCCAATCTCTTCGTGCTCAACGGCCCGAACGCGTCACTGGGTCATTCGTCGTCCGTGCTCATGATCGAGGAGCAGGCGGGCTACGTCACCCGCGTCCTCGACGACCGTTCGGGCCGGGTGCTTCGCGTCGACCCCGAGGCCGAACGGCAGTACACCGACGAGATCGCGCGGGCGGCGGCATCCACCCGCTGGATGACCGGCGGATGCCGCAACTGGTACGTCGACGAGCGCTCCGGCCGGCTCGCCCTGCTGTGGCCCGGCACCGTCGACGCCTTCCGCGAGCGGCTCGCCCGGGCGGACGGCTCGGAATTCCTGCCCGCACACGACGACCCACACGGCCGCCGGGAGGACCCGCGCCCGCACCCCGATCGCGAACCTGCTCTCGAAAGGAGCTCCGCATGACCGTTCCGCTGCGCTTCGGCTACAAGGCGTCCGCCGAGCAGTTCGGCCCCGCCGAGCTGCTCGACTACGCGATCCAGGCCGAGGAGGCCGGGTTCGACTCGGTGTTCATCTCGGACCACCTGCAGCCGTGGCTGCACGACGGCGGGCACGCTCCGGCATCCGTCCCGTGGCTCGGCGCGCTCGGCGCGAAGACCTCGCGTGTGCTCATCGGCACGTCGGTGCTGACCCCCACCTTCCGGTACAACCCGACGGTCGTCGCGCAGGACTTCGCGACGCTCGGCGTGATGTACCCGGGGCGCGTGATCCTCGGCGTCGGCACGGGCGAGGCGCTCAACGAGGCGAATCTGGGCATCGCGTGGCCCGACCCGCCCGAGCGGTTCCAGCGGCTCAAGGAGGCGATCGGCCTCATCCGCCGGCTGTGGTCGGAGGACCGCGTCAACTTCGACGGCACCTACTACCACGCCCGCAACATCACGATCTACGACAAGCTGCCCGAGCCGGTGCCGATCTACATCGGCGCTGCCGGGCCCGCCGCGACCCGCCTCGCCGGTCGCATCGCCGACGGGTTCATCACCACGTCGGGCAAGAAGCGCGAGCTCTACACCGACACGCTCCTGCCGGCGCTGCACGAGGGCCTCGAGAAGGCGGGCCGCCCGGCCGACGCCATTGACACGCTCATCGAGGTGAAGGTGTCGCTTGACGCGACACTCGAGGCCGCGCAGGAGAAGACCCGGTTCTGGGCGCCGCTCGCCCTCACGCCCGACGAGAAGATGGGCGTCGACGACCCGATCGAGATGCAGCGCCTCGGCGAGCAGCTTCCGATCGAGCGCGCGGCCTCGCGGTTCATCGTGTCGGACGACCCCGATGAGCACGTCGAGCGCATCGGGTGGTACATCGAGCTCGGGTTCCGCCACCTGGTGTTCCACGACCCCGGCCACGACCAGGGCGCGTTCCTGCGGCTGTACGGCGAGGAGATCCTGCCGCGGCTGCGCGCGCGGTTCGGCGCGTGAGCCCGCTTTTCCGGCGGCGCGGGCGTGCACCGCGCACGACTCAGGCAGAGCCGCCGTCGGCCCGGCGCGACGAGGTCCCGTCGGCTGACCCGCCTGAGCTGCGACCGGCTCGATGGGTCGTGGTGGTCCCGGTCAAGCCGTCGGCGCGCGCCAAGTCGCGCCTCGACGTCGAGGGAGTGGGCCGCGCCGACCTCGCCCGCGCGATCGCCCTCGACACGCTCACCGCGGCGAGCGTGTGCGAGCTCGTCGCTCAGGTCGTCGTCGTCACCGACGACGCGACGCTCGCACGCGAAGCGGCGATGATCCCGGCGCTGCGGTTCGTCCCCGAGGGCGAGGCGGGCGGGCTCGACGCCGCGGTGGCGGTGGGGGTGGCTGCGATCGATCCGGACGGACGGATGCCGCGCGCAGCCCTCCTCGGCGATCTTCCGGCTCTGCGACCCGACGATCTGGCCGAGGCGCTGCGGGCCGCGGCATCCGTCGACCGGGCCGTCGTGCCCGACGCGGAGGGCACGGGCTCGACGCTGGTGACCGCACGCGCCGGGGTCGCATGGGAGACGTCTTTCGGCGACGGCTCGTTCGCGCGGCACGTCGCGCTGGGGTGTGAGGCGCTCCCGATCGCGGATGCCTCCACCCTTCGTCGCGACGTCGACACCGCCGCGCAGTTGACCGCCGCGGCCGCGCTCGGCCTCGGCCCCCGCACGGCCGCACTGCTGGCTGCGCACGCCGACGCGTGACGCGTCTCGCCCGAGGATGAGGATGGGCCCGTCGGCCGGCACGGCGCTAGCCTGGCGTGATGAGCGACTACGAGGTGCTGGAGATCGGCGGGCTCGACGAGTGGCGGGCGCACTACGGCGGGTTCCGGCCCGACAGCTCCCGCGACGGGCGCCGAGTGGTCGACCACGAGCTGAATCTGCAGTACATCGGCATGACCGCGAACGCGTACGAGCCGGGTGAGGAAGCGGGCTACTGGCACGCGCACTCGCGCGTCGAGGAGGCCTACGTGTTCCTCGCCGGTCGCGGGCAGATGGCGCTCGACGACGACATCATCGACGTGGGCCCTGGCACCGTGGTGCGCGTGGGCCAGGGCGTGCTGCGCACGTGGCGCGCGCTGCCCGACAGCCCCGAGCAGCTGCGGTGGCTGTGCATCCGCGCCGGCGGCCGCGAACTGCCCCAACTGCCCGACGACAGCCAGCGCGCCCCCGACCGCGCCTCCCCCTGGACCTGACCCCGCGGCCCGGATCCCCGAACGCGTGAACCCTCAGGCGCTGGAGCCGCAACGCAGCGCGCAGGCCGAGCGCGGCATCCGTCTCCCCCGGTCCCGAGATCAGGTGATCTCACCAGGACAGGACGATCGCGCAGAGAATCTCCTGCGCACGTCATATCACCTGATGCGGTGACGTGACGGACACGCGCCGGAACGGATGCCGCGGCCCAGCCGCCCGCCCCGACCCGTCAGCCGAGGAGCAGGTACACCGCGCCGACGATGGTGAAGGCGATCACGAGCTTCTCGAACACGGACTGCGGCATGCGGTCGGCCAGCCAGCGGCCGAGGAACGCGGACGCGACGACGAGCGGCACGAGCACCAGGTCGATGAGAAGCCCGGGCACGGTGATGATCCCGATGCCGATCGAGAACGGCACCTTGAAGAGGTTGACGATGGCGAAGAACCACGCCGCCGTGCCGAGGAACGCCTTCACCTCGAAGCGCGCCGCGAGGAAGTACATCGACATCACGGGGCCGGCGGCGTTCGCGACCATCGTGGTGAACCCTCCGAGCGACCCGTAGGTCGCCGCGGCGATGCGGTGCGGTCCGGCGGTGTCGACCTGCGACATGAACCGCCGGCGCAGCAGCGTGATGGCGATCACCGCGAGGAGGATGACGCCGATCGACCGCTTGACCCAGAGGTCGTCGGCGAACCACAGGAACACCACGCCCAGCAGCACGCCGACGACGACGGCAGGGGCGAGCCGCAGGAGTGTCCGCCAGTCCGCGTGGCGGCGATACATGGTGACCGCGAACAGGTCGGCGACGATCAGCAGCAGCAGCAGCACGCCGGTCGACTGCTTCGCCGGAAGGACGGCCGCGAAGATCGCGACGGCGATTGTGCCGGCTCCGGGCACGGCGGTCTTCGACAGCCCGACGACGACGGCCCCGACGCCGAGCAGGGCCCACGCCCACCACGCCAGCTCGGGCACGTCAGAGAGCTCGATCGTCGGCCAGGCCGGCGGTCAGCGCCGCCTCGCCGAGCGCCGTCTGACGCGCATCGTCCGTCATCCACAGTGGACGGACGAGAGATCGGATGCCGAGCCGGGCGACCTCGTCGGCCGCAGCCTCGTCCTCCTCGGCGATGAGCCACGCGTCGAGCAGCCCGCCGTCCGCACGCGCACCGTACAGCCCCGCCACCGCGGCGGCGGAAGTCTCGACCCCGATCGCGGTGAGGCAGACGTCGGCCATGCCGCGCACGACCTTGCCGCCGATGATGGGCGAGACGCCGACGACCGGCGCCGCGGTCTCGCGGAGCGCCTGACGGATGCCGGGCACGGCGAGGATCGGGCCGATCGACACGACGGGGTTGGAGGGCGCGAGCAGCACCACATCGGCCGTCGCGATCGCTTCGGTCACGCCGGGTGCGGGAACGGCGTCGCCGACGCTGGGGTTCTCGAACCGCGCGGGCGCGAGGGTGGCGCGGTGGCGCGTCCACCACTCCTGGAAATGCAGGCGTGAGCCGTCCTGGAGGACGACGATGGTGTCGACCTCCGCGTCGGTCATCGGCAGCAGGCGTGCGCCGAGGTCCCAGCGGTGCGACATCCGCTCGAGCACCTGCGTGGGCGTGAGGCCGTCGCGCAGCCAGCCGGTGCGGGCGAGGTGCGTGCCGAGGTCGAGGTCGCCGAGAGTGAACCAGGGCCATCCCGCGCCCCACTCCTGCAGCTCGTGGTTGACGCGCTCGCTGTCGCCCTGACGACCCCAGCCGCGTTCGGCGTCGTTCACGCCGGCAAGCGCGTAGGTGATCGAGTCGACGTCGGGTTGGAGGCGGACGCCGGAGAGCCACAGGTCGTCACCTGTGTTGACGATCACGGTGAGCGCCGACGCGGTGTCGTCGAGGCCGCGCGCGCGCAGCGCAGCGCGGACGCCCAGCACGAACCGGGAGCCGCCCACGCCGCCCGCGAGCACGACGATGCGGGGCGTGCCGGCCATCTGGCGTCAGCCCCGGCCGTCCATGCCGAGCTGCGGGAGCACGCCGGTGCGGGGTGCGAACTCGTCGGCCGCGTGCGGCAGCGAGAACTTGGCGACCGCGTCGATGAGCGCGTCGACCGTCTGCGCGTCCGCGATGACGTCGACGTCGAGGCCGGCCCGGCGGGCGTCCTTGGCCGTGCGCGGTCCGATCGCGGCGATGAGGGTGGTGGCAGGGATGTGGGGGAACTGCTCGTGCACCTGCTCGGCCACCGAGCCGCTGGTCACGAGGATGGCGTTGATGCGTCCGGATCGGACGTCTTCCGCGATGCGCTCGGTCACCGGCACCCCGACGGTGCGGTAGGCGACGACGCTGCGGACACGGTGCCCGGCCTCGGTCAGCATGCGGGTGAGCACGGGCTTGGCGATCTCGCTGCGCAGCGTGAGGATGTCGCGGGCCTGCGGCTCGAGGCCGATGAGCTGCTCCGCCATGCCGGCCGCGGAGTTGTCGCGCTCAGGAACCAGGTCGACGCGGTAGCCGACGGCGAGGAGCGCTGCCGCGGTGGTCTCGCCCACAGCCGCGACCTTGGTGGTCGGCGGGACGACAGCCCGATACGCGTAGAGCACGTCGACGGTCGTAGCGCTCGTGACGGTGAGCCAGTCGAACCTGCCGGCTGCCAGATCGGCGAGCGCCTGCTCGAGCGTGGCCTGGTCATTCGTGGGCGCGAAATTGATGAGGGGGGCGATGACGGGGGTCGCTCCCTGACGACGGAGAGTGGCCGCAACACCGTCGCCCCAGGGGCCGCCCCGAGGGACGAGAACGCGCCAGCCGGTCAATGGTTTGAGGGACTGGTGCTGAGCTGCGGCGGTGTTCATAAGGGGGTCGACTCTCGATGGTGCTCAGTCGGCCGCTCACCACGTTCGAGCAGCCGATGCGCGATTCGAATCGGGTTCGCGCGATCGGCAGCATACGCACCGTTGCACTGCCTTGCCTCCCGAGCATACCCCTCATCCCGGAAGCAGTGCCCCTCACCTGTGGAGAGCGCGGGAAGCGGCGGGATCAGCGCGTGTACAGGCGGACGAAACCCCAGACGGCGGCGCCGATCGCAACGGCACCCACGATGACCGCTGCGGCGGCGAGCGCAGGGTTGCTGCGCTGGAAGGCGCGAGCCTGCTCGACACCGTCGTCCACGGCCCGGCCGACGCGCCGTGGCACGTTGGCCTTCTCTTCGATCGCGGCGAGCGCGGCCTTCAGCTCGGTGCGCGCCTGCACGACGGGATCGCCGATGCCGAGCGGGACGGCGGTGCGGGGCACGGGCACGGGCACGACGGCGTCAGAGCTCATCGCGCACCTCCTTCACATCCAGGGCGATCGACTGCACGGGGTTCTGACGCTCGCCGATCTTCTTGAAGCGGAGGATGCCGAGCCAGGCCAGCACCGCCGTGATGACGAGCATCGCGAAGAAGACGACGAGCGCCGAGAGCCATACCGGCCACCACGACGACAGCCCTGCGATCACGAAGGTGCCGAGGACGGGCACCGACCAGAAGAGCACGAACAGGGCGGCGAACACCCACAGCGCACCCCACCCGCCGTCCTTCGCGGTGCGGGAGAGCCACGCCTTGGCGGCGTCGATCTCCGCGATGACGAGGTTGCGGATCAGCTCCGGGATCTCGCCGATCAGCGTGAGCAGGCTGTCGTCCGCGCGGTCGCGGAAGCCACGCGGCGTGGTCATCACGTCAGGCCCCGCCGCGGCCGTTCTGCGACGCGTCGTCGATCGCATCCTCGACGGCGTCCTTCACCGCCTTCGCCGAGGTCTGGGCCGCCTTCTCCACGTCGTCGGCCGAGTCCTGGCCGACCTTGAGGGCGGCGTCGAGCTTCTGCCCGGGCGTGCCCTTCGCTCCGGCGGCCTGGGTGACCTTGACCGCCGACTCCCACAGCGTGGACGGCAGCGCCATCGCCTGCGACTTGGCGAAGTCCTTCACCTTGTCGACCTGCGCCTTCACGGGCTCGGCGTTCCACACCTTCAGCCACTGCGCCTTGATCTGCTCGTACCGCTCTCGGCCCGCCCGCGTACCGAGGACGTACCCGATCGCAAGTCCGACGACCAGTCCTGCCTTGCCCTTCATGAGGTCTCCTCACGCTTCGGTGTGCACCTGACGACCCTCCCAGGGTAGCCCTGTATGCCGATTCCGGCATCCACCCTTGACACCGGTCGTCACCGCGTGCTCATTCCGTTGCGGCTGCGCCCCACAGCACCCGGCGGCGCAGCCGGTCGGTCTCCTCGCGCGCGTCGGCGACCACCTGGGCCAGCCCGCTTCCCGAGAGCCACGCACCGACCGTCGCCAGGCCGTGCGCACGCTCGACCGCAGCGCGCACGCCGGCCGCGCGATCGCGGTGCCCGAGGGCCGAGGCGGGCGGGGCGAGGGTGAACGCGCCACGGTGCGCGCCGACGGTCCGGTCCGCGTCGAGAGCCACACCGAGGAGGGCGGATGCCTCTGCCGCGGCGAGAGCGGCCGCATCGGCGTCGTCCAGTCCCGCCGTGGCGGGCACGACTCCCGGTGCGCCGAAGGCGACGCGGAGGACGTGGCGGCCGGGCCCGACCTCACGGGCGAGCCACTCCCAGCGCGCGGTCTCCTGGACGAGCCCCGTCGCTCCGCGCGCCCCGGGCACGGCGTGCACGTGCGCGCCGCGCGGAGCCGCGTCGAGCTCGGGGGCGTCGACGACCAGCGTCACGACCTCCCGTGCGATGCCTGCCGGCGGCACGTCGGCGAACTCAGGGGCGCCGAGCGCAGGAGCCACGAGGGCGCGCGCGGCGGCTTCGCCGGTCGCGATGACGACGGCGTCGGCCGGGAGGTCTCCCGGGAGTGCCTGGTCCGGCTCGGCGGACGTCGCGGCCGAGCTCGTCGGCGCCGCGGCCGTCTGCGCTGCGAGGCCGACCGTCCAGGTCTCGCCGCTGCGCACGAGGCTCGACGCCCGCGCGTTCGTGTGCAGCACGACCCCGCGCTCCGCCAGCCGTTCCGCCAGAGCGGCCACGAGCTGCGGCATCCCGCCGTCCAGCCCTTCGATCGCGGCACCCGAGGCACCCACGCGGACGTCGGCGACGGCGCCGCCCAGCCAGCCGGTGCGGGTGAGCGCGTTGCTCAGTCCAGGCGCCGCGATCTCGACGTCGACGTCGTCGGGGTCGAGGCCGAAGCGGTCCACGGTGAGCGGTGCGACGAGACGTTCGCGCACCTTGGCGCCCATGCGGCTCTGCACGAGGCGGCCGAGGCTGCGCTGGGCGCCGATCGTCAGCGGCGGACGCAGGCGGTCGAGGTAGGCGCGCCACGTGCCGTCCCAGCCGATCAAGCGGCGCACGTCCTCGTCCCACGGATTCGCCGGGATGCCGAGCACCTGCTCCGTCGGCAGTGGCGCGGCACCGCCCTTCACGAGGCCGGCGATCCACTCGCGCTCGTCGCGCGGCGTCACGATGGCGGCCCCCGGCAGCACCTCGTCGACCAGCCGTCGCACGGCGCCGCCGCGAGTGGACCAGCAGGTGACGCCGGTCTCGAGTTCGTGGTCCCCGATACGGGCCGAGTCGATCGTGCCGCCGAGGCGATCGGATGCCTCCACGAGCGTGACGCCCATGCCGACCTTGGCGCACTCCCAGGCGGCGACCAGCCCGGCGATGCCGCCGCCGATCACCACCACGCGCGTGTGGCGGGCATGGTCGACGAGGTCCTGGAGCGGTTCGGCGGCCGGGCCCACCCGCCCGGCGGCTCGAGGTGACGCGCCGGCGGCGTCGGGAGAGGGCGTGGGGACGGTCACGGCATCCATCCTCCCATTCGCGCCCTGCCGCGCCGGGGGCCGCGGGTGCGAGACTGGGGCCATGACGCTCCACATCACGGGCGACCACGACGCCGATCGCCTGCTGACCGACGACCCGCTCGCCCTGCTCATCGGCATGCTGCTCGATCAACAGGTCGCGATGGAGACCGCGTTCGCCGGTCCGCTGAAGATCTCGGAACGAGCGGGAACCCTGGATGCCGCAGCGCTGGCGAGCTTCGATCCGGAGGCGTTCGCCGCACTGTTCTCGGCAACGCCCGCCGTGCACCGGTTCCCGGGATCGATGGCCGCACGGGTGCAGGCGCTGTGCGCGGCCGTCGGCCAGGACTGGGGCGGCGACGCCTCGGCGATCTGGACGCGCGGCGAGCCGGACGGCGCCACGGTCCTCAAGCGGCTCAGGGCCCTGCCGGGATTCGGGGAGCAGAAGGCGAAGATCTTCCTCGCGCTGCTGGGCAAGCAGTACGGGTACACCGGCGACGGATGGCGAGAGGCGTCCGCGCCCTACGGCGAGAACGGGTCGTTCCGCAGCGTCGCCGACATCGTCTCGCCGGAGTCGCTGACGAAGGTGCGCGAGCACAAGCGCGCCATGAAAGCAGCCGCCAAGTCGGGTGGCGGGGGCGTGTGATGAAGAAGACCGGTGGTGACGTCGACGAGTTCCTCGCGGCCGTGAGCTCTCCCAAGCGGCGCCGGGATGCCGCGACGATGGTCGCTCTCATGCGCGATGTCACCGGGCGCGAGCCCGAGCTGTGGGGCACGATCATCGGCTTCGGGTCGTGCCACTACCACTACCCGACCGGCACGGAAGGCGACGCCCCCATCAGTGCGTTCGCCCCGCGCCGCCAAGCGACGACGGTCTACCTGCTCGACGCCGGGGCGCACGGCGAGCGGCTGGCGAGACTGGGCCCCCACGAGATCGGAGTCGGCTGCCTGTACCTCAAGGACCTCCAGTCGATCGACGCCGAGGTGCTGCGAGAGATCGTGGCCGAGGACTACCGGCGTGTGATCGTCGGAGACACCGGCTCCGCGACGCTCACCGTCACCGACTGACGGGCCCGACGCGCTGTCACGGCGCTGTCAGGCGCTCTGCCGGCGCGCGAAGCCGGCGTTGTTGACGAGGGTCTGGACGCGGATGCCGCGCTCGTCGAGTGCCGCCAGGAGGGCGGCGGCGGCATCCGTCCGCGAGAGGTCGAGCGGGATCACCGTCGCCGTGATGCCGTGCGCCGCCTCGAGCCGCGATCCTCCGCACGATGTACTCGGCCAAGCACCACCCGGCGGTGTCGCCCGAGCTCGTCGACGTGAGCCACGTCGCGATGCCCGCGCTGGTCGCCCCTCTTCCGCGCCGCACAGAACGCCGGCGAGCTGCCGCCCCGCCCGCCCGAGGAGGCCGCGGTCGGCGACGACATCAGGTGATCTCACGAGCGCAGGACGATCCGCTCAGAATCGGCCTGCGCTCACCACATCACCTGTTCCGGCCACACCCGCCCAGGCGCCGGAGACGACGGATGCCGCGACCCGGCCAGGTCGCGGCATCCGATGCACTGCGGGTCAGGCGCCGGCGAGGCGCTCCGCGAGGTAGGCGTGCAGGCCCTCGAGCGGCACACGCTCCTGGCCCATCGTGTCGCGGTCGCGCACCGTGACGGCGCGGTCGTCGAGCGAGTCGAAGTCGACGGTCACGCAGAACGGCGTGCCGATCTCGTCCTGGCGACGGTACCGGCGGCCGATGGCGCCGGCGTCGTCGAAGTCGATGTTCCACTCGCCGCGGAGCACCTCCGCCACCTCGCGGGCGATGGGCGAGAGCTGCTCGTTGCGCGACAGCGGCAGCACCGCGGCCTTGACGGGCGCGATGCGCGGGTCGAGCTTGAGCACCGTGCGGGTGTCGGTGCCGCCCTTCGCGTTCGGCGCCTCCTCCTCGTGGTACGCGTCGACGAGGAACGCCATCATGGCGCGCGTCAGACCGAACGAGGGCTCGATCACGTAGGGGATGTACTTCTCGCCCGACGCCTGGTCGAAGTACGACAGGCTCTGGCCCGATGCCTCGCTGTGGCTGCCGAGGTCGTAGTCGGTGCGGTTGGCGATGCCCATGAGCTCGCCCCACTCCTTGCCGGCGAACCCGAAGCGGTACTCGACGTCGATCGTGCCGTCGGAGTAGTGCGCGCGGTCCTCTTCGGGCACATCGAACCGGCGCATGTTGGCCGGGTCGATGCCGAGGTCGACGAACCAGTCCCAGCACGCCTCGACCCAGTGATCGAACCACTCCTGCGCATCGGCGGGCGGCACGAAGAACTCGATCTCCATCTGCTCGAATTCGCGCGTGCGGAAGATGAAGTTGCCCGGTGTGATCTCGTTGCGGAACGCCTTGCCCACCTGGCCGATCCCGAACGGCGGCTTCTTGCGGCTCGCGGTGAGCACGTTCGCGAAGTTCACGAAGATGCCCTGCGCCGTCTCGGGACGCAGGTAGTACAGGCCGCTCTCGTCGTCGACGACGCCGAGGTAGGTCTTCACGAGGCCCGAGAACGCCTTGGGCTCGGTGTACTGGCCCTTGGTGCCGCAGTTCGGGCACGGCACGTCGGCGAGGCCGTTCTCAGCCTTGCGGCCCTTGCGGGCCTCGAAGTCCTCGATGAGGTTGTCGGCGCGGAACCGCTTGTGGCACTGCAGGCACTCGACCAGCGGGTCGGTGAAGGTCGCGACGTGACCGGATGCCTCCCACACGCGCTTGGGCAGGATGATCGACGAGTCGAGGCCGACCATGTCGCCGCGGCCGCGCACGAACGTCTGCCACCACTGGCGGCGGATGTTCTCCTTGAGCTCGGTTCCGAGGGGACCGTAATCCCACGCCGACCGGGATCCGCCGTAGATCTCACCCGCCTGGAACACGAACCCGCGATGACGGGCGAGGGCGATGACTTTGTCGAGGCGAGACTGCTCGGCCACGGTGGCTCCAATGGTCGGGAGGGGGATGCACGAAGGTGCGGATGCCACGAATCGCGGCATCCGTCGATTCTAGTCGCCGTGCGGCAGGGGGCCGGTCTCGCCGTCCGCCCGCTCGAACGCGCGATCCCAGTCCTGCAGCTCCTTGCGCCGGCCCATCAGCCCGTCGAGCGAGACCTGGAAGTGCAGGCCGCGGCGGGCGTTGACCTGCTTGATGTTCTCGACCAGCTCGGTCGAGAACGACGAGAGCGCGGTGCGGACTTCGCGGACGCGCTCGGCCGGGTCGTCCCACAGGTCGGGGTGGATGAGGATGTCGAGCAGGTAGTCGCGGTCGAGCGCCCCGGTCAGCTTGCGCAGGGTCTCGCCGTACTCCACCGCCGCGATGGGGCGCTGGCCCTCTTCGCCCTTGCGATCCAGGCGTTCGAACAGCTCCGTCGTGTTCTGGGCGATGAGTCCGACCTGCGCGGCGACCTCGCCCGCCTGTGCGACGCCGGCCGCGCCGGCGCGCGCGTACTCGGCGGTCAGCGCCTGCAGTGTCTGCACGTGGGTTCGCACCGGCTCGGGGAGCGCGTGACGGCCGACGGCAGGTCGGTTTCGACGGCGGGACCGGGAACGGACGATGCCGAAGACCGCGCCGCCAGCGGCGACGAGCACCGCCAGGCCGATGGCGATGCCGACGAACGGCCCGGCGTCGGTCGAGCTCGCGGGCGATTCCGGCGTCGCCGCGATCACGCCCTGGATCGTCTCGGTGAGCGCAGCGTCGACGTCATCCGCCTGCCCCTCCGCCTGATTGGCGATCCGCATGGCCTCGCCCTGCTCGAGCACGCGCGAGCCGGCCGACAGGTCGTCGCCTACCGCCACGATGATCGTCTGGCACTCGGGATGCGCCGCGGCGAGCTGCGCCACGATCTCCGGACCGGATGCCTCGATCCCGGCGTTGTCGGAGAACACCGCGACGCCGATCGACTCATCGCCGATCTGCGCCTCCAGCTGGCCTTCCAGCGCCGCCGCGTCCGGCACTTCGGACGAGACGTAGACGCCGTCCTCTCCGATGCCCTGGACGGCATCGTCCACGTACCCCTGCCCGTCGGTCGCCACGATCATCCGGGTCACGCCTAGAAGTTGTTGATCACGGATGCGAACACGAGGTCGATCTTCGCGGCATCCGACGCGTCGAACCACTGCCCGCCGGTCGCCTCGGCGATGCGCTGCAGCGCGGCCGTGTCGGCGCCCTCGCCGTACGCGATCGGGAAGATCCGCACGGGCGCCTCGTCGCCGCCTTCGCGCGCGGACGCCCCGATCCGGGCGACGAGGGAGTCGAGCGAGATCGACGAGTCGGTGTCCTGGCCGTCCGACAGCAAGACGATCGCATTGATGCGGCCGGGCTCGGCGCGCGCGATCATCTCGTCGTAGGCCGCGGCGATGGCGTCGTAGAGCGGGGTGCCGTCGCGATGCGCGAACCGCAGGTCGTCGAGCGAGGCATCCACCGATTCGCGGTCCGACGCGAGCGGCTCGACATCGCGGAGCATGACGATGTTCTGGCCCGCCTCGGACTCCACGCCCGTCGTGAATGCCCACACCCCGACCTCGTCGGAGGAGCGGAAGTGCCCGAGAGTGGACTGCGCGCCCTCGATGGCCCCATCGAGCTTCGAGCGGCCGTCGCCGATCGCCTCGTCCATCGAGCCCGAGATGTCGATGACCTCGAGCACCGACGACGGCTTGCGGATCTGGGTCCACTGATCGATCGCCGCCGACACCACGTCGACCGCAGGCTTCGGGAGCGTCACCGCGGGGCCGGCCGGGTCGACGCCGTACTCGGTCGTGAAGAGCTCGCCGAGGGGTGCTGCGCCATCCAGCGGGCGGAAGCCGTAGTCGGGCAGGATCTCCTGCGCGGCGTCGGTCTGCAGGAAGGCTGCGAAGGCGGCGCCCCCGGTGGCCTGCACGTCGGTCACCCAGTCGGCGCCGAGCACCGTGATCGGGTTGTCGGACCACATCGAGCCGCCCGAGGGATACACCGCGACGAGCTTCTCCTTCGGCGGCGTCAGCGTCTCGCCCGGCTGCACCGTGTGCGAGTCGGGGTTGCCCTGGTTGTAGTTCAAGAGCGAGGTCTCTTCGAGCGCCACGGCCGACACGTAGCCCGAGCCGCCGGCACCGTTCTCGGTCTCGTCGTACAGCCGCGTCAGCACCTTGCCGGTGGTGTCGCCATAGTGGATGACGCACTCCTCGAACACCCGCGAGAACTCGGCAGCGGCGGCCACGTCGGCGGCGGTCAGGTCGGAGGTCTTGCCGGACGCCTCGTAGGACTGCATCAGGATCGCGGAGAGCCCGGTGGTGGAGGTGTTCGGGTTGGTCTTCGAGATCTTGAACGAGCCCCAGAGCGGCTTGCCGACGCTGGCCCAGCCCTGCGGGTCCTGGCAGAGCGCCTCGAAGTCGGCGATGCCGATCTCGGTGCCGGGCCAGCCGAGGGCCTTGGCCATGGTCTCTGGCACCCCGAACACGACGGGCGTGTGGGTGAACGACTCGGGCTCGCCGACGAGGGACGGAGATGCCGCCGCCGCGACCCGGTCGGTCCAGACCGTCGATGCGGGCGACCACATCGTGGGCCAGCGCCGGGTGTCGTCGTCGGGCCAGTCGCCGCCTGCCGTGAGGAAGCGCGTCGCGTCGCCCGAGGAGACGTTGATGGGCCGCACCGTCGCGCACTCGTCGAGCTGCTCGTGCTGCGGCGACTCCTTGAACGCGTCGGCCAGCGCGTCGAGCATGTTGACCTTCTCGGACGAGGTGGCGACGACCACGCTCGTGCAGCCGTCGTCGGCGAAGTCGCCGTCGCCGAGTTCGCCGCCGTCGGGAGTCGGGCCGAAGCAGCCGGTGAGCATCACGGCCACCGCGATCAGCGCCGCTCCGATCCCCGTCGCGCGGGCGGCACGACGGCCGCTCGCGGTCGGCGTCGACGGAGCGGAAGGGGCGGACGGTCGCGGAAGGCGAGGGACCATGGGTACAGCGTAAGTCCCCGGGCCGACGCGGTGCACGACGGAGCGTACGGGCTCTAGATCGCGCGCAGCGCCTCGCGCCCGACCTCGGCGATCGAGGTGTGCCCCGACAGCCCGAGCGTGATGTCGAACTCGGCCAGCACGTTGCGCGTCGCCTCGCGCACCCCCGCCTCGCCGGCGATCCCGAGGCCGTACGCGTACGGCCGGCCGAGCGCGACGGCGGTCGCACCCAGCGCAAGCGCGATGAACACGTCGGAGCCCTGTCGCACGCCGGAGTCGAAGATGATCGGCGCGCGGCCCGCCACCCGCTCGGCGATGGTCGGCAGCACGTCGAGCGTCGGTACGGACTGGTCGATCTGCCGACCGCCGTGATTCGAGATCCAGATGCCGTCCATGCCCGCGTCGAGGGCGCGGATCGCGTCGTCGGGGTGCACGACGCCCTTGAGGATGACGGGCAGCGACGTCCACTGCCGTACCTTCGCGAGGTCGTCCCACGTGAGCGCGGGCGTCGAGAACACGTCGAGGAAGGTCTCGACCGCGGCGCGCGGCAGCGGTGAGCGCAGGTTCTCGCGGACGCTCTTCGAGCCCGTCAGCGCCGCGCCCTTGCGGGCGATGCGCACGCCGGCGGCGACCGCCTGGGGCGTCAGCCGCACCGGCGGCGCGGGCTCGGCCGCGGCATACGCTCCCCCGGCGGACGACGCCGCCGACGCGCGCGACCGCTCCCGCACCAACTGCTGGAAGACGGGGTCGCTCGTGTACTGCGCGATGCCCATGGCGCGCGTGAACGGCAGGTAGGCGAGGTCGAGATCCCGGGTGCGCCAGCCCAGCAGGTGGGTGTCGAGCGTCACCACGATCGCTTCGCAGCCGGATGCCTCGGCCCGCCGCAGCAGCGAGGCGTTCAGCTCGTCGGAGGCCGACCAGTAGAGCTGGAACAGGTGCGATCCGCTCGGCGCGGCATCCCGCACCGCCTCCATGGGGACGGATGCTTGGTTCGAGAGCGTGTACGGAACGCCGAGGGATGCCGCGGCCCGCGCGATCGCGAGGTCGGCGTCGGGGTGCGCCATCTCCATCACGCCGAGCGGGGCGAGCAAGAGCGGCGTCGGACGGTGCACGCCGAGGAAGTCGATCGACAGGTCACGCGACGACACATCGCGCAGCGGTCTCGGCCACACCTGCCATCGGCCGAACGCGGCGCGGTTGGCGGCGACGGTGCGCTCGGCGCCCGCTCCCCCGGCGATGTACGCGAAGGCCTCGGCGCTGAGCGCCTTGCGTGCGGCCGTCTCGAGCCTCGCGACGTCGACGGGGACGCGCGGGCGGGTGCCGCTGATGCCGGCACGATAGATGTCGGACTGGGTCCGGCGCGAGATGCCGCGGGATGCCGCGGCGGGGTCTTCGGGAGCGGCGCCACTGTGAGCCATGGCGCCAGCCTAACCACGGTCCTCCGCGGGCTCCGGAGATGCACGAAGGTGCGGATGCCACGTATCGCGGCATCCGTCGGTGCTAGTGATCGAGCAGCCGGTCCAGGTTCACGGCCGCGTTGATGAGCGACAGGTGACTGAACGCCTGGGGGAAGTTGCCGAGCTGCTCACCGGTCAGCCCGATCTCCTCGGCGTAGAGCCCCAGGTGGTTGGCATACGTGAGCATCTTCTCGAACGTCAGGCGTGCTTCCTCGGTGCGTCCCGTGCGCGTGAGCGCGTCGACGTACCAGAACGAGCAGAGCGTGAAGGTGCCCTCCGAGCCGCGCAGCCCGTCGGGCGACGCGGCCGGGTTGTAGCGGTACACGAGGCTGTCCGACACGAGCTCCGCCTCCATCGCCTCGAGCGTCGAGAGCCACTTCGGGTCGCGCGGTGAGACGACGCCCATGACCGGCATGATGAGGTTCGCGGAGTCCAGCACGTCGCTCCCCTCGTGCTGCACGAAGGCGCCGCGTTCGGCATCCCACGACGTGGCCATGAGCTTCCGGTAGACCTCATCGCGCTGGCCGCGCCATCGCACGATGTCGGCGGGTCGGCCGCCGGATTCGGCGAGACGGATGCCTCGGTCCAGCGCCACCCAGCACATGAAGCGCCCGAAGGTGAACTTCTTCCGTCCCCCGCGGGTCTCCCAGACCCCCTCCTCGGGCCGATCCCAGTTGTCGCAGACCCAGTCGAGCATGCGGCTGACGTCGGCCCATTCCCCGTCGCTGAGCTGGAAGCCGTGCTCGGCGGCGAGCCGGATGGAGTCCATCGCCTCGCCGTAGATGTCGAGCTGCAGCTGGTCGGCCGCACCGTTGCCGATGCGCACCGGCGACGAGTCGCGGTAGCCGCGCCATTCCGGCAATGTCGTCTCTGCGAGATCGGACGATCCGTCGACACGGTACATGATCTTGAGCGGGCCGGACTCGTCGCCCGCGCTCTCCTGCACCCGGTCGGTGAGCCACTGCACGAAGGCCTCCGCCTCGTCGCGATAGCCCAGGCCGAGCAGTGCCTGCACCGAGAACGATGCGTCGCGGATCCAGGTGTAGCGGTAGTCCCAGTTGCGCTCGCCCCCGACCTGCTCGGGCAGGCCCGCCGTGGGAGCGGCGACCAGAGCACCCGAGGGTGCGTAGGTGAGGAGCTTCAGCGTGATGGCCGATCGGTGCACCATCTCGCGCCAGCGGCCCCGGTACGTCGAGCGCCCCACCCAGTCCCGCCAGAAGCGCTGGGTCTCGAGGTACATCCGCTCGAGCT
The DNA here is from genome assembly GCF_040144835.1 of Microbacterium sp. LWS13-1.2. Taxonomy (NCBI): domain Bacteria; kingdom Bacillati; phylum Actinomycetota; class Actinomycetes; order Micrococcales; family Microbacteriaceae; genus Microbacterium; species Microbacterium sp. LWS13-1.2. Next base: position 2,396,086 of record NZ_CP151632.1, read on the forward strand.
CATCGATCGAGACGCGACGCGGCGCAGCGCCGCCCGTCTCGATGAGCACGCCGGTGCGCTCGCCGGCGTGCAGCGTGCCGTGGACGCGCAGGCCGCCTTCGATCAGTTCGATCGTGCCCGCCTGCTGCTCGCCGCGGCGGATGATCTCGCCGACGCGGTGCACAGTGAGCGCCTGATCCCCGCCCCGGAACAGCACACCGTCGCCGAGCGCCGGTTCGACGCCGGTGTGGGCGACGGTCCCGTACGTGAACGCCGGCCTGATCTCGCCGACGAATGTCATGGAACCCCGGACGACGCGGATGAGACGGGCGATGCGGTGCCGGTCGGTCGGTTCGTCGCCCGCGATCGGCATGAAGTCGAGGACCTCGCCGACGCCCTCCTGAGTCATGAACCGAGTGAGCAGGATGGCCGTGTCAGGAAGATACAGCTGCCGCGTCACGTAGTCGTCGGTCTCGGGGCGCACGCGGCAGAAGCCGCCGCGCTGCGCGTCCAGGAGCGACCCGAACACGCTCGGCGAGTCGAACCGCGGCGCGCAGAACCAGTCGATCGACCCCTCGGTGTCGACGAGCGCGGCGGTCTGCAGGTCGCCGATCAGCCCGTGGTCCGAGATGTCGGGATACTCGCTCATCGGTCCGCCCCCTGCTCGTGCCCGCCGTCCGCCGTCGGTGGCGCCGGCACGATGTCGAGCACGTGCGCGGACATGGCGCCAGCCTAGTGGCGCGCGTCCAGCCGGCAGCGGAGCGAGTGCCAGCGAGACGAAGCGGCACCTCCAGGCGCGTTTCGTCTCGGTCGCTGGCGCTCCCTCGCTCAACGACCGGGGGCTCGCCGCCACCCACACAGCCACCGAAGCGTGCGCTCAGCTGGCGAAGCCGCACCAACCGGCGACCCAGGTGAGGATCCGGCCGCGCAGCTCGTCGCCCACGAAGAGCTCGAACTCGCCGGGCTCCCCCTGGAGCTCGATCCGGACGTCGAAGATGGTGCCGCGCTTGTCCTCCTGCACCGCGTGGGGGTCGCAGCGGAACGGAACGAGCGGGATCTCCACCACCACGGGCTCCGCCTCCGCCGCCGACACGTCGATGTCGAGGGGGAACACCTCGTCCTCGGCGGGTGTGGCGGCGAAGTCCAGCAGGTTCGTGCGCTCCAGCCCGACGACGGTGCCCGCACCGGTGCCGGTGGGAGTCACCGTCAGCTCGAGGGTCGCAGGCTCCCCGGGAGCCGACGGCCGGAAGCCGGTGAACGCCAGCGTCGCGGCATCCGCCATCCGCTCCTGCAGGCATTCGCGGGCGTGCAGCGGCGCGAGGAAGCCCAGCGCATCCGGAGCGGATGCCGTCACCTCGACCGACCCGGACTCGCCCACGAGCTCGAGCACCGCGTCGGAATCGCCGTCATCCGACGTCGAACAGGCCACCGGCGGCAGCTGCACGCGGATGTCGACGGAGCCTCCCGCCGGGATCGTGCTCACCCGGTCGGGGACGACACGCGTCGCCGGGCCATCGAGTCGCGGATCTTCGACGCTCACCTCCCCCACCGTGATGGCGGCGTCGGACCCGTTCCCCACCCGCAGCTGGGCCTGCCTCGGGGCGACGTCCGCCCGCAGCTGAGCGAGCTCGACGGTCACCGCGGCCGGCAGTGTGCGGATGGGCGCCGCGGTGGTCGCGACGGTCGGCGAGGGCGCGCAGCCGACGAACCCCAGCGCGACGGCGATCGCCGCAGCCGCCGCGATCCCGGCCTGCACCGACAGCGACCCATGGCGGGAACGGTGGGCAGGCGACGTCCGCACGAGACCTACCGCGTCAGCGTCTCGCGCGCGACGGTGACGTCGTCGAGCGCCACCTGGTCGATCTCGACGCCGAGGCCGTGACCCGTCGGCACGCGCACATGGCCGTCCTCGAGCACCGCCGGCTCGGTCACGATGTCGCGCGTGTAGAACCGGCTCGACGCCGAGACGTCCCCGGGCAGAGTGAAGCCCGGCAAGGCGGCGAGCGCGGCGTTCGCCGCGCGGCCGATGCCGGTCTCGAGCATGCCGCCGCACCACACCGGCACGCCCGCGGCGAGGCATCGGTCGTGGATCCGCACGGCTTCCAGGTATCCGCCGACGCGCCCGGCCTTGATGTTGACGACGGATGCCGAGCCCAGCGCGAGCGCGTCGGCAGCCGCCTTGTCCGAGACGATGGACTCGTCCAGGCAGACCGGGGTGCGCAGCCGCCGGGCGAGCGTGGCATGGTCGACGAGGTCGTCCTCCTGCAGCGGCTGCTCGATCAGCAGCAGGTCGAAGCGGTCGAGCTCGGCCAAGATGTCGGCATCCGCCAGGGTGTAGGCCGAGTTCGCGTCCACCTGCAGCGGGATCGTGCCGAAGGCGTCGCGCACCGCGGCCGTGTCGCCGACGTCGCGGCCGGGCTTGATCTTGATCTTGATCCGGACGTACCCCTCGTCGAGGTAGCCGCGCACGGTGTCGACGAGGGCCGCGGGGTCGCGCTGGATGCCGACGGACACTCCGCTGGGAACGCGGTCGCGCACAGCGCCGACGTACTCGCCGAAGCTGCGCCCCTCGGATCGCAGCGCGGCGTCGAGCACCGCGAGCTCGAGCCCGGCCTTTGCCATGCGGTGACCCTTGAACGGCTCGAGCGCACCCGCGACCTCCTCCGGCGCCACACTCCCCCGATCCAGCAGCGCGGGCGCGAGGAAGCGCAGCGCGACATCCCACGCGCCCTGCGTGTACTCGCTGGAGTACAGCGGGTCGGCCTGCGTGACGATCTCGCCCCACCCGTCACCGTCGCCGGTCAGCGCACGGACCAGGATGACCTCTCGCACGGTCTCGGTGCCGAACGACGTCGTGAACGGGGCGACGAGCGGCAGGTGCAGCACCCGCAGCTCGAATCCTTCGAGGGCGACGGATGCCGCCGGCGGGGCGATGGGCATGCGCTCAGCGTACGCCCGGCCGCCGACGGATGCGGGTCAGTGGGCGAGGCGCGTGGTAGTTATCTCGCGACGTACCGCGACGTACCGCGACGTACGTCGACCGTGCACGCCGCGGGCGGCGGCTGCGCGGTTCTGCGGGGGCGGCGTGCTGTGGTGGGTTCCGCATAAAGTCGCCCACGGCGACGATCAGGGTCTCGATGTGCTCGCGCATGATCTCTCCTCGTTCGAAGAAGAAGAGATGGCGAGGGTGCCGCTGATACAACGCGTGCCTGGTCGCGGCTACAAGGTCGTCGACGACCGGCGCCGCTCCCACGCCGTCGACAACCCCTCCCTCGAACGCGTCCATGACCTCACGGTAGGCGCAGGTTCCGACATCTGAATCGGTGGCAGCCCCCCGGCGGACTCCATGTTCGGTAGGGACTGTCCCGCGGCGATCCCGGGCTGCGGTGGGGGGACGGACGCCGTCGCTGCCTCTGCCGCGCCGCGTCAGGCGGGGATCTCGGCGAAGGCGCGCACGGGGAACGTGCCGAAGCCCTCGACGGCGGGCGGCGCCGCCGTGAAACGCGCGCCGCGCGGTGGCAGCTCGCCGAGGTTCGTGAGGTGCTCGACGACATGCACGCCCGCATCGAGCAGCAGGCTGTGCGCTGGCCGCTCGCCCCCCGACTCGGTGTCGTCGATGTTGAGCGAGTCGATGCCCACCAGCACCGCACCGGCATCGATGAGCAACCGCGCGGCCTCGCCCGTCAGGAACGGCGCACCGACGCCGTACTCCGGTCGGCCGAACGAGCGGTCCCATCCGGTGTGCAGCAGCACGGCGGCACCGCGCACGTCGCGATCGGCGAGCGTGGCCGAACGGATGCCGCGCCGCGAGCCGTCCCACGCGTCCTCGAGGTGGAAGACCTCCGCGCGGAGGCCGACCAGCGACGCCAGGTCGAGGCCCGCCAGGTCGCTGCCGTCGGCGTACCGATGGAACGGCGAGTCGAGGTAGGTGCCGGTGTTGCCGATCATGTGGATGACGTCCATCGCGAACTCGGTGCCCGGCGCGTAGCGGGCGCGCGAGTCCTCGCGGGTGAGGTGCGGCGTGATGGTCGGCGCGGGCAGCCCGGGGTAGGTCACCAGCCCGGCGCGGATCGGGTGGCTGAGGTCGACGACGCGGCGGGCAGAGGCCGCAGCATCCACCGCCTGCTCCACGCCGCGGCTGCCGCGATGCGGCTCCTCGACGACGCGCAGTCCGCGCAGCGACACCTCGTCCACGAGCGCGAGCCCGAGATGCACGACCAGCAGGCGTGCGATCTCATCCTCCGTGGCGTCGGCGGTCGGCAGGTCGAGCCGGAACCCCGTGCCGGCGAGGCCCCCACCGTTGGCGAAGCTGATGTCGAAGTCGAAGTGCGCGCGGTACTCGGGCATGCGGATCAGCTTAGGGTTGCGGCATCCGGCGGCCGCCGGCCGGAACCGCCATCGTCCGTCGGATTTCGGCCGAACCGGTACGCGCGTCTAGCGGGGCCGCACGGAGCACGCAACCCCGTGCCCCGAGCGGATCCCACCTCGTAGCGTCGGGCACATGGACACCTTCGACTTCGCGCCGCGGCACGCGATCGTGACCGCCTCGGACTCGGGCATCGGGCAGGCGACCGCACTGGCACTCGCGGATGCCGGACTGGACGTCGGCATCACGTGGCACAGCGACGAGGAGGGCGCCGAGCGCACGGCCGACCGCGTGCGCGAACGCGGGCGCCGGGCCGAGGTGACGCGGTTCGACGCGACCGCCCTCGACGATGTCGCCAGCACGATCGACGGCCTCGTCGAGCGCCTCGGTGGGCTCGACGTGTTCGTCAACAACGCCGGCGGCGGCTCGGGCGGTCCGTTCCTGGACCTCTCGATCGAGGACTGGCGTCAGATCGTCGCCCTCAACCTCGACGGCGCCTTCGCCGGCCTTCAAGCTGCCGCTCGCCACCTGGTACGCGCCGGTCGCGGCGGGCGCCTGGTGGCGATCACGAGCGTGCACGAGACGCAGCCGCGGGTCGGATCGGCGGCGTACGTCGCCGCCAAGCACGGCCTCGGCGGCCTCATCGAGACGATGGCCCAGGAGCTCGGAGAGCACGCGATCACCGTCAACGCGGTGGCTCCGGGGGAGATCGCGACGCCGCTCACGAACCAGGATCCCGAGGACGCCGAGCGCACCCGTCGCCCCGGCATCCCGCTGGGTCGGCCGGGAAGGCCCGAGGAGATCGCGGCGGTGGTGGCGTTCCTCGCCTCGCCGCAGGCGAGCTACGTGACCGGGGCGAGCTGGACCGTCGACGGCGGGATGCTGCAGATGGGCCCGCAGGCCGGCTCGCATCTGAAGAGCGACGAGTGGCGGAGAGGATGACCATGAACGACCACGACGAGACCGGCTCCACCGGCATGACCGACGACGAGAAGCGGCGTGACCAGCTCACGTCCGCGCCGGATGCCGTCGAGTCCGACGCCGACCCGCGGATCGACGTGACGCACCACGACGGCATCACGCGGATCCACATCCGCGACGACGCCGACGTGCGACCGGGAGACCCCACGAAGGAACCCCCCGGTCGTTGAGCGAGCGACGCGAGACGAAACGTCTTCGGCGTGCTCGAGGCGTTTCGTCTCGCTCGCTGGCGCTCGCTCGCTCAACGACCGGGAATCGAGGTCCACGCTCGCTCAACGACCGGGAATCGAGGTCCACGCTCGCTCAACGACCGGGGACGAGCAGGTAGCCGCGCGCGTCGTCGAAACCGCCGATCACGAGGCCGTCGGCGAGGTGACCGACGAGCTGATCTCGCACGTGCGATCGCCAGACCGCGGCATCCACCGGTGTCTCGCGGCGCAGGGTCTCGATGTCGTGAGGGATCTCGACCGACGCGACCACCTGCTCGTCGTCGGGGGTGGGCACCGGCGGCGCGGCCAGCGCCCACGACACCATGATGCGGTCGGTCGCGTCGCCGCGGTTGACCCCGTCGTCCATGGGTCCGTAGTGGTTCACGAGGTACTCGGTGACCCTCGTGCCGAGCACCCGCAGGTTGAAGTGGGCGTTGCGGGCGACCAGCGGGTCGAACGTCCACGTGATGTGACCCACGTCGCGCGCGAGCGCCCACTCGCGCTGGTGCTGCTTGAGCACCCGGCCGAGACCCTGCGACTGGTGGCCGGGCAGGACGCCGGTGATGTGGCTGTGCATCGAGCGCGCCGCCGGAGCCGCGAAGAACGCGACGGACGCCCCCACCATGTGATCGCCGTCGTACAGGCCGACGGCGTAATTGCCGGAGTGCGCGAGGGCGCGCAGCAGGTTCGGCGGCATGCCCCCGCGGTCGCCGCCCCACACCTCGGCGAGCACGTCGGAGGCGCGGTGGACCTCCTCGACGGTGTCGAGCGGACGGATGTCGATGCCGGGCGGCGTCGCGGTCTCGGCCATGTGCCCAGTCTGCACCCGCGGAGCCGCGTGCCGTCAGCGCGCACCCGCGGAGCCCGCGTCCCTGCAGCGCCGATAGCCTGAAGTGATGGGCACGGGTGACGAGGACGCGAGAAGAAGACTCACCCGGATGCCGCGTCAGGGCGCCATCGTCGCCGTGCTGGCGGTCGCGGGCCTGTGCTCGTCGTTCATGTTCACCCTCATGGTGCCCATCCAGTCGAAGCTGCCGGAGCTGCTGAACTCCAGCCGCGAGGACACCGCGTGGGTCGTCACCTCGACGCTGCTCGCCGCGGCCGTGATCACCCCGATCTCGGGGCGCCTCGGCGACATGTACGGCAAGCGCCGCATCGTGCTCGTGCTCGTCGCGGTGATGGTCGCGGGCTCCGTCGTCGCGGCGCTGTCGCCGGGCATCGTCGGGATCATCGTGGGGCGCACACTCCAGGGCGCCATCGTCGGCGTCGTGCCGCTCGGCATCTCGATCATGCGCGACGTGCTGCACGAGGACCGCGTCGACTCCGCGATCGCCTTCATGAGCGCAACGCTCGGCGTCGGCGGCGCGCTCGGCCTGCCGATCAGCGCGCTGATCACCGAACGCAGTGACTGGCATCTGCTGTTCTGGATGGCCGCAGGTCTCGGCGTCGTCGTGTTCGCCCTCGTCCTCTGGATCGTGCCGGTGAGCGTCCTGCGCACCGCCGGCCGGTTCGACTATGTCGGCGCCGCCGGACTCGCCGTCGGGCTCATCGGCATCCTGCTGGCGATCTCGCGCGGCAACGAATGGGGCTGGGGATCATCGGCGGTGCTGGTGTGCGGACTCGGCGGTCTGGTCGTGCTGCTGCTGTGGGGATGGTTCGAGCTGCGCATCGACGAGCCGCTGCTCGACCTGCGGGTCGCCGCCCGGCCCGCCGTGCTGCTCACGAACATCGCCTCGGTGGCGATGGGGTTCTCGCTCTTCGCCTCGAACGTCGTGTACCCGCAGATGCTCGAGCTGCCGGTCGCGACCGGCGCCGGGTTCGGGCTGTCACTGCTGGTCGCGAGCCTGATCGTCATGCCTTCGGGGATCGTCATGATGCTGCTCTCGCCGATCGCCGGTCGCATCGCGTTCCGCACCGGTCCCAAGCTCCTGCTGCTGCTCGGCGCGCTCTCACTGATCGCCGCGTACGGGTTCACGCTGCTGTTCTCCTCCGAGGTGTGGCACATCCTCGTCGCGAACATCCTCATCGGCGCCGGCATCGGCTTCGGGTATGCCTCGATGCCGATGCTCATCATGCGCTCCGTGCCGCAGAGCGAGACCGGCGCGTCGAACGGTCTCAATGCGCTGTTCCGGTCGCTCGGCACCAGCACCGCGGCCGCGGTGATCGGCGCGGTTCTCGCCACATACACCGTCGACTTCGAGGGAGTACCGGTCCCGACGACGACCGGCTTCACGCTGTCGCTGATCCTCGGCGGGGCCGCCGCCATCGTCGCCCTCGTGGTGGCATTGTTCATCCCGCGTCATCACGCGCCCGAGGAGCGGCATCCGTCCCTCCGCGAGTGAGCCGGCCCGGCGTCACCCTCGCAGCAGGGCGAGACGCGACGAGTCCGGGACCAGACGCTCGGCGACGGCGACGGCCGACAGGATCGCGCTCTCGTGGGAATCGGCATCCGCGGTGTAGAGCCCGGCGAGCGAGACGCCGTGTCGCCCCTGGAGCGGCCGCAGCCGCCGCTGCGCGTCGAAGTACGCCGTGTCGATCAGGCCGTGCCGGTAGGTCGCGGTGGCGTAAAGGGGCTGCGGCAGCTCGGCGTCGTAGATCGGGCGGCCGCAGTCCCCGCGGGAGATTGGCGCCCAGGTAGTACAGCGCGTTGTAGGCGGCGAAGCTGCGGAAGTCGGCGAGGTCGACGCACCAGAACGCGAGCAGCAGCGGGAACAGGAAATCGTCGACGAACGACCTCGGCAGATGCTTCCGCTCGACGTACTCCGCGATCGTCAGCGTGGTGTCGTGCCGAGCGAGGAACGCGGGGATGCCGGACAGGAACGCACGGAACCGCAGGAGGGGCGTGATCGCGCGCGGAGTGAGCGAACTCCACACGGGTCGACCTCGCCGGAAGGGCGGCATCACGACCGGCCGGGTGCCGTCGGCGCGAGAGACGGTGAGGGTCGCCGGGTACGTGGCGCGGGGCACATCGAGGGCGTCGTGCAGGCGGTTGAAAGTGGCATACGCGGCGCTGTGGGCGAAGAACTGGAACCCGGCATCGACGCTGAGCGGCCGGCCCCCGACGTCGATGTCGACGGTGTGCGCGTGACCGCCGAGCCGATCGTCCTTCTCGAAGAGCGTGACGTCGTGATCCTGCTCCAGCAGCCACGCGGTCGCGAGACCGGCTGCACCCCCGCCGATGATGCCTCTGAGCCTGCGCTCAGACGAAGGGGGTCGCGGGTCGGGGGCTTTCGGCCGTGCGTGCGCCATCGCTAGCCTGACGGTCAAACCGGGGGCGACGGGAGCAGACGATGAGCGGGCGGGATCAGGGCTTTCAGGGTGACGAGCCGGCGCGGGGCGAGCGCAAGCCCGACCAGGTTCCGGTCGGCCCACCCGACGGCGCGACCGCCGCGGCCGATGCGACGAGGACCGGCACGGTGGCTGCCGCGAGCGGGACCGACGCCGCCGGCACCACAGGCACAGAGGACGGCGCAGACCACGACACGAGGTTCTTCGGTCAGCCGTGGTCGCTCGCGCACATCTTCGGCGTGGAGATGTGGGAGCGGTTCAGCTTCTACGGCATGCAGGGCATCCTGCTCATCTACATGTACTACTCCGTCGCGGAGGGCGGGCTCGGCATCCCCGAGGCGACGGCCACCGGCATCGTCGGCGCGTACGGCGGCACCGTCTACCTGTCGACGATCCTCGGCGCGTGGGTCGCCGACCGCCTGCTGGGCTCGGAGCGCGTGCTGTTCTTCAGCGCGTGGGTCATCATGGCCGGTCACATCGCCCTCGCCGTGCTTCCGAACGTGTGGGGCCTCGGCGTCGGGCTGGTCCTGGTCGCGATCGGCTCGGGCGGACTCAAGGCCAACGCCACCGCCGTGGTCGGGACGCTGTACTCCCCCAAGGACCCGCGACGCGACGCCGGCTTCTCGCTGTTCTACCTCGGCATAAATCTCGGCGCGTTCCTGGGGCCCATCGTCACGGGGTTCCTGCAGAGCAACGTGGGCTTCCACTGGGGCTTCGCGGCCGCCGCGGTCGGCATGGCGATCGGCCTCATCCAGTACTCGTTCGGGCGCAAGCAGCTACCGGCCTCGTCGCGCGTCGTCGCGAATCCGCTCCCCGCGAACCGCCGGGGCATGGCGGTCGGCATCGGCATCGCCGGTCTGCTGGTCCTCGTCGTGCTCGTGCTCACCGGCGTCATCCGCGCCGACAACCTCGCGGGCGTCGTGATCCTCGTCACGCTCGCAGCGGCGATCGCGTACTTCTGCGTCATCATCGCGTCGCGCCACATCAGCGGCGACGAGCGGTCGCGCGTGATCGGGTTCATCCCGCTGTTCATCGTCAACGTGGGGTTCTGGTCGCTGTACCAGCAGCAGTTCACCGTCCTGACGATCTATTCCGACCAGCGTCTCAATCGCTCGATCTTCGGCTGGGAGATGCCCGTGTCGTGGGTGAACTCCATCAACCCGATCTTCGTGATCATCCTGTCCGGGGTGTTCGCCGCGATCTGGACGAAGCTGGGGAACAGGGCACCGTCGGCGCCGGTGAAGTTCTCGCTCGGCGCGATGATCATGGGTATCGCGTTCCTGCTGTTCCTCCCGTGGGCGAACGGCGCCCCCAACTCCACGCCGCTGCTGGCCATCGTGCTGATCCTGCTCGTGTTCACGATCGCGGAGCTGTTCATCTCTCCCCCGGGCCTGTCGGTGACGACCAAGCTCGCCCCCGAGCGTTTCCACACGCAGATGGTGGCGCTGTACTTCCTATCGGTCGCTCTCGGCACCGCGATCGCCGGCTGGCTCGCGCAGTTCTACGACCCGACGAACGAGGTGCCGTACTTCACGATCCTCGGCGTCATCGCGATCCTCCTGGGCCTCGCACTGCTCGCCTCGGTGCGGCCCGTGCTGAAGCTGATGCGCGGCGTGCGCTGATGCCAGGCGTGCCGCGGCTGCGCACGCGCTTCAACGACCCGATCCTCGCGCGACGCGGCAACACGTACGAGCTGACCCCGTTCGCCGTGCATCTCGCCGAACACACGACCGCCGCGCTCGAGGCCGCGCGTCGCGTGTTCGAGAGCCAGGCGACGTGGTCGCCCGAGGAGTCCACGCGCGAGTTCTCGATGTACGGCTCGGACTACGGCTTCGTGACCGTCGGCAGCGTGGTGTCGAGGCTCGGGGTGAAGCACACCCCCGGCGTGCGCTTCCGCTTCATGCTGCACAACCCCGCGATCGTCGACGACGCGGCGGGGCGCCTGCGGTCGGTCGACCGTATCATCAGCCCCCACGGCCCGCTCTCCGATCCGCCGTACGCCGGCCTGTCGTACGACGACTGGGCCGCGATCGTGGCCGACTCCCACGAAGCGGTGGGCGACGTGCTGACCGGGAAGCGGCTCGGCCGGCGTCAGCCGTGGGTGCGGCGTCAATCGCTGTGGTCGCGTCGCCGCGGGGTGCGGCATCAGCCGCGGGCTGCGGCGAGCCTCCGCCCGGCGAGGACCACGCCGAGCACCCCGATTCCCGCGGCGACGACCATGGCCGCTGCCGAGACCGCGGTCGTGACGGTGGGCGACGCCTCGCCGCCGGCGACTCCGCCGAGCCACGGCCCAGAAGACGCCACGGGCCGCCGCCGACGCGATGCGCGTCGCGAAGGCGAAGGGGTACGAGGGGGCGAGGGCCGTCACGATGGTCGCCAGCGCGAACACGCCGAGCGCGACGCCGACGACCAGGCGCCGGTCGACCCGCGAGAACGCCTTCGCGAGCGGGATGCTCGTGATGATCACGGTCAGCGCCCAGACCGAGATGAGCAGGCCGATCTGCATCGGCGGGACGCCGAGATCCGCCGACATCTCGGGCATGAGCCCGGCCGGCAGCGACTCGGCGGTGACGGTGACGAGCACGCCGAAGCTCAGGATGAGCCGGGCGCGCAGGCTAAACTTTGACATCAATGTCAATGTCAAGCTTTCGAGCGACATCAATCGACACGGAGGCCCGAGCGTCATGAAGATCGGCGAGCTGTCGGAGCGCACCGGCATCCCCCCGCGCATGCTGCGGTACTACGAGGAGCAGGGTCTGCTCGTCTCCGGGCGGTCGGCGAACGGCTATCGGTCGTACGACGAGTCCGACGTCGATCGCGCCACACGCGCACGCGGTCTCGTCCAGGCCGGGCTCACCACGCGCCTTGCGAAGGTCGTGCTCGACGTCGAGCGGCAGTGCGCGCTGCAGTCACAGCTCACCTGCTCGCGCGAGCTCGCCGAGATGCTCGCGACCGAGCTCGCCGCCCTCGAGGACCGCCTCGCGTGCCTCACCAAGAGCCGCGATGCGGTCGCGGAGTTCCTCGCGCTCACCCGCAACGGCGACCTGGTGCGCAGCGGGACGGCGGCGTAGCGGCATCCTTCCCGCCGTCCAGACGCCCGACGTCCGGTGGCTTGGCTCAGGGCTCGAGGGTGAGGGATGCCGCGATGGGCGGGATCTCCTCGCGCAGGCTCATGATCTCGCGCACGTGCTCCTGCAGGCGCACATCCTCGGGCAGCTCCGGGCTCCACTGCGGAACCGGCCGGGCGACGCCATCGGGTCCGGGCACGACGAACACGCTCAGGCACTGGGTCGTCAGCATGCGCTCCGCCGGCGTGCGGGGATCGGCCGTCCACACCTGCGTGCTCAGATGCATGCTGTGCCTGCTGGTGTAGACGATGCGCGCGTCCACATCCACGAGGTGCCCGATGACGACGGGCGCGAAGAAGTGGATTCCGCCGGAGTAGACACCGACCGCCGTGCTGGCGTCGGCGCCCGCCGGATCGAGTGCCGAGGAACGAGGCGTGCCGAGACCGTCCTTCGCCCACGCCGCGGCGCACGCGTAGTCCGCCTCGTCGATCCACCGCATGACGGTGCCGCCGTGAGCCTTGCCGCCGAAGTTCACGACGCCCGGCGGGGCGAGGAAGCGGAGCGTGGTGCGCGGCGCCGCCGACGCGTCCGTGTACTCCTGCGCCAGCATGAGCCGCTTGATCTCGGCGCGCGACTCGATCCGCTCGATCGCGCCGTCGGCGAGCTTGTGATCCGACCGCGAGACCGGCTCCCACGCCGGCACCTCGGTCGGCCGGCCGTCCTCGCCCTTCGCGACGAAGACGAGGATGCACGTCGTCGCCGGCGTGTAGGCGCGCTCATTCACCCGCGCCGACGAGACGGTGACGACCACGTGCATGCTCGTACGGCCGGTGTACACGATGCGCGCCTGCACCTCGATGAGGCTTCCCGGGGCGATCGGCCGCCGATGGCGGACATTCCCGACGTACGCGGTGACGCAGTAGGCGCCCGCCCAGCCGACCGCGCACGCGTAGCCGGCCTTGTCGATCCACTCCATGACGCTTCCGGCGGCGACAGATCGTCCACCGGCGGCGGTGTCGGAGGGGACAGCCATGAACCGGAGCGTGATCCGGTCGTCGCGCCCCGCGGCACGGGTGGGGGTAGCGGCGTTCATGCCGTCAGGGTATTGGCCGCCACATCCGGCTGTCGCCTGTGAATCCGCGCATCCGACACCAAGAAGCGGCGATCCTTCGCACAGGGCAGAATCGAACGGTGCCAGCCTCACCGAACCTGAAGCCCGACCACGCCTGCCTCATCGTGCACGGCAGCGACCGGCCCGGAATCGTGGCCGCCGTCTCGGCGATGATCACGCGCATCGGCGGCAACATCGTCGCGTTCGACCAGTACTCCGACGACCCCACCGGTGGGGCGTACTTCCAGCGGGTCGTGTTCCACCGCCCGGGGTTCGCCGCCGACCGCCCTGTGATCGAGAGCGAGATCGCCGAGACGCTCGCCGGCTTCGAGCTGGAGTGGTCGCTGACCGACCAGTCCGTGCCGAAGCGCATGGCGATCCTGTCGTCGAAGCAGGACCACTGCCTGCTCGACCTGCTGTGGCGCCACCGCCGCGGCGACCTGCCCGTCACCGTGCCGATGGTGATCTCGAACCACACCACCTCGGCCGAGGACGTGCGCTCGTTCGGCGTGCCGTTCTTCCACGTGCCGGGCGCACCCGGTCCCGACAAGTCGGCGTCCGAGGCGAAGATCATCGAGCTGCTCAGAGGCAACGTCGACTTCGTCGTGCTCGCGCGGTACATGCAGATCCTCTCGGGCGACTTCCTGTCGCAGCTGGGGGTGCCGGTGATCAACATCCATCACTCGTTCCTGCCCGCCTTCATCGGCGCCGAGCCTTACAAGAAGGCGAAGCAGCGCGGGGTCAAGCTCATCGGCGCGACCTCGCACTACGTCACCGACGACCTCGACGAGGGTCCGATCATCGAGCAGGACACGGTGCGCGTCACGCACGCCGACTCCGCCGCCGAGCTCGCCCGCCGCGGCGCCGACGTCGAGCGCCAGGTGCTCTCCCGCGCGGTGCTGTGGCACGCCGAGGACCGCATCATCCGCCACGGCAACCACACGATCGTGTTCTGAGATGGACGCCGCGGCCCGCGGCATCCGTACGGGTCAGAGCAGGCGCGTTTCGTCTCGCTCGTACCTCGCTCGCTCAACGACGGGGGTGTCGCCCAATGCGACCCCGGTCGTTGAACGAGCGGAGCGAGACGAAACGCCCGGGGCCTCAGACCAGGCGCAGCTCGGCGTCGATGGCCGCCGCGGTCCGCTGCAGCGGGGGGAGATACTCGGCGACGACGTGGTCGATGCTGTCGCGCGTGGCACTGGTCGACACGTTCACGGCCGCGACCACGTCGCCGCGGCGATCGTGCAGCGGGACGGCCACCGAGCGCAGGCCCGGCTCCAGCTCGCCGTCCACCAGCGCCCAGCCCTGCTCCCGCACGCGCGCGAGCTCGTCGCGCAGCGCGCCGGTGCTCGTCACGGTGCGGTCGGTGAGGGCGGGCAGAGCGGATGCCGCGAGCAGCGCGTCGCGGGCGGCATCCGGCATCCCGGCCAGCAGCACGCGTCCCATCGACGTCGCGAAGGCGGGGAACCGCGTGCCGATCGTGATGCGCACGCTCATGATGCGGCGGGTCGGCACGCGGGCGACGTAAACGATCTCCTCGCCGTCGAGCACCGCCGCCGACACGCTCTCGTCGACGTCGCGCGACAGGCGCTCGAGGTGCGGCTGCACGATCTCGGGGATCGACAGCGCCGACAGGTAGCTGAAGCCCAGCTCGAGCACGCGCGGGGTGAGTGCGAATGTGCGACCGATGCCCGACCCGTTCGCCGAGCCGGCCGATGCGCGGACATAGCCGAGCTCCTCCAGCGTGCGCAGGAACCGGCCCGCTGCGGCGCGGGGGATCCCGGCTCCTCGCGCGACCTCGCTCAGCGTGAGCTCCGGATGCTCCGCGTCGAACGCGCGGATCACCGCGAGCCCACGCACGAGCGACTGGACGGTGTCGCGGCTCGGGGAGGCATCCGATTCGTCGGTCATTCGCCGTACTCCTCGAGTGCCGACCGGATGTCGGTGCGGGAGAAGTCGTCGCCTACGAAGAGCAGCGATTCGTCGCGGACGTGCGCAAGCGCATAGGAGAATGTGTCGCCGAAGTTGAGCCGCGCAGGGTGTCCCGTCCCGCGACCGTAGTCGCGGTAGGCGGCGCTCGCTGCATCCGCCTGGGACGCATCGAACGGGACGATCTCGGTGCCGAAGCGACGAAGCAGCGCATCGAGCCTGCGCAGCCCGGCGACACCGAGGCGGCCACCCACGACGGCTCGCGTCTCGACGAGGGTGGCGGCGGACATCTGGGAGCGGCGGGCGAGAAGCAGCTTCTCGATGAAGGGTGCCGGCTCCTCATCCTGCAGCAGCGCGACGACAGCGGAGGTGTCGACGATCACTTCGGCAGGCCGAGTTCGTCGTAGAGCTCGTCCTCCGCCGTGGACAACGCCGCGCGCTGCTCCGGCGTCGTCTCCGCCCACAGCGCGTGGAGGATGCGCTCGATGTCCACCCTGCGTCGTTCGATCTCATCCGGAGAGAAGTCCGGTTCGGGCAGCTCGCGACCGCGGTCGACATCACGCTTGACCTCGTCGAGGCGCCGGCGCACCGCGTCCTCCACGGCACTCGTCTGACTCATGCCGGTGAGCTCGGCGAGTTCACGAACCAGCGCGTGCGTGCGCTCGTTCTTGATGTTCAGGCTCATGCGCGAGAGTCTACCGAGGTAGACACGACGATGGTAGATGTCTACCGTTCGATTACGACGGCGAGCCCCTGCCCGACGCCGATGCAGATCGCGGCGACCGCGACGCCGCTGCCGCGCCGGCGCAACTCGTGCGCGGCGTGGCCGATGATGCGCCCGCCCGAGGCGCCGAGCGGATGCCCGATCGCCAGCGCGCCGCCGTGCACGTTGAGCTTGTCGGGATCGAGCTCGGGCCAGCCGGCCAAGCATGCGAGCGACTGCGACGCGAACGCCTCGTTGAGCTCGACGAAGTCGACGTCGGCCCACGTGCGCCCGGCGCGTGCCAGCGCCTTGTTCGCGGCCTCGATCGGCGCGATCGGGAACTGGTCGGGGTCCACGCCGTGCGCGGCACGTGCGGTGATGCGCGCCAGAGGCTCGCCGGGCAGCGCACCCTCGCGCCCGAGCAGCACGGCCGACGCGCCGTCGTTGATCGGCGACGAGTTGCCCGCCGTGACCGTTCCCTCGCCGTCGGCGGCGAACAGCGCCTTCAGCCCGGCGAGCTTCTCGACCGAGGTATCGTCGCGGATGCCCTCGTCGCGCGCGAGCTCCGCACCGCGCACCTGCACGATCTCGCCGTCGTAGCGGCCCGCGGCCCACGCCTCGGCGGCGAGCCGGTGCGAGCGCACGGCGAACTCGTCCTGCGCCGCGCGCGAGATGCCCCACTCGCGGGCGATCAGCTCCGCGGACTCGCCGTTCGAGATCGTCCAGTGCTTCGGCAGCTTCGGGTTGGTCATGCGCCACCCGATCGACGTGTTCCACATCGTCTGGTTGCCCACGCTCGGCCACGGCCGCGGCGACTTCTCGACCACGTACGGCGCCCGGCTCATCGACTCGACGCCCCCGGCGAGCACGATGTCGGTGTCTCCGGCCTCGATCGCGCGGGAGCCCTGGACCACGGCCTCGACGGACGAGGCGCAGAGGCGGTTCACCGTGACGCCCGTGACGGATGTCGGGAACCCGGCCAGCAGCGCACCCATGCGTGCGACGTTGCGGTTGTCTTCGCCCGCCTGGTTCGCATCGCCGAAGATCACGTCGTCGATGCGGGCCGGGTCGAGGCCCGTGCGCTCGGCCGTCGCCTTCATCACGATCGCGGCGAGGTCATCGGGCCGCACACCCGACAGGGCACCGCCGGCGCGCCCGAACGGCGTGCGCACCGCGTCATAGATGTAGGTGGCCATGTCAGTTCTCCTCCCGGATGCTGCGGGCCGCGGCATCCGCTGTCTCCGGTGCATCGGTCAGTTCCAGTCCGGTGAGCTCGGCGAGGCGCTCGATCGTGTTGTCGCCGAACGCCTCACGCACCGCGAAGCCGTCGGGCGTGACGTCGAACACCGCGTGGTCCGTGTAGACGCGCGTGACGCAGCTGACGCCGGTCAGGGGGTAGGTGCAGGCATCGACCAGCTTCGACTCGCCGGTCTTGGTCAACAGGTCCGTCATGACGTAGACGTTCTTCGCGCCGATGGCGAGGTCCATGGCACCGCCGACGGCGGGGATGGCGCCCGGCGCTCCGGTGGACCAGTTGGCGAGGTCACCGGCCTGCGACACCTGGAAGGCACCCAGCACGCACACGTCGAGATGGCCGCCGCGCATCATGCCGAACGAGTCGGCGTGGTGGAAGTACGCGGATCCGGCGAGCGCGGAGACCGGCTGCTTGCCGGCGTTGATGAGGTCGGGGTCGACCGCGCCCGGGGCCGGAGACGGCCCCATGCCCAGCATCCCGTTCTCGGTGTGGAGGATGATCTCCTGGTCCTGCGGCAGGTAGTCGGCGACGAGCGTGGGCGCCCCGATGCCGAGGTTCACGTAGGAGCCCTCGGGGATGTCCTGCGCGATGCGCGCGGCGAGCTGCTCGCGCGTGATGCGCGTGGCCGGCGATGACTCGATGGCGCTCACTGGTCGACCTCGCTTCCTTCTGCGGATGAGTCCGCACGTACGAGCGGGCGCCCTTCGATGTCGACTCCCCCGACGAACGCGCCGTCGCTCAGCCAGCGGCGCTCCCCCACCGCGACCACCCGGTCGACGAAGATGCCGGGGGTCACGACCGACTCGGGGTCGAGCGAACCCAGAGGCACGATCTCGTCGACCTGCACGATCGTGGTGGTCGCGGCGGCGGCCATGATCGGGCCGAAGTTGCGCGCCGTCTCGCGGTAGACCAGGTTCCCCCAGCGGTCGGCGCGATACGCGCCGACCAGCGCGACATCCGCCCTGATGGGGTACTCGAGCGCGTAGGTGCGCCCCTCGATCTCGCGGAGCTCCTTGCCCTCGGCCAGCTGCGTCCCGACGCCCGTCGGCGAGAAGAAGGCGCCGATACCGGCGCCGGTCGCACGGATGCGCTCGGCGAGGTTTCCCTGCGGCACGAGCTCGAGCTCGATCTCCCCGGCGCGGTACAGCCCGTCGAACACCCAGGAGTCGTGCTGGCGCGGGAACGAGCACAGGATCTTGCGCACGCGCTTCTTGGCGAGGAGGGCGGCGAGCCCGACGTCGCCGTTGCCCGCGTTGTTGTTGATGATCGTCAGGTCGGTGGCGCCCTGCGCGATGAGCGCGTCGATGAGATCGACCGGCTGCCCGGCGCGGCCGAAGCCGCCGATCATGATGGTCGCTCCATCGCGGATGCCGGCCACGGCCTCCGCGACAGACCCCACGGTCTTGTCGATCATGCGATCCCCTCGTGTTCGCTGTGCGAACAGTCGTCCGTTCTGCGGCTAGTCTATCGCACCCGGCCGCGCGCGGCATCCCTCGCGAGTCGACAGCCCGGACCGACAACTGTTCGGGTGTCACGAAACGTGGCATCGCACACGACGTAGCCGCGCGTCGTGACTCCCGAACGCGACGCGCCGCCGGAGGGAGACGCGGAGGCCGCACCCGGGTCGGGGTGCGGCCTCTCTGCGACTGCGGAGATCGGCGGCCGGTCAGCGCCGTTCGCGGTCGGCGAGGAACTCGCCGGGCTTCGTCGGCACGAAGGCCGACTCGCTCTCGTCCAGCGACGCCGCGAGGCGGTTCATGCGCTCGGCCGACTGGCCGCCCCAGTGTCCGCTCTCGACGCGGTCCATCAGCGTCTCGATGCCGGCCGCGATCTCGGCCGGCGTGAAGACGCAGTGCCCGATGTGGTCGACGAAGTACTGACGGAGCAGGCTCTGGTCGCCCGCTGCGCGGACGTCCTCTGCGTACTCCTGCTCGACCTGCACCGGGGCGAGGATGTCGTCGAGGGTATGGAGCGTCAGCACGGGCATCTCCAGGTCGCCGGTGAGCCCCGACGACGCGCGCAGCGTCTCGACCGATCCCGGGTCCGCCGCGACGTCCGCGGTCTGCGTCAGCGTCGCCAGGTCGCCCTTCAGGTCCAGCCCGGCCTGCCGGTACAGCTCCTGGACGAGCGCGCGGTCCGCGGACTGGGCGAAGAGCTTCTGGTAGTCGACGCCGACGTTCCACGTCGCGTTGCCACCCGCGGTCGACTCGATGTCGAAGCGCCCCGGCGTGACGAACCCGATGGTGTCGACCAGCTGCTCGTAGAGCGACTGCTGCGCCACGGCGGGATCGGTGGGCGCGTCCGCCGCGAGCACGCCGTCCGAGAGGTGGAACAGGGCGGCGGCGAGGGCGATCCGCGCACGCCCCTCGGGCGTCTGCTGGCCGGCATCCACCGCCGCAGTCAGCGCCGCCGACGCCGCGAACGCATCGGGAAGCGTGGCGTAGCCCTCGATGTCGATCTCCTGCGCGGGGGCCAGCAGCTGGTCGATCGCGTGCGCACCGTCGAGCTGGTAATTGTTCAGATCGACGCCGCCCTCCATGAGCCCGCACGTGGGCATCGCGCCCTCGATGACGTCGCCCGCGGATTCCGCGATCCGGCCGGTGACGAGGCCGCCCATGGAGGTGCCGTACGCCAGGATGTGGTCGGGATCGAGGCCGGTCTCATCGAGCATCGCGTCGAGCGACTGCAGCTGGTCGTCGACGGCGGTGGGAACCGCCCAACCGCTCGCGGCGTACGACGAGCCCACGAGCGCGTAGCCCTGCTCGAGCAGCAGTGTCTTCGTGGCGTCGTCGGGGGCGACGGCTGCCGGGTTGCCGGGGACGAACGAGGGCCGGTATCCGTGGCTGTACAGCAGGACGGTGCCGTTCCAGTCCGAGGGCACCGAGGCGAGCCAGGTCGTTCCGGTGGGGAGTGAACCGGAGTAATCGCCCGGGGTGGCTGCCACGGCGGGAGGGGCGACGAGACCGGCGGAGAGCAGCGCGCCGGCGGCGACCGCTGCGACTCCGAGGACGCGCGTGCGTACGTGCGGGGACATGGGGGTGGTCCTTCCGTTGTCATCATCGACGGGGACTCCGTCGTCGGCGACGGGGCTAGGACCAATTATCAAGTTTCCTGATGATGAATCAAGGGGTCAGGGTGATTGCTCGAGCGCGCGTCGTGCATCCTGCAGCCATCGACCGAGCGCAGAGCGCTCCGTCGACGACAGACCGGCGAAGGCCTCGGCCTCGATGCGGTCGACGTCGCTCCGGCATGCCGCCAGCAGTGCGGTGCCCGCCGCAGTGAGCGAGATCGTCATGCGCCGGCGGTTGTCGGCGTCGCGCACGCGCTCGATCAGCCCCGCCTCGCCCAGTGCGCGCACGATCCCCTCCATCGCCTGCGCCGACACGAAGGCATGCCGGGCGAGCTGCGCGGAGCTCATTCCCGGATGCTGCTCCAGCACGGTGAGCGCCGTGTACTGGGTGACGGTGATGCCGTGCGGCCGCACGACCGCATCGAGGCGCCCGCGGACCGCCAGTTCGACCTGCTTCACCTGATAGAGGATGCGGGGCGCGTGCTCGGCCGTCATGCGGTCCCCGGGTCCGTCATGCGATGAAGCCTACGGCGTCAGTGTTCCTCCGCGAACACGTCCTTCGCGATGCGGAAAGCCGTGTTGGCGGCGGGGACGCCGCAGTAGAGCCCCGCCTGCAGGATGACTTCCTTGATCTCGTCGACGGTCAGTCCGTTGCGCAGGGCCGCCCGCAGGTGCATCGCCAGCTCTTCGTGGTGGCCGAGTGCGATGAGCGCCGTGAGCACCGCGACCGACCGGGATCGCCGATCGAGGCCCGGGCGCGACCAGACGTCGCCCCACGCGACGCGGGTGATGAAGTCCTGGAAGTCGGCGGTGAGCTCGTTCGTGCCGGCGATGGCCCGGTCCACATGGGCGTCCGACAGCACCTCGCGCCGGACGGCCATCCCCTGGTCGTACCGCTCCTCGTCGGTGCGGCCCTCGCCCGCGGGCCGGCTCATGCCGCACGCTCCCGCGCAACGGCGTCGAAGAACTCTCGCAGCGCCGCGGCCGTCGCGGCCGGATCGTCCGCGGGCGGCAGGTGAGCGGCATCCGCGATCCCGACCGCCCGGCCGCTCTGCACGCCGTCGGCGATCTCGCGAGCGGATGCCTCCGGAGTGACGCCGTCGTGATCGCCCCAGACCGCGAGCACCGGAGTGGCGATCTCGCCGAGCCCGTCCCGCACGTCGAAGCCCGCGAGCGCCTCGCAGCACAGCGCATAGCTCTCGTCGTCGGTGTCCTGCAGCACGTGCAGCATGCGCCCCGTCAGGTCGGGGTCGCGCGCGATCGTGCCCGGCGCGAACCAGCGCTGCGCCGATCCGACGACGAGGCTCGACGTGCTCTGGGCGCGCACCTGCGCGGCACGGTCGCGCCACCCCTCGGGAGCGCCGATCGCCGCGCCGGAGCAGATGATCGCGGCGGCATCGATGCGGTCGCCGTGGCGCCGGAGCAGCTCGAGGCCCACGCAGCCGCCGAGTGACACGCCGGCGTAGAGGAACGGGCCCTCGACCGCCTCGGCGACGGCATCGGCGAGCTCGGCGATCGTGAACGGCTCGGTCGCCGGTCGCGCGGCGCCGTGGCCGGGAAGGTCCCACGCCATGACCCGATAACGCTCGGCGAGGGCCGGGATCACGCGCTCCCACAGCAGCGTCGACGTGCCGAGCGACGGCCCGAGGAGGAGCGTCGGCGCGTCGGCGCTTGCGCCTCGCCCAGTCCCTGAGCCGCCCCCGGTGCCCGCGACGCCCCCGGCGCCTGAGCTTGTCGAGGGCCCCACGGGCGCGCTGACGGCGATGGCGGGAAGGGTCACGGGTTCTCCTCCTGGTCCGAGAGCGGGGTTTGGGGCGCGTCGCGTGCGTTCGGGGCGTGCGCCGCGCGCCCCGAACGCGCATCGTGCGCCCCGAACCGGGGACCGGCGTCGGCGCCGGCGCCGGACCGGCCCGAAGGCGCGACGGCATCGTCCACCAGCGCGCCGGCCAGGCCGGTGTAGTTCGCGGGATCCAGCAGGTCGGCGACGAACGCCTCGGGTGTCGCCCCGCGGGCGGCGGCGAGCGCGATCACGTCGGGCGCGGCGGCCAGTGCGCCCGCGAGGTCGCTGCCCGCTGCGGCATCCGAGACGAGACGCGACACGGCCTCGGCGCCCACCGCGGGGCCTAGCACGAGCGAGAGCCGCTCGGCCACGATGAGCCCGCCGGTCGCACCGAGGTTGCGCGCGACGGCGTCGGTGTCGACGTGCAGGTCGCTCACGAGTGCAGAGGCATGGGCCGTGGCGCCGAGCGCGAGACGCAGCAGCTCCCTGAGCGTCGGCCACTCCGCGTGCCAGGCGCCGTCGGGCCGCTCATCGGCCGCGAGCGCCGACGCGAGGTGCAGCGTCGCACCCAGCTGCGGCGCGCGCAGCGCGGCGGAGCGGATGAGGACGGATGCCGCGGGGTTGCGCTTCTGCGGCATCGCCGACGATCCGCCGCCCGAGCCCTCGGCGAGCTCGCCGATCTCGGTGCGGCTGAGGGTCGCGACATCCCCCGCGATCTTGCCGACCGCGTCGATCGCCTGCACGAGGGCGTCGCCGAGCTCGGTGATGGGCCAGCGCGTCGTGTGCCATGGTGCGTCGGGCGCCGCGAGCCCGAGTTCGCGCGCGAACGCCGCGGGCAGGTCGGCGGCGGGCTCGGGCCCGGCGATCTCGGCGAACGACGCGAGCGTCCCGGCGGCGCCGCCCAACTGTGCCGGCAGGTTGTGCTCCACTTCCTGCACTCGCTCCTTCGCACGCGCGACGCCTCTCAGCCATGCTGTTGCGCGCAGGCCCACGGTCGTCGGCACCGCGTGCTGGGTGAGCGTGCGGGCGGCCGCCACCTCGTCGCGACGCGAGCGCGCGAGCGAGCGCAGCGAGACCTCGGTGTGCGCGAGCGCGGCGACGACCTTGCTGGTCGCCGTGCGGGCGAGCAGCATCGCGGCGGTGTCGACGATGTCCTGGCTCGTCGCCCCGCGGTGCACCCACACGCGAGCATCGTCCGACACGCGCTCCCTGAGCCGCGCCACGAGGGGGATCACAGGGTTCCCGCCGGCCACGGATGCCGCAACGAGCGCCGTCAGGTCGACGCCGTGGTCGGGGCATCCGCGCAGGCCGCCCCGCCAGCCGAACTCCGCCTCGATCTCGTCCACCGCTTCCGCCGGAGCGAGGCCGAGTTCGCCGTACGCCCTGGCCAGCGCGACCTCGGCCGTCACCAGAGCGTCGAGGTACGCGGCATCCGTCACCGTCTCGTCGTGACCCACGGTCACCGGCGAGAGCAGGCCCTCGTCCATCGGGGGCCGGTCACGGTCAGAAGGCAAGGAACACGGTCTCCTTCTCGCCCTGCAGATGGATGTCGTGGTGAAGGCTGCCATCGGCCAGGCGCGTCGCGATGAGCGTAGCGCGGTCGTCCTCGTCGAGCGAGGACAGCAGCGGGTCCGCCGCGAGCAGATCGTCGTGCTCGGGCAGGTAGATGCGCGTGACGAGCTTGTCGGGGAGTCCTCGCGCGAAGACGACGACCGAGTAGAACGGGGCATCGCCGTCGATGGGACCGGGGTTGCGGGTCCAGAACTCGTAGCGGCCGACATCCGTCGTCGCCGCCCGGCCGAAGCCGGTGAAAGAGTGGTCGTCGCGGCGGAACGCGCCGTGGGCGCGCGGGATCTCGCCGCTCTCGTCGGCGCTCCAGATCTCGACGACGGCATCGGGAACCGGCGCACCGGCGCCGTCGAACACCGTGCCGCCGAGCACGATCGCACCGGGGCTGTGCGGGAAGACGACCTC
Source organism: Microbacterium sp. LWS13-1.2 (assembly GCF_040144835.1). Classification (NCBI taxonomy): domain Bacteria; kingdom Bacillati; phylum Actinomycetota; class Actinomycetes; order Micrococcales; family Microbacteriaceae; genus Microbacterium; species Microbacterium sp. LWS13-1.2. Next base: position 2,419,799 of record NZ_CP151632.1, read on the forward strand.
GTGCTTCTTCGGGTAGTCCAGGCCGAAGGCGAAGAACGGGCCGACCGTCTGCCCGCCCGTGGCCTCGTGGGTCTTCGGGCCCAGGTCGCGCTTGGTGCGGGTCGACATCAGTGCTCTCCTTCTTCGGGCTCGAACCACGTCGCGTCGGGGCCGTCGACGACGATGTCGAAGCGGTAGCCCATCGAGAACTCGGGCACCGACAGGTCGTGGTCGTACAGTCCGATGAGCCGGTCGCGGTCCTTCTGTCGCCAGATGGTGTTGTAGATCGGGTCGAGCGGGAACAGCGGGTCGCCGGGGAAGTACATCTGCGTCACGAGGCGCTGTGTGAAGCCCGAGCCGAAGACCGAGAAGTGGATGTGCGCGGGGCGCCACGCGTTGACGTGGTTCTTCCACGGGTAGGCGCCGGGCTTGATCGTCGTGAACTTGTAGAACCCGTCGTCGTCGGTCACGATGCGGCCGGCGCCGGTGAAGTTCGGGTCGAGGGGTGCGGGATGCTGGTCGCGCTGGTGGATGTAGCGGCCCGCGGCGTTCGCCTGCCAGATCTCGACGAGCTGGTTGCGGACCGGCCGGCCCCACGAGTCGAGCACGCGGCCCTCGACGGTCATGCGCTCGCCCTGGGGCTCGCCGATGTGCTGCAGCGTCAGGTCGGACTCGATGGCGGCGACATCGCGCTGCCCGAAGGCCGGCGACCACAGCTCGATGGTCTCGGGGTCGACGAGCTTCGGGTTCTTGGTCGGGTGGCGCAGCAGGCTCGACCGGTACGGCGGGAAGTCGTGCAGGCTGATGTTCTGCCGCTCCCCCGCCTCCTCGCGCCGCGCTGCGGCGGCGTGGTAGTCGACGATCTCCTGCGTGATCTCGTTCTGCGTCAGCTGGTCGGGCGAGGCGAGCAGCGACTCCGGCGCTGCCACGTTCTGCTCGAGCACCACCGACGACGAGAACGCCTCCTCGCCCTGTGGATCGGGCTGGGTCGCGGTCATGAGGTCTCCTTCGACGACTCGGGTCTTCCCAGCGTCGCACCGCGCGGTGGGGTCCGCGTCAGAGATTCCCACCCAGTGGGAATGACGGATGCCGCGGGGAGTCGGCATCCGTCTCCATCCGGGTTTGGGGCGCGATACGTCCGTTCGGGGCGCGCGCCGTGCGCCCCGAACGCACGGCATGCGCCCCGAACCCGAGGCGACACCGGGCGGGACCAGGGCGACGCCGGCGCGGGACCCCGGCGACACCGGCTCGCGGGACCAGGGCGACACCGGCTCGCGGGACGGGGGCGACCGCGGCGCGCGGCACGGTGCGAGACCGGTGCTGGCTCGGTGGCCGGAGTCGGACGGATGCCAGAGGCGCCGACATCCGTCCGCATCCGGGTTTGGGGCGCGAAACGTCCGCTCGGGGCGCGCGCCGTGCGCCCCGAACGCACGGCATGCGCCCCAAACCCGAGGCGACACCGGGCGGGACCGAGGCGGCACCGGTGCGGGACCCCGGCGACACCGGCTCGCGGGACCAGGGCGACACCGGCTCGCGGGACGGGGGCGACCGCGGCGCGCGGCACGGTGCGAGACCGGTGCTGGCTCGGTGGCCGGAGTCGGACGGATGCCAGAGGCGCCGACATCCGTCCGCATCCGGGTTTGGGGCGCGATACGTCCGCTCGGGGCGCGCGCCGTGCGCCCCGAACGCACGGCATGCGCCCCGAACCCGAGGCGACACCGGGCGGGACCAGGGCGACGCCGGCGCGGGACCCCGGCGACACCGGCTCGCGGGACGGGGGCGACAGCGGTGCGGCGCGCCGGACGGATGCCGCGGGCAGCGGCATCCGTCTCCGCTCAGGTGTGACGCAGGTCGTGGTGGAGGTCCTTCGCGGCCTGCACGACCAGCGGGCCCAGCCGGCGCTCATCGGCGCGCTCGAGGCGCACGACCAGGCCGAGGGCCACGGGCGGCAGACCCTCGACGCGGGGCAGCGCGGCGGCGACGGAGACGTTGCCCAGCGTCATCTCCTCGCGCGTCGTGGCGTAGCCGAGCGCGCGCGTGCGGGCGATGTCGGCGCGGAGGTCGGCCTCGCCCGTGATGGAGTTCACCGTCTCGCGCTCGAGCGGCGCCCGGAAGTACTGCCGCAGCCAGCTCTCGTCGCGTGTGGCGAGCAGCGCCTTGCCGACGCCGGTGGTGTGCAGGGGTCCGCGGCCGCCCATGCGGCTGAGGGTCGGGATCGACTGGCGGCCGGTGAGACGCCCGACGTACAGCGCGCTCGTGGTCTCAGGGGTGGCGCCGTCGAGCACGGCGAGGTGCACGTTCTCCCCGGTCGCCTCGTAGAGGCGCACCATGTGCGGCAGCGCCGTTTCGCGCAGGCGCAGCGAGAGTGGCGAGAGCTCGCCGAGCTCCCACAGCCGCGGGCCGATGGCGTAGGTGTGTCCCGGACCCCGCGTCAGCAGCCCCTGGGCGACGAGCGTCGCGAGCAGGCGGTGGAGGGTCGAGGTCGCGAGCCCCGTACGGGCCGCGAGCGTCGTCGCGGTGACGGCCGGCTCGTCGTCGGTGAAGCATCCGAGCACGCGCAGCATGCGCTCGAGCACGCCCTCGCCGTCCGCCATGCTTCCTCCCCGAGCGACGTTACCCGCCTGGCCGCGGTGGTCGAGCGAGCTCGGGCCGAGTGGCCGCAACACCCCACCGCCGGTCGTCGAGCGAGCGAGGAACGAGCGAGACGAAACGCGCACTCCCCGCGCCCCCGTTCGGCCCGACGCGTTTCGTCCCGACGCGTTTCGTCCCGACGCGTATCGGCCCGACGCGTATCGTCTCGGTCGCCGGGGCTCCCACGCTCAACGACCGCAACACCCCACCGGTCGTTGAGCGTGCGAGGAACGAGCGAGACGAAACGCCCACACCCCGCGCCCCCGTTCGGCCCGACGCGTATCGTCTCGGTCGCCGGGGCTCCCACGCTCAACGACCGCAACACCCCACCGGTCGTTGAGCGTGCGAGGAACGAGCGAGACGAAACGCGCCTGCGCATCTCAATGGCAGAGTGGGCGCATGGCCAACTCGCCCTCCGGCGACTCGATGACGTCGCGCATCGTGCGCGTGCTCGAGACGTTCACAGCCGAGCGCTCGATGCAGTCGGCCACCGAGATCGGACGGCGCGCAGGGCTCCCGTCGTCTACGGCGCACCGGATCGTCGACGAGCTCGTCGACGCGGGGCTCCTCGAGCGCGACGAGGACCGCCGCGTCCACCTGGGCCTGCGCCTGTGGGAGCTCGCCCTCCGAGGTTCGACCGCGCTCCGTCTGCGCCAGGCCGCGCTGCCCTACATGGAGCAGGTGCAGGCCCGCATCCGCGAGCACACGCAGCTCGCGGTGCTCGAGCAGGACGAGGCCCTCTTCCTCGAGCGCCTCTCGCACCCCGACGCCGGCGCGAACATCACCCGCATCGCCGGGCGCCTGCCGCTGCACGCCTCCTCGTCCGGCCTCGTGCTTCTGGCGCACGCACCCGCGGCGCTGCGCGAGCGCGTGCTCGCGGGCACGCTGCGCGCCCTCGCGCCGGAGACGGTGACGGATGCCGCACGCCTGCGTCGCCTGCTCGCCGAGGTCCGCCGCGCCGGGGTGGTGATCGCGCCGGGCTCGATCGAGGCGGTCTCGACCGGCGTCGCCGTCCCCATCCGCGATGCCGGAGAGGTGGTCGCCGCACTGTCGGTGGTGCTGCCGCGAGAGACCGAACCGGATGCCGCCGTCGCGGCGCTGCGCGAAGCCGCAGCGGGGATCGAGGCCGCGCTCCGGGCCGACCGCCGCTGACCTCGAAGGACGCGCGAGAGGAACGGACGAAGCGGCCGGTCCCCTCAGCTGAGTCGGGGAAGCGCGCGCCCTCAGTTGAGGAAACGCGACCTGCGCCCTCAGCTGAAGCAACCAGCGGCGCGCCCTCGGTTGAGGAAACGAGCTGAGATGAGGGAGGAAAGGGCGACAAGGCTCCTCATCCCGGCTCACGTCCTCATTTGAGGACGCCGGTGCTCAGTGATTTGCGACCGAGCCACGCTGCCCGCCGCGACGGGCTAGCGGCAGGCGGGGATGCCATCCCGATCAACGGGAATCCGATGCAACGCCGACGCACCGGGGCCACACTGGGCCGAGGCATCCGCTTCCGAACGTCGAAGGAGACGCTCATGTCCACGATCCGCACCCGAGTCGCCATCGTCGGCGCCGGGCCTGCCGGCCTCCTGCTCTCGCACCTGCTGGGGATCGCGGGCATCGAGTCCGTCGTCATCGACCAGCGCTCACGCGACGAGATCGAGACGACGATCCGCGCAGGCATCCTCGAGCAGGGCACCGTCGAGGTGCTCGACTCCTCCGGCGCCTCGAGCCGCGTGCGCACCGTCGGCAACCGCCACGACGGCATCGAGCTGCGCTTCGCGGGTGCCGGTCACCGCATCGACTTCGCCGAGCTCGTCGGCCGCGGCGTGTGGCTGTACCCTCAGCACGAGGTGCTGAAAGACCTCATCGCCGTGCGCCTCGGCAAGGGCCAGGACCTCCGCTTCGGCGTGACCGCGGTGCGGGTCGAGGACGCGGCGACCGCCCGCCCACGCCTCATCGCCACCGACGCCGACGGATCGCCGCTCGAGATCGAGGCCGACTTCGTCGTCGGCGCCGACGGCTCCCGCAGCGTCGTGCGCGAGGCGGTCACCGGCTCGCACACCGGCGGCTACTTCCGCGAGTACCCGTTCGCGTGGTTCGGCATCCTGTGCGAGGCGCCGCCGAGTGCCGACGAGCTGATCTACAGCAACTCACCCAACGGCTTCGCGCTCATCAGCCAGCGCAGCGCCACCGTGCAGCGCATGTACTTCCAGTGCGACCCGGATGCCGACCCCGGCGCCCTCAGCGAGGCGCAACTGTGGTACGAGCTGCAGTCGCGCGTACCCGGCACGACGCTGAAGGAGGGGCCTATCTTCCAGCGCGACGTGCTGCGGTTCCGAAGCTTCGTCGCCCACGAGCTGCTGAACAACCGCGTGGCACTCATCGGCGACGCCGCGCACACCGTGCCGCCCACCGGCGCCAAGGGCATGAACCTGGCCGTCGCCGACGTGCTCGTGCTCGAGCGCGCACTGCGGGCGCTGCTGCTCGAGAACGACGACCGGCTCATCGAGGCGTTCCCCGAGACGGCGCTGCACCGCATCTGGAAGGCGCAGCACTTCTCGTGGTGGATGACGAACATGCTGCACGTCGCACCCGACGCGTCGGACTTCGACCGCCTGCGCCAGCTCGGCGAGCTGCGTTCCGTCGTCGAGTCCGAGGCGGGGCGCCGCTTCCTCGCCGAGGCCTACACCGGGTGGCCTCTCGAGGGACTCGCCTGACCCCGGCGTCCCTCGCGCGCCCTCCCGCTCCTCCCGTCTCCGCACCCCTCAGGCAGTCCCGCACCCTCCCGCCCCACCCCGCTCACTCCACCCAGGTTCACTTGCGCTACACGTACGGGAATGAGCCCGGAAGCGTACGTTCAGCGCAAGCGAACACACCCGCCAGGCGATGACAGCTCCCGCCAGGCGCCTGCCGCTGAACGGGAATGGACGGATGCCGCGCGGCGGTCTCGGCTATAGTCGGGTGCCCATGGCCTCATCGTCGCGGACCGCACGACCCGAGCCGTCGCGCACGACCTCGATCGCGATGCTGCTCGTGGCCGTGTGCCTGGTCGCGGCGAACATGCGGCCGGCGATCACCGGTCTCGGCCCGCTGCTCGACCAGATCGGCGCCGACACCGGGATGTCGGTCTCGACGCTCGGAGTGCTCGCGGCCGTGCCGCTGATCGCGTGGGCACTGTTCTCACCGCTCGCCCACGACCTGAGCCGGCGGTTCGGGCAGCCGCGGGTGCTGATGTGGTCGCTCATCGTGCTGCTGGCCGGCACGCTGGTGCGCTCGATCCCGGGGCCGGTCGTCAGCCTCTGGGTCGGCACGGCGATCATCGGCATCGGCATCGCAATCATCAACGTGCTGATGCCCGCCGTGGTCAAGCGAGACTTCCCGACGCATGTCCCGGCGGTGACGGCCGCCTACACGGCCCTCCTCGCAGGCCTCGGCGCGGTGTCGTCGGGGGTCGTGGTGCCGATCTCGCACATCCCCCTCGGCGGCGATCCCGCCGGGTGGCGGTTCGCCCTCCTGGTGACGGGCGCCGCCCTGCTGCCGTTCGCGATCGTCGGGTGGTGGTGGGCGCACCGGGGCGCGGCGCACGCCCATGTCCGGGGTTCCGCGCCGCGAGGACGCACGGGCATCTGGAGCGACGCGACCGCGTGGCTGGTCGCCGTGTACATGGGGCTGCAGGCATCCATGTTCTACATGTTCGTGACCTGGCTGGCTCCGCTGTCGATGTCGATCGGCCGCACCGAGGTGGTCGCCGGCATCGACGTCATGGTCTACCAGCTGTTCTCGCTGGCCGGCTGCCTGCTGCTGCCGCTGATCCTGCGCGGCGGCCTGGAGCGATGGGCGCCGGCGCTCATCCCGTCGCTGGCGATCGTGGGCGTCGCGGGGCTCATGCTCGCGCCCGACGCGGTGCTGCTCTGGGCGTCGCTCATCGGGCTGACCGGCGGCGCGACCTTGGCGATGTCGCTGACGCTGATGGCGCAGCGGGCGCGCGATCACGACGCGTCGGCTGCTCTGTCGGGCATGTCGCAATCGGTCGGATACGTGATCGCCGCGTTCGGCCCTGTGGCCTTCGGCGCGCTCCACAGCCTCACCGGCGATTGGATCGCCTCGCTCGCGCTGGTGCTCGCGGTGCTCGCCGCGCTCACGGGCGTCGGGGTGTTCGCCGGCCGCGACCGCTACGTCCTCGAACGCTCCTGACCCGGCGTCGATTCGGGTGTCACGGCACGCGGCAACGCCGGGCGCGTTGCCACACATCGCGTCCCCCGAACGCCCGGCCAGCCGGAATGGATGCCGCGCCCCCGCGCCGTGGCTCGAGACGACGTCGCAGGTGCCCCGAACCCCGACACAAGGATTCGGGTGTCACGACACGCGGCGACGCCGGACGCGTTGCCACACAACGCGTCCCCCGAACGCCCGGGCTCACTCGCTGGGGAAGGCCAGCGCCCGCAGCAGTGCGCCCAGCGTCTCGCGGTCTTCGGCGCTCAGTTGACCGTGGACGCGCTCCTCGGCGGCGCGGGCGGACTCGCGCGCGGTCGCGACGAGTGAGCGCCCGGCATCCGTCGCCACGACGACGTTGGCGCGACGGTCGGACGGATCCGGCCGACGCTCGACGAGGCCGCGGGACTGCAGCTCATCCACGAGGCTGACGACCTGGCTCGGGTCGAGGCGGAGGAACTCCGCGAGCTCGCGCTGCGACGGGCGGGCGTCGCCCGAGGCGAGGACGAGCACCGAGTACGACCGTGCTTTGAGACCGTGCTCGGCGAGCGCCGCGTTCCCGGCGGCCAGCGCGATCGCATTCGCGCGGGCCAGCAGGAAGCTCACGTCGTCGGTCAGCGCCGACGACCGGAGCCCCTGGGGCGCGATGGCGTCGGCGGGTTTCGGCATGGCCACGATGCTAGTCCACTTCATGGAGGAACGGAATGATTGACTTCTTCAACGGTTAGGACTTCAATAGACCCGACACGAAGGAGTTCACGCATGTCTTCGCACGCCCCGCTCGACGGCAAGGTCGCCATCGTCACCGGCTCGGGCCGTGGCCTCGGCCTCGCCTACGCCCAGGAACTCGCACGCCACGGCGCCGCCGTCGTCATCAACGACGTCGACGATGCCACCGCCGCCGAGGCCGTCTCCACGATCGAGGCCGAAGGCGGCCGTGCCGTCGCCGTGGCCCTGCCGGTCGGCCCCACCGAGACCGCGAAGCAGCTTGTGCAGGCCGCCGTCGACACGTTCGGGCGGCTCGACATCCTCGTCACGAACGCCGGCGTGCTGCGCGACACCGTGCTCTGGAAGATGAGCGACGACGACTTCGACACCGTCATCAACGTGCATCTCCGCGGCACTTTCACCTGCGTACGCGAGGCCGCCACCTACATGCGTGCGAACGAGATCCCCGGCCGCATCATCTGCATCGGCTCGCCGACGGGTCAGCGCGGCAACTTCGGCCAGACCAACTACGCCGCCGCCAAGGCCGGCATCGTCGGCATGGTGCGCACGTGGGCGCTCGAGCTGAAGAAGGCGGGCATCACCGCCAACGCCGTGATCCCCGTCGCCGCGACCGCGATGACTGCGACCGTGCCGTACTTCGCCGCCGCCGTCGAGGCAGATGAGAAGGGCGAGCCGATGCCGGCGTTCTTCCGCCACGATCTCGGGTTCGGCACGTCGGACGACGTCGCGGGCCTCATCGCCTATCTCGCATCGGATGCCGCAGCCGCCGTCACCGGGCAGGCCATCGGCATCGGCGGCGACAGACTGCAGCTGTGGTCGCACCCCGAGGCCGTCGCGACCGCCTACCACGAGGGCGGCTGGTCGTACGACGATCTGTCGACCGGGTTCGCCGACGCCGCAGGCGAGCTGCAGCCGGTCGGCGAGAAGTTCCCGCCGCTGCCGGAGGAGCTGCAGCGCCCGGCGCCGAGCGGTCGTTGAGCGAGCGAAGCGAGACGAGACGCCCATGACCCGCTACGAACCCGCGATCGACGTCGACGCGCTCACGGCGATCGACGTGCACGTGCACATCGAGGTCGACCATCACGGTCACTCGTCGCTGCCCGACGACCTCCGGGACGCGGCGGCCAACTACTTCAGCACCGACGGGCCGAACCCCGACCTCGACGCCGTCGCTGCCCACTACCGGGAGCGGCGCATGGCGGCCGTGGTGTTCACGGTCGACGCCGAGACGAACCTCGGCCAGTCGCCGCTCTCGAGCGCCGACATCGCCGAGGGAGCCGCCCGCAACAACGACGTGCTCATCCCGTTCGGCTCGGTCGACCCGCTGAAGCCCTCGGCGGTAGACGACGCGCGCCGCCTCATCGAGGACCACGGCGTGCGAGGCTTCAAGTTCCACCCGACCGTGCAGGGCTTCGACCCCTCCGACGCGGCGCACTCAGCGCTGTACGAGACGCTGCAGGATGCGGGCGTCGTCGCGCTCTTCCACACCGGCCAGACCGGGATCGGCGCCGGACTTCCGGGTGGGCGCGGCCTGCTGCTCGGCCTGTCCAACCCGATGCTGCTCGACCCCGTCGCGGCGCGGTTCCCCGAGTTGCAGATCATCATGGCGCACCCGTCGGTGCCCTGGCAGGACGAAGCCCTGTCGGTAGCGACTCACAAGCACAACACCTGGATCGACCTGTCGGGCTGGAGCCCGAAGTACTTCCCCGAGCAGCTGGTGCGCGCCGCCAACTCGTACCTCAAGGACCGCGTGCTGTTCGGCTCGGACTTCCCGCTGCTCACCCCCGACCGGTGGCTGCGCGACGCCGAGCTGCCGACCGCCTCGGGCGCCGCGCGCTTCAAGCCCGAGGCGCTGCCCGGCATCCTCAAGGACAACGCGGTACGGCTCCTCGGGCTCGGCGGCTGAGATGCCGGCCCTCGAGGCGGATGCGACGTTCGGGTTCGACCCGTACGCGATCGCGGCCGCCCACCTGAGCCCCGCCGCCCGCGCGACACTCGGGCGGCTGCAGACCGCCTTGGACCGCGACATCCGCCCGCTCCTCGCGGACGCGTGGGAGACGGCGACCATGCCGTCCGAGGTGCTCGACGCGCTCATCCCGCTCGATCTCATGAAGCCGAAGGGGATGGATGCCGCCGAGGCTGCGTCGAGCGTCTACTCGGGTTTCCGCAACTACGTGCTGGCGCGCACCGACGTCTCGGTCGCCACCCTCTACAACGCCCAGTCCGGCCTCTTCCGCACGGCGATCGCCGTCGGCGGCTCGCCCGCGCAGGCGGCCGAGCTCGACCCGCGCGTGCGCAGCTTCGAGCTCAAGGGCGTGTTCGCGCTCACCGAGCCCGAGCACGGCTCCGACATCGCGGGCGGACTCGCCACCAGCGCGCGGCGCGTGGGCGACGGCTGGGTGATCGACGGCAGCAAGAAGTGGATCGGCGGGGCCGCGGCATCCGATGTCCTCGTCGTGTTCGCACGAGACGTCGACGACAGCGCCGTCAAGGCGTTCCTCGTCCCGACCGGTGCCGAGGGCGTCCTCCTCGAGACGATCGGCGGCAAGGTCTCGCTGCGGCCGATGCAGAACGCCCTCATCACGCTCGATGGGGTGCAGGTGGCCGAGCAATCCCGGCTGCAGAACGTGAACGGATGGGCGGACGTCGCCCGCATCCTGCGGGCCATGCGCGCCGACGTCGCCTGGATCGCCGCGGGGCTCCAGGCCGGCGCGCTCGACGCCGCCGTGCAGTACGTGCGCGAGCGGCACCAGTTCGGGCGGCCGATCGGCGGCTTCCAGCTCGTTCAGGAGAAGCTCGCCCGCATGCTCGGCAACTGCGTGGCGTCGCTCGCCCTCGTCGCGCAGCTGTCCCTTCAGCAGGACGGTTCCGCCGAGGTCGGCGGCGCCTTCGCCGACGAGAACTCGGCGCTCGCCAAGATGCAGACCGCCCGCCTCGCCCGCGAGACCGTCGCTCTCGGCCGTGAAGTGCTCGGCGGCAACGGCATCCTGCTCGAGCACGACGTCGCCCGCTTCTTCGCCGACGCCGAAGCCGTGTACTCGTACGAGGGCACGCACGAGATCAACGCCCTGATCGTCGGCCGCGCGCTCACCGGCGCGTCCGCCTTCACCTGATCGACGCCGGCTGCCGCCCCTGTCGAAGACCCCGAGCCAGACCCCACCGAAGGAGAACCCATGACCACCACCGTCGACTACGCCGACGTCGCCGGGCTCGCCGGCACCGACCTCGGCTGGACCGAGTGGCTCGAGGTCACGCAGGACCGCGTGAACCTCTTCGCCGACGCCACCGACGACCACCAGTGGATCCACGTCGACCCCGAGCGCGCGGCCGACGGTCCGTTCGGCGGGCCCATCGCCCACGGGTTCCTGAGCCTGTCGCTGACCGTGAAGTTCTGGTCCGAGCTGTTCGACGTCACGGGCGTGACCACGCGCGTGAACTACGGCCTCGATAAGGTGCGGTTCGTCTCGCCGGTCGCCGTCGGCGCCCGCGTGCGCATGAACGCCGTCATCGACGAGGTGACCGAGGTGCGCGGCGGCTACCAGTTCGCGGTCGATCAGACGATCGAGATCGAAGGCGGCGCGAAGCCCGCCGTCGTCGCGCGAGGCCTCTACCGCTTCTACGCCTGAGAGCGCGTTTCGTCTCGCTTCCCTCGCTCGACGACCGCAACCCGGTCGTCGAGCGAGGGAGCGAAGCGACAAAGACGAAACGCCGCACACCTCCTCGAAGGAGAGGACACCGCAACGATGCACACCCAGGGAATCGGGTTCTGGCTCGCCAAGCGGCGACTGAAGGACCCCGCCAAGACGGCGGTCGTCTTCGGCGACGACGAGCTGACCTATCGACAGCTGGCGGATGCCGCTGACCGCGTCGCCGCCGCGCTCTGGCATCGCGGCATCCGTCGTGGCGACGCCGTCGCCTACATCGGCGAGAACAGCCCGCAGTTCCTTCAGGTCATGTTCGGCGCGGCACAGTTGGGCGCCGTCTTCGTGCCGCTGAACACGCGGCTCGCCGGCCCGGAGATGCAGCACATCCTCGTCGACTCGGGTGCGCGCGCCGTCGTCCTCGACCCGGAGTTCTTGGACCGGGCGATGCCGGGTGTCGAGGCGGGGCGGATCGCCCATGTCATCGTGACCGGCGAAGGGCTGCCGGAGCACCCCGGCCTCGCACGCCTCGTCGCCGATGCTCCCGGCGGCCACACGGTGGCCGACGTCGGACTCGACGACCCCGCCGCGATCATCTACACGTCGGGCACCACCGGGCGTCCGAAGGGCGCCGTGCTGAGCCACGGCAACCTCACCTGGGTCGCCCTCAACTGCATCGTCGACTACGACGTCGTCTCGACCGACGTGTCGCTCATGATCTCTCCGCTGTTCCACGTCGCCTCGCTCGGAATGGGTGCGCTCCCGGTGATCCTGAAGGGCGCGACGCTCGTCCTCGAGAAGGGCTTCGAGCCCGGCCGCGCCCTCGCGCAGATCCAGCGCCACGGCGTCACGATGCTCAGCGGCGTGCCGACCACGTACCAGATGCTGGCCGACCACCCCGACTGGGCGGCGACCGACCTCTCGACGCTGCAGAAGCTCACGTGCGGCGGGTCGGCCGTGCCCACCCGCATCCTCAATGCGTACGAGGAGCGCGGCCTGTCGTTCTCACAGGGGTACGGCATGACCGAGACCTCGCCGGGCGCGACGTCGCTCTCACCATCGATGACCCGCGAGAAGCAAGGCAGCGTCGGCCTGCCGCATTTCTTCACCGATGTGCGCATCACCGACGAGCACGGCGACGTGGTGCCGCGCGGCACCGTCGGCGAGATCGAGATCTCGGGCCCCAACGTCTTCCTCGGCTATCACGGTCAGCCCGAGGCGACGGCGGCGGCGTTCACCGACGACGGGTGGTTCCGCTCGGGGGACCTCGGCTACCTCGATGCCGACGGCTACCTCTTCATCGCCGATCGCCTGAAGGACATGATCATCTCGGGCGGCGAGAACATCTATCCCGCCGAGGTCGAGAACCTCATCTCGGACATCGAGGGGATCTCGGGCGTGGCGGTTGTGGGCGTGCCCGACGACCGGTGGGGCGAGGTGCCGTGGGCGGTCGTCACCGTCAAGGAGGGTGCAGAGGTCGACACCGAGATCGTGCGCTCCCACCTCGACGGAGTGCTGGCGCGCTACAAGCTCCCCAAGAACGTCGTCGTGGTCGAAGAGCTGCCCCGCACCGCGTCGGGCAAGGTGCGCAAGGCAGACCTGCGCGCGCGCTTCGGGGAGAGCGGATGACGCGCGTCCCGCCGGTTCCGTCGCTCGTGCGGGCCTTCGAGGTGGTCGCCGACCTCGGCCCGCTCGAAGACCACGGCATGACGCGCGCCGGCCACCGGCGCATCATCCCGGTGGTCGGCGGCACGGTCACGGGCGACTTCACGGGCACGATCCTCGCCGGCGGCGCCGACTGGCAGACGTGCGGGCGGACGGCTCCATCGAGATCGACGGCCGCTACAGCGCGCGCGGCGACGACGGGTCGCTGCTGCACAGCCGTGCCCGCGGTGTACGCAGCGGCGATCCCGCCGTGCTCGAGGCCCTGCTGCGCGGCGACGACGTCGAGCCCGACGCCTACTACTTCCGCGCCGCGCTCACGCTGGAGTCCGCGTCCCGCCCCGAGTTCGAGCGCGCGGTCTACGTCGCGTCGTACATCCGCGAGGCGAGCCGCGTCCGGTACGTCGCGTACCGCCTGACCTGACGCCTCTGTCCCGGTAGGAAGCGCGAGCGCCCCACACCGACGTCCTGCGCCGGGCTCAGTGCGTTTCGTCTCGCTCGTTCCTCGCTCGCTCAACGACCGGGACCGTCGAGCCCGGTCGCCTCAGCCGACGAGCGCGGCGAAGTCGCGGACCGCGGGGAAGGCGAACTCGCGGTGGCGCTGCGTGAACAGCTCCGCCGAGCGGTCGGCGGGCCAGTCGTCGCCCATGTAGGGCCGCGGAAGGCGGGGGTCGGCACGCAGCAGGGCGAGCCAGTCGGCGACCAGCAGCGTGCGCGCGGTGAGCGGGGGAAGATCGGATGCCGCGTCGTCACGCTCCCAGTGCGAGATGAACTCGTGGTGCGCCTCGCGGATGCGCTCGACGTCCCACGCGACCCGCACCGCCTCGACCATCGGGAACCCGTCGAGCTCCGCGGCCGAGAAGGCGTTGACCGACCCCGGCGGCAGGTCGGGGATGATCGCCCCGAGCGCCGCGGCGAGGTCGACGGCTCCGGGCGCGATCCACAGCCCGTCGCGGAGCACCGCGAAGCCCGACCACGTCAGCGCGGCGCGGAGGCGGTGGCGCAGGTCCCGCAGGTGCTCCGGCACCGTGTAGGTGACCAGGGTCCAGCCGTCGCCCTGGGGTTCGAACGGCGCCGGGCCGTTGACGCGACCGGATGCCTCGCGCAGCACCTCGCTGCCGTGCCCGGTGAGCACGAACCCGATCTCACGACCCAGGCGCCGGCGCTCCAGCAGCCCGCTGTGCACCATGCGGTCCAGGTTGGTCCGCACCGCGGACGCGGCGACCCCGGCGCTCTCGAGCGCGCCGATCAGCACGCTGGCGCGGAGCGGCTCGAAGTACCGGTCGCACACGTACTCGCCGAAGAACGCCAGCAGCAGCTGCCGCGGCTTGCGCGTGAGCACCGACGTCTCGACCGCCGGGAGCGCCGACACCGCGACGGCGGCCTTGGCGGTCGCGATGCTCACGCGGCCTCCGGGCGGACGGCCTCGCCGCGCTTCGCGCGCTGGATCTGCTCGTACACATGGGTGCGCAGCTCGGTGAAGCGCGGCAGCGCGCGCGTCGTGATCTGATCGCGGTCGGGCGCCAGGTCGATGGCGAGGTCCTCCTGCACCCAGGTCGGCGACTTCGACAGCACGATCACGCGCTCGCCCAGGTACACCGACTCGTCGATGTCGTGCGTCACGAACAGGATCGACATCCCGCGCTCCCGGTGGAGCGTGCGCACCAGGTCTTCGAGGTCGGCGCGCGTCTGGGCGTCGACCGCGGCGAAGGGCTCGTCCATGATCAGCACCTCGGGCTGGTACGCGACGGCGCGGGCGATCGCGACGCGCTGCTGCATGCCGCCGGAGAGCTGCCACGGGTAGCTCTTGGTCGCGTGCTCGAGCCCGACGGCGGCCAGAGCGTCGTCGACGAGCCGATCCCGGTCGGTGCGGCTGAGCTTCTTGTGCTTCAACGGCAGTTCGACGTTGCCGCGGACGGTGAGCCAGGGGTACAGGCTGCGGCCGTACTCCTGGAAGACCAGAGCCATGTTGGGCGGCGGCCCGGTCACCTTCCGGCCGCCGAGCTCGATGACCCCCGACGTGGGCTTCAGCAGGCCGGCGATGCACTTCAGCAGCGTCGTCTTGCCGCACCCCGACGGGCCGACGATGCACACCAGCTCACCGGCATCCATCCGGAATCCGATGTCGCCGATCGCCTCGACGTTGCCGGTCGACGACTCGTACACCTTGCGCAGCTGCTCGACGTTCAGCAGCGGCTCACTCTTGCGCAGCGCGTCACGCACGCTCCACCTCCTTGATTCCGTGATACCAGCGAAGCACGCGCCGCTCGACGAACCCGAAGATCACCGCGAGCATGACGCCGATGAGGCCGAGCAGCACGATGCCGCTCCACATCTCGGCGATGAGGTAGTTGCGCTGGAAGTAGACGATTCGATAACCCAGGCCCGAGGACGAGAAGAACATCTCGGAGATCACCATCAGGATGAGCGCGATCGAGAGGCACTGCCGCACACCCGTCATGATGCGCGGGCTCGCCGCCGGAAGCACCAGGTAGCGCAGCCGCTCACCCGAGGTCACCGCGAACGACCGTGCGGTCTCGGTCATCACCGAGTCCGTCGCACGGACGCCCTCGATGGTGTTCAACAGCACGGGCCAGATCGCGCCGGCGACGATCACGACGACCTTCATGAGGTCGTTCGCGCCGACGAGCACGGCGACGATCGGGATGAGCACGGGTGGCGGCACCGCGCGGAAGAACTCGAACACGGGCTCGAGCAGCTCTCGCAGCCACTGCACCAGGCCGATGACGATCCCCGCCGCGATACCGAGGCCGACCGCCAGCACGATGCCGATCGCGAGCCGGCCGAGGCTGGGCACCACGTCGTCGAAGAACGCCGGTCCCACCCAGGTCTCGACGAACGCCTCGGCGATGACGAGCGGGCTCGGGAAGAACGGGGCGGGCGAGACGGACGACCAGATGCCCCAGATGACGAGCAGGAGGATGGGCAGCCCGAGCGCGTACGCGGTGTTCTCGCCGAACTTCGCCCAGACCCGGGACGGGCGGCGGGGCGTGACGACGGTGCTCGTGTAGAGGGTCACAGGACCTCCTCCCCTCGGATGGACTGGTGCCACGACAGCGACCGGCGCTCGATCGCCCGGAAGATGAGGTTGACGAGGAGGCCGAGCATGCCGGTCACGATGACGAGGGCGTACACCGTCGTCCACTGCCCGGACTCGCGGGCCAGCATGATGGCGCGCCCGAGCCCGGGAATGCTGATGAACATCTCAGCGGTGATGGCCAGGATGAGCGCGACGGTCGCCGCGAGCCGGAGGCCCGTCATGAGGTACGGCAGCGCGGTCGGGAAGACCAGGTTCACGATCCGCGATCCCCGCGACAGCCCGAAGCTGCGAGCCGTGTCGCGGGCGACGGCGTCCACGTCGGCGACGCCGTAGAGCACCTGGATGAACACCTGCCAGAAGCTCGCGTAGACGATGATGAGGAGCGCCGCCTGCAGCTGGTAGCCGAACATGAGGATCGCGAGCGGGATGAGCGCGACCGACGGGATCGGCCGCAGGAACTCCACCGTGGTGTGGGTGGCGCGGCGGAGGAACGGCACCAGGCCGATGACCGTGCCGAGCACCACGGCGAGCACCGTCGCGATCACGAGGCCCAGCGCCCACGACGTCAGCGTGCGGCCGACGTTGCGCCAGAACTCCAGATCTCCGAACAGCACGAACAGCTGCGCGATCGTCTCGGTCGCGGTGGGGAAGTACGCCGGGTTCACGATCCCGAGCGTCGGCAGCAGTTGCCAGGTCGCCAGGAACCCGATGATGCCGGCCACGCCGAGCACGAGCTTGCGCACGGTGCGGTGCTGCCGGGCGCCGGGCGTCGTGGCGGCGATCGCGGGAGCGTCAGCGGTGGCGGTCACGGTGCCTCCGTTCGGTGCGGTCAGGGGCGTGCGGGCGGGTGCGAAGTCTCACGGCCGAGGACGCGGGTGGTGACGGATGCCGCGGGCCGCGGCATCCGTCAACCATCTCGTCACGGGGCTACTGCTGCTGGAGCAGCCGGTCGAAGTCGGGCTCGGCCTCGATGTAGGTGTACTCGACGGCCAGTGCACCGAGGTCCTCGATGCCGGCGTCGGCGAGGTCCCACGTGAAGGTCGGGAGCGTGATGCCGGCCGCAGCCTCCTCGGGGATCTCGAGGTTGGTCGCGATCGCGGCGCGCACCGCGTCCTCGTTCTCGCTCGCCCACTCCAGCGCCTCCGACATCGCGGCCGAGTAGTCGGCGACGAGTTCGGGGTCCTCATCGAGGAGCGCCTGCGTCGTGATGTTGGTGAGCACCGAGAGCCCGGGGATCGTCGCCTGGTACGGCGCAACCACCGAGACTCCGCCGTCGCCGAGCACCATGCCGCGGAACGGGTCGGGCGCCCATGCGGCGTCCATCGTGCCGGCGGCGAGCTGCGCGGGGACGTCGGGGAAAGCGACCTCGACGAACTCGATCGTCGACGGGTCGCCGCCGTCATCCTCGACCGCCTTGCGGATCGTGAGGTCTCCGGCGGCGCCGATGGTGTTCACCGAGACCTTCTTGCCGGCGAGGTCGGCCGGTCGCATGATGCCGGAGTCGCCCAGCGCGACGACCGCGTTGACGTCGTCGCCCTCGGCGAGGCTGTTGGCGTAGTTGCCGACGATCACGACGCCGAGATCCTGCGCGTCGGCCCGGATGGGACCGAACGGCTGGCCGATGGCGAACTGGATATCGCCGCTCAGCAGCGCCGGGATGGCGTTGGCGCCACCCTGCGCGGGGACGACCTCGATCTCGAGGCCGTGGTCTTCGAAGATGCCCTCGTCGATGGCGGCCCAGAGGGCGCCGGACTCGGCGATCGGCAGCGCGGCGACCCGGACGGCGGTGAGCTCTTCGGCACCGGCGTCGTCTGTCGCTGTGGATTCGGGATCGGCGGCGGAATCGGTGCAGCCGCTCAGCGCGAGCGCGGCGGCGGCGAGAACGCCGAGGGTGGCAAGACTCTTCTTCATTGACGGGCCTCTCAGGAGCGGGTGCTGTGGTGCCGGCGCCGCGTCCGTCCGACCGGAGTCGGCGCCGGCACCGCGGCGTGCCTGACAACAGTCATCGTGCGCCACTCCGGATCGATTGTCAATGCTTTTGTGACGCGCGTCACGGATTGCGTGAACTAAGCACGCACCGCAGCGGTCGGCATCCGCTCAATGGAAATCGTCGCGTGCGTCACTGCCCAAGCCCCGCAGGATGGGTGCGCACGCACAGCGTGCCTATTGCCATTACCTATGGTGATAGGTATTCTCGGACTACCGCGATGCAGTGACGCACGCGGAAGAGGAAAGGACCTCCCTCATGGCCCATGCGACCCCCGCATCGCCCTCCGCGGCGGCTCTCGTCGACGGCTTCTCGCTGGAGATGACCGGCAAGGACATCGCCGGTCTCGAAGAGGCGCGCGACACGATCCCGCAGGGGACGAAGGTCAACGTGACGTTCCTCGGAAACGAAGACCTCGAGCTGCGCGTCGCCGCCGCGAAGGCGGTCAAGGAGATGGGGTTCGTTCCCGTCCCCCACATCTCGGCGCGGCGGCTGAAGTCGCAGGGCGAGCTCGAGGAGTTCCTCAGGCGCCTGCAGGAGGTCGGCGCGACCGAGCACGTGTTCGCCGTCGGCGGCGACCCTGCCGAGCCCGAGGGCCCGTACCCCGACGCGCTGACCGTGATCCGCTCGGGCGTGCTCCAGCAGTTCGGCGTGCGCGAGGTGTCGATCGCCGGCTACCCCGAAGGCCACCCCGACATCCCCGCCGACGTGCTGTGGCGCCACCTCGACGAGAAGGCGCTCACGCTGGCGCAGCAGGGATTGGATGCTGTCATCCTGACCCAGTTCGCCTTCGACACCGATCCCGTGATGACGTGGATCGGGCAGGTCCGCGACCGCGGGATCGATACGCCGATCCGCATCGGCACGCCCGGACCCGCCGGCATCAAGCGGCTGATCGGCTTCGCGCGCCGGTTCGGCGTGGGCGCCAACGCGATGATCGTGAAGAAGTACGGGTTCTCGCTCACCAACCTCATGGGCACCGCCGGCCCCGACCGCTTCGTGTCGGACCTGGCCGCGCTGCTCGCGGACGAGCCGAAGTCCGGCGACGTGAAGCTGCACTTCTACACGTTCGGCGGCCTGCTCGCGACGAGCAACTGGGCGCGCGAGTTCGTCGCGGCGCAGTCCTCGGGAGCGCGCCGATGACGGCGCACCTCGACGCGCACCGCGACCACGCCTGCCTGACCGTGCACGGTCCCGACCAGCCGGGGATCGTCGCCGCGGTGACCGCCCTGGTCACGCGCGTCGGCGGGAACATCGTCACGCTCGACCAGTACTCCGACAACCCCGAGGGCGGCGAGTTCTTCCAGCGCGTGGTGTTCCATCGTCCCGACCTGCAGGCGGCGCTGCCCGACATCGAGGCCGATCTCGATGCGACCCTCGGGCCGCTGAAGCTGGAGTGGCGGGTGACCGACCAGTCCATCCCGAAGCGGATGGCGATCCTCGCCTCGACGAGCGACCACTGCCTGCTCGAGCTGCTGTGGCGGCACCGCCGCGGCGAGCTGCCGGTCACGATCCCGATGGTGATCTCCAACCACACGAACACCGCCGAGGATGTCCGCTCCTTCGGCATCCCGTTCTTCCACGTGCCGTCCCAGGGCGCCGACAAGTCGGCCGCCGAGGCGAAGATCGTCGAGCTGCTGAAGGGCAACGTCGACTTCGTGGTGCTGGCCCGGTACATGCAGATCCTGTCGGACTCGTTCCTGGACGAGGTCGGCGTTCCCGTGATCAACATCCACCACTCGTTCCTGCCCGCGTTCATCGGGGCCGCTCCCTACCGCAAGGCCAAGGAGCGGGGCGTCAAGCTCATCGGAGCGACCAGCCACTACGTCACCGCAGACCTCGACGAGGGCCCGATCATCGAGCAGGACGTCGCCCGCGTCACACACGCCATGACCGCCGGCGACCTCCAGGCGCGCGGCGCCTACGTCGAGCGCGCCGTGCTCTCGCGAGCGGTCCAATGGCACGCCGAGGACCGCGTCATCCGCCACGGCAACAGCACCATCGTGTTCACTTAGGCCCCGGTCGCTGAGCCTGTCGAAGCGCTCGGCCCACGGCATCCGTCCCACAACCACACACCCCACGAACAGAGAGGTTCCCCATGGCGAAGAATCTGCAGGAGCTGCTCGACGGCCAGAACGCCGTCGAGATGCTGCGCAACTCGCAGATCGGCTCGTACATCTATCCGGTGGTCCCCGCGGACTTCCAGAACTGGATCAAGGAGCAGAAGGCCTGGCGCGACACCGCCGTGCTCTACGACCAGTCGCACCATATGGACAATGTGTTCCTCAAGGGCTCGGATGCGATCCGCCTGATCTCCGACACGGCTATCAACTCCGTCGCGACCTTCCCCGTGAACCGCGCGAAGCAGTACGTGCCGACGACCGCGTCGGGGCATGTCATCGGCGACGGCATCCTCTTCCACGAAGCCGAGGACGAGTACGTGTACGTCGGCCGCGCGCCGGCGTCGAACTGGCTGCTCTACCACGGTGAGACCGGGGGCTATTCGAACCTCGATGTCACCGTCGACCGCCGATCGCCGTCGCGCCCGTACGGCGACGCTGTGAGCCGGCGCTACTACCGGTTCCAGATCCAGGGGCCGGCCGCGTGGCAGGTGATCGAGAAGCTCAACGGCGGGCCGCTCGAGCAGCTGAAGTTCTTCAGCATGTCGGAGATGCAGATCGGCGGCGCGAACGTCCGCACCCTCCGCCACGGCATGGCCGGGGCGCCCGGTCTCGAAGTGTGGGGGCCGTACGAGGACCACCACCGCGTCCGCGACATCATCGTCGAGGCCGGCGCCGAGTTCGGGCTCGTGCCCGTGGGGTCGCGCGCCTACCCCTCGAACACCCTGGAGTCGGGCTGGATCCCCTCGCCGCTGCCGGCGATCTATTCGGGCGAGGCCGAGCGCGGCTACCGCGAGTGGCTCGGCGTCGACAGCTACGAGGCCACCGGCACGCTCGCCGGCTCGTTCGTGTCGCAGAACATCGAGGACTACTACCTGACGCCGTGGGAGCTCGGCTACGGCTCGTTCGTGAAGTTCGACCACGACTTCATCGGGCGGGACGCTCTCGAGAAGATCGACCCGGCGACGCAGCGACGCAAGGTCACGCTCGCGTGGAACGCCGAGGACGTCACGAAGATCTTCGCGTCGCTCTTCGACGTCGAGGGCGACAGCTACAAGTTCTTCGACCTGCCGCTGGCGAACTACGGGTCGGCGAACTACGACTCGGTGACGGATGCCGGAGGCGACGTCGTCGGGTTCTCGATGTTCACCGGGTACAGCGCCAACGAGAAGCGCGCGCTCTCGCTCGCGACCGTGAACCCCGACGTGCCGGAAGGCGCCGAGGTGACGGTCGTCTGGGGTGAGCCGAACGGCGGCGCCACGAAGGCCTCGGTCGAACCGCACCAGCAGCTGGAGGTGCGCGCGGTGGTCTCGCCGGTGCCGTACTCCACGGTGGTGCGTCAGAGCTACCAGGGCGGCTGGCGCACCGGATACCAGCCCCAGCCCGCCTGAGATCGAACGCCACGACCCGTTCGGTCGTTGAGCGAGCGAGGACCGTGGTCGTTGAGCGAGCGTGCGAGTCGAAACGCAGAGACGAAACGCGCCTGCCCATCTCCGACGCGCAGGACGTTTCGTCTCGCCTCGCTCGCTCAACGACCGGGATCGCCCCGCTAATCTCGGGGAGGCGAAAGGGAGTCGCATGAGTCTGCGGTACGCGCTGTTGGCGATCCTGCGGGTGGGCCCGCTGTCGGGGTACGACCTGCAGAAGCAGTTCCACCAGTCCGTCGGACATGTGTGGCATGCACCCGACTCCCAGATTTACCCCGAGCTGCGCAAGATGGAGGAGCTCGGCCTCATCGAGGGCGAGGAGCAGACACGCGGCGAGCGCGGCACGCGCCGCATGTACCACGTGACGGATGCCGGCAACCGGGCGTTCCTCGACTGGATGGCCTCTCCCCTCGACTACCAGCGGGTTCGCGACCCCGCCCATCTGCGGGCCGCCTACCTGGAGGCGGCCACGCCAGAGGATGCGCGCGGGTTCCTCGAGCGGCACATCGCGCAGTGGGCGGGCGAGCTGGCGCAGTGGGAGGGCGAGCTCGAGCGCATCGACGCCGTCGCCAACCCCATGCTGGTGCGCCGCCTCGCGGTCACCGCCGACGCCGACCGTGAGCGGACCATCGCCTACAAGCGCTTCGCCTATGAAGGCCTCGTCGAGCGCGCGCAGGGCGAGATCGCCTGGGCGCGCCGCGGCCTCGAGCTCGTGGACCGCCTGGACGGCGCCGAGGCCCAGTCGGCGACCGGCACCTGACTGCCGTACCCCACTCCCGGTCGTTGAGCGAGCGAGGAACGTGGTCGTTGAGCGAGCTTGCGAGTCGAACGCAGAGACGAAACGCGGTTCCTGATCCTCGGTCGTTGAGCGAGCGAGGAACGAGCGAGACGAAACGCGCACACCCGGCGCACCCGCCTCCGGTCGTTGAGCGAGCGAGGAACGAGCGAGACGAAACGCGCACACCCGGCGCACACGTCGGTGCGCCCGTTCGGTTCCTCCACAGGCGCCTCTCGCGGGCTTCTTCGCCAGGTTATCCACAGCATGGTTTCGCCTCTTGATCTGGGTGTTTGAATGTCGGACGCCCTCGCCACAATAGGGGCATGACGAACCTCGCCGACGCTCTCACGGAGCTCGGCGACGCGCTCGCGAAAGTGTCCGCGGCGGCGCTCGCCGACGGTGGGCTGCGGGGGTGCGCTGACACCGACGTGCTCGGTGCACTCGCGACGGCCGGCCGGATCCGGCGCAGCGCAGAAGCGGTCATGGTCGAGGCTGTCGCGGTGATCGTGGACCGTGATGGTGGCGTCGGTCACGCTGACCGGCTCACGACGCGTTACGGATGCCGCAACATGAGCGAACTCGTGCAGCGCGCGACGCGCGTCTCGGGGCGGACGGCGTCCGACCTGATAGCCGCAGCGAACGCGGTGCAGCAGTCTGTCGCGTTGTCCACCGGTGAGGTGCTGCCGGCGGAGTTCCCGGGTATGCGGGCAGCGCTGAGTGCCGGGCAGGTCGGCATCGACGGGATCATCGCGGTCACCGGCGCGTTCCGCGGCTGCCAGACCGGCCGGGCCGACATGCTCGCCGCAGACACCGAGCTGGCCGCCGCCGCGTGTGGCGAGGGAGTGGATGCCGCGCCGCCGGCGTCGGCGGACGAGTTGCGCGCCCTGGCGCAGGTGTGGGCGGCGTACCTCGACCAGGACGGCGCGGAACCCGACGACACCCGTGCGCTCCGTCGGCGGGGTGTCAGCCTGGGTCGTCGCGGCGACGACGGCCTCGTCCCTTTTCGCGGACGCCTCCTCCCCGAACTGGCCGCGCAGCTGCAGCTCGGCTTCGACAGCGTTCTCAATCCGCGCGCCGACGGCGCACCGGCACCAGGGCCCTGCTTCGTCGAGGATCCGGAACGCGATCCATGGGAGCCCGTGGCGTCGGCGGCTGATCAGCGCAGCCACGCCCAGAAGCAGCACGACGCGTTCGCGGTGCTGCTCACCGCCGCCGCCGCATCCGGCGAACTACCCACCCTCGGCGGCGCCGCGCCCACCCTGGTGGTGTCGGTGCGCCAGGAGGACCTCGCAGCCGGCCACGGTCGCGCCCACCTCCCCGGCGACGACCAGCCGGTCCCGCTCCCGGTCGCCCGGCACATCGCCTGCACGGGTGCCATCGAACGCGTCGTGCTGGGCGAGAACGGGCGGATCGTGTCGATCACGACCCTGGACCGCATCTTCAACCACCACCAACGCAAAGCGATCACGCTCCGCGACGGCGGCTGCCTCATCCCCGGTTGCCATGTCCCACCGCAATGGTGCGAGCTCCACCATGTCGAAGAGCACTCCCGCGGCGGCCCGACGCACACTGATAACGGAGTCTTGCTCTGCTGGTTTCATCATCGGACGATCGACACCGGCGGCTGGCACATCCGCATGCTCGACGGCATCCCATATGTGAAGGGCCCGTACTGGTGGGACGCGCAAGTGAAGTGGCGACCCGCCATGAAGTCCCCCACCCGAAGGCGCGACCTCATCGCCCTGCCCACGTGAACGTGGCACGCCGAGTTCTCTTGTCCAGAGCGCGGAGACGAATCGCTCTGCGGTCGGAGGCTCAACTCACGGCGGGCGACGATCTGCGGGCGTTCCCCTGCGACCGATTGGTTCGCAGGGATGGCGGACTGGCCACGTGTGGGACTCGTGCGCGACCCTCTGGCATCACCCGACGGACAGAACGCCGATAGCGGCGAGCACCACCCATGCCAGGTAGGCGAGGAGGCAGAACCTGTCCGGCCAACCGATTCGGATCTCAGGTGAGCCGCCCTGCCCGTGGGCGGGAGCCGCGGCGATGAGGAACCACACCAGGCCGGCCCACGGAACGACGGAGGCGATCGCCAGCATCCATCCCAGCGCGGGCGTCACCCCAGTCCCCGCAATCAGCGCGGTAGGGGGAAAGCCGGCGAGGAGCACAATTCCCAGTACCGTGTGCGCCCTGCCCACGGGCGTGGCCTGAGCGCGCGGAGTCATGATCGGATCGGCGTCGATGAACGCAGCACCGAGCGCGCTCACTGCGACAGCGGCAAGGCCGATCGTCCACACACCACCGAACGGCCACAAGGCGACGCAGATCGCGGCGGGGCTGATGGCCATCGTGACGAAGGCGAGGCGCATGACCCACCCGTATCGCCCGACGGAGTACTCGCTGATCATCCGCCAGGATGGATCATACTCGGGCTCGAGCACGTGGAGGATGGTGATCAGCCCTACCGTGATCCCGCCGGCGACGAGCGCCGTCATGGCGGCGATGGCAACAACGCTCAATATCGGACAGCCATACCTGCAGCGACCACGGGCATCCTCCTGCGGGGCACTCTATCCCGGCGGTCGCTCGCGGTCGCGGCCGAGCCGCGTGACCTCCGTGTAACAGTCGCGGGCGCAGTAGCGACCGCGGACACCGTGAGCGCCGAGCAGATGCAAGCGTCCGCCGCCACGCGCCCGTGATCGATCGAACGATCTGCGCGATCGCCTGCTAGCGCGCGCCGAACAAGGCCTTGCCGAACGAGTGTCTTGATCTGTCATGTCGCGCCCTACCGATGGCATCCATGTCGAGCGATGCGGGCTCCGTCGCTAACGGTGCGATGAGCTGCTCTCGCGGGCTGCCCTCCGCCGAGGGCTGGACGCCGGGGTCTGGGGCGTTGTTCTCAGGCTACGCGGAGACGGGCGCTGCGCGTTGCGGGTCCCCTAGCGTGTACTGGCACGATCAGGGATGTTCGTCGCGCATGGCGCCACATCGCGGGCGCGAGCCTGTAGACGGTGAAGTTGACGCGGGATGATCGGCATGCGCACGGATTCAAGCCCGGCGGGCGCCAATAGCGCAAATCTTGAGACGCGGATGGCGAGCCACACAGTTGGCAGCGGCCCTTGGCCTTTCTAAGAACCTCCGTCTCGGCACTGCGGCCGACGACGCGTGCGATCCCGTTGGAGCAAGAGGGGCCGTTCCACTGCAATTGGCCCAGTCGAGGTCGCTGTCGAAGGGACGTACGCGCAATCGTCGCAGTTCCCGCCGGCTGCTCGCACCCGGAGCGGGTGTTCGCGGCGGTGTGACTAGACGGCGTGTGAGATCACGTGAGTGACCGGCTGGCGTCTTTACGACGTCCTGGATGACTTCTAGTTGCCGACCTCTTGCTCGCACAAGAGCTGCGAGCCGTATGTCAGCGGCTTTTCGCCGTTCTGAAGCGGCTGGTCCACGCGCGGCCGGCTACGACTGTGCCGCGCTGCATGCCGATGTGTGATGAAGCGTAAGGGCGGACGAGGACGCGCGCCCAACGCGGCGAAGCAATCCGGCTGGCCTTGAGCCCCGCCCACCGCACCTCGGTCGGAACCTGAGGCCGACGGCCACCGGGCTCGCAGGGCGGGGCTGGGCCCTGTCCGCCCTTCTGATTAGCATGCTCGGATTAGGTTGCCTGGCCGACGCGCAGCAGAAAGTGCATTTCGCTGATTATACGGAGGTGGCAGACAGTGCATAGTTGGAGCATGCAGTCCTTCGACGCCCAGATGAGGCGAGTTCACGACCATCTCTATGCGAACGCGAACATAAAACTACCGGAGGATCTTCAAGCCGAAGTCGCAAAGGTGATCCAAACCCTCACATGGCTGGCTGTAGTCGGAGATGAGCCGCAGCTTGACCGCCCGACGGTTGATGCCGCCTTGGCTGGCGACCGAGAGACCGTCGACTCGATCGCGAGAGATGTTCGCGCCTCGTTCACCGCTTACAACTCCTCGCTCCGCCGATACCCACGGAGCGAGGCTGCGCTGAAGCTCGACAATTCCAGCCTCGGGTTCATCGTTGGCGCATTAAACGACGTTGACATGAGCGACGCGACGCGAGACTGGCTAGGCGATGCCCTCGAGGTCTTTCGATCGACCGCCGCCAAGCGACTTGGAGGACAGTTCTTTACCGACCAGCGGGTGACATCGATGGCCGTGGACCTGCTGGAGTTCGATGCCAACACGGATGACCTCGTGGACATCTGCGCGGGAACAGGGGGCTTCTTAATCGCTGGTGCTCGGCACGCACAGGCTCAGGGCACGAATCAGGCACCCCGCCTTGTGGGCGTCGAGGTGGATCCGAGCCTGGCTCACCTGGCGAACAGCACACTGCACCATCTTGCCGACTTCCCGGCGGACGCCGTCTTCAACGCGGATTCGTTTAGGGAGCCCGCGCAGTGGCCGCTGGCCCTCCGGCGCACGATTGTGCCCGGAACTCACCGTCGCTTGGCAACCAATCCCCCGTTCGGGCAGAAGATCACGATCAAGGATCCTCGCGTCCTCGAGCGGTTCGAACTTGGCCATGTCTGGGCGCGGGGTGCCTCGTCGTGGGTCAAGTCGAGGCGCACGGGGCCGACGCCGCCAGACATCTTGTTCCTCGAGCGCAATATCGATCTCGCCATCCCTGGTGAGGGCAGGTTGGCGATAGTACTTCCGTATCAGATTCTCTCTGGACCCAAGCTCGGGTACGTACGAGACTGGCTGCTTCGCAACACCAAACTCATCGCCGTGGTGGATTTGCCCGACGACACTTTCCAACCGTGGACCGGTACGAAGACGTCGGTCATTGTGTGCGAGAGGCGCGAAGAGCCGCTCACACAGTGGGACGGCGAGGAGTATCCCGTCTTCATGGCCGTGTCACGACAGATCGGACACGATCGTCGAGGTAACCCGATCACGGATGATAACGGTTTGATCGTCTGCGACCTCCCCGACATCTCCCGTGCGTTCAAACTGTATCGCGAAGGGGGGGAGCCTTCCCTGGCCTACAGCGAAGCCTTCATTGTCTCCGCTGCGCAGATCACTTGGGATAGCGATCTGCGGATCAACGCCGCGTACTACGAGCCCCGGAGTACACGCACACTCAGCTCACTCCATGAGCTAACGGCAGACGGATCGTTTGATCTCACCACAATCGGTGCGGTGACCAACGGCATCTTTTTCCCTGGCCGGTTCAAGCGAAATTATGTTGCCCCTGGCCCAGGTGCCGTCCCGTTCCTAGGTGGAACGAACGTCACGCAGATGCTACCAACGAATCGAAAGTACGTTTCTGCAACGGATCGACGGCTCAACGAGCTGACCGTGAAGGCCGGGTGGATTCTCGTTACGAGGAGCGGATCGACCGGGATCGTTTCCAGTGTTCCGCCCAGTTGGGAGGGTTACGCGATGTCAGAACATGTGATTCGCATCGTCCCAAATGAGGACGTGCTGCCTGCGGGCTACGTCGAAGCGTACTTGCGCAGCCACATGGGCCAAGCCCTGCTGGCACAAGGAATCTTCGGCAGTGTGATCGATGAGATCACGCCGGAACACATTGCATCGATGCCAATTCCTGTGCCGAGCGACAAGGCGAAGATTCGCCAGATCGCTGCGACGCAGACGTCCGCCAACCAACACCGAGAGGATTCGATCGCGCTATTCGCCGCCGCTGGGTCTCAGTTCGAGAAACTCATCGGACGGCAGTTCGGCACTGTCGGGGAAGATGCCGATCTCGCTTTGCCGGCGCAGGATGTCATCAGCGAGCGCGAGGAACTCCTCGAATCGTAGGTCGTTCTGGAGCGTGTTGGAGCGATCCAGCATCAGGAAGGTGTTCTCGTATTCGTGACGGCCACCGCGGGCGAGCGGCACGAAATGCCCCGACGTGATCATGCGCGGATTGCCTAAGAACTGCCCGAAGTGGAGGTCCCGGCGCATGATCGGATCTAGATAGGCGCCCGGAGCGATCTCATGACCGAGGAGCCAAATGAATGCTGTTCGGAGCTCACCGATGTCAGTTTCTGGGGCGCCGCCGAACGACAGACTCTGCAGGAAATACTTGATCTCGACGAGCTGGGCATCTCGCTTCGAGGCGTGATACCGGTGATCTGTGGGCAGCGTCCATCGATTGGCGCGATTTCCATCGGCCGCATTCTGTGGGCGACCAGGACCGATCGTGGAATAAACCCGAGTGGGTGCGGATCTGCGCCCGGAATCGCGAAACTTCGTCACCACCGCGGCAACTCGGCGATCAGGGTGGCGTTCGTCGGCGCACAGGGCGCGGAAAAGGGGTGGAATTCGCTCCATCAGCGCGTCCACATCGAGGTCGCTCATTGAGGGCCCTAGCGACCCGAGTGCGCTTACTTGGTCGACAAGTTCAATCAGTGTTGGCCGTACCACAGGCATCAGGCATCGCCCCGCATGATCGCATGCTACCGACTGCGACGTCACCAATCAGGTATCGTCGGCTCGGTTATCTTTGGTCGATCACAAACGTGACCGCCGATAGATGCGTCAAGCCCACCGCCAGTATTCCGCCACATCGCACACAAGCACCGACGACAAGATGAACGAAGATCGAGAAGGGCACAGTTGGCGTCGCCCCCATGCAGTCCGATTGTGGGACGAAGGTTAGGACCTATCGGGCCCTCGTAAGGGCATCGAGCGGCGCGCGGATGCCGGTGGCTCATCGCGCCGGCGACGACGCTACGACGCCCATCCGACTCGAGCGCATCGAGGGGAACGCACAGCCGCGTGGAATCCGCCCACATAGGTGGGCCTACCGGTCGGATTCCAACGGGAGATTCCTCCCACGGCCGCAGCATCAGCGCCGAAGCCGAGCCGAGTGCCCGCAGGCTCGGTCATTGGCCGAGGCTGCGGGCACTGAGCCTGCCGAAGTGCGTCAGTGGGCCATCGAAGCCAACACCTCCGGGTCGATGGTCGCGATCGAGCGGGTGTCCTGGAAGGCACGCACGCCCTCGATGCCCTGCTCGCGGCCGAAGCCCGACTGCTTCATGCCGCCGAACGGCGCCCGCAGGTCGAGACGCGTCGCACCGTGGTCGTTGACCCAGACATAGCCGCACTCGAGCTGCGAGCCCACGCGCTGCGCAGCCTCGGGCGAGCCCGTCCACACCGATCCGCAGAGCCCGCCCCACGTGTCGTTGGCAAGGCGCACCGCCTCGGTCTCGTCGTCGAACGGGATCACCGGGATGACCGGGCCGAACTGCTCCTGCGTGACCACGCGCAGGCCGAGCTCCGGGTCGACGACGATCGCGGGGCGGACGAAGTTCCCGCCCGCCAAATCACCCTCCGGCAGGGAGCCGAACTCGCGGACGTCGGCTCCGGCATCCTTCGCCTCCTGGATGATCTCGTCGACGAACGCCTTCTGAGCCGGCTGATGCAGCGGGCCCATCGTCGCGCCCTCGTCGAGGCCGTGGCCGAGCGTGGCCTTCTCGAGCCGCGCGGCGAGTCCCGAGACCAACTCGTCCATCCGCGAACGGTGGACGAAGACGCGCTTGGCGTTCATGCAGATCTGCCCGGTGGTGTCGTAGATCGCGGCGTAGAGCCGGTCGAGATGCGCATCGTCGAGGATCGCGTCGTCGAGGAAGACCGCCGCGTCGTTGCCGCCCAGCTCGAGCGTCACGCGGGTCAGCGTCTTGGACGCCATCTCCATGATCCGCTTGCCGCCGTTCACACTGCCGGTGAAGCAGACCTTGGCGACGTCGGGGTTCTGGATGAGGTCGGCCATGTCCTGGTCGCGTCCGGTGACGACGTTCAGCACGCCCGGCGGCAGCTTCTCGGCGACCCGCTGCACGACCCGCGTGGTCGCCAGCGGCGCCGAGGGCGGTGGCTTCACGATCGCGGTGTTGCCGGCCAGCAGCGCGTGCGGGAGCGCGGCGCCGAGGATCGCGATGGGCCAGTTGAACGGCACGATCACGGTCACGACGCCCAGTGGCTGGTACGACACCTCGGTCGATACCGGGATCGCGCCGGGCACCGGCGGCAGCGTCTTGGCGGCATCCACCTCGTCGGCGAGCATCAGGGCGAGGTTCCAGCGGATCTCGAACACGAGCCCGTCGATCCACGCCTCCATCCGGATCTTGCCGTTCTCCTGCGACAGGATCGCGGCATCCTCGTCGCGATCATCCGCGATGCCCGCGATCGCGGCCGCCATCTGCGCGGCGCGCTCCTGAGCCGTGAGCGCCGCCCACGCCGGGAACGCCGCCTTCGCCGCGGCAACGGCATCCTTCACATCGGAGACGGATGCCGCGGCCGCCTCGCCGACGACCACTCCGGGCCTTCCGGGGTCCGGGATCGGCAGCACGTCCTCCGTGAACCGCTCCTCACCGCCGATGTACAGCCCCGTCCGAACCGATGTCCCCATCGCGGTCTCGCCCATGGAACGCCACCTCTCTGTGCCCTTTGGCTCCGGCTCTCACCGGGGCTCGTGCTTCCCTGCTCCGGCTCTCGCCAGGGCTGTGTACTCTTGCTCCGGCTATCGCTGAAGCACGATGTTCTGGTTGTCAGCGGGTCGACGCCGGGTGCGTCGTCGACACCTGCTCCCAGCGTGCCTCTCGCATACGCGTGAATCAAGATTGTCGACGATTTTCGCGCGGATTTCGTATGAAATGCTTCCCGATGGGACCATCGTCGCGAGATAGTGTCAGTGCACGGACGAGGGCACCGAAGGGGATGGCCAGATGACGGATGCCGCAGTGCGCAGCGACGACGAGACGATGGAGCGGCCCGACCTCACACAGGTGATCCGCGAGGCGATCCTCGACGCCCAGTTCGCACCGCATCAGCGCCTCATCGAAGCCGACCTGAGCGAGCGGTACGGCGCATCGCGAGCCTCGGTGCGCACCGCACTGCTCAATCTCGCCGGGGAGGGACTCGTCGAACGCCTGCCCAACCGCGGCGCGCGCGTGCGGGCGATCACCGTCGACGAGGCGATCGAGATCGTCGAGGTGCGCATCGGCCTCGAGACACTCTGCGCGCGCAAGGCCGCCGAGAACCTCACGCCAGCCGACGCCGAGCGCCTGCGCGCGCTGCGCGCCGACATCGAAGCGGCGATCGCGTCCGGCGACCTCATGGCGTACTCGCGCCTCAACCAGGAGCTCGACCGCCGTATCCGCGACCTCAGCCGCCACGGCACCGCCACGCAGCTGCTCGAGCGCCTGCGCGCCCAGTCGGCGCGCCACCAGTTCCGCCTCGCGTTCCACCCCGGCCGCGCCGCGACGTCAGCCCCCGAGCACATCGCGATCATCGACGCGATCCTCGCCAAGGACCCCGACGCCGCCGAGGCCGCGACGCGCGCGCACCTCTCGGGCATCGTCAGGGTCCTGCACAGCATGGAGTGAGCCGCGCTCGGCGCGTTTCGTGTCTGCGTTTCGACTCGCAAGCTCGCTCAACGACCGCGTTCCTCGCTCGCTCAACGACCGGGGTAGCGCTTCCGGTCGTTGAGCGAGCGAAGCGAGACGAAACGCACCGGCGCACGGCAAAGGGGCGGCCGGATGCTCCGGCCGCCCCTCCGCACTCCTCAGGTCACTCGTCCCAGCTCTCGGCGGGCGCGTAGCCCTTGCCGTTGTACTTCTGCACCTGCACGGTCGAGACGGCGGGCAGTCCGTCCTGGGTCGTGTCGACGGTGGAGCCCTCGAGCATGAGCGGCGCCGTGAAGCCCGAGACGTCGCGCAGCGCTTCCATGAAGTTCTCGCGCGTCGGCTCGGTCATGTTGCCGAACACCTCCTCGAGCGTCGCCCCGATCTGGTACGACCAGACGCAGTGCGGGAACGCCGGCACGTCCGGGTAGTTCGCGTACTCCGCGAGCTGCTCGAGGAAGGCGGCGCCCTCCTCGCTCTCGGCGAACGTCGGCGCGGCCGCCGACTGCGCGAACGCCACGGTGTAGACGCCGGGGAACGCTGCGGCGCCGCCCGGCTCGAGGATGGCACTCGGGCTCGACGTGTTCGACGGCAGGAACCAGGACGGGAGCCAGCCGAGCTCCTGCGACTTCTGCAGCGACGAGATCACCAGCGGGGTGATCGACATCGCGTTGAAGAACACGTCGGCGCCCGAGCCGGCCAGCTCGGTCAGCTGCGCGTCGACCGAGGTGTCGGTGGCCTCGTAGGTGAGCTCCTTGACGACCTCGATGTTGTCGGCGCCCTCGATGGCGGTCTTGAAGCCCTCGACGTAGCCCTCGCCGTAGTCGTCGTTCTGCGACAGGATCGCGACCTTGTGGTCTTCGGCCGATCCGGCGAGCAGCTCGCCGAACGCTTCGCCCTCGTTCTGGTAGATCGGCACGAAGCCGAGCTGCCAGGGGCTCTCCTCCTGGTTGCTGAAGATCGGGTCGCCCGTCATGATCAGCACCTGCGGCACCTCGTCGGCGATCGCCGCGTCGAGCCACGCCCGGTTGGTGGGCGTGCCGAGGCCGGCGGTCATCGCGAAGACGCTGCTCTTGAGCTGGTCGTAGTTGGCCTTGGCCTTCTGCGGGTCGTACTCGTCGTCCAGCGCCTCGATCTCGACGGTGCGGGTGTTGCCGTCGCCGAACTCGACTCCGCCCTCGGCGTTCCTGGCGCCGAAGTACGCGGTGACGCCGGCGACCGTGCAGGTGCCCGGTCCGGCGGTCGGGCCCGACAGCGGCGTGGTGATACCGAGGGTGATCGAGTCGTCGGTGATACCCGGGCTCGCCTCGGCGGCGCCGCCGTCGTCGGTGTCGTTCGGCGATCCGCCGCCGCGTGCGCAGCCGGCAGCGAGGACGGCAACGATGCCGATCCCCGCGACGACCGAGGCGACGCGCATCCTTCTGCGATTCGTGCTCATGGGTCATGCCTCTCTGTGTGTTACGACTGCGTCGTAGATGGTGGTGGTGATTGCGTCGTAGGTGGTGGTGGTGATGGCGTCGAAGGGGCGCCCAGTGCGTCGCCGACGGTGGAGCTTCCGGCGACGGATGCCGCGGCATCCGCTTTCATGGCACCCCCGACCGGTCCGCCCGGGCGACCGGAGCCGGCGTCGCGCCCGCGTCGCCGCCACAGGCTCGGCAGCGAGACCAGCCCGCCGGGCAGGATGAACAGCACCACCAGGAGGATGGCGCCTTGCAGCATGGCGGTGATATTCGGGTCGATCAGGTTGGTGACCTGCGGCAGCAGCACGTACCAGACGCCCCCGAGGAGGGAGCCGAGGATGCTGCCGGCGCCGCCGATCACCATCGACGCGAGCAGCTCGATGGAGTGGCCGAAGTGCAGAGTCTCGGGCGAGGTGTACTGGATGACGACCATGTAGAGGAAGCCGCTCACGCCGCCGATCAGGGATGCGATCGTGAACGCGAGCACCTTGAAGCGGTACGGCGACACGCCCAGCGACCCGGCGACCGCCTCGTTCCCCTTCACGATCGCGAAGGCTCTGCCGTACTTGCCCCGCACGAGGTTGCGCGTGAGCATGAAGGTGATGCCGCCGATGAGGAAGACGATGTAGAGCTGCCACTGGTCGTCGTACAGGCCGGTCCACTCCGGTGCGCCCGAGAAGCGGGCGGAGGTGCCCTGCGAGCC
This sequence comes from Microbacterium sp. LWS13-1.2, assembly GCF_040144835.1. NCBI lineage: Bacteria > Bacillati > Actinomycetota > Actinomycetes > Micrococcales > Microbacteriaceae > Microbacterium > Microbacterium sp. LWS13-1.2. The sequence continues at coordinate 2,453,556 of NZ_CP151632.1, forward strand.
GCCCGTGAAGTCCGACAGGCGCTTGGCGAGGGGCACGCCGATGATCGGCAGCGCGATCGTGACCATCGCGATGGCGAGTCCGCCGAGACGCGCGGCGGCGAGGGCGATGACCAGGCCGATGACCGCGGGGACGAGGCACGCGAGCACGAAGACGAGCACGACGTTCCAGTCGGCATTGACGCCGAACGCCGTGACGTAGGCGCCGACGCCGACGAAGAAGATCTGGCCGAGCGAGACCTGGCCGGTGTAGCCCATCACGACGTTGAGGCCCAGGACGGCGACGGCGAAGACGCCGATACGGGCGATCGTCTGGTTGGCGAACTCCGGGAGCATCAGCGGCAGCACGATCATCAGCACGATGACGAGGCCGATGACGGCCCAGCGCACCCAGGGGCGCTCGAGGAGGGGCGACCGGTTGGAGAGGTCCGTGTTCGCAGCCATCAGACGCGCACCACCGCTTTCCGTCCGAATAGGCCCTGTGGCCGCAGGAAGAGCACGACGAAGATGAGGATGAAGGGCACCGCGATCTTCAGGTCGTGACCGATGAACGGCACGTAGACGGCGGCGAGGTTCTCGAGCACGCCGATGAGCCACGCGGCCACCACGACGCCTATGGGGCTCGACAGGCCGCCGAGGATGCACGCGGCGAGCGCGTAGACGAGGGCGGAGTCCATCATCCCGGGTGTGAGGGTCAGCTGCGGTGCCACGAGCACGCCGGCGACCGCGCCGAGGACGGCCGCCAGCCCCCAGCCGATCATGAGGTTGCGGCCGACGTTCACGCCGGAGAACGCGGCGGACGCGGGATTGATCGCGACTGCGCGTAGCGCGAGACCGAGCTTGGTGCCCAGGAACAGCGCCTGCAGCAGCAGCATGCATGCGACGATCACGATGAAGGTGCCGAGCGAGCGGACGCTGATCACCGCCCCCGCGATCTGGATGGTCTCCAGCGGGAACAGCGAGGGGAACAGCCGGTTGTTGTACGTCCAGATCCAGGCGCAGAACCCCGTGATCAAGGTGAGCAGGCCGATCGTCACGACGACGGCGGTGTCGGGGTCGCCGCGCTCGAAGCGCCGGATGAGATACCGCTCGATGACGGCTCCGAGGAAGAATGAGATGACGACCGCTGCGAGGATCGCGAGCAGGAGCGGGATGCCGAGGCCGTTCAGCGCCCACGCGATGTAGGCGGACAGCACCGCCATGCCGCCTTGCGCGAAGTTGATGAGCCCGGTCGCCTGGTTCACCAGCACGATCGCGAGCGCGAGCGCGGCGTAGATCGAGCCGGTCGAGAGGCCGTCGATGACGAGCTGGATGAACGTGCCCACGTCAGCCTCCCAGGTACGCGCGGCGGATCTCGTCCATGCCCTTGAGCTCCGCCGACGAGCCGGTGAGGGCGTTGCGCCCTGTCTCGAGCACCGTGGCGCTGTCGACGAGGGTGAAGGCGAGGTTGGCGTTCTGCTCGACCACGAGCATCGCGATGCCCGATTCGCTGCGCAACCGGCCGATCGCCTGGTACACGCTCTTCGCGGTGCCGGGAGCGAGACCGAGTGATGCCTCGTCCAGCAGCAGCAAACGCGGCTTCGACATGATGGCGCGGGCGATCGCGAGCATCTGCTGCTCGCCGCCCGAGAGCGCCGAGCCGTTGGAGCGGATCCGGTCCTGCAGCTGCGGGAACAGGTCGAGGCAGTAGTCCATGTCCGACGCGATGCCCTTGCGGTCCTTGCGCTTGTAGGCGCCGACCCTGAGGTTCTCCCGCACCGTCAGGTTGCCGAGCGTGCCGCGCCCCTCCGGCACGTGCGCGATCCCACGTGCGGCGACCTGGTCGGGACGCAGTCCCCGCAGATCCTTGCCGTCGAAGCGGATCGTGCCCGTCGAGCGCACGGTGCCCGAGATCGCGCGCAGCGTCGTGGTCTTTCCGGCGCCGTTCGCGCCGAGGATGCCGACCGCGCCCCCGTCGGGGACCACCAGCGAGACGCCCTCGAGCACCTGGACGCGGCCGTAGAACGCGCGCACGTCGGCCAGTTCAAGCAGCGTCATCGACCGCGTCCTTCCCGATGTAGGCCTCGATGACGCGGGGGTCGGCCTGCGCCTCCGCGGCCGAGCCCTCCATCAGCTTGCGGCCGTGATCGAGCACCACGACGCGGTCGGTGAGCGCCGAGATGAGCCCCATGTTGTGCTCGACGATCACCACCGTGATGTCCTCGTCGCGCACCCGCCGCACCGTCTCGATGAGCTGCTCCACCTCGGCGTGCGGGAGCCCTGCCGCCGGTTCGTCGAGGAGGAGGAGGCCGGGGTGGGTGAGCAGCGCGCGGCAGAGCTCGATGCCCTTGTGCAGTCCGTGCGACAGCTCGTCGGCCCGCATCTGGGCGGCCCACCCAAGGCCGTTGCGCTCCAGGAGGTCGAGCGCCTCCTGCCGCAGCGCCTTCTCGGCGCGCACCGTGCGCGGCAGCCGCAGGGACCACTCCACCGGACCGCCGGGAAGGCGCGTATGGGCGCCGAGGAGCACGTTCTCGAGCACGGTCTCGCGCAGCTGGAGCGCAGGATGCTGGAACGTCCGCGCCAGCCCCTTCCGCGCGAGCGTGGCCGGGGACGACCCGACGACCTCGACGTCATCGATCGTGATGGAGCCGGCGCTCGGCCGGTAGTGACCGCTCACGCAGTTGAAGAGCGACGTCTTGCCGGCGCCGTTGGGACCGACCAGGCCGAAGATCTGACCCGGCTCCACGGTGAAGCTCACGTCCTCGAGCACCTTGACGCCGCCGAAATGAAGGCTGACGTCGCGGACTGCGAGCCGAGCGCCCATGGCTCCACCTTTCGCGTCATCGCGTGTGGTCATCAAGGGGACTCGAGTCCTCCCCCTGCTGGGAAAGCTACGGATCCCCGGAAAGATTGTCAACGATTTTGGTGTGAAGTTTCGCAACCGTGACCCTGCGATTCGATGCTGGCCCGCCCGACCGGGGGATGCGGCATCCGATTCCGTTCAACGGAACAGCGCGGACGAGCCACCAGAAGGAGCTCCTACGCTGACCGCAGCTTCCGCAACAAACAAAGGAGGGTCGACGATGACCGAGACACTCGCCCAGGCGATCGATCGCGCAGGCAGCGCGGTGGAACTGCTGCGCAACCAGAACTGGCCGGCATTCACATTCCCGGTAGCACCGGAGTTCACGAACTGGCGCGACGAGCAGCGGGCCTGGAACACGTCGGTCGCGCTCATGGACCAGTCGCACCACATGACGCAGCTGTTCCTCGACGGCGCCGACCTCATCCCGCTGCTGAGCTCGATCTCGCCCAACACGTTCGCGACGTTCCGTCCCGGCGTCGCGAAGCAGCTGATCTCGGTGAACCGGGACGGCTACCTCATCGGCGACGGCATCCTGTTCTACAACTCCGAGGGCCCCGAAGGGCTGGTGCTCATCGGGCACCACATCCTCATCGACTGGGTGCGGTTCAACGTCGAGAAGGCTCAGGATGCCGGCAAGGACGTGCGATACCGCCTCGAGGCCAACTCGCACATGCGCCAGGGACCGCCGACGTTCTACCGCTACGAGCTGCAGGGGCCCCACGCCGACCTCGTCATGGAGAAGGTGTTCGGCGGGCCGGCGCCCGAGATCAAGTTCTTCCACATCGGCGACGTCACCATCGCGGGGCGGCCGGTCAAGGCGCTCCGCCACGGCATGGCGGGCCAGCCCGGGTTCGAGTTCTACGGACCGTGGGAGGACAACGAGATCGTCCTGAACGCGCTCATGGAGGCGGGCGCCGAGCACGACATCCGCCGCGTCGGAGCCAAGGCGTACTCGTCGTCGCCGCTGGAGTCCGGCTGGGTGCCGACGCCCTTCCCCGCCGTCTTCGACGAGGACTTCGCCGAGTACCGCGCGTGGCTCCCCGCCGCGCGCATCGGCTCCGTCGCCGGCTCGCTGTACTCGAGCGACGTCCACGACTTCTACCTGACGCCGTTCGACATCGGGCTCGGGCGCTCGGTGCGCTTCGACCACGACTACCACGGACGCGAGGCGCTCGAGAAGCACGCCGAGAACCAGCGACGCCGCAAAGTCACGCTGATCTGGAACGCCGACGACGTTGCGGCGGTCGTGCGCTCGCAGGTCGAGCCGGGCACGCCCGCCAAGTACCTCGACTTCCCGAAGGCCCGATACGGGCTCTACCAGATGGACGAGATCCTGAAGGACGGCGAGCGCGTGGGGATCTCGACGGATGCCGGATACGTCGCGTACGACCAGCTCTACATGTCGCTGGCCACCCTGGACGTGGGGCTCCGCGACGGCGATGAGGTCGAGGTGGTGTGGGGCGAGGACCCCATCTCGCACAAGGACTCGGTCGACGCCGACCACCGCCAGGTGCGGATCCGCGCGACCGTCGCCCCCGCGCCGTACCACGACTACGCCCGGACGGTGTACCGCGCGAACGCCTGAGCCGCGTTCGGCGCGTTTCGACTCGCTTCGCTCGCTCAACGACCGGGTCCCGGTCGTTGGGCGGCGTGATCCGGTCGTTGAGCGAGCGAGGAACGAGCGGACGAAACGCCCCACCCCCGGTCGTTGAGCGAGCGAAGAACGAGCGAGACGAAACGCCCCACCCCGGCCGTTGAGCGAGCGAGGAACGAGCGAGACGAAACGCCCCACCCCCGGTCGTTGAGCGAGCGAAGAACGAGCGAGACGAAACGCCCCGGGCTTCCGCTCAACGGAACCCCCGGCGCAGGCGGGGTTACGATGGCGGCGTCATCGAGGAGGATGCCGTGGCACGAGGATCTGCGGGCGAGTCGGTCCTGCACCGCCACCTGCGCGTGCTCGAGAGCTTCGACGCGTGGCATCCGTTCCTCACGCTCAGTGAGATCGCGGACGCCGCGGGCGTGCCCCGCTCGAGCGCGCACCGCCTGATCGCCGAGCTCGAGCGCGAGGGGCTGCTCGAGCGGCTGCCCGACCGCACGTACCGCCTCGGCGTGCGGCTGTGGGAGTTCGCCAGCCGCACGCCGGGCGCCGTCGGTCTCCGCGAGATCGCCCGGCCCTGGCTGGGCGCCGTGCACGAACGGGTGCGACAGCACGCCCAGCTGGGGGTGCTGAGCGGGCGCGACGTGCTGTTCATCGACCGGATGTCGACCCGCGAGGCCGTCGTGAACGCGACGCTCATCGGCGGCCGCATCCCGCTGCACGCGTCGTCCAGCGGTCTCGCGCTGCTCGCCTACGCCGACAGCGCCCTCGTGAACGACGTGATCGCGCGCGGGCTGCGTCCGTACACGCCGCGCACCATCCGCACGGGCGCCGAGCTGCGCGCCCAGCTGCGACGTGTGCGCGAGGACGGGTACGCCGTGACGGAGGGGGCGATCCACGCCGAGTCGCGCGGCATCGCGGTGCCCGTGACCGGACCGGGCGGCAGCGTGTACGCCGCCATCGGCGTGGTGGTCCCCAACGACGGCGCCTCGACCCACGGGTACGCCGAGCTGCTGCGCCGCGCCGCCACCGGCATCGCTCGGGAACTCGCTGCCGCGTACCGGCCCGACGTCGACGAGCGGACCCACGGCATCCGCTCGCTCGTGAGCGGATCGCGCCGCTCGCTCGAGTACCTCGAGAGCCTCGACACCGACCCGCACGACGCCGGCGCGGCGGCAGCCGCGGGCATCTCCGACCCCGCCGCCGGTGCAGGCCTCGGGTCTGCGCCGGTGCTCTAGGGTTGGCGGCCATGACGACGATCGCGATCCTCGGCCTCGGCGAAGCCGGCCGTCGTTACGCCCGCGGCCTGGCGGATGCCGGGGCCGACGTCCGCGCCTTCGACCCCGCCCACGACCTCGGCGACCCCGACGTGCCGCAGTTCGCGACGCTGGCCGACGCCGTCACCGGGGCAGACGTGGCGCTGAGCCTCGTCACCGGGCATGCCGCGGCATCCGTCGCCCGCGAGGCGCTGCCGCACATCGCCGCGGGGGCCGTCTACGCCGATCTCAACACCGCCGCCCCCGACCTCAAGCAGCGCATCGCCCGCCTCGCCGCCGACCACGGGCTCGCGATGGCCGATGTCGCGGTGCTCGCGCCTGTGGTGCGCGCCGGGCACCGGACGCCGCTCCTCGCGAGCGGGACCGGAGCCCGCCAGTTCGCCGAGCGCGTCGGTCCGTTCGAGGTGCCCGTCGAGGTCATCGACGGCGACGCGGGCGAGGCGGCGCGCCTGCGGCTGCTGCGGAGCGTGTTCATGAAGGGGCTGGCGGCGCTCGTGCTCGAGGGACTCGGCGCCGCGCGCGCCGCCGGAGCCGAGGAGTGGCTGCGCGCGCAGATGGCGGACGAGCTGGGTCCCGACGGCGCCGCGCTCGTCGATCGGCTCGTCGACGGCTCGACCCTGCACGCCGTGCGCCGCGAGCACGAGGTGCGCGCGGCCCTGGCGGCCCTCCAGTCGTCGGGACAGCCCGCCGACATGACGCGCGCGACGCTCGCGTGGTTCGAGCGGCTCGCCGCCGAGCGCGATCACGACTGAAGCGCGGCACGATACCCGCATCGCTCGCCCGGCACAACGGCGAAGCGCATTGGACGGAAGTGCCGTTGCCGCCGGTGCGAGCGCATGTCATCGTCGCCGCACACGCACGGCGCCGACCCCACGGCGGCTGCGGTTCACAACGCGAAGGAGCGTCGATGAAATCCACGTTCAGGCGGCTGTCAGCGGTGTCGCTGGCCGTCGCCGCAGCTCTCGTCCTCACGGCCGGCGTCTCGTCGGCCACGGCAGCCCCCGGCGGTCCCCACGCCGGATCGCCCACCCTCACGGCATCCGAGTGCACGTCTCTCGCCGGCCTCACGATCTCCGCGAAGGACATCGGCCTGCCGACGAACGGCGCCGACGTCGAGACGGCGGTGTGGGATGCCGCCGGCAGCTTCTGCGCGGTCACCGGCTGGATCCGCGCGGTCTCGGCACCGCAGGACATGCAGTTCCAGGTGAACCTCCCCGCCCTCTGGAACGAGCGCACGCTGCAGTTCGGCGGCGGCGGGTTCGACGGATCCCTGGTCACCGCGACCGGCGCCTACACCGCCCAGCCGACCGGAACCCCGACCGCGCTGTCGCAGGGCTGGGTCACCCTCGGCTCCGACGGCGGCCACCAGGGCGCACCCGGGTTCGACGGCACCTTCCAGCTCGACGAGGAGTTGTTCCTCAACTACGGGCAGTGGTCGGTCAAGAAGGCGCATGATGCGGCCGCGGTGGTCATCGAGGCGGCCTACGGCATGGACGCCGACTGGTCGTACTTCATCGGCGGCTCACAGGGCGGGCACGAGGCCCTCGACGCGGCGGCGCGCTACCCGAAGGACTACGACGGCGTCATCGCGAACTACCCGGCCTACAACGTCACGATGATGCACGTGGGCGCGGTCAACTTCCGCGACGCGCTGCAGCTCGAGGGCGGCACCGGGCACCTCAACTCCGCCGAGACGGCGACGATCACGAACGCGGTCTACGCGACCTGCGACGGGCTGGACGGGGCCGTGGACGGGATCGTCAGCAACGTCTCCGGCTGCGACGCGGCGTTCGACATCCAGTCCCTCGCCTGCCCGACAGGGGTGGATGCCGCCACCGTCGACACCTGCCTCTCGGATGTCGAGATCGCGGCCGCGGTGAAGATCAGCACCGACTACGACCTGGGCATCGACATCGAGGGCAACTCGATCTTCGCGAAGAGCGCACTCCTCGAAGGGGCCCTGTACCAAGGCTTCGCGGGCTTCGGCACCAGCGCGCAGGCGCAGGGCCTGCAATTCGCCGTGTTCGAGGCCACGATGCGGCACGGCGTCGCGGGTGATCCCCCCGGGTTCGACCCGTACACGGTCGATCCGCTGGACTACGCCGAGCGGGTGCAGGAGGTCGGCGAGATCATGGACGTGACGGATGTCTCGCTGAACCAGTTCCGCGCACACGGGGGCAAGATCATCCTGACGCACGGCACCATCGACGACTTCATCACGCCGCACAACACCGTGCAGTACTGGGAGGCACTCCAGGACGAGTTCGGCAAGCGCCTCGACTCGTTCGCGCAGTTCTACATGGTGCCCGGCTGGGGCCACGGCCAGGGTCGATTCGTGGCGCAGTACGACGGCCTCGACGCGATCGTCGACTGGGTCGAGCAGGGCGTCGCCCCGTCCGGCCTCGTCGCCAGCGACGGCAACGCAGGCGCCGATCGCGCGCGCCCGATGTGCGAGTACCCGGCGTGGCCGCAGTACTCGGGCTCCGGATCGATCGACGACGCGAGCTCGTACTCCTGCGTGACGGGATGATCGCGCGAGCCGTCTCGTCGTGACCTGCGAAGGCCCCGGGGTTCGCCCCGGGGCCTTCGCTCGTGCCGATCAGCCGGCGGACGCGGCCGGCAGCGTGTGCGCGTCGAGCGACGAGAAGTAGTCCAGCGACCTCCGTGAGGTGCTCGCGAGCGTGCGCATGCCGTACGCACCCGCGCCGCCCGCCGCCTCGAGCGCACGCGAGATGCCTGCGGCCGCCACGGTGAGGAGCTCGACCGCCGCCTGCGGCGAGGTGCGGTCGTTGGGCACGACGACGCCCAGCGACGCGTGCACCAGACCGTGCGCATCGAGGATCGGCACCGCGATGCCCCGCGATTCGCGGTGAATGTGCCCGTCGGTGACGGCGAACCCGTCCGCCCGCACCCGGCGCAGCCGTGCGCGCAGCTCCTCCCCGGTGCGGATGGTCGCCGACGTGTACGCCGGCCAGCCGGCCGCGATCACGTCCGCCACGACGCCCGGCTCGGAGTGGGCGAGCAGCACCAGGCCGCTCGAGCTGACCGGCAGCGGCACGCGGCCGCCGATCACGGTGGCGTTGACGACCGCCTCCCTGGTCGAGAGGCGCTCGATGAAGAGCACGTCCCGCCCGCTCAGCACCCCGAGCTGCGTGTGCTGACGCACGCGCGCGTGCACGGCCTCGAGCCACGGCCGCGCGAGCTCCCGAAGCCCGAGGGCGCCGGGGGTCCGCGACGCGAACTCCCACAGCCGGATGCCGAGCCGGTACGAGCGGTCCGGCATCCGTTCGAGCAGGCCCTCCCGCTCGAGCTCGGCGACGAGACGGTGGGTGGTCGACACGGCGAGGCCGGTCGTCTCGACGATCTCGGTCAGCGTGAGGAACGGGCGCAGCACGTCGAACGCCTGCAGCACCCGCAGGTGCTTGTGCAAGACGGACTCACCGTCCGAGCCGCGTGCCACGTCGAACCTCCTTCGGATCGGGGGACGGATGCCGGGCCCACCGGCCGCTCAGCCTGGTCATCGAGCCTGTCGACGCGCCCGGCACCGGCGCCGCGCACCGGCGCCGCAGGCTAGGCCGCTCCGGCGGTGCGCCAGCCGCCGTGGTACTCCTGCCGCACGGTCTCGGCGTACGGCACCGGGCTGACCACGGCGCGCACCGCGATCTGCTCGTGCGGCTCGACCGTGGTCTTGCCCGAGCCACCGTCGGGTTCGCCCCACACCACGCGCACCTCTGCGCCGATCGGCACGTCTCTGTCGACCGTCGCCAGCGACAGGCCGCGCTTCTCGTTGGCGGTGATGCCGGTGAAGAGCGACAGCCCCACGGTGCTCCCGTCCGCGTCGATCACGGCGTCGTAGTTGGACGAGCCGTAGTTCGCGTTGGGCAGGTCGAAGAACTGGTATCCCGGCCCCTCGCGGTCGAGCACGCTGGTGAGGATGCGGCCGAGGTCCTCGTCGTTCCACGCGAGCGTGACCTTCTTGCGCTGCGCCTCGGGATCGACCTGCTCGAGGGCCTCGCGGCCGATGAAGTCGTGGTCGAACTTCACGAACGAGCCGTAGCCGAGGTCCCACGGGTTCAGGTAGTAGTCCTCGATGTCGTCCGACACGAACGATCCGGCGAGGGCGTTGATCGCCTCGTAGCTGCTCGCCGGCAGCCACTCGCGGTAGCGCCGCTCGATGTCTCCGCCGGTGTAGATCGCGGGAAGCGGCGACGGGATCCACCCCGACTCGAGGGTGTTCGACGAGTACGCGCGAGAGCCGCACGGCTCGAGCCCGAACTCGCGCCCCGCCTCGAGCACGGCATCCCGGATCCTCCCGTGCTGCGCGTACGGCCCCCAGATCTCGAGGCCGGGGGCTCCGGCCATGCCGTGCCGGAGCGTGCGCACGTGCTCCCCGGCGATCTCGAGCTCACCCATGTGGAAGAACCGCACCTGCTCGACCTCGCGGCCCGCCAGCTTCTCGATGATCGGCCAGGCGTTCGGGCCCTGGATCTGGAAGCGATAGAACTCCCGCGTCACCGCCTCGCCGTACGGCCGCGACGGCGAGCGGTCGTCGTAGCGGGTCTCGACGTCGTAGCCGCCGGTCTCGGCGTGGAACTGCAGCCAGTTGGCGCCGGGCGCGCGGCCCACATAGACGTATTCGTCCTCGGCGAGGTGGAACAGGATGCCGTCGCCGATCACCCCGCCGGTCGACGAGGTCGGCACGAACTGCTTGGCGGTGTTCACCGGGAAGTTCGCGAACGAGTTGATGCCGGTGTCCGACAGCAGCTTCAGCGCGTCGGGGCCGGTCATGAAGAAGTTCACCATGTGGTGCGTCTGGTCGTAGAGCACCGCCGTCTCGCGCCAGGCCCTCTGCTCGCGGCGCCAGTTCGTGAACTCCGCAGGAACGACGGGGTAGATGTAGGTGCCGAGCTGCGAGTTCCGCAGCATGTCGACCACGCTCCCCCGTTGCTCCATGAGCTCCTGCAGATTGCTCGCCATGAGTTCCTCGACTTCCTCGTCCAGTGTTCCGGGGTGACCTGAGCGCGATGCTACGTGTCCGCTATACCTACGTCCAGAGGTATTTGGTCGCCACAATTGTAGACAATTTGTTGACCATTTCGCCATGGGTGTGATTCGCTGGCCCCATGACAGACACTGCCGACACGCTCCTCGTCGTCAGCGCCCACGCCGGCGACTTCGTCTGGCGGGCAGGCGGCGCGATCGCCGCCGCGGCCCTCCGCGGCGAGCGCGCGGTGGTCGCCTGCCTGTCGTACGGCGAGCGGGGCGAGTCGGCCAGCCAGTGGCTCGACGGCAAGTCGCTGGACGAGATCAAGCGCATCCGCCGCGACGAGGCCGAGGCCGCGGCATCCGCTCTCGGAGCCGAGATCGAATTCCTCGACCTGGGCGACTACCCGCTCGTCGAGTCGCGCGAGGCCGTCGCGCGCCTGGTCGACCTGTACCGGCGGGTGCAGCCCACGGTGGTGCTGACGCACACGCTCCGCGACCCGTACAACGGCGACCACCCCGCGGCTGCGCGCATGGCGCTCGACGCCCGCGTGCTGGCGCAGGCGATCGGCGTGGCGAACTCCGACGGCAGCTACCCCTCGAAGGACGACATCATCGGTGCCCCGCCCGTCTTCTTCTTCGAGCCGCACCAGCCCGAGCAGTGCGATTTCACCCCGAACGTCCTGCTCGACATCACCGAGGCGTTCCCGCGCAAGCGCGCGGCGATGGAGTGCCTGCCCGCCCAGAAGCACATGTGGTGGTACTACACCGACCTCGCGACCCGCCGCGGCGTGCAGCTCAAGCGCAACGCCGGCCCGAACCTGGGCCTGCCCCACGACACGATGGGCGAGGCCTACATGCGGCACTTCCCGCAGGTCACCCAGGTGCTGTCATGAGCGGATGGACCTTGTCATGAGCGGTCCGGTGGTCGTCACCGACATCGCCCGTGCGGATGCCGCGACCGCCGACGCGCTCGGCGTGCACGGCGTCGCGACCGTGCACGAGGCCATGGGCCGGACCGGGCTCGTGGGTGCCGGCATCCGTCCCATCCAGGAGGGGGTCCGGATCGCCGGCACGGCCGTCACCGTGCTGTGTCACCCCGGCGACAACCTCATGATCCACGCGGCCGTCGAGCAGTGCCGCGCCGGCGATGTGCTGGTGGTGACGACGACGTCGCCGTCGATCGACGGGGCGTTCGGCGAGCTGTTCGCCACCGCCCTGCACGCCCGAGGTGTACGCGGACTCGTCACGACGACCGGTGTGCGCGACGTCGCGGAGCTGCGGGCGATGGGGTTCCCGGTGTGGTCGGCGGCCGTCTTCGCCCAGGGCACCGTCAAGGCCACGCCCGGCTCGGTCAACGTGCCGATCACCCTCGGTGCGGTCACGGTCGCCCCCGGCGACGTCATCGTCGCCGACGACGACGGCGTGCTGCGGGTCCCGCGGCGCGGCGCGGACGCGGCGCTCGACGCGGCGGACGCGCGCCTCGCGAAGGAGGAGGCCGACCGTGAGGCGTACCGCGGCGGCCGGCTGAGCCTCGACCGCAAGGGACTTCGGCCGCTCCTGGCCGACCTCGGCGTCGAGTACCTCACGCAGGCGGACTGGGAGGCGCAGGACCGTGGACGCGGCTGAGCCGCCGGTCGCGACGGGGCCATCGGCTGCGACGGGCCCATCGGCTGCGACGGGGCCGTCGGGTGCGACGTGGCCGTCGGTCGCGGCGGCGGTGCGCGACGGCATCCGCTGCATGCTCATGCGCGGCGGCACCTCGAAGGGGGCGTACTTCCTCGCCTCGGACCTGCCGAGCGACCCCGGAGCGCGCGACGACCTGCTCCTGCGGATCATGGGGTCGCCCGACCCGCGCCAGATCGACGGCATCGGCGGCGCGCACCCGCTCACCAGCAAGGTCGCGATCGTGTCGCGCTCCGCGGTGGAGGGCATCGACGTCGACTACCTGTTCCTGCAGATCGGCGTCGACGCCGCGACCGTGGGCGATGCACAGACCTGCGGCAACCTGCTCGCCGGCATCGGACCGTTCGCGGTCGAGCGCGGCCTCGTCCCCGCGACCGGGGAGCGCACGACGGTCCGCATCCGGCTGCTGAACACCGGCGACATCGCCACCGCCGGGTTCGCGACCATCGACGGGCGCCCCGAGTACGACGGCGACGCGGTCATCGACGGCGTTCCCGGCACGGCATCCGCGATCGAGCTCGAAGTCGGCGGCGGGGCCGATAAGCCGCTCCTTCCGACCGGCCGCGCCTCCGACGACATCGACGGCCACACGGTCACCCTCATCGACAACGGGATGCCGGTGGTGCTGCTGCGCGGCGAGGAGTTCGGCGTGGACGGGTCCGAGCCGCCCGCGGCGCTGGAGGCCGACGATGCGCTCGCGGGCCGCATCGAGCGCGTGCGGCTCGGCGCCGGTCCGCTGATGGGGCTCGGCGACGTCTCCGGGCAGACGGTGCCGAAGATGATCCTGCTCTCGCCGCCCCGCGAAGGCGGCGCGATCTCGACCCGCGCCTTCATCCCCGCCCGCGTGCACACGGCGATCGGCGTGCTGATGGCGGCATCCGTCGCCGCAGCGCTCAGGATCCCCGGTGCCGTCGGGCACGACATCGCCGGCCCGCTCACCGGAGACGAGACCCCCGTCGAGCACCCCAGCGGCACCTTCCCGTCGCGCGTCGAGGTCACGCGGGACCCCGACGGCACGTGGCGGGCCACGTCGTTCTCGCTCCGCACCGCCCGAAAGCTCTTCGACGGCATGGTCTTCCCCCGGCCGCGCCGCTGATCGCACCCGAGACACCCGAACACGTCAGAGAGGACGCCCCATGACCGCCGACACCTCGTTCGACGTCGCCCACCTCGCCCACGTCGAATTGCTGACCCCGAAGCCGGCGGAGAGCCGGTGGTTCTTCGAGGAGCTCCTCGCGATGCGCGTCGTCGCCGAGGACGGCGACTCGATCTACCTGCGCACGTGGGACGAGTACCAGCTGTACACGATCAAGCTCACCGCGTCGGATGCCGCGGGCGTGGGCCGCACCTCCTTCCGCGCGTCGTCGCCGCAGGCGCTGGAGCGACGCGTCGCCGCCATCGAGGCGACCGGGCACGGCACCGGATGGACCGAGGGCGACGTGGGCTGCGGGCCGACGTACGGGTTCACCGACCCCGACGGGCACACGATGGCGATCTTCTACGAGGCCGAGCGCTACGTCGCCACCGACGACAGGCCGGCGCTCAAGAACCAGGCCTCACGCTTCCCCGGCCGGGGCGTGAACGCCCGCCGCCTGGACCACATCAACTACCTCGCGAAGGACGTCGAGGCGAACGGGGAGTTCCTGCGCGACGCGCTCGGCATGCGCGAGTCGGAGCGCATCCGGCTCGACAACGGGAGGTTCGCGGCGTGGTGGTTCCGCTTCTCGCTGAAGTCGTACGACGTCGTGTACTCCGACGACTGGACCAAGCACGGCAACCGCCTGCACCACATCGCGTTCGCCCCCGACACCCGTGAAGACATCCTGAAGGCCGCCGACATCTTCCTCGAGAACGGCATCCACATCGAGTCGGGGCCGCACAAGCACGCCATCAACCAGACGTTCTTCCTCTACGTCTGGGAGCCCGGCGGCAACCGCATCGAGTTCGCCCAGGCCGGCGCCCGCCTATTGCTGGACCCCGATCAGCCCGTCGTCGAGTGGTCCGAGGCCGAGCGCAAGAAGGGCCAGGCCTGGGGCATGAAGACGATCGAGACCTTCCACACCCACGGCACCCCGCTGGTCTGACGCTTCGTCTCGCTCAATGACCGGAACATCCCGGTCATTGAGCGAGGGAGCGCCAGCGACCGAAAGCCCCGGTCGTTGAGCGAGGGAGCGCCAGCGACCGAGACGAAACGCCCCGAGCCGCTCTTCTGCGCCAGGTGCGGCGCGTTTCGTCTCGCTCGTCCCTCGCTCGCTCGTTCCTCGCTCGCTCAACGACCGGAGCCCCGGCCGCCGGTCGGCCACGTGAGTGAGCGCCGGCGACCGAGACGAAGCGCGGTCAGCGCCAGACGTCGGCGGCGATGTCGACGACCTCGCGCACCTTGGCCCACTGCTCGTCCTCGGTGAGGACGTTGCCCTCCTCGGTCGAGGCGAAGCCGCACTGCGGGCTCAGCGCCAGCTGCTCGAGCGGCGCGAACGCGGATGCCTCGTCGATGCGCTTCTTGACGGCATCCACGTCCTCCAGCTCGCCGCTCTTGGACGTGATGAGGCCGAGCACGACCGTCTTGTCGCCCTCGGGCAGGAAGCGCAGCGGCTCGAAGCCGCCGGCACGCTCGCTGTCGTACTCGAGGAAGTAGCCGTCGTACGCGGTGTTGCCCAGCAGCTGCTCGGCGACCGGCTCGTACCCGCCCGAAGAGATCCAGGTGGAGCGGAAGTTGCCGCGGCAGACGTGCGTCGTGACGACGAGGTCGTCGGGCTTGCCGTCGAGGATGCGGTTGAGGATGCCGGCGTACCGCTCGGCGATGCCGTCGGTGTGGATGCCGCGCTCGCGGGCCTTCTCGAGCTCGACGTCGGAGCACAGGTACGCCCAGGCGGTGTCGTCGAACTGGAGGTAGCGGGCGCCCGCGTCGTAGAACGCGGCGACGGCGTCGCGGTAGGCCTGGACGAGGTCGTCGACGATGTCGTCGCGGCCGTCGTAACCCGAACCGGCGAGATGCCCCGGCTCGAGGCGGAAGTCGAGCACGGTCGGGGCCGGGATGCTGAACTTCGGCACCGCGCCGGTAGTGCGCTCGAGCAGGCTCTTGAGCGAGCGGAAGTGGTCGAGGAACGAGTGGGTGTCGCTGAACCCGATCTTGCCGGTGACCTCGATGCCCCGCGGCTTCGTCTGCACACCCTGGAACTGGATGCCGTGATCGAGCTCGACGATCTCGACGCCGTCGAGCAGGCCGAAGAAGTCGAAGTGCCACCACGAGCGGCGGAACTCGCCGTCGGTCGCGAGTTTCAGGCCGGCGTCGGCCTCGCGCACGACGAGCTCGGCGATCGCGGTCTCCTCCGCGATGCGCAGCGCGTCGGCATCGATCTGACCGGAGGCGAAGCGGCGGCGGGCCTCCGCGAGTTCGGCGGGACGGAGGAAGCTGCCGACGATGTCGGCGCGGAACGGCGGTGTTGACACCCTTGCGATGGTACGGGATGCCTCCGGACGTAGGGAAACCCCGCGTCACGGAAGGACCCCAGCGTCCAGGCCGTCCCGATGACGCCCGGCTGCGAGACCCCAGCGGACGGACGAGACCGTGGGGAAACCCCGCGGTCTCGTCCCGCCACTGTCGTCTCACGGCGCGGCGTCGCGCCCGGCGCGACGCCGGTCGTCAGAAGGACGCCCGAGCTAGAACACGTACTCCATGAGATCGGTGCCGAGCACGCGGAACGCCTCGTGCGCCCGCAGGCGATGCGAGATCGACAGGTCGTCGAAGCACACGATGAGCGCGTACGACACGCCGGCGCGGGGACCGGCCAGCACGCCCGCTTCGACGCGGACACCGGCATCCCGGCCGGTCTTGTTGATGAAGAGGAGACCGTGCTCATCGTTCTCGTGCGAGAACGGGTCGAGGCCGGTCGCCGATGCCACGAGGGAGAGGTCGTGGTTGAGGCTCAGCCACTCGGCCACCTGCGCGCTCACGCTCGGCGAGACGACCTGCGAATTGACGAGAGCGGCAAAGACCTCGGCGAGCTCGCGGGCCGAGCCCAGTGCGAAGTGCGGGGCGTCGTCGGGGCCGCGCTCGTCGCGGAAGCGGTCGAGGAGCGCGGAGCGCGACAGCCCCAGGTCTTCGATGCGGGCGCGCACCGCCGGCAGGCCGACCCGCCGCAGCAGCGCGTTGGCGGCCATGGCGTCACCCGTCGAGGCGGTGAGCACCGCGAGGTCGGACAGCGGCAGAGCGGGCGCCTTCAGGTGCTGCCACACGCCCCCGACGCCGACAGGCTCGAGCTGCGCACGGTCGATGATCTCGAGCGGCTCGAGCCGCCCGGACTCGAACGCCGCGGCCACCTCGATGAGCAGCGGCACCACGCCGAGCCCCGCCACCGGCAGGGTGACGAAGTCATCGCCCGAGAGCACGGACGTGCCGCGGTCGAGATCGGTGATCCGCACCGAGATCTTGGCGCCCGATGCGGCGAGATCGTCGAGCGCCTTCAGCGTCGACGTGAACGAACGACGTCCGGCAGCCGCCCTCTTCGGCAGCCGCCGGCCGGTGCTCCGTCGCGCCCCCCGCAGCGACTCGGCGTCCCTTCTGGGCTCGATGCCCACGGAGTTTCCCTCCCGTTGATGTTGTTGCGGGGCGAACGGGCCGCATGCGGCCCGGCCATCACCAGATGGTGACGCGCTCGTCCTCGTCGAGCCAGAGAGCATCCGACGGCGTCACTCCGAATGCATCGTAGAACGCGTCGACGTTGCGGACGATCTGATTGCACCGGAACTCGTTGGGCGAGTGCGGGTCGATCGTCAGCAGGCGGATGGTCTCGGCATCCCGCCCCTTCTGCTGCCAGATCTGTCCCCAGCTGAGCAGCAGTCGCTGGATGCCGGTGAAACCGTCCAGCTCGGGCGCGTCGGCATCGCCCAGCGACAGGGCGTAGGCCCTGATCGCGATGCCGAGACCGCCGAGGTCTCCGATGTTCTCGCCGATCGTGAGCGCGCCGTTGACGGTGTTCTCGGGCGCGAGGCCCTGCGGCACGAGGGAGTCGAACTGGGCGATGAGGTTCTTGGTGCGCTCCTCGAACGCCGCGCGGTCGTCGTTGGTCCACCAGTCCCGCAGCGACCCGTCGCCGTCGAAGCGGCTGCCCTGGTCGTCGAAGCCGTGGCCGATCTCGTGGCCGATGACCGCGCCGATGCCGCCGTAGTTGGCCGCGGCGTCGCGCTCGGCGTCGAAGAAGGGGTACTGGAGGATCGCCGCCGGGAACACGATCTCGTTCATCAGCGGGTTGTAGTACGCGTTGACGGTCTGCGGCGTCATGAACCACTCGTCGCGGTCGATCGGCTGGCCGACCTTGGCGAGCTGGCGGTCGTGCTCCCACACGTGGGCGCGGCGGACGTTGCCGACGAGGTCCTCGGCGTCGATCTCGAGCGCCGAGTAGTCCTTCCACTTCACCGGGTACCCGATCTTCGGGGTGAAGGCGTCGAGCTTGGCGAGCGCGCGCTCGCGGGTCTCGGGCGTCATCCACTCGAGCTCGGAGATCGACTGGCGGTAGGCCTCGATGAGGTTGGCCACCAGCTCGTCCATCGCGACCTTCGAGGCCGGCGGGAAGTGGCGCTCGACGTAGACACGGCCGATCGCCTCGCCCATCGCGGCCTCGGTGAGGCTGACGCCGCGCTTCCACCGCTCGCGGTTGACCGGCACGCCGGTGAGCTGCGTGCCGTAGAAGCCGAAGTTCTCGGCGACGAACTCGTCCGACAGGAACGGCGCCGCCGAGTGCACGACGGTGAACCGCAGCCATGCCTTCCAGTCGTCGAGGCGTTCCTCGACGAGCAGGGCGCCGAGGCCCTCGAAGAAGCTCGGCTGATACACGTTGATCTCGGCGAACGCATCGGCGTGGTCGGCGGCCGCGCCCTCGCGCCACGGCGTCAGGTCGACGCCGACGAGCGCCTGCACCTCGTCCCACGTCTTGAGGTTGTAGGTCTTGACCGCGTCGCGGCTCGCGACGTTGTCCCAGTGGTGCGTGGCGATCTCGGTCTCGATCGCGACGATGCGATCGGCGGATGCCTCGGCCTCGGCCACGCCGGCGAGCTCCAGGATCCGCTGCACGTGCGCGCGGAAGGCGATGCGGGTCTCCTGAAAGTTGTCGAGGCGGTAGTAGCTCTCGTCCGGCAGCGAGAGGCCGCCCTGGATAAAGAACGGCACGTAGCGCTCGGGGTTGCCCGGGTCGGGCTCGATGTAGAGGTGGATGAGCGCCGCGATGCCTTCGCGCTCGAACTCGCCGATCGTGCGGAGGAAGCCGGGGATGTCGACGACCGCGTCGACACGCGCCAGCACGTCGGCGAGGGGTGCCGCACCCTGCGCCTCGATGCGCTCGGTGTCCATGAAGCTCGTGTAGAGGTCGCCGATCTTGCGCGCCTCGGTGCCGGGCTCGGCCTGCTGCGACTCCTCGACGATCGCGTGCACGTCCTTCTCGGCCTGCTCCGCGATGAGGTGGAACGAGCCCCACCTCGCCTTGTCCTCGGGGATCTCGGTCCGATCGAGCCACGAGCCGTTGACGTGGCGGAACAGGTCGTCCTGAGGGCGGATCTCGGCGCTGAGTTCCTCGAGCGCGAGACCGGAGCGGGGGGCATCGGTCATGCGTTCCAGGGTAACCGCCCCCAGGTGTGCGAATCCTCGGCGAGGCATCGATCCGAGGCTGTGACCGCATTGTGATGATGACGGATGCCGAGGGCCGGCGTCGGAGCGTGCGGCCGGCGTCGGCGGCGCCTCCTAGGCTCGGAGGGTGACGACCGACACCCTGAATCGCGACATCCTGCGGCTCGCGGTGCCGGCGCTCGGCGCCCTGATCGCCGAGCCGCTGTTCCTGATCGTCGACTCCGCCCTCGTCGGGCACCTCGGTGTCGAGCCGCTCGCCGGACTCGGCATCGCCTCCGCGGTGCTGCAGACCATCGTCGGTCTGATGGTCTTCCTCGCCTACTCGACGACGCCGGCCGTCGCGCGCCGGTTCGGCGCGGGCGACGCGTCCCGCGCCGTGTCGGTCGGCATCGACGGCATGTGGCTCGCCCTCGGCATCGGCGCGGTGCTGGCGCTCGTCGGCTATGCGGCCACGCCTGCGCTCGTCGGGCTCTTCGGCGCGACGCCCGAGGTCGCCCAGCAGGCCGAGATCTACCTGGGCATCTCGATGTGGGGCCTGCCCGCCATGCTGGTCGTCTTCGCCGCGACCGGGCTCCTGCGCGGCATGCAGGACACGGTGACGCCGTTGTGGATCGCGGGGCTCGGCTTCGGCGCCAACGCCGTCCTCAACTGGGCGTTCATCTACGGCTTCGGGTGGGGCATCGCCGGCTCCGCCGTCGGCACCGTCCTCGCCCAGTGGGGCATGGTCGCCGCGTACGCGGTCGTCGTGGGGCGGCTCGCGCGCCGGCACGAGGCATCCATCCGCCCGCAGCGCGAGGGAGTGCGCGGCTCGGCGCGGTCGGGCGGCTGGCTGTTCCTCCGCACGGTGTCGCTGCGGGTCGCGCTGCTCGCGACCGTGGCGGTCGCGACGGGCCTCGGCACGGTCGAGCTGGCTGGCTGGCAGGTCGCGTTCACCATCTTCTCCACCGCCGCGTTCGCGCTCGATGCGCTCGCCATCGCGGCCCAGGCACTCATCGGCAAGGGACTCGGCGCCGAGGAGACCGGGCTCGTCCGCCGTGTGCTCGGCCGCACGGTGGCGTGGGGCGCCTGGTTCGGCGTGATCACCGGAGCACTGATCGGCGCACTGTCGGGCGTCATCGGGCTGCTGTTCACCGGCGACCCCGGCATCGCCGCGCTGGTGCAGCCGGCGCTCATCGTGCTCGCCGTCGCCCAGCCCGTCTGCGGCGTGGTGTTCGTGCTCGATGGCGTGCTCATCGGCGCCGGCGACGCGAAGTACCTCGCCCTCGTCGGGGTGCTCAACCTGGTGCCGTTCGTCCCCGCGCTGGTGCTCGTGGCGGTGCTGCATCCGGTCGGTGCGGCGGGGCTCACCTGGCTCGCGGTGTCGTTCTTCGGCGTCTACATGCTCGCGCGCCTGATCACCCTCGGCTGGCGCGTGCGCGGATCCGCCTGGCTGACCGCGGGCGCCTGACGCCGGCACCCTTCCTCCGGACGGACGGTATCAGCGCCGCCGCTGACGGCTCCTTGCTCGCATGGCGCGCACGCGGCGACGCCAGGAGGAGCCGACATGTCCGAGACCGGCGCATTCGCGTTCACCGTCCACCCCCGCGCACGTCTGCGCGAGGATCTCGCGCGCGCCTGGCGGCCGCTCGGGCTCGTGCCCGAGCGCGTCTACGACACGGCCCTGCGCCGCCTGCCGCTCCCGCCGGTCACCATGGCGGGCGTGCAGATCGGCGGGGAGCGCGTCGGCCACGTCGTGCTGGTCCCGTTCGGCGCCCGCCACCTGCTGTCGGACATCGAGGAGGGGCGGCGCCGCGTGAGTCGTGCGGTGGACCGCGCCGCGGCTCTCGGCGCCGACGTCGTCGGGCTGGGGGCACTCACCGCGACGGTCACCGCCGGCGGCCTCACGCTGCGCGAGCGCACCGACATCGCCGTGACGAACGGGAACGCCTTCACGGCGGCGATCGTGGAGGATCAGATCCGGATGCTGCTGCCTCACGTCTCCTCGCGGACGACGCGGCCGCACGTGGCCATCGTCGGCGCGACCGGCAGCGTCGGCACGGCGGTCACGAAGCTGCTCGCCCGCGACAGCGCCGGCGCCCGGCTGACGCTCATCGCGCGCACGGAGGGGCGGCTCAAGGCGCTCGCCGCCGCGATCGCCGGCGACGTGGACGTCGACGTCGCCCAGACGATCGACGCGGTCCGCGATGCCGACCTCGTCGTGCTGCTCACCGCATCCGCCGACACGCTCCTGGGTCCGGAGCACCTGGCATCGGGTGCGGTGGTGCTCGACGCCACGCAGCCGCGCAACACGTTGCCCGCTCTCGCATCGGCCCGGCCCGATGTGCTCGTCGTCGACGGCGGCATCGTCTCGATCCCGAGCCTCCGCCTCACCGGCGGCGAGATCGGCCTGCCGGACGGCCGCTCGTACGCCTGCTTCGCCGAGACGGCGATCCTCGCGCTCTCCGGCCACTCCGGCCATTTCTCGCTGGGCAATCCGACACTCGAGCAGGTCGATGCCGTCCGCGAGCGGGCCCGCGGCCTGGCTCGCCTCGGATTCCACGCCGCCGAGCCGACGAGCTTCGGCAGACCCGTCGCACTCGAGTCGCACTCGGCGGTGATCGCATGACCCGTGTGGTGCTCCTCGGCGGCGGCTACGTGACGCTGCACGCCTATGCGACGCTCGTGCGGCGCCGTGCGCGCGACGTCCGCCGCGGCGACCTCGAGATCGTCGTGATCTCGGCCGATCACGCGCACCGGTTCCACGGCTTCACGGGTGAGCTCGTCGCCGGGATGATCGACTCCGACCGCGTCGCCACTCCCCTCGCGGAGGCGATGCCGCTTGCCCGCATCATCGGCGGCCGGGCCCTGAGCATCGACACCGTCCACCAATCGGTGTCGTACCGGTGCGGCGAGAACCCGGTCGAGGCGCTGACCTACGATCACCTCGTGGTGGGCACCGGAGCGAAGGAACCGGCGTCGGAGGTCGCCGGGCTCGAGCAGTACGGCCGCACGCTGCGGGGCCCTGACGAGATCGCCGCACTCGCCGACCATCTCGGGACGGTTCCGGGATCGCCCGTCGTCGTGGCCGGGGGCGGGATCGCGGGCGCCGAGCTCGCCGCGGCCATCGCCGACCGCGGGCATCCGGTCACCCTCGTGCACTCAGGGAACCGGATCCTCGGCGAGTGGTCCGATCAGCCGGGGCTAGTAGCGCGTGCAGAGAAGGAGCTCGACCGCCTGGGCGTACGGGTGATGCCGGGCGCGCGTCTCACCGAGGTCACGCCGACGACCGCGGTGCTGTTCGACGGCACGACCCTCACCACGGCGACCGTCGTCGCGGCGACCGGGCAACGTCCCGTGTACCTCCCGGGGCTCGATCCGTGGCGAGACGAGCGCGGACGACTGCGGACGGGACGCACGCTCGCCGTCAGGTATGGCGTGTGGGCAGCCGGCGACGGTGCACGCGTGGAGCACCCCAGGAACCGGGAACCCGTGCCGGCCAACGCGCTGTGGGCCATCAAGGGCGGCGACCACATCGGCCGCGCGATCGCACGGCGACTGAGCGGAAAGACGCCCCGGGCCTTCACGTATCGAGGGCTGGGCCGCGCGGCCTCGTTCGGCTACGGCCGGGGCATCTCGGAGCTGTACGGCGTGCCGTTCACCGGTGCGCTCGCGTGGCTGCTGCGGCTGGTGTTCTTCCTGCGCTTCATGCCCTCGCGGGCTCGCGCGGCCGGGGTCGTGTCCGACCTCGCGCGCTTCGCCGTCACCCCGCGCCGCGGACGCGTGCGCGCCGTTCAGGTCGGGACGCGGTCGGCCTCACGCCCCGCCGTGAGCACCGAGGCGGCGTGAGTGCCGCGGGTCACGCCCAGCGACGGCACCACTCGTACATGACGACGGCCGCGGCGGCGCTCGCGTTCATCGACCGGGTCGAGCCGTACTGCTGGATCTGGACGGTGGCGGATGCCGCGGCCAGCGCCTCGGGCGAGAGCCCCGGGCCCTCCTGACCGAACAGCAGCACGCACGCCTCCGGCAGATCGGCCGCCGGGAGGGGCTTCGACCCCTCGACGTTGTCGATCGCGATCACCGGCAAGGATGCGGCATCCGCCCACTGCACGAACGCCTCGACCGTCTCGTGGTGGCGCACGTGCTGATAGCGGTCGGTGACCATGGCCCCTCGACGGTTCCACCGGCGCTTGCCGATAATGTGCACCTCGGCGGCCAGGAACGCGTTGGCGCTGCGCACGATCGAGCCGATGTTCATGTCGTGCTGCCAGTTCTCGATTGCGACGTGGAACGCGTGCCGGCGCATGTCGAGGTCGGCGACGATGGCGTCCATCGTCCAGTAGCGGTAGGCGTCGACGACGTTTCGCGCGTCGCCGTGCGCCAGCAGCTCGGGGTCGTACCGCGGGTCGTCGGGCCACGCGTCGGGCCCGCCCGGCCAAGGGCCGACGCCCACCGGGAGCGTCGGTTCGGCCGGCTCGGCAGCGGGTTCCAGACCGGATCCCGGCCCGGGCTCGGGCGCGGAGTCGGGCCCGGGCTCGGGCGCGGAGTCGGGCGCGGTCGCGTCGGGCGGGGTCACCGGCCCAGGCTATCCGCGCCCGCCCCGCCGCGGCTTGATTCCGGTCGTTGAGCGAGCGAGGAACGTGGTCGTTGAGCGAGCTTGCGAGTCGAAGTGCAGAGACGAAACGCCTCAGACCTTCTCGCAAGCCCGAGGCGTTTCGTCTCGGTCGCCGGCGCTCCCTCGCTCAACGAGCGGAATCAGGCCGGTCACCGCGTTTCGTCTCGATCGCTGACGCTCCCTCGCTCAACGACGGGAACCGTCTTTTCGGTGCACCGAAAAACGGCTAGGGTTTCGGTGTGCCGAAAACTGCCGAAGCTGTCAGGATGCCGCCCGCCACCACCAGCCGCCGCTCGCTGCCCCGCCTGGCGTGGCTGATCGGTCCTGCGCTCGTGGCCGGCGTCGCGTATCTCGACCCCGGCAACGTGGCCAGCAACATGACGGCCGGCGCCCGCTACGGCTACCTGCTGGTCTGGGTGGTCGTGCTCGGCAACGTCATGGCCTGGCTCATCCAGTACCTCTCCGCCAAGCTCGGCATCGTCACGGGCAAGAGCCTGCCCGAGACCCTCGGCGGCCGCATCCGCTCGAAGTGGGGTCGCCGCGCCTACTGGCTGCAGGCCGAGCTGGTCGCGATGGCGACCGACATCGCCGAGGTGATCGGCGGCGCGGTCGCACTGAACCTGCTGTTCGGCATCCCGCTCCTGTGGGGCGGCGTGATCACCGGCACCGTGTCGATCGCGCTGCTGCTGATCCAGTCCCGCCGCGGCCCGCGGCCCTTCGAGTTCGTGATCATCGGGCTGCTCGCCATCATCGCGATCGGCTTCTCGTTCGGCGTCTTCGTCGCGCCGCCCGACGGCGCCAGCGTCGTGGCCGGTCTCGTGCCGCGCTTCGAGGGCACCGACTCCGTGCTGCTGGCAGCCTCGATCCTCGGCGCGACGATCATGCCGCACGCCATCTACGCGCACAGCGCGCTGGCACGCGACCGCTTCGCGCCCCGCGTCGCCTCCGCTCCGGCTCCGGCCACGCCGACGCCGGGCAACCTCCCGGGTTTGGGGCGCACGGCGTCTGTTTGGGGCGCACGGCGTGCGCCCCAAACGGACGGCGCGCGCCCCAAACCCGACACCGATACCAACACCGAACCCGACACCGCCATCGCCACGGGTCCTGCGGCTCCGCCCCCCTACGGGGCCGCGCTCAGCGACCGGTCCGCACCCGACGCGACGCTGGCCGAGCTGCGCGGCATCCCGACCCGGCGCCTGCTGCGCGCGACGAAGTGGGACGTCTCCATCGCGATGCTCATCGCCGGCACCGTGAACCTCTGCATCCTGCTGCTCGCCGCGGCGAACCTGGCCGGCGTGCCGGGCACCGACTCGCTCGAGGGCGCGTACGCCGCGCTCTATGCGGGGCTCGGTCCGCTGGTGGCGACGCTGTTCGCCGTCGGGCTGCTGGCGAGCGGGCTGGCGAGCACGTCGGTCGGCGCCTACGCCGGCGCCGAGATCATGCACGGTCTGCTGCACATCCGCGTGCCGCTCCTGGCCCGCCGCCTCGTGACCCTCATCCCGGCGCTCGTGATCCTCGCGATCGGCTTCGACCCGACGGTGGCGCTGGTACTGAGCCAGGTCGTGCTGTCTTTCGGCATCCCGTTCGCGCTGGTGCCGCTGGTGGCGCTGACCGCGAACCGCGAGATCCTCGGCGGGTTCCGCAACCGGGCGTGGACGACGATCGCCGGCATCGCGGCATCCGTGTTCCTCATCGCGCTCAACGGCGTGCTGCTCTTCCTCGTCCTATCGGGGGCGTGAGCCGCGACCTCGCGCCTGAAGCAGCACGAGGGAGCCCGGTACTCTGAATCCGTGGCCTCTCCTGCCGTCGACGACTACCTCAAGACGATCTACCACCACACCGAGTGGCAGGACGACCGCATCACGCCGTCGCAGCTGGCCGCCGAACTGGGACTCGCGCCGTCGAGCGTCACCGAGATGGTGCAGAAGCTCGCCGCGCAGGGGCTCGTCACCCACCGCCCGTACGGTCCCATCGCCCTGTCGGACGACGGCGAGCGCCGCGCGGCCACCATCATCCGCCGGCACCGGCTCATCGAGACGTGGCTCGTGCGGGAGTTCGGCTACGCCTGGGACGAGGTGCACGACGAGGCCGAGGTGCTGGAGCACGCCATCAGCGACCGGCTGCTCGAGGGCATCGACGAGCGCCTCGGACGGCCCCGCTTCGACCCCCACGGCGATGCGATCCCGGATGCCGCGGGCCACGTCCACCGTGAACCCTTCGTCGTGCTCGGCGGGGCGTCAGCCGGTCACACCGGTCGGGTGCTCCGCGTCAGCGACCGCGACCCCGAGCTGCTGCGGGCCGTCGAGTCGGCCGGCGTCGCGGTCGGCGCGACGGTGACGGTGACGTCCGCCGCAGCCCTGCGGATCGGTGAGGTCGAAGTGATCCTCCCCCGCGCCGCCGGCGACGCCGTATGGCTCAGCGTCGACCCCGAGGTCTGAGCGATCGCGCCCCCACCGGCAGCGCTGTTGCGTGGGATCCGGGGTCCGGGGTCGCTCGTGTCCCGGATTCCGCCCTTACTGCGCCGAGTCGCGCCGCATGCGGTGCCTGGACCAAGCGATGGTGGGACGTGCGGGCTGTGACGGTCAGCGCTCCGCGACCTCGAAGGACCAGTGCACGCCGGTGGCCGTCTCGGCCACGTCCCAGAGGCGTGCGCCCACCACGGGATCACGGGTGATTTTGGCGGCCTTCTGCCGACGCGGCTCGCCGCGCGAGCCGGTGCGCGGTCCCCAGAACTCCCCGCCCTCGATCTCGGGGTCGGTGAGCGCCCGCACGAGCGACCAGGCGCCGCGCTCCTTGGACTGCGCGATGGCGGCCTGCAGGTTGTCGCGGAACCGCTTGGCGCGCGAGGGTTCGTTGACCCCGACGATGCCGGGCGTCCGGCCGCCGGTCGAGTAGCCCGGGTGGGCGACGACGCTCGCCACGGGAACGCCCGCTGCGCGCAGGCGCCGGTCGGCCTCGAAGCCCAGCGCGGCCGTGGCGACCTTCGACTGGACGTACGCGCGCCACGCGGTGTAGCCGTCGGCCAGCTGCGGGTCGACCGGGTCGTAGGGCGTGAGCGACGTCGACATGCTGCCGAGCCACACCATCCGGCCCGAGGCGTCCGCCAGCGCGGTCAGCAGCTCGCCGGCGAGCGCGTAGTGGCCGAGGGCATTCGTCGCGAACACGACCTCGTTGCCGTCGATCGTGGTCTCGCGGGTCTTCGGGGGGTGGACGATGCCAGCGTTCAGCAGGACGCCGTCCAGGCCGCCCTTGCCGCGCACGCTCGCGGCCGCCGAGCGCACCGATGCGAGGTTGCTGGTGTCGAGGATGAGCGGCTCGGTCGCATCGGTCGCGGCATCCGGAACCCGTCGGCGGATCGCCGCGCGCGCGGCCGACAGCCGGTTCGGATGGCGCGCCGACATGAGCACCTGTGCGCCCGCGCGCACCAGCTGCTCCGACGCGAAGTAGCCGAGGCCGGCGTTGGATCCGGTCACGAGGTACACGCGTCCGGAGAGGTCGGGAAGGCTCCGGGGGTCCCACGTCACGGCTTCGACCCTACGCCCGCGCGCCACTTAGTCTGGACGCATGCGCACGCGGTCCGACATCGAATGCTGGCTCACCGACATGGACGGCGTGCTGGTGCATGAGAACACCCCCGTTCCCGGGGCCTCCGCACTGCTGCAGCAGTGGCGCGACCAGGGCGTGCCCTTCCTCGTGCTGACCAACAACTCCATCTTCACGCCGCGGGATCTGTCGGCGCGGCTGCGCGCTTCGGGGCTCATCGTTCCGGAGGAATCGATCTGGACCTCCGCGCTCGCGACCGCCGACTTCCTGCGCTCGCAGATGCCCGGCGGCACGGCGTTCGTCATCGGCGAGGCCGGCCTCACAACAGCCCTTCACGAGGCCGGCTTCATCATGACCGAGACGAACCCCGACTACGTCGTCGTCGGCGAGACCCGCAACTACTCCTTCGAGGCGATCACCAAGGCGATCCGCTTCCTCGGCGCCGGCGCCCGCTTCATCGCGACCAATCCCGACGCGACCGGCCCGTCCACCGAGGGCGTGCTGCCCGCGACCGGCGCCATCTCGGCCCTCATCACGAAGGCGACCGGCATGGAGCCGTACGTCGTCGGCAAGCCGAACCCCATGATGTTCCGCTCCGCGCTCAACCGCATCGGCGCGCACTCCGAGAACACCGGCATGATCGGCGACCGCATGGACACCGACGTCGTCGCCGGCATCGAGGCGGGCCTGCACACCGTGCTGGTGCTCACCGGAATCAGCGACGCGGCCGAGATCGCGCGCTACCCGTTCCGCCCCGACGAGGTGCTCGACTCGGTCGCCGACCTCCTCGACCTCGAGCCCGTCGAGTCCGAGGACCCCGAGCTGCTGTAGGCCCCGAGCGGCGGCAGCCCCAACTTCTGCTCTGACGCGCCGGCCGCGGCATCCGTCGGTCGCAGTTGAGGTGCCGCGCGTCCTCAGATGAGGAAACATGCCGAAATGCGGAGCGAACGGCCTGTTGAGCGCCTCATCTCGGCTCACGTCCTCAGTTGAGGAGCGGATGCCGCAGCCCTCCTCTACGCCAGCTCGAGACCCGCGCGCAGTTCCGCGTCCAGCACGAGGTCCGCCCCGTCCAGGCGCGTGCGCACCTCGGGGTCGAGCACCAGGTCTGCCGCGGCGAGCGCCTCTTCGAGCTGGGCGACGCTCGAGATGCCGACCACCGGGATCACCGGCACCGGCCCCCCGAGCAGCCACGCGAGCGCGACCTGGTTGGGGGGCGCGCCGATCTCGGCGGCGACGTCGTGCAGCACGCGCACACGCTCACGGTTCGACGCGTGGCGCATCGGCGCCCACAGCGGCTTGTCGTCGCGCGTGAACGCCCCCTGGTGCAGCGGCGAGTATGCGGTGACGGTGAGCGGCGGGCGGCTGTCGACGCCCGCGGCGGCGCCTGCGCCTGCCCCTGCCCCGGCGCCTGCGCCTGCGCCTGCCCCGGCGCCTGCCCCTGCCCCGGCGCCTGCGCCTGCGCCTGCGCCTGCGGCCAGCGAATCGACGTAGTCCAGAAGCTCGACCGACACGTCGTTCGTGCGCCCGGCTGCCGGGCTCGGGTAGACGTAGCTGTAGCCCTGCTGCACTACACCGTACGGGTCGACGCCCTGGCGCAGCGCCTCCTCGCGCGCTTCGACGAGACGCCAGAGCGCGACGTTCGAGATGCCCGCGATGCCGACGAGTCCCTCGCGCTGCAGCTGCCCGAAGGCGGCGACGGTCTCTGCGATCGGCGTCTCGCGGTCGTCGACGTGCCCGTACAGCACGTCGAGGTGGTCGATGCCGAGGTGCTGCAGGCTGAGGCGCGCCTCGCGCGCGACGACCTCGGCCGAGAGTCCCTGGAAGTTCGTCGGCTCGACGGTCTGCAGCGGCAGTGCGGGGTCCTTCTTCGCAGCACCGAGCTTGGTGGCCAGGCGCACGTCGCCGAGGCCGCCGCGGCGGCGGATCCACTCCCCGAGCACGTCCTCGCTGTCGCGGCCGTGGCCGCCGACCCAGACGCTGTAATTGTTCGCGGTGTCGACGAAGGTGCCGCCCGCGTCGGCGAACCGGTCGAGGATGGCGAGGGATGTCGCGGTGTCGGTGCGTGTGCCGAAGAACATGGTGCCGAGGCACAGGGTCGAGACCTCGAAAGAAGTCGACCCGTTGGAGATGGTGCGGTACTGCATGGCGTTCCCTTTCCTGAGTTGGTGGGGGTGCTCCCATCGTGAGACCTGAGCGGTCTGGGAGTACGATCCGATTCCATGGCAGAAGTCCAGACCAATCCGGTCGCGTGGGAGACCCTGCTCGATCTCTCGGCCTACGACGGTCCCCGCCACGTCCGGCTCGAGCTGGCGGTGCGGGATGCCGTGGCCACCGGCAGGCTGCCCGCCGGCGCGGCGCTTCCCCCCAGCCGGCTGCTCGCGGCATCTCTGGGCGTCTCGCGGTGGGTGGTGACCGAGGTGTACGGGCGTCTCACCGCCGAGGGCATCCTCGACGCCCGCACCGGTTCGGGCACCAGAGTCGCGACGCGCATCAGCGTCGCGGCGACACGTCGCGAGCCCCCGCCCGTCGCGCCGCAGCGGCGGCCGCGCTTCGACCTCGCGCCGGGCGTTCCCGACCTGCGGCACGCGCCGCGCGCGCTGTGGTTGCGCGCCCTGAGCGAGGCGCTGGCCGACACTCCCGACGCCGAGCTGTTCCGGCTCGACGGCGACGTCCCGTCTGCCCGCGGCGCGCTCGCCGCATACCTGTCGCGCGCGCGCTTCGCGAGGGCGGATGCCGACGCCGTCGTCGTCACGCACGGCGCCGCCGACGGCATGCGGCGACTGGCCCGCGCGCTCCGCGGGCTGGGACACCGCGCCCTCCTCGTCGAGGATCCGTCATGGCAGCGCATGCGGCAGGTCGCTGCGGCCGAGGGCCTCGGCTCCGTGCCCGTCCGCGTCGACGAGCACGGCGTCGACGTCGACGCGCTGCTGGCGGCATCCGTCCGCACCGGCGCGCGCGCCGCGCTCGTGACGCCGGCGCACCAGTTCCCCGTCGGCGTGCCGCTGTCGGCCGAGCGGCGCGAGGGTCTGATCGCGTGGGCGCGAGAGCGCGACGGGGTCGTCATCGAGGACGACTACGACGCGGAGTTCCGCTACGACCGCCGGCCGATCGGCGCACTGCAGGCCATGGCCCCCGACCGGGTGGTGCTCGCCGGCAGCCTCAGCAAGACGGCGACCCCGGCGCTCGGCATCGGATGGCTGGTGCTGCCGCCGTGGCTGCGCGATGACGTGCGCGACGCCGGAGCGGCCACGCCCTCGACGATCGACCAGCTCGCGCTCACCCGCTTCCTCGCAGCGGGCAGCCTCGATCGACACCTGCGCGGCGCCCGTGCGCGCTACCGGCGCCGGCGCGAGGCGCTGCTCGCGGCGCTCGCGCACCGCCTGCCCGAATGCCGAGTGTCGGGCATCGCGGCCGGGCTGCACCTCGTGCTCGATCTGCCTCCCGGCGTGCGCGCAGCCGACGTGGTCCGCGCCGGAGCCGCGTACGACGTCGCACTCACCGATATCCGCCGCTACCGCGTCTCGCCCGACGTGCCCGCACCGGAGCGACTCGTGCTCGGCTACGGCGACCTCGCCGACCCGCTCGTCGACGAGGCCGTGAGCCTTCTCGCCGCCGCCGTCCGCGATCTCGCCGCCCGCGGCGTCGGCGCCTCTCGATAGGGTCGCCGCATGGGTGCGCTCGACGACGGCGAGATGGTGGAGGCAGCGGATGCCGCGGCGTGGCGTGCGTGGCTGGACGCGAACCATCGCACGTCCAAGGGTGCGTGGCTGGTGCGGGCACGGCCGGGTTCGGACCTCGAGTTCGTCGCCTACGAGGACGCGATCCAGCAGGCGCTGTGCTTCGGCTGGATCGACGGCCCCGTGCGCTCGTTCGATGAGCGCCGCGGCGGGTTGTGGTTCGCCCCGCGACGCCCCTCGAGCGGCTGGGCGGCGACCAACAAGGCGCGGGTCGCGCAGCTCGAGGCCGACGGCCTGCTCATGGAAGCCGGCATCCGTGCCATCGAACTCGCCCAGCAGAACGGATCGTGGACCGTGCTCGACAACGCCGAGGCGCTGCGCGAGCCCGACGACCTCGCCGCGGCCCTCGACGCGGTCCCGACCGCGCGCAGCGCATGGGACGCCTTCCCGCCCTCGACCCGCAAGATCGGCATCGCGAGCGTCGACGCGGCCCGCCGGGCCGAGACGCGCGCCGCGCGCATCGCGAAGGTCGTCGCGGATGCCGCTGAGGGGAGGCGCCCGTGATCTCGTCCGCCGAGCAGACGCTGCTGCTCTCGATCTCCGCGCTCATCGCGCTGACCGCGCTGGTCGTCGTGGTCTGGCAGCTGTGGCGCGGGCGCGGACGAGGCGACTGATCAGGCGATCAGCGCCCGACCTCCGCCTCCACATCGAGCCACCCGAGCTTGTCGGGGTTCGCGATCGAGTAGATCCGCGTGATGCGCCCGCCCTCGACGGTCAGGCTGACGACGCCGGCGAGCTGACCGTCGAGCTCCACCCGGATCCCCGGCTGGCCGTTGACCCAGGTCGCCGACGCGACGAGCGTGCCCTCGAGCTTCGACATGCCGCCGATGAGGTAGCGCGCGAGGCGCTCCGCGCCGACGACCGGACGCCGCGCGGCACCCCGCACCTTGCCGCCGCCGTCGGCGACCGACACGACTTCGGGCGCGAGCACGTCCATCAGCCCCTGCAGGTCGCCCGTGTTGAGCGCCGCGACGAGCCGCTCTACCGCCTCCTCGTGCTCCGCGGGCACCACGCGCACACGCGGTCGCCGGGCGGCGACATGGTCCTTCGCCCGGTGCGCGATCTGCCGCACGGCCGCAGGCGTCTTGCCCACGGCATCCGCGATCTCGTCGTACGGCACGTCGAACACCTCGCGCAGGACGAACACGGCGCGCTCGGCGGGGCCGAGCGTCTCGAGCACGGTGAGCATCGCGATCGAGAGGTTCTCGGCGAGCTCGACGTCTTCCGCCACGTCAGGGCTCGTGAGCAGCGGTTCGGGGAGCCACTCGCCCACGTAGTCCTCTCGGCGCCGCGACACCGTGCGCAGGTGGTTGAGCGCCTGGCGCGTCACGATGCGCACGAGGTAGGCGCGCGGCTCCTGCACGTTCGCGTGGTCCACCGCGGCCCAGCGCAGCCACGACTCCTGCAGCACGTCCTCGGCGTCGGCGGCCGAGCCGAGCATCTCGTACGCCACCGTGAAGAGCAGGTTGCGATGCTCCACGAACGGATCGTCGAGGTGGGCGGTGCTCATGACGGCGAGCCTACGCGCGGGCCGCGACGGCCGGTCGCTGGGCCAGGGGCGGCAGACCGCAGGAGTCCGCGAACTGCTCGGAGCGGATGCCGAGCGCCACGTTCATGCGGGCCGACATGTTCATGAACGCGACGCGTGCCGCGAGCTCGATGAGTCCCGCCTCTCCGAGCTGGGCGAGCAGCGCGTCGGACAGCTCGTCGGTCACCGCCGGCGGCGTCTGGCTCGCAGCCTCGGCGTACTCCATGACCTGACGCTCGAGCGGCGTGAAGACCGCAGATTCGCGCCAGCGCGGGACCTCGCGGACCTTGGCGGCGTCGACGCCGCGGTTGTGCGACGCGAAGTAGTTGAAGTCGAGGCAGAAGCTGCAGCCGATGGTCGCCGCTGCCGCCATTGCGGCGTACGTCGCCAGGTCCGGGTCGAGCTCGTGCCAGTGCTCGACCTTCTGCCCGATGCCCATCGCGTCCTTCATCACGGCCTTGTGGTGCCACAGCACGCCGACCGAGTCGGGCACACGGCCGATCATCTTCCGGGCGGCCGCCTTGACCAGGGCGCCGTAGACGCCGTTGACCTCGGTCGCGGGGATGCGGGTCGTCGCAGTCATGTCTTCCTCCGTGTCGTGGGAACGAGTCCTTCGACATGGAGACACCGGCCGGCGCCGCCCTGTGACATCCCGGCCAAAAAGAACTACTGGGGTTCGAGCCCGAGGTCGTCGAGGTCGATCGCCGCCAGCCACTGCAGGCCCTCGGCCTCGACGGCGGCCTGGGCCCCGGTCTTGCGGTCGACGATGACGGCGACGGCCACGGGCTCCGCTCCCTCGCGGCGCAGCGCCTCGACGGCCTTGAGCGCGGACTGACCCGTGGTCGAGGTGTCTTCGAGCACGACGACACGCTTGCCCGCGACATCCGCCCCCTCCACCTGGCGCCCGCGGCCGTGGTCCTTGGGCTCCTTGCGCACGACGAACGCGTCGAGCGGCTTGTGGGTGCGGGCGGACTCGTGCATCACGGCGTTCGCGATGGGGTCGGCGCCGAGCGTGAGCCCGCCGACCGCGACGATGCCGTCGACGTCGCGGATGAGGTCGAGCATGATGCGTCCGATGGACGGCGCCGCCCGGTGGTCGAGGGTGAGCTTGCGCATGTCGACGTAGTACGTCGCCTTCTTGCCGCTCGAGAGCGTGAAGTCCCCGTGGAACACCGCCTCGTCCTGGATGAGGGCGATCAGGTACTGGCGATCGGCTTCGAGCGCGGGCGTGGAGGCGACGGTCATGACAGTGAGTCTACGGATGCCGCGGGCCAGTCACCCGGGCAGAGCCCGGCCCGTGAGCGCGGCGGCGCCCCGCGCTTCGGCGGCCGGCAGGACGGCGTCGCGCCGCGCGTCGGGCCCGGTCGCGCCGGGAGGGAGGAGCGCTGCGACCGCCCGTGTCACCGCCGGGTCATCGGCGCCGGCGGCCAGCGCGGCGGTACGGCCGAGCGCCAGGTTCGCAGCTGCCGCCGTGCCGGCGTCGGCCGAGGCCGCGAGGCGCTCCAGCGACGGCGCGGCGGCGCCGATCACCCCGGCGCCGAGGAGGCTCTGCAGCACGTCGCGGTTCGCGAGGCCGGCCGCGGCGTCGGCGTCGGCGTCGGAGGGGGCGGTGCGCACGAGTTCCACCGGCTGCGCTTGGACCGTCTCACCGGGGCGCGCGGCGAACCGCGCGGTCACCACGTACCGGCCGAGGACAGGGAACAGCGGTGCGCTGCCCGAGGCGAGCAGCGGCACCGATGCGACGAGGCGCTCACCTGCCGCGAGCTCGACCGAGCGCGGCGCGGAGTCGACCGGCCACGGCCATGTCGCTCGCAGCGGCGGCCGGCCCGGCGCGGCGACGTCGATCTCGAGGTCGCCCTCGACGAGGTTCAGCCGCGCGCTGACCGTCACGGCCGCGCGCGCGACCAGCTCCACGTCCGCGAACGCGATGCGATCGAGCGGAACGGTCCACGCGCCCGCTGCACTCGCCCGCCCGTCGCTGTCCGGCGCGGTCCCAGGAGCGTCTTCGCGAGCCGCCCCGAGCGCGTCGCCGGAAGCCGCCCCGCGCACGGGCTCGGTCGCAGCCGGCCGGAGCCGCAACTCCAGCCCGCTGCCGTCTGCGAGAGGTGTCACGGCTCGATCCTTCCCCTGGGAGGGCTCCGTGTCACCCTCCACAGGAGAAACCGCACTCCACAGGACGCTGAACCGTTCCAACCTCCTGCGGAAGGCGATTTCTCCGGTCGAACCGCCGCGACCGCCCGCTCAGCGGCCGGTCGGCTCCACGAAATCCGCCGCGATCCGCTCGGCCTCGGCGATGCCCTTGCCTGCCGCCGAGCGCGCGCCGCCCTTCGTGCGCGCCTTCAGCGCGGCGATGGTGTCGGCGACGACCGGCGCCTCCTTCTCCGTCGGGCTCGCGACCGTCACCGCGAGCGCGGCGACACGCTCGGCCGACCGGCCCTGCAGCGCCAGCTCGAGGAAGTGCGCCGCGTCGTCCGGGGCTGCCTCGCGCACGTCGCGCGTCCGGAAGTCCGAGAACGACCGCGCCAGCGCGTTCGCGAGCACCAGGGCACCCGCCGCGCCGGTGTCGGTGTCGCTGTGCTGCTCAGCCAGATCGGTCAGGACCGCGCGGGCCGCGGCATCCGTCGCGAAATCGCCCAGCGCGATCGCACGACCGACACCGGGCGTCAGCGTCTTTGCGCTGATGTCGACCTCCGCGTCGGAGCCGGGCCCCCGCACGTCGACCGTCACCGACGCGGAGCGCACCGTAATCATCGCATCGACCTCGAGCTGGGCCGCGACCGTGTGGCGTCCCGGCTCGGTGAAGGTCACTCCCTGGTTGGTGAAGAACACCTGCACGTGGTTGCGGACCGACTCCCCCGGCTGCAGAACGGTCATCGGCCGCGGGCCGCAGCCGATGGCCACGTCGACCAGATGCTGCAGCGAGTGGTCGGGCGGCGTGTGGAGGAAGACGAGGTCGCCCTCCGACAGGTTGATGAGCGTCGTCACGGTGCGCGCCTGGTCCGACACGTTCGTCAGCACAACCTCGGCGGTGACGTACTCGCCGACGAACGCCTGCGCCGGCATGGCGACGGTCAGCTCGAGACCGTCATCGCCCTGGTCGCCCCACAGGCCCGCGGCGTCCACCGGCGCGGGCAGCCCTGCCGACAGGTCGCCGTGGCCCCAGCCGAAGTTCTTCCAGCCGGGTCGCACCTGCGGGTCGGGCGAATGGATCAGCGAGGTGCGGTCGTGGTCCGAGAACAGGAACGAGGCGTTGCCGGGGTACGGGTTCGCCGCGGTGGCGAAGCCCATGACGTCGCCGGTCTGGTTCATGATCTCGGTGCCGATGCCCGGGTTGTGGACGTCGTGCTTCGGGTGCCACAGGTTGAATGCGTGCCCGGCCTCGTGGACCAGGGTGCGCAGGAACGCCGCGGGCACCTCGTCGAGCGGTCGACCGCGTGCGGCTGCCGCGATGAACGAGTCGTTGCCGAGCCGCACGTCGGCGAATCCGGCGGCCCCCTCGCGTGGGACCGTGTCGTCGTCGAACATGATCCCGAACAGCCCGCCCTGCGCCGACCCGACGAAGAGCCACAGCCGCCAGCCGTCGCCCGGCACCGCCTGGCGATGGCCCGTCATGAGCGTGGCCAGCTCGGCGTTGGTGAGCTCCGCATCCTCCGGCACGGTGATCTGGTCGGTGACGACGGTGACGTCCCATCCGGCCGATGCGTACACGGAGCGCACCGACGCCGCCGCACCCGATCCGATCGTGGCGGATGCCGGGAACACGCGGTTGACCATGGCATCGACCTCGATGCGGCATCCGCGATACATCGGCGAGGTCTTGCTCGCCGTGACGTTGGTGATCGTCCCGCCGATCGAGAGCGTGCCCGTCATACGCTGCGACGAGCCCAGAAGGGCGCTGGTCGCGGTCACGACGAGCGGACGCCGGCAGCGCAGGGTGAGCGTGCCGGTGTCGGTCGACACGAACTCCTGCGTCGTGCGGTTCCACAGGTGCCGCACGATCTGCACGGTGAGCGTGCCGTCGACGTACGTCGAGCCGTTGGAGCGGAAGTACCAGGTGTACTGCGATGCCGGGAACGCCGGGTACCAGCGCAGGCTGAACGCCGTGAGCTCCGACAGCACCGGCGCGTCGTCCTCCCCCGGATCGCGCTCGCCGGAGTCGGCGCCGGCGTCCCCGCCGAACGGCTGCGGCCGGGGTTCGGGCAGCGGGAACGGGAGCGGGCGCTCCACCTCCGTGAGCACGGGAGGGAAGACGCGGCGGGAGTACATGTCGCCCGAGACGCGCAGCGACGACGCGCCGACCTCGATGCGCATCGCACCGCGCACCTCGGGGCCGAACACGGTGCGCCGCTCGAGCTCGAGCAGCCACGATCCGTCGAGCGTGCCGATGGGGCACGCGCGGGTGAGCATCTCGGGACGGATGACGGGACCGGGGACGATGAGCTCCCCGTCGGCGTCGAATTGCAGGGGCGCGGAGTCGTGGGCGGCTGGCGCCGCGTGGCCGCAGCCGCAGTCGTGGTCCATGGTGGGTCTCGCTTTCCCGACCGCGGACGCGGCCGCTGACAAGAAGGAGACTCCTCCGAGAACTGCTGATACGCCAGAGGGTCGGCATCCGATCCCGTCCTTCTGACGTCGGCCGCCCCGCCTAGGCTTGATTCCATGCGCCTGGCCACCTGGAACGTGAACTCCATCCGCGCGCGGGTCGACCGCATCGTCGACTTCGCGGTGCGCGAGCACATCGATGTGCTGGCGATGCAGGAGATCAAGTGCAAGACCGAGCAGTTCCCGTTCGACCGCTTCGAGGAGGCGGGCTTCCACGTCGAGGCGTACGGCTTCTCACAGTGGAACGGCGTGGCGATCGCGAGCCGCGAGCCGCTCACGAACGTGCGCACCGCGTTCCCCGGCATGCCGGGCTTCGAGAAGGGGCACACCGGCCCCGACGCGCCGCAGGAGGCGCGCGCGATCGGCGCCACCGTCGGCGGTGTCGAGGTGTGGAGCCTGTACGTGCCGAACGGCCGCTCGCTCGGCGACCCCCACTACTTCTACAAGCTCGACTGGCTGTCGGCGCTGAGCCAGTACACCTCGGACTCCCTCGCGGCGAACCCCGATCTCGCCCTCGCGCTGGTCGGCGACTTCAACATCGCGCCGACGGATGCCGACAACGGCGACCCTGCGGTCGTCCCGGGCTTCTCGACCCACGTGTCGCCGCCCGAGCGGGAGGCGTTCGCCGCGCTCGAGGCCGTCGGCCTGCAGGATGTCGTGCGCCCGCTGATCCCCACCGGCTACACCTACTGGGACTACAAGCGCTTGAAGTTCCCCCGCAACGAGGGCATGCGCATCGACTTCGTCCTCGGCTCCCACGCGGTGGCCGAGGCCGTCACCGGCGCGACGATCCACCGCGACGAGCGCAAGGGCGAGCTCCCGAGCGACCACGTGCCCGTCGTCGTCGACCTCGATCTCGAGAGCCCCGACGATGACGACCGGCCGATGATCTTCTGACCCCGGCCCGCCGCCGCCCGCGCAGCGCGGGCGTCAGTCCATCGGGTCGGGCGTGCAGCCGGGCGGCTCGGAGTTGCCGCTGATCGCGAAGTCGCTGCACGTCAGGAAGTGCTCCTGGTTGAGGCCGAGCACGAACGAGGTGACGGCGACGCCGAGCACCACGACGGCGATCAGCCACTTCGTGCGTCACCGCGTCTCGGTCGCGAAGTCGGGCCAGACGACGCGCACCAGCACCCACAGGGTGAACGGGATGCCGAGCAGCACCGCCGCGATCGCGGCGAGGTCGACGACGGCCAGCGCGAGGTCGGTGGTGTCGTCGGCGACCACGAAGTTGAGGACGAGCCACACCGACGGCAGGAGGAGGACGAAGGCGCGCGCGAGCCTGCCGCCGACAGGGCGGCGCTCCACCAGCACGAACACGAAGGCCGCCGTGGAGGCGGCCCAGAGCGCGAGGATGTCGTCGAAGAACACCTCGTCCCACGCGCCGAGAGTGAAGGCCGGCCACCACGCGATCGCGACCATCCCCACCATCGCCACGCCCACCGGCACGTCGCGGCGGCGGCGATGCTCGTCGGCGGGTGGGGCGGACGCGGTCACAGCGGCACGGTATCGCGCCGAGGAGAGGCATCCGTCGCTCCACGCCATACAACGCCCGGACAGTTCTCCCTACGAGACCGCGACCCGCTCATCCTCCAGGCTCTGCGCCACCGGCGCCGCGGGGATCGAGAACGTCTGTGCGAACCGCGCGAGCAGAGTCGCGTCGCCGCTCACCACGGCGAGCACCTCCTGGTCGATCGCGGCCGCCGGGGTCAGTTCGCCCGAGATGAGGCGACGGATGCCGGGACCCGCCGCGAAGACGATGTCGGGGTCGTCCGCGACCGACGCCTGCGTTCCGAGCCGCGGATCGACGGGCCGGCCGGCGGGCTGCAGCTGCGCGATCTTGAGCCCCGACGGATCGACGTGCACACGCAGGACGACGTCGGCCACGTGCACCTCGTAGTCCGCGGGCGGCAGCGTGGCTGCGGCATCCGACCGGAATGCGGTGCGCAGCGCCATCGTGAGCGAGTCCGCGGTGACGATGTCGTCCGGAGCCGGATCGCCCATCTGCTGGAATCCCCACCGGCCCAGCGCGAGCACGATCGGCTCGAGCTCGCGGCCGTAGGGGGTCAGCTCATACACCAGGCCGCAGTGCAGGAGGGGCACCCGGCGCACGACGCCGCCCTCCTGCAGCTCCTTGAGCCGCGTGGAGAGGATGTTGGTGGGGATCTTGGGCAGCCCCTGCTTGAGGTCGGTGTATCGCCGAGGGCCGACGAGCAGATCACGGACGATGAGCAGCGCCCACCGCTCCCCGATCAGCTCGACGGCCGTGGTGACCCCGCAGTACTGCCCGTAGCTGCGGGAAGCCACTTACGCCTGCGCCTGCTCCGCCATGTAGGCGTCGGGCCCCTTGGCGGCGGCCTCGGGATCCATGTACATGAACTGGATGCCGTTGCCGTCGGGATCGATGAGGTCGCGGCCGTACATGAACCCGTAGTCCTGCGGTTCGCCGGGCGCGGTCCCGCCGTGTGCGACGCCCGCCTCGACGATCCTGTCGACGTCTTCGCGCGAGTCGCGACTGATCGACAGGAGTACCTGGGCGTGCGTGCGCGGGTCGGCGAACTCCTTGTCGGTGAACGTCGAGAAGTACTCCTTGGTGAGCACCATGAAGAGGATGTCGTCGCTCCACACCACGCACGCGGCGTTGTCGTCGGTGAAGAGCGGGTTCAGCTCGCACCCCAGGGCGGTGTAGAACGCCTTCGAGCGGTCGAGGTCGTTCGTGGGGATGTTGACGAAGATGTGCGTCATTGCCTTGCTCCTTCTGGATTCCAACTGCTGCGGTCCGTGAGCTTCTCGGTTGGTGAGCTTCTCGAATATGGTTGCAAAAAACAAGCCTGCTTGTCAATAGCAAGTAACCCACTTCGCGTCGCGGGGCCGGCAGTATCCTGACTCCGCCTTTCGGGGGATGCCGGAACCGCGAGTCCGCCTTAGCGTGGAGGGATGTCCGACCACACCGCCGCGCACCCGGCCCCGCGCCCACGGCCGACGCGTGCCGAGCTGCGCAACGACGTCTGGCTGGCCGCCGGCCTGTTCGTCTCAGCCGTCCTGAGCTCGGCGCTCGGCTCGGTGGCGGGCGTGTACGGCGCCGATGCTGCCGAGGGGATGCAGTGGGCGCTGCTGTACAGCCTCGGGCTCACCGCCCCGCTCGCCGTGCGGCGCCGCTTCCCCGAGCTCGTCGTCGTCGCCATCTCGGTGGTGTTCTTCGTCGGGGTGACGGTGCGCATCCCCGATCTCTACGTCTCGAACATCGCGATGTTCATCGCGATGTACACCGTCGGCGCCTGGGTCGACGACCGGCGCCGCGCCCTGTGGGTGCGCGTCGGCGTCATCGTCGCGATGTTCGTGTGGCTGATCGTCACCATGTTCCAGTCGGCGATCGATCCGTCCGACGACGCGCTCTCGCAGGCCGGGGTGTTCTCGCCGTTCGCGGCGATGTTGCTGCTCCAGCTGCTGGTCAACGCCGGGTTCTTCGGCGGGGCCTATTACATGGGCGACCGGGCGTACGCCGCCGCGATGTCGCGCGCGGCGCTCGAGCAGCGTACCCGGGAGCTCGAGCGCGAACGCGAGGTGACCGCCGCCCAGGCCGTCGCCCTCGACCGCGTCCGCATCGCCCGCGAGCTGCATGACGTCGTCGCGCACCATGTCTCGGCGATGGGCGTGCAGGCCGGTGCCGCCCGGGCGGTGCTGGAGCGGGATCCGGATGCCGCGCGAAGGGCGCTCCACGGCATCGAGGACTCCGCCCGCTCGGCGATCGCCGACCTGCGCCAGCTGCTCGAGACCCTGCGCACCTCCGGCGCCGATGCCGAGGGCGGCTCGACCGTGCACCTGTCGGCGCTCGCCGACCTCGTCGCGCACGCCAACGACAACGGGCTGCCGACGACGCTGACGGTCGTCGGCGACCGGGTCGACCTGCCCGACCTCGTGCAGGTGAACATGTACCGCGTCGCGCAGGAGGCGCTCACCAACGCGCGCCGGCACGGCGGACCGGATGCCGCAGCCGACGTCCGCCTGCGCTACAGCGGCGACGCCGTCGAGCTGGAGGTCGTCAACACAGGGCGTGCCGTCGCAGCGCCGATGCGACCCGGACTGGGCCTCGTGGGGATGCGGGAACGCGCCGCGGCGTCGGGCGGCGTGCTCGAGACCGGCCCGCGGGGCCGCGGCGGATTCCTCGTGCGGCTGCGGGTGCCGCTGGCCGCACCGGCGCTGTCCCGCGCGTCGGCGGGGGTGGGCGCATGACGGCGGCGATCCGCGTGCTGCTGGTCGACGACCACGCCGTGATGCGGGCGGGCTTCCGCATGATCCTCGAGTCGGCGGGCGACATCTCCGTCGTGGGCGAGGCCTCGACCGGCGTCGAGGCGGTGGCTGCGGCATCCGCTCTCCGCCCCGATGTGATCTGCATGGATGTGCAGATGCCCGACATGGACGGCGTGGAGGCCACCCGCCGGATCGCGCGCGACCCGTCCGTCGAGGCGGCCGTCGTCGTCGTGACCACGTTCGACCGCGACGACTACCTGTTCGACGCGCTCGCGGCGGGCGCCAGCGGGTTCCTGCTGAAGAACGCCGGGCCCGAGGAGCTCATCGCCGCGGTGCGCGTGGCTGCCGCCGGCGACGCGCTGCTCGCCCCGGAGGTGACGCGACGCGTGATCGCCCGCTTCGCGCCGCCGGCGGCTGCTTCCGCTGTCGCAAACGGTGGGCCGCGCGCACAGATCGTGATAGGCGAGCAGTCCTGGGCCGGGCCGACCGACCGCTCCGCTGTCGCAAACGGCGGCCCGCGGGAACACATCGTGACAGGCGAGCATGCGGGGGCGGAGCTCACCGAGCGCGAGGGCGAGGTGCTGCGGCTCGTCGCGCAGGCGATGAGCAACGCCGAGATCGCGCAGCGGCTGTACATCGGCGAGGCCACGGTCAAGACGCATGTGTCGAACGTGCTGCAGAAGCTCGGCGCCCGCGACCGCGTCGCCGCCGTCGTCTACGCCCACCGCCACGGCCTCGTATAGACACGGATGCCCCGGCCCGGCCCGCGAAGGGCACTGGGTCGGGGCATCCGATCTGCTGGAACGATGCCGGCGCGAACGCCGACGGGGGGGGAATCAGGCCGCGACGGGAACGGCGGCGTAGCGGTCCACGAGGGCGCCGAACGCCTCGAGGTAGCCGACGAGGAACTCGGCGGTCTGGTCATTGGTGACCTCGCCGGTCTCGGTGAACAGGCCGGGCGTGGTCTGCACGTAGCCCTCGGGCTGGCCGAGCGTCGGTGCGTTGTAGTGGCTGAGGACGGCCTTCAGGTGCTGCTGCGCGGCCGCTGTGGCGATGCCGCCGCCGGAGGTGCCGATGACGGCGGTGGGCTTGCCGTTGAACGAGTCCTGGCCCCACGGACGCGCAGCCCAGTCGAGAGCGTTCTTCAGCACCCCCGGGATCGAGCGGCTGTACTCGGGGGTGACGATGATGACGCCGTCGACGTCCTCGACGGCGCGCTTGAAGTCGCGCGCGACCTGCGGGAAGTCCGCGTCGAAGTCGGGCGAGTAGAACGGGAGGTCCTTGATCGGGATCTCGACGAGCGTCGTGCCCTCGGGGGCGAGACGCTCGAGGGCCTTCGCGAGGCGGCGGTTGATGGAGGTCGACGAGATGCTGCCGACGATGTAGCCGATGGTCCGCTCGGACATTGTTGTTCTCCTTGAAAGACAGAGGCGTCCCCGGTGGGGGGCCACCGTGGACGTTCCAATTCCATGCAAGCACATGAACCTGTGCATCTATTCCCCCGCATGCAACATGACATCCCACACGTCTCCCCCGTGGAGGGGACGGGAATGATCCACCCCCGGGGGGAGGACGCCGCCGCAGGCGGTGCGTAGCGTCGGTGTCGTAGGGCTCGACCACCGGGGTACGAGGCCGACACCTGTGGCCGTTCGGTCGCGGGGGGCGAGAGGAGACAGGATGCTGCAGCTTCGCGGTATCGGCAAGAGCTACGGGGGGCGCCGCGTGCTCGACGACGTGTCGTTCGACGTGCGGCCGGGCCGGCTCACCGGGTTCGTCGGCGGAAACGGCGCCGGCAAGACCACGACCATGCGGATCGTGCTGGGTGTGCTCGCCGGAGACGCCGGCACCGTCACGCTGGACGGCACCGAGGTGACGGCGGCGGACCGCCGCCGGTTCGGGTACATGCCCGAGGAGCGCGGGCTGTACCCGAAGATGAAGGTGCTGGAGCACATCGTGTACCTCGCGCGCCTGCACGGGTTCGCCAAGGCGGATGCCGAGGCCCGCGCCCGCGCGCTGCTCGAGCAGCTGGGACTCGGCGAGCGCCTGAACGACAACGTCGAGACCCTCTCGCTCGGCAACCAGCAGCGTGCGCAGATCGCCGCGGCGCTCGTGCACGACCCGCAGGTGCTCATCCTCGACGAGCCGTTCTCGGGCCTCGACCCGCTCGCGGTCGACGTCGTGGCGGGTGTGCTGCAGGAGCGCGCAGCGGCCGGTGCCGCCGTGCTGTTCTCGTCGCACCAGCTCGACGTGGTCGAGCGCCTGTGCGACGACCTCGTCATCATCGCCGGCGGCACCATCCGCGCGGCCGGCGGCCGGGATGCACTGCGCGCCCAGCACTCGACGCGCCGCTTCGAGCTCGTCTCGGCCGGCGACGCCGGGTGGCTGCGGACCGAGCCCGGAGTCGATGTCCTCGACTTCGACGGCGGCTACGCGGTGTTCGACGCGGACAGCGACGAGACCGCACAGCGGGTGCTGCGCCGGGCCCTCGCACAAGGGGATGTCGCGAGCTTCGCGCCGCAGCATCCGTCCCTCGCCCAGATCTTCCGGGAGGTCATCCAGTGAGCACCACCAACACCCGCCAGGCCCATGCGGTGCTGGGCAGCGGCCAGGCCATCTGGCTCGTCGCCGAGCGCGAGATCGGCTCGAAGCTGCGCAGCAAGGCGTTCGTCATCTCGACCGCGATCCTGTTCGTCGGTGCGCTCGCCCTCGTGATCTGGGGCGGGCTCCAGGCGGCGAACGCGACCGGCACGCCCGTCGCGGTCACCGCCGATGCCCAGCAGTACGTCGTGAACGCAGAAGGCCTCGACGTCACCGAGGTCGCCGACAGATCCGCCGCCGAGGCGC
Organism: Microbacterium sp. LWS13-1.2; assembly: GCF_040144835.1. Classification (NCBI taxonomy): domain Bacteria; kingdom Bacillati; phylum Actinomycetota; class Actinomycetes; order Micrococcales; family Microbacteriaceae; genus Microbacterium; species Microbacterium sp. LWS13-1.2. The sequence continues at coordinate 2,497,653 of NZ_CP151632.1, forward strand.
TCGTCGAGGACGGCACGGTCGACGCGGCCGTGGTGGCCGACACGTCGTCGCCCCTCGGCTTCGCCGTGGTCGCGGACTCGTCCCCGCCGACACAGCTGCTGCTGCAGCTCGCGCAGCTGCCGCCGGTCGAGCTGCTGAACCCTGAGGATGTCAACGCCGCGCTCGGCTACATCGCCGCCGTCGGCTTCGGCATCGTGTTCCTGCTCGCCGCGTCGCTGTTCGGCAGCACGATCGCGCAGAGCGTCGTCGAGGAGAAGCAGACCCGCGTGGTGGAGCTGCTGATCTCGGCCATCCCGGTGCGCTCGCTCCTGGCGGGCAAGGTGATCGGCAACACCGTCCTCGCCATGGGCCAGATCCTCATCCTGGCCGCGATCGCGGTGATCGGCCTCACCGTCACCGATCAGACGGAGCTGCTGCAGGGCCTCGGTGCGCCGATCGCCTGGTTCGCGATCTTCTTCCTGTTCGGTTTCATCCTGCTCGCGTCGCTGTTCGCCGCCGCAGCCTCGATGGTGTCGCGGCAGGAGGACATCGGCGCGACCACCGGACCGCTGACGATGCTCATCATGGCGCCGTACTTCCTGGTGATCTTCTTCAACGACAACCCGGTGGTGCTCGCGGTGATGTCCTACGTGCCGTTCTCGGCCCCGGTCGGCATGCCGATGCGGATCTTCCTCGGCGACGCCCAGTGGTGGGAGCCGCTCGTCTCGATCGCGATCCTCATCGCGACCTGCATCGCCGCGATCTTCGTCGCCGCGCGGATCTACGAGAACTCGCTGCTGCGCATGGGCGGCCGGGTGAAGCTCTCGGAGGCCCTCGCCGGCTGAGCGGCGCGATGGCGGGCACGCGGATGCCTCGATCCGGCGCTTCGGCGCCGGATCGAGGCCTCCGTCCGTCCGGCGCGGTCAGCCGCCCATCATCTCCGGCGCCATCTCGCCCACTGCGATGACGTTGCCCGCAGGGTCGCGGAACCACGCGATGTCGGGCCCTCCCTCGAAGCCCCGCGAGATCCCCTTCTCATCTGTGCCGTAGTCGGGGTCGCTGTAGATCTTCGTGGTCACCCCACGGGCGTTGAGGTCGTCGACGGCGGTGTCGACATCGTCCACGCTGAAGTTCAGGATCGTGAACACGGCCGGCTCGTGATCCTCCTTGGGATAGACGAAGACGTGGCCGCCGCCGGGGAGCGCGATGGTGAACCCACCGCCCATCTCCTCGTACACGGTCACGTCGAGCCCCAGGGTGTCGCGGTAGAACGCCACGGCCTCGCCGATGTCGGGTACGGCGAAGCTCGAGAACGGACGATCGGTTGTGAACATGACAGCCTCCCAGTGTGTGTCCCCACGACCACGATCCTCCTGCCGGTCCGGCCTGTCGAGGGGTTCGCCGTCGGCATCGCGGACGGGATCGCACAAGCCCCTCCCGGCCGGCATGGACGACTGAGACGACGCACGCTGGCGCGACACCGTGCGGGAGGCGTTCGCCGCGGGCGGCTTCGCAGAGGCGTTTCGGGCGGGTACTATGACCGGGCCGGCGCTCTCGTCGACATGATCCAGAGCCACCTGCTGCAGGTCATGGCGGTGCTGGCGATGCGCCGCCCGCCACGTTGCACGAGCGGGACTTCCGCGATGCCACCGCAGCGGTGCTGCGCGCGACGCACGTGTGGCAGGACGATCCGGCGGTCGCGTCGCGGCGCGCGCGGTACACCGCGCGCGCGGTCGGCGACCGCCGGCTGCCGTCGTACGTGGACGAGCCGGATGTCGACCCCTCACGCGGTACCGAGACGCTCGCGGAGCTCACCTGCGAGGTGCGCAACGAGCGATGGCAGGGCGTGCCGTTCACCCTGCGCTCGGGCAAGGCGCTCGCCGGCAAGGACGGCGAGGTGGCCGTGACCTTCCGGCCCGTCAACCACGTTCCGGACGGCCTCACGGGCGCCGCACCCGGCTCGGTGCTCCGCTTCTCGCTCGGACCCGACCGCATGGACCTCGAGCTCAACGTCAACGGCGGCGACGACCCCCTGGAGCTCGAGCGCGCGATCCTGGAGGCCGACCTCGGCGCGGGGGCTCTCAAGGCGTACGGCGAGGTGCTGTCGGGCATCCTCGACGCCGACGCGACGCTTGCCGTGCGCGGGGACGCCGCCGAGCAGTCGTGGCGCATCGTCGACCCGGTGCTCGCGGCCTGGCGTGCGGGCGAGGTGCCGCTCGACGAGTACCCGGCCGGCTCGCTCGGACCCGATCACTGGCAGAACCTGCCCTGAGCCACGCCCGGGCCGGCACAGCAGCGCCTGCGCCCGGCACCTCCCGGCCGTCGCGTCGGCAGCGCGGCGGCAGGCCCATCCCGACCAGGCCGGGCGCAGCGTGGCCGGCGCCCCGGACGTCCCCGCGGCGCTCAGCGCTCAGCGCTCCACGAGGATCCCGTCGGCATCCGCCCACACGTGCCTGCCCGGAACGAAGGCGACACCCGCGATCGCCAGCGGAACGTCGACCTCGCCGATCCCGGCCTTCGCGCTCTTGCGGGGGTTCGATCCCAGCGCCTTGACGCCGATGGGCAGCTCGCCGATGGCCACGCGGTCGCGGATCGCGCCGAACACGATGAGCCCGGCCCAGCCGTTCTCGACCGCGGACGCCGCGATGAGATCGCCGACGAGCGCGGACTCCAGCGACCCTCCGCCGTCGATCACGAGCACCGCGCCTGCGCCCGGGGTCGCGAGCAGCTCCTTCACGAGCGCGTTGTCCCGGTGGCACCGCACCGTTCGCACGGGGCCGTCGAACGCCACGCGCCCGCCGAAATCGTGCAGTTGCAGCGCGAGCGAGTCCAGCTCGTCGCCGCGCTCGTCGTACAGGTCAGCCGTGGCGGTGGTCATCCCCTCAGGCTAAGCGCCGGTCACGCCCCCACACACGTTCCCAACTCAGGAAGAATCGCGGGACTTTCGCCGAGCACATGCAGGATTCCGGGGTCCGACGAGAAACCCTCCGCCGGATCTCCTGAGTTGCGCACGCGAACGAGCGTGAGCGGGCGCGCGTGGGCGGGCGCGCGTGGGCGGGCGTCGGGGCGCACGTCAGTGGGCCGCGGGCGGGTTCTCGTCGGGGTGCAGCGTGCTGAAGAACGAGTACGTGTCGCCGTCGGGGTCGGGGCCGCGCTCCTTGAACTCGTTGACGAGCTCGTAGAGACGGTGCTGGAACTCAGTACGGTGCGCGGGCGTGAGCTTGAGGCCGAGCCACGTGGTGTCGAGGTCGTCGGGATCGACACCCTCGATCTGCTGCAGGAACGTCTCGATGAGCACGGGGGAACCGCCGGGCATCGACGTCCGCCACGACAGTCCCGTCGCGCGGTACGGCACCTCGCGCGCTCCCTGCGCACCGGAGCGCTCGGGCTCGGCAGCGAGGTAGCCCGTCTGCACGAGCGTGCGCACGTGGTGCAGCATCGTGCCCGGATTCATCCCGAGCATCTCGGCCAGCTCCTTGTTGGTGCGCGACTCGAACGCGCACAGCCGCAGCACGCGCAGCCGCAGCGGCGAGCTCAGCGCGCGCATCCGCGCCTCCGCCTCGGGATCCCCGCGGCGCAGCTCGACCCGGCCTTCCCCTTCGTCCCCCACATGGCCAGCGTACGCCACCGATTGACAGACCTCAATCAGTGACGCAGACTGATTGACATGTCCCAATCAGACGAGCTGCGCGCGGTCGCCACCCCCGAGGAGCTCGCCGCTGAGACGCTCGCCGAAGCGCGTGCCGAGGCCTCGACCCTCACCTCGCGAGCCGGTGCCGATGAAGCCGTGGAGGCGGATCAGGATGCCGCAGCCGCCGCCGCGACGCGCACCCCCGCCGCCGCCACCACGCCCGCCCCGGCGGCCGGCAAGGGCTCGCTGTGGCGCGACCGCAACTTCCTGACCCTCTGGAGCGGGCAGGCGCTCAGCCAGTTCGGCGCGCAGATCACCGAGCTGGCGATCCCCGTGCTGGCCGTCCTCATGCTCGATGCGACAGAGTGGGAGGTCGGCGTCCTCAACGCCGCGCAGGTCGCCGCCTTCCTGGTGGTCGGACTCCCCGCCGGCGCCTGGATCGACCGCATGCGCAAGCGCCACGTCATGATCGTCGCGGACGGGGTGAGGGCCGTCGCCCTCGGCACGCTGCCCGTGCTCGCCCTGGTCGGCGCGCTCGAGATCTGGCACATGATCGTCGTCGCTCTGATCCTGGGCGTCGCGACGGTGTTCTTCGATGTGTCGAACCAGAGCATCATCCCCTCGCTGGTGCGCACGGATCAGATCGCCGAGGCCAACGGCAAGCTGCAGTCGACCGAGCAGCTGGCCGGCCTCGCCGGTCCCGCGGTCGGCGGATGGCTGGTCGGCGTGCTCGCCGCTCCGCTGGCGATCTTCCTCACCGTCGGCACCTACCTCGCCTCGTTCGTGGCGCTGCTGTTCACCCGCGACCACGAGCGGCTGCGCTCCCCCGACGACCACAAGCCGCTCGTGCACGAGATCGCCGAGGGCCTGCGGTGGGTGTTCGGCAATCCGCTGCTGCGCCGCATCGTCGGCACCACCGGCGTCGCGAACTTCTTCGGCACGATGGCCACCACCCTGCTGCCGATCTTCGCGCTGCGCGAGCTCGGCCTCACGCCGCAGATGGTCGGCATCGTCTTCTCGCTGTCGGCGGTCGGTGGGCTCCTCGGGGCGATCGCGACGCCGCGCATCGTGAAACGGCTCGGCGAGGCGCGGGCGATCCCGATCAGTGCGATCGCCTTCTCCCTCGCCCCGTTCTTCCTGCCCGCGATCTCGCTCGTCCCGGCACTGGCGTTCCCCCTGCTGGTCGTGCAGTTCTTCGTGATGAGCTTCACGATCCTGCTGTACAACATCACGCAGGTCACCTTCCGCCAGCGCATCACGCCACCGCGGCTCCTCGGCCGCATGAACGCCTCGATCCGATTCGTGGTGTGGGGCGTCATGCCCATCGGCGCCCTCCTCGCCGGTGCGCTCGGCACCTGGATCGGCACCGTGCCCACGCTCTGGATCGCCGCGAGTGGCGAGCTGCTGGCCTGCCTCTTCGTCGTCATCGGTCCCTTCTGGGGCATGCGCGAGCTGCCCGACGCCCACGAGGAGCACGGGACCGGCGGGACCGGCGCTGCCGCTTCCGAGGACGGCGGGGGCGCCGAGCCCGGGCGCTGAGCGGGCGAAGATCGCCGGATGCCCCGGCCCGCCGTGCAGGGTCGGGTCGGGGCCTCCGCGCTCCGCGCGCGACGTCGCCGTGCCACACGGCCGGCACCCCCGCCCGGTACCTCACGGCCCGGATTACGGCAAGACGGTGCTGACGGGTGCCCGGTCGTGCTTAGGTTGCTCCATGACGGCGCGCATCGTCTCGATCGGCACGGCGGTCCCTGCGACCCGGATCCGGCAGGACGATGTCCGTGCGCTGTTCGCGGGGCAGGACGGTGTCGATCGCCTCACCCGGCGGCGTATCCAGGCGGTGTTCGACGCCTCGGCCATCGAACAGCGTCACACCGTCCTGACCGACCTGGCCACACCGCCCGGTCCACGGGCGGCGGGGGTTCCCGCCTTCGTCGACGCGGAGGGGCGACTGCTCTCCCCGACGACCGGCACGCGCAACGACCTCTACATCGCCACCGCTCCCGCGCTCTCGGCAGAGGCGGCTCGCGAGGCCCTGCGCGACGGGCGCATCGAGCCGTCGGCCGTCACCCACGTCGTCACCGTGTCCTGCACGGGTCTGTTCGCGCCAGGACCGGACTATCGCCTCGTCCGCGACCTCGGCCTGAGTCCCACCGTCGAGCGCTGCCACCTCGGATTCATCGGGTGCGCGGCCGCGCTTCCGGCGCTGCGGGTCGCGACGGCGCTCGCCGCGACGCGGCCGGACGCCGTGGTGCTGGTGGTCTGCACCGAACTCTGCTCGCTGCACGTGCGCGCGTCTGCCGATCCGCAGCAGATCGTCGCGGCATCCGTCTTCGCCGACGGCGCCGCAGCAGCGATCGTGACGGCGGACCCGGCCGTCGGCCGCGCCGGCGGGCTCGACCTCGAACGCTTCGGCAGCGCGCTCACCGACGAGGGCGAGACCGACATGGTGTGGACGATCGGCGACAACGGCTTCGAGATGGTGCTGTCGGCCGAGGTGCCGCGGATCATCGGCCGTGAGATCCAGGGCGCGGTGGCGCGATTCCTGGGCGACAACGGCGAGCCGGCCGTGTGGGCGGTGCATCCGGGCGGACGCAGCGTGCTCGATCGCGTCGAGACCGGGCTGGGGCTCGGCCCCGACGCGCTGGCCGCCTCCCGCGGCGTGCTGCGCGACTTCGGCAACATGTCGAGCGCGACGATCCTCTTCATCCTCGCGGCGCTGCTGCGCGACGACGCCGTGAGCGACGGCGCCCGTGTCGCCGGGCTGGCCTTCGGTCCCGGGCTCACTGTCGAATCGGCGCTCATGACGAAGCGGCGGGTGGCCGAAGCGGTGGACGACGACATCGCCCTCACCTTGGCGGCATCCGCGTGATGCCGGCGGTGGCCGCCCTCGCTGTCGGCGAGCGTGACGTCCGCGCATCGTGCCGCCCGTCACCCGCGCCCCACATGCTCGCGGGCGGGCCCGCGTGACCCTCGCCGTCCGCGACGAGCGCCTGGCCGAGCTCATGGACGACCCGGCGTGCGACCCCGACCGACTGCGCGCCACGCTGCGGCGGTTCGGCACGATCAACCGCCTCGTCTCGGGGTGGGGCACGGTCTACCGGCGCGAGCTCGCTCCGCACCTGGCGGCGCTGGGGCGTCCCGCACGCGTGCTCGACATCGGCTCGGGCGGCGGCGACCTCGTCATGCGGCTGGCTGCGGCCGCCAAGCGCGACGGCATCGAGGTCGAGTGGACCGGCATCGACCCCGACCCCCGCTCGCACGAGGTGGCGCTCGAGCGCGACGGCATCGACGGCGTGAGCTTCCGGTGCACGGATGCCGCCACCCTGGTCGCCGAGGGCGACACCTTCGACGCCGTGCTGTCGAATCACGTGCTGCACCATCTCGGCGCCGATCTGCCGGTCTTCGTCGCCCAGTCGCAGGCGCTGTCGCACGGACTGGTCCTGCACAGCGACATCGCGCGCTCGCGGCTCGCCTACGCCCTGTACGCGATCGGCATCACGCCGTTCGCGCCCGGCACGTTCCTGCGGACCGACGGGCTTCGCTCGATCCGGCGCAGCTACACGCCGGCCGAGCTGGCCGCCGTGCTCGACGAGGCGAGGCTCGGAACGTGGACTGTGCAGACACCGGCGCCGTTCCGCGTGCTCGCGACGGGTCGCGGTCGTGGCTGACGTCACGATCGTCGGAGCAGGCCCCGTGGGCACGCTGCTGGCGACCGAACTCGCGCGCCGCGACGTCGACGTGAGGATGCTGGAGCGCCGGGCGGCGCTCGGCGACGGCACCCGGGCCATCGGCATCCACTCCCCCGTCCTCGCCGCCCTCGAGCCGTCGGGACTCACGGACCGGCTGCTCGCCGACGCCGTGCGCGTGCGGCGGGGCGAGGCGCGCAGTCGCGGACGCGTGCTCGGCACTGTGCGCTTCGACGCGCTGGCCGCGCGGTTCCCCTTCGTGGCGACGCTTCCGCAGTCGACCACGGAGTCCGTGCTCGGTGCCGGCGCCCCCGAGCCGCTGCGGGGCGCCCGCGTCATCGCGGTGATCCCGCGTGCGAACGGCGTCGTGGTACGGGCGACGCACCTCGGCCGCATCATCGAGTTCGAGAGCCGCATCGTGGTGGTCGCGGGCGGCGCGGGCGGCCGCGACCTCGTCTACCGGCCCGGCCGCCTGGGCGTGCGGGAGTACCGGGACCGCTATCTGATGACGGATGCCGCCACCGCCGGCCGTTCCGACGACGACGTCGCGCTGGTGCACCTCGACCCCGACGGGGTGCTCGAGTCCTTCCCGCTGCCCGGCGGCCGGCGCCGGTTCGTGGCCTGGGATGCCGCCGGCGGCGATGACGCGCCTGACGCCCGCGCCGGACGGCTGCGCGAGGCGCTCGCCCGCCGCGGCGAGCAGGCGGCAGCGAACGCCGTGGAGACGGCGACGTCGTTCGGGGTCCGCCGGGTCGTCGCGCCGCAGCTGCGCAACGGACGGGTGTTCGCGATCGGCGACACGGCGCACGAGGTCAGCCCGATCGGCGGTCAGGGCATGAACCTGGGCCTGCTCGACGCCGTGACCCTGGCCCCGCTCCTCGCATCGTGGATGCGCACGGGCGCCCCGCCCGACGCCGAGCTGCGCAGATGGGAGGAGCGCCGGCTGCGGTCGGCTCGGGCCGCGGCGGCAATGGCGACCGTGAACACCGCCCTCGGCCGCGCGCTGCCGCACACCGACCTGCTGCGCCGCACGGCCGTGCGCGCGATGCTCGCCGGTCCGTCCGGTCGCCTGTTCGCCCGGGCGTACGCGATGGACTTCGACGCCGACGCCTGACCGGCGTTGGGCCCCTCGCCGCAGCATCCGTCCCTTCCTGCCCTTCCTTGGGTTTGGGGCGCATGCCGTGCGCTTGGGGCGCACCGCACGCGCCCCGAACGGACCGGCTGCGCCCCAAACCTCGAAGGGACCGCACGTCAGCCGGCGAGCGCACTGCCCGAGGCGACGAGCTGGACGGCGAGGAGGAGCGCCGCGAGCATCACCAGGCGGAACAGGGTGCGGGTCGGCGGCCGCGCGATCGCTCGCCACGCGGTGACGACCGCGACGGCGACGACCGCCACGAAGAACACCCAGGACACAGCGGACACAGCAGCGAGGTCGCCGCCGGCCGCGCCGAGAAGCACGGCGATCGCACCCCCGACCACTGCGAGCGCCGCAACCACCGCCGACGCCCGGGGGCCGAGCCGATGCGGCAGCCCGCGCACGCCGGTGCGGGCGTCGTCGTCGAGGTCGGGCAGCACGTTGGTGAGGTGCACCGCGGCGCCGAGCGCCGCGCCGGCGATCCACGCCCAGCCGGCCGCGAAAGCGGGGTCGGCGGCAGACAGGGTCGCGAGCGACGGGAAGATCCCGAAGCTCACCAGGAAGGGGACGATGGACCAGGGCGTCGACTTGAGGCCGGCGTTGTACGCCCAGGCGGACCCGAGTGCGAGGGCGTGCGTGGCGAGCATGCGCCAGCCGAGCGGCACCGAGAGCATCAGCGCCAGCGCGAGCAGGCCGATGGCCGCCGCCCACGCGCTGCCGACGGCGACGTCGCCCCGCGCGACGGGCTTGTCGGTGCGGCCGACCTCTCGGTCGCGGGTCGCGTCGAACGCGTCGTTCGAGATGCCCACCGACAGTTGGCCGGCGAACACCGCGACGGTCAGGAGCGCGATGCGCCAGAGTTCGAGCCCGGTCGCGATCCCGAGCGCGAGCGCGAGCGCCGTCACGACGAGCGTCGGCCCGGGATGCGAGGAGCCCCACAGGGCACGGACGGTGCGCACGCTCGATGCTCTCACGGCCCGGTCCCCGACCTCAGTCGTCGAGCAGCTCAGTCTTCGAGCAGCTCGGCCTCGATCACGTCGTCGTCGTCCGCGGCCCGCTCGGCCACGGACGGGCCGTCGCTGGTGAGCACAAGCGACGAGCCGTCCGCCGCGACATCCACGCGCACGACGTCGCCGTCGCGCACTCCGCCCGACAGCAGCGCCATCGCGAGGCGGTCCTGGATCTCGGACTGGATGAGCCGGCGCAGCGGCCGCGCCCCGAACACCGGGTCGTAGCCGCGCTCGGCGAGCCAGGCCCGGGCGTCGGGCGTGACCGCGAGCGCCAGGCGGCGGTCCTTGAGGCGCCGCTGCAGCGCGAACACCGCGAGCTCGACGATCTGCGCGAGGTCGTCCTCGCTGAGCGCCGAGAACATGACGATGTCGTCGAGCCGGTTGAGGAACTCGGGCTTGAAGGCCTGCCGCACGATCGCCATGACGGTGTCGCGCTTCTGCTCGGCCGACAGCGTCGGGTCGATCAGGATCGGCGAACCCAGGTTCGAGGTGAGCACGAGGATCACGTTCGTGAAGTCGACCGTGCGCCCCTGCCCGTCGGTGAGGCGCCCGTCGTCCATGACCTGCAGCAGCACATCGAACACCTCGGGGTGCGCCTTCTCGACCTCGTCGAGCAGCACGACCGAGTACGGGCGCCGACGCACGGCCTCGGTGAGCTGTCCGCCCTGCTCGTAGCCGATGTACCCCGGAGGGGCGCCGACGAGGCGCGAGACCGTGTGCTTCTCGCCGTACTCCGACATGTCGATGCGCACCATGGCGTGCTCGTCGTCGAACAGGAACTCGGCGAGCGCCTTGGCCAGCTCGGTCTTGCCGACGCCGGTGGGGCCGAGGAACAGGAACGAGCCGGTCGGGCGGCCGGGGTCGCTGATGCCCGCCCGCGAGCGGCGCACCGCATCCGAGACCGCCTTGACCGCCTGCTTCTGCCCGATCAGACGCTTGCCGAGTTCGGCCTCGAGGTGCAGCAGCTTCTCGGTCTCGCCCTGCAGCAGGCGGCCGACCGGGATGCCGGTCCACGCCGCGATGACAGCCGCGATGTCCTCTTCGGTGACCTGGTCGTTGACCATGCGGTCGCCGGCGGGCTCCTCGCGCTCGGCCTCGACCAGCTGCCGCTCGAGCGCCGGGATCTCGGCGTACAGCAGGCGCGACGCCTTCTCGAGGTTGCCCTCGCGCTGCGCGCGCTCGGCCTCCATGCGGGCGGCGTCGAGCTTGGTCTTGAGGTCGCCGACGCGGTTCAGCGACGCGCGCTCGCGCTCCCAGCGGCCCTGCAGCTCGCCGAGACGCTGCTGCTCCGTGGCGAGCGTCTCGCGCAGCGCCGCGAGGCGCTCCTTCGACGCGTCGTCCTTCTCCTTCTTGAGCGCGAGCTCCTCCAGCTTCAGGCGGTCGACGTGACGACGCAGCTCGTCGATCTCGAGCGGCGCCGAATCGATCTCCATGCGCAGCCGCGATGCGGCCTCGTCGATGAGGTCGATGGCCTTGTCGGGGAGCTGCCGCGACGGGATGTAGCGATGGCTGAGGGATGCCGCGGCCACGAGCGCGGCATCCGCGATGGCGACCTTGTGGTGGGCCTCGTACCGCTCCTTGAGCCCGCGCAGGATTGCGACGGTGTCCTCGACCGAGGGCTCGCCGACGTAGACCTGCTGGAAGCGGCGCTCGAGCGCGGCATCCTTCTCGATGAACTCGCGGTACTCGTTGAGGGTGGTCGCGCCGATGAGGCGCAGCTCGCCGCGCGCGAGCATGGGCTTGAGCATGTTGGATGCCGCGACCGACCCCTCGCCGCCTCCGGCGCCCATGAGCACGTGCAGCTCATCGATGAACGTGATGATGCGGCCGTCGGACTCGGCGATCTCCTTGAGCACGCTCTTCAGGCGCTCCTCGAACTGGCCGCGGTACATCGCACCGGCGACGAGCGCGGAGATGTCGAGGGTGACGAGCTCTTTGTTCTTGAGGGACTCGGCGACGTCGCCCGCGACGATCCGCTGGGCGAGGCCCTCGACCACAGCGGTCTTGCCGACGCCGGGCTCGCCGATGAGAACGGGGTTGTTCTTGGTGCGCCGGGTCAGCACCTGGCTGACGCGGCGGATCTCGCTGTCGCGCCCGATGACGGGGTCGAGCTTGCCCTGGCGGGCACGGTCGGTGAGGTTGATCCCGAACTGCTCGAGGGCGCTCTGCGCGTCCTCCTGCCCGGGCTGTTGTGTGGCGTTCATGTCTCTCCTGAAATCCTTGATCGCGAAAGTTGAGTCGCGTAGGCTCAAGTTTACCAGCGTTGCGGCGTGCGGATCAATGTCCCCTCAGTCCTGGATCTCCGCCAGCGCGTCGGCATAGGCGCGGCGCAGCCCTTCGCCGACCCACTCGGAGCCGCGGTAGACGTTGTCCTCCCCGATGTCGGCGGTGAGTCCTCCGGCCGCCAGGTGCGCGATGACCCGCTCCTCGCTCGCGACCACTTTCAGTGTCGAGTCGGCGTCGCGCAGCTGATGGGCGAAGCGGCGCAGCACCTCGACGTGCGACAGGCCGATCTCATCGGTGCCCCGCAGCCGCACGATCACCACCGCGCCGCTCGACTCGCGGCTGACATCGGGCAACTGGCGCTCGAACACCGGCGCGCTCGCGAAGAAGAGGCTCCCGTACGGCTGGAGCACCAGCACCTCCCCTGGCGGGACCACCGCCGGTGGATCTCCCTCGCGCATGCGCCCGTCGTCGGCGAGGTGCACGGCGCGCACGCGCACGCTGTTGGACTGCTCCGCGACGTACAGGATGACGCCGAGTCCGACGCCGACCAGCACCGCGAACTGGAGCGGGATGATCAGGGTCAGCCCGAACGTGACGCCCATGATCGCCGTCGGCAGCGCGCCCGACTTCGCCACCGAGTAGATGCGACTCGGCTTGACCGCACGCCACCCCACCACCATCAGCAGCCCCGCCAGTGCCGGCATCGCGACGAACGACACCAGATCCGCGGCGACGAACACCACGACGGCCATCACGGCGCCCGCGATGAACAGCGACATACGCGTCTTCGCGCCGGCCTGCACGATCAGCGACGATCCCGACATCGACCCACCGACCGGCATCCCCTGGAACAGGCCCGATACGACGTTGCCGAGCCCCTGTCCGAGGAAGTCGCGGTTGGCGTCGGCGCGCTTGCCGTCGGCGGTCGGGATGCCGGCGGACACGGCGGCCCCCTGGACGAGGCCGATGAAGGTCAGCGACAGCGCCGGGATCAGCAGCGCCGGGACGTCGGCGATGCTCGGCAGCACCGGGGCCGGCAGCCCGCGCGGGACCTCGACGATGTCGCGCAGCAGCACCACCGTGCCGCTCACCCATGTGTTCAGCAGCACGGCGCACACCGAGCCGAGGATCACGGCGATGACCAGCCCCATGCTGCCGACCCGGGTGGGCAGGAGCACGACGATCACGAGCACCGAGATCGCGCCGACGATGAGCGACGGGATGCTCCACTGCCCGATGTGCAGGAACACGTCGATCGTCTTGAGCAGCCGATTCGAGCCCTCTGCCTGATAGCCGGTGAAGTTCGAGAGCTGGCCGAGCACGATGTTCACGCCGATCGCCGTGACGAATCCGGTCATGACCGCGGTGGGCACGAAGCTGATGAGGCGGCCGCCACGCAGGAGCCCGGCGATGACCATCACGATCCCGGTGAGGATCGCGAGCGTGAAGAGGCCTCGATCCGGGTCCGGGAGCGTGCCGAGCTCGGCATCGGAGACGACGAGCGCCATCGCACTGGTCGCCTGCACGGCCATGAACGCGCTGCTCGTGAGCGCCGCGGCGCCCACCATGCCGAAGAGGTAGCCGTACAGCCCGGCCAGCGGGTTCACGCCGGCGAGAAGCCCTGCCGCCAGGCCGTCGGGCACCGCCTCGATGCCGAGGATCACGCCCGCGACGGCGTCCTTGCGCAGGGTCTTGCGCGAGAACCAGGTGCGCGGATGGAAGGCCACGGTCTCACGCTAACGAAGGAGGGACGCGTCGACCGCGAAAGAAAAACACTCAGGATTCTCTCAGGTTCGCTAGTGTGTGCCCCAAGTGCTGCACAGCACCCCTGGGGTGCGGCTCGGGCCTCTCGACCGCACTGGTTTCTCGCCGAACGAAGGGATCTTCACATGACCGACAACAACACCGCAGCCGCGAGCGGGTGGGCAGGGTGGGGCGTCTTCGCCGCCGTCGTCCTGATCGTCACCGGCGCCATCGACGCGTTCCACGGCCTTCAGGCTCTCATCGGCCCTGACACCGCTTACTTCGTCGGCGACGCCGGACTCTTCTCGGTCGACATCCAAGGCTGGGGATGGTGGCACCTCATCGCCGGCGTGCTGCTGATCCTCGTGGGCATCGCCCTGCTGGGCGGCGCGAAGTGGGCGCGCATCACCGCGATCGTGCTGGTCGCGATCAACGCGATCGGCCAGCTCTCGCTCATCGCCGCGCAGCCGTGGCTGTCGCTCGCGGTGCTCGCACTCGACGTGATCGTGATCTACGCGCTCACCGTCCACGGCCGCGAGATCGACGCACGCCGCGGGTAGTGGCGTGACCGAGCGGAGCCCGAGGGCACCGCGTACCTCACGCGACGGATTCGAGCACGGATGCCTCGGCCACCGCTTCGGCGGAGGCCGGGGCATCCGCCATGTGGTCGTCGTTGCACGCGAACCGCGAGCGATACGCGGTCGGCGTGGTGCCGAGCACGCGGGCGAAGTTCTGCCGCAGCACGGCCGCCGAGCCGAACCCGCTCTCGTAGGCGATGCGGTCGAGTCCCAGGTCCGTCTTCTCGAGAAGGCGCTGGGCGTGGATGATGCGCTGGCGGGCGAGCCACGCGGCCGGCGTCGCGCCGTGGTCGGCCTTGAAGCGGCGGGCGAACGTGCGCGGCGACATGTGCGCCTTCGCGGCGAGCTGGTCGACGGTGAGCTCGAGACGCAGGTTGTCGAGCATCCAATCGGTCACCGGCGCGAGCGAGAGGGAGGTGGTGGCCGGCAGCGGGTTGGCGATGAACTGCGCCTGTCCGCCGTCGCGCTGCGGCGGCACCACCATGCGACGGGCGATGATGTTCGTCAGCTCGGCGCCGAGCTCCTGGCGCAGCAGGTGCAGGCACGCGTCGAGGCCGGCTGCCGTGCCGGCGCTCGTGATGATGCGGCCGTCCTGCACGTAGAGCACGTCGGGGTCCACGTCGATGGACGGGTACATCTCCTTCATCCTCTTCGCGTACATCCAGTGGGTGGTGGCGCGGCGCCCGTCGAGCACCCCTGAGGCAGCGACTACGAACGACCCGCTGCAGACGCTGAGCACCCACGCGCCGCGGGCGACCGCCGCGCGGATCACGTCGAGCACGCGCTCGTCGACGCGGCCCCAGTACTGGTGTGGAACGGGCGACACGACGACGAGGTCCGCCTCGTAGGCGAACGACAGGTCCTCGTGGACGTTGATGGAGAAGCCCATCTTCGACTCCACGACCCCGGGATCGGGCGTGACGACGCGGAAGTCGAAGCTCGGGATGCCGTCGTCCGAGCGATCGAGGCCGAAGGCCTCGCAGGCGACCCCGAACTCGAACGGCGCGAAGCCGTCCGTGACGATGCAGGCGACCGTGTGCATGCGAACCTCCGTGTGGCAGTTTTCCTGCGATGCATGGCTATTCTGCCACTCGTGGCAGTTCTTCCGCAAGCGTAGCGTTTCTGCCATGTTCATGGTGATTCTTCTCGCAGCACTGTCCGCGGTGGCGCTCTCCTCGACGATCGCCGCCCTTCGCACCGACGGCTACCGTCGGATTCCCACCGACCGCACCCGCCTCCCCTGAGCCTGGCTCAGGCGGTGATGCGCTCGTAGACCTCGACCATCGCGGCGGTCCGCGACGACTGACGGAACCGCTCGCGGACCGACGGATCGGGCCGACGCGCCGTTCCAGCGGAGATATCGGATGCCGTCTCCCGCAGCGCGTCGGCGAGCGCGGCGACCGACGGGTCCGCCGTGACACCGTCGCCGACCGCCCAGAATCCCGCGCCGAGCTCGGCCGCCAGGTCGGGGTCGCTCACCACGGCCGGGGTTCCGAGCGACGCGGCCTCGAAGATCGTCATGCCCTGGGTCTCGAAGCCGATCGAGGTCTGCACCACGGCGTCGGCGTCGGCGATGCGGCGGAGCGTCTGGGCGTACGGCATCCGTCCCGCGAAATCCACCGTCGCGCGCGGGCGCAGCTTCTCGACCAGACGGCGCGCCGCCCGCTGCTGCCCGCCGCCGCCGATGACCTCGACCTCGGCTTCGACTCCCGACGCCGCGAGCGCCTCGAGGAACGGCAGCAGGCGCTTCTCGGGGCTCATGCGGCCGAGCCAGACGAACCGCGGCGGTCCGGGTGCGCGCTCCGCAGGCGCGCCCGCCGAACCCGTCGAGCCCGTCGAGCCCGCCGAGCCCGCCGAGCCCATCGAGCCCATCGAGCCCATCGAGCCCATCGAGCCCATCGAGGCGAGCACCTCATCGAGCACGTCGTCGTCGATGCCGTTCCAGATCACGTCGACCTGCGCGGAAGCACCCGGCCCGGTGTCGAGGTGCGGGAGTATCCCACGCCGGCCCTGCGGCACCGCGCCGTGCGCCTCGAGCCGTCTCGCGAAGTGCGACGACGGCGCCGTGACCGCGTCCGAGCGGCCGGCGAACCGGCGCAGGTACGCCCAGCCGTCCCGACCGACCGGCTTCGCCTCGGCCACGATGCCGAGGGCCCGGCGCTGCCACGCGTTCAGCACCCGCAGCACCAGCTTCGGCAGCGGCGCGGTCGCCTCGATTCCGACGTCGACGCGGTTGTGCATGGTGTGCACCACCGGGAAGCCGTGGCGCGCTGCGAACCGATGGCCGATGAACGCGCCCCAGAAGTCAGCCTGCACGTGGACGACATCGACCGGAGGGCGCCCGGTCTCGCGGATGAGCCGCCGGAGTGCGGCATCCAGCCATCGATCGGTGCGGCGTCCCGGCCACGTCATCGAGTACTCGCGGTCCAGCGTGATCGGGATCGACGGCAGATCCAGGTAGGACGGATCGGCGCTTCGTGTCGCCGGCTCGCTCAGCAGTCGTGCGCCCGCCCGGGCCCGGGGGCCGTGCATCGCCGGCGCCACGACCGTGACCGTGTGCCCGGCCTTCTCGAGGAAGCGCCGCTGCAGCCGCATCGAGACCTGGGCTCCGCCGAGGGACTCGACGTGCTGGTCGCCGAACATCACGACGTGCACGACGGCTACTCGGGCAGCGGTTCGTCGCGGTACAGCGCCTCGAACGTGTCGAGCGTGCGGCGCATGTCATGCACCTTGACGCCCTCGAGCGATGCGCGCTGCATGCGCTCGCGCTCCTCGGGCGTCTGGGTCAGCACCGTCGTCAGCTTGCCGGCCAGATCGTCGACGTCGCCCGGTCGGAACAGGTAGCCGTTCTCGCCGTCGTGTACGAGGTGCGGCAGCGCCACGGCGTCGGCGGCGACGATCGGCAGACCCGACGCCATCGCCTCCATCGTCGCGATCGACTGCAGCTCGGCGATCGAGGCGATCACGAAGAGGCTCGCATTCGTCAGGAACGACCGCAGCTCGTCGTCGGTGGTGTGGCCGTGGAAGTGCACGCGGTCGGTGAGACCGAGATCCGAGCTGAGCTGCTCGAGGTTGCGGCGCTGGTCGCCGCTGCCGACGATGTCGAAGCGGACGTCGAGGGCAGGGTCGAGCTGCGCGATCGCACGCAGCACGACGTCGATCTGCTTCTCGGTCGTGAGGCGCCCCACGAACACCAGGCGGTGCGCGTCGCGCGGGGAGAGGTCGGCGGTGTAGTTCGACGCCTCGATGCCGCAGCTGACCGGGATGACGCCCTGGATGTCGATCGTGCGCTCGAGGAACTCGGCGGCCTTGCGTGTGGGGGTCGTGACGGCGCGGGTCATCTTGAACGTGCGCTCGGCATCCTGCCAGGCGAGCTTGACGGCGTACCGCGTCCACGAGGCGGGGAGCACGGTGAAGTCGAGTACGTTCTCGGCCATGACGTGATTGGTCGCGATGACCGGGATCCCGCGCTTGCGAGCTTCGCGCGTGAGACCGCGCCCGATCACGATGTGCGACTGGCTGTGCACCACGTCGGGCTTCACCTTGTCGAGCACCCGGCGGGCGTAGTACTTCGAGCGGAACGGCATGACGAACGTGAGCCAGTCGTGCGGGTACCAGCGCCACGACGGCAGACGGTGCATGGTCATCGGCTGCCCCTCGATGACCTCGATGGACGTCCCGTGGTCGCGGTGCGTCTTGCTGGGGGCCATCACGTGCACCTCGTGACCACGGGCCACGAGGCCGGCGGCGAGCCGCTCGGCGAAACGCGCGGCGCCGTTCACGTGGGGCAGGAACGTGTCGGCGCCGATGACGATCTTCAACGGGTGAGGGGTCGCGGCGGGGGTGTCTTCGGGCGTCGCAGGATCGGTCACGGGGTTGGGGCCTGTCTGTGCGGCGGGCGGGCGGCGGGGGGCGGGTCGCCGCGCGGATCCACTGTACCCGAGGCTTCCCGGAGGCTCTCCAGGAACGCGCCGGACCCGGCACGTACCCTGGTCGCATGCCCCGTTTGCAGGCCGATGCCGATCCCAACCTCTGGGTTCCCGTGACCGAGTCGCTCGGCTTCCGCGGGCGCCGTCACCGCAAGGCGGCGATACGGATGCTGCTCGGCCAGGCCGGCAGCGCGATGGGCGCTTCGACGGGCTCAGCGACCGCGGGTCCCCGCCCGGGCAGCGGCGTCGCGGCCTGGGCGATGAGCCAGGCGGCACCCTTCCTGATGCGCAAGGCCGCCGGCCGCGTGCTCGTCTGGGTCTGGAAGGCCGACGCCGAGCTCGTCGTCGTGATGGCGCAGGTGCAGCAGGCGACGAACGACCTGCGCGCCGCGCGGGCGATGATGCCGATGGAGTACGACGACACCGAGTCGTTCCGCAACCCGTACCTCGGCGTCGGCGAGAAGCTCGAGCTGTCGCTGCCGCCCGACCCGCGCACCCCGCCCTTCGCGACGTATACGTGGGACACGGGCACGCACTTCGTGACGGTGACGGCGGTGTGCTCCGACCGCGAGCGCTTCGGCACCGTGATCGGCAGCGTCGACGACCTCGCTCGCACGCTGCGCATCGTCGACGACCTGTCGGTCGGCGAGTCGCCCGAGGTGCTGCGCATCAAACCGAAGAGCTGACGCGGGCTCCGACATGACCGAGCCCCGGCATCCCGCCGCCCATCGCCCGCTGCGGATCGGCGTGCAGCTGGCGCCGCAGCACGCCTCGTATGCCGCGTACCGCGACGCGGTGCTGCGCGCGGAGGATCTCGGCGTCGATGCGATCTTCAACTGGGATCACTTCTTCCCGCTCACCGAGCCGATGGATGCCGAGCACTTCGAAGCGTGGACGGTGCTGGCTGCGATGGCCGAGCAGACGGAGCGCGTCGAGTTCGGTCCCCTCGTCAACTGCAGCTCCTACCGAAACCCCGACCTGCAGGCCGACATGGCACGCACGGTCGACCACATCAGTGCCCACGGGACCGGCACCGGCCGGCTCATCTTCGGCACCGGATCGGGCTGGGCGCAGCCCGACTACGACGAGTACGGCTACGAGTTCGGCACGGTCGGCTCACGCCTGGACGCCCTCGCCGACGACCTGCCGCGTATCCGCTCACGCTGGGAGCGGCTCAACCCCGCACCCACCCGGCGGATCCCGATCCTCATCGGCGGTCAGGGCGAGCGCAAGACGCTGCGGATGGTCGCGCAGCATGCCGACATCTGGCACACGTTCACGCGGCTCGACGACATGCCGCGCAAGATCGGGGTGCTCCACCAGTGGTGCGCGCAGGAGGGCCGCGATCCCGCCGAGATCGAGCTGTCGACCGGCTACACCATCCGCGGCTTCGGCCCGCTCCTCGAGACGGATGCCGCACCCCGCCTGTACGAGCTGGGCTTCCGCCTCATCATCCCGGCGATCGACGGCCCGGACTACGACCTCTCGCCGCTCGCGCCCCTGCTGGAGTGGCGCGACCGGATCAACGGCGCCTGAGCGCGGCGGGCCGGTACGGTAGCCACGTCCGCCGTCGCTCGAGACCATCAGGAGGCCACGCCCATGGGCGCCGTCATCGGAGACATCCTCACGCTCGCCCTCGGTGTCGCGATCAGCCCGATCCCGATCATCGCGGCCATCCTGATGCTGCTGTCCCCGAAGGCGCGGGTGACCGGCACCGGATTCCTGCTCGGATGGGTGCTCGGGATCGTGGTCGCGGTGACCGTCTTCACCCTGCTGTCGTCGGTGCTCCCCGAGGGGGACGAGGACGCATCGCAGCCGATCAAGGGCGTCATCCAGCTCGTCCTCGGCGTCCTGCTGCTGCTCCTCGCACTGCGGCAGTGGCGCGGCCGGCCGAAGGCCGGAGCGGAGCCGGCGCTGCCGAAGTGGATGCAGGCGATCGACACGATCACCTTCCCCAAGGCCCTGGGCCTCGGATTCCTGCTGTCGGCGGTCAACCCGAAAAACCTGCTCCTCGCAGCGAGCGCGGGCGTGACCATCGGGGCCGCCGGCCTCGACGCCGGCTCGATCGTGGTCGTGATCGCGGTCTTCACCGTGATCGCGGCATCCACCGTCCTCGTGCCCGTCGTCGGCTATCTCATCGCCGCCGAGAAGCTGCGGGGCCCGCTCGACGCGCTGCGCGGCTGGCTCGCGAAGGAGAACGCGGTCATCATGGCCGTGCTGCTGCTGGTCATCGGCGTCGCGATCATCGGCAAGGGCGTCGGCAGTTTCTGATCCGCGGCGACCGCGCCTCTGACCCGAGACCGGGCCGCTCCCGCCCGGGCTACGGTGGATCCGTGACTTCGCCGACCCACGACCAGGTGCTCCTCGACGGCGGCGTCTTCCGCATGGGGTCGGACGAGTTCTACCCCGACGAGCAGCCGGTGCACGATCGTGCGGTCGCGGCCTTCCGGATCGACCGGTACGCGGTCACCAACGCCCAGTACGCCGCCTTCGTCGACGACACCGGCTACGTCACCGTCGCCGAGCGCGAGCTCGACCCCGCGAACTTCCCGGGCGCCGATGTCACCTCGCTCTCGCCCGGGGCGATGGTGTTCACCCCGACGCCCGGGCCTGTCGATCTGCGCGACTGGCGCAACTGGTGGCGGTGGGAGGCCGGCGCCTGCTGGCGTCGGCCGTTCGGACCCGAGTCGTCCGTCGACGACAGGCTGCGGCATCCGGTCGTCCACATCGCCTTCGAAGACGCCGCGGCCTACGCCGAGTGGGCGGGGCTGCGTCTGCCGACCGAGGCCGAGCACGAGTACGCCGCCCGCGGCGGGCTCGACGGCCGCCGCTTCGCGTGGGGCGACGAGCCCTACCCCGAGGGCGTGGCGCAGGCGAACTCGTGGCTCGGGCGCTTCCCGTACGACAACCAGGGCGTGGGCGACGCCGCGCCGGTCGGCTCGTACCCGCCGAACGGCTACGGGCTCTACGACATGACCGGCAACGTGTGGGAGTGGACCACCGACTACTACACCCCGCGGCACCTGCGCCTGTCGGACAAGCCCGTCGACGCGGGCAAGCGCGCGAACCTGCTCGCCGCGGCGAGCGCCCAGGAGGGTTTCCCGTCCATCCCGCGGCGTGTGCTCAAGGGCGGATCGCACCTGTGCTCGCCGGAGTACTGCCTGCGCTTCCGGCCCGCCGCGCGCTCGCCCCAGGCGGAGGACACCGGCATGTCGCACATCGGGTTCCGCTGCGCCAGCGACGCCTGACTCTGCGCTACGAGGTCCTCGTCGCGGGGAGTCGGATCGTCGGCGATCGAGGATCACGGTCGTTGAGCGAGCGAGGAACGACCGGGACTCACGGTCGTTGAGCGAGCGAGGAACGACCGGGACTCACGGTCGTTGAGCGAGCGAGGAACGAGCGAGACGAAACGCGTTACGCGCTGGGGAACACCTGCGACCAGTCGTCGCGCACGCTGACGACCGTGAACCCATGGGCGGATGCGGCCTCCAGCGCCTGCTCCGCGCCCTTGTCGTACGGCGCATCGCCGCGGCCGGTGTCGTCGTCGTGGTGGATCAGCACGCTCAGACTGCGGGGACTGCCCTGTGCGAACCGCAGCATCGGGATGTCGCCGTTCGAGTTGCCCGCGGCGAGGATCGGTCGCCGGCCGACGCGCATCCAGATGCGGACCGGCTTCTCGGGGCCGTCGTCGAAGAACGCGAGCTTCGGCGTGTACCGGACCACATTGTCGTCCCCGTCGTACTCGAGGCCCATCCCGGTGCCGACCACGCGCTCCGCCGGGATGCCGTAGTAGTCCTGTGTCATCGGGCGCATGAAGTCGCGGTCGCCGCCCGACACGATGTAGACGCCGAAGCCGTTCGCCTCGAGGAACCGGATGAGCTCCACCATCGGCTGGTAGACGGTGTGGGCGTACGAGCTGCCGAGCGAGAGGTGGCGCGCATCGCGATAGAAGGCGGCGACGGAGGCCTCGTGGTCCTCGACGCTGGCACCGGCACTCGACTCCGCGACGGCGGCGATGAGGGCGCCCAGGTCGGAGTCGTCGCCGCTGTAGTGCTTGTCGATGGCCGCCCCGAGCCAGGCCAGATCGCCCGACACGGCGGCACGATAGGGCTGCCGGTCGGCGAGTGCCGGATCGGCGGCGGCCGCCGCCTTCCACTGCTCCAGCAGGTAGTGGAGCTGTGTCGGCATGGGCTTCTCGGTCCAGAGCGTCCCGTCGTTGTCGAACACCGCGACGCGGGCATCCGCGGGAACGAAGTCGGGGCCGCCTTCGGCGGTGACGGCGGCGACGAAGTCGAGGATCGCGGCGCGGCTCGCCGTATCGCGCCAGGACGGCAGCTGGTCGGTCATGCACGCGACTCTAGCGACGTTCTCAGGGGACGCCATGCCGGCGCCCGTGTCGCCCTTCCTCACTCGGCGGAGGGCGCATAGTGTCGCTGGTAAGGGCCCCCGGGAGGCCCTTTTCGATGCGAGAACGAAGGAGACCCCTGTGCCCCGTGACTTCCAGGGAAAGATCGAGCTCGATGTCAGGGACTCCACGGCCGACTGGCCGGCGTTCCTGTCCGAGAAGGCGCCGCAGGGCGCTCCGAACGTCCTCGTGGTGCTCTACGACGACACCGGAACCGCCGCCTGGTCGCCCTACGGCGGCCGGATCAACATGCCGACCATGGAACGGCTCGCCGACAACGGCCTCACGTACTCGCAGTGGCACACCACGGCGCTGTGCTCCCCGACGCGCTCGACCTTCCTGACGGGCCGGAACCACCACCAGAACGGCTTCGCGACGATCTCGGAGTCGTCCACCGGCTTCCCGGGCTACAACTCGCACATCCCGCCGACGAACGCGACGATGGCGAATGTGCTGCGGGATGCCGGCTGGGCCACGTTCTGGGTCGGCAAGAACCACAACGTGCCCATCGACGAGTGGACCGCGGGCGCTTCCAAGAAGAACTGGCCCCTCGCGCAGGGCTACGACCGCTTCTACGGCTTCATCGGCGGCGAGACCAACAACTGGTTCCCCTCGCTCGCCGAGGACAACCACTACATCGACCAGCCGTACCTGCCGGAGGACGGCTACCACCTGTCGAAGGACCTCGCCGACCAGGCGCTGAAGATGATCCGCGACGTGAAGCAGACCGAGCCCGACAAGCCCTGGTACCTGTGGTTCTGCCCTGGGGCCAACCACGCACCGCACCACGCGCCGCAGGAGTACATCGACAAGTACAAGGGCAAGTTCGACGACGGCTACGAGGCCTACCGCGAGTGGGTGCTGCCGCGCATGATCGAGCGCGGCATCCTGCCCGAGGGCACCGACCTCACCCAGATGAACCCGATGCCCGACGGCACGTTCACCCAGACCGACCTCGTGCGGCCGTGGGCCGAGTTGAACGACGAGGAGAAGGCGATGTTCTGCCGCATGGCCGAGGTCTTCGCCGGGTTCTCGGAGTACACCGACGCCCAGGTCGGACGGATCGTCGACTACCTCGAGGAGTCCGGCCAGCTCGACAACACGCTCATCCTCTACTGCGCCGACAACGGCGCCTCGGGCGAGGGCAGCCCCAACGGCTCGGTCAACGAGGGCAAGGTCTTCGGCGGCTATCCCGACTCGCTGGAGGACAACCTGCGTCTGGTCGACAAGCTCGGCAGCCCCGACACCTACAACCACTACCCCACCGGCTGGGCGATGGCGTTCTCGACCCCGTATCGGATGTTCAAGCGGTATTCGTATCAGGGCGGCGTCTGCGATCCGCTGGTCATCCACTGGCCGGCGGGAATCGCCGCCAAGGGCGAGGTGCGCTCGCAGTACCACCACTGCACCGACATCGTCCCGACGATCCTCGAGGTCTGCGGCGTGGAGATGCCGGCCGAGTACAACGGCGTCGCGCAGACGCCGCTGCCCGGCGTCTCGATGCGCTACTCGTTCGACGCCGACGGGCCGACCAACAAGAAGACCCAGTACTACGAGATGCTCGGCAGCCGCGGCATCTGGCACGAGGGCTGGAAAGCCGTGGCCGAGCACGGGCCGATGGCCGGTATGGCGAGGTTCGAGGACGACGTGTGGCAGCTGTTCCACACCGACGTCGACCGCGCGGAGGCGCACGACCTCGCCGCCGAGCATCCCGAGAAGCTGGAAGAGCTCAAGGCGCTGTGGCTCGAGGAGGCGAAAGCCAACGACGTGCTGCCGCTGAACGACCTGCAGATCATCGGCAACGCGAAGGACTTCGAGACGTTCGTCGGCATGGAGTTCCATCAGCCGGCGCCCCCGAGCGGGCAGTTCGTCTACTACCCGGGGACCTCCGAGGTGCCGGAGCGCTCCGCGGCCAACGTCCACAACGTGTCGTACAAGATCGCGGCGGCCGTCGACCTCACCCCGGACACCGAGGGCGTGATCTTCGCGCACGGTTCCCGGTTCGGCGGGCACGCTCTGTTCGTCAAGGACGGCACCATCACGTACGCGTACAACTTCCTCGGCATTCCGCCCGAGGACCGCATCCAGGCGCCCGTCCCCACCGCGGGCAAGCACGTCATCGGGGTCGAGTTCACGAAGGAGCGCATGGGCGAGTACCGCGAGGGCATCGGGCCGCTCAAGCTGTACATCGACGACCAGCTCGTCGCCGAGCAGGAGATCCGGACGGTCCTGGGTCACTTCTCGCTGTGCGGTGAGGGCCTCACGATCGGTCGGGACAGCGCCGACCCGGTGTCGTCGCTGTACGGCTACGGGTTCGACTTCACCGGCGGCGAGATCGAGAAGGTCGTCTTCGACATCGCCGACGACGCGTACATCGACCTCGAGGCGCATCTGGCCGCCGCGATGTCGCGGGACTGAATCACGACGAACGGGACGGATGCCTCGGCCGAGGCATCCGTCCCGTTCTTCGTTCCCGGGTGCTTCAGGCGGCTGCCGCCGTCAGCCCTTCCTCGACGGTGTCGTGTGCGCGCCCCGCATCGCGAAGGCCGGCGTACCAGGAGTCCTTGCCAGCGACGCTCGCCGCCGAGTCGGGGAGCGCCGCGAGGTGGAGCACGACATCCCGGCCGGCGAGCTCCCGGTCGAGGTCGGCGAGCATGTCGAGGACCGTCATCGTCACGACGTCCTGACGCTCGAGGTCGAGCACGACCGCAGTCGCCTGCTCGTCGGTCGCGAGCCGGATGATCGCCTGCTCGTTCTCGAGCGCGTTGGCGGTGTACAGGGCCCGCAGGAGGTGCACCGCGATGGCGTCGCCCCGCCGCTCGTCCACCTCGAGCTTCGGGATATTGAGCTCGCGGAGCACCAGCACGAGCGTCACGACGACCCCGACACCCACGGCGGCGAGCAGACCGGCCGACAGCCCGATGAGGGCGACGACGACGGCGATCCAGAAGTCGGTCGGGCTGATCCGCGCCCAGCGGACGAGCTCCGGGATGTCGATGAGACCGATCACCGCAACGAACACCATGGCGGCCAGCGTCGCCTGGGGCAGCAGACTCAGCACAGGGCCGAGGAACAGCGCGACCAGCACCGCCAGCGCCACCGTGACGAGAGTCGACACCTGCGTCTTGGCGCCGGCGCTCTGGTTGACGGCGCTCTGCGAGAACCCGCCGGCCGCCGGCATCGTGGAGAAGAACGCGCCGGCGACGTTGGCGGCGCCGGTCGCCATGAGCTCCTGGTTGCTGTCGATCTGGGGCTCGGTGGTACGACGGATGCCGCGGGCCACGGCCGCCGACTCGAGGAAGGCCATCACGGCGATCGCGAGCGCCCCCGGCACCAGTGCCGGCAGCGTCGACAGCTCCGGGAGGCCTGGGAGGGGCAGGCCGGAGGGAACCGGCGCGATGAGGTCGACGCCCGCCTCCTCGAGCCCGGCGAAGGCGACGAGAAGGATGCCGGCCCCGACGACGATCAGCGCACCCGGCACCTTCGGCGCGAACCGCGCGAGCAGGAGGAGTGTCGCGATCGACCCGGCCGACAGCGCGATGGTCGGCCAGTTCACGCTGCCGAACGCCTGTCCGACGGCAGCGAGCGAGCGGAGGAACCCGTGGCCGGAGAAATCGTAGGTCTCGCCCAGCAGCTTCGGCAGCTGGCCGACGGCGACGGTCGCGCCGACGCCGATCTTCATGCCGAGCAGGGTCGCGCCGCTGATGTTCTCGACGAGCGAGCCGAGTGTGAGGAGGCGTGCGAGCAGGAGGATCGCCCCGACCAGGAGAGTCAGCATCATCAGCGCCCCGACGGCGTCGTGCGGATCGTCCGCCGCGGCCGCGACCCCTGCCGACACGAGGGTGGTGGCCGTGAGAGTCGCGATCGTCGAGGTGGTCGACACGCTCATCGCGCGACTGCCACCGAGGAGTGCGTAGACGAGCATCGGCACGATGCAGGTGTAGAGGCCGATCTCGACGGGGAGGTTCGCGATCGTCGCGTAGGCCATCGCCTGGGGAACGACGACGGCGCCCGCCGAGAGGCCACCGACGGTGTCGGGCACGAGCCACTCGCGGCGGTAGCTCGCCAGGGTCGGCAGCACCCGGCGCGGACGCGGGGCGGGCGCGGTCGTCGTCATGAGCCGAATCTACCCAGCGACCGGGGCCGGCCGACGCCCCGGCGCGGTGTCCCGTTGCTGTGTCCGGCGTCGGAAGGGTGCCACACTACGGACGTGGACTCCACCTTCCTCGCCAATCTGTCCTGGTCCCTCGCCGTCCTCGTGCATGCCGCGATCGTCATCACCGCGCTCATCGTGATCCCCCGCGGCCGCAAACCCACGGCGGCGATGGCCTGGATCCTGCTGATCGTGATCCTGCCCGGGATCGGCGTGGTGCTGTACCTCGTGATCGGCAGCGTGCGCCTGCCGGCGAAGCGGCGTGCCGAGCAGGCGCGGATCGACGGGATCATCCGCGACAGGGTGGACGCGAACGGGCTGCAGCAGATCGAGGCCGACTGGCCGCGGTGGTTCCAGCGCGTCGTGCAGCAGAACGAGACCCTCACCGCCCTGCCCGCGTCAGGGGGCAACGACGCCTCGCTCTTCGGCGACTACCAGGCCTCGATCGACGCGATGGCGGCCGAGATCGACACGGCGGAGACCTTCGTGCACGTCGAGTTCTTCATCGTCGCGTGGGACGACACGACGCGCGGCTTCTTCGCCGCCATGGAACGCGCGGTGGCGCGGGGCGTCACCGTGCGCCTGCTCGCCGACTACGTGTCGACCCGCAGGCTCGGCAACTGCAAGGCGACGCTGGCGGAACTGGACCGCATCGGCGTGAAGTGGGCGTGGATGCTGCCGGTGATGCCGTTCCAGGGCAAATACCAGCGCCCCGACCTGCGCAACCACCGCAAGATCGTGGTCGTCGACGGGCGTGTGGCGTTCATGGGATCACAGAACCTGATCTCGCGCGACTACGACTCCGAGAAGAACATCAAGCGCGGGCTGAAGTGGCAGGAGCTCATGACCCGCCTGACCGGCCCGGTGGTCTCCTCGGTCAACGCCGTGTTCCTTTCGGACTGGCTCATCGAGACGGGCGAGGATCTGTCGGCGACCGAGCATCTCTCCCCCGCCGCCATCGAGGCGGCGCGCGGCGCCGGTGGCGAGCCGGCGACCGCCGGCGACGGCCTGCTGTGCCAGGTCGTGCCGAGCGGGCCGGGATACGACACCGAGAACAACCTGCGCCTCTTCCTGTCGCTCATCTACGGCGCGACCGAGAAGGTCATCCTGACGAGCCCGTACTTCGTGCCCGACGAGGCGATGGTCTATGCCATCACGACGGCCTGCCAGCGCGGCATCGAAGTGCAGCTGTTCGTCTCCGAGATCGGCGACCAGTTCATGGTGTGGCACGCGCAGCGGTCGTACTACACCGCCCTCCTCGAAGCCGGTGTGCGGATCTTCCTCTACCCGGCACCGTTCATCCTGCACTCGAAGCACTTCTCGATCGACGACGACATCGCCGTGATCGGCTCGAGCAACATGGACATCCGCTCGTTCAGCCTCAACAGCGAGGTCTCGCTGCTGGTGCGCGGCGAGTCGTTCGTCGCCGGCATGCGCGAGGTCGAGCAGGGCTACCGCGACGCCGGGCGGGAGCTCACGCTGGAGGAGTGGCGGCGCGAGCCCGCGAAGGCCACGTTCCTCGACGGCCTGATGCGCCTCACCTCCGCGCTCAACTGACCCGCCGCTCCCGCTCAGGCCGCGGCGTGCCGAGAATCACGGATGCCGTGGGCCGCGGCATCCGTCCAGGACCCCTCATTTGAGGAACTGAGCCGAGTTGAGGAGCAGAATGCGGGTGTCGGCCCGCATTCCGGCGCTGATCCTCAGTCGAGGCACGCTGGCGACAAGCGGCGGCGTCGAGCTCGAGCGCGATCCATCCGGTCGCGCGCGGGCGGTCCACGCCGTGGGCTGTGCCCCTCATTTGAGGAACTGAGCCGAGTTGAGGAACAGAATGCGGGTGTCGGCCCGCATTCCGGCGCTGATCCTCAACTGAGGACCCAAGTGGTGATGCCGTCGGACGGGACCGAGAGCAGCGCCTCATTCCGGCGATCCATGCTGCGGCGAGAGGGATGCCATGGCCAGCGCCAACGCCTCCTCCACAGTCGCTGCCCGACACGGTCTGTCACCAGAACCGGCCTGGAGCACCGCCTGCGATCCTGCTCGCGCGCGAGGCTCGAATCGTGCAGACGACCATCGACCCGGCATGGCTGACCACGCTGCGAGAACATGACGGCATCGCTCGCCAGTCCCTGCTTCTCGGCCGGCAGACGAGCAAACGCGAACTCAAGGATGCCGTCGCGAGCGGTGCGCTCGTGCGCATCCGACGATCCTGGCTCGCTCTGCCCGATGCCGACCCACTCCTGGTCGCCGCCGCCCGCGCAGGGGTTGCACTCAGCTGCGTCACGCGTGCGGAGCGGCTCGGGCTGTGGGTCCATGGAGACTTCACGAAGCCTCACGTTGCGGCGCCGCCGTGCTCGGGTGGGGTTCGAATCGAACAGGACGACGCGGACAATCCGAAGGCGACGGTGCATTGGTTCACACCGGTCGTGCCACGGCCACCGCACACCCTCGAGGACGGCATCGAGAACACGCTCATCTCGATCGCATTGTGCCGGCCTTTCGAATACGCACTCGCCACGTGGGAGTCGGCGTTCCGCACCGGCCTCGCCGATCGGGAGGTGATAGGGCGGCTGAAGCTGCCGCGGATCGCGCGCGACCTGCTCAGCGAATCCACTCCGTTCGCCGACTCCGGGCTCGAAACGATCGTGCCGCGCCGACTTCGTTGGCTGCGAGTGCGGATCGTGCCGCAGGCATGGCTGCACGGCCATCGCGTCGACTTCCTTCTCGGACAGCGGCTCGTGCTTCAGATCGACGGCGGCCACCATGTGGGCGCGCAGCGTGATTCAGACAACCGTCACGACGCCGAGC
This sequence comes from Microbacterium sp. LWS13-1.2, assembly GCF_040144835.1. Lineage (NCBI taxonomy): Bacteria > Bacillati > Actinomycetota > Actinomycetes > Micrococcales > Microbacteriaceae > Microbacterium > Microbacterium sp. LWS13-1.2. The sequence continues at coordinate 2,526,933 of NZ_CP151632.1, forward strand.
TCATCCTCCGTGGCTATCACGTCATCAGGGTTGGCTATCGCCAGGTCATGGACGACTGGCCCGGCGTGCAGCAGCTGGTGATGAACGCGGTCGCGCAGGGTCTGCACCTCGCTCGCTGAGCGCCACAGAGCTCGAGCCGGGCCGCCGCCCGCCGCCGCCGCCGCCGCCGCCGGAGGAACATACGCGGCTTCGCCCGCAGAAGTCGGTTCTCGCGGTCCTCAATTGAGGATCCGAGCCGAGGTGAGGAATGAACAACGCCACAGCACCCTCATTTCGGCGCACATCCTCAGTTGAGGAACCGGAGATACCCCGAAGGGCACGGATGCCGCGGGCCGCGGCATCCGTCCCCTGCGGCGGGTCAGACCTTGAGGTTCTGGCGGGGGACGACGACCTCGCGGATGATCAGCAGGATCGATGCCATGACGGGCAGCGCCACCAGCACGCCGACGACGCCCGCCAGCGCCCCGCCGGCCAGGGCGCCGATCAGCACCAGGGCGGCGGGGATCGCGATCGCCTTGTTCATGACGCGGGGGCTGATGACGTACGACTCGAGCTGGATGTAGATCAGGTACGCGATGAAGAAGATGATGGCCTGGGTGGGGCTCGAGAACAGAGCGATGATCGAGGCGAAGATCCAGAAGATCACCGAGCCGAAGAGCGGGATGAGGGTGATCACGAACGCGATCACCGCCATCAGCGCCGGAAAGGGCAGCCCGATCACCACATGCAGGATGAAGACGGCCGCGGCGTTGAGTGACGAGAGGGTCACCGAGCCGATCAGCGCGCTGCCCACGGAGCCGGTGATGCGCTCCGTGAGGTCCGCCAGGCGGACGCGGCTGTGCGCCGGTGCCAGGTCGTAGAGCGCGCGCTTGGCCGCGGAGAGCGACGCGAGGAAGTAGAGGGTCAGGGCGATCACGATGAAGCTCGCCGAGATCCCCGCCACGAAGCCGACACCGACGGCCAGCACTCCCCCGCCGAGCATCGCGATGGTCGACGGGGCTGAGATCCAGTCGGCGAGCTGGCCCAGACCCGTGAGCATCGCGGTCTGTGCGTCGGGAGTGAGCTGCGCGAACCAGTCAGACTGCGGGATGTTCTCGACGCCCTCGGGGATGGCCGCGACCAGCTGCACGATCTGCGCGATGACGGGCGGGAGCACGAAGACGAAGAACGCGACCGCCACGAGGGCGAATCCGCAGAACACGATGGCGATGCCCGCGCCGCGCTTGACCTTGTGCCGCTCGAGCATCCGCACGATCGGGTCGAGCCCGAGTGCGAGGAACATCGCCAGCACGATGTAGACGAGGATCGTCGAGATCGAGCCGATCGCCGACCCGAGCACGAGTGCCGCCAGCACGCCGATCGTCACGAGGAAACCCGTTGCGAGCGGATGATCGAGCGCCGCCATCACGTTGGAGAAGCGCCGGGGGCGCTCTGCGACGACCGCAGGCACCACGTCGGCATCGGAGCCCTCAGGTTCATCGGTCATGGGGCCATGATGCCGCTAAGCGGTCAGGAAAGCTTCGAAAATCGGTCATCCCGGTCCGGCGTGTTTGGCGGTAGTCTCCGACCAGGGCAGCCGCGAGGGACGCGGCGGCCACAACTGCACAGCGACGGGTCGACCCCGTCGAGAAAGCTGGTATCCATGGGCGGCTTCTGGGACTTCATCGCCTGGATGTTCTGGATCTTCGTGTTCGTCGCGTACCTGATGGTGATCTTCTCGATCATCGGCGACCTCTTCCGCGACGACAAGCTGAACGGCTGGCTCAAGGCCGTCTGGATCCTCTTCCTGATCTTCGTGCCCTTCCTCACCGCGCTGGTCTACCTGATCGCGCGGGGCAACGGCATGCAGAAGCGCTCGATCGCGCAGGCACAGGAGCTGCGCTCCGCTCAGGACGCGTACATCCGGCAGACCGCGGGCTCGGGGGCGAGCGCCGCCGACGACATCGCCAAGGCGAAGTCGCTTCTCGACTCCGGCGCGATCACCCAGGCCGAGTTCGACAGCCTCAAGGCCAAGGCGCTGGCTGTCTAGCCGGCACCCGAGACAGGAGAAGACATGACGACTTTCGATTACGGCCCCATCGAGTTCTACGCGATCGCGTTCGAAGGCGACCGCCCCGGCCCGGCGGTGCTCCAGGCGATCGACGACCTCGTCGCCTCCGGCACGGTCAACGTGCTCGACCTCGTCTTCGCCCGGCGTTCGCCGGAAGGAGAGCTCGAGGTCCTCGAACTCTCCGACACGATCGACGACGGCGCACCGTCGCTCGACCTCGCGGGGCTCGCGGGGCAGGACGACATCCTGTTCCTCGCGGAGAGCCTCGAGCCCGGTTCGTCCGCAGCCATCCTCGTGATCGAGCTGCTGTGGGCGAAGGCGTTCGCATCGGCGCTCTACGACGCCGGCGGCGCCGTCATCGCGCGCGAGGGCATCCCGGCACCGATCGTCAACGCGTTCCTCGCCGAGAACGCCGACTGAAGGAGGAAGACATGCCACTGAGAAGAATGGGCCGTCCCGGTCTGATCGGCATGGCCGCCCGTACCGCTGTCGTCGCCGGCACGGCGACGGCCGTCTCGGGCAGCGTGCAGCGCCACCAGCAGGAGAAGGCCGCCGGCGCCCAGGAGCAGCAGGCGTACGAGGCCCAGCAGCAGCAGGCCGCGATGGATGCCGCCGCCGCCCAGGCTGTCGCCAACGCGCAGGCGGCGCAGGCGGCTCCGGCCGCACCCGCCGCTCCGGCGGCCGACGACATGATGGCCAAGATCACGCAGCTCGCGCAGCTGCACGCACAGGGCATCCTCTCCGACGAGGAGTTCGCCGCAGCGAAGGCGAAGCTGCTGTCCTGAGCATCGCTTCGAACGAAGAAGGCCGCGTCCATCCGGACGCGGCCTTCTTCGTGTCAGCTGCGGTCGCGGGCGATCATCCGCCGGGGCGTTCGTCTCCGCCGTCGCCGAGCGATCCGTGGTCATCGCCGTGGTGCGCGCCCTCGCCGGCCGCACCGCCCGCGCCCGCACCGCCCGCACCGCCTGCGCCCGCACCGCTCGCACCGCCTCCGCCGGCGGAGCTCTGCGCCGTGAGAGCGTCGATCTTCTCCATCAGCGCCCGCACCTGCGCACGCGTCGCTGGCTCCTGGTCGTCGTGTGCGCGCGACGCGCGCTCGAGCACCCACGAGGCCAGGGTCGCGGTGATCACGCCGGCCAGCGCCACCCCGCCGAGCATGAGCGCCACGGCGACCCAGCGGCCGGCATCCGTCATCGGCACGTAGTCGCCGTAGCCCGTCGTCGTGACGGTCACACACGCCCACCACACCGCGATAGGGAAGGTCGTGATGTTCGCGTCGGGAGCGTGACGCTCTGCTTCGAGCACCGCGAGCGACGCGAGGTAGATCAGGATGACGGAGGCCCCGGCGCCGTAGACGAGGATCTGCGTGCGCAGCACACCGCCCGCGGTCGTCTTCATCCCCGGCAGCCGGGTCATGAAGCGCAGGAGGCGAACGAGGCGCAGGACGGGGATCAGCGCGAACGTCAGCGCAGACAGGTGATGGCGGAACCACCATCGCCGATTCTTCGCGAGCGCCAGGCGCACGAGGTAGTCCGCGATGAACATGGCCCAGGTGACCAGGATCACTGTCGACGCGACCGCCCGGCCAGGACCGTGCAGATCCGCGATCACGCGCCACGAGTACGCGACGAGGTACGCGAGTGAGGCGATCATCAGCGGCACCTCGGTGCGCTTGTGCCAGGCGGTCTCCTCCACATGCGAATTGTGCACCGGATGTCGCCACCCGGCGCATCGGCGCGCCCGCCGCCGCGCAGGATCGCCTCGCGCGCCAGTCGCCCCACTCGCCCCGCGACCGCTATCGTGTGCCCCATGCCCGGCCCCACCGCCGCCTCGCCCGCACCGGCCGCGCCGCCGGGTCCGCAGCTGACCGTCCGACGCCTGGTGCTGCTGTCGATCCCCGCTCTCCTGATCGGCGTGCTGTCGGCGCTGTCGCTCTGGCTGCTGGAGCAGATCGCCGATCGGCTCGACGACGTGCTGTGGACGAACACGCCTCAGGCGCTGGGCATCGCCCCCGACGCACCGTGGTGGATCTTCACGGTGCTGACGGCGACCGGCATCGCGGTCGGCCTCGTCGTGTGGCTCGTTCCCGGCCATGCCGGCCCCGACTCCGCCACCACCGAACTCGCCGCGAAGCCGCTGCAGCTGTGGGTGCTGCCCGGCCTCGTCGTCGTCGTGATCCTCAGCCTCGCGGGCGGGGTGAGCCTCGGCCCCGAGAACCCGATCATCGCCGTCAACGTCTCGCTCGCGATCGCGCTCGTCGCGCGCATCGCCAAGGCGGTGCCGCCCGAGCTCACCGGCGCGCTCGCGATCTCGGCGACGATCGGCGCGCTCTTCGGCACCCCCGTCGCCGCAGCGCTCGTGTTCACCGGCATGGTCGGAGAGTTCAAGATGGGCGGGTCGCTCTGGGACAAGCTGTTCCTCCCGCTCGTCGCGGCCGGAGCCGGGTCCGTGACGACCTTCCTCCTCGGCGGCGGATTCGGCACGGCGACTCCCCTCGCCCCCTACGGGACGCCGCAGGCCTTCGATCTGCTCCTCGGCGCGATCGTCGCGTGCGCCGCCGCCGCTTTCGGGCTCGTGGGCATCTACCTCTTCCCGCTCGTGCATCGCGCGTTCCACGCGCTGCGGCATCCGATGCTCTACATCACGCTCGGCGGGGTGGTGCTGGGGCTGCTGGGGATGATCGGCGGACCGATCACGCTGTTCAAGGGCCTCGAGCAGAGCGGCGAGCTCCTCGCCGACCCCGATGCGTATCCGCCCGGTCAGCTGGCGGTGATCCTGCTCGTCAAGATGGCGGCGCTCGTGGTCGCGGCGTCCGCGGGTTTCCGCGGCGGCCGCATCTTCCCGGCCGTGTTCCTCGGGGTGGCGGCCGGCATGCTGGGCGGCGCGCTGCTGCCGGGCCTGTCGCTGTCGCTCGCCGTGGCGTGCGGAGTGCTCGGCCTCGTGCTGGCGATCGCCCGCGACGGCTGGGTGGCGCTGTTCGTGGCCGTCGCGATGGTCGGCGACATCACGGTGCTGCCGATGCTGTGCATCATCGTGCTGCCCACCTGGCTCGTCGTCACCTGGGCGCGCGAGATGCTCATCACCCCCGCCGACCTCGCGCGCGAGCGCCCGGAGGCCCCGCTCCCCTGGACCGGAGCCCGCTCAGCCGGCTGACGGCTCGCGGCTCGCGTCCTGCGCCAGGGCGGCCGCATTGCGGATGAACAGCACGATCCAGGTGAAGACCAGGATGCCGGCGACGAGCTCGACGGCCGTCAGCGTGTAGTAGCCGATGAAGAAGAACACCGCGAGCAGCAGCGTGACGGCGAGGAAGAGCCAGCCGAGTGCGACGAAGGCCCGCGGCATCGACGGGATCCACCGCGGCAGCGCGATGACGAGCACGCCGAACGCGACCACCATGCCCGATGCGACGCTGGTGTGGAGCGCGAAGAACCGGTCCACGGGGAACAAGCCGACCATGCCCAGGAACACGCCGACCACGATGAGCGAGACACGCACGCGGGCGATGCCGTGGGGGTTGGTGGTGGGGATGCCGCGCGTGGAGTACCGCGCGAGCGTGGTCACGAGGAAGCCCGCGACGATGATCGTGATGTTGAACGCGAACGCCGACACGTTGGACGACATGCCGAGAGCGCTGAGGTTGTCCTTCCACCAGTTGGGGTCGCTGGCGGTGAGCATGCTGGCGAGCACGCCGAAGACGAGGAACACCGCGAGGACGACCGCGAGCAGCTGCAGATCCATGTGGGTTGCGGAGTAGAACGCGAGATACGCCGTCATCGCCGAGGTGGCGCCGGCGAGGATGAGCACGGGCAGCGCGAACACCTCGGCACCGATGAACGCGTCTTCGAGGATCACGGCCAGCAGCGTCCAGCCGAGCAGGGCGATGACGGCGTGGGCGAAGGCCAGTGCCGCGACGTCGAGATAGTCGAGGGGCTTCAGGCGCCGGTGCGCGCCCTGCCGGTGGGCGAGGATCCGGCCGCCGATCACCGCGAGGAACGCCACGGCGCCCGACGCGATCGCCGCGAACTGCCCCACCGAGCCCGCGCCCGAGATCGGCGCCGCCTGGAAGCCGAACGCGACCATCGCCACGAGCGCCACGACGACGAACGAGACCGCGCCGACGCCGAGGGCGAGGGACTCGAGCGAGCGCTCGCTGACCCGGTCGAAGACGCGGGGCCGGTGCGGCCGCGACGGATCCGCCGGCTGCCCGTCGGGTGAGGGCAGATCGAGCGAGGTCTGAGTCATGACTGCCTCCGTGAGGATGTGATGCGGACGGTGTGGAGCGGTCGATCAGGGATGCATCAGCGGATCGCGCGCCGCCGAGGCCGGCGTAGCGGTGCGGTCGCCCGACAGCCACCGCAGCCACAGCGACCCCGGATCTCCCTCGAGCACGAGCGCCCGGACGAAGAGCGTGAGGGGGATGGACAGGATCGCGCCGAGCGGGCCGATCACGAATGTCCAGAAGATGACCGAGAAGAAGCTCAGCGTCAGGCTGAGGTCGACCGCGTCGCTGACGAACTTCGGCTGCACCAGCACCTGCAGCACGACGTTGACGACAGAGTAGATCGCGATCACGGCGAGCAGCATCGGCCATCCGCCGACCACGAAGGCCAGCACGGCGGGCGGGATCAGGCCGAGCACGAAGCCGATGTTCGGGACGAAGTTGGTCACGAAGGCGAGCACGGCCCACACGATCGGCGCCGGCACGCCGAGCGCCCAGAGCGCCAGGCCGTCGATGATCGCCACGACGGCGCCGAACGATGCGTTCACGACGTAATAGCGACGGATGCCGGTGTTCAGGCGTCGGATCCGGGCCAGCGCGGGGCGGCGACCGGTGCCGAACACGCGCTCGGCATCGCGATACCGCGCCGCGTCGGCCGCCATGAAGATGATGTAGGACACGACGAAGAAGAGGGCGGTCGCGATGCCGATCACCGTGCCGCCGACGCTGGAGACGAGCCGGACGATCGCGGAGGGATCCAGGACGGATGCCGCGGCATCCGTCGCCTCTCCGTCGAGTCCGACGGACTGCAGCCATGACACGAACCCGTCGGCGCTGCTGCGCAGCTGGTCCACGTAGTCGGCGACCAGCCGGGCGAATTGCACGCCGGCGACCCACAGCAGCAGTCCCATCACCACGAGCACGAGGTAGGCGACGAGGATGACGGCGGTGGTGCCGGTCCATCGCGGCCAGCCGCGGCGCTCGAGCGGCCGGCGGACAGGTTCGCAGATGACGACGAGCACGACCGCGAGCGCGAGCGGTCCGATGAGGCTGCGGGCGAAGTACACGCCCGCGAGGATCACGACCGTCGTCGCGAGGACGATGAGCACGCGCAGCCCCGGCGAGAGAGCGGGAGGCGGAGGGGCGGGCGCGGGGCGGGTCACGCGGTCAGGGTATCGCCACTTACGAGCGGTGCACCGCAGTGCCACACTGGGCGCATGTCAACCACCGCCGAGTCGCCGATCGGGCGCACATGGGCTCCTCTGCCGTCCTATGCCGACCACGTGGCGGAGGGTCGGACCGCACGTGAGCAGAACCCTCGCGAGGCGCTCGCCGAGCTGCCCACGAACGATCGCGATCCGATGGGCATCCTGGACGCCCAGGACGCGGACCGCGTCCCTGAGCTCGTTCCCCTGCGCACCGAGCGCATGGCGGCCAGCGCCTTCGCGTTCTACCGGGGAACCGCCGCCCTCATGGCCGCCGACCTCGCCCGCTCGCCGAGCAGCGGCGTGAGCGTCGGGTCGTGCGGCGACGCGCACGTCTCCAACTTCGGGCTGTACGCGTCACCGCAGCGGACCCTCGTCTTCGACCTCAACGACTTCGACGAGTCCGCGTGGGCGCCGTGGGAGTGGGACGTCAAGCGACTGGTCACCAGCATCGTCATCGCCGGGCAGTCGACCGGGCGCTCCGACTCGGTGGTCCGCGAGGCGTCGCTCGATGCGGTGCGCGTCTACGCGCGCTCGATCGGCGCGGGCGCCAAGCGCAGTCCCCTCAAGCGCTACTACGACCGCTTCGACGCCCTGGCCGCCGAGCGAGCCGTCGACGACGAGACGCGCGCCGCCATCGACTCCGCGATCAAGGAGGCCGAGAAGCGCACCGGCGCGCGGGCGGCGAAGAAGATGACGCAGCTCGACGCCGACGGGCGGATCGTCTTCGTCGAGGCGCCGCCGACGATGACCCACATCGACGCCGAGTCCGAGGAGCGCGTCCTCCGCGTCTTCGACCAGTACGTGCAGACGGCGAACATCGACATCCGAGCGCTCCTGCAGAAGTACCGTCTGTCGGACATCGCCCTGCGTGTGGTGGGAGTGGGCAGCGTCGGGACGAGGTGCTTCGTGATCGCCATGCAGGACGGCGACGACGGCGTCCTGCTGCTGCAGGGCAAGGAGGCGGGCAGGAGCGTGCTCATCGAGCACGGCAAGGCCGAGCAGCCGGAAGGCGTCTCGCGGTTCATCGACCAGTTCGGCGACGGCGGGCGCGTGGTCGGGATGCAGCGCATCCTCCAGGCGGTGTCGGACCCGTTCCTCGGTTATGTGGGCCGCACGACGTACGGGGCCCAGCGCGACTTCTACGTCCGCCAGTTCCGCGACAAGAAGGGCGGGTTCGACATGGACGCGCTCGATGACAAGGGGTTCCTCTGGTACGCCGACGCCTGCGCGGCGACGCTCGCCCGCGCACACGGCCAGTCCCCTGCCTCCGCCGCCGTGGCGGGGTATGCCGGAGGGGGTCGCGTCGCGGGCGAGGCGATCCTCGAATGGGCCTACGCCTACGCCGATCTCTCGCGCGCGGACTGGAAGCTGTTCCGGACGCACCGCGGCGTGGAGGCGGCCGCCTGAGCAGGCCTCACGGCGCCTGAGCAGGCCTCACGGCGCCTGAGTGCCTTCGATCCGCATGCGGAGGGAGGCGACGAGCATGTCGAGGCCGATCTCGAAGGCGGCGTCGCTGCGATCGGAGACCCCGGCCGCGCCCGCGATCAGCCGGCCGAGCGTCGCGGTGGGCACGTCCGGCCGCCAGATCTCGTCGGGCGACGCGAGGTCCATGCCGAACCCGATCGCATACGCATCGACGATGGCGACGATCGCGAGCACCTCGTCGTCGGCGACCCCTGCGGCGACGAGCGCCGTCGCGAGGCGGTCGTAGCCGGCGATCACATCGGGGTCGGTGATCGTCTTGCCGACGATGAGCGGCACGATGAGCGGATGCTCGGCATACAGGCGCCGGAGCGCCCGCACGGTGCCGATGACCACGGCATCCCACTCCCCCGTGATGGCCGCGGACAGATAGCGGCGCGACAGGCGACCGCGCATGAGCTCGACGATCGCGTCCCTGCCGTCCACGTGGTTGTAGAGCGATGACGGCGTCACGCCCAGCCGGCGTGCGAGGGCGTTCACGCCGAACGGCTCGCCCGAGTCGGCGAGGTCGATGGCGGCGTCGGCGATCAGCTCCACCGACAGCAGGTTCACTCTGGGTCTCGGCATCCGTCCTCCATGAGGCATAATAACGAACGGTATTCGTTTAGCGGACCGCGACGCGGTTCCGGGCACAGGGAGGTTCCCGCATGACCGCGACCGTCTACACCGGAGGGCGCATCTTCACCGCCGGCGCGCAGCCCTGGGCCGACGCCCTCGTCGTCGACGGCGACTCCGTGGTGTTCGCCGGCGATGCGGCGCGCGCGACGGCAGCAGCGGGACCGGATGCCGCCACCGTCGATCTGGGCGGCCGCCTGCTGGTCCCCGGCTTCACCGATGCGCACACCCACCTCGTCATGATGGGCGAGGCTCTCGGCCGGGTCGGGCTCACCGACGCGCGCACGCTGGGCGAGATCCAGGAGCGCCTTCGCGCCGCGCGCGAGGCCCGGCCCGACGCGGTGCGCGTGCTCGGACGCGGCTGGCTCTTCGACTCCGTGCCCGGCGGCATCCCCACCGCCGCCATGATCGACGCGGCGGTCGACGACGTGCCGGTGTACCTCGACGCCAACGACTACCACTCGTGCTGGGTCAACACGGCCGCCCTCGCGGAGCTGGGCATCACCGCGACACCCCCGATCCGCTCGGCGGCCGCATCGGGCGGGATGCCGGCGGCGAGCCCGACGGCATGCTCTACGAGACGGCGGCACAGGCGCACGCGTGGGCGTTCCTCGCCGAGCAGACCGACGACGGCGACCGCGACGCCGCCGTCGAGCGCACGCTCGCCGCGTATGCGGCGACCGGCGTGACCGGGGCGGTCGACATGGCGTTCGACGAGCTCGGCCTCGCCGCGTTCCAGCGCGCCGCCGAGCGGCGCGGCGGACGACTGCCGCTCCGGGTCGCCGCGCACTGGTTCATCGAGAACACCGGTGACGAGGCCGCGAACCTGGCGCAGGTCGCCCGGGCGGCCGGGCGAGTCGGAGACGGTGCGATCACCGTGGCTGCGGGTGGTCGGCATCAAGCTCGTGGTCGACGGCGTCATCGATGCCTGCACCGCCGCGATGCGGCATCCGTATTCCAACGGCTCCAACGCCGAGCCGATCTGGCCGCTCGCCGACGTGAAGCCCGTCGTCGCCGCAGCCGACGCCGCAGGACTGCAGGTGGCGCTGCACGCGATCGGCGACCTCGCGAGCGACATCGCCCTCGACGCGCTCGAGCACGCGGCGGAGGTCAACGAACCCCGGGCCCGCCGGCACCGCATCGAGCACCTCGAGTACGCCGCGCCCGGCACCGCCGAGCGGATGGCGCGGCTCGGCGTGACCGCGTCGATGCAGCCCGTGCATGCCGACCCCGCGATCTTCGACAACTGGGCCGCGATGCTCGGCGACGAACGCGTCGACCGCGCCTTCGCGTGGCCCGAGTACGTCGAGGCCGGCGCGCTGCTCGCATTCTCGACCGACGCGCCGACCGCTCCCCACGAGGCGCTGCCCAACATGTACATCGCGGCCACCCGCAAGTCGGCGCTCGACGGGTCGTTCGCGCCGCGGCATCCGCAGTACGCACTGCCCCTCGAGCAGGCCCTCGCCCACGCGACGAGGGATGCCGCGGCCTCCGTCGGCGACGGCGGGACGCGCGGGCGGCTCGAGGCGGGCCTCGCCGCCGACTTCGCGATCGTCGACGTCGACCCGTTCGCGGCGGGGCCGGAGTCGCTGCTCACGGCCCGCGTCGTGCGCACCGTCGTCGCGGGCGAGACGGTCTACGACGCCGACGCACTCTGACGGCGGCTTCGGGCGCCGCGGATCACGCGCTCGGCGACGCCGGCGGACTCCGACCGCCGCTTCGACAGGTCAACCGCATTTCCACAGGAGATCCGGTTGCCGAACGTCCTGTACAAGCCCGGTTGACCTGTTGCAGAGACCACGCGGAGCGCGGTCCGGATCCCGGGATCAGGGGGCGGGAGACGCCGGCGGATGCTGGGCGAGCCACCCGTTCGCGACGCGCTTGGGCACCTTCAGCAGCCAGGCGTCGGTGACGACCTCGCGCAGCTGGGCCAGGTCGATGCCGTCGAGGCGTACGAGGACGGCGGGATACCCGTCGAAATGGGGGATGGTGAAGAACGCGTCGGGATAGGTCTCGAGCAGCGCCTGCTTCACCTGCTGCCCGTCGGTCCGCACGCCGACGACGTCGCCTGGCGGCCATTCGCGCCCGAGCGCCGCCAGCTGCTCGAGGTCGCGGCCGCTCGGCCCGCGCTGCCAGACGAACGCTCCGGCAGGGGTACGCCAGGAGGCCCCGCCGCGGTGACCGTCGACGCGCTCGACCACCTCGGGAAACCCGAGCGCGATGGCGCGCACGTCGTCGAGAGTCGCCATGAGCACCATCATGCGCCCGAAATCCACGCGACACGAAACGTTTCTGTCTCCGTCTCCCGCCGTGTGATGTACTGAAACAGCCGACCAGGGGAAGACACTTGATGGGACGTACGGAGCGGCCGCGCCTGCGGCGCTGGATCGCAGGGGTCGCAGCGACCCTGCTCGCCACGACGGGTGCCGTCACCGCAGGCATCGCCCAGCCCGCGCCGGCACACGCGGCCTACCCCGAGACCGTCAATCCGTTCGCCATCGCGGGCGGCTTCACGGTGTACGCCCGGGAGGACGCACTCCTGCAGAACCAGGAGACCGAAGGGAGCATCGCCGTCGGTGGCACAGCGACCGTCGCACCGGCCGCCGCGAGCCAGTACGCGATCATCCACGTCTCCGCCGGCACCGGCGACTACGACCTGCCCAGGGTCGACGGCGACCCGACGCGCTTCCTCGTCGGCGAGTACAGCACGGCGAGCACCGGCATCCTGGCGATCACCAGCGCGGGCACCAGCGATCCGGCGCTGTGGGGCGACCTCAAGATGGTGGACCGGGACGGCGGGTGGCAGGCGTTCGCCCGCGCTGACTGGCTGCGCCTGAACCAGAACCCGGCGAACCCGGATCAGACGCCGCTCATCGACTCGACCCATCAGCAGTACCCGGAGGATGCCGCACCCCCGAGCGGTGCAGCGGGCAACAACAGCATCTTCACCGCGAACACCTCCGCCACGGCCGTTGCCGACTACGTCGAGGCCAACCGCGATGCGTCGTGGGAGGAGGCGAGCAGCTGCCTCGACGACATCGCCGACCCCATCGCGGGCGTCGGCTATCCGGTCGCGGTGGCCGAGGACGCCGGCAGCCGCGTCGTGCTCGCGCCCCTGAGCGCCGATCAGCCGAACATCGTCGACTACGCCGACATCGCCGGCGCGGCGCTGATCCAGTTCTCCCCCGGCCCGACACCGGGCGTCTCGAATCCCCTGGTGATCCGCGTTCCCGCCGGCACCACCGACGTGGTCGGTGCGCGCGCCGACCCTCAGGGCGCCTTCTCGCCGTACATGCTGTGGGACCTCTCCCAGCTCACCGGAGATGTCACGGTGACGGCGGCCGAGGCGAGGATCGACGGCTCGATCTACGCCCCCGAAGCGTCGGTCACCGTCGACGCGGCGCCTCTGGACGGGCAGGTGATCGGCCGGAACGTGACGCTGCAGGGCGGCGAGACGCACTCCTTCCTCTTCTCGAGCGAGATCTCGTGCAGCGCCGACAGCGGCACCTTCGCCGTCCGCAAGGAGCTGTCGGGCATCGCACCCGACGATCTGCCCGCGGGCACCACGTTCACCGTGAACTACATCGCCGCGGAGCCGGATGGCACCGTCGCGACGGGGACGCTCGAGGTGCCGGCCGATGGCACTCCCGTCGTCGCCGACGGCCAGTTCCCGATCGGCACCGCCGTCGAGTTCGAGGAGATCGCGCCGGAGTCCGTGCCCGGATGGCTCTGGGGCGATCCGACGATCGACCCGAATCCGCTCACCATCGGCGCCGGCACGGCGCAGGTGGTGGTCACGAACACCGCGACCGCGCAGACGGGCACGTTCAGCATCGCGAAATCGATCGAGGACGTGTCAGGCGGTCAGCCGGGTGAGCCGTCCCAACCCACCGTCGCCGTGGCGTGGACCGCGACCTTCGGCGGCGAGCAGATCGGCTCAGGCACGCTGGATGTGCCGTTCGACGGCACTGTCGTCGACGTCGGTCAGGACTTCCCGGTCGGCACCGTCATCGTGCTCACCGAGGAGCTCGACGGCATCGAGCCTCCGGTCGGCTACGAGTGGGCGGGCGCGCACTGGACTCCCGGACGCACGTTCGTCATCGGCGAGACCGGCACAGTCGCCGTCGAACTGGTCAACGCCGTCACGCCCGCCGAGACCGAGCGCACCATCACCATCGTGAAATCGGCCGTCGGAGATGCCGCTGACCCCGCCTACGAGTTCGCCGTCAGCTACAACACCGACCCGCCGGGCACCCGCACGACGCGAGTGCTCCCCGTCGGCGATCCCGAGCTGCTCGACGATGTCGAGGCCGGTGCCGAGGCGCTGCAGCTGGCGGAGCTGATACCGACGGTGAACGGCACGCCCGTCGATCCGGACGACTGGTTCACGCCCGTCATCCGCGTCACGGTCGACGGTGTCGTGACCGAGTACCGTCCCGGGAACTTCGAGGGAGCCGGTCCGCTCGAGACCGCGATCGTCTCGATCCCGCTGCCGGAATCGGGCGACATCGCGATCGAGGTCGTGAACGCGCTGCGCGAGGGCACCTTCGACGTGGCGAAGGCGTTCACAGGCATTCCCCCCGAGAGCGTGCCCTCCGGCCTCGAGGTCACGGTGACCTGGACGGCGACACTGCCCACGGGCGCCGTCGAGACCGGCACCATGCGCGTCTCCGGCGACGGCACACCGGTGAGTCCGGTCGATGACCGCGGCGCGCCGCTCACCTTCCCCTTCGGCACGGTGGTGACCTTCGAGGAGCAGGCCGCACCGGCCGTCCGCGGCGTGACGTGGGGACCCGCGACGTTCGACCCCGACGAGCTCGTGATCGGCGCCGACGGCGAGCTCGTCGTGAGCACGACGCTCACCAACGACGCCACGCTGATCACCGGCACGTTCCAAGTGGTCAAGGACCTCGTCGGGATCGATCCGGACGAGCTGCTCGTCGACTCCTTCACTGTCGCCTACATCGCGCACATCCCCGGGCAGGACCCGGTGACAGGCACCTTCTCGCTCCCCGCCGACGGCACGCCGGCCGGCCCCGTCGACGAGACGGGCGCGCCGCTCGAGTTCCCGATCGGCACCGCCGTGGACCTCGCCGAGACCGAGGTCGAGACATCCGCTCTGCCGCCTGGGTTCGAGTGGGGCGAGACGATCTGGAGCCCGTCGAGCCACGTCGTGGTCGAGTTCGACACGACCCCTGTGCTCGAGGTCACCAACACCGCGGTCGAGCTGACGCGCTGGGCAGTGACGAAGGTGGTGGACGGGGATGCCGCATCCGCCCTGCCTGCCGGGACGACGTTCCCCGTCGACTGGTGGTGGGACGGCGTGGCCCAGCCGCGCGTGGAGCTCACCCCGAACGTCCCGGTGCATTCGCCGTACTTCCCGGTCGGAACCATCCTCGAGGTGCAGGAGGGCGAGCTGCCCTCCGTGCCGGGCGTCGACTGGGGCGCTCCGGTGTGGACCGTCGACGGAGAGACTCTGACACCCGAGGCGAACGGGCGAACGCTGCTGCCCATGTCGGTCGCCCGCGATACCGACGTGGCCGAGCTCACGCTGACGAACACGGCGGCGACCCGGCCGCTTCCGGCGACCGGTGGCGGCGCGATCTCGCCGCTGGTCCCGATCGGCTCGGTCGCGCTGATCGCCCTCGGGGCACTGCTCGCGACACGACGGACGCAGCGCGTGCGGCGCGGCTGATGTCAGGCGCTCCACCGTCGCGAGGGCGGGGTCGGCCACGCGTGCCCGCCCTCGCCGCGGATCAGCGCGCATGCGCCGTTGCCCACGAACGCAGACCGCCTATTCGCTGGAGTGGAACACCCCGATGCGATCGCCGTCGCGGACGAACTGCAGTGCGCTGCCGTCGGGGAAGCGCGCACGCAGCTCTTCGGGGCTGTTGCTGTCGATCGCGAACTGCACGGTGGCGGGGAAGACGCCCACCCGACAGCCGGAGTAGATCGGTCCGTTCATCGACCAGGAGTTCGTGTCGGCGTCGTCGGCGGGCAGCTGGTCCGTCGCGACGATCGTGAAGCAGTCGGTTCCGTTTCCGGCGGAGCTGAAGCCGCCGGCGGCCTCGAAGAGAGTGAGTCCGTAGTACTCGTAGGCGGCCGAGCTCAGCCCGGCGCCGAACCAGCCCGCGGGCACGTCCACCAGCGTGTCGGGCTCGAGGGTGGCGATCTGCTCGGCACCGCTGGAGACCGAGACGGGAGCCATCGATGTGATCGCATAGGTGACTCCGGCTGCGACCGTGGCGGCCACAACCACCGACAGCACCCACAGCAGTCGCGTGCGCAGGCGCAGGCCGCCCTTCGGTGGCGCGGGATCGGCGCTGGTGGACGTCGAGTCCGCCTCTGCCACGAGGTGCTCGCCTGACGGCGACGCTCCGTGGCCTTCGACGTGTCGCGGCGGCGGCGTCGGCTGCGGCGCGGGAACCCGGGGGGACGCAGGCTCGGCCCGCGCCGCCGGTTCGGCTCTCGCCGCTGCCGACTCGTCCTCGGCCGGCGCGGCAGGCGTGTGGACCAGTGCGGGCGCGTCGGACGCCGCCCCCGGCCGCTGGCGAGCCTCGAGTTCGTGCAGTCGTCTCAGCGCGGCCGGGTCCTGGTCGATATCCGCCGAGGGACCGTACGCGCGGGCCCGGAGTGCGCGCAGCTCGTCGAGGGTGGCAGTGTCCATCCCTTGCATCGTGCCACCATCCGGCCGGCGCCTGTGAGGAGGAGCGGCGAACCTGGGGAGAGTGCAGAGAGGAGGGCAGCGTCAGTCGACGCGCTTCGGCCGGTACGTCCGGCCGAAGCTGCGCTCTGCGCCCTCGTAGATCTCGACCAGCTCCCAGTCATAGCGGCGCCCGCCGGGGACATCGAAGATGCGGGTGCCGTCGCCGAGGAACACCGGCGCGACGAAGACCTGCAGCTCGTCGATGAGGTCGTGCTCGAGGGCCTGGCGGGCGATGTCTGCGCTGATGATCTGCACGTCCTTGTCGCCTGCTATCTCCTGCGCCCGGCGGATCGCCTCGACGACGGTGCAGTTCACCGCGACGATGGAGGCGTCGACCGCGATCTCGTGAGGACGATGCGTCAGGATGAACTCCGTTCCCGACCAGGCGCCGCCGTAGCTATCGACCACGCTGGCTCTCGCGTGGGTCGCCACCGGCCAGCAGGCCGGCTACATCACCGGGGGCGATCTGCGCGGCAGCGTCCACTGGACGGCCGGGATCGCGCTGTGCCGTGCGGCGGGCGCGGTGGTCACCAACCTCGCCGGCGACGAGCTGCACACCGGCGACCACGGCCTGGTGGCTGCCGCAGATGCCGAGACGCACGCCTTCCTGCTCGACCGACTTCACACCGCGGACGGCGAGGCGGCGTAGCGCGTCAGTCGCCTGCGGACTGCTCGCGGTCCTCGGCGGCCGGCGCGATCGGCGTGCGGGGTCGCCACACGACGACCTCCGTCGCCCGCCGTGCGCGAGTGCCGTGCCGCAGCGTCACGACGTTGCCGGTCGAGCCGGCGGCGAAGACCCGGGCACCGGGACGCTTCTCGAGCTCGGCGCGCATGCGGTCCTCGAGGTCGCGCACGCGACCGTGCAGCTCCTGCACACGGTTCTCGAGCTCCAGGATCCGCACGATGGCGGGCAGTCCGATGCCGTCCGCCGACATGCGGGCGACTTCGCGCAGCTGCTCGACGTGCCGGAGCGAGTACCGCCGTGAACCGCCCTGGGTGCGGGCGGGCACGACGAGGCCCAGCCGGTCGTACTGGCGGAGGGTCTGCGGGTGCATGCCCGACAGCTCGGCGGCGACGGCGATCGCAAAGATGGGGGCATCCTCGTCGATGTCGTGCGGTTCAGCCATGCCCCTCACCTCCTTCTCACACACCCGGTCGTTGAGCGAGCGACGAACGTGGCCGCTCAACGACCGACTTCACCATGATTTCAGCCCTGCGCCTTCGCCATGAGGTCGGCGCGCGGGTTCTCCTTGGGCTCGAGGCTCTGGAAGCGCTCGAGCGCCTCGCGGGCGGCGTCGTCGAGGTGCGAGGGCACCGCGACCTGCACCTCGGCGAGGAGATCGCCGGTGCCCTTGGCGGTCTCGACGCCCCTCCCCTTGACGCGCAGCACGCGGCCGGACGGCGTGCCCGGCGCGACGCGCAGCCGCACCGGGTCGCCTCCGAGCGTGGGCACCTCGATGGTGGCGCCGAGCGCCGCCTCGGTGAACGTGACCGGCACGGTGACGCGCAGGTTGAGCCCGTCGCGGGTGAACACCGGATGCGGGCGCACCGCGACCTGCACGACGATGTCGCCGTTCTCTCCGCCGTCGGGCGACGGGCGGCCGCGACCGCGCAGACGGATCTTCTGCCCGTCCGACACCCCGGCGGGGATCTTCACCTTGAACGGCTTGCCGTCCTCACCCTGCAGCGAGATGGTCTCGCCCTTGGTCGCCGTGACGAAGTCGATCGTCGTGCGTGCCGTGACGTCAGCCCCGCGAGTCGGGCCGCCGTAGCCGCGGAAACCGCCGGTCGACTGCCCGAACCGGCCCGTGCCGAAGCCCGCACCCTGCTGCTGGTTGAACATCGCGAAGATGTCGTCGAAGTCCTCGGCGTTCTGGTACCGCGCGCCGCGGCCCTGATTGAACATCGAGAAGACGTCTTCGAAGCCGCCTGCTCCGCCCTGGCCGCCCGCGGTGAAGCGGGCACCCGAGCCCATCGCGCGGATCTGGTCGTACTCCTTGCGCTGCTCCGCATCGGAGAGCACCGAGTACGCCTCGCTGACCTCCTTGAACTTCGCTTCGGCGGCAGCGTCACCCTGATTGGAGTCGGGGTGGTACTTCCGCGCGAGCTTGCGGTACGTCTTCTTGAGGTCAGCCTCGCTGACGTCCTTCGAGACGCCGAGCACCGAGTAGAAGTCCTTGTCGAACCAGTCCTGACTGGCCATCGTGCTCCTTCGGGCTAGTCGGCAGGAACCGCGACGACGACCTTCGCCGGACGCAGCTCCACCGAGCCGAGGCGGTAGCCGATCTCGACGACCTCGAGGATCGTGGTCTCGGTCGCGCCGGGCGTCGGCACCTGGAAGATCGCCTCGTGGTGCTGCGGATCGAAGACCTCTCCGGCTGCGCCGTAGGTGGTCAGCCCCATGCGCTCGGCGACGCCGCGCAGCTTCACGGCGATCGCGGCGAACGGCGAGCCCTCTTCGAGGTCCCCGTGCTTCTCAGCGCGGTCGAGGTCGTCGAGCACCGGCAGCAGGCCCTTCGCGACCGCGCCCTGGGCGCGCTCGATCTCGACCTCGCGCTGCTCCTCGGTGCGACGGCGATAGTTGGCATACTCCGCCTGCAGCCGCTTGAGGTCGTTCAGCAGCGCCGACTCGAGGTCGGCCAGCACGGCGTCCTCGGCCGCGGCGTCGGCGTTCTGCGCCGAGCCGAGGATGTCGTCCACCGTCAGCTCGTCGCCCTCGTCCGGCTCTTCTCCGTCCTGCGGGACGGGGCCGGAGGCCTGTGCCTCCGACCCCTCCTCGTCAGGACGGACCTCTTCCTCGTCGCCGGCTCCCGAGCCGGGCGTGGGGTCGTGGTCCTTGTCGGCCATGGTTACTTCGACTCCCCTGAGCTTGCCGAAGAGTTCTCTTCGTCTTCGTCGATGACCTCGGCGTCGACGACATCCTCGTCGGAGTTCGTCGCACCCTGGGCGTCACCGGCCTCAGGACCTGCCGCGCCATCCGGGGCCGACTGAGCGGCCTGGCCGGAGGCGTAGATCGCCTCGCCGAGCTTGCCCTGGCTCTGGTTGAGCTTGTCGAACGCGGTCTTCACAGCCTCGTCGTCCTCGCCCGCGAGCGCGGTCTTGAGCGCGTCGACGTCGCCCTGGACCTCGGTCTTGACGTCTTCGGGAAGCTTGTCGTCGTTCTCCTTGATGAGCTTCTCGATCGAGTACGACAGGGTCTCGGCCTGGTTGCGCACCTCGGCGGCCTCGCGGCGCTTCTTGTCTTCGGCGGCGTGCTCCTCGGCCTCGCGCACCATGCGCTCGATGTCGTCCTTCGGCAGCGACGAGCCACCGGTGATCGTCATCGACTGCTCCTTTCCGGTGCCCTTGTCCTTCGCCGAGACGTGGACGATGCCGTTCGCGTCGATGTCGAAGGTGACCTCGACCTGCGGGATGCCGCGCGGAGCCGGCGCGATGCCGGTCAGCTCGAACGTGCCCAGCGGCTTGTTGTCGCGGGTGAACTCGCGCTCGCCCTGGAAGACCTGGATGGCGACCGACGGCTGGTTGTCATCGGCGGTCGTGAAGGTCTCGCTGCGCTTGGTCGGGATGGCGGTGTTGCGCTCGATGAGCTTCGTCATGATGCCGCCCTTGGTCTCGATGCCGAGGCTCAGGGGGGTGACGTCGATCAGGAGGACGTCCTTGCGCTCGCCCTTGAGGACGCCGGCCTGCAGGGCAGCGCCCACGGCGACGACCTCGTCCGGGTTGACGCCCTTGTTGGGCTCCTTGCCGGCCTCGCGCTGGACGAGCTCCGACACCGCGGGCATGCGGGTCGAGCCGCCGACGAGCACGACGTGGTCGATGTCGGCGACCTTGATGCCGGCCTCGCGGATCACGTCTTCGAACGGCTTCTTGGTGCGGTCGAGCAGGTCCTTGGTGAGGTCCTCGAACTTGGCACGCGTGATCGTCTCGCTCAGCGACACGGGGCCCGAGTCGGTCAGCGACAGGTACGGCAGGTTGACGCTCGTCGAGGTCGACGACGAGAGTTCCTTCTTCGCCTGCTCGGCGGCCTCCTTGAGGCGCTGCAGCGCGATCTTGTCGCCCGAGACGTCGACACCGGTCGTGTCCTTGAACTGCTTGATGAAGTAGTCGACGAGGCGCTGGTCCCAGTCGTCGCCGCCGAGGCGGTTGTCACCGGCCGTCGAGCGCACCTGGATCGTCGAGAAGTCGTCGTCCTTGCCCACCTCGAGCAGCGAGACGTCGAACGTGCCGCCACCCAGGTCGAAGACGAGGATGAGCTCGTCCTCCTTGCCCTTGTCCAGGCCGTACGCGAGCGCCGCCGCGGTGGGCTCGTTGATGATGCGCAGGACGTTGAGGCCCGCGATCTCGCCGGCCTCCTTGGTGGCCTGGCGCTCGGCGTCGTTGAAGTAGGCGGGGACCGTGATGACGGCATCCGTCACCGTGTCGCCGAGGTACTGCTCGGCGTCGCGCTTGAGCTTCTGGAGGATGCGCGCGGAGATCTCCTGCGGCGTCCACTTCTTGCCGTCGACCTCGAACGTCCAGTCGGTGCCCATGTGGCGCTTGACCGACGAGACGGTGCGGTCGACGTTGGTGACGGCCTGGCGCTTGGCGGTCTCGCCGACGAGCACCTCGCCGTCCTTGGTGAATGCGACGACCGACGGGGTCGTGCGGAAGCCCTCGGCGTTCGCGATGACCTTGGGCTCGCCGCCCTCGAGGACGCTCACGACCGAGTTGGTCGTACCGAGGTCGATTCCAACAGCACGTGCCATGTGTATCTCTCCTTCATATGGACGCAGAACGGATGCCGGCGCCCGGGGTCGATGGGAAGTCTGCTCGCGTCCCCACCCCAGTCGTCGAGGTTGAGTCGCGATGGCTCAACCATACGCCCGGGGTGCGGCATCCGTCAAATCAAAGTTGATACGACGCGGCTCAAGTTGGCGTGCGGCGCGTTCAGTGCTCTCACCGGCACTCGCGCAGGCGATCGGCGTCGGAGAGCCCGGTGTCGACGCCCGACAGCTTCTCGACGACGCCGACGGCGGCGGGCCAGTAGCGCGCGTAGTGCTGCGGGTCGGCGTTGACCTGGGTGCGGTGAGCGACAAGGGTCGGCGCCAGCGCCGGCCTCTCGGCGTCGGGGACGGCCTTCGCCATCGCGCGGTAGAACAGCGTGGCCGCGGTGTACGGGTCCATGCGCTGTTCACGGCTGCCCCAGCTGTCCTGCTGCTGGAACAGTCCGACCGAGGTGGTGCGGCTGCCGTCGGGATTGGTGGCGCCGCTCGTCTCCCAGTCGCCGTGGTCGAGGTTGCGCAGCGACGACTCCCCCATGGCGGTCATGACCCCGATCGCCTGGTCGCGCGCCGAGAGGCCGAGGTCGCTGCCCGCGCCCATGATGACGGCGGCGTTGTCGAGCTGCTCCGTGTTCCATTGCGATACGGATGCCGGGGCCCCACCGGGGGCGAGGGCGAAGCTCGCGCAGTCGCCGAAGCCGCGGGCGGCGCTGCCCACGACCGTGAAGACGGCGGCGATGCCCGCGACCGTGACGATCGCGATGGTCACGATCGCGACGATCAGTGCCGACCGCAGCCGCCGGGCACGGACTGCGGCCGCACGCCGGCGCGCGGCGGTGGAGCGGCGCCGGCCACTCGGCACGGGACGCGACGCGCTTCGCTTCTTCGCGGGAGCAGGTCGGCGCGCGCCGGCTCGTGAGGGGACGGATCGCGCCATGGGGGAAGTCTCGCAGTCACACCTGGGAGCCGCCCGCTCACCCGAGCATCGTCCCCTCCGCGGCCTCGTTCGGCTTCGGGTCGGGCAGGCGCCGCATGCGGAACGCGTTCAGCGCGCCCAGCAGCGCAGCGAGGATGGGGATCAGCAGCGCGACCTGCAGCGCGATGTGGCGGGCTTCGGTGTTGATGCGGACGACCTCGGCGGCGGCGGCCGGGGGCTCGTCTGCGAGGAGCTCTTCGAGGCCCGTGTTCGACATCAGCTCGGCATCCTCCTCGAGTACGGTCGCGACCTGCTCCTGCTGGTCCGCCGACAGCACCGTGCTCGAGTATGCGAGCGATGTGAACGACGCGGCGAGGGTCGCGAGCATGATGGCGCCGGCGAACGCGAGACCGAAGGAGAGCCCGAAAGACCCTGCCGCCGAGTTGACTCCGGCGGCCTCGCTGACCCGCTCGTCGGAGATCGGCGACAGGGTGTAGTTGTTGAGCTGCGAGACGAGCAGGCCGAGGCCAGATCCGGCGATGATGAGTGGCACCGCGAGGTACCAGCCCGAGTCGGCGATCGGTACGAGGGGCACGATGGCGACGAGACCGACGAGGGCGAGCGAGAAGCCCCTGAGGATGAGGTTCGCCGGGCGCCCCTTGCCCCGCCGGCCCGCCCAGATCGCCACCACGAACATGCTGAGCGACAGCGGTGCGATCGACAGGCCCGCCTGCAGCGCGTTGTACTCGAGCACCATCTGCAGGTAGAGCGGCAGGACGATCATCGTGCCGCCGAGCGCGATCTGCTGAAGGAGCTGCCCGCTCACCCCCGTACGGAACGGCTTCGACGAGAACAGCGCCGGGTCGAGCAGCACCGGCTTGCCCCTCTTCTTGCGCGCGTTGAGCCACCACGCGAGACCACCGAGCGCGACGACGCCGAGGCCGATCAGGAGCCCGACATAGCCGCCGCCCTCCTGCCAGACGAGGATGCCGAGCACGACGCCGCCCATGCCGACGACCGACAGCCCCGCGCCGACGAGGTCGATGGAGCGGTCGCCGTGGTACTTCACGTCCTTCACGAGACCGAGGCCCAGGAGCACCACGGCGATGATGACGGCCTCGAGCGCGAACGCGACCCGGTACGACCAGAACGTCGTGATGAATCCGCCGAGCAGCGGGCCGACCGCCGCCGCGATGGCCGCGGACGCTCCCACGAGCGCGTAGACGCGCTTCTGGTGATCGCCGGCGAAGTTGCCGTGGATGAGCGACTGCATCGACGGCAGGAGGAGGGATGCGCCGATGCCGCCGATCACCGCCCAGAAGATGATGACGGTGGTCAGGCTCTGGGCGAACGTCATCGCCACCGCGCCGACCGCGTAGCCGAGGAGGCCCAGGGTGTAGGCGAGCTTGCGGCCGATGAGGTCGCCGGTCTTGCCGCCGAGCAGGATGAAGGCGGCCGACACCAGGGCTTCGAGCGCGATCGCACCCTGCACGCCGCTGGCGGTCGTGTCGAGCTCGGTCACCACCGCCGAGATCGACACGTTCATGATCGAGGTGTCGACCACGAGGACGAACATCGCCATCGCGAGAAGGATGGCGAGGCGCCCATTGAAGGCCGGCGCGGGCGGGGTATCCCCAGTCATGGACGAAGCAAACCACCCGGCGCCCCTCGAGCGCTACGGTGAGTGCGCACCCGCCGTTCACCGAAGGGCCCTACCGTGACCGACATGAGCTCCCCCGCCCCCGGATCGGACGAGCCCGGCGCTGCCGCGCAGCCCGCCGGCGCCCCCGGCGCGGGCAGCCCTCCGGAGCACGTCCTGTCGACGGCGGCGCTCAACACCGACGGACTGGACGAGACCCCGGTCCCCCGGCGACGGGTGTTCGCCTGGGCGCTGTGGGACTGGGCGACGCAGCCCTTCAACTCGGTCATCCTGACGTTCGTCTTCGTATCGCTGTACCTGGTGTCGGACGCGTTCCTCCCCGCCGGCGTCGCGGCGCAGAATGCCGACGGCGAGATGGTGTGC
Organism: Microbacterium sp. LWS13-1.2; assembly: GCF_040144835.1. Lineage (NCBI taxonomy): Bacteria > Bacillati > Actinomycetota > Actinomycetes > Micrococcales > Microbacteriaceae > Microbacterium > Microbacterium sp. LWS13-1.2. Next base: position 2,550,912 of record NZ_CP151632.1, read on the forward strand.
TCGCGGGCGGCGGACGCGGCGACGGAGTACTGCGGCGCCCTCTCGGATCTCGCTGAGTGGTACGGCTGGGTCACCTTCGCCGCCGGCATCCTGATCCTGCTGCTGGCGCCCGTGCTCGGCCAGCGCGCCGACGCGGCGGGCACAAAGAAGCGCTGGGTGGTCGGTGCGACCGCCGTGCTGGCGCTGCTGCAGTTCGCTCTCTTCTTCGTCTACGCCGAGCCCCAGTTCTTCTGGCTCGGAGCGATCCTCGTCGCGCTCGGATCGGTCGCCTCCGAGATCGCGGGCGTCAACTACAACGCGATGCTGGTGCAGGTCTCGACTCCGAAGACCATCGGCCGCGTCAGCGGTCTGGGCTGGGGACTCGGGTACATCGGCGGCATCCTCGCCCTCGCTCTCGTCGTGGTCCTCAACACCTTCGACTGGTTCGGGCTCGACGTGTCGGACGGGCTGGCGTACCGCCTCATCGCGGTCGGCGCCGCGATCTGGACCGTGCTGTTCGCGCTCCCCTTCGTCTTCCTCGTGCCCGAGTCGCCGGCGAGCCCCGACCGCCGGCGCGTCGGCTTCTTCGAGGGCTACGCGGTGCTCGTGCACGACATCGTCGCCCTCTTCCGCGAGCACCGGCCGACGTTCTGGTTCCTGATCGCGAGCGCCGTCTATCGCGACGGCCTGGCCGGCGTCTTCGCCTTCGGCGGAGTGCTCGCCGCCGTGTCGTTCGGCTTCAGCGCGACCGAGGTCATCGCGTTCGGCATCGCGCTGAACCTCGTCGCCGGCGTGTCGACGATCATCGCCGGCCGCCTCGACGACCGGTTCGGAGCCCGCGCGGTCATCATCACGGCGCTCACCATCCTCATCGTGAGCGCGCTGTTCGTCTTCATCCTGCGCGAGGGCGGCAAGCCGGTGTTCTGGGTGGGCGGCATCCTGCTGTCGGCCGCGGTCGGCCCCGCCCAGGCATCCAGCCGATCGCTGCTCGCCCGCGTCACCCCCGCCGGCATGCAGGGTGAGGTGTTCGGTCTCTACGCCACCACCGGCCGCGTGATGAGCTTCCTGTCGCCGCTGCTCTGGGCCGCGTTCATCGGCTGGTTCGGCGCGACGCACTACGGCATCCTCGGCATCGTGATCGTGCTGCTCGTGGGACTCCTCCTGCTGCTGCCGGTGAAGGTGAGGCCGGCGGACATCGCCGCGGCGCCGGCGCGCAGTCCGCGCTGAGTCGCGGCGTCCGCGCGACCGGCCGGAAGCACCGCCGCATCGGATACCCTCGCAATCGGTGAGATTTCACCGGTGCGACTGGGGGGCCGTCGCGCTTCCCGCGCTGCAGCCGATTCCCGAGAGGCACCGTGTCGATCCCTCGCACCCCCCGACGACTCGCCGAGCGCCGACGCGCCGCGCGTCATCGCCGCGCGGTCGGGTACTGGGGCGTTCTGCTGGCGATGCTCATCTCGCTGTGGATCGGGACGACCGTCGTCCCCCCCGCGTGGCTGCACACTCCTGCGCTCTTCGGCCACCTCGCGTCGGTGATCGTGGGGCTCGGTGCCGCGGTCCTCCTCGAGATGAGCGGACTGCTCTGGATGCTGCGCCGCGCCGGTCTCGACGACCTCCGCCGCGTCGAGCGCACGGTGAGCGGGCTCGCGTGGCTCGGCATCGTGGGGCTGCTCGGGACCGGCGCGTTCCTGCAGCCGGACCTCGGCCAGCCGCTCACGGCGATCAAGATGATCGCCGTGCTCGTCGCGGCGATGAACGGGGTCGGGATGACGCGACTGACCGACGAACTCGCCCGGCTCCCCAGCGGCGTGCGGTTCGCGGCGCTCCCCCGGAGGCTCCAGGCCTGGTGCGCCTGGAGCGCGGTCGTGTCGCAGTCGGCGTGGTGGACCGCGGTGCTGATCGGGATGCTGAACACCGCCTCACGGTGATCTCTCGGCATCCTCACCCTCGCCTCGCAACCGCGAGGGGGTTAGGCTCAAGCCTTACCGGACTACCCGGCCGGTGACCCCCCGCCCGGCCTCACGGCCGCATCGACCTCGAGGATGCCCATGCGCGATCGCACGCGCGGCGACGAGGACGCGCCCGGACCCCGCCGCGGCCAGTCCTCTCAACCGGCGACCGCTGCCCTTCCCGCAGCGTCGCCCTCCGCTTCCACTCCCCCCTTCTCCGCAGCCGGATCGGCGACGAAGCCGCCTCAGCCGACGAAGCCGTCGGCGATCGAGCAGCGCCGTGAGCACCGCCGCAAGCGCCGCCGCCAGATGCTGATCTGGACCACCGTCGTCGGCATCGTCGTGCTGGTGGGATCGATCAGCACGGTGTCGTATGCGATCGTCTCGAACTTCGCCGGGCCCGAGCCTGTCGCGGAGGACCCCGCGCCGGCAGCCCCCGCCGTGGTCGAGCCGATCGAGTTCCCGCAGGACGAGCCGGCCGCGACTGCGGGCGCCCAGCCGTGCGCCACCGTGAGCGTCCTGTCGTCGTTCGAGAACGCGGAGATGGTCGAGGGCCTTGCCGCCGCGTACAACAGCCAGCCGCGCAACGTCGCCGGCTCGTGCGTGACGGTGACGACGACGAAGGACAAGTCGGGCGTCGCCGCCGCGGTGGTGGCCACCGGGTTCCCGAGCCTGCCCGACGACCAGAAGCCCACCGTGTGGCTGCCGGATTCCTCCACCTGGGTCGACGTCGCCCAGTCGCAGGGCGCCACCAACCTGCGCGCCGAGGGCACGAGCGTCGGCATCTCGGACGTCGTGATCGCGATGCCCGAGAACCTCGCCGAGACCATCGGATGGGATGCCGAGGCCCCGACGTGGAGCGCCATCTTCGAGGCCGCCGGCGACCCCGACCTGTGGAGCGGTCTCGGCCACCCCGAATGGGGCGCGTTCAAGCTCGGCAAGACCAGCCCGCTGATGGCGACCTCGGGCGAGGCGGCGATGTACGCGTCCTACGGCACGGCGGCAGGCTCGCTGGCCGAGCTCACCGCCACCCAGGTGCAGGATCCCGGCGTCGAGGCCCAGGTGCACCAGAACGAGACGGCGACCAGCCACTACATGGCGACGCCCGAGCACTTCCTGTGGCACGCGCGCCAGGCCGAGGCATCCGGTTCCACCGCTGACTTCCTCTCGGCGGTCATCGTCGACGAGAAGTCGGTGTGGGACTACAACCGCGGCATCACCAGCCGTGACGGCATCACCCGCACGCAGGGCGAGCCGCCGTCGGAGCAGCTCGTGCCCATCTACCCCGCCGACGGGTACTACTCCGCCGACAACCCGGTGATGCGCCTCACCGGCGAATGGATCGATCCGGTCGAGGCAGAGGCCGCCGCCGACTTCATCCGGTTCACGCACACCGCGCAGGGCCAGTCGGCCGTGCGCGCCGCCGGCTACCGCGACCTCAACCGCGCGCTCGACGAGAGCGTCGAGAAGGTCGGCCAGCTCCAGGGCGCACAGCGCGGCACGCTCGCGTTCCCCGCCGCCGACGTCGTGACGGCCGTGCAGGCGTCGTTCCCCGAGGTGCGCAAGCGCGCGAACGTGCTGTTCCTGCTCGACGTCTCGGGGTCGATGGACGAGCCCATCCCCGCGGGCGACACGAAGCTCGCCCAGGCGCGCAAGGCCATCGAGGCGGCGCTCGGGCACTTCACCACCGGCGACGACGTCGGGCTCGCCGCGTTCGCGCAGGGGCCGGACGGTGCGATGCTGCCGGGCCTGGTCTCGCCGGTCACCGACATCGGAACGTCGCGCGACGGGTTTCTCGGGGCCCTCGGCGGACTCAGCTCGATGGGCGACACGCCTCTGTACCAGGCCGTCGACACGTTCGCCGCGCAGCAGGCGGCGTCGTGGACGAGCGACCACATCAACGCGATCGTGCTGCTCAGCGACGGCGAGAATGACACCCCCAACGCCCCCACCATCGGCGCCGATCAGATGCTCGCGAACCTGAAGGACATGCATCACGCGACACCGGTGCTCATCTTCACACTCGCCTACGGTGCCGACGCGGACGTGGCGACCCTGCAGTCGATCTCGAGCGCGACCGGCGCGCACTACTACGACGCGACCGACCCGTCCAAGCTCGAGGCCGTGCTCGGCGATCTCGTCACGAGCTTCTGACCCGCGGAGCGGCCTGGACGAGCGAGACGAAACGCCCCGGACCGTCTCGCACCGCTCAGCGCGTTTCGTCTCGCCCGCTGGCGCTCCCTCGCTCAACGACCGGTTGGTGACGCCCCGGGCCAGGAGTCGGCGAGCTTGGTGAGGAGACGCGCGAGCTCGGCGCGCTCGTCGTCGGTGAAGGCCGCGAGCGCTGCGTCCATGGCTTCGCGCCGCTCGCCCCGGAAGCCGCGCACGAGCCGGGTGCCGGCATCCGTCAGAGCCACACGGGTGCGGCGCGCGTCGTCGGGGTCGGCCTCCCGCCGAGCCAGTTCGAGCTCGACGGCCTGCTGCACCAGCCGCGACGCGCGGGGCTGATCGACCCCGACGGCGTCGGCGATCTCGCCCACCGACAGCGGGTGGGATGCCGCGGCCAGCGCCTCGAGCAGCCGCAGGCGTGCGGGTCCGCCGATGCGGCCGGCGCCGCCCCAGGGGGACGGTCCGCCGAACCCGGGCGGCCCGCCGAAGCCCGGGACGACTCCACCGCGCCCCCACGGCCCGCCGCGTCCACCGCGGCCGGCGAAGCCTCGGATGTCGTCGCCGTGCCCGTGATCCGGGGCGTCGTCGCCGTGATCGGCGCCGGCGCCGTGCGCTCCGCCGTGGCCATGAGCGCCGTGGGGCCCGGCATGACCGTGGGAGTGCGGCCCGCCGCCGTGCGGCCCGGCTCCCTCGGCCCACGGCGGGCGCGGCATACGTCGACCGCGCAGCCGGGCGAGCGCGGCTGCGATGGCGTCGGACGGGTCGTCGGGGGTGGACGGCATGCGTCCAACTTACATGTGACTTGACATGCATCCCAACTGCATGTCACACTGCATGTACATGCACTTCGACATGTAAAACGTGACGGCTTCTCACGCCGCCCCTCCCCGAAGGACTTCACACATGAACGACAACACAGACAACGAAGACAACGACAACGAGAACGAGACCGGCGCTCCCCGCCCCACCGACCGCCGCCCGCTGGGCTCCTGGCTGCGAGCCGTCGACGCACTGCTGACGCGCGAGTTCGCGACGGCGCTCGAGGCCGAGGGCATCACCCGCCGCGACTGGATGCTGCTGAACATGCTCTCGGGCGACGTCGACGCCCCCGACTTCCGTGAGCGCCTGGCCCGCAAGGGCAAGCGCCTGCGCGGCCTCGAGGAGCGCGGCTGGGTCGTCGAGCAGGGCGACGGAACGTGGGCCCTCACCGACCTCGGCCACTCCGAGAAGGAGCGCATCGGCACCGTCGTCGACGGCATCCGGTCACGGGTCGTCGCCGCGGTCGGCGACGACGAGGCGTACGCCGCGCTGACCGCTTCCCTCGAGGCGGTCGCCCGCGAGTTCGGCTGGGACGAGAACTCCGCCGGCCGTGGGCGCGGCTTCGGAGGGTTCGGAGGGTTCGGGTGGCCCGGCTTCGGCCGCGGCGGCGCCCCGGGCTTCGGACCCGAGTTCCGCGGCCGCAGCTTCGGACCGGGCTGGGGGCCGGGCTTCGGCGGGCGTCCGCGTCCGTTCGATCCCGACATCCACGACGGCTACGGCCACAACCGCCACCGCGGCTTCGCTCCCGGGCGCCACGGCCACCCGGCCGAGCGCTTCGACGAGCCGATGCGCGGCTACGGTGAGCACGGCTGCGCGGGCCACCACCCGCACGCCGGCCACAGCCATCACGACCACGAGGGCGACGAGCACGGCGACCACCGTCACCACGGCGGTCCCCACCACCAGGGCGACCACGGTCACGGCCACCACGGCCACCGCGGTCACGGCCCGCGCACCCAGCGCGCGTACGAGCGCGGCTTCGACGCCGGGTTCACCCGCGGCCGCGAGGCCGGCGCCGCCTGACCCCCGGCATCCACCCCGCTCGCCCGTCACGATCTGCGGCCGCACGCCGCACTTCGTGACGGGCGAGCAGGGTTTCACGGACCCGGCGTCACGCGCGCGTCACACGCGGAAGGCAAAATGGGCAGGTGACCAACGCGCCCGCGCTCCTCGCCATCTCGCACGGAACGGCGTCGCCCGCCGGGCAGGCGGCCGTCGCGGGGCTGGTGGATGCCGTCGCACGGCGCCTCCCGGAGGTCACAGTGCGCCTCGGGCACGTCGACGTGCAGCAGCCCGATGTGGCGGCATCCCTCGACGCGATCCCGGAGGGCACACCGGTCGTGATCGTGCCCCTGCTGCTGTCGGCCGGGTACCACGTGCGCGTCGATCTCATCGCGCAGACCGCGGGCAGGAAGGGCATCGTCATCGCCCCCGCACTCGGCCCCGACCCCCGGCTCGTTGATGCTCTCGTGGCACGACTCGCGCCGCTCGCGCCGGAGGCCGGCGACGCTCTCGTGCTCGCGGTGGCGGGATCCAGTGACGACCGCGCGAACGAGGACTGCCGCGTCACCGCGAGGATGCTCGGCGAACGCCTCGGGCGCGAGGTGTCGGTGGGCTTCCTCGCCGCCGCCGACCCGCGGCTCGACGTCGCGGTGGCGCAGGCCGCTGCGACATCGGCCGCGCGCACCGTGGTCGCGGACTACCTGCTCGCACCGGGCTACTTCCACGACCTCGCCGTGCGGATGGCGGCCGGTGCCCCCGTGGCGCCGCCGCTGCTCGGCGACGACGAGCCGCCGGTGTCCCTGGTCGACATCGTCGTCGATCGCTACCGCGCGGTCGCCTCTTTATCGGACTGAGTCCACGAACGCGTCCACCCGCAACTGTGTGACGCCCCATTACGCCGGTTAACGGCTCTTGACGTTCGGATAGGCCCTCGGCCCGGTCGCTTCTAGCCTCACGGAATGGACTCGTTAGAGTCCGCCCGGGGACGCCCGGGATCACCCCGGAGGCCACCGTGACCATCAGCGAAACCGAAGCGCGCGCTGCGTCGGAACGCCCGCGCGCCGCCGTGCGACCGCCGCGGGCGTCGTCGAAGCCGAACGGCCAGTGGAAGATCGACGGCACCGCGCCGCTCAACGGCAACGAGGAGTGGAAGCAGGTCGACAACGGCCTGAGCGTCCGCGACCGCATCGAGCAGACCTACTCGAAGGGCGGCTTCGCCTCCATCGACCCGACCGACCTGCACGGCCGGTTCCGCGTGTGGGGGCTGTACACCCAGCGCAAGCCCGGGATCGACGGCGGCCGCACCGCGACCCTGACCCCCGAAGAGCTCGAAGACGAGTACTTCATGCTGCGGGTCCGCATCGACGGCGGCCAGTTGACCACCGCGCAGCTGCGCGTGATCGCCGGCATCTCGACCGAGTTCGGCCGCGACACCGCCGACATCACCGACCGCCAGAACATCCAGCTGCACTGGATCCGCGTCGAGGACGTGCCCGAGATCTGGCGCCGCCTCGAGGCGGTGGGCCTGCAGACCACCGAGGCGTGCGGCGACGTGCCCCGCGTCGTGCTCGGCTCGCCCGTGGCAGGCATCGCCGCCGACGAGCTCATCGACCCCACGCCGCAGATCGACGAGATCACGTCGCGCTTCATCGGCGACGAGACGCTCGCGAACCTCCCCCGCAAGTTCAAGTCGGCGATCACCGGGCACCCCAGCCAGGACGTGGTCCACGAGATCAACGACGTCGCGTTCGTCGCCCTCGAGCACCCCGAGCTGGGCGTCGGCTACGACCTGTGGGTCGGCGGCGGCCTGTCGACGACCCCGCGTCTCGGCGAGCGCCTCGGCACGTTCGTGCGACCCGATCAGGTGGCGGAGGCCTGGCACGGCGTCGCCCAGATCTTCCGCGACTACGGCTACCGGCGCCTGCGCAACAAGGCGCGCCTGAAGTTCCTGCTCGCCGAGTGGGGTACGGAGAAGTTCCGGCAGGTGCTGCAGGACGAGTACCTCGGCTATGCGCTCTCCGACGGCCCCGCCGCCCCCACGCCGGCGACCCCCGGCGACCACGTCGGCGTGCACGAGCAGAAGGACGGACGCTTCTACGTCGGCGTCACGCCCATCGTCGGCCGCGTCTCGGGCCCGACGCTCGCGAAGCTCGCCGACGTCATCGAGGCGCACGGCTCGAGCCGCCTGCGCACCACGCCGCACCAGAAGCTCGTCATCCTCGACGTCCCCGCCGAGAACGTCGAGCCGCTCGTCGCCGAGCTCGACGCCCTCGGGCTGCAGGCGCGACCGAGCCTGATCCGCCGCGGCACGATCGCCTGCACCGGCATCGAGTTCTGCAAGCTCGCGATCGTCGAGACGAAGGTCAACGCGACCGCTGCCGTGCTCGACCTCGAAGAGCGTCTCAAGGGCTTCGAGCTGCCACATCCGATCGCCCTGCACGTCAACGGATGCCCCAACTCGTGCGCACGCATCCAGACCGCCGACATCGGACTCAAGGGCCAGCTCGTCACCATCGACGGCGAGCAGGTGCCCGGCTACCAGGTGCACCTCGGCGGCGGACTCGCCTCGCAGGACCGCGACGAGCCGGGCCTCGGGCGCACCGTGCGCGGGCTCAAGGTGGCCGCGGACGGCATCGCCGACTACGTCGAGCGCGTCGTGACCCGCTTCCTCGCCGACCGCGAGGCCGACGAGACGTTCGCCCAGTGGGCGCACCGCGCCGAAGAAGAGGCGCTGCAGTGAGCGTCTCCGCAACGCGGTTCGTCTCGCTCGTTCCTCACTCGCTCAACGACCGGGGCCCTTCGGTCGTTGAGCGAGGGAGCGCCAGCGACCGAGACGAAGCGCCCCGGACCAACGAGGAGGCTCAGGTATGACCGTCTCCCTCGCCCCCCGCGTCGCCGTCAAGCGCACGCGCGAAGAGCTGCAGGCCCTCGCCGAGCAGGGCAACCTCGAGCTCGGCAGCCTCACCGACCACGAGGCATCCGCCGCCGAGGTGGTCGCGTGGGTCGCGCGCAACTTCGGAACGGATGCCGCAGCGGTCGCCTGCTCCATGGCCGACGCCGCTCTCCCCCACCTCGTCGCCGAGCAGTTGCCGGGCGTCGACGTGCTCTTCCTCGACACCGGCTACCACTTCACCGAGACCTACGCGACGCGCGACGAGGTGCAGCGTGCGCTCGACGTGCGGATCGTCGACATCACCCCCGACCAGACCGTCGCCGAGCAGGACGCCGAGCTCGGCGCCCAGCTCTTCGCCCGCGACCCGGGCCTGTGCTGCGCCCGGCGCAAGGTGGCCCCGCTGCAGGACGCGCTGGGCGGCTACGAGGTGTGGTTCACCGGCGTCCGCCGCGACGAGGCGCCCACGCGCACGAACACGCCCCTCGTGACGTGGGACGAGCGCAACGGGCTCGTCAAGGTCAACCCGGTCGCAGCGTGGAGCTTCGACGACGTGCTCGCCTACGCCACCGCGCACAAGGCGCCGGTGAACCTGCTCGTCGGGTTCGGCTACCCCTCCATCGGCTGCGAACCGTGCACGAAGCCGGTCGCCGCCGGCGAAGACCCCCGGTCCGGCCGCTGGGCCGGGCTCTCGAAGACCGAATGCGGACTCCACGAATGACTCTCGAAACATCTCAGGGCGTTTCGTCTCGCTTCGCTCGAGGAACGAGCGAGACGAAACGCGCCGACGGCCTCAGCACCCTCGACCTGCTCGAGGCCGAGGCGATCCACGTCATCCGCGAGGTCGTCGCCGAGTTCGAGCGGCCTGTGCTGCTGTTCTCCGGCGGCAAGGACTCGGTCGTCGTGCTGCACCTGGCGGCCAAGGCCTTCGCGCCGGGCCGCGTGCCGTTCCCCGTGCTGCACGTCGACACCGGGCACAACTTTCCCGAGGTGCTGGCCTTCCGCGACGAGACCGTCGCGCGGCTCGGCATCCGTCTGGAAGTCGCCCGCGTGCAGGACTACATCGACGACGGCCGCCTGCAGGAGCGCGCCGACGGCACCCGCAACCCGCTGCAGACGGTGCCGCTGCTCGACGCCATCGCCGCGGGCCGCCACGACGCCGTGTTCGGCGGCGCCCGCCGCGACGAGGACAAGGCCCGCGCCAAGGAGCGGATCATCTCGTTGCGCGACGAGTTCGGGCAGTGGGATCCGCGCAACCAGCGCCCGGAGCTCTGGAGCCTCTACAACGGACGCCACACGCCCGGCCAGCACGTGCGGGCGTTCCCGATCTCGAACTGGACCGAGCTCGACGTCTGGCGCTACATCGAGCGCGAGGGCATCGCGCTGCCGCCGCTGTACTTCGCACACGAGCGCGACGTCTACGCCCGCGACGGCATGTGGCGCCCCGTCGGCCCGTTCTCGCCGCCCCGCGAGAACGAGCACGTCGAACGCCGCACCGTGCGCTACCGCACCGTCGGCGACATGAGCTGCACCGGAGCGGTGGAATCGGATGCCGCGGACCTCGCCGCGATCGTCGCCGAGGTCGCCGTCTCCACCCTCACCGAGCGCGGCGCGACCCGCGCCGACGACCGCCTCAGCGAGGCGGCCATGGAGGACCGCAAGAAGGACGGGTACTTCTAAATGTCTCTCGATACTCAGAGCGTTTCGTCTCGCTTCGCTCGCTCAACGACCGAGAACCCTCCGGTCGTTGAGCGAGGAGCGCAGCGACGAGACGAAACGCGCGAGCCGACGCTGTTCCGGTTCGCGACCGCGGGATCGGTCGACGACGGCAAGTCGACGCTGGTCGGCCGGCTGTTGCACGACTCGAAGGCGATCCTCGCCGACCAGCTCGAGCAGGTCGCCCGCACGTCCGCCGACCGCGGCTTCGCGCACGGCGACTTCGACTTCGCCCTCCTCACCGACGGCCTGCGCGCCGAGCGCGAGCAGGGCATCACGATCGACGTCGCCTACCGCTACTTCTCGACGGGCACGCGATCGTTCGTGCTCGCGGACTGCCCGGGCCACGTGCAGTACACGCGCAACATGGTCACCGGCGCGACGACCGCCGACGCCGTCATCGTGCTCGTCGACGGCCGAAAGGGCGTGCTCGAGCAGACCAAGCGGCATCTCGCCGTCGTGGCGCTGCTGCGCGTTCCCCACGTGATCGTCGCGGTCAACAAGATCGACCTGATCGGCTTCTCGGCCGATGCCTTCGCCGGCGTCGCCGCCGAGGCCAGCACCGTCGCGACCGAGCTCGGCATCGAGGATCTGCACGTGCTGCCCGTGTCGGCGCTCGAGGGCGACAACATCGTCGACCGCTCGGACCGCACGCCCTGGTACGACGGCCCGGCGCTGCTCGAGCTGCTCGAGACCCTTCCCGCGACCGACGAGCTGGAGCAGGAGCTCGAGCCGCTGCGGCTTCCGGTGCAGCTCGTGCTGCGCCCGCAGGGCGGCCTGGCACCCGGCATCGACGAGGCCGAGGCGGAGCGCCTGCGCGACTACCGCGCGGTCGCGGGCCGTATCTCGAGCGGCGTCGTGCGCGTGGGCGACCGGGTGGAGGTGTTCCCCTCCGGGCGGGAGACCACGGTCACCGGCATCCGCTCCGCCGGCACCGAGGTCCAAGAGGCGACCGCCCCGCAGTCGGTCTCGCTCGAGTTCGAGGACGACATCGACACCGCACGCGGTGCACTCGTGGTCGCGGCCGGCTCGCTGCCGGCGCCCCGACGCGAGTTCGACGCCGAGCTGTTCCAGCTCGATGGGCGGGCGCTGACCCCCGGCATCCGTGTCCTCGTCAAGCACGGCACCGCGACGGTGCAGGCCATCGTCGCGCAGATCGAGTCGCGCTACGACCTCGACGCGCTCACGCACGAGCCCGCGCAGACGCTCGAGACCAACGACATCGGCCGCGTGCGGCTGCGGGTGGCGGCAGACCTGCCGCTCGAGCCGTACCGCACCAGCCGCCACGGGGGCTCGTTCCTCGTGATCCATCCGTCCGACGGCGCCACACTCGCCGCCGGCATCGTGCGCGACTGACCGGTCGCGCGCACCCCCCAACCGAGCAACATCCGAACCGAAGGAGGCGACACCGTGAACACAATCCGCACCGCGACCGCAATCACAACCCTGGGACTCGTGGCGGGCATGATGGCCGGGTGCGCCTCCGCTGCGGCGGACCCCGGCAGCGGCGAGACCTCCGCGCCGGTGGACGAGGTGCGCCTCGGCTACTTCGCCAACGTCACCCACGCTCCCTCGCTGGTCGGACTCGAAGAGGGTCTGTTCAAGGACGCGCTCGGCGACGTCGACGTCACCACCCAGGTGTTCAATGCCGGCCCCGCCGCCATCGAGGCCCTCTCGGCCGGCGCGATCGATGCCACGTACATCGGCCCGAACCCGTCGATCAACACGTTCATCCAGTCGGGCGGCGCGTCGGCGCGCATCGTCGCGGGAGCCGCCACCGGCGGCGCGGCGCTCGTCGTGCGCGAGGGCATCGACTCGCCGGACGACCTCGCCGGCACGACGCTCGCGTCACCTCAGTTGGGCAACACGCAGGACGTCGCGCTGCGCACGTGGCTGGCCGACGAGGGCTTCCAGACCGACACCTCCGGCGGCGGCGACGTGCAGGTCACGCCCACCGAGAACGCGCAGACCCTCACCCTCTTCCAGCAGGGCGAGCTCGACGGCGCGTGGCTGCCCGAGCCGTGGGTGTCGCGCCTGGTCCTCGATGCCGGCGCGCACGTGCTGCAGGACGAGGCCGAGCTTTGGGAGGACGGCGAGTTCCCGACCACCGTGCTCCTCGTGCGCAAGGAGTTCCTCGACGACCACCCCGACGTGGTCGCCGCCCTACTGAAGGGCCACGAGGCAGCCGTGCGGTGGATCGCCGACAACCCCGACGAGGCGCCGGCCGTCATCAACGGCGCGATCGAGAAGGAGACCGGCAAGCCGCTGGACGACGCCGTGATCGAGCGGGCGCTCGGGCACGTGACGTTCTCGGTCGACCCCCATGCCGACACGTTCGAGACGCTCGTCGAGAACGGCATCGAAGCGGGCACCCAGAAGGAGGGCTCGATCCACGGGCTCTTCGATCTGCGCCTCCTGAACAAGCAGCTCGCGGCCGAGGGTGAAGACACCGTCTCGGCATCAGGGCTCGGCGAGGACTGACATGAGCACCGCTCCCGCATCCGCCTCCGGGGCCGCGCAGGCGACCCCGGTGGCGGGCGTGCAGGCCCAACAGCAGACCCGCGCGACGCCCCGCAGTCCTCTCGGCCCCAGCTTCGACAGCGTCACCCCCGTGCCCGCAGCGGCACCCGCGCCCGCACCCGCGGTGCGGATCGACGGCGTCTCCAAGCGCTTCGGCACCGGGCCCGTCGTGCTCGAGGACGTGTCGCTCGACATCGCGCCGGGCGAGTTCGTGTGCCTCCTGGGCGCCTCCGGCTGCGGCAAGTCGACGCTCCTCAACCTCATCGCGGACCTCGACAAGCCCACCGCCGGGCGCATCGACACGCCCGCCGAGGGTGCGGCCGTGATGTTCCAGGAGTCGGCGCTCATGCCGTGGCTCACCGCGCGCCGCAACGTCGAGCTGGCGCTGCGCCTGCGCGGCGTCCCCCGCGGCGAGCGGCGCGAGAAGGCGCTGACGCTGCTGGATGCCGTGAACCTGGCGGACGCGGCCGAGAAGCGCCCGCACGAGCTGTCGGGCGGAATGCGCCAGCGCGTGGCTCTGGCCCGGGCTCTGGCCCAGGACCGCCCGGTGCTGCTCATGGACGAGCCCTTCGCTGCGCTCGACGCGATCACCCGCGACCTGCTGCACGAGGAGCTCGAGCGCGTCTGGCGAGCCACCGGCCGCACCATCGTGTTCGTCACGCACAACGTGCGCGAGGCCGCGCGGCTCGGCCAGCGCGTCGTGCTCATGGGAAGCCGCCCCGGCCGCATCGTGCAGGAGTGGACCATCGCGAAGACCACGGGCCGCCGCATCGAGTCGCCCGAGGTCGCCGCCCTGTCGGTGGAGATCACCGACCAGCTGCGGAAGGAGATCCGCCGCAATGCCGCGTGACACAGTCCGGTCGTTGAGGGAGCGCACTTCGACAGGCTCAGGGACCGCGAGCGAGACGACACGCCACGAGCCGACGCACGACGCTTGGCCGGCTCGTTTCGACTCGCAAGCTCGCTCGTCGACCGAAGCGAACGACCTGCGCAGCCTTGCCGCCGGTCTCGACAACCTCCAGACGGATGCCGACCTGGGGCCCGGCCCCTGGCGCCGGTTCGCGACCAGCGTCGTGCCGCCGATCCTCTTCGTCATCATCCTCATCGTCGCGTGGCAGCTCTACGTCGTGATCGCCCAGCCGCGGCCCGACATCGTGCCCGGGCCGGTGGACGTGTGGAACGCGCTGGGCCTGGCGTGGGACTCGGGCCGCCTGCAGGTGGCCGTCGCGACGAGCCTCGAGCGCGGCATCGTAGGCTTCCTCATCGCGATCGTCGTCGGCACGCCTATCGGCCTGCTGCTCGCCGAGGTGCGGCCGATCCGCCGCGCTGTGGGCCCCATCATCTCGGGCCTGCAGGTGCTGCCCTCGGTCGCATGGGTGCCGGCCGCCATCATCTGGTTCGGCCTGTCGGACGCCACCGTCTACTTCGTCATCCTCATGGGTGCGATCCCCTCGATCGTCAACGGCCTGATCGCGGGCATCGACCAGGTGCCGCCGCAGCTGCGGAGGGTCGGCACCGTGCTGGGCGCCTCGCGGTGGCAGCTCGCGACCGCCGTCATCCTTCCCGCCGCGCTTCCGGGGTACCTCGCCGGACTCAAGCAGGGATGGGCCTTCTCCTGGCGCTCGCTCATGGCGGCGGAGATCATCGCGACCGGCGGCACCATCGGCTTCGGGCTGGGCTCGATGCTCGACCAGAGCCGCGAGCTCGCCGACCTGGCCGGCGTGCTGGGCACCATCATCGTCATCCTCGCGATCGGCATCCTCATCGAGCTCGTCTTCTTCGGACCTCTCGAGCGACGGATGCTGAAGCGCCGCGGCCTGCTCGTCACGGGAGGCGCCCGATGACCGTACGACCGGAATCGACGACCGCCGGCAAGGTGTGGCTCGTGGGCGCGGGGCCCGGCGACGCCGGGCTGCTCACCATCAAGGGGCTGCGCGCCCTCGAGGCAGCCGACGTCATCGTGGCCGACCGGCTGGGCGCGCGCGCCGTGCTCGACGGCCTCGCCGCCGACGGCGTGGTCCTGCCGGGCGACGTCATCGACGTCGGCAAGCAGCCGGGTCACCACGCCGTGCCGCAGGACGCCATCAACGCCCTACTCGTCCAGCTCGCCCAGGACGGCAAAACAGTGGTCCGCCTCAAGGGCGGCGACCCGTACGTCTTCGGCCGCGGTGGCGAGGAGCTCGCCGCCTGCCAGGACGCGGGTGTGGCCGTCGAGGTCGTCCCCGGCATCACGAGCGCCATCTCGGTGCCCGCGATCGCCGGCATCCCGCTCACGCACCGCGGCGTCGCGACCGCCTTCACCGTCGCGACCGCCCACGACCAGATCGAGTCGCTCGGCGGCGGGCGGGACCACACCGTCGTCCTGCTCATGGGGATCGCCACGCTGGCGAACTCCGCGATCACGCTGGCCCGCGGCGAGCGCGGCGGCGACTGCCCCGTCGCGGTCGTCGAGGACGGCTTCGGGCCGCGCCAGCGGGTGACGGTGGGGACGCTCTCGACCATCGCCCACCAGGCGGCGGCCCGCGGCATCCGCTCCCCCGCCGTCGTGGTCGTCGGCGACGTGGTGCGGCTCAGTCCCTACGCACCCGCAGCGCTGGCGACCCTCGATCTGTCCTCGTACGACCCGCTCACTCCCGAGCGCAGCCCGCGCGCCTGACCGGCCGCACGCGCGCTCCGTCCGCCTGACCCGAAAGAACCCCCACTGTGACTTCTTCGAGCCTCCGCAATCTCCGCGTCGCGATCGTCGGCGCCGGCCCCGCCGGGATCTACGCCGGCAACATCCTCACCAACTCGGTCGTCGAGGCCGGCGGGTCCGTGTCGATCGATCTGTTCGAGTCGCTGCCGGCCCCGTACGGGCTCATCCGGTACGGCGTCGCCCCTGACCACCCCCGTATCAAGGGCATCGTCAACTCGCTGCACGAGATGCTCGACGCCGGCACCACGCGGTTCATCGGCAACGTCGAGGTCGGCCGCGACATCTCGCTCGCCGAGCTGCAGGAGCGCTACGACGCCGTGATCATCGCGACTGGCGCGATCCGCGACGCCGCCCTCGACATCCCCGGCATCGATCTGCCGGGCTCGTACGGGGCCGCCGACTTCGTGGCCTGGTTCGACGGCCACCCCGACGTGCCGACCGACTGGACGCTCGACCAGCGCGAGGTCGCCGTCATCGGCAACGGCAACGTCGCGCTCGACGTCGCCCGCGTGCTCGCGAAGCACGCCGTGGACCTGCGCTCCACCGAGATCGCCGACAACGTGCTGGCCGGTCTCGAGGCATCGGCGGTCACCGACGTCCACGTCTTCGGCCGGCGAGGCCCCGCCGACATCAAGTTCACGCCGATCGAGCTGCGTGAGCTCGGCGAGGTGCCGAACGTCGACATCGTCGTGCACGACGAGGACTTCGTCGACGCCGACCCCGCGAACGCGGCCAACAACCAGCTCAAGGTCATGCTGCGGGTCCTGAACAGCTGGCGCACGCGGGAGTCGACGGGCGCGAGCCGGCGCCTGCACCTGCACTTCTACCACGCGCCCGTGGCGGTGCTCGGCGAGAGCCGCGTGGAGGGCCTGCGCTTCGAGCGCACCGAGCCGACCGGCGACGGACGCGTGCGCGGCACCGGCGAGTTCCGCGAGATCGCCGTGCAGCAGGTGTACCGCGCTGTCGGCTACTACGGCACGCCGGTCATCGACGCGCCCTTCGACGAGAGGGCCGGCGTCGTCTCGAACGTCGAGGGACGTGTGAAGGATGCCGCGACCACCGGCGACGCCGAGGCTCCGGTGATCCCGGGCCTGTACGCCACCGGATGGATCAAGCGCGGGCCGGTCGGGCTCATCGGCCACACGAAGTCCGACGCGATGGAGACCATCGCGCACCTCGTGTCCGACCTCGAGGCCGGGCGCCTGTCGGCCCCGACCGTCGGCGGCGACGTGCTCGAGGTGCTCGACGAGCGCGAGGTCGCGTACACGACGTGGGACGGCTGGCTCGCCCTCGACGCGCACGAGCGCGACCTCGGCGCGAACCACGCGCACACCCGCGAGCGCGTCAAGGTCGTGCCGCGCGACGAGCAGGTCGGCATCTCACGGGGAGTGCTCGTCCAGTGACGTATGTGATCGCCCTGCCGTGCGTCGATGTGAAGGACCGCGCCTGCATCGACGAGTGCCCGGTGGACTGCATCTACGAGGGTGAGCGGTCGCTGTACATCCACCCCGACGAGTGCGTCGACTGCGGCGCCTGCGAGCCGGTGTGCCCGGTCGAGGCGATCTACTACGAAGATGACCTGCCCGAGGAATGGCAGGACTACTACACCGCGAACGTCGAGTTCTTCGACGACATCGGGTCGCCCGGCGGTGCGGCCAAGACCGGCGTCATCGCGAAGGACCATCCGGTCATCGCGGCGCTTCCTCCCCAAGGAGACGGCCATGACTGACCCCCATCCCGCGGCGGAGTCGACCGAGGTCGACGTCGTCATCATCGGCGGCGGCCCCGCGGGGCTCTCGGCCGCCCTCAACCTCGGGCGCGCCCGCGCCTCGGTCGTGCTGGTCGACGCCGGGCGGCCGCGCAACGCCGCCACGCTGCGCTCGCACGGCTTCCTCACGCGCGACGGCGTGCCGCCGCTCGAGCTGCGCAAGCTCGCCCGCGCCGAGCTCGCCGCCTACTCGAACGTGCGCGTGCTCGATCGCACCGTCGTCACGGCGCTGCTCGAGAACGAGGGCGGCGACGGGCTACGCTTCATCGCGGCGCTGCACGGCCGGGGCTCCGGCATCCCGCCCGCCGTCGCGGCGCGATCCGTGCTCGTGGCCACCGGGCTCCGCGAGACCCTGCCCGACATCCCGAGCCTGCGCGCGTTCTACGGCATGACGATCTTCAGCTGCGCCGCCTGCGACGCGTGGGAGCTGCAGGACCGTCCGCTCGCGCTGATCGGCGAGACGCCCGACCTGGCCGCGCGCGCCCGGCTGATCGCCCGCTGGACCGACCGGCTCACCGTCTTCACCAACGGGTCGGATGCCGTCGACACGGTCGAAGCGGCGGAACTCGCGGCATCCGGGATCGTCGTCGAGAGACGGTCGATCGACGACCTCGAAGGCGACCGCGGTACGGTGTCGGCCGTGCGGCTCGTCGACGGCACCCGCGTCGAGATCGACGGCGGCTTCGTGCGACCCCAGTGGCACCCGGCGCTCGATTTCGTCGGCGGCATCGAGCTCGACCGCGACGAGTTCGGCAATCTGGTCACCGATCGCTCCGGGCGCACGTCCGTCGCGGGGCTGTACGCCGCGGGGGATGCCGCCTCACCGGGTCCGCAGCAGCTCATCGTCGCCGCCGGCCAGGGAGCCCGCGCCGCCGCGGTGCTCGTGCACGACCTCGTCGGGGTCCGCACCGCCCACTGAGACGCACGGCATCCTCGCCGAGTCCTTACGAAGTCCTTTCGCACCGGCGGGAAGGCGCCTGGACCGGTGCAGGCGCTCCGCCGGAGACCTATCCTGACCACGTGAGCACGGTGCTGGTCGTCGACGACGATGAGGACGTCGGCGACGTCGTCGCCGCGTACCTCCGCAGCGCCGGTCTCGTCGTGCGGCGGGCCGCGGACGGGATCGACGCGCTCCAGGCGGTCGTCGCGGATCGTCCTGACATCGTCGTGCTCGACCTCATGCTGCCCGGCATCGACGGCCTGGAGGTCTGCCGGCGGCTCCGGCAGAGGTCGCCGGAGCTCCCCATCGTGATGCTGACCGCCCGAGGCGAGGAGGACGACCGCATCCGCGGGCTCGAGGTCGGGGCCGACGACTACGTGACCAAGCCGTTCAGCCCGCGCGAGCTGGTGCTGCGCGTGCAGTCGGTGCTGCGGCGCAGCGTCTCGCCCGCCGCCGACCTGTCGGCCCCCGCGGAACTGCCCGACGTCGCGGTCGACGGCGACCTCGTCATCGACCGGCGCGCCCGTCGTGTGCACCTGGCCGGCAGCGAGCTCTCGCTCACCGTGCGCGAGTTCGACCTGCTCTCGTGGCTCGTCGCGCACCCGGGGGACGCCCTGCGCCGGGACGACCTGATGCGGGACGTGTGGGGCTGGGACTTCGGCGACCCCTCGACCGTGACCGTGCACGTGAGCAGGTTGCGCGACAAGATCGAGCACGACCCCGCGGCACCGCGGCGGCTTGTGACGGTGTTCGGCGTCGGGTATCGCTGGGATGCCGCGCCATGACCGTCTCGACGGACGCCCTGCTGTTCTCCGCCGGCGCCGCGGCGGCGACCGGCATCGTCGGCGCGGCGCTGGTGCTGGCGCTCGCCCGCGTGCGCGTGGCGGCCGCCGCCGTCGTCGCCCCGCTGGTGGTCGTGCTGTCGATCGCGGTGGGCGTCGTCGTCGGCGCCGCCTCGATGCTCCTCACCGCCGGCGACATGACCGGCCTGCTGCTCGTGCTGCTCGCCAGCGTGCCGGCCGCCCTCGCCGCCGGCATCGTCATCGCCGCCCGCATCCAGTCCGCCGCACGCGCCGCCGAGCGCGCCGCCGCGGCCGCCGAGACGGAGCGCCGGGTCGAGGGACAGCGACGCGACCTCGTGGCGTGGATCTCGCACGACCTGCGCACACCGCTCGCCGGCATCCGTGCGACCGCCGAGGGCATCCACGACGGCGTGCTGCCCGACACCGCCGCGGCCGCCACCACGATCCAGCGCAACGCAGAGCGCATGAGCGACATGGTGGACGACCTCCTCACGCTCTCCCGGCTGCAGGCGCCGTCGGTCGCGCTGGAACGCACCGACGTCGATGTCGGCGACCTCGTGTCCGACACCGTGGCCTCCTTGCGTCCCCTCGCCGATGCCGGCGGCGTCACGCTGTCGGGACGCGCCGAGACCGGCGCGCGCGCGCGGGTGGCCGCCCCCGAGCTGCGCCGGGCCGTGGCGAATCTGGTGGCCAACGGCATCCGTCACTCGCCGTCCGGCTCGATGGTGGAGACCACCGTCGAACTGCACGACGGCGCATTCCGCATCGCGGTCGCGGACGCGTGCGGCGGCATCGCCGCGGACGACCTGCCGCACGTCTTCGAGACAGGGTGGCGTGGCAGCGCGGCACGGCCGACGGATGCCGGCGCCGGGCTCGGCCTCGCGATCGTCCGCGGCGTCGCCGACGCGCATCGCGGCTCCGCCACCGTCCGCAATGCGACGGCAGGATGCGTGTTCGAACTGGAGCTGCCTCTGCGCTCCGCGGTGTGAATCTCAGGCCTCCGGGGCGTCGCCCTGTAGGGCGTCGCGTCCGGGGGCGAGCATCTCGCGCACCTGGTCGCCGTGCGTAGTGGCGGGGGTCACCGTGTCGGGCCACGACGCGATCTGGTCCTCGGCCCAGTCCGCCCACGCGACGATGTGCTCGTAGTGGCCGATCATGAAGGTGTTCGCGAGCGCGAAGAGGTGGCGGCGCTCGGGGAACGTGCCACCTGTGACGCTGATGTATGCGGCGTAGCGGGCGAACATCTCTCGGTTGGCAAGAGCCCGCTCCTTCGTCTGCGCGAGCGTGCGGCGGAGATCCTCGACCGACCCCTGGTCGGCGAGCAGGACCCGCACCATCCCCTCGAACTCGAGGGTCGGCGGACGCACGGGCGTGCTCAGCCAGGCGGCGAGCGCCTCGCGGCCGGCCGCGGTGATCGAGTAGATCGTCCGGGCCCGCTTGCCGGTGCGCTCCTGCCGGGTCTGCACGAAACCCTCCTCGCTGAGGCGATTCAGGACGGCATAGCGGCCGCGGTCGGCCGATGGCCACAGCTCCGCGACACCGCGACCGAGCTGCTCGGCGAGCTGATACGCCGACCAGTCGTGGTCGGCCAGGAGGCCCAGGATGAGGTAGCCCGTGGTCGAGAGTTCGCGATCGGCCACGGTGGGCTCCTTCCTCTTCGCATCGGCTTCCGTCGCAGAGCGTAAAAGAAATCCCGCCGGCGCGCGATCGAGCCTATACTGCGGAGTGCAGTAATCGGTGGTCGCGGCATCCCGTGTGGGGACAGGGACCGTTTCCGAGGACGGGCACGACGTGGGGGCGCGGGCTCGTCCGTGCGGCGGGCGATCTGGGGATCGCCCGCCGCACATCCCTCGCCCGGCACGCTGCCCGACACGATGCTGCGGCCCGTCGGCGCACGATCGCCTTCGCCCCCGGGTGAGGGAGGATTGCCTCGATGTCAACGCCGACCGACCTGCCGCTGGACGAGCTCCGCGCTCTCCAGGCGCGCGCCTACGGGCGCGATGCCGACATCCACTCCGATCCCGCAGCGCTGGCGCGGCTGCACGAGCTCGAGGCCATGGCGTCCGCCGCGCGTGCCGGGTCGACCGCGCCGGCAGCCGACGCCGCTCCGGGGATGGAGTCGGCAACCCGCGTCGAGACGGCGGCAGGCGGCGCGCCGGCAGACATCGGCGCCGATGGGGCATCGCGGGCAAGCGCACCCGGGGCGGCTGTCCGTCAGCCGACGCTCCCGGGTGAGGGCGGAGCAGGGACGGATGCCGCAGCCGGCGCGCACCGCGCCGCCACGGCCTCGGCTGAACCCGCACCGGGATCCGATGCTCCCACGCCGATGGCCGGGGCGGCGACGCCACCCGGTGCCATTGCCGGCGCCGGGGTGCGGCGCGGCGTCTCCGAAGCTGCGGACGCCGATGCCGGACCGGCGACGACCGACCCCGGCGGTGATGACGCTCCGGCCTCGGACATGTCCGCGGAGGCGCCGGTCCGGCCATGGTGGCGCCGCATCCCGGTGCTGTGGGCGGCCTCGGTCGTCGCCGCCTTGCTCATCGGCGCGGGGCTGTCCACCTGGATCCAGAACATCGAGGAGGGCGGAGTCGCCGTCCTGAGCGAGGATGCGGAGGCCGAGTGGCCGGACGAGTCCTTCGGGGTACGCCCCTCGGGTGGCCGCGTCTTCGACGACTTCCACGGCCTCCGCGTGCTGTCTCTTCGCCAATCCGTCGTACCGGGCAGCTCCCAGACCTGCCTCTACATCCTGACCCCGCCGGATGGGTTCGGTGCGGGCAGCTGTGCTGCCGGGTCATATCCGGCGTCGGCGTCCTTGGAGGTCGTCCAGTCGTCGCCCGAAAAGCTGCGCGAGCGCTTCCCGCTGGGCACGTCGCTCCAGTTCGTGCTCGAGGGGCCGAACGTGCGGGTCTACGCGCGGGAGCCGAGCATCGTCGAGCCGACGCCCTGAGCGTTCAGGAGCCGCGGCTCCCGGCATCCCTGTCCCCCACGTTCGTGCGGTGGAAGTTCTGGAACGAGCGCGATGCCGTGGGCCCCCGCTGACCCTGATACCGGTTGCCATAGGGACCGGAGCCGTAGGGGCTCTCGGCGGGCGAGGTGAGCCGGAAGTAGCAGACCTGCCCGATCTTCATGCCCGGCCACAGCTTGATCGGGAGCGTCGCGACGTTCGACAGCTCGAGCGTGACGTGACCCGTGAACCCCGGGTCGATGAAGCCGGCGGTCGAGTGCGTCAGCAGGCCGAGACGACCGAGCGACGACTTGCCCTCGAGACGGGCCGCGATGTCGTCGGGGAGCGAGATCTGCTCGAACGTGGACCCGAGCGCGAACTCGCCGGGGTGCAGGATGAACGGCTCGGAGGGGTCGACCTCGATGAGCCGCGTGAGCTCGGGCTGGTCCTCGGCCGGATCGATGAACGGGTACTTGTGGTTGTCGAAGAGACGGAAGTACCGGTCGAGCCGCACGTCGACGCTGGAGGGCTGCACCATCGCCGGGTCCCACGGATCGAGCCCGATGCGTCCCGCGTCGATCTCGAGCCGGATGTCGCGGTCACTGAGCAGCACGCAGCCAGCCTATCCGGGCGGCGTCCTCGCCGACCGAACGTGACGGGCCCTACGCTCGAGACGACGATGACGGAAGCCGCCGCCCGGCGTGCACCCACCCGTGCGCCGCCGGACCCGACAGAGAGGGATGACATGGCGACCGTTCTCTTCTGCCCGGTGACGTTCAACCTGGCCGAGACCACGCGCATGATCCAGGTCGCACGAGCCATGGATCCCGTGCACCGGATCGTCTTCATGGGCTACGAGGACGACTACGTCGGACTCATCAGCGAGGCGGGGTTCGAGTACGTCTCGTGCACGCCGGTGTTCACCTCGCGCGAGCGGGACCAGCTGATCGCTTTCGACCAGGGCAAGACGCTCAAAAGCCCGCTGACGCGCGAGCTCGTGGGCGCCCGCGTCGACGTCGAACGGCAGCTCATCCGCGAGCATTCCGCCGCCGCCGTCGTGACGGGATCGAACCTGACGTCGTACATCTCGGCCCGCGCCGAGCAGGTGCCGCTCTTCTACCCGGTGCCGTTCGCGCTGACCGAGCCGCAGGTGCGGCAGGCGCGCCACCTGTTCCTCGTCGGCGGGCGCGGGCGCGTGTCTCGGTTCGCTGATCTGCTGGCCACGGCGGCCTTCCGGTGGATCTACACGAAAGCTCCGCTCGCGCCTGGGGCGTTCGCCCAGGTCGCCGCGGACAACGGCGTGCCGCCGCTGCGCACGGTCGCCTCCCTCATCACCGCGGACCGGAACCTGATCACCGAGATGCCGTGGGAGCTCCACGGCTTCACCCTGCCCGACGGCTTCGAGCGCGTGGGTCCGATCTTCGCCCACATCGACGCTCCGCTTCCCGAGATCGTCGAGCAGCTCGCAGCGGCCGCCGAGCCGCTGGTCTATCTCGGGCTCGGCTCGTCGGCCAACCGCGAACTCGCCCTGCGTGCGGCCCGCGCGCTCGGCACGCTGCCCGTGAACGTCGTCGCCCCGATCGCCCACTACCTCGAACCGGGTGACGACCTTCCGCCGAACGTCCACGTCACCGACCTCCTCCCCGCTCACCGTCTCGGCGGTCTCGTCGACGCGGCGGTGCTCCACGGTGGACAGGGAACCGTCCAGACGGCGTGCGCCAACGGCATCCCCTTTGTCGGAATGGGGCTGCAGCCCGAGCAGACCTGGCACGTGCGCATGTGCGAGAAGCGCGGACACGCCATCGCGATCCCACCGAAGCGTGCCGGATCGCCCGAGTTCCTCGACGCCGTGCGCCGCGTGCTGTCCGACCCCGGCATCCGCTCCGTCGCCCGAGACGTGCAGCGGGCGTACGCAGACGAGGACGGAGCCGCGGCCAGCGCGCGCATCATCGAGGCATCGCTCTGATCGACGCGGGCGGATGCCGCGACTTCGTGCCCACGGCATCCGCTCTGTTATCCTTGCCACGCGCCGGCATCCGGCGTCCGGGGCTGTAGTTCAATGGCAGAACTTCTGCTTCCCAAGCAGACAGCGCGGGTTCGATTCCCGTCAGCCCCTCCCTATGCCAGCGATCGCCGCCCACGAGTACTCGCCCTGGGACTTCTGGCGCGAAGCGTCTGTCGATGAACGCTATGCGCAGCTCGCGATCCAGCACACGCTCGCGGACGGCCGCGCCGATCACTCGCTCGGCGAGCAGTGCTTCATCTCGGAGCTCGCATCGATCGACAACGACTCGCTGCGTCTGGGTGACCGCACGTACGTCGCAGCCGGCGCGTACCTCACAGGTCACCTGCTCGCCGGTGCCGACTGCAGCATCAATCCGTACACGGTGATCCGCGGACGCGTGACGATGGGCGACGGCGTGCGCATCGGCGCGCACACGTCGATCCTCGGCTTCAACCACTCGATGGAATCCGGCACGCCGGTCTTCCGCCAGCCGCTCACCTCCAAGGGCATCGAGATCGGCGACGACGTGTGGATCGGCTCGCACGTCGTCATCCTCGACGGCGTCCGGGTCGGGTCTCAGGCGGTGCTCGCCGCCAGCGCCGTCGTCACCAAGGACGTGCCCGCCGGCGCCGTCGTCGGCGGCAACCCCGCCCGGTTCATCCGCTGGCGCGTCGAGCCGGACGACACCGGGGTCGCGCCGGACGCGGCTGCCGACGCGGCGGCACGCGGCACGGACGAGGGTGTCGGTGCGGGTGCGAGTGTCCAGGTGGATGCGGAGAACGCGGCCGACGAGCGCTCCCCCGTCAGCGAGACCGGCGCAGCCTTCGCCGCCGCGGCCGCCATGCGTGCAATCGTGTCGCAGGCCGCGGCCGGCGACGACGGTGCAATGAGCGCCGACGGCCCCCCGACCCCCTCCAACCAGACGTTTGCCTCGGTCCCCGACGCAACCTCCGCCCCCGCCGGAGCGGCAGCGTCTGCTCCGGATCCGGCCTCGACTGGAGCCGAGGCGTCCGCCTGGGTCCCGGCCGGCGCACCGACGTCGAGCGCGGACGACGCCGCAGGCCTCGCGGAGCGGGTCGCCGAGTTGGCCGCACGCGCGCGGGAGGAGGCATCCGCTCTCCTCCAGCGCTCCTGGGACGACGACCTCGAGCTCTTCGCCGACCGCCCGGGAGCAGCGCCGACCGTGCGCGCGCAGGGCGATGCGATCGAGATCGCCGACCTGCTACTCGGCAGTGCCCCGCCACAGACCTCCGCGGAGGCGCAGATCCGACGGCTGCAAGACTGGCAGGATCCCGCGACCGGTGCGGTCGCACCCCTCGCTTCCGATGGTCGCCAGGAGGCGGGCCTCGGGTTCTCGCACGGCGATGTCGCGTACCACGTGCTGAGCGTGGGATACGCGCTCGATCTGCTGGGGTCGGCGTTTCCGGCTCCTCTCACCTGGGTGACGGCGGCCACTCCGGAACGGGTGATCGCGTTCTGCGAGAGTCTGCCGTGGGCCTCCGACGCGTGGAACGCCGGCCACCATATCGATGGCTTCGGCACCGCACTTCTGTGGACACGGCGTGCGGGCCATCCGATTCCGGCGGGTGTGGAGGAGGCGCTGTTCGGCTGGCTCGTCATGAACGCCGATCCCCACACCGGCATGTGGGGTTCGCCGAGCGCCGACGGCGGCCTGCTGCCCGTCGTGAACGGCTTCTACCGGGCGTCGCGCGGCACCTTCGCGCAGTTCGGGATGCCGCTCCCCTACCCCGAGCGCGTCATCGACACCGCGTTGCGCCATACACGCGACCCACGATGGTTCGCCGTTGGCGCGCGCAACGCGTGCAACGTGCTCGATGTCGCGCACCCGCTGTGGCTCACGCGCGCGACGGGCTATCGCAGCGACGAGGTGCGCGACCTCGCCGCGCGCCTGCTGTCGGACGCCGTGTCGACCTGGGCGCCGGGCGCCGGGTTCTCGTTCCGCGAGCCGGCTCCCGCGACCCGTGGCCTCGCCGAGACCGAGCCCGGCCTGCAGGGCACCGAGATGTGGCTCGCCATCCTCTGGTACCTCGCGGATCTCGCGGGCGTCTCGGATGCCCTCGGCTACCGCCCCCGCGGGGTGCACCGCCCCGAGCCGGCCGCGGCGCTCCGGTAGACCGCGTCCGGGTCGCATTCCGCCCTGAGCCGGCAGACTCGCTCGGCAAACGGCGTGAGGGCCGGTCGCACCCCTGCCGCATACACCTGCTGGCAGGACACCGATGAGCTCTCCGGGATGGTCGCGCGCCCGCGTCGTGACGGACTCCGCCGTCACTGCGCGGATAACCGCTCGATCGGCGCGAGCACCACCAGCCACGACGAGTAGTGCTCGGTGACGGTGCCGCCCGGATCGTTCACGGCCTCGACCGCCTGCTCCACCTCGCCGGCGGACCAGTCGCTGAACGTACGGAAGAGACGCCCGATCGCAGCCGCGTCGAGTTCGAGAGTCCATCGGTAGGTGGAGACATCCGTCACGACGAAGAGGCCCGACGTCGTCAGAGCCTCGATCGTCGCATCGATGTCCTCGGCAGGCGGACCCGGTCGCGGCGGCGCGCGACGGGCGGCGATTATCTCAGCGATCCGCGCCCGAAAAGGCGTGGTGGAGGCGTCGGCGTCTCCGAACACGTTGCGCCACACAGCGAGGCGGCCCGTCGGCGTGAGTATCGTATATATCTTCGGTAGCAGGACGTCGACATCCATCCAATGGATCGACGTCGCCGCCACAACGAGGTCGACGGCCGAGGCGGCGAGCTCGACGTCTTCCGCGCGGCAGACCCGCACATCGGCCGCGGGATGGGCCGCGCGCAGGAGGGCCGCGAGGCGCGGGCCGGGTTCGACGGCGGTGACCCGCAGTCCTGCCTCCAGAAGCGGACCGGTCGCCTGACCGGTTCCGGCGCCGAGATCGAGCGCGGTAGCGCCCGGCCGCAGGAGCCCGAGAGTTCGCAGTCGCTCCCAGAGTCCGGCCGGGTACGGCGGCCGAGCCGCGGCGTAGTCGTCGGCGCTCGCCTCGAAGTGCATCGGGTCCACCACAGGCACGAGCGTATGCACAGTCGGCGGTCGCGTCGAGACTCGGCCCCTCTTCGATGTCGGAGGTTGCTCGTATATTTGTTCCGTGAGTTCTTCGGTGTCGTCGCCTCCGGCGATGCGGCTGACGGATGCCGTCGCCCGCGTCGCACAGCGACTCGGCGCGGACGGAACCGGGGTCGAGAGGCTGGACGACGAAGAACTGCTGGAGCTGTTGACCGACACGACCGAGGCTCGCAAGGCCCTGGAGCTCGTCGTCGCGAGCGGCTCGGCGGAGGTGTCCCGCCGATCAACACGCGACCGCGGATACGGCGGACCCGCGAAGCGCAAGGGGCTGCGCACCGGGACGGCGCTGGTTCAGCAGATCACCGGCCTCGGCCGCCGCGATGTCACCCGCGCGGTGCAGGCGGGGCAAGAGCTCGCGCCCACCACTCCTTCTTCGTCCGAACCCACCACAACCGGGACGGATGCCTCGCGTCAGGAAGTTGCCGAGCAGCCGCCGACGCCGGCGGCGCCCGAGTGGCTGAGACTCGTTCGGGATGCGCTCGCGGCGGGCGCGCTCTCGCAGGCGCAGTTCCACGCGCTCCGCTCGGGTCTCGGCGAGCCGCCCGTCGATCGCTATCCCGAGCTGGACGCCGACTTCCTGCCCCAGGCGTGGTCCCGGGCGGTGCGTCTGCTGCTCGACGAGGCGACAACGCTGACGGTGGAAGACCTCCGCATCCAGGCACGCATCGCCCGCGACCGACTCGATCCCCTCGGGGTGACGCTGCGGTTCGAGGAGCGGTTCGCCGCCCGATCCTTCCGCCGGTGGATCGACGAGAGCGGCCAGCGCCACGCCCACATCCTCTTCGACGACGACGCGGGTGCATGGGTCGATTCGCTCCTCCAAGCCGCACTGCGACCACGGCGTGGGCCGCGCTTCGTCGGCTCGGATGCCGTCGAGAAGACGCGCGAGGCCGAAGCCGACGATCGGACGAACGAGCAGCTGCAGTACGATCGTCGGCTCGGATGCCGTCGAGAAGACGCGCGAGGCCGAAGCCGACGATCGGACGAACGAGCAGCTGCAGTACGACACGATCATCGCGGTGCTCCGCACCGGTGCCGACGCCGACCCGCAACAGGCATTCGGCGACCGACAGCCAGGTGTGCGTATCGTCGTCGAGTCGGCGGCGATCACGGCCATCGACGAGCGGGGAGACACGCGGGTGACCGGCGTCGGTCATCTGGAAGACGGTGGGCACGCCGTGCCCGGCGGGGTCGTTGAGGCGCGTCTCTGCGATGCGGGCGCCATCCCGGTGATCTGGGACCCCGATGGTCGGCCGCTCGATGTCGGCCGCCAGCTGCGGCTGTTCAGCCGCAAGCAGCGGATCGCGATCGCTGCCCGCGACGGCGGGTGCGTCTGGCCGTCGTGCAGCGCGCCGATCTCTCAATGCGAGTACCACCACATCGACCATTGGTGGGATCACCACGGCCGCACCGATGTCGACGACGGCGTTCCCCTGTGCCGCAACTGCCACCTGCGCCTGCGCCTGCACAACCAGCGATAGCGCATCAGCCGCCACCGGGATCCCGCCAGTTCGGCCGACACGTACTGGCTGCATCCGCCTCCCGACCCGCTGACTGGCGAGATCGGTGATCCGGTCCGGCTGCAGTCGAAGTCGACGCGACGCTTCGGCGCCGCATGAGGGTCTGGGACGGGCACGGGCACAGGCGTGAGGTGCCGGCGCTGCCGCTTCCCGCCTGCGCCGGAAGCGGGCGTGAGGTGCTGGGTGCGGCGGAGCCACACCCAGCACGAGAGCGGGCGCGAGGTGGTGGCGCTGCACGCGCCGACCCCACCCCGGGCAGCGCCGGGTGTGGTGGCGTCGTGAGCATCTGGCGAGGCAAACGGTGCGGGGTGATGCCGGCGCACGCTGCCCGCGAATCGGGATGCGATGCTTGTGGCATGGCTGTCACCGTCGTTCCCTACTCGCGGGAGTGGCCGGAGCAGTTCGCGCGTGTGGCTGCGGACCTCAGGCGAGCGGTGGCGGATGTTCCGATGCTCTCGATCGAGCATGTCGGCTCGACATCGGTGCCGGGACTGGCCGCCAAGCCCGTCATCGACATCGATGTCGTCGTGCGGCGTGCGGATCTCCCGGCGGCGATCACGGCGCTCGTCGCCGCAGGCTACACGCATCGGGGCGACCTCGGCGTCGCCGACCGGGAGTCATTGGCCGCACCCGACGACGATCCGCGGCGGAACGTCTACGTCTGCATCGACGGTACGCTGCACCTGCGCAACCACCTCGCGGTACGCAGGATCCTCCGCGCGCGACCAGATCTCCGCGATCGCTATGGCGCCATCAAGACAGAACTCGCCCGCGACCCGGCGATGGACATCGGACGTTACCTCGCCCTCAAGTCGCCCGTGCTCCAAGAGGTGCTGGCCCTGTCCGACCTCACCGACGCCGAGAAGCGGGCGATCCTCGCAATCAACGGGGGCACCTGAGCTACCCGGCTGACCGAGCCGACGCCACCGCCCACCGCCCCGCTCCGAGCGACCGGGGACTGCCGTTACTGTGAACCGGTGACCTTCGACCCCCGCGACACCGCCGCATTCGCCGCCTTCGTCCGCGCGCAGGGCCGCGCAGTCGTGGCCACCGTCGCGCCCTCCGGCGTGCCGGAAGCGGCACTGGTCGGGATGGCGGCACTCGACGACGGAACGCTGATCTTCGATGCCTCCGACGACTCCCGCAAAATCCACAATCTGCGCGAGAACGGCCGCGTCGCTGTCGTCGCCGGCACGGATGGCGACGTGACCGTGCAGGTCGAGGGCGTCGCCACCATCGCCTCGGACACGTCGCGCGAATTCCACGGTGCCGCATACAACGAGCAGTTCGCAGGCTCCCGCGCCCTCGACCAGGGCTTCGCCGTCGTCGTCGTGCGGCCGGACTGGGTCCGAGTCTACGACGCCTCGGCACGGCCGGCAGTCGTCACCGAAGCGCGCTGGTGACGCCCCCGTCCTCGCTCCCGACGACGGCCGGGTGAAGGTGCTCGGATGACAGGGCGACGACCGCCTGGCGGGCGCCGGATTCCAGGCATCCGTCCAGATCCGCCCGGCGAGCGACGCCGCCAGGAAGCCGGCGAAGAACGCGTCGCCCGCACCGTTCGTATCGACGACCGTGACCGGCTGCGCGGCCACGGCGGCGCGCTCCCCTGATGCGGCGAGCGCTACCGCACGGCGCGCACCCCGCGTGCAGACGGCGAGTCGCGGCCTACGGTCGAGGCAGCGCGCACCAGTTCCGACTTCTCGGCCGTCGTCGACGCGACGCTCGATGCGGCGCTGGCGAACTCGGTGACTGCGATCCTGGTGCACTCCGACCCGGAGGCGATGGCGTTCGCCGACCTCGCCCTCAACCGTGGCATCTCGGTGCCCGGCGACCTTTCGGTCGTCGCCTACGACGACGAGGTCGCCGAGCTGTTCACCCCCGCGCTCACCGCCGTCAGCCCGCCCCGCAACTCGGTCGGGCGCGCCGCGGTGGACCTGCTGGCGCGGCGCATCGAGGATCCGACCCGCCCGGTGCACCGCGTCGTCCTGAACCCGACCCTGAACGTGCGCGGCTCGACCGCCCCGCCGCGCGGAGCCTGACCTTCAGCCAGCGAGAGCCGCCGCGCGCCACTCCGTCAGCACCCGCGCGGCCGCACGCGTGTGCGACCAGGGCATCTCCGGCACGTCGAGCCGGCCCTCGGCGATGGCCAGCGACAGCGCGTCGGCTTCGGCCGCCATCGGCTGCACGACCGGCACCTCGATCACCCGCTCCTCGCCGCCGCGCCGGACGATGAGCCTCGACGGGCTCTCGGTCCTGCTGCCCCAGACGTTGGGGAGCATGACCTCGGCATCTGCGAACCGCAGGACGCCGGTGTCGGGCAGGTCCTCGATCACCGAGGTGGCGATCGCGGCGGTGACGCCGCCGAACGCGATCACCGCGGATGCCGTGCCGTCCACGCCCGCCACCAGCTCGGCCTCGAAGGCGCGGTAGTCCGGAGCATCGATCGGCTCGCCGGCAGCGGCGGCGAGGTCGATCGCGAGCGCGAGCGGATAGCACCCCACGTCGAGGATCGCGCCGCCCGCGAGCGCGGGGTCGAACAGGCGGCCTTCGTGCGCGCCCGCCGCGAAGCCGAAGGCGCCCTCGACGCCCTGCAGCGCGCCCAGCTCACCGCGTGTCACCAGGTCGCGCAGGGCGTCGGCGAACGGCCCGAACCGCGTCTTGAAGGCCTCGAGGAACGGCCGCTGCATCCGCCCGGCCGTGTCGAGGATGCGCTCGACCTCGTCGAGGGTCGGGCTCGCGGGCTTCTCGCACAGCACGGCCTTACCCGCCTCCAGCGCGCGGATCGCGAGTTCGGCGTGCGTCGTGTGGACGGTTCCGACGTAGACCGCGTCGACATCGTCGCGGGCCAGGATCTCGTCGTATGTTCCGGATGCCGCAGCCCCGTGCTCCGCCGCGAACGCCCCCGCCCGCTCCGCCGACGAGCTGCCCACCGCGTGCAGCACGCCGTGCCGCGAGGCGCGCAGCCCCACCACGAAGTCCCGGCTGATCGCCCCGGGGCCGAGCACGGCCCATCTCGTCTGCACCGCGTCGTCCGCCTGAGTCATGGCCCTGATCGTAGCGAGCCCGCCGGTCGCGCCGTCGCACACCGGCCGCGGCATCCATCTCAGCTGCCCGCGCTCGCCCGCAACAGCCCCGGCAACGGCACCGGCAGCGGCAGCAGCAACAACGGCGGGGCCGTGCACCTACTCCGCGTCAGGCGAGCGGCTCTGCGGCTTCGCTGGCCGCGCGCGACGAGGAGCGCACCGCGCCGATGCTCGCGGCGATGACGAGGCCGATGCCGGCGATCTCGAGCCACGTCATATGTTGGCCGAGGAATATGAAGCCCGCGAGCGCTGCTGTGGCGGGCGCGAGGCTCATCAGGATCGCGAACACGGCGGCCGGCAGGCGCCGGAGGGCGATCAGCTCGAACGCGTACGGGATCGTCGACGAGAGGAGGGCGACCGCCGCGCCGAGCGCGACGATCTCGGGGCGCAGGAGGGCGGCTCCGGCATCCGCGATGCCGAACGGGAGCGCGATGACCGCTCCGACCGTCATCGCCAGGGCGAGCCCGTCGAGCTTGGGGAAGGCCCTGCCCACGCGCGCCGACGCCAGGATGTAGAACGCCCAGCTGCCCGCGGCGCCGAGCGCGAACAGCACGCCCAGCGGGTCCAGGCGGTCCCAGCCACCTCCCCCCAGCGCCACGACGCCGACGAGGGCGAGCACCGCCCACAGCCACGCCGATGCCCGGCGCGCGGCGACGATCGACAGCACGAGCGGACCGAGCACCTCGATGGTCACGGTGACGCCGAGGGGCAGACGCTCGAGGGCCAGGTAGAACAGGCCGTTCATCAGGGCGAGCACGAGCCCGAAGAGGACGACCCCGGTCCAGTCGGCGCGGGAGTGTCCGCGCACCCGGGGACGCGCGATGAGCAGCAGCACGATCGCGGAGAAGATGAGCCGCAGCATCACCATGCCGAGAGGCCCCACCTGCGGGAACAGCAGCACCGCGATCGACGCGCCGACCTCCTGACACGCCAGGCCCGCGACCACAAGCAGGATGGCCGGCGTCGTCACGGATCGGCCCGGCCCGCTCGCGCCGGGGGCGCCCGCACCTCCCGAGCTCGCTCGGGCCCCCACTACGTCGCCGGCGGCGTGCACACCGCCGCGCCGGCGATAGCGTCGTGGTACTGCTCGGGCGTCCAGGGGAGCCCGGCCTCGGGCACCGTCTCGCCGGCCGCCGCGGGCGCCTTCGACGCGATCGCCGCGAGCTCCCACGCGAGGTACTCGCCCACCGCGGCGTCGGCGGCGGAGTTGTTGAGCACGACGGCGACCGTCAGCCCCGTCGTCGGATCGGCGAAGGCGGCGGTGATGTAGCCGGGCACCTTGCCGTACTGCCCGATGAGGGATCCGGCGATCACCGCACCGCCGTCGGCGGTGTACCACGACGGCCCGTCAGCGGCGACGGCCACCGGAGCGCCGAAGCGATCGTCGTCCGCCACGAGCGCGCCCGAGGCGAGCGCCTGCACGTAGCGGCCGAGATCCTCGATATCGGAGACGGCGCCGGCATCGGTGAACCCGGTGCTCGAGGACGCGGCCGTGAGGTCGATCGGGGCCGCGCAGTCGAGCGCACCCTCGGGGGTGTTGACGGACTGCCCGCCCTTCAGCACGCCCTCCGCGGGGAGGTCGCCGAGGGCCGTCGCGTCGAGGCCGAGCGGATCGGCGACATAGGTCTGGATGAGCTGCGCCGCCGTCATGTCGGTCGCCCGCTCGAGCGCGAGGCCCAGCAGCAGGTAGCCGGCATCGGAGTCGCGGTATGCCGTACCCGGTTCGCCCGAGCGTGGCTGCCCGAGACCGAAGCTCGCGAGGTAGCGCGGATCCCACTCGCGTGCAGGGTTCGCGATCCACGACGAGTACAGCT
This sequence comes from Microbacterium sp. LWS13-1.2, assembly GCF_040144835.1. Lineage (NCBI taxonomy): Bacteria > Bacillati > Actinomycetota > Actinomycetes > Micrococcales > Microbacteriaceae > Microbacterium > Microbacterium sp. LWS13-1.2. The sequence continues at coordinate 2,584,633 of NZ_CP151632.1, forward strand.
GGCCCGCGTACGAGCCGATGCCCGACGTGCCGTCGCAGAGCTCGAGCAGGGTGATGTCGGCGAGGTCGGGAACGCCCGACACGTACTGGGTGACGCTGTCGTTCAGCTTCACCTTGCCGTCGGCGGCGACCTGGAAGAGTACGTCGCAGGTCATGGCCCGGGTCACCTTGCCGGCGCGGAAGACCAGGTCGGCGGTGACATCGCCGCCGCCGTCGGGACGCTGCGTGCCGAGGCCCGCCACCCAGGTGCCGCTCCAGGGCGCCCAGACGCCGACAATGGCGCCCGACGACCCGGTGGTGCCCATCGCGTGGGTGACGGCATCCGTCAATCGCTGCACCGTCTCATCGGGCAGGGAGGCCGCCGCCTGCGGAGGCAGGTCGGGCTCGACCTCGCCGCCGAAGGAGCAGCCCGCCAGGAGCAGTGCCGACGCTATGGCGCCGGCGATGACCGCGATGGCGCGGCGACGTGTAGACCGGGTCCGCATTCTCACCCCCCGACGATCGTGCATTGAATTCAAACACACACCGGTGGCTTGCGTTGCACGGCGATCCGTAGGGTGTGAGCATGACCCACCTCTTCGACGACGATGCCCTCACGGGCGTGCTCGGCCACATGAACGGCGACCACGGCGACGACAACCTTCTGATCACGCGGGCGTTCGCCGCGGACGCGGGGATCGCGACGGCCGAGATCACGTCTTCGGTCATGACCGGGTTCGATGGCGACCGCGGGGTGTGGCAGGCGACGCTCGCGGACGGCTCGACGGCCGAGGTCGCAGTGCCGTGGCCGTCGGGGGCGATCTCGGAGCGCCGTGAGGTGCGCCGCGAGATCGTCGCGCTGTACGACGAGGCGTGCCGGCGGCTCGATGTCGAGCCGAGACCGCACGCCTAGAAATTTTTGGTTAGGTTCGCCTTATCTTCAGTTAGCATGAAGGTATGAGCGACCCGATCCCGTTCTCCACCGCGCTGCGCGAGCGCTCGAGCAGCTCGCACTCGTCGAGCGAGCACTCCGGCTTCATGGCCGACCTCATGAAGGGGGAGGGCACGCGCGACGACTACGTCGCGCTCGTTGCCCAGCACTGGTTCATCTACGAGGCGCTCGAGCGCACGGCGGGCCAGATGCGCAACGACCCCGTCGCCGCCGTCTTCATCTCCGACAAGCTCACGCGCCTTCCCGCGCTCGAGGCCGACCTCGAGTTCCTCGTCGGCCCCGACTGGCGCGAACGGATCCAGGCGCTGCCCACCACCCAGCGCTACGTCGATCGCATCAACGAGGTCGGCGCGACCTGGGCCGGCGGCTTCGTCGCCCACCACTACACGCGCTACCTCGGCGACCTGTCGGGCGGTCAGTTCATCGGCCGGCTGATGGCCCGCCGGTTCGGGTTCGACACGAACGGCATCGGCTTCTACCTGTTCCAGGACATCGCAGATCCGAAGGCGTTCAAAGACGTCTATCGCGAGCAGCTCGACGCCGCCCCGTGGGATGCCGCCGAGCAGGAGCGCGTGATCGACGAGGTCCTGCTCGCCTACCGCTTCAACACCGAGCTCTTCGAGGACCTCGCCCAGGCGAAGGCCGCGCAGGTCGCCTGACCCGGCCGGATCGGCCTACGACAGCGCCGCGCCGCGCACGGCGGACGCCATGAAGCGGCGCACGTCGGGGTCGACCTGGATGTCCCGCGGCCGCAGCGGTCGCGAGAGGTAGAGCCCGTCGAGCGAGGTCAGCCGCGACAGTGCGACGTAGGTCTGGCCGGGCGCGAAGGCTCCGGAGCCGAGGTCGATGATCGCGCGGTCGTAGGTCTTGCCCTGCGACTTGTGGATCGTGACCGCCCAGGCGAGCCTCAGCGGGAACTGGGTGAACTCGGCGACGATGTCGCGGGTCAACTGCTTGGAGCGGGGGTCGTACGCGTAGCGATACTTCTCCCAGACCGAGGGCTCGACGTCGAACTCCTCGCCCTCGACGTCGACACGCACCGTCTCGCCGGAGATCCGGGTGACCGTGCCGATCGTGCCGTTGACCCAGCGCGGCGGCTCGCGGAACGACCCGGTGTCGTTGCGGAGGAACATCACCTGGGCGCCGACCTTGAGCTTGAGTTCGATGTCGGCCGGGTAGGCGGCCTCGCCGCGTCCGAAGTCGCCACTGACCTCCGCCATCGCCGTCTGCTCGCGCCCGACGAGCTCGCCCAGGTGCCGGCGGTTGATGTTGTTGACGATGTCGTTGCGGGTCGCGAGCGTGATGATCGGGTGCTCACCGTCGACGGGATCTGGCGGAGTGCGCGCACCGGTGCCGTTCAGGACCTCCGCGATGTCGGCGGTCACCCGGCCGTACCGCACGGCATTGAGCATCGCCTTGAACGCCGGGTCGGATTGCCGGTGGATGTCGACCAGCTCGCGGATGTTGAGGTCGGCGCCGTACGAGCCGACGTCGAGGATGCCGTCGCTCGCGGCCTCGCCCACCCAGACCTTGGCGTCGAAGAACCAGAACGAGCGGTAGTGGTCGCGCACGTACCGCAGCTCGTCGCCCCGGGGCGGCACCGGGGCCAGCTGGTACGGGTCGCCGAACATGACGATCTGCGCGCCGCCGAAGGGTTCGCCCCGGCGCCCCCGCGCCTTGCGCAGCGACCGGTCGATCGCGTCCATGAGGTCGGCGTTGACCATCGAGATCTCGTCGATGACGAGGGTGTCGATGGCGTTGAGCAGCTTGCGGGTCGCGTCGGACTGGTCCTCGTCGTGCGCGCCGATGATCCCGAGGGGCAGTTTGAACAGCGAGTGGATCGTCTGGCCCTCGACGTTCAGCGCCGCGACGCCGGTCGGCGCGCACACCGCGATCTGCTTGCTCGTGTTCCACGCCAGGTGCTGCAGCAGCGTCGACTTGCCGGTGCCGGCCCGGCCCGTGACGAACACGTGCTTGCGGGTGTCTTCGATGAGCCGGAACAGCGCCTCCTGCTCGGGGGACAGCGGCGGGGTGTTCACCGATTCATGCTAACGAGCCGCCGCCGCATCGCGGCCGTGCGCGCCGTGATCGGTGGAGTGCGCGTCGTTGTCCACAGGCGTCTCGGCCTCGCGCCAGGTGCCCGTGCCCGCCACGACCTCGTCCATGATCGCCCGGAACCGCGGGCACGTGGTGATGTCGTGCGAGCGGCAGTTCAGGGCGTGCTCGGTCATCAGGCGCGATCGCTCCATGTCGGCCATCCGCCGCGCGAGGTCGGCGAGGTGCTCCTCGAGCACCCGATGGCGCTCGGGCGCCTGCGCGTCGAGCAGCACGCCGATCTGCTCCAGGCTCATGCCCGCGCTCTTGCTGCGCACGATCACGCCGATTCGCACCAGGTCGTCGTCGCCGTAGCGCCGCCGGTCGCCGCTGTCGCGCTGCGGATGCAGCAGGCCCACGTCCTCCCAGTGGCGCAGCACGTGCGTGGGCAGCGAGAACCGGGCCGCGGTATCCCCGATCGACAGACTTGACTTCATGTCGACATGAAGTCACAGGATCGACCTCGACGCAACCCGACGAGAGGAACACCCATGTACGACGTCATCGTCATCGGCGGCGGCCCCGCAGGCCTCCAGGCCGCCCTCACCATCGGCCGCATGCACCGGAGCGTGCTGCTGCTGGATTCCGGGGAGTACCGCAACGCCACGGTCGAGCACGCGCACAATCTGCTCACCAACGACGGCCGCAGCCCCGAGGAGCTGCGCCGCATCGCCCGCACCGAGCTCGCCGCTTATGACACCGTCGAGGTGCGGGCGGTCGAGGTCACGGCGGTGGCCGGCGCGATCGGCGGCTTCGAAGTCACCACGACGCAGGGGCTGGAGCGCGCCCACCGCCTGGTGCTCGCGACGGGCATGCGCGACGAGCTGCCCGCCGTCCCCGGGCTCGCCGAGCAGTGGGGCCGCCGTGTCGCGCAATGCCCGTTCTGTCACGGCCACGAGTTCGCCGGGCAGCGCATCGGCATCCTCATCGAGGGCGAGCACGGCGCCATGATCGACCGGATGCTGCGTCCCGTCGTCGCGTCCGCGTTCATCGCCCGTCCTGCCGACGTCAGAGCGGTGACCGAGGTGGACGGCGGTCTCGAGCTCGCGCTGGTCGGGGGCGGAGCAGAACGCGTCGCGGGCGTCTTCACGGCTGCGACGTCGGCGCAGCGCGCACCGTTCGCGGAGCAGCTGGGCTGCGGCATCCTGCCGAGCGGGGGTGTGGAGATCGACCCGCTGGGCCGCACGACCGTGCCCGGCGTCTACGCCGGCGGCGACATGGCCCACCTCGCCGCCGTGCCGGGACCGATGGTGTCGCTGGCGGCGGCGATCGCCTCGGGCCAGCTCGCGGGCGCGAGCGCGGTGCGCGACGCGATCATGGCCTGACCTGGGCGAACGATCGCCGACGCCCCGAAGAGACGGGGAGTCCACAATGTTTCCGTCCACAGCGGCCTCCCGGCGAGTCTTTCCTAGACTGGCCGGGTGGACCAGGGGGCATTGGACACGGCATCCGGTCGCGCGAGCGCGCCGCCGGCCGTCGAGGCGACCCCCGCGCCCGCGGCCGGAACCGCCGAGCAACCGCTCATCCAGCCGCCGCGCAAGGTCCGCGAACGCCGTCGTCTCGCCGTCGACCTGTCGCTCCTCGGCCTCGTCGGCGTTCTGCTGATCCTGGCCGTCTTCGCCGCGTGGGGCGTGATCGAGCGCCAGTTCTACAGCCCCAAGGCGTTCGTCGAACGCTACGTCGACCTCCTGGCCGAGGGCCGCGCGGCCGATGCGCTCGCCGTGCCCGGCGTGGCCGTGACCTCGGCGGAGCTCGAGGCCGCCGGGCTCCCTTCGACGGCGTCCGAGGCGCTGCTGCGCAGTGCCGCCCTCGCCCCGATCAGCGACGTGGAGGTCGTGTCCGCCGAGCAGGACGGCGACGTCACGCAGGTGACGATCGAGTACCGGGCCCGCGGCTACGACGGGCGCACGACGTTCTCCGTCGAACGCGACGGCACGATCGGCCTCGCCCCGACCTGGCGGTTCGCCGAGAGCCCGCTCGCGGTCATGAACCTCGGCGTCAGCGGCTCGATGGTGTTCGACGTCAACGGCTTCGAGATCGACAAGCGTCAGGTCTCGCCCGACGGGGCGGATGCCGATCCTGCTGCGCCGGTCTCGCTCCTGGTGTTCTCTCCGGGCCTGTACTCGGTGTCGGTCGACACGGCGATCTCCAGCACCCCGGGTGTGGCCGTGCTGTCCGACAGTCCGTTCCACGCGATCCCCGTGAACGTGCAGTCGCAGCCGACCGAGAAGTTCATGAGCGTCGTGCAGCAGAAGGTCGAGGAGTTCCTGACCGCCTGCGCAACCCAGGAGGTGCTGCAGCCGACCGCCTGCCCGTTCGGCTTCTTCGTACAGGACCGGATCGTGTCGCTGCCGAAGTGGTCGATCGTGGAGCAGCCGACCGTCGCGGTCGAGCCCGACGGCGCCGGCTGGTCGATCCTCGCCGCCGAGGCCGTCGCGCACATCGATGTCGACATCCGCTCGATCTTCGACGGCCGGGTCCGCGCGGTGAGCGAGGACGTGCCGTTCATCGTCAAGGGCACCATCACGGTGCAGCCGGACGGCACCGCGTCGATCGTGGTCACCGGTCCCGACACCACCTGACCGCGCCCGGGACGGCAGCCCCGGGCTTCCGCCAGAATGGATGCCGGAGTCGATGATGACGGCAGTGAAGGGTCTCGCCCGCTGGGTTCCGGCTGTCGCCGTGGCGCGGAGGTACGAGCGCGCGTGGCTGTGGCCCGACGTGCGGGCGGGCATCGTCGTCACGGCGCTGCTCATCCCCGCGGGGATGGGCTACGCGGTCGTCGCCGGACTGCCGCCGGAGACCGGCCTGTACGCCACGATCGTGCCGCTGCTCGCCTACGCGATCTTCGGACCGTCACGCGTGCTCGTGCTCGGTCCCGACTCGGCACTGGCTCCCATCGTCGCGGCCGCGATCCTCCCGCTCGCGCTCGGCGACCCGGCCCGTGCGGTCGCGCTCGCGGGGCTGCTGGCGATCATGGTCGGGACGCTGCTCGTCGTCGGCGGCCTGGTGCGCCTGGGGTTCGTCACCGATCTGCTGTCCAAGCCGATCCGGGTCGGCTATCTGAACGCCATCGCGGTCATCGTCATCGTGTCGCAGCTGCCGGCGCTGCTCGGATTCTCGATCGACGCATCCTCGCCCTGGCAGGGCGCAGCAGCGATCGTCCAGGAGATCGCCTCGGGAATGATCGACCCGATCGCGGCCGCGTTCGGCGTCGGGTCTCTCGTGGTGATCTACGCACTCAAGGCACTGCGATCGCGGATTCCGGGGGTGCTCGTCGTCGTGGTGGTGTCGACGGCGCTCACGGCGCTGCTCGGCATCTCGACCCTGCTGCCCGTCGTCGGCGCCCTCCCGCAGGGCCTTCCCGCACCCGCGCTGCAGGGCCTCCGGCTGACGGACATCGCCGCCCTGGCACTGCCGGCCGCGGGAATCGCGCTCATCGCGTTCACCGACACCGCCGTGCTCTCGCGCACGTTCGCCGCTCGTCGAGGCGACAGCGTCGACGGGAGCCAGGAGATGGCCGGGCTCGGCATCGCGAACATCGCCGGCGGTGCTCTCGGCGGCTTCCCCGTGTCGGGTTCCTCGTCGCGCACCCCGGTCGCCGAGCAGGCGGGGGCGCGCACTCAGCTCACGGGGGTCGTCGGCGCCCTCCTGCTGATCGTGTTCATCCTCGCCCTGCCGGGGCTCACGCAGTTCCTCCCGTCGGCCACGCTCGCCGCCGTGGTCACGAGCGCCGCGATCAGCCTGATCGACGTCCGCGGCTTCGCCCGGTTCGTTCGGATCCATCTCGTCGACGCGGTGCTCTCACTGGCCGCGTTCCTCGGCGTGCTCGTCTTCGGCGTGCTCGAGGGCATCGTCATCACGATCGCTCTGTCCTTCGTCGCATTCGTGAACCGCTCGTGGCGGCCGTACAAGGCCGAACTGGGGCGTGTGCAGGGCCTGCGGGGCTACCACGACATGTCGCGCAATCCGGCGGCGACCCGTGTTCCCGGGATCGTGATCGTCAGGTTCGACGCGCCCCTGTTCTTCGCGAACGGCGCGATCTTCGACGACTGGGTGCGCTCACGCGTCCGCGCGGCAGGCGACGGCGTACGCACGGTGATCCTCGCGGCCGAGCCCATCACCGATATCGACACCACCGCGGCCGACGAGCTGGTCGAGCTCGACGAGTACCTGCGCGTGCACGGCATCCGTCTCGTGATCGCCGAGATGAAGTCGCCGGTCGTCGACACGCTGGCCAGGTTCGGCCTCACGGACCGCTTCTCGCCCGACCGGTTCGCGCCGACGGTCGGCGCGGCGGTCGACGACGTGACCGGAACGCTGCGCGGCGACATCGCCGGGACGCGATGGGATGCCGCGACCGGGCGGGACGCTCCTCTCCCGGACGACACCGGTGACCGGCCGCCTCCCGAGGACCCACCGGCTCCGGAGACGTAGCCGTCACCGGCCGTGCACGTCCCCGCCTGCGGAGCGGCGTCAGCCGCGGGTGCGCGCGTCGCGCTCGGCGAGGGCGGCGAGGCGGGCGTTGTACGCCTCGAGCTCGGCGTCGCCGGTGCGGTCGGCATGCCGATCGCGGCGCTTGGTCTCGCGGTCGTCGCTGCGGCTCCACTGGATCGCGACGGTGATGGCGAGGATGAGGGTCGGGATCTCGCCGATCGACCACGCGATGCCGCCGCCGGTGTACTGGTCCTCCAGCGGCGTGGCGCCCCAGGTGCGGCCCATCGCGCCGAACCACTCCGCGATCATGAGGCCCTCCTGCATCATGATCGCGATGCCGAAGAACGCGTGCATGGCCATGACGCCGATGAGGAGCAGCAGCCGGCCGGGATAGGGCAGGCGGTAGGGGACCGGGTCGATGCCGATGAGGCTCATCACGAAGAGGTAGCCCGTGATGAGGAAGTGCGCGATCATCCACTCGTGCCCGAGGTGGTCGTACAGCGACCACCGGAACAGTTCGGTGTAGTAGAAGACCCAGAGCGAACCGACGAACAGGCCGGCGGCGATGAAGGGGTTGGTCAGCACGCGGGCGACCGGCGAGTGCACCGCCCACAGGAGCCACTCACGGCCGCCGCGCGTGCCGTCGTCGCGCTTGTGGATCGCCCGCGCGGCGAGCGTGATCGGCGCTCCCGGCACCAGCAGCAGCGGGATGGCCATGGTGAGCAGCATGTGCCCGACCATGTGCATGCTGAACAGATAGTCCTGGTACACGTTGATGACGCCGCCGGTGACCCAGACGAGCAGCAGCCAGCCGGCCACCCACATGATGGTGCGGTACACCGGCCATGCGTCGCCGCGGCGACGCAGCCGCCAGACTCCGACGAGGTAGAAGAAGATCGCGAAGCCGGCGACGATCGCCCACAGCAGGTCGATGTTCCACGACGTGAGCCAGCGGTCCAGCGTCAGCTCGGGCGGCAGCGGGGCATCGGTGAGGCGCTCTGCCGGTGTCGGCGTCTCGGGGATGAGGGGGGCGACCGGCGGGGGCGTGCGGGCGAGGGCGGCCGCCGCTCCGCTCGCGGCGCCCATCAGCACGAGCTCGAATCCGACGAGGGTCCAGAACGACCGCGCGGCCCGTTCGGTTTCCCGCATGCGACCGATCAGCCGCGTGCGGTACCAGGCGCCGAACAGCCCCAGCACGATCAGCGCAAGCACCTTCACGCCGAGGATCACGCCGTAGGGCGACAGCAGCGCCGACCAGTCCCGCAGCCCGATCGCGGCGCGCACCGTGCCCGACACCGCGACGACCGCGAAGGCGGCGAGCGCGATGCTCGAGTAGCGCGCGACCGTCGAGGCACTGCCTTCGCGCGACTGGAGGGGCCGTACGATCACCACGAGCAGCAGTCCGCCGAGCCACACCGCGGCCGCGAGGATGTGCAGGATCAGGGCCGTCATCGCCTCGTGATGGAAGGCCTCCTCGCCGGAGTGGCCCTGGGTGCCCATGGGGACGAGGGATGCCGCCGCCAGCAGTGCGACGAAGAAGGTGGCGGTCCACGACCGCACGGCGAAGGTCAGCACCGTGAGGGCGGCGCCGGCGAGGGTGGTGATGAGCCACGTACGGCCGACCTCGGTCTCGACGATGTAGCGGCCGAGCTGGGCGCCGAACTCGGGGCCGATGCTGATGACGGGGTTGAACGCGTCGATGAAGGTCAGGAACCCGGTCGCTGCGGCGGCCATCGTGAACACCGCCGCCGAGATCGAGGCGGTGTCGAGGGCGATGTCGAACTCGCGCTCGCCGGCGCGCAGGGCGAAGAGCGCGGTGACCAGCACGCCGACCATGCCGGCGGCCGAGAGGTTGACGACGAGCTTCGCCGTCGGCAGCCCCCAGCGCACCCACGGCCCGGGATCGGCGATCGCGAGGGGCGCGGCGCCGCCGCCGAAGGCCAGCGCCCACACCATCACCGCGAGCGCGGCGACGACGAGGATCGTGGGCCCGACGGCCCGCAGCGCGCGGGGGTTCACCCCCCAAGCCTACGTTGCCGAATTCCGGTCGTTGAGCGAGGCCCGGCGGCATGCCCCGCGCAGACAGCAGGAGAGGGGATGCCGCGGGTCGCGGCATCCCCTCTCCGGAGGTCTGCGTCGGATTACTTGACGGCAGCCTTGAGCTTCGAGCCCGCGGTGACCTTGACGCGCTTGCCCGCGGGGATCTTGATCTCCTCGCCCGTCTGCGGGTTGCGGCCGGTGCGAGCGGAGGTGGCGACCTGCTCGAACGCGATCCAGCCCGGGATCGAGACCTTGCTGCCGGCGGCGACCGCGTCGGAGACGGTGGAGAAGAGGGAGTCGAGCACGCCCGAGACGGCCGACTGGCTCTGGCCGGTCGCGCTCGCGATGCTCGCGACGAGTTCGGTCTTGGTGATGGTCTTGTCGGCCATGTGGTTGTCCTCCAAAGACGGCGGATGCCGTCTTGTCATTGCTGGGACCGGATGGCTTCGCCCCCCGGCTGGTCGGTTCGACCGGGACCGAATGTACCTGACACGACCGACAGATCCGCGTATTTTCGCGGATTTCTGAGGTTATCGGCCGCGTGTCGTGTGACTGGTGTGACTGATGGGGCTGATGTGACGAGTTCTCACCCGCGATGCTCAGCTTCGGTGCGCCGTGATGAGCTCGCGTGCCGTCCGCGCGAACGCGGGACCGACGCGGTCCTGACCGTCGAGATAGCCGCCGACGAGCGCGGCATCCCGCAACAGCACGAGGGACGCCGCGACCGCCTCGGGATCGCGCAGCCGGGCGCCCTCGGCGAGCTGGCGGAGAGTGGCGCGGAACCACTCGCGATGTTCGGCGATGAGGTCGCGGACCGGACCCTGGTCGGGGTACTCGGCCGCGGCGTTGATGAACGGGCACCCGCGCGTGTGCCGCTCCCGGATGTCCTGCTCGATGCCCGCGACAACGAGGTCCAGCAGCACGTCGGGGTCGTCCGAGACCTCTGCCGCCTGGGCGAAGAGTGAACGCAGGCCCTGGTCCTCGCCCTCGAGGTAGGCGAGCACGAGACCCTCTTTGCCGGCGAACTGCTTGTACATCGTGGCACGGGTCACACCCGCCTCTTCGATGATGCGATCGACGCCGACCGAGTGGATGCCCTCGTTGTAGAAGAGGTCGGTCGCCGCCTGGAGAAGCCGCTCGCGGGCGGGCGACGGACGATGTGCCGCGGTGGTCGCGGCGACGGTGGTGCTCATGGATCCCCTTCCAGTCCTCCATCGTGCCATCGTTTCTGCCCGCTGACCGGGTGCGGAAGCGCGGCCCGAATCGGGCTCCGGAATCATTTCAAGAATTTCTGGGAATAGTCTTGCATACATAGAACGTTCGGTCTACCATCGGTCACATCAGCCGGAGACACACCAGGATCCGGAACCTGAGACCACAACAGAACCCACCGCATCACCCACACAAGGAGCACGACATGAACACCACGACCAAGACCCCGATCGTCCTCATCCACGGCCTCTGGATGACCCCCAAGAGCTGGGACACGTGGGCCGAGCGCTTCCGCGCCGCCGGCCACCAGGTGATCGTCCCCGGCTGGCCCGGCATCGACGACCGCTCGGTCGAAGACATCCGCCGGAACCCCGAGGCGCTAAAGGGCACCGGCCTGAAGCAGATCGCCGACAACTACGAGCGCATCATCCGCGCCCTCCCCGAGAAGCCGATCATCATCGGCCACTCCTTCGGGGGAGTCCTCACCCAGATGCTCGCCGACCGCGACCTCGGTGTCGCCTACGTGGGCGTCGCTCCCGGGCAGACCGCCGGCGTCACGACCCTCCCGCTCTCGACACTGTGGACCGGCACGCCGATCCTCGCGAACCCCTTCGGAAAGAACGGCGCCAAGCCGCTGTCGAAGCGGCACTTCCACTTCACCTTCGGAAACGACCTTCCGCGCGCGGCGTCCGACGAGCTGTGGGAGGAGTTCGCGGTGAACTCGTACAACCGGGTCTTCTTCGAGGGCGTGCTCTCGGTGCTGAACGAGAAGGGCGGCGTCACGCACGTCGACTACGGCCGCACCGGCCGCGCACCGCTCCTCATCATCACCGGCGAGATCGACCACGTCGTGCCGCCGGCGATCGGCGAGGCGATCGTGAAGAAGTACAAGGCGTCCGGCAGCCCTGCCGTCGTCGAGTATAAGACCTACCCGGGGCGCACCCACCGGCTGGTGAGCCAGGATGGCTGGGAGGAGATCGCCGACTACGCGCTCGAATGGGCGACGACGCACCAGGTGCGCGAGACGGAGCAGGCTCCCGAGACGGAGGCGGCGCAGTAACCGGATGCCCCGCCCTGCGCCGGCGGGAAACCACTTCGCCGCTGAGCCACCATGCCCTGTGTGGTGGCCCAGCGGTCGAGTGGTGTCTCGGCCGGTGTCCGCGGTGGGACGCAGAGGCCCGAGGCTCGCGAGAGCCCCGGGCCTCATCGCGTCAGGCGTGCAGGCCTCGCAGAGCGGCGACGACGTCGTCGTGCCAGCGCCGCGCAGCGGGAAGCGCCGCCGTGAAGATCGGGGTGTCGTGCGTCACGCCCTGGTATCGCACGACACTCGCCTCCACCCCCGCCCGCCGCAGCGCCGCCCCGTATGCGTCGCCGTCGCCACGGAGCGGGTCGTACTCGGCCGTCAGGATCACCGCGGGCGGCAAGCCCTCGAGGGATGCGGCGAGAAGCGGTGAGGCATAGGGCTCACGCGCCTGGCGCGGGTCGGCGAGATAGGTTCGCGCCACAGAGCGCAGCTCGCGCAGGGCGATGAACCGCGGGATGCCGAGGGCTCGTGTCGCCCCGAGGTCCAGGTGGCCGCCGGTCAGGTCGACCACGGGGACCTCGAGCACCTGCAGCCGGAGAGGACGGCCGCCTCGGTCACGATTGACCAGCGTCACCGCGGCGGCGAGATTCGCTCCGGCCGATGTGCCCGCCACCCCGATGCGGTGCGCGTCGATCCCGAGCTCGTCGGCCGCAGCGAACAGCCACTCGAGTGCTGCATGCGCCTGCTCCACCGCCACGGGATACGGATGCTCCGGTGCGAGGGCATAGTCGACCGCGGCGACCGCGACGCCGGCGTCGTGCACGCGACGCCGGTTCGCGGCATCCGTGGTGGGATAACCGATGCCGCCGATGCGGAATGCGCCGCCGAAGAAGGACAGCACGCCCGGCACGCCCCGCGCCGGAGGGGCGTCGGGGTCAGGGTGATAGACGCGCACACGAACGTCGGGATGGCCGGACACCTCGACGACGTGCTCGGTGGTGCGGATCCGCGGTCCCGCGAGACCCACCTTGTGCAGCTCGCGGCGGTCCCACGCGAGAGCGGCCTGGCGGTGCCGTGCCCGCGCACGGGCGTTCGGTCCGACGACCGGCGGCGCTGCGGCGGATGCCTGGGAGACGGTGTCCTGCGGCGGGGCGGCTGCTGCCGGCGTCGGGCCGCCTCCCATGCCGGTCATCGCCGCGGGCCCCTTGGCGAACGGCCACAGCGCGCTCAGCCGCGAGCGCACCGAGCCCAGCGCCTGGTCGAAGAGATACTTGCGGTGCACACGCAGGCGCTCCTCGAAGAACGGATCCAGCGGCATCCATCACTCCCCTGTATGACGTCATGCCGAGTGTAGGGCCGGAGCCCGCGGCGCTGACGGGTATTGACACCGAGCGGAAACGGGGAGTGACCGCGTGCTGGCCTCGGCCATCTGTGAGCAGTCAGAGGCGGGCCGTCACGCGGCGTCGATCGCCGCGGTGAGCGCGGCTCTCATCGCGGCGTTCCATGATCCGTCGAGATGGTTCTCGAGGAGCGCCTCGGCGACGTCGGCCGGCTCCTCGCCCACGACGGAGCGGATCGGGATGCCGTCGGCGGCCGCGTGTTCGAACAGGAGCGCCAGATCGTCCAGGGCACCGGCGGTCGCGTCGGCCTCTCCGATCGATCGGCGGTCCGCCAGGTAGGTCTCGAAGGTGCCGAACGCGGCACGGAACTCGGCGGGCAGCGCCGCGATCCGGGCGGTGCGGGGCGGCGACAGCGTGGGCTCATCGGCGGTGCCGGTGATCGTCGGACTCTGACTCGGCATGGGGTTCTCCTTCTGCGCCGGGGTCGGGCTCTACCGGGCCTGACTTCTAAGCGACACGCTACGTATCGTGTCACCGGACGCTAGCAGGCGTCCCCTCCGAGCCGCAACACGACACGTAGCGTCTAGTTTGGATGCATGAATGCCGCACCCGACCCCAGCCGCCGCAGTGAGCGCGCTCACGTCGCCGTGCTCGACGCCGCCCTCGCACTGTGCCGCGAGAACGGGTTGGCCCAGCTCACGATCGAGGGGATCGCCGATCGCGCGGGCGTGAGCAAGAAGACGATCTACCGCTGGTGGCCGTCGAAGGGCGCGGTGCTGCTCGATGCGGTCTCGGAAGTCGCCAACCGGACCGCGCGCCACGGCGACACGGGGGATCTCGCCGCCGACATGCGCGCGCAGCTCAGCAACGTCGTCGCGATCATCAGCCCGCAGGACACGTCGCCGCTCGCCGCACTGGTGGCGGAGGGGCAGCGGGATCCCGCGCTGGCGGCATCCATCCGGGAGCAGCTGATCGTGCCGAGCATCGCGGGATTCGAGGAGCGCATGCGATCCGCGCAGCGCGCCGGTCAGATTCCGGAGAACGCCGACTTCGGGGTGGCCCTCGACCTGTTCTACGGCCCGATCTACCACCGGCTCGTGTATCGGCTCGGCCTGCCCGACGAGCACGAGATCCGCGCGCGTGTCGACCACGTCATCGCCGGGCTGCGCGCGATGGGGTGAGCGCGATCGCAAAAACGCGGAAGGCCCTGAGTTCCGAGGAACTCCGGGCCTTCCGGCTGTGGTCTCAGCGACCGGGAATGCTCACCAGCTCGACTTGGTCACGCCGGGCAGCTCGCCGCGGTGCGCCATGTCACGGAAGCGGACACGCGAGATGCCGAACTTCGTGAGGACACCGCGGGGGCGGCCGTCGATGACGTCGCGCGAACGCACGCGCACCGGCGAAGCGTTGCGGGGCAGCTTCTGCAGGCCCACGCGAGCGGCTTCGCGCTCCTCGTCGGTCGACGTCGGCGACACGAGCGCCTTCTTCAGCTCGGCGCGCTTGGCGGCGTAGCGGTCGACGACCGCCTTGCGCTGCTCGTTGCGCGCGATCTTGCTCTTCTTAGCCATGGATCAGCGCTCCTCTCGGAATTCGACGTGCTTGCGGATGACCGGATCGTACTTCTTCAGCACGATGCGGTCGGGGTTGTTGCGGCGGTTCTTGCGCGTGACGTAGGTGTAACCCGTGCCCGCGGTGGAACGCAGCTTGATGATCGGACGGACGTCCTGAGCCTTCTTGGCCATCAGAGCTTCACACCCTTCGCCTGGAGGTCACGGACGACCGACTCGATGCCACGGGCGTCGATGACTTTGATGCCCTTGGCCGAGACGTTGAGCTTGATGTTGCGACCCAGCGACGGAACGAAGTAGGTCTTCTTCTGCACGTTCGGGTCGAAGCGGCGCTTCGTCCGGCGGTGCGAGTGCGAGATGTTGTGACCGAAGCCGGGAACTGCTCCAGTCACCTGGCACACTGCTGCCATAGTGATGTCTCCTTAGTACCGTGGAGCCGGACGGCCCCACCCAAGATCCCTTGTCTGCACCCTTCGACAAGCCGACGGACCGGGATCAACCGGCCTGAGGCGTGAGGATGAGGGCGCGAACTGCGTGCTGGAGTGCGCGCAGACAAAGAGAGAGTCTAGCATGCACGGCGTGTCGGGCTTGACGGGAGCGATCTCCGCCATTCGTGGCACTCTCGGCGAGCGGCGTGCGGCCGCAGATCGACGTATTCCGGTGCCGGAATCCATCCTGACAGGTCGTCCAACGATAGCCTTCTGCACGACGGCGGCCCCTGCGGTTGTCTACAAACTCTGCCGCGCGTGATTTCCGCTGGTGGAGCATGTTCGTCATTCCGGCGTGGGAGAGGACGACGCAGATGACCGAGCCGCTTGGCGAGACCCGGCTGTGGCCGGCGTCGCCGTTCGACCTCGCAGACGCGCATCGCTGTCCGTCGTGCTTCGCCGCCATCTCGGCGGCCACCTGCCCGGCCTGCGGCTTCGAGCTGACCGATCCGCGCGCCGTGCGGGTGCTCGAGCTCGGCCGAGAGATCGTTTCGGTCGAGCTCGCCCGCCAGCAGCTGATGGACGAGATCCGTCTCGCCTCGGCGTCGCGCGCGTCGCTCGCGGCGGCGCACGCGGAGATGACGGCTGCCGCAGCCCCGCAGCTCGTCGCGGCGGGCACGGTCCTCGATCCGGCCACGAGCCCTCCCGTCATCGCCCCCTCGGCCGCCGACCAGGTCGTTGCGCCCGAGGCCGTCCTCGCGCAGACGGCGGCGGACTCCGATGCGACGCTCCTCGCCGGTGCGGGAACGGATCCCGCCGCGCCACTCGGGCCGACGGCATCCGCTCCCCGGCGCCGGCTCACGGTGCCGGTGCTGCTGCTGATCGTGGGCGTCTCGCTCGTGGGTGTGGCCGCGGTGTTCTTCCTGCTGCTGGCGTGGTTCGTCGCGGGGATCGAGATGCGGGCGCTCATCATCGGCGGCATCACGCTCGCGACGGTCGTGCTCGCCTCGTGGCTGCGGCGGCGCGACCTCGGTGCCACCGCCGAGGCGATCGGTGTGCTCGGTGTCGGCCTGCTCGCGCTGGATGCCTGGGCGGTGCGGGCCAATGACCTGTTCGGCGCCGGCTCCACGGACGCCGCCGTCTACGCAGGAGTCGCGGCGCTCGTCGTCGCCGTCGTGTGCCGGCTGTGGGCGAGGATCTCGGGCCTGCGCGGTCCCGATCTCGCCGCATCCCTCGCACTGCCGGCCGGCGTCGCCTTCCTCGTGGGCGGTGTCGTCGACCTCCCGGCCGGGGAGGCCGTGACCGCGGGAATCCTCGGCGCTGCCGTCGGGGGCCTCGCCCACGCGCTGCCCGCGCCGTGGTCGGCGGCGAGGAGCGGTGCGGCCGGTGCGCCCGAGCGCCTCATCCTCGCGCTGGCGGGGATCGGCTCGCTGATCGGCGCCGCCGTGACCGCCGCGGTGGCGACGGGTGACGCGGCCCCGGTGGTCGTGTGGTCCAGCGCGCTCGTGACGGTGCTGGGGGCAGCGCACGCGTGGGCCGCGCATCCCCGCGCCGGCGTCGAACCGCTCCCCGGAGCGGTCGTGATCGCCGGCATCGCCTCGAGCGTGGCGGCAGCGGCGGCGGGACTGGCGGGCTGGCAGCTCGCACTGCGCCTCGACGACGTCGTGTTCACGCTGTTCGTCGGCCCGGTCCTGGCCGTGATGATCGCCGTCGCGCTGGACGTCGCCCGCGCGCGACGCGCATCGGGTGCGCTGGTGCCCCCGACCCTCACCGCCGCGATCATCGGCGGCGGGTCGATCGCGGGGACGCTCGTCGTCTGGCTGCTGCAGGCGCAGTCGGCGGTCGCATCGGGATGGACCCTGTGGCACACGGACGCCTTCGCCCTCCCGGCTTCGGCCGCCGAGGCGCCCGTGATCGCGGTGGCGGCGGCCGTCGCGATGGCGGGACTCCTGTTCGCCGCGCCCACGCTGCGCCGGCCGGTGCTGAGCGACCTGCGCGCCGTCGTCGTCGCCGTGCTGCTGCTGTCGGCGGCCGCGCGGACCGCCGTCCCGGCAGTGCTGGTCGGCACGGCCCTGCTCGTGGCCGTGGCGAGCCTCGTCGGCGCCGCCCGCGCCTCGGCGTACGCCGCGAGAGAGGCCCGCGATTCCGCCTCGGTCGACGGCGCGCCGGACGCGGGGACGAACGATGGCACGCAGACAGACGCCGCCGGCCGTCGGGCATCCGTCCCCCGTGCTCTATCGCTCGGGGGCTCGAGCATCGCGGGCACGATCGCGGTGATCACCGCGTTCGCCGCAGGCACCGCGACCCCCTGGCTCTGGCTGATCGGCGTGGCCGTGGCAGCCGGCTACCCCATCGTGCTGCGCGCGGTCCGCCGCGCAGCCGGCCCGCTCGCGGTCCTGCTCGCACTGACGCCGGTCGGGGTCGGCGTCGTGGCCGCGATCATCGCGCCCGCCGCCCTCGGCGCCGCCACTGGGCTCACCGGCTCGGGACCTGCGGTCGCCCTCGCGCTGCTGCAGTGGGTCGCACTGGCGACGCTCGCCGCGGCCGCCTTCCTGCGCATCGACACGGCGAGCCGCGTCGGCCTCGCCGTATCCGGATACGCGCTCACGACGCTGACGCTGGTGTGGACGCTGGTCGCGGCCGCCGACGACGTGGCGACGGATGCCGCGACCGCGGCCACCGTCGCCGTCGTCGGCGAACCGCTGCTCGGGCTGGTGCGGGGTGTCGCCCTGCTCGCGCTGCTGGCGCTCATCGCCGTCGGTCGCACGCGGCTGCGCGGACACGCGGTGGCGGCCGCCGCGCTGCTCATCGCCCCGGCGATCGCGTCACTCGGACACTCCGCGCTCGACATGGCCGGCGCAAGCGACGAGGGCTGGGCGACGCTCGTACTGGCCGCGGGGCCGGTGCTCGTGACCATCGCCACCGCCGCGATCGCGCGGTTCGCACCAACCGGAGCACCGACGGCCCCTGCGGCTCCGGTGGTCCCTGCGGCGACGGCGGCCCCGGCGGCGGGAGTGCCCCGCACCCCGGACCCTGCCACGCCGGTCGCGCCGACCTTCGTCCCCCTCCGGGCGCGCACCGCCGCCGATCTCGGCGCGCTGCTGACGGGGCTCTGCATCGTCTGGGGCATCGCCCCCGACCTCGTGTGGGCGCTGCTCGCACTGGTCGCCCTCGCGTGCGGCGCGGCATCCGTCACCCGAGGCTGGGCCGCACCGGTCGCGAGCGACCCTGCGGACGACCTGTTCGCCACGCGACGCCCCGGCGTCCCGGTCGGCGCCGCGCTGCGGCGCGTTCTCGCCTGGCCGACGGCCATCGCGGCGTGCGCGGCGTGGTGGACGCTTCTCGGCGCCGGCACCCCCGACGCCGAGTTCACGCTCGAGGCGTACGCGATCCCGGTGGCCGTCGTGCTTGCCGGCTTTGCCGTGATCCTCGTGCGCCTGCGGCGCCGCGCCGAGGGGAGCGTCGCCGTCGGGTTCGCTCTGACGGTCGGCCTCGTCTGGCCCGCGGCGACCATCTGGGGCGCGGTGAGCATTGCCGGGCTGTCGTCGGCGGCGGACGAGCCGCTGTTCGGTACCGTCGTCGCGCTCGTCTCGGCGGCGATGTGCCTGCTGCTCGCGGCGCCGCCGGTGCGCGGCATCCGTCCGCCGTCGGTCGCCGGCTCGGCGGTCGCCCTCCTCGCGCTGGGGCTCGTCGCGGTCGATCGCGCGGTCGAGTGGACGCCGGACGCCTGGCCGTGGCAGACGGCGTGGCTCGCGCTTCTCGTCGCCGTCGCCTACGCCTCCGGCGTGGGCCTCGCGGGCGCACGGCCGGAGCGGACGTCTTCACACGGGTACGCGGTCGCGCTGCCCCCGATCGCGCTCGGCGTGGCCTCGCTCATGGTGCTCGGCTCCGCCGGCCACGGCGCCGTCGTCGCCGGCGCGCTCGCCGTGCTCCTCGCCGCGCACCTCGCCTCCGCCGCGATCGGGCGCGCGCCGTTGGCCCGTGCGACCAGATGGACCGCGCTGGCGGGCGCCATAGCCCTCGCCGCGGTGTCGGTGCTCGCCGGCGGCACCCGAGAGATCGAGTTCGCCACGCTGCCGGTCGCCGCGGCCTGCGGGCTCGGAGCCGTCCTGGCGGTGCGGCGCCGCCGCCGCGCCGGGTCGACCTGGCCGGCGGGCGAGCAGTACATGTGGTGCGCGGCGCTGGTGATCGCCACCGTGCCGAGCCTCCTCGTGGCGGCGGAGCCGGCGCGCGTCTGGCTGCTCATCGGCATCGCGCTGATCGCCGCGGTCGCACTCTCGCTGACCCCGATCCCCGACGCGTGGCGCGTGCGGGTGCCGTCGGCGCTGATCCTCGCCGGCGCGGCGCTCGCGATGGGCGTGCGCGTGCTCGTCGACCCGTGGTTCGAGTTCGGCGACGCGGCGGCGGCCACGGCTGCCGTGGGCGCCGTGGCCGTCGCGGTGAGCCTCACCGCCACCGCCGTGACCTTCGCCGAGGCGCGTCCTGCGGCCGGGCTCGCCGCCGCCGGCGTGGTCCTGCTCGCCGCGACCACCCTGCTGCGCACCGGCGACGATCCGGCGGCGGTCGCGGTGACCGTGGCGATCGCGGGCGCGGCCGCCGTGGCGGGGGCCTCGGTCCTCGGGCTCCGGCGGTGGGCGGCCCTGGGCGCCGTGCTCGCCGTCGGCGGGCTGGTCGTGGCGGCCGTCGGCTGCGGCGTCCGGTTCTTCGCCGTCGCCGGGGACCCCGGGTTCGAAGCGGACCTGTGGGTGGTCGCGGCGGCCGGGATCGCGGTGGCGGTCGCGATGGCCGCGATGCGCGCCACGACCTCGCGACGTGTGGACATCACCGTCGGCACCGGCCTCGCCGTCGCCACGGTGCTCGTGGGAGCGGCCGAGCTGACCCTGCTCGCGACCGGCACCGGCCTGGACGAGGTGCGGACGGCGACCACCATGACGATCCTGACAGCGGCGGCGTACGTCGGAACCGTGTGGCGGGGCCGCCTGGGCGCTGCGCCCGCCGTCATCGCGGCCCTGACCACCGCCGTCTTCGGCCTGCTGGCGTTCTTCGCCTTCGGGGTCGACCCGGTGGAGCTCGTGACGGTGCCGGCGGCGCTCGGCGGCATCGCCTACGGTGCTCGCACGCTGCGGCGCCGGCCGGAGTCGCGCACCTGGCCCGCGCTCGGTCCCTGGCTCGCACTGCTGCTGCTGCCGTCGCTGCTCTACGACTTCTTCGGCGAGGCCGAGCTGTGGCGCATCGTCGCGCTCGGCGTCGTGGCCGTCGGCCTGGTGGTCATCGGCGCGGTCTTCGCGCTGCAGGCGCCGCTCGTGCTGGGGTCGGCCGTGGTGCTCGTGCACGGGATCGCCCAGCTGTGGCCGTGGATCTCGACGTCGTACGTCGCAGTGCCGTGGTGGCTGTGGCTCGGGATCGGAGGCGCCGTGCTGATCTTCATCGCGGCGCGCTACGAGCGTCGCGTGCAGCAGCTGCGGGCGGCCATCACGGCCGTCACATCGCTTCGCTGACCTCGCGGGCGCCGCGCCCCCACCGGAACGGCGACACGGTCGGGTCGCCCGGGATCCAGTACCGCCACGGGAACTCGGCGGTGCCGGCGACACCGGCCACGCCCACGCGCGGGCCCGAAGCCACCTCCGCCAGCGGCTCCGCGAGCAGCTCGAGACGGGCGACCGCGCCGTGGTGGGGCGCTCCGGTGATCGCGTCGATGCCGTCGTGCACGGGATGCCGGAGCCCCACGGCATCACCCAGCCGGCCGGGTCCGCGCGCGAGATCGCGCTGCGTGCGGGCCGCCGGACGACGGCGGGCGGCGGCATCCGTCCCCTCCATCACCTGACCCGCGCGCAGCAGCACTCCGCCGGCGACGCCCTCGGGTCCGCACACCACGTTGACGCAGGAGTGGATGCCGTGACTGAGGTAGACGTACAGGTGCCCGGGTTCGCCCCACATCGTGGCGTTGCGCGGCGTCGGCCCCATGCGTGCGTGCGATCCGGGGTCGGGCACCGTGCCGGTGCCGCGGCCGTGGTACGCCTCGACCTCGGTGAGCCGCAGCACCACGGTCTCGCCCTCGACCACGGTCGTGAGCCGGGCACCGAGCAGGCTCGGCGCGACGTCGGCGGGAAGGCCCTGCAGGGCGGCGCGGGTCGCCGCTTTCCAGAGCTCCCGCACCATGCCGCCGAGTCTACGTCCGCGCGTCGAGGCGCCGGCGGTGCCGGGGGAGTTGCTGCGAGCGATACTGTTCGCGCATGGGGAACTGGTTCGCACTCATTCTGTTGAGCGTCTCGCAGTTCATCATGGTGCTCGACAGCACGGTGATGAACGTCTCGATCTCGACCGTCGCCGCCGACCTCGGCACCGACATCTCGGGCATGCAGGCGGCCATCACGTTCTACGCGCTCACGATGGCGGCGTTCATGCTCACCGGCGGCAAGCTCGGCGACCGCTGGGGGCGCAGCCTTGCGTTCCGGATCGGCTCCGTCATCTACGGCATCGGCTCGCTGACGACGGCACTGAGCCCCAACCTCACCGTCCTCATGATCGGGTGGTCGCTCGTCGAGGGTCTCGGCGCGGTGCTCGTGATCCCCGCCATCGCCGCCCTCGCGGCGATCAACTACGAGGGCCGCGCGCGGGTCGTCGCGTTCGCCGTACTCGGTGCCGTCACCGGCGGCGCCGCGGCGGCAGGACCTCTCATCGGCGGACTCGTGACCACGTACTCGTCGTGGCGCTACGTCTTCGTCGCGGAGGCGATCGTGATGACGCTCGTGCTGATCGTGTCGGGGCGCATCAAGGACGTGCCCGGCGACCGCACGCTGCGCATCGACCTGCTGAGCGTCGTGCTGTCGGCCCTGGGCCTCGCGCTCCTCGTTTACGGCATCCTGCAGAGCAAGACGTGGGGCTGGTTCGAGCCGCTGGATCCTCCCGTGATCAACGGCGAGCCGTTCGCCCCGCTCGGCATCTCGCCCGTCGCCTACATGATCCTGCTGTCGATCGTCGTGCTGTGGCTGTTCGTGAAACGCCAGCAGCAGCTCGAGCGCACCGGCCGGGTGCCGCTCCTCAAGGTCAGCCTGCTGCGCAACCCGGCGCTGCGCAGCGGCCTCACGATGTTCATGGCGCAGTACTTCGCGATCGCCGCGCTCTTCTTCGTCATCCCGGTGTACCTGCAGACGATCCTCGGCTTCGACGCCCTGCAGACGGGGTTGAAGATCCTGCCGCTGTCGCTCGGACTCATCCTCTTCTCGGTGCTCGGTTCGCGGCTTTCGACGGTCCGTTCGGCCCGGAATCTCGGCCGCATCGGACAGCTCACCCTCGGCTTGGGGGTGCTGCTGGTGTTCGTCGCCGTGCAGCCGGAGCTCGCGGACTGGCTGTTCGCCACGGGCATGTTCGTGGTCGGCGCCGGTTTCGGCCTGCTCGCCTCGCAGCTGGGCAACGTCAACATGTCGGCGGTGGAGCAGTCAGACACCTCAGAGGTCGGCGGCCTGCAGGGCACGTTCCAGAACCTCGGCTCGTCGTTCGGCACGGCGATCGTGGGATCCGTGTTCATCCTGCTGCTCACCTCGGGGTTCACTGCTGCGGTGCAGCAGAGCACGACGCTTCCCGACGACGTGCGCGAACAGGTCGTGGCGAGCGCATCGAAGGGCGCGCCCATCATCTCCGAGCAGCAGGCCGAGGATCTCTTGACGGATGCCGGTGCCGACCCGGACGCCGCGGCCGAGGTCGCCCGCCTCTACGCCGACACGCAGGTCGAGTCGCTCCGCCAGTCGCTGTTCTTCGTCTTCGCGCTGACGGTGCTCGGGCTCCTGCTGTCGACCGGCCTGCCGTCGAGGATCCCCGTGCCCGCCGCACCGAAGGCTGCGGCGCCCGCCGCCGGTGGCGATGCCCAGGGGACCCCGTCCTGATCCCCCTCCACCACGCCCGCTGATTCGGTTCACCGGGCTTCAGCCCAGAGCGGATGCCGTGGCTGACGTTCGCCTGAAGCTGTCAGCGGGGCGGCACCTGGCACCACGAGATCGCCGCGCCGTTGAGGGCGACCACGGGCTCGCCATCGGCGACCTGGAGGATCCGCGTCTCGGGTCGCGTGGGGAGCGGCAGCTGGTAGGTGTCGTAGGCATTCGAGACGGCATCCGGCGCCACCAGCAGCGCGACGTAGCGCGCGCTGGGCGACACGCAGACCTGGATCACGGCATCCGTCTCGCCGATCTCGGTGAGCATGGTCGTCGCACCGTCCGCAGCCACGCGGGCGACGGACGTGCGCCCGGTCGGCATCGCGTCGCCGTCGAGCACCGCCGCCGTCCGGATGGTCGACCCGTCGGGGAGCGGCGTCACCGAGCTCGT
This sequence comes from Microbacterium sp. LWS13-1.2, assembly GCF_040144835.1. Classification (NCBI taxonomy): domain Bacteria; kingdom Bacillati; phylum Actinomycetota; class Actinomycetes; order Micrococcales; family Microbacteriaceae; genus Microbacterium; species Microbacterium sp. LWS13-1.2. Next base: position 2,608,025 of record NZ_CP151632.1, read on the forward strand.
GCCGCCGAGGTCGGCGTCCGGGGTCACCAGCGGCTGCTCGCTCGCGTCGGTGAGGTCGATGACCGCGGATTGGTCGACCCGGTCGACGACGGCCTCGCTCGACCCGCGCGCGATGCCGTCGATGGCGATCGCCGCGCCCAATGCGGTCGGGGCGCCGGCGGCGGCATCCGATCCGGTCAGCAGCAGTGAGCCGTCGAAAGACAGCTGCAGGATGCTGTCGGTGTCGGGCACGAAGCGCCATTCCGCCACGCGGGGATCGGCGCCCTCGACCTCGATCGCCACGGGGTCCGCGTCGGGGTCTCCGAGCGAGGCGGTGAACAGACGGCTCTCGCGGCCGGAATCGGCGTCGAGATGGGCGTCCGAGAAGGTGTAGCCGATGCGCTCACCGCGGTCGGCACTCTGCAGGTTCGACACGTAGCCGTCCCCGCCGTCTTCCACCGGCAGGGGCAGTTCGCGCGCGTGCTCGCCGTCGAGGTCGGCGACGATGAGTCCGGCCTCGTCGTCGTCGGTGCGCACCGACACCACGAGATGCGCGCCGGTGGCGCGGAAGTCCTCGATGTGCGGATGCCGGAACACCGGCACGGCGTTCTGGCCGGTCAGGTCGGTGCGATAGATCAGGTCGCCGTCGTTCGTGCCGCGCTGCAGCAGGAACACCTGGGCCGGCGGCGTGCGGAAGCTGTCGGTGATCGTCGCGGCCGGTCCGCCCCCGAGCGAGGCGACGCCGTCGATGGTGACGGTGTACTCCGTGTCGTCCCAGAGCGGCAGGGTGAACCTGATTCCGACGCTCCGGCCCGACGTGTCGACGGCGAACGGCGTCGCCGGCGTGATCGTCACCTGCGACGGGTCGATCTCGGCGAGCGACTGGGTGGTCGTCACGATGAGACGGGACCCGGATGCCGCCGCCGCGGCCGCGGGATCCACGTACGCATCGGTGACCCGCGGCCCCTGCGCGACGCTGGCCGCGGCACCGGCCAGGCCGAGCACCGCGAGCAGGCCCACCACGACGCCGAACGTCACGACGAAGGCGCGGCCTCGACGACGCCGGGACCGCGTGCGCCGCGGGGAGGCGTCAGTACTCATACGGGTCCTCGGGTTCGGCGATCTCCGCGATGTCGGCCGCGTCGACCACGAGACGTCCGTCCGACGAGGAGCGGACCGTGCCGGTGATGGTCACCCACTGCCCGGTGTCGGGCGACGGCGCGGCGCCCACGATCGGCAGGCTCGCGGGTTGCGCGTCGATGACGCAGTGCGTGATGATCAGGCGCGTCAGGTCGAAGGCGCCGTCGTCGCCCGGAGTGACGAATCCGGTGAGCTCGACCGTGTCGCCGTCGAAGGCGTCCGGATTGGTCGCGGTCGCGAACACGGTCGCCCAGTCGCCGACCCCGAACGAGGCGGTGTCGCCGGTGGAGGCGAGCTGCACGGTGTCGGCCCCGCCGAACAACGGCGTCGCCCCCACGTCGCGCGACATCGCGAGCTCGGCCGACAGCGACGCGGGCGGCAGCACCAGCGTCAGCACGACCACCCCCGAGGCGGCGACCCCGCCGAGCACGGTGGCCGCGACACCGAGCGGATGGCTGCGGTGCGCGTGTTCGTCGTGCGCAGCGTCGTGGTGCGCCTGGCCGGGGTCGGGCGTCGGCTCGAGCGTTTCGTCTCGCTCGTTCCTCGCTCGCTCAACGACCGGACTTCCGGTCGAGCGCGCGGAGCGTGAGGAAACGCCCCCGGCCTCGCCTTCAGCCCCGGTCGTTGAGCGAGCGAAGCGAGTCGAAACGCGCTCGGCCCCACCTTCAGCCCCGGTCGTTGAGCGAGCGAAGCGAGTCGAAACGTCTCGAGCCTCCGCAGAACCGTCGCCGTGGTCGTGGCCATGGTCGGCCTCGGCACCCAGGGGCAGCGCGAACGACGCCACGGCGCCGACGAGCACGAGCACGGCCATCGAGACGGCGAACCAGGTCGAGTCGGGGTTGATGTACAGCGCGAGCCGATCGGTGACCGCGAGCGAGATGGTGACCACGGCGAGGGCTGCGGCCAGCCCGACCCCGAGCCACCGCGTGCCGACGAATCCGGCGTTACGCAAGGAGGTTCACCGCCGTCCCGATCGCGAACGCCGACAGCACCACCACGACGACGATGCCGCCGAGGGTGCGCCACGTGAAGGTCGTGCGCATGAGGGCCAGCATCTTGACGTCGACGAGCGGCCCGACCAGCAGGAACGCGACGATCGACCCGGGGGTGAACGTCGAGGCGAACGACAGCGCGAAGAACGCGTCGACGTTCGAGCAGATCGAGACCACCATCGCGAGGGCCATCATCGCGACGATCGAGAGCGCCGGGTTCGAGCCGATCGCGAGCAGCGCGTCGCGCGGGATGAGCACCTGCACCGCCCCGGCGAGCGCCGAGCCGATGATGAGCGCCGGCATGACCGCGCGCAGCTCGATCACGAACTGCGCGAGCGTGCGCCGCCACTTGCCGCCGGGCTCGTGGAAGACGAGCTCGCATGTGTCGCGGAAGCGGTCGGTGAGGAGGGCGTCGGGAGACGGATGCCGCGAGTACAGCCATCCGATCAGGTTCGCGATCGCGTATCCGCCGAGAATGCGCGCGACGAGGATGCCGTCGCTGAACCCGAACGCCTGGTGCGTCGTCAGGATCACGATGGGATTCACGATCGGCGCCGCGATCAGGAACGTCAGCGTCTCGGGCACCGAGAACCCGCGCATGAGCAGGCCGCGCGCGAACGGCACGTTGCCGCATTCGCACACCGGCACGATCATGCCCAGCAGCGACAGCACCGCGCGGCGCGCCCACGCGCGGCGCGGCATCCATCGCTCGATGACCCCCGGGGGAACCCACACCTGGACGACGATCGACAGCACCACGCCCAGCGCCACGAAGGGCAGCGACTCGATGAGCACACTGATGGCGAGTGTGAGCCCGTCCTGCGCACGGGTGGAGAGGGATGCCGGGAACAGCGCGGGCGCGAGCCAGTCGATGAGGAAGAGGCCTGCGACGAGGGCGAGCCCCACGCCCAGCCACAGCGCAGCGCGTGCCTGTGACGACGGCCCGGGGGCTGAACCCGGGGAGCGGTGGCGGCGCCCGTCGCCGAGCTCGGCTGCCGAACCCCGCGAGGCCGATCCCTGAGCTCGTCGAAGCGCGGGGTCAGTTCGCGTCACGCTCGGCGTCCCGGGCCGCGGCGCAGCTCGCGCAGAGTCCGAAGATGTCGACGACGTGCTCGGCGTCGCGGAATCCATGGCGCTCGGCCGTGCGCTTGGCCCACTGCTCGACGTCGGTCGCCTCGATCTCGACGGTCAGCCCGCAGGAGCGGCAGATCAGATGGTGGTGGTGGCCGGTGCTCGTGCACGCGCGGTAGAGCGCCTCGCCCTCGGGGCTCTGCAGCGAGTCGGCGTCGCCCTGGGCGGCGAGCCCGGCGAGGGTGCGGTACACGGTCGCCAGCCCGATGCCGGTGCTCTCGTCGCGGAGCGTGGCGTGCAGCGACTGCGCGCTCACGAAGCCACGGGCGTCCGAGAGCGCTTCGCGTACGCGTTCGCGCTGCCAGGTGTTGCGCTGGACCATGGCGGCGAGTCTACCGACGGGTCCTGGACGTCGGCCGGGCGCCTCCCGCAGGCCGCCGCCGCGGGGCCCGCTCGCTCACCTGTCGCAATCTATGGGCCGCGGCCACAGATCGTGACAGCGGAACGGCCGGGCCGGTCGTGGCGATCACGTGGCGACCCTCGTGACGCGGTCGCGGCGAGCGCCGATCACCCGGCACACCACGTAGATCGCGAACGAGATGGTGGTGATGTACGGGCTCACCGGGAGCGTCCCCATGATCGCGAGCAGGATGCCGCCCACCGCCGACACGAAGCCGAACAGCGCCGACAGCAGGGGCACCGACAGCGGGCCCGATGCGATCCGCACGGCGGCCGCGGCGGGGGTGACCAGCAGGGCCATCACCAGCAGTGCGCCGATGATGTGCACGGCGACGGCCACGATGAGCCCGAGCAGCAGCATGAAGGCGAGCGAGACCGCCGTGGTCGGCACACCGCGCGCCGCCGCCGACTGCGGATCGAGCGAGTCGAACCGCAGCGGACGCCAGATGAGCAGCACGCCCACCAGCACGACGGCGCCGATGCCGATCAGCCAGCCGAGCTGCCCGGTCTGCACCGACACGATCTGGCCCGTGAGCAGGCTGAACCGGTTGGCGCTTCGCCCGTCGTAGAGCGAGAGGAACAGGATGCCGAGACCGAGCCCGAACGGCATCAGCACGCCGATGATCGAGTTGCGGTCGCGGGCCTTCGCACCCAGCACGCCGATGATCGCAGCCGCGATGAGAGACCCGATGATCGAGCCCGTCACGACGTCCCAGCCGATGAGGAGCGCGGCTGCAGCGCCGGCGAACGACAGCTCGCTGATGCCGTGGACGGCGAACGCCATGTCGCGCTGGATGACGAACACGCCGATCAGCCCGCCGACGAGCCCCAGCACGGCGCCCGCCCACACGGAGTTCGCCACCAGGGCGAGGATCTCGCCGTAGTACGGCAGGCCGCCGAACATCGCGTCCGCGATGTCGTTCCAGTTCACGCAGCCCCCTCGCCCTCGTGGTGGTGGTGCGAGGCCTCGGCGTCGGGGGCGCCGACCACCACAAGGCGGTCGCCGGCGCGCAGCACGAAGACGTGCGCGCCGTAAAGCGCGGTGAGCACGTCGGAGCGCAGCACCTCCTGCGGCGTCCCCAGCGTGAAGCGGCCGTTCGCGATGTACAGGATACGGTCGACCTTGCCCAGGAGCGGGTTGATGTCGTGCGTCACGAGCACGACCGCGGCATCCTTGTCCCGGCGATGCCGGTCGATGAGACCGATGACGGCCTGCTGGTTCGCGAGGTCGAGGCTCGTGAGCGGCTCGTCGCACAGCAGCAGCGGCGGGTCGTCGGCGAGCGCCTGGCCGGCGCGCAGGCGCTGCTGCTCGCCGCCCGAGAGTTGTCCGACCGGCCGGTCGGCGAACTCGCGCGCCCCGACGGCGTCGATGAGAGCGTCGATGCGGGCGCGATCGCCGCGGCGCGGGATGGGCAGCCCGAAGCGGTGGCCGTCGACACCGAGGGCCACGAGGTCGCGGCCGCGCAGCGACGTGTCGCGCGGCAGCGGCCTGGCCTGCGGGATGTAGCCGATGCGGCGGCTGCCGTGACCCTCGACCGGCGCGCCCTCGACGGTGATCTCGCCGCGGGACAGCGGCTCGAGCCCGAGGATCGCCCGCAGCAGCGTTGTCTTGCCCGACCCGCTGGGTCCGAGCACGGCGATCAGCTCACCGGCGCGCACGTCGAGGTCGAGGCCGGCCCAGAGCTCGCGATCCCCGCGCTGCAGCGCCGCATCCCGGATGCTCAGTACCACCCGCCGATCGGGGTGGGCCGACGCCGGTGTCACGCCTGCAGCGCCGTGTTCAGCGCCTCGATGTTCGCCTGCATCCACGAGATGTAAGTCTCCCCCTCGGGGAGCGTTTCCGAAAACGCGATCACCGGGATGCCGAGGCCGTCGGCCTCGCCTACGATCTCCTGCGTCTCCGCCCCGCCCGTCTGCGTGTTCGTGATCACGACGCTCACTCCGCCGTCGCGCACGAGCGCCAGGGATTCGAGGAGGGTCGCGGGCGCGACATCCTGCCCCTCTTCGACGGCCTCGCTGAACGCCTCGGGCGTCGAATTCTCGAGTCCGGCGGCGTCGGTGAGGTACACCGGCACCGGCTCGGTGACGAAGACCTTCTCGCCGCCGTGCGCGGCGCCGATGTCGCCGAGCGAGGCCTCGAGCGTCTCGACCTCGGCGCCGAAGGCCTCGGCGTTCGCGATGAAGGTGTCGGCGTCGTCGGGGCTCAGCTGACCCAGCTCGTCGGCGATCGCGGAGGCGACGTGCGCGATGGTGTGCGGGTCGTACCAGACGTGCTCGTTGAAACCCTCGACGTGATCGTGACCGTGGTCGTCGGCCTCGTCGGTGTGCGCCTCGGCGTCCTCGGTCGCGTGATCGTCGGCGGCTTCCGTCGCGGCGTCGTCGGTCGCGTGATCGTCGGCGGCTTCCGTCGCGGCGTCGTCGGTCGCGTGCTCCTCGGCGTCCTCCGTCGCGGCGTCGTCGGTCGCGGCATCCGTCTCGTCGCTGCCGGTCTCGTCCGCGGCGGGCGGGTCGGCGTGACCGGGGTTGTCGGGCCAGTCGTGCGAGTACTCGACGGCGGTGACGACCGGCGCATCCGTGCCGCTGGACTCGATGAGCGCATCGACGAAGGCGTCGTAGCCGCCGCCGTTCTCGATGACGAGGTCGGCCTTCGAGACCGTGAGCTGGTCGCGGGCGCTGGGCTCGAACGAGTGCGGGTCCTGCGACTCGTTGGTCACGATCGAGGTGACGTCGACCAGGTCGCCGCCGACCTCGGCGGCGATCTGCCCGTAGACGTTGGTGGATGCGACGACCGAGAGCCGGCCCTCGGCGTCGTCGTCGCCGCCCGCCGCGGTGCCCGCGCATCCCGCGAGGACGAGGGCGGATGCCGCCGTCAGGCCGAGCACAGGCAGGGAGCGTCGCAACGAGGTCATGTCAACGACTCTAACGCTAATGAGAATCGTTCTCAAACCTCACCCGTTCACGCGACCGGACCCGCTGATAGCGTCGGTCCCGTGCTCCCGCAGGTCGTCCGCCGCTCGCTGCTGCTCGCCCTCCCGTTCCAGGCGGGAGCCCTCGTCGTCGCCCTGGTGCTGTCTGCGGCCGGTCTGCCGGCGCAGATGCTGCTCACGGTGCTGCTCGTCCTGTCGATGTGGGCGCCTGCCGCCGCCGAGCTCGTCTTCCGCACGACGCTGCCCCGCGCGTTTCAGCTGCACTACGTGATCTTCATCACGCTGGGCCCGTACGCGGGCAGCGCGCTGAACGTCTACGTCGCGATCGCCGACTGGGACACCCTCATCCACTTCGACTCCGGCGTGATGCTCGCGTGGCTCGGGATGCTGTGGGTGCGGCGCATGGAGGAGCGGGTGAACGCCCCGTTCCCCGCGTGGTTCGCTCTGGCCGTCATCCAGCTGACCGCGATGGCTTTCGCCGCCGCGTGGGAGATCTGCGAGTTCGCGAGCGACCGGCTCATCGGCACCGTCGCCCAGGGCGGGCTCGACGACACGATGGCCGACATCATGGCGGGCACGATGGGCGGGCTGTTCGCGATCGCGCTGCTGCTGATCCTCGGTCGCCCGCGCTCCCTCGCGCCGGCGTCCCTGCTGCGCGCCGCGCACCGGGCCCCCGCCGCAGAGACGCCTCGGCGCATCGACGGCTGAGGCGGGTTCCGCCGAAGGAGGTCAGTCCAGGAGCAGCGCCGGCTCCTCGAGGATCGACGCCACGTCGGCGATGAAGCGCGACATCCCGTCTCCGTCGACCACGCGGTGATCGAACGAGCCGGCGACGGTGGTCACCCAGCGCGGCCGGACCTCGCCGTCGACGACCCAGGGCTTCTGCCGGATCGTGCCCAGTGCCACGATGCCCGCCTCGCCCGGGTTGATGATCGGAGTCCCGGCGTCCATGCCGAACACGCCGATATTCGTGATCGTGATCGTTCCCCCGTGCTGGTCGGCTGGAGTCGTCTTACCCTCCCGCGCCGTGAGGGTGAGCCTCTCGAGCGCCCGGGCCAGCTCGCGCATCGACAGGTCCTGTGCATCCTTGATGTTCGGCACGAGGAGGCCGCGCGGCGTCGCCGCGGCGATCCCGAGGTTGACGTACCGCCGCACCCGGATCTCGGCGCCCCCTTCGGCATCCACCCACGCAGCGTTCACCATCGGGGTGCGCCGCGCCGCCCAGATCACGGCGCGCGCCATGATCAAGAGCGGCGAGACCTTCGTGTCGGCGAAGTCCGGCGAGGTCTTGAGCCGCTTGACGAGCTCCATCGTGCGGGTGGCGTCGACGTCGGTCCACACCGAGACGTGCGGGGCCGAGTACGCCGACTGCACCATCGCCGACGAGGTGGCCTTGCGCACACCCCGGACGGCGATGGTCTCCTCGCGACCGGCCGCGTCGGGGGCGGGCGTCGATGGCGCGACCTCGGCGGGGCCGGGAGTCGGCCGCTCCGCGGGCGCCGGCGCGGCGACCGGGATGGTCTCCTCGCGCACGTCGCCCCACTCGGGCGTCTCGATGTTGCGGAACACGCTGGCCTGCGACGCGTGCCGCACGACGTCCTCGCGGGTCACCTCGCCGGCGGGGCCGCTCGGCGCCACGGCCGACAGCTCCACCCCGAGGTCGCGCGCGAGCTTGCGGATCGGCGGCTTGGCGATGATGCCGACGGATGCCGCGACCCGTTCCGCTGCGGGAACGGCGGCCTTGCGCCGCCGGGACTGCACCTGACCGCCAGTGCCGTACCCGACGAGCACCGCTCCCTCGCCCTCGGCGGGCTCGGCGGGCTGCCCGTGCTCGGACTGTCCGACGGTGGCCGGGGCGGCGGCATCCGTCGTCGAGGCGATCGTGATGATCGCCGAGCCGACGTTCACCGTCGCGCCCTCGACGGCCAGCAGCTCGCCGACGGTGCCGGCGAACGGCGAGGGCAGCTCGACCAGCGACTTCGCCGTCTCGATCTCGACGAGCACGTCGTTGACCGCGACGGTGTCGCCCGGGCCGACGCGCCACTGGACGATCTCGGCTTCGGTGAGGCCTTCGCCGACATCGGGGAGAACGAACGTCTGGGTGCTCATGGAGTGTCCTTTCGAAAGACCCGGTCGTTGAGCGAGCTTGCGAGACGAAACGCGCGTGACGTTCCGGCCGCGCGCAGGCGTTTCGTCTCGCTCGTTCCTCGCTCGCTCAACGACCGGGAGAAGATTCCTCGGTCGTTGAGCGAGGGAGCGCCAGCGACCGAGACGAAACGCGCCGAACCGAACCGATACGCCAGGCGCAGACGTTTCGTCTCCCTCGTTCCTCGCTCGCTCAACGACCGGGAGAAGATTCCTCGGTCGTTGAGCGAGGGAGCGCCAGCGACCGAGACGAAACGCGCCGAACCGAACCGATACGCCAGGCGCAGACGTTTCGTCTCCCTCGTTCCTCGCTCGCTCAACGACCGGCTCCCTCTCAGTAGGCGAGGGACCGGTCGACGGCCTCGAGGATGCGGTCAGCGTCGGGCAGGAAGACGCCTTCGAGCTTGGCCGGGGGGAACGGGGCGTCGAAGCCCGACACGCGCAGCACCGGAGCCTCGAGCGCGTAGAACGCACGCTCCATCACGGTCGCCGCGACCTCAGAGCCGAGCGACGTGAAGCCCGGGGCCTCCTGCGCGTAGACCATGCGACCGGTGCGGCGCACGGACTCGAGGATCGGGCCGTAGTCCACGGGCGACAGTGAGCGCAGGTCGACGACCTCGATGCTGATGCCCTCGACCTCGGCCAGCACGGCGGCCTGCAGCATCGTCGTGACCATGGCGCCGTGGCCGACGAGGGTGACGTCGGTGCCGCGGCGGACGATGCGCGACGCGTGCAGCGGCAGGGCGCGGGCGGAGGTGTCGACCTCGCCCTTCTGCCAGTACTTGCTCTTCGGCTCGAGGAAGATCACCGGATCGGCCGAGGCGATCGCGTCCTGGATCATCCAGTACCCGTCGTTCGGCGTCGACGGGCTCACGACCCGCAGGCCTGGGGTGTGCGTGAAGTACGCCTCGGGGCTCTCCTGATGGTGCTCGATGGCCCCGATGTGCCCGCCGTACGGGATGCGGATCACGACGGGCATCTGCACCGCGCCCTCGAGGCGGTTCGTCATCTTGGCCAGCTGCGAGGTGATCTGGTCGAACGCGGGGAAGACGAACCCGTCGAACTGGATCTCGACGACCGGGCGGAATCCGGCGAGCGCCAGCCCGATCGCAGTGCCGACGAGTCCGGACTCGGCGAGCGGGCTGTCGATCACGCGGCGCTCGCCGAACTCGGCCTGCAGCCCTTCGGTGATGCGGAAGACGCCGCCGAGCTTGCCGATGTCCTCGCCCATGAGCAGCACGCGGTCGCTGCCGGCGAGAGACGCACGCAGACCGGCGTTGATCGCCCGGCTGAGCGGCATCGTCTGCGTGGCGGATGCCTCGGGCACGGGGTTCACGGCGGGCTCGGCGCGTTTCGTCTCGCTCGTGCCTCGTTCGCGGGGCGGCCGGGTGTCGGTCACGATGCGCCTCCCTCGAAGGATGCCTCGTATCCGGCGAGCCACTGCCGCTGCTCGTCCATGAGCGGATGGGGCTCGGAGTACACGTGGGCGAAGATGTCGTCGGCCTCGAGTCCGCCCAGCGCGTTGGTGCGGGTGCGGATGTCGTCGGCGAGAGCGTCCGCCTCGGCATCCACGTCGGCGAAGAACGACTCCGACGCGCCCCGGGTGAGCAGGAAGGCCTTCATGCGTGCGAGCGGATCGCGGCGACGCCACGCCTCCTCCTCGCTCGACGGCCGGTACTTCGTGGGATCGTCGCTCGTCGTGTGCGCGCCGAGCCGGTAGGTCATGGCCTCGATCGCCTGCGGACCGCCGCCCGCGCGCGCCTCGTCGAGCGCCGCCCGTGTGACGGCCCAGCTCGCGAGGACGTCGTTGCCGTCGATCAGCGCGCTCGGCATCCCGTATCCCTCGCCGCGCTTGTACAGCGGCGAGCGCGACTGCGTCGAGACGGGCACCGAGATGGCCCACTGGTTGTTCTGCAGGAAGAAGACCTCGGGGGTCTGATAGCTCGCGGCGAAGACCATCGCCTCGTGGACGTCGCCCTGGCTCGACGCGCCGTCGCCGTAGTAGACGATGACGGCCTCGTCGCGGTCGGGGTCGCCGGTGCCGCACCGGCCGTCGAAGACCAGCCCCATGCCGAACCCGGTCGCATGCAGCGTCTGCGAGCCGAGGACGAGCGTGTAGATGTGGGTGTTGCCGTTCTTCGGGTCGGTCGGGTCCCACCCGCCGTGCGTCAGTCCGCGCATCACGCGGATGATGTCGATCGGGTCGACGCCGCGGATCTTCGTCACGACGTGCTCGCGGTAGGACGGGAAGATGTGGTCCTGCGGACGCGCCGCCCGCGCGGAACCCACCTGCGCGGCCTCCTGGCCGTAGCTCGGCGGCCAGAGGGCCAGCTGGCCCTGGCGCTGGAGGTTCGTCGCCTGCACGTCGAACGCGCGGATGACGGCCATGTCACGGTAGAACGTCTCGAGGTCGGCGTCGCTCAGCGCGTCGACGGCGGCGCGATAGCGCTCGGCGGCGGGGGTCGGGGCGAAGGTGCCGTCCGCTTCCAGGAAGCGGATGAGAGCGGGGTCTTCGGGCACGGTGGTTTCCGAAGGTGCCGTGGCGCCAGTCGTCACCAAGTCTTCAGGCGGGGTCACCGTTCTACGCTAGCCCGCACTCCTGCGTGCCCTTCCGGGAGGTTCTTCACAACGGATGCTGCAATCCCTAGGACCTTCTCGACAGATTCCTCTTCGCCGACGGAGATCCGGATGCCGTCGCCGGCGAACGGACGGACGATCAGGCCTGCTTCCTCGAAGGCGGCGGCGAAGGTCGCGGTCTCGTCACCGGCCGGCAGCCACACGAAGTTGCCCTGCGCCTCCGGGACGTTCCAGCCGGCCCGGCGGAGGCCGTCCGCGAGCCCGTCGCGACGCTCGGCGATGACGCGGACGCGCTCGAGCAGCTCGTCCTCGGCGTCGAGGCTCGCGAGCGCCGCCTCCTCGGCGTGGGCGGTGACGGACAGCGGGATCGCGGTGCTGCGGGCCGCGTCGAGGACGCGCGGGTGGCCGACGGCATAGCCGACCCGGAGCGCGGCGAGGCCGTACGCCTTGGAGAAGGTGCGGAGCACCACGACGTTGGGGTGGCTGCCGGTCGCGAGCACCCGGGCACCGTCGACGGCGTCGGTATCGGTGACGAACTCGGAGTACGCCTCGTCGAGGATCACGAGCACGTCGGCGGGCACGCGGGCGACGAACCCGTCGAACTCGGCCTGCGTGACGATGGGGCCGGTCGGGTTGTTGGGGCTGCACACGATGATGGCGCGCGTGCGGTCGGTGATCGCGGCTGCCATCGCGTCGAGGTCGTGGCGGGCGCCCGCGGCGAGCGGCACCTGCACGGCCGTGGCACCGGCGACCACCGCGAGCCAGGGGTAGGCCTCGAACGAGCGCCACGCGTAGATGACCTCGTCGCCCGGGCCGGATGTCGCCAGCACGAGCTGGGCGAGGATCGAGACGCTGCCGGCGCCGATGTGGATCGCGTCGGCACCGACGGCGAAGCGCTCGGCGAGGCGCTCGCGCAGCCGCGCGGCGCTGGCGTCCGGGTATCTGTTGAGCGCTGTCGCCGCCTGCACGCGCTCGAGCACGCCCGGCAGCGGGTCGAACGGGTTCTCGTTGCTCGACAGCTTGAACGCCTCGGCGCCGGCCTGCCGGCCCTGCTTGTACGGCGGCAGCGCGGCGACCTCGGGGCGCACGCGGACGGGGATCTCGGGAGCGTCGGTCACGGTCCCGAGTCTACGAGCGGTAGGGAGGCCGCGTCTCGGCTCGCGATTCTCGTTGGACGCGGGCGCGCGTCATGGAAGACTGGGCGGACCATGGGCTTCCTCATCCGCGTCGTCATCAACGCGTTCGCGATCTGGGTCGTCACCCTGATCCCTGCGCTCCAGGTCTTCGTCGTGCCGTTCCCGCCGGGAGGGACGCTTCAGCTGGTGCTGACGCTGCTCATCGTCGCGGTGATCTTCGCGCTCGTGAACACGATCATCGGCACCGTCATCAAGGTGCTGGCGTTCCCGCTCTACATCCTCACGCTGGGGCTGATCGGCCTCCTCATCAACGCGTTCCTGCTGTGGCTCACGGCCTGGCTCACGCACTGGTGGAACTGGGGCCTGCGGGTCGAGGACTTCTGGTGGGGCGTCGTCGCGGCGGTCATCATCACCCTGATCAACTGGATCTTCGGCATCATCCTGCGACCGCGCAAGGACTGACTCAGCCCGCATCACGCCTCGCGGCGTACTCGGTGACATCGACGGCATCCGCGCGCGCGAGGTCGTCGAACACGTGGCGCAGGCCGTCGACCCGAGGATCGGACGACGCGTCGACGAGCGCCGCCGTCTCGGCATACGCGGTCAGCCGGTGCGCGGGCAGCCCCACCTCGTCGACGGCGACGTCGGGGTCGGAGACCCGCTCGACGATGAAGCTGCCGGACGCGCCGACCGGCTGGGCATGGCCACCACCGGCGAGCCCTACGACGGGATCGTCGGAGTGGCGCACCGATACGCTCAACGTCCCCGGTCCGACGTCGGCGTCGACGGGCGAGCCCAGCGACACGAGCGTCTGGGTGTCGTAGAGGCCCTCGAGCGCCAGGTGCGAACCGATCATCGCGCCCTGTGAGAAGCCGAACACGTGGATCACCTCGCCCGGCCGCGCCCCGGCCGCGGCGAGCGCCGCCTCGGTCACGGCGTACGAATCCGACGTCCTTCCGGCATAGAGCTCGACGTTCGAGGCGTTGTCCCATGCGTCGTCGCCGCCCATCGCGCCCGACTGCATCCCGGCGATGTACACGGCGTACTGCCGCGAGCCGTCCGGCATCGTGTACCGCTCGACCCGCACCCGCGAGTCTCCCGAACCCGGGATCCGCGCCGTCGCTGCCGCCAGGCTCTGCGGCGCGACCGAGGCCGGCGAGCCCGCCGACCCGGGCGACGCGGCACCCCCGGCACCGGCGGCAGGCGCGGTGCCTGCGGTTACGACCCCGGCCGCCCCCGCCGCACTGCCAGGTGCTGCCGGCGTCACCGGGATCAGCGTCACCGGCCCGGCCGTGCCTGTGAGCCTCGCCTCTCGAGGGAGCCTCCCGGTGCCCGCCAGGCCGACAGCCACAGCGCCGCCCAGGGTGAGCAGGCCGGCGCCGGCTCCCGCCACGACAGCGCCCGGGTCGTTGATCTCGCTGCCCAGTCCGACCCCCCAGTGGGTCGCCTGCCGCACGAGCTCGGATGGCCACGAGAGGGCGTACCCGAACTCCGCGTCGAGCGCCATCCGCCAGGCGTCGGGATGCTGCTCTACCAGCGCGGTCATCCGCGCGTCGAGGCGGTCCGCGCGGGCGCCCTCGCCGGCAAGGACGGCGGCCCGGTGCTCGGCCTGGACCTCCACCATCTCGTAGGCGTACGCCGCCTCGCGCAGCGCGCGGGCGATCTCCTCGGACTCTTCGTGCACCGTTTGCAGCTGCGCGGCGAGAGCGGATGCCGCCGCCCGCGCGTCGTCCGTGTGCGCCGGCAGCATCCGCAGCACGTCCTGCAGCGCGCGCACGCGGTCGGCGATGGCGGCGAGCTCCTCGCGAGCGGCATCGAAGCGCACGGCGGCCGCAGACAGGGTGGCCGTGTCCACCGCCACGGCGCCGCCGCTGCGGATCTGCAGGCCGTCGTCGACGCGCGGCCAGTTGTCGGCGAGCAGGCTGATGAGTCCTTCGCTCGGACCGAGGCGTCCGGGATCACGGACGAGGTCGGGCGCCAGCAGGCCGCCTTCCGTCGCCCCGTCCTGACGGGGAACGGCAGGTGCCAACACGTCGTTCCCGGGGGACGGGTCTCTCATCGTCCCGCCCCGGACAACACTGCGGAAAGCGACTCCGCGAACGCCGCGCGCTCGCGGGCGCGTGCGACGTCGTACCGCACGGTCTCGGTCAGGCAGGTGAGCCCCGACACGTCGCCCGCCCATGCGGTGGCCCGGTCGTGGAACGCCGTGGCCGCCTTCGCCTGCCAGTCGACGGCGTCGGCGAGTCCGCGCGCGACGAGCGCGGCATCCGCGATCCGGTCGAGGAGTCGTGCGAGTTCGCGCACGACCTCGGCGAGCTGATGAGACGCCGCATCGGCGACCGGGGGAACGAGAGTCACCCGTCGATCGTGCTCCTCGAGGGATCGGGGCGCCGCCGAGGCGGCGACGGTCCGTGGAGAACGGCGCCCCTCGGCCGCATGTGGAGGAGGGGCGCCGCTCCGCATCGGAACGACGCCCCTCGGGGGTGTGGAGAGCTCGAGAGCCCTACTTGCCCACGACCACCTCGACCGTGTCTGTCGCGGTGTTGCCCGCGGCATCCGTCGCCGTCCAGGTGAAGCGGTAGACCGCGCCCTTCACAGCCTTGACGCGGAACGTGTCGTCGTCGATCTGCTCCCAGTCCGCCTTCGACGAGCCGGTCGCAGTCGCGTCCGTGAACTCGACGGTGACGTCGCCGCTGTCGTCGGCGGCGTCGATCGTGAACTCGACCGTGCGCATCTTGTTGTTCGGCGGGAACACGGCCGACGGTTCGGCCGACACCTCGATGGTGGGATCCGTCGTGTCCGGGGGCGTGAGGTTCAGCCCCACGATCACCGGGTCATGGTCGCTCGAGCGGTACGGGTCGGGCGCCCAGAGGGCGTCCTGCGCCGGAAGCTTGAACGACATGTCGTAGTCGATGAGGCTCGGCTCGTCGGCATTGATGTGCCACGCCGAGGCACCCGACACATCCGCGAGCAGCGCCGGCTGTGCGAGGGCGTAGTCGAGGTAGCCCAACTGCCCGTCGAACACGTACGAGTACGCGTGCTCGCCGTTGAACTGCTTCTCCAGGTCGGTGAAGCCGCCCTGGACGAACCCGTCGATCGCGTCCTCGTGGTCGTACGAGTTCAGGTCGCCGATCACGATCGCCCGGCCGTCCGTCGCCACCGTGGTGTTGAGCCAGGTCGTGAGCGCCGTGGCGGCCGCCGTACGCAGCGCGCTGCAGTTGCCCTGTCCGTCGCCGAGGTCGGGGCTCTCGGCGCAGGCCGAGCCCTTCGACTTGAGGTGGTTCACCGACACCACGAACTCCTCGCCCGTCTCGGTCGATGCGAACCGCTGGGTGAGCCCCGGGCGGTTGCGCTCGTCCGACCAGGCGGGGTCGATCGCACTCGTCATGAGCAGGTGCGCGCCCACCGGGGCGACCGACGCCGGCTTGTAGATGATCGCCGTCGCGATGGCATCCGTGCCGATGACGCCCGTCGTGACGGGCACGTAGGTGCCCTCACCCACGCGCGCGTTGAGCGCGTCGGCGAGCGCCTGCACCGCCGTGCCGTTGTTCTCGATCTCGAGGAGCCCGAACACGTCCGCGTCGATCTCGGCGAGCGCCGAGACGATCTTGTCCTGCTGGCGCTGGAACTCCTCGGCCGTGTCGGCGCCGCGGTAGTAGTCGTCGTCACCCGACATCGTCGGGGTCGGGTCGATCGAGGTGAAGTAATTCAGCACGTTGAAGCTCGAGATCTTCAGGTCGCCGCCCACGTCCGGCAACTCGGGCCGCGGGTTGCCGACGGTGAAGTCGGCGGCCTCGGTCGGCTGCACGCCCCACACGTCGAAGCGGTAGTCCAGCACGCCGGTGGCGTTCTGCACGAGGTCGCCGCTGCGGAACGAGTGCTCGAGCGTGAACGTCCCGCCGTCGGGGTGGATCGCCGGGTCGGGGTTCTGGGTGCTGCGGCCGTCGTCGAGCGTGATGCTGTTGTCGAGGTTGGCGGCCGCCAGCGCGACGGCTGCCGCACCGGGCTCCACGACTGCCGTGGGGGTGTCGAGCCGGCCGTTGGTCAGCGTGATCGTGCCGAAGCGCCCGTACTCGAACGTCTCGCCGATCGCGAGCTGCTGCGGGAGCGTCACGTACATGCCCTCGAGCGCTTCGCGCTGCTCGACGGTGGCCGGCAGCTGCAGCGGCGTCGGCTCGGGGATGGTCGCACCGCCGGGGCAGACCTCCACGTCGGCCGCGACGACCTCGGTGAGCCCGAACTGCTCCTTGACCGCACCGGCGACGCTGACGCTCTCGCCGACGTTGACGGCGGTGCCGCCCGGGGCGTAGACGAAGATGCCGTCGGAGGTCGCCGTGTCGCCGTCGCCGCCGTCCTGCATGTAGTAGCCGTCGTAGCCGCCGGTCGACTGGAAGTCGCCGACCACGACACCCTTGATCAGCACGTTCTGCCCCTGGATCGGCGACGCCGCACCGGAGCCCTGGACGGATCCGATCGTCACCGGGGTGGCGGCGCAGTCCGCGACCGGGCCCGGGTCCGGGTCGGTCGGCGGTTCGAGAGCGCAGTCCGCGTCGTGCGCACCGAACCCGTCGAACGTGTCCGTTGCGAATCCTGTCCAGCCGACCGCCGGGTCGAAGGCGTCGGCGCCGTTCGTGTCGCCGATGCATGTCTCCGCGGCACGGCGGAGGGTGTTGTCGGCCGTGGAGTTCAGGCCGGTGCCCCACTCGGTCCCGGGGTCGACCCCGATCTGGCCGATGACGTCGACGATGACCCCGTTCTTCACGAGCGCGACCGCGTCGTCGCCGTTGAAGAGCCCCGTGGTCGTGCCCGTCACCTGATCGGCGGCCGCCAGGAGGGCGGCATTGGCCGCACCGTGCGCGAGCACGTAGACGTCATCCGCTGCGACGGAGCCGGTGAGCGGGATCGTCAGTCCGGCCGAGGCGCTGCCGTTCGAATACTGCTGAAGCGCGTATCCGGTCGTCGCGAGATTCACGCTCGCGGTCGACGGGTTGTAGATCTCGATCGCCTTGTTGTTCGACGATCCCTCGAGGTACTCGCTGATGAGCAGATCTCCGGATGCCGCGGCCGCGGGTGCGGCGAAGGCCACCACGCCCGCCGCGGCGAGCGTGAGGGCCGCGGCGGCGGCGGCGAATCTGCGGGGTGATGGGGACACGGGACCTCCACGCGAGGACGGCGGCCGGTGGACCGCGCAAGGGGACCGCGGGCAGGCCGGTCGCCTCCCCGCTGGTCACAAGCTAGGGGAGCGGCATCCTCCGATGGAAGCCCTCCGGAGGAGAGATCCTTAACGTTCGGTGTCGCCTCGGTCCAGAATGGAACCCATGACCGCGACCGACGTGGCGCCCTTCCGCGTTGTGTTCGTATGCACCGGCAACATCTGCCGCTCACCGATGGCCGAGGTCGTGTTCCGGGAGTTCGCGGATTCCTCGGGCCTGGGCGCCCGAGTCGCCTCGACGAGTGCCGGCACCGGCGACTGGCACGTCGGCGAGCAGGCCGACCTGCGCACGATCGCGGCGCTCGAGCGTGCCGGCTACGACGGCGCCCATCACCGCGCGCGGCAGTTCACGCACGCCGACTTCGCACACAGCGACCTCGTGGTGGCGCTGGACCGCAGCCACGAGCGGATCCTGCACGGATGGGCGCGCACCGAGGGCGACGCCGACAAGATCGCGCTGCTGCTCTCGTTCGATCCAACCGCTCTCACGCTGGACGTGCCCGACCCGTACTATGCCGGGCCCGGAATGTTCGACGAGGTGCTCGGTATGATCGAGAGTGCGAGCCGGGCGCTCTTCCGGCAACTCGAACCCGCCATCCGCCCTGCGCCATGACCTCCGGTGCCATGACGCCGGATCGACGGTCGTCTTCGCCGAGACCGACGGGAGCCACCGTGACCTCACTTCCCCCGCAGCCCCTCAGCCCCCTCGACGGGCGCTACCGCCCCGCCGTCGGCGAACTGGGCGAGTACCTGTCCGAGGCCGGGCTGAACCGCGCCCGCGTCGAGGTCGAGGTGGAGTGGCTCATCGCCCTCACCGACCGCTCGCTGTTCGGCACCTCGCCGCTGCAGGACGACGACAAGGCGCGCCTGCGCGCGCTGTACCTCGAGTTCGGGCAGGCCGAGATCGACTGGCTCGCCGAGAAGGAGGCGGTGACGCGCCACGACGTCAAGGCCGTCGAGTACCTCGTGCGCGACCGGCTGTCGACCCTCGGCCTCGACGCCGTCGCCGAGCTCACGCACTTCGCCTGCACCAGCGAGGACATCAACTCGACCTCGTATGCGCTCACCGTGCAGCGCGCCGTTCGGCGCGTGTGGCTGCCGAAGCTGCGCGCCGTCATCGCCACGCTCACCCAGCTCGCCGCGGACCATCGCGACGCCGCGATGCTGTCGCGCACGCACGGCCAGCCGGCGACGCCCTCGACGATGGGCAAGGAGCTCGCGGTCTTCGCGTGGCGCCTCTCGCGCGTCGCCGACCAGATCGAGGGCGGCGAGTACCTCGCGAAGTTCTCGGGTGCGACCGGGACGTGGTCGGCGCACCTCGCAGCCGCCCCTGAGGTCGACTGGCCGGAGCTCTCGCGCGGGTTCATCGAGGGCCTCGGCCTCGACTTCAACATCCTGACCACGCAGATCGAGTCGCACGACTGGCAGGTCGAGCTGTACGACCGCGTCCGGCACGCCGGCGGCATCCTGCACAATCTGGCGACCGACATCTGGACCTACATCTCGATCGGCTACTTCACGCAGATCCCCGTCGCCGGCGCCACCGGCTCGTCGACGATGCCGCACAAGATCAACCCGATCCGGTTCGAGAACGCCGAGGCGAACCTCGAGATCGCGGGCGGACTGCTGGCGACGCTCTCGCAGACGCTGGTCACGAGCCGCCTGCAGCGCGACCTGACCGACTCGACGACGCAGCGCAACATCGGCGTCGCGTTCGGGCACGCGCTGCTCGCGCTCGACAACCTGCAGCGGGGCCTCGGGGAGATCTCGCTGGCCGAGGACGCGCTGCGGGCCGACCTCGACGCCAACTGGGAGGTGCTGGCCGAGGCGATCCAGACGGTCGTACGCGCCGAGATCGCGGCCGGCCGGTCGCGGATCACCGACCCGTACGCACTCCTCAAGGACCTCACCCGCGGCCGCCGCGTCGGCGGGCCCGAGCTCTCGGAGTTCGTGCGCGGGCTCGACATCGGCGACGAGGCGAAGGAGCGCCTGCTGGCGCTCACCCCCGCGACGTACGACGGGCTCGCCTCGAAGCTGGTCGACGAGCTCGACTGAGCGTCCCGGCGGGAGTGTTGCGAGATCAGGCTTTCGGGTCTCCGGACGCCGCGGCACCTGGGTCCTCGCCCGGCTCCGGCTTCTCGGACTCGTCGTCGAACAGCACGGGCCGGTCGATCTGCTTCGTCACCTGGGCGGGGTCGACCGCGAGCAGCAGGAGCGAGACGATGAGCAGCACCGCGATGAAGCTGATGCCGGCGATGACCAGGGCGGTGACCACGGCGCGCTGCGCCTCGTCGGCAGTGCGCTGCTGGAAGAAGCCCATCGACACGAGCGTCACGACGCCCGCGAACAGAGCGGCGCCGAACGCCAGCCCGAGCAGCTGCAGGGGCTTCATCAGGTCGCGGCGGGTGGGGCTGTCGTGGCTCACGCGGAGTCCTTCTGCGGGGTGGTGTCGGCGGATGCGGGTGCCTCCGCCGTGACGCTCTCGGCGGTGTCCGACTCGGCCGGGCGCGGCGAGAAGCCGGCGATGCCGAGGTAGACCGCGACGATCGCCGCGTAGCCGCCGAACAGCCCGACGCCGATCGTGATGCCGGTGAGGGTGAAGGTCGCGTGCGCCTCTTCGATCGTGTAGTTGAGCGCATACGCGGGCTGCACGAACAGCAGGGCGACGCCGAGCAGGATCGTGATGGCGCCGACGACGACGGCGTCGCGGCTCTCGGAGCGGGGGCCGACGAGGGCGGCCGGCCGGGCGTCGGCGACACCGGGCGCGATCTCGCGCCTCTCGCGGTCACCGCGGAGCCCGCGCCACCCGGCGATGAGCTCGATGATGCCGCTGAGCAGCGCCCACACGATGACGATGACGAAGTAGCCGGTCACGGTGCGGAGCGGAGAGAGACCGCCCGCCATGCCGGCGGCGACAGAGATGCCGCCGAGGGCGGCCGCAGGCCAGCGGCGGCGGGCGGGGTACACCAGCCAGATCGCGAGCAGCAGCACCAGTCCGGTGGCGATCGCGAAGCCGCTGAAGACCGCGCTGCCCACAGCTGCCGAATGATCCGGCGAGAACGTGATCATGAGCGCCGCGAGGGCAGCGAACGCGGCGCGCGCGAGCTGCACATGGCGCACGGCGAACGTGCGGGAATCGGCTGAGGTCACGGTGATCCTGCGGAGGAGCGGGTTCTCAGAAGCGAGAACGGATGCCTTCAGTCTACGTGCGTCGTAGGTGACAGCATCCTGAACCCCCTCCCGGCCCCCGTCCTCGCGCCGTCAGGCGAGGGTGTCGAGGATGCCGGTGAGGAGCTCGAACGTGGTGAGCGGCGAGATGATCGCGAAGCGCAGCACCGGCTCACCGGCGTGGGAGCTCGGCACGACGAACGCGTGCTGCTCCTCGAGGAGGCGGTCCGACCACGCCTCGTAGTCCGCGAGCGTCCAGCCCTCGCGGCGGAACACCACGACCGACAGCTGCGGCTCGCGCACGAGCGACAGCCCCTCGCGCGCCTCGATCTCGTCGGCGATTGCACGGGCGAGGTCGATGCCGTACTCGATGGTGGCGCGGTACTGCTCGGTGCCGTGGGTCGCGAGGGAGAACCACAGTGGCAGTCCGCGGGCGCGGCGAGTGAGCTGGATGGCGAGGTCGGACGGGTTCCAGTCGGGCTTCCCGGTGAGGGTGTCGAGGTACTCGGCCTTCTGCGTGTGGGCCGACAGCGCCAGCGCGGGCTCGCGATAGATCAGCGCGCACGCGTCGAACGGCGCGAACAGCCACTTGTGCGGGTCGACGATGAGCGAGTCGGCGAGCCCCACGCCGGCGAACGCCGGCCGCATCCGCTCGACGAGCATCGCCGCCAGCCCGTAGGCGCCGTCGACGTGGAACCACACGCCGCGCTCGCGAGCGACGGCTCCGACACCCGCGATGTCGTCGACGATGCCGAAGTTCGTCGTGCCGCCGGTCGCCACGACGGCGAACACCGCGTCGCCGTGCTCGTCGAGCACCCGCGCAACCGCCTCGCCGTGCAGGCGGCCGTCCGCGTCAACCTCGGCGGTCGCGACGTCCACGTCCATGACGGCGGCGGCCGACGCGATCGACGAGTGCGCCTCCGCGCTGCACACGACCACCCAGCGCGGCGGCGCCACGCGTCCCTCCTCGGCAGCGCGGCGCCGAGCGGCGTCCCGCGCCGTCACCAGGGCCGAGAGGTTGCCGATCGTGCCGCCCTGCACGAACACGCCACCCGAGCCCTCCGGCATCCCGAACTCCGAGGCGAGCCAGTGCAGCACCTCGTTCTCGGCGTAGACGGCGCCGGAGCCCTCCATCCACGAGCCCCCGTAGATGGCGGATGCCGACACCACGACGTCGAACGCCAGGGACGCCTTGGTCGGGGCCGAGGGGATGAAGGACAGATAGCCGGGGTGATCGGTCGACACGCAGGACGGGGCGAGCACGTTCTCGAACAGCGCGATCGCTCGCCGCGAGCCGATGCCCTCCGGCGTGATCGAGCCCGATGCCAGCCGCTCCAGGTCGCGGGGAGTCATCGGCTTGTCGAGCGGCACGTCCTCGTACAGCGCCCGGCGCCGTGCGTACTCGAGGACGTCTTCGACGGTGTGGCGGGTGTCGGACGAGATGGCGTGCATCTCCTCCGGGGATGTCGCGGACATTGCGGCTCCTCGGTGTTCAGGGTGCAGATCACGCTAGACCACGGGCGCCGTTTCGGGACCGTCCGGGTTCGGGGCGCACCGTGCCCGGTCGGGGCGTGCCGCGTGCGCCCCAGGAGTTCGCGGTGCGCCCCGAACCCTGGTGATCACGAGTCCACCATCAAGCAGGAATGGAGAAGCGCGCCCGCAGACCGCGTCGTAGCTTGAGATCACGAGCCGCGAAAGCAGCCCCTCGAACGCGAAGGAGAACGAAATGGCCGAGAAGACGTCATCCGACGGACTGAGTGACATCGAGCGCCAGGCTGTCAAGGATCGCGCCAAGGAGCTGCGCGCTCAGGCCAAGGCGGGAAAGAACCGCGAGGCGGGCACGAAGCAGGTGCTGGAGGCGATCGGCAAGCTCGAGGGCACCGACAAAGTCCTGGCGGAGGGCCTGCACAAGGTCGTCTCCGACACCGCGCCCGACCTCGTGCCGAAGACGTTCTACGGCTTCCCCGCCTACGCGAACGGCGACGGCAAGGTCGTCGTCTTCATCCAGCCGGCGTCGAAGTTCAAGACCCGCTACGCCACGATCAACTTCGACGAGCCCTCACGGCTGGACGACGGCGAGATGTGGCCGATCGGCTTCGCGGTGCTCGCGTGGACTCCCGAGGTCGAGAAGAAGATCACCCAGCTGGTGAAGAACGCCGTCGCCGAGCCCGCCTGAGGCCTACCTCGTCGCCTCGCCGCCGTCGCGCGCCGGGCGATCGGCGGCGCGGTCGGCGTGACCGAGCGCGCGCCCGGGCGCGATGCGGTCACGCACGCGCCGCTTGAGGACGACGATGTCGGGGAAGCCGCCGTCCGCGGTGCGTGACCACACGAGCTCGTCGTCGGCATACACCTCGAAGATGCCGCCGGTGCCGGGCTCGAGGGTGGCGCCGCCCCCCATGAGCTCGGCCTGGAACGTCGTCAGCAGCTCCTGGGCGATCCATGCCGCGCGGAGCATCCACGCGCACTGCGTGCAGTAGACGACCCGGACGCGGTGCGTCATGCGACGTCTCCGTCCGGGGCGAGAAACTCCAGCGCGGCGTCCCGGAACGCGCGCGACCCGGGGGTGTTGAAGTGATGCCGGCCCGGGATCTCGACGAAGGTGCCGTTCGGCGCGGTCGCCGCCAGCGTCCGGGAGCGCTCGAGGATCGCGTCCTCCGCACCGGTGGCGAAGAGGACCGGCTGGGCCGGGGGACGCGCGGGATCCGGGTCGGCGTCGCCGAACCGCATCCCCTCGGCGAGCGCGATGAGCGCGCGCAGGTCGTTCTGCGGCACGCGCTCGGCGAGTCGCACGTAGTTCTGCGTGACGGCGTCGGTCACCGGTATGCCTTCCCCGGCATACGCCCGGGCCTGATCGATGCGCAGGCGTCCGAGCGGTCGGCCGTCGGGGATGCCACCCAGCACCGCGCGGCTGATGTGCTCCGGCGCGTCGACCGCGAGTTGCCACCCGACGCGGGCGCCGAGGGAGTATCCGACGTACCGCACGGCGTCGACGAGGTAGGTGTCGAGCACCGCGATCAAGTCCCCGACGAACGCGGTCATGGAGTACGCGCGGGGATCGTCGGGCTTGTCGCTGGCCCCATGGCCCCGCTGGTCGACCCCGATGACCCGGTAGCCCGCCGCGGTCAGCATCCGCACCCAGCCGGTCTCGACCCAGTTGTCACGGCAGCTCGATGCGAATCCATGCACGCACAGGACGGCGTCGGCGTCGAGCTCGCCCCAGGCGTAGGTCGCCAGCTGGTACCCCTCGTTCGACATGATGAAACTGGGCTGCGGCATCTCGGTGCGCACGACGGGGGCGACGGCATCCATACCCGCCATTCTGCTCCCATCCGCGCCGGCACCGCCGCAGCCGCACACGTCGCGTAACGACCCCGCACCACCGGGCCAGGCCGCGGAGATTACGCTTCTCGACGCCGAATCGCAACGGGCTGAGCGTTCACGGCTGTTCCGCCTAACGTCGCGGCATGAGCATGGACGACCCCCGCGGTTCACGCCCGACGGAGCCCCTGGCCCCGCGGCGCACCGACACCGACCTCGACCGCAATGGCGTGGCCGACAGCCGTGACGCGTCTCTGCGCGACACCGTCGTGGCTCGCGAGCACGAGCGTTTCGGCGGCATCAAGTTCGGCGCCGCCTTCTTCGGATGGCTCGCGGCCCTGGGCGCGCTGGTGGCCCTCACCGCCGTGGTCGCCGCGATCGGAGCGGCGACCGGCCTGGCCTCGCCTGAGACCGTCGAAGACGCGGTCGGTGCCGCCGACCAGAACATGGGCGCTGCGACCATCATCGGAGCGATCGCGATCGCCGTCGTGCTTTTCGTCGCCTACTTCGCCGGCGGCTATGTCGCCGGGCGCATGGCGCGGCTGAGCGGGGCCAAGCAGGGTCTGGCCGTCTGGCTCTGGGCGATCGCCATCGCCATCGTCGTAGCCGTCGTGACGGCCATCGCCGGGGCGCAGTGGGACATCCTGGCGAACGTCGACATCTTCCCCCGCATCCCCGTCACCCCCGACGCGGCGACCTGGACCGGGATCCTGACCGCGATCGGCGCCGCCGTGATCACGCTCATCGCGGCGATCCTCGGCGGAGCGGCCGGAATGCGCTACCACCGCCGCGTCGACCGCGCAGGCTTCGGCGACGAGCGGGTCTGAACCTCTATCCACCACGAGAAAGGAGATCCACCATGGGTCTGGACGATGACATCAAGCACAACATGGAAGACGTCAAGGGCAAGGCGAAGGAGGCGGTCGGAGACGCGACCGACAACGAGCGCCTGCAGGCCGAAGGCGTGGCCGACCAGGCCAGCGCCAAGGTCAAGAAGGCCGGTCAGGACGTGAAGGACGCGTTCACCGACGATCGGTGATCTGCCGGCGACGGTGCCCCGGATCCCCGGCGGGTCCGGGGCATCGTCGTGTCCGGGGGCCGGAGGCCGGCGTCAGAACACATCCCAGTCCCGCGCACGTTCGACGAGTGCGTCGATGACCCGCGTGGTCGCGGCCGTCGGCGGCGCTCCAGCGCGGATTGCGAGGTGCAGGGTGTTGATCGGCGCCTCGGCGGATCGGTGGACCAGCTCCACGGCGCCGGCGCCGATCGCGGGTTCCGCCAGGTAACGCGGCAGGGCCGAGATCCCAGCGCCCGCGATCACCGCCGCGAGCACCGCCCGGAGGTCGGGCACGGTCATCGCCACCGCGTTGGCGGGACGGTGCCCGAACTGGCTGCGCCAGTAGCGCCGCACGATCGACAGATCGGCGTCGTAGGCGACCAGCGGCAGATGCCGGAGGGCCTCGGCGGGATCGGCGGCCAGGCGATGCGGGTCGATCGTGCCGGCGAGCGAGGGCGCACCGACGAGAACGAACTCCTCGTCGACGAGGCCTCGATAGCGGATGCCGCGCATCGGCGTCCGCACCGAGGACACCACGACGTCGAGACCGCCGCCCGCGAGCCGCTCGAGCAGGTCGTGCGCGAGGCCGAGGGAGAACTCCAGGCGCACGCCGCGGGTGGTGAGCGGCGCCAGCGCGGGGACGACGCGTGCCGCGACCACATCGCTCGCGCCGCCCACTCTCACCGTCTCCACCGCGCCGGTGTCGGGCACCGTCCACACCTCGCGCAGGCGGTCGACCGGTGCGGCCACGCGTGCGGCGAGCGCATCGCCGGCGGGTGTGGGGGTCGCGCCGCGCACCGATCTCGTGAAGAGCGGCGTTCCCAGCTCTGCCTCGAGGCGGGCGATCCGCTCGCTCACGGACGGCTGGCTGAGGCCGAGGCGCGCGGCCGCCGCCGTGATCGAGCCCGCGCGGTGCACCTCGACGAACGTGTACAGCAGGTCGAGCTCTTGCATGCAACAGTCCTTCCATCAGGAAACCTATGGCTGGATCCGATCATAGGAAATGACGGTGATGGGTACCGGGTTTCCTCCACAGCGGCTCGCACGGGTCGCAGAACGGGAGAAGCACATGGCACACGTACTCATGGCCGTCACCGGCGCCGATGCGATCGCCCTCACGGACGGCACGGCCCACCCGACCGGATTCTGGGCGGAGGAGCTGGTCGAGCTGCACCGGGAACTCGTCGCCGCCGGGCACCGGGTCGACATCGCGACCCCCGGCGGCGTTCGCCCGACGGTAGATCCCGGCAGCCTCTCGGGTGATTCCGCCGAGGCGCTGCGCGACTACCTCGCGTCGATCGACGGACTGCTCGCGCACCCGCGGGCACTCGCCGACGTCCGCGACGGCGAGTACGACGCGATCGCACTGCCGGGCGGTCACGGGCCGATGGTGGACCTCGCGGTCGACGCCGATCTCGGACGCCTGCTCATCGACGCGGTCGACCGGAATGCGGTGGTGGGCGTGCTGTGCCACGGGCCCGCGGGGCTCCTCAGCGCGGTACGCGAGGACGGCTCGTTCGCGTTCGCGGGCCGCCGGCTCGTGGTCTTCACCGACGACGAGGAGCGGCAGGGCGGCCTCGGCGACGCCTCGCCCTATCTCGTCGAGACCCGTCTGCGCGAGCTCGGCGCGGTCGTCGAGCCGGGCCAGCCGTGGTCCGTCACGGTCGCGACCGACGGAGCGCTCGTGAGCGGTCAGAACCCGCAGTCGAGCGTCGCGACCGCGCAGCGCCTGGTCGAGGTGCTCGCGGCGCACTGAGGCACCACGGATGCCGCGACCACGGCCACCCCGGAGCCCGCCGCACCGCCGGGCCGCGGAGAGACCCCGCTCTCCCGCGTGCCGGCTCAGCCGACCGGCTGCTGGAGCTCGGTCACCCAGGTCGACTGCGGGCCGTCCGCCTGCAGGTACACCTCGCGGGACGGGCCCGCGAACGTGCCGCCGTCGGCGATCACCGCTCCCATGAACGCGCCCCAGGCGGCGCCGATGGCGGACATCTCGCCGCGGTAGGTCGTCACCGCCGCCCGCTCCACGGCGGGGAGGTCGACCACCTGCCAGGCGTCGCCGGGAACCGGTTCGTCGCCGGCGACCCACGAGACCCACACCCGCAGGTCGTCGGTGCCCTCCATCGGCTCGTACCAGAACGTGCCCGGCTCGCGATAGTCGACGCCGGCGGCGTCCAGGGCCGCGTGCAGCGACGGCAGGATGCGGTCGATCGCGGCGGGCACGTTCTCACCGCCCGGCGCGACGTCGGTGGCCGCGTAGACCGTGACGGGTTCGAGGCGGCGGTATTCGAGGTCGGTCATCTGCGCTTCTCCTTCGAAGTTCCGGTGTCGCCCATCCGGCGGCCGGTGTCGCGGCATCCGGGGACCGCCGCGGCGCGGGCGCTGCGACGGGTTCCAGGGGAGACCACCTCCGACCATGGCATATCCCCGCCGCGCAGACGACCCCCCTCGACACAGCCCGACCGTCGCAGGGCGCGCACAACAAGAAGAAGACGGATGCCGCGGGCCGCGGCATCCGTCTTCCTGCGGCGTGTGCGCCTCAGGGCACGCGGTAGCCCGCCGCGCGGAACAGCGCGTACCACTCGGCGCGCGTGAGGCGGAGGTCCGAGCCCTCGGTGGCCGCGCTCACGCGCTCAGGGGTCGTCGTGCCCAGCACGACCTGCATCAGCGCCGGGTGGCGCGTGATCCACGCGACCGCGATCGCGATGGCCGGCACGTCGTACGCGGCGGCCAGCCGGTCGATGACGGCGTTCAGCTCGGGGTAGTCCGGCGAACCGAGAAAGACGCCGTTGAAGAATCCCGCCTGGAACGGCGACCACGCCTGGATGACGATGTCGTGCAGGCGGCAGTAGTCCACGATCCCGCCGCCGTCGAGGGTGAGCGACTGCTCCTCGCCCTGCATGTTCCCCGCGACGCCCTGTGCGATCGACGGGGCGTGGGTGATCGAGAGCTGGATCTGGTTCGCCACGATCGGCTGGCGCACGGACTTCTTCAGCAGGTCGATCTGTCGCGGGGTGTGGTTCGAGACGCCGAACGCGCGCACCTTGCCCGCCGCCTCGAGCTCGTCGAAGGCCCGCGCGACCTCGTCGGGCTCGACAAGGGCGTCCGGCCGGTGCAGCAGCAGGATGTCGATGTAGTCGGTGTCGAGGGCGCGCAGCGACCCCTCGACCGCCGAGACGATGTGGTCGTACGAGAAGTCGAAGTACGGCCCCTCGCGGACGATGCCGGCCTTCGTCTGGATCGTGATCTGGGCCCGCTCCGACGCGGTGAGCCGCATGGCCTCGGCGAACCGTCGCTCGCAGCCGTGCACGTCGCGGCCGTAGACGTCGGCGTGGTCGAAGAAGTCGATCCCGGCATCGCGGGCGGTGCCGACGAGGGTGCGAACCGCGTCGTCGTCGAGGTCCTGGATGCGCATGAGCCCCAGCACCACGTTGGGTGCGGGACGCTCGACGCCGGTGAGTTCGATGGTCTTCATTGGTCCGCTCTCGGTTCGGGTGTGCCGGGCCTCCCGCGCGCGGTCGGCCCGTCCTGCGCGCTCCACGCTAGGCAGTAGGGACAAAGAAGTCCAACAACTGTATGTTGTGTGATTGAGAATCATCGCGAATGGATGCCGCATCCGCGCGGCGGGGGAGGTCTCATGGAGCACCGTCAGCTCGAGTACCTGGTCACCCTCGCCGACGAGCGCGCGGAAGCCGCAGCCGCATGACCGTCGTGCTGGTGGAGGGCGAGAGCGACCGCATCGCCCTCCAGACGCTCGCCACCCGGCTGGGGATCCGGATGCCGCAGGTGCGCGTCGTCGGCGGCTCCAAGGGCGCCCGGCGCGTGGCCGCCGAGCTCGCCGGCATCCGGCTGCTGGGGCTCGTCGACCAGGGCGAGCGGCACGACTTCGAGCGGGTGCTCGACGACGTCTTGGTCTGCGACCCCGACCTCGAGGCCGAGTTCGTGCGCGCCCTCGGCATCCCAGGAGTCGAGGCAGTGATCGCCGAGCAGGGTGAGCTGGCGTCGTTCCGCAGCCTGCAGCGGCAGCCCTTCCAGCGCGGTCGCCCCGTCGAGGCGCAGCTCGCTCGGTTCTTCGGCGGCCGCAGCGGCAACAAGGCCCGCTACGCGCAGCTCCTGGCCGACGCCGTTCCGCTGGACCGGATGCCGCCGCCGCTGACCGCGCTCCTCGCCGCCGTCTGACGGGCTGACCGCCGGTGCGCGTGGGCGGTGAGCTGCGAGAAGCGTTCGGTCGTTGAGCGAGCGAGGAACGAGCGAGACGAAACGCCCCGGACCCGTCGCGGGCGGCATCCGTCTGCCGTGATGAGGGTGTTCTCACGCGCCGCTCGCTCCCCGTTCACCGAGTCGTCGCAGGCTCGTCGCCGGCCGGTCAGCGTGCGGTCCGGCGGTCGCGGTTGCGTCGGGGACATGAGTCGATTCCCCACCCGACGCGTCCTGCCGCGCCTTCTCGCCGCGGCAGCAGCGACGGTCACCGCCGTCGCCCTCCTCCCCGCCACCGCCGCCTCCGCCCAGCCGGTGCCCGCCGCGTCGGCGACGTCGTCGTCGCCGTTCGTGCAGACGCACGTGCCGACGCTCGTCGCCCGGGCCACGCTCTCGGCCGATCACCTCGAACCAGGGCCGGCATCGGGCGCGCTCGCGAGCCCCGCGAACGGCCGCACCGGACCCTGGGACGGCCAGGTCATCCCAGGATTCTCGGCCGCCATCGACAACGGCGACGGCACGTTCTGGGCACAGCCCGACAACGGGTTCGGCACCAAGGGCAACTCGGCCGACTTCCTGCTGCGCAACTACCTCGTACGGCCGGCGTGGCAGACCGCCGACGGCGGCACCGGCGAGATCCAGGTCCAGCGCTTCATCTCGTACAACGACCGCAACGGCGTGCTCGACTTCCCGATCGTGAACGAGGGCACTACGGAGCGCCTGCTCACCGGCGGCGACTTCGACATCGAGTCGGTGGTCAAGGCCAAGGACGGGTCGTTCTGGGTCGGCGAGGAGTTCGGTCCCTTCCTGCTCCACTTCGACGCCGAGGGCACGCTGCTCGAAAAGCCGTACGCGCTCGACGGCGCGAAGTCGCCGCAGAACCCTTACCTGCGGGCGGGCGAGACCCCGCGGGTGCGGGCGAGCCGCGGCTTCGAGGCGATGGCCGCCTCGGTGAACGGCCGCTACCTCTATCCGGTCGTCGAGGGCTCGTACGCCGACGACGACGACCTGCGTCGTCGCGAGATCCTCGAGTTCGACACGCGTGCGGGGGAGTACACCGGCCGCACCTGGAGCTACCAGACCGACCAGGAGCCGAACGTCATCGGCGACGCGTTCACTGTGCGGGGCGACGTGCTCATCCTCATCGAGCGCGACGACTTCGAGGGCGAGCAGTCGGTGACGAAGCGCGTCTACGAGGTGGACCTGCGCCGCACTGACGCCGAGGGCTACCTCGAGAAGAAGCTGGTGCTCGACGCCCTGCGCATCGCGAACCCCCACGGCATCGGTGCGGGCGACGGCTACGGCACCGGCGAGATCTACTCGCTCCCGGTGCAGTCGTTCGAGACCGTCGTGCAGCTGAAGGACGGCAGCCTGCTCATCGGCAACGACAACAACTACCCGGGCAACGACGCGCGCATCCCCGGCACCCCCGACGACACCGAGTTCGCGATCATCGACCTCGACAAGACCAAGATCGAGCCCTCGACCGTGAGCCTGATCGGGCACCGCGGCGCGAGCGGGTCGCGCCCCGAGCACACGCTGGCCGCGTACGAGGCGGCGATCGTGCAGTGCGCCGACTACATCGAGCCGGATGTCGTCTCCACCAAGGACGGCGTGCTGGTGGCGCGCCACGAGAACGAGATCAGCGGGACGACGGATGTCGCGACCCGCGCCGAGTTCGCCGCCCGCAAGACCACGAAGGTCATCGACGGCGTCTCGATCACCGGCTGGTTCACCGAGGACTTCACGTTCGCCGAGCTGCGGACGCTGCGTGCGAAGGAGCGCTTGCCCCAGACGCGTCCGGCCAACACGGCGTTCGACGGCCTGTACGTGATCCCGACGCTCGACGAGGTCATCGACCTCGCCCGCCACTCGGTCAGCTGCGACGGCCGCACCGTGGGCGTGTACCCCGAGACGAAGCATCCGTCGTACTTCGACTCGATCGGCCTGTCGCTGGAGGAGCCGCTCGTCGCGGCGCTGCAGGCGAACGGCCTCGACCGCGCGGACGCGCCCGTCATCGTGCAGAGCTTCGAGACCGCGAACCTGCGCGACCTCGACGGCCTGACCGACGTGACGCTCGCGCAGCTCGTGAGCGGATCTGGTCGGCCGTACGACTTCACGCTCGCGGGCGACACCCGCACCTACAGGGACCTGGTGACGCCCGCCGGGCTGGCTGAGATCGCCACCTATGCCGACGGCGTGGGCCTCGAGAAGTCCGTCATGATCCCCCGCACGGCAGAGGGCCGTCTGGGCACGCCGACGCCGGTCATCGCCGACGCGCACGCCGCGGGCCTCTCGGTGCACGGCTGGACGTTCCGCGCCGAGAACCAGTTCCTCCCGCTGGAGTTCCGCTCCAGCGCCGACCCGAACGCGTACGGCGACCTCGCCGGTGAGCTGACGGCGTTCATCGCCGCCGGCATGGACGGGGTCTTCAGCGACCACCCCGGCATCGCCGCGGTGACCATCGACACGGTGACCCTCGCGGGCTGAGCCCACGAGACGCCGGACGGGGCGGGGGATGCTGCGGCATCCTCCGCCCCGTTTCGATCGTTGAGCGAGCGAGGAACGTGGTCGTTGAGCGAGCTTGCGAGTCGAAACGCAGAAACGAAACGCGCCGGACACGACGCAGACGAGCGGCGCGGCACGTTTCGTCTCTGTCGCTGGCGCTCCCTCGCTCAACGACCGTGCGTTCGGCGTGGGGTGACGGGGCCGAACCCGCGGCCGCACCAGCCCGCGGCATCCGTTCCCGCCCGTGTCAGCGCACGCGGCGGCCATGCGCGATGTCGATGAGGCGCGACAGCACCTCGCCACCCGAGCGCAGGCCGTTGTGCTCGTGCTCGCTGGTGATCCACGGCGTCACGCCGGGAAGCAGCCGTGCGGTCTCCATCGAGAACTCGAACGGCACGTAGAGGTCGTTGGCGTAGACGGCGGCGGCGCCGCGGGCGCCCGATGCAGTGATCGCGTCGGCGTCGTACAGCTGCGGCCAGGCGAACTCGGCGAGCTCGAGGGTGACGTCGCGCCACGGCTGCAGGCCGGGAACCGTGTCGAGCCACTCGCGGCGGACGTGCTCGCCGGTGAAGAGCGTCGGGTCGTCCCGGAAGTCGTCGGGCTCGGTGCGCTCGGCCGACCAGTCGGTCGCGTGTCCGTCGGCGTAGCTCGACTCGTGGAACACGTAGTACAGCGGGTTGCGCACATCGAACGGCATCGCGGCGGCGAGGTCGTGGCGGAAGGCGTTGGTGTGCGGCTCGAGCTCGAG
Source organism: Microbacterium sp. LWS13-1.2 (assembly GCF_040144835.1). Taxonomy (NCBI): domain Bacteria; kingdom Bacillati; phylum Actinomycetota; class Actinomycetes; order Micrococcales; family Microbacteriaceae; genus Microbacterium; species Microbacterium sp. LWS13-1.2. Next base: position 2,640,659 of record NZ_CP151632.1, read on the forward strand.
CAGGCTCCACAGCTTCTGCCACCCCTCGTTCGTCCCGAGCGCCGAGCCGGCCGAGCGCACCCGCGAGACGGAGGCCACTTCGCCGTCCGGCAGCACGATGGCACCCGCGTCCGCGAGGTCGACGATCCGCCGCATCGCGTCGCGATGCGCCGGGAATCGCCGGTAGTAGCGCTCGGACGCCTCGCGCATCTTGTCGTAGGTGAGGGCGTACACATCGTCGGGATGACGCCCCACGGCGCTGAGGCCGCCGGTGATGTACACGTGCTCGAGGGATCCGGCATCCGTGGAGAGATAGGCGAGGGTCGTGAAGCCGCCGAAGGACTGCCCCAGCACGCTCCAGGTCGAGGCGCCCAGCTCCTCGCGCACCGCCTCGCAGTCCCGCACGATCGCGTCGGCCCGCAAGTGCGTGATGTACTCCGCGAGCTCGCCCGTGCCGCGCTCGAGGTCGCGGTCCGAGACCGGTGTCGACAGCCCGGTGCCCCGCTGGTCGAGCAGCACCAGACGGTAGTGCTCGAGAGCCTCGTCGAGCCACGACGGCCCCTGCGGAGAGTGGAAGGCGCGGGGCGCCTCGTGTCCCGGCCCGCCCTGGAGGAACACGAGGTTCGGGAGCTGCTCTCCGCCCTCGCGCGTGACCACGGCGGCATGGATGTCGATCGTGCGGGCGTCCGCTGGATCGCCCCACACCAGCGGGACGGTGAGGATGTGGTCGTCGATGGTCAGGTCCTGCATGCGGCGCGTCGTCACGGACATGCGTACGAGCGTAGGGGCACTCGCCGACGCCGTGCCTGCGCCGCCGCTCTCGGGGGTCACGACACGCCGCAACGGCGCGGGGGTAAGGACGTTCTGCGCCTCCTGAAGGAGCGCCGCCCGGCTCGGGGTGCACAGCACGCGGCAACGCGACGCCCGGTCGTTGAGCGAGCGAGGAACGTGGCCATTGAGCGAGCTTGCGAGTCGAAACGCAGGGACGAAACGCCTCGAGCCTCCGAGCGGACGTCTTACGGCGTGTGCGTTTCGTCCCGGTGGTCGAGCATCCTGAGGCCGCGTGCCGTGACGATGAAGTCGTCGACGTTGCGCAGGTGCTCGCGCACGCTGCGCTCGGCGTCGACGGCGATCGCGCCGGCGTCGGAGGTCGCCGAGACGGCGACGAGCGCGTCGCCCTGGAGGCGGTGTCCCACCCAGCGGAGGCGGACGCGGTCGATCCGCGCGATGCCGTCGACGTGCGCGAGCGCGTGCTCGGCGCGGTCGACGAGCTCCGGCTCGACGCCGTCGAGGAGGCGGCGGCAGACGCTGCGCACGGTGCCGATCAGGAGCACGAAGATCGCCGCCGCGATCACGAGACCGACGATCGGGTCGGCCAGCGGGAAGCCGAGGAGCACGCCGATGCCGCCCAGCACCACCGCGAGCGAGGTGAAGCCGTCGGTGCGGGCATGCACACCGTCCGCCACGAGCGCGGCGGACCCGATGCGCTTGCCCACGCGGATGCGATACACGGCGACGATCTCGTTGCCGGCGAACCCGATCACGCCGGCGGCGATCACCCACCCGAGGTTGTGAAGCGGCTGCGGGTGCAGCATCCGATCGATCGCCTGCCAGGCCGCCACGATCGCCGAGAGCGCGACGACGAACACGATGAACAGGCCCGCGAGGTCTTCGGCGCGGCCGAGCCCGTAGGTGTAGCGACGGGATGCCGCGCGCCGGCCGAGCACGAACGCGATCCACAGCGGCACGGCCGTGAGGGCGTCGGAGAGGTTGTGGACGGTGTCGGCGAGGAGCGCGACCGAGCCGCTGAAGAAGACCACGATCGCCTGCAGCACCGTGGTGGCGAGCAGGATCACGAGGCTGATCTTCAGCGCGCGGATGCCCGCGGAGTTCGCCTCCATCGCATCGTCGATCGAATCCGCCGCGTCGTGCGAGTGCGGCACGAACACCTCGTGGAGGAACCCTCGCAGCCCGCCCGGGTGGGAGTGGTCGTGGTCGCCGTGGTCGTGGTCGTGGTCGTGGTCGTGGTGCTCCGCGGCCTGCGCGCTCATTCGGAGCCCTTGTCGGCGTGGTGGTGGCGGGGCGTGCCGCCGAGCGAGTGCTCGGCCTGGTGGATCGCGTCGGCGACGAGGCGGGAGGCGTGCTCGTTCTCGAGCCGGTAGAACACCCGCTGCCCCTCCTGCCGCGTCGAAACGATGCGCGCGAGCCGCAGTTTCGCGAGATGCTGCGACACGGCGGCGGGCGACTTGTCGACGATGTCGGCGAGGTGGTTCACCGACAGCTCGCCGGCGTCCTGCAGGGCGAGCACGATCCGCACGCGGGTCGCGTCGGCCAGCATGGCGAACACCTCCACCGCGAGTTCGACGAAGCTGCTGTCGACCGCGTATCCGCATCCCTGCTTATCTGCACTCATACGCAGATACTACGTCCATCGGCTCGCAACCGCACACGAGCAGCGGTCCGGCGTGAGCCGGGGGCAGGCGAAGCTCGCGGGCAAGACTCGCGCTCGGCAGGCAAGACCCTCACCCCCACCGGGACAGGGCATGCGCGGCGAGGCCGCGGGCGCCGTCCCACGGCTCGACGGGATTCCTCGGTCTCGGCGAAACCGGGACTCCCACGCGCCGCTGCACCGCAGGCCGGACTCAGCCGCCGGCGCTGCGCCGCTCGCGGTCGGACGCGCGCAGACGCCGGCGCCGACGACGCGGCGGAGTCGGCGTCGCCGTCTGCGCGGCGGTCGGCAGCACGATGGGCTGCGTGACCACGGCGTCCACGACCATCGAGCCGTCGGTGGGACCGATGACGGCGATGGGCGTGGTCGGCGTCGCGACCATCGGAGTGATCGGAGCCGATGCCAGCTGCCGGTGGGAGTGGATGTACGCGGGAACGAGCACGACGACGGCCCCGAGCCAGGCGAGCGGGTTGCTGGCCGCGACGCCGATGAAGCCGAAGATGCCGCCGAGCACGACCGCCGCGCCGACGCGCATGAAGAGCTCGATCACGCCGGTCACCGTCGGGATGAGCGTGTGGCCGAGACCCTGCAGTGCACCGCGCAGGACGAACAGGATGCCGAGGATCCAGTAGCTCGCCCCGTTGATCGCGAGCATCTGCGCGGCGAGGTCGACGACCTCGTCCGCCTCCTGGCCGACGAACAGCTGCACCAGCGCGGCGCCGAAGGCGATGAGGAGGACGCCGAGCACGATCGCGGCCGCCACCGACATCCACGTCGCCTGGGTGACGCCGCGGCGGATGCGGTCGGGCCGGCCGCCGCCGTGGTTCTGAGCGACGAACATCGACACGGCGAGGCCGAGCGACTGCAGGAGGGCGACGGCGAGGCCGTCCACGCGGGATGCCGCGGTGTAGGCCGCGACCGCGTCGGCGCCCAGCTCGTTGAGGGCGACCTGCACCGACAGCGTCCCGATCGCGATGATCGAGGCCTGGAAGCCCATCGGCAGGCCGAGGCGCAGGTGCTCGGCAAGCTCTGCGCGGCTCACGCGCCAGTCTTCGCGGCGGACGTGGAGCACCGGCATCCGTCGACGGACGAACTCGAGGCACAGCAGCACCGAGATCGCCTGCGAGACGACGGTGGCGACGGCGGCGCCGCCGACACCCCAGCCGAACGTGCCGACCATGAGGATGACCAGCACGACGTTGAGAGCGCAGGCCAGCGCGAGGAAGACGAGCGGCGTGCGGGAGTCGCCGATGGCGCGGATGATCGCCGACAGGTAGTTAAAGAACATCATCGCGCCGGCGCCGAGGAAGCTGATCTGCGCGAAGACGACCGCATCGTCCATGAGCTCGGGCGGCGTCTGCAGCAGCACGAGCAGCGGCCCCGCCAGGAGGGGCGCGCCGACGGTGAGCAGCAGCGTGCACGCGCCGGTGAGGATGGTGCCTGCCGCGACCGACCGGCGCACGGCCGCATAGTCGCGAGCGCCGAACGCCTGCGCCGTGGGAATGGCGAAGCCCGACGTCAGACCCCACGCGAACCCGAGCAGCAGGAACAGCATGCTGCCCGTCGCACCCACCGCGGCGAGCGCATCGACGCCGAGATGGCGTCCGACGACGATCGCATCGACGAACTGGTACAGCTGCTGGACGACGTTGCCGATGAGCAGCGGGACAGCGAACACGACGATGACGCGCCAAGGGCGGCCCGTCGTCAGGGCGGTGGTCATGAGGCGGCTCTCGAAGGAGAAGGCGAGGAGAGGGAAGGATGCCGCACCAGCAGGCGACGGGCGACAGTCGACCAGTGTATCGAATCGATTCGGGAAGTCACCAACCTCGGGGGAGGAATTCGTCGCGATCCGCCTCCGTCGTCGGTCCTCCTCCGGCGAGCCGGGGCGCGTGCCCAGCGGGTCGGCGGGCGGAGTGGCGAGCGAGCCGCGTGCGCGGACTCAGTCCGAGTCGGGAAGGATGCGCATCTCACGGAGGGGCGGCGAGAGGACCGCGATGAGCGCGGCGACAGCGAAGACGACCATCACGGCGACGAGCGTCCACTGGTCCCCGACGAGGCCGAGCGCCGCACCTCCGGCGAGGGCGCCGAGCGCCGCCGCGGTCCGGTTGGCCGAGCGCGTGTTCGCATTGACGCGTCCGAGCAGGGCATCGGGAGTCACCGCCTGCCGGAGCCCCATCTCGTTCGCGTTCTCGACACCGGCCGCGAGCCCGTGAATTGCGAGCGCCATATAGAGGAGTACCGGTCCCGCGGACAGCCACGCCGTCGCCGCGACCAGCAGCCAGGCGATCGGATAGGCCGCGCGGGCGACGATGATCGCCGGCCCGGTGCCCAGCCACGACCCGAATCTCGCCGCGAAGGTCGCGCCGAGCAGAGCCGCCGATCCCGACACGGCCAGCAGCAGTCCGAAGGTGAACGCGGTGAAGCCGAGCGACCGCAGCGCCAGGAGTGAGAGCACGGTGAACGCGATGCCGTTCGCGAAGAACCAGACGTGCGTCGACACCGCGAGCGGGGCGAGCGTCGGGTGCGCGTACGCCCAGCGCAGCCCCTCCCGGATCTCGCGCAGGAGATTGCGGTCGGGGCGGCGCTCGCGAGGCTCGTCCACGCGGATGCTCCCGTTTAGCAGCGCATCGACGAGGTAGCTGACCGCGTCGACCAGAAGCGCGATGGGAGCGCCCAGCAAGCCGACGAGCCCGCCGCCCAGTGCCGGCCCCACGGTCTGGGCTGCGGCATCCGTCTGATCCAGGCGCGCATTCGCCACCACCAGTCGCGACCGCGGCACGAGCCGGGGCAGGAACGACTGCGTCGCCGCGAACCCGAACACCGAGAACGAGCCGAACAGCAGCAGGAGCACCACGAGCATCCAGATCTCGAGCATGCCGGTCAGCCAGAGCACCGGGATCGCGCCGAGCGACACCGCCCGGCCGATGCTGGACCAGACGAGGATCGGCTTGCGGCGCCAGCGATCCGTGTACGCGCCGGCGATCAGCCCGAGAACGGCGTACGGCACGAACTGCGCCGCGTTGACGATGCCGACCTCCGCCGGCGTCGCCGCGAGCAGCTGCACCACGAGCACCGGCATCGCGACGGCCGAGACGGCGGTCCCGAACGAGCTGATCGCGGCCGCCGCCCAGTAACGGGCGAACGACGACCGGGGGACGTGGCCGGGTGCACCCCGGTCCTCGTCGGGCATGCTCACGATGCCGGGCCGCGCGTCGTCATCCCATCCACGACGTGCGACCGAAGCGCTCCCAGCGCTCGACGACGCGCGAGCCGGCATCCGTACCCGGCTCATAGACCGCGCGCCCCTCGATGAACACGCGCTGCACGCGCGAGTCGACGGCGAGCGGGTCGCCCGACCACACGACCACGTCGCCGTCCCGGCCGGGCTCGAGAGCGCCGACGCGTTCGTTCAGACGGAGGATGTCGGCCGGATTGGTCGTCAGCGCCTCCAGCGCCGTCTCGGCGGGGAGGCCCTCACGCACCGCCAGGATCGCCTGCAGGCGGATCTGGTCGATGGGCACCACGGGGTGGTCGGTCGTGATGGCGACCTTGACACCCGCCTCGGCGATGAGGGCGAGGTTGCCGATGGCGCGGTCGCGCAGCTCCACCTTGGAGCGCGAGGTCAGCAGCGGCCCGAAGATCACCGGGATCTGCTTCTCTGCGAGGACATCGGCGATCTTGTGCGCCTCGGTGCCGTGGTTGACGATCAGGCGGTAGCCGAACTCCTCCGACAGCCGGATCGCCGTGGCGATGTCGTCATGACGATGGCAGTGCTGATCCCAGAGGAGGTCGCCCGCGAGCACTGCGGCGAGCGTCTCCTTGCCCAGGTCTCGCTCGAACGGCTCGTCCTTGTCGACGGCCGAGGTGCGCTTGTCGGCGTAGTTCTGCGCAGCGACGAACGCGTCGCGGAGGACGGATGCCACGCCCAGCCGCGTCGACGGCGTCTGCTTCCGGTCGCCGTACACGCGCTTGGGGTTCTCACCGAGCGCCGCCTTCACCGACACGTCGGTGGCGAGGACCTGCTCGTCGACGGTGCGGCCGCCCCACGTCTTGATGGCGACCGTCCGGCCGCCGATGGGGTTGCCCGACCCGGGCTTGATGACGGCCGTCGTCACACCACCGCGCAGCGCGTCGCGGAAGCCGACCTCCTCGATGTCGATGCCGTCGAGAGCGCGGAACCGTGCCCCGTTCGGGTCGGTCATCTCATTCGTGTCGTTGCCCGACCATCCCTCGCCGTCCTCGTGGACGCCGAGGTGGCCGTGGGACTCGACGAATCCGGGGACGACCCAACTGCCCGTCGCGTCGATCACTTCGGCGCCGGCGGGCACCGCCGTGTCCGCCCCGCCGAAGGCGGTGATGACGCCGTCGGTGACGACGAGGGTGCCGTTCGGGATGGGGTCAGAGCTGACAGGGACGACGTAGCCGCCGGTCACGGCGAGGATGCGAGCCATGCTCTCCAACCTACGCGGGGCCGGAGGACTCACCCGGCGGGCGGACCGTCCAGCACCGTGGGCACGTACTCGGGTGGATGCCTCGGACACGGGGGTGATCGCTGGCTGGACGTGACGGAACCCCGGTGGTGGACGCTCAGAGGATCGTGGTCAGGGTCCCGCCCACGGATGACATCCGCTCCGACGAGGGCTGGGCGCCCGACTCGGCAGGAACACCGTCCGCCTTGGGGGCGGTGCCTTCCGGCCGCCCTCGGCGGGCTGGGCACTACGCGAACATCTGGCGCAACACATCGAGGTCGCCGGCGTCGAGCGCCTGCGCGATCACCTGGGCCTCAGCCGGATCGGGGAACAGACCGGACAGTTCGTCCGCGAAGATCGCGCGCATCCGGTCGAGGTCGCCCGCGTGGGCCGCGGCGCTCATCGCCTCGACGGCGAGCTGGTAGGGGATCTGCTGGTATCCGGCGGGCGTGGTCACCGGGTTGTAGTACGGCACCCACGGGATCGAACTGTCCGGGTGGAGCAGCAGCACCTCGCCGGGCTGGATCGTGCGAGTGTGGTTGAGCATCGCGATCGTCAGCGCGTTCGCGATGCAGAACCGGTCCCCGATAGCAAACAGCGCGTCACCCGCCGCGACCGTGTAGGTCTTGATCCGACCCTCGTCGTCCAGGCCCACGGTGCCCGCGGCGAGGTCGCGTGCGCCCCGGTCCACCAGGTCGCCGCTGATGCTCGCGCTCGTTCCGCCGACGTGGAGCCAGGCCGGTTCCTCGCACCCGGCAGGACTACCCTTCGGGATCGCGGTGCCGTTTCCGACGTACACGTACCCGTCGCCCAGCTCGTCGATCATCTCCTCGCCGATCGCGCCATCCTCCGCGGATGCGGGCTCGACGGTCGGCTCCTCGGTCGGCTCCTCGGTCGGCTGGAAGATCACCCAGGAGGACAGCGCCCCGTGCACCGACGCGACGGCAGGTGCCGCGAGGGCCACCAAGCCGCCGACGATGAGCACGGCGACGCCCGTGGTGACCTTGGCGGCGAGGTTCATGTGATGAACCTACTGGGACGAGATGTCGCGAGGCCATGGTCGCGGCGCGGATCCGACGGGCGTCCGGGCTCCGCTCGCAGGCGCACGGCGCCGCCGAGCGCCGCTAGGCGGAGGCTCTCAGGGGCTCGAGGGCGGCGAGGATGAGGTCGAGGCCGAAGGTGAACTGCTCCGCAGGGTCGAAGCCGGCGGCGACGAGCGCCGCCGCGGACTCGTTGAGGTAGGGGAACTCGTCAGGAGGAAGCTGCGGCAGGTAGACGTCCTCGGCCATGTCCGCGAACTCATCGGCGGTGCCGAACGGCAGGCTGGCTTCCTGCAGTGCGAAGCCGTAGACGTAACTGTCGAGCAACCAGTTGGCATGCGTCGCCATCAAGACCGGGAAGCCAGCTCTCCGCAGGCAGGCGGTGACCGCTTCGTGGTGGCGGAGGTTCGCGGGCCCCGGCGACGTCCGCGACTCCATCAGGACGATCGCCCACGGGTGGCGTGCGAGAACCTGTCGGGCGGATACCGCCCGCCGTCGCATCGCCGACTGCCAGTCGGTCTCTACGGGTGGGAGTTCGATCTCCTCGAACACGATGTCCGTCATCGCGTCCAGCAGCTCATCCTTGCTCGCCACGTAGTGGTAGAGCGACATCGCGCCCGCACCGAGCGCGCCGGCCAGCCGGCGCATGCTCAGCCCGTCGACGCCCTCGTGGTCTGCGATCCGGACCGCCTCGATCACCACCCGCTGCTTGCTCAGGCCCGCGTCCGACGCGACCTGGCGTTGTTCCCTCGCAGGCATGGGTCTCCTCGCTCGCTCGAACGGCTTGACAATCGTACAGTGTACGCCGCATAGTACGGTGTACGACGTACGGTGTACGAAGCAGCGCTACGTCGGGGCCGGTCACACACGAGGGAAGGTCGTCGTCACCGTTTGAGGACAGCACCGACGAGAACGACCCGACCGTGCGCACGCACGCCCATACCTGCCGCCACTGCGGCGGACGGACCGCTCCTCTCGAAAGAAGAACCGATGACTATCCGAACGAACACCCCGAACCTGCTCGACACCCCGCCGATCGCCGTGCAGGCCAAGCTTGCCGCCGCATGGACCAGCTTCATGTTCCTCTACATCTACGTCGACTTCTTCAACCTCTACAAGCCCGGCGTCGTCGACGGCATCCTGAATGGCCTGGTCTGGAGGTTCGACGTCAGCTCGACGTTGTTGACCATCATGCTCGCATCCGTGGCGATCCCCGCCCTGATGGTGATGCTCTCCCTGACGCTGCCCGCCCGGGTGAACCGCGCCACGAACCTCATCGTGGCGTCGCTCTACATCCCATACTCCGCGTTCAACGCGGCCGGGGCGACCTGGGAGTGGGCCTTCTTCTACGGCCTCTCCATCGGAATCGAGGTGCTGCTCCTGGCCTTCATCCTGCGCTCCGCCTGGACTTGGCCGCGTACTCCCGCCGTCCCGGCCGGTCCCGCGACGACCGACCTGCGACAGGGCCTCCGACAGTAGGTATCCCGGCAGAGGTCTACGGCGTGAAGCCCGCCGCCGCGGACTGTCCGGCCGTTGCCGTCGGCCGGCGAGCTGGTTCGTCACTGCAAGAGCTGCCGCATCGGCTCGCGCAGGTGGTTCAGGCGATCGCTACGACCGCTTGCGGCGTTCGCGCACCATTCGCACGAGGGTGTAGACGGCAGCTCCGGCACCGAACGCAAGCAGACCCGCGAGCCATGCCATCAGCTGTCTCATGGCTCGGAGCGGCATCCGGGACTCGTTGGCGGCCATGGTATCGGATAGGGCGGATGCCTACGCTGTCGTCGGGGCCTGCACTGAGCACTTGTCCACGCTGCGCCGCACGGTCCCGGATCAGCTCCGTAGCGAAGTCGAGACGTCCAGATGGACACCACGTGGACATCTCAACCACGAGACAGACAGCTCCGAGCGGACCCTACAACTGCTACCCGAAGTCGCCCGGTGCCATGTCGGTGAAGCGGGAGAAGTGGCCCTGGAACGCGACGGTGATCGTGTCGGTCGGGCCGTTGCGGTGCTTGGCGACGATGAGGTCGGCTTCGCCGGCCCGCGGCGAGTCCTTCTCGTAGGCGGCTTCGCGGTGCAGGAGCACGACCATGTCGGCGTCCTGCTCGATCGAGCCCGACTCACGCAGGTCGGAGAGCGCCGGCTTCTTGTCGGCACGCTGCTCGGCACCACGGTTCAGCTGCGAGAGGGCGATGACCGGGACGCCGAGCTCCTTCGCGAGCAGCTTGAGCGCTCGTGAGAACTCCGACACCTCCTGCTGACGCGACTCGACGCGCTTGCCCGAGGTCATGAGCTGGAGGTAGTCGATGACGACGAGCTTCAGGCCCGCGCGCTGCTTGAGCCGCCGGCACTTGGCGCGGATCTCGACGAGCGTCATGTTGGGGCTGTCGTCGATGTAGAGCGGAGCGTCGTTGATGCGCCCGCGCGTCGCAGCGACGGTCGTCCAGTCGCGCGAGTCGAGCGTGCCCTTGCGCATGGACTGCAGGGGGATCGCGCCCTCCGCGCTCAGCAGGCGCATCGCGATCTCGCTGCGCCCCATCTCGAGGGAGAAGAAGATCGTGGGCATGTCGTGCTTGACGGCGGCCGACCGCGCGAAGTCCAGCGCGAGCGTCGACTTACCCATCGCGGGTCGCGCCGCGATGATGATCATCTGACCCGGGTGCAGGCCGTTGGTCAGGGCGTCCAGTCCCGAGAAGCCGGTCGGGATGCCGGTCATCTGGCCGTCGCGACCTCGCGCGGCCTCGATCTCTTCCACCGCGGCATCCACCGCGATCGTGAGTGGCACGTAGTCCTCGGCCGCCTCGGCACCCGTCACCGAGTAGATCTCGGCCTGGGCGTTGTTGACGAGGTCGAGAGCCTCGCCCTGACCCGAGTAGCCCATCTGCACGATGCGGGTGCCGGCGTCGACCAGGCGGCGCAGCAGCGCTCGCTCCGAGACGATCGACGCGTAGTAGCCGGCGTTGGCCGCCGTCGGCACGATCGATGTCAGCGTGTGCAGGTAGTCCGCACCGCCGGCGCGCTGCAGCTCACCCGTCTTGATGAGCTCGTCGGTGACGGCGACGACATCGGTGGGCTCGCCGTGCGAGTAGAGGGTGAGGATCGCCTCGAAGATGAGCTCGTGCTTGGGCACGTAGAAGTCGGCGCCGCGGAGGGTCTCGATGACGTCGGCGACGGCATCCTTCGAGAGCAGCATGCCACCGAGCGCGCTCTGCTCGGCGAGGAGGTCGTGCGGGGGAGTGCGCTCGAAGTCACGGGGACCCCCCATGCGCTCATCGGAGATGTCGGCGATCGACATAGGCTGCGAGTCCTCCCTATCGTTCGTTCCCGAGTTGTCACGGCGTGAGCCGGTGCGGCTCGCCGGGCGCGCGTCAGCGTGCACGACCTGATTGCGGGATGCCGCAGCATCCCGCTCCCCGCCGAACCCCCGCGTGCGATCCCCTGCTGCTGCCACGCCGTTGTGTCCAGCACGGAGGCGCGCGCCACGAGTGGGCCGCACCCCACGCTAAGGACGGCCTCCGACACACGCAACACGACCTGTGGATAACTCTGTGGAGAGCCTGCGTGAAACGCCGACACGCCTGTGAACAACCGCTGTGGAGAACTCGCTGCTTTTCGAGCACGGTCTTCGCAGAAACCGCTCCTGACCGGCCGTTGCGTATTCCACAGCCTGTGGAGGAGGATGTGGTTGAAGTCAGGGTTGAAGGTTGAGCTGTGCATCGCGCCCTGTGCACAATTCCGGGGATACAGAACACCGTGCGCGCGCGAGGAGGCGCGATCGTGTTCGCGGCGAAAGGGGGTCTGGACATGGCGATTCCGCAGGCGGTATGCTCCCAAGTCCAGGCACCCCTACGCACGATCCGTCCGGAACGTGCGGCTCTTTCGTCGTGGGAGGTGAACGTGGAGATCGCAACCTCGCTGCCGAGGATCGTGCGGCTGGCCCTCATCGGGGTCGCAACCGCGTTCGCCTGGATCGTCGTCTCGCTGGTCCTCGGCCTCGGCCTCGGACAGGCGCACGCCGACGAGACCGAAGACGGAGGACTGCTCGGGGGTGCTCTCGGTGCCGTGACCTCGCTGGTCGACACGACCGCGACGACCGTCACGACCACCGTCTCAACGGTGGCCACGGACGTCACCGACACTGTCAACACCGCGGTCGCCGCCGCTCCAACGCCGGTCCAGCAGCCGGTCAGCCAGGTGGTCCAGACCATCGGCACCGTCGTCACGACCGTCACTCAGCCGGTCTCCGACGTCGTCTCCGGCGGCGTTGTGAGCGGCATCACCGCTCCCGTCGTCGACCTCGTGACCGCGGTGCCGATCGTGGGCGGCGTCGTCACGGGCATCGGGCTCGACGACGCGGTGAACGATCTCGGCGGCACCGTCGACGAGACGCTCACCGGCGTCATCGGCGCGGTCGACGAGACCGGCGCGACCGTCGGACTCCCGCCCGCGGGCGGCGCCGGCGAGGTACCTCTACTTCCCGGCATCCCCGCGATTCCGGGCCTTCCGGGGCTGTCCGGCACCCTCAGTGCGGACGACGCGATCGCTGCGCTCGCCTCGCAGACGGAAGCCGCGGCCGCCCTCTTCTCGACGACCGCCCGCTCGATCGGCCAGTGGGCGGCAGCATCCGTCTCGCACGTCGGCGGTGCCGTCACAGTCGTCGTCTCGTCCGCCGCGCTCGCGCTGAGCGGACCCCTCAACTCTGCATGCGGACTCTGTCTGCCCACTTCTTCCGCGGGACCCGGTGGTGCGGGTCTCGGTGCCTGGGCGCTCGCTGCCCTCCTTCCTCTCGCCGCACACCGTGCCTGGGTGCGTCGAGCAGGTCCGGAGGACGAGCACGCGCCGCCGGCGCCCGCCGGTTCCACCGACGTCTCCCCCGACTGATCGGTTCCCCGCCGCCTTGCTCAATCGAGCGCGGGCGGCAGAGGAACCAGCGCGCCCTCACGCGCTGAGCAGCGCCTCTCCGTGCGCTGCGAACCGATCAATTCACTAAGGGGAACACCATGCGTACTTTCTACAAGCGCGCCCTCTGGGGCACGCTCCTCGCCGGCGGCATCACGCTGCTCGGCGCGACGGTCGCCAATGCGGCCGAGACGACGGGCGATGACGGGCTGCTCTCGGGCAGCCAGGCGATCGTCGACGTCACCCTTCCGATCAACATCAGCGGCACGTCGCTCTCGGTGCTGGGCGACTCGTCGAGCAGCGGCGCCACCACTGCGGCGCCGGCGCCCGCTCCGGCTCCCGCAGAGGCGACGACCAGCGGCTCCGACGGCATCGGCTCGGGCACGCAGGGCCTCGTGTCGGTGAACGTGCCGATCACGGTCTCGGGCAACGCGGTCTCGGTCGTCGGCGACTCCTCGTCGACGGATGCCGCGACTACGGCGCCCGCGCCCGCCACCGCACCGGCCACCGCACCGGCCGAGACCTCGGGCCAGGACGGCCTGCTCTCCGGAACCCAGGGGATCGTCTCGATCGCCGCTCCGGTGACCGTCTCGGGCAATGCGATCTCGGTCGTCGGCGACAGCGCGAGCGAGGACGCCACCACGGCGCCCGCCGGCTCGGGCGGCGCCGCCGGCGCCGATGCCTGGACGGACGGCGAGGACTCAGTCCTCGGCGGCAGCCAGGTGGTCGCGCCGGTGACCGCCCCGGTCACCGTCTCGGGCAACGCGATCTCCCTCGTCGGAGACAGCGAGTCCACCGACGCCACCACGACCGCCGGCTCAGGTACGCCCTCGACCGGTTCGATGGGGGCCACCGACGGCACGGACGGCATCCTCGGCGGCACCCAGGTGCTCGCGCCCGTCACCGCCCCGATCACCGCGGTCGGCAACGCGATCTCCGTCATCGGCGACAGCTCGAGCGAGGACGCCGCCACGGCACCCTCGACCGGCCCGACCGGCAACGGCACCGCCGGCACCACCGGCGGCGAGGACGGCATCCTCGGCGGCACCCAGGTGCTCGCGCCGATCGCCGTGCCGGTCACGCTCGCCGGCAACGCCGTCTCGGGCGTCGGCGACAGCACCTCGACGGGTGCGGTCTCAGCGCCGGGCACCGGCAACGGCGGCACCACCGGCACCACCGGCGGCCTGGACTCGATCCTCGGCGGCACGCAGATCCTGGCGCCGATCTCGCTGCCCATCACCATCGGCGGCAACGCCATCTCGGTGATCGGCGACAGCACCACGGTCGACGCCGTGGTGCCGACGGACCCGACGGACCCGACCGATCCGACCGATCCGACGGACCCGACGGACCCGACGGACCCGACGGACCCGACCGATCCGACGGACCCGACGAACCCGACCGAACCCACCAACCCGGGGGACAACGGGACGCCCGGTGACGGCGGCTCGGCCGCGGTCACCGGCTCGGCGGCAACGTCCGGTGAGGCCACCCAGCTCGCCACGACAGGAGGAGCGGGCGCGATGCCGTTCCTGCTGCTGGGGCTCTCGCTGCTCGCAGCGGGTGCCATCGCGCGCGTGTCGCGGCGGCGCTCCGCGTGAGTCGACGGGGCAAGTCGACGTTCCCCAGGCGCCCCTCGCCCCGACTCGCGTGAGAGCACGGCGGGAGGGCCGTCCCCAGCGGCCCTCCCGCCCTTGAACCGCCCCCGATCGCGATGGCCGGCTCTTGCCTGGACCCGCCTCTCGATCGGGGGTGCACGATCCTTCTCCGCCTGCGTCGTCCGGCCATGCCTGGAGCGGGCGACGCAGCGGAGATGACAGGAGTGGATGCCGCGACCCGGGGGGCTCGCGGCATCCGCTTCGTCACGCCCCCGGGTGCAGCCGAGGGACCGCCGCCTGCATTGCGCGCCCCTCGCGCGCTCGCCAGAGTAGGGGGGTGCCTCTCCCCGACTCCTACCGCCTCACCCCCGTCGGATCCGACCGGCGCGACGACGTCCTGCGTCTGGACGTCTGGGCGTTCCCGACCGAGCGCTCCATCGAGACGCTGCGCGAGCTGCCGAGCCCGCTGAGCTGGCACCGCACGTACGGCGTCGCGCAGGTCGGCGACGACGAGCTGCTCGCCGGATTCCACGGCGCGTACCCGCTGCGCGCCTACCCCGTCCCCGGCGCGGAGGTGGCATGCGGCTGGCTGACGTGGGTCGGCGTGCACCCCGGTCACCGGCGTCGCGGCATCCTGCGAGGGATGATCGAGCACCACTTCGCGGACTGCCTCGCGAACGGTGAGGCGATCTCGGGCCTGATGGCGGCGGAGACACCCATCTATGGCCGCTTCGGCTACGGCATGGCGTCGACGCAGCTGAGCCTGACGATCCCGCGCGGCGCCGCGCTTCGCCCGGTGCCGGGCGCCGCCGAGCTCCACGTCGCGCTGGAGGAGTGGGATGCCGCGGCCCACGGCGACCTCGTCGCCGCCCTGCATCGCGACTACGCGCGCCTTCCCGAAGGGCTGGGGCGACCGGGCTGGGCGACCCGCGAGACGCCGGAGCAGCGCGCGGCGCGTGAAGCCGACCCCGCGGCACTCCGCGGCGGCAAGGAGGCGCTCCGGCTCCTGATCGTGCGCGATGAGACCGACACCGCGCTCGCCTACGCGACATTCCGCCGCACGATGTCGTGGGAGCGCGCCGGGGCCGAGGGCACCGTGCATGTGCGCGAGGCCGTCGCGCTGACCGCGGCCGCCGGACACCGCATGTGGTCGGTGCTGCTCGATCTCGACCTGACCTCGCAGGTGAAGATCTCGAACCTGCCCGTCGACGACCCGATCGTGTCGCTGCTCGTCGACATCCGGCCCGCCGTGCCCGACTACCAGGACAACTCGTGGCTGCGCATCGTCGACCTGCCCACCGCGCTCGCGCAGCGCCGGTACGCGGGCGACGTCGAAATCGTGCTCGAGGTGACCGACGCGATGCTGCCCGCCAACGCCGGGCGCTGGCGGGTACGCGCCCAGGCGTGGGGCCACGCGGAGGTCGCGCCGACCGACGACGCCGCCGACCTGGCGCTCGATGTCCGCGAGCTCGGCGCCGCGCATCTCGGCGCGATCTCGCTGTCGTCGCTCGCCCAGGCCGGCCTCGTCGACGTCCGCTCACCGGCGGCCCTGCGCGCGGCATCCGCGGCGTGGTCCTGGCCGGTCGCCGCCGGCGCGAACTGGATCTTCTGACCCCGGGCACCGTACCCAACTCAGGAACGACTCAACAACAGCTCCCGCGCGCCCGCGGAATCTCGCGCCCCACACGGCAGCCGGACCGCGCCGTTCCTGAGTTGGGTACACGATCGACGGGTGACGTCCCCGAAACGACGGATGCCGCGAACCCAAAGGTCCGCGGCATCCGTTTCGCCGTATCCCGAGGGATTACTTGGCGGCGACCACCTGCAGCGTGATCACGGCGGTGAGGTCGTCACGCAGGCGGATCGTCGCCTCGTGCTCGCCCACCGACTTGATCGGGGAGGTGATGTGGATCTTGCGCTTGTCCAGGTCACCGAGACCGGCGGCCTTGACCGCGTCGGCGACGTCGACCGTCTTGACCGCGCCGAACAGGCGACCCTCGGCGCCGGCCTTGACCGTCAGCTTGACCTTGTTGGTCTCGAGGGCGTTCTTGAGGGCCACGGCCTCTTCGTGGTCGTGGATCGCGCGGGACTCGCGGGCGGCGCGGATCGACGCCACCTGCTTCTCGCCGCCACGGGTCCAGGCCACAGCGAAGCCCTGGGGGATGAGGTAGTTGCGGGCGAACCCGTTCTTGACCTCGACAACGTCTCCGGCGCTTCCGAGCCCGGCGACCTCATTCGTGAGAATCAGCTTTGCCATTGGGTGCTCCTTAGCGGCCAGCGCCGGCGTAGGGCAGGAGCGCCATTTCGCGCGCGTTCTTGATCGCCTTGGCGATCAGACGCTGCTCCTGCACCGAGACACCGGTGATACGACGGGCGCGGATCTTGCCACGCTCCGAGATGAACTTGCGAAGAGTCGCGACGTCCTTGTAGTCGATGAGACCGACACGGATCGCCTTCGCGGGGGCCGCGTTCTTCGCGCCCTTCCGCGGCTTCCGGCGGTCGCCGGTTGCCTTTCCAGCCATGGTGGTTCCTTTACGTTTTCTTGATCGGATGCCTCGTGCCGAGCCATCCGGAATCTGCTTCTGAGATCGACCCTTAGAAGGGGGTGTCGTCGCCGTAGGCGCCGGGAGCTGCCCAGGCGTCGCCGCTCGCGGCGCCGCCGTTCGCCGAACCGGGCGTCGACCACGGCTCGTCGGCGACCTGGGCCGGGCGAGCTTGACCGCCACCGCCACCGCCGAAGCTGCCGCCGGCACCGCCGGAGCCGCCCGCAGCGCGGGTGACCTGTGCAGTGGCGTATCGCAGCGACGGGCCGATCTCGTCGACCTCAAGCTCGATCGCGGTGCGGTTGTTGCCCTCGCGGTCCTGGTAACTGCGCTGCTTGAGGCGGCCGGTCGCGATGACCCGCATGCCCTTCGTCAGCGAGCCGGCCACGTGCTCGGCGAACTCGCGCCACACGCTCGCGCGGAGGAACAGCGCTTCGCCGTCCTTCCACTCGTTCGCCTGACGGTCGAAGTTGCGCGGCGTCGACGCGATCGTGAAGTTCGCGACGGGGAGGCCGTTCTGCGTGTAGCGCAGTTCGGGATCAGCCGTGAGGTTTCCCACGACGGTGATGATCGTCTCGCCGGCCATCAGCCTTATGCCTTCGCAGCCTTGGCGCTCTTGCGAGCGGCACGCTCGTCGGCGCGCTGCTTCTCCGACGCGATCATCGCGATGGCCTCTTCGGCACGCAGCACCTTGGTGCGCATGATCTGCTCGTTGAGGTTGAGCTGGCGGTCGAGTTCCTGCGTGGTCGCGGCGGTCGCCGTGAAGTTGACGACGGCGTAGATGCCCTCGTTCTTCTTCTGGATCTCGTAAGCGAGACGGCGCTTGCCCCAGATGTCGATGTTCTCGATGGTGCCGCCGTCGGTCGTGATGACCTTCAGGAACTTGTCGAGGTTCGCGCCGACCTGGCGCTCGTCGATCTCGGGGTTCAGGATGACCATGAGTTCGTACTGGTGCGTCACTAACCCACCTCCTTCGGACTAGAACGGCTGCCGGGCATTTCCCGACAGCAGGAGGGTGTGTGTGCACGTCATCCGACTTCCCGCGCATAGAACGCGTGCGGACAACCCTCCTATGGTACCGGATCGCCGACCAGACGCCGAACCCGCCCCGGCCAGGGGTCGCGACACCGGTCAGCGGAAGGCGTCGAGACCGGTGAGGTGCTGACCGAGGATAAGGGTGTGCACCTCGTCGGGGCCGTCGTAGGTGCACACCGACTCGAGGTTCGCTGCGCGGTGCCGAGGATGTCGGATGCCGCGCGCAGCGCGTCGAGATCGTCGGGGTCCCTGCGGGCATCGGTCATGGCGCCTCCTCGCGTCGTGATTCGATCCTGCCCGGAACCGATTCCCGCGGCTCCTCGCTCGCCGGCCCGGGAAGCGATATGTTCACGTGAACCTCCACGCCCGCTCCGTCGCGGACGTCCACGACCCACCCATCAAGCGATTCTCGACGATGCCGACGAACCGCGCACGACGCCGATTGGATCACACCGGATGCCTCTCTCGACCACCCTCGTCTTCGCCGGCGATTCGATCACCGACTCCGGACACGACCGATATGACGCCACGTCGCTGGGGGATGGCTACGTCGCCCTGATCGCACGAGCCGTCGGCGACGACGCGACCGTCGTCAACAAGGGCATCGGCGGCGACCGTGCCGTCGACCTGGCCGCCCGCTGGGACGACGTGCTCGCGGCGCAGCCTGACGTGCTCACGGTGTACATCGGCGTGAACGACATGTGGCGCCGCTTCGACAACGACGACCCGACCTCAGCCGAGGATTTCGAGGCCACGGTCGCGGAACTCCTTGAGGCCGCCCGCGAAGCGGGCGTCGACCGCTTCGTGCTCGTGGAGCCGTTCTTCGTGCCGGTGAGCGAGGGCCAGGCCGCCTGGCTCGAGGACCTCGACCCCAAGCGGGCCGCCATCCGCCGCCTCGCCGAGCGGTTCGACGCCACGCTTGTGCCGCTGCACGACAGCGTCGGCGCGGCGGCCGCCGAGCACGGCGCCGCGGAGATCGTACCCGACGGCGTCCACCCGACGGCGCAGGGCGCCGCCCTCATCGCCGACGCCTGGCTCGCCGCGTACGCCGCGATGCCGGTGAGCGCCGCACCCACGGACACCTAGACCACGATGTCGATGCGTCGGCCGTGCCGCGAGCACACGGCCGGCACCCCGCTCCCCGACGACGTGACCGTGTAACCGCCGGACGCCCGGCCCCAGCGCGCTGAGCGAGCGCCGGCGAGACGAAACGCCGTTTCGTCTCGGTCGTTCCTCCCTCGCTCAACGACCGGGACGACGGTCGCGTCGACTGGCTGTTCACGCAGGTGGGCGGGGCGCTGCTGCGCTGATCGCCGACGTTGCCGACGCAGCCGGTGCGCAGGCGCACGAGCGTATGCTGTCGGGCGTGCATTCGACGTTCACGACGCCCGGCGGGCGTAAGGGGGTACTCGGCGCGTCCTGCGCCGAGCGGAGGTAGACGCGCGCGTCGCCCGGGCTTCGGCCGAGCGCGACGCCGTCGACTCTCCGCGGGCCACCCGCCCGCGGCATCCGATCTCTCGTCGTGCCGCGACGATCCCCGGTGAAACAAGGATTCATGCACGCATACACCCAGAAGGACCTTCGCGCCTCGTTCGTCAACGCCTCGCTGCGCGAACGCAACGCCCTCGTCATCCCTGACCTGGCCCCGCTCGATTGGCAGAACCTCGACTACTTCGGCTGGCGCGACCCGAAGCAGCCGCTCGCCGGCTTCATCGTCGTGCCGGTCGACGACGAGCCCGTCGGCATCCTGCTACGTCAGACCGAACAGCGCACGCGCACCCGCCCGCAGTGCTCATGGTGCGAGGACGTCACACTCCCAAACGACGTCGTGCTGTTCGGCGCCAAGCGCGCCGGCAAGGCCGGCCGCAACGGCGACACCGTCGGCACCCTCCTGTGCGAGAACTTCGAGTGCTCCGTCAACGCGCGCCGGCCGATGCCGCCCGCCTACCTCGGGTTCGACGTGATGGCCGCACGCGAGCGGCGCATCGAGGCGCTCCGCTTGCACGCCGAGGGCTTCGCGCGCGACATCCGCGACGGCCACTGAACGGAGGGCCGCACGTCATCCCGCGGAGGCGTGCGGCCCCAGTCCGAAGTGGTCGAGCTCGGCATCCGTCAGCATGCGCGAGCGGATGATGAAGCGGCTGCCCGTCGGCCCCTCGACGCTGAACCCGGAGCCGCGGCCGGGAACGACGTCGATCGTAAGGTGCGTGTACTTCCAGTACTCATACTGAGCCGCCGAGATAAAGACCTCGATGGCCTCTGCGAGGCCGACCTCGAGCTCACCCAGCTGCACGTCCGACGGGCCGGTCTGGAACATCCCGACAGGGAAGCACATCGGCGCGCTGCCGTCGCAGCACCCGCCGGACTGGTGGAACATCAGCGGGCCGTGCTCGGCCGTGAGTCGCCGCAGGAGGGATGCCGCGGCATCCGTCACCGCCACACGCGCGTGGGTTCGGGTCGGGGCCATCAGGAACTCCTCTTCACAAGGACCGGTCGTTGAGCGAACTTGCGAGTTGAAACGCAGACGACACGTCGAGGGTTTCGCGCAAGGCTCTGGCGTTTCGTCTTCGGACGCCAGAGCGCCCTCCGCTCAACGACCGGGGTCTGACACGACCCGGGCGGAGCGGCTGGCGACTCGCTCCACCCGGGCCAGGGAGGGGATCAGAAGAAGCCCATCGCGCCGTCGGCGTACGACACGAGCAGGTTCTTCGTCTGCTGGTAGTGGTCGAGCATCTTGAGGTGATTCTCCCGGCCGATGCCCGACTGCTTGTACCCGCCGAACGCCGCGTGCGCGGGGTACTGGTGATAGGTGTTCGTCCAGACGCGCCCGGCCTCGATGGCGCGCCCGGCGCGGTAGGCGGTGTCACCCGAGCGGCTCCAGACCCCCGCGCCGAGACCGTACAGCGTATCGTTGGCGATCGAGATGGCGTCGTCGAAGTCGTCGAACGAGGTCACCGAGACGACGGGGCCGAAGATCTCCTCCTGGAAGATGCGCATATCGTTCGAGCCCTCGAAGACCGTCGGCGCGACGTAGTAGCCGCCCGAGAGGTCGCCGCCGAGGTCGACGCGCTCGCCGCCCGCGAGCAGCTTCGCGCCGCCCGCCTTGCCGATCTCGATGTACGACAGGATCTTCTCGAGCTGGTCGTTCGAGGCCTGTGCGCCGATCATCGTCGCCGGATCGAGCGGGTTGCCCTGCACGATCTTCGCGACGCGGTCGAGCCCGTCGCCGAGGAAGCGGTCGTAGATGGATCGCTGGATGAGCGCGCGCGAGGGGCACGTGCACACCTCGCCCTGGTTGAGCGCGAAGAGCGTGAAGCCCTCGAGGGCCTTGTCGTAGTAGGCGTCGCCGGTGTCGCGGGCGACGTCCTCGAAGAACACGTTCGCGCTCTTGCCCCCGAGCTCGAGGGTCACCGGGATGAGGTTCTGCGACGCGTACTGCATGATGAGGCGGCCCGTGGTCGTCTCACCCGTGAACGCGACCTTGCGGATGCGCTTGTGCTGCGCCAGCGGCGCTCCGGCTTCGATGCCGAACCCGTTGACGATGTTGACGACGCCCGCCGGCAGGAGGTCGCCGATGATCTCGAAGAGGAACAGGATCGAGGCCGGCGTCTGCTCGGCCGGCTTCAGCACGACGCAGTTGCCGGCGGCGAGCGCCGGGGCGAGCTTCCACGTGGCCATGAGGATGGGGAAGTTCCACGGGATGATCTGCCCGACCACGCCGAGCGGCTCGTGGAAGTGGTATGCCACGGTGTCTTCGTCGATCTGGCTGAGCGAGCCCTCCTGACCGCGGAGCACACCCGCGAAGTAACGGAAGTGATCGACGGCGAGCGGGATGTCGGCCGCCAGCGTCTCGCGGACGGGCTTGCCGTTCTCCCACGTCTCGGCGACGGCGATCTTCTCGAGGTTCTGCTCGATGCGGTCGGCGATCTTGTTGAGGATGAGCGCGCGCTCGGCAGGCGTGGTGCGCTTCCATGACTCGAACGCCCGCCACGCGACATCCACTGCGCGGTCGATGTCTTCCGCCGTGCCGCGGCCCACCTCGGTGAAGGGCTTGCCCGTGACGGGGCTGATGTTCTCGAAGTACTGGCCCTTGATCGGCTCGACGAACTCGCCGCCGATGTAGTGGCCGTAGCGGGGGCGGTAGTCGGCGATCGAGCCGCGCTGCCCGGGAGCGGCGTAGATGCTCGAGACGCCCTCTTCGACGATGGTCATGCTGGTCTCCTTCGACGCGTGGTGCGACGGTCCTCGTCGCGATGGGTCGAAGGTAGGCCCGCGGAGGTTGCACAACGTTGCGGCCGATCGTCTGCGCCGGGCGCAGGGCGTTTCGTCTCTGCGTTTCGACTCGTAAGCTCGCTCAACGACCGCGTTCCTCGCTCGCTCAACGACCGGGACAGGCCCGCTGAACGAGCGAGACCGAACGTGGGCGACGCGGGCTACTCGGCCGAGGGCGAGCGTCGAGCGCGGTCCCGCTCGACGATCTCGAGGTAGTGCGGGTTCTCCATGATGCCGAGGATGTTGCCGAAGGGGTCGACCACGGCCGCCGTGTTGAAACCGTGACCTCGCTCGATCACCGGCTGATACTGGGCGGCGCCGAGCTCGATCAGGCGCGCGAGGCTCGCGTGCACGTCATCGACCGCCCACTGCATGACCGCACCGGCCGGCCCGTCGGGCATCGGCGGCCGGTACTGCGCATCGATGATGCCGAGCTCGTGCTCGTAGTCCCCCACACGGAACTCGATGTAGGCAGGAGTGACGAAGTAGGGCTCGATACCCAGTACCTCGGCGTACCAACGCGAAGCGGCGTTCAGGTCTGCGGCGTAGTAGCTGATGGTGGCGAATCCGCGGAGCATGGCGGTTCCGCTCTGTCGTGGATCCACCCTCCCGCCGAATGCGGACAGGAACGGTCCGCGATCAGAGAGCGGCGTCGAGCTTCTCGATCCGCGCCACGAGCCCCGCACGACGGGGCGACCGCGCGGGCACCATCGAGAGGCAGAGCCGCAGCAGCTCGACGTCGTCGGCGCCGGCATCCGTCTCGGCGAACGCCAGCAGGACATCGACGGACGCCTCGGTCATGAGCGCCTCGCGCAGCGCGAAGCGGACGGTGTCGCGGAACTCCTCCACCCCGGGCGCGACGGAATCCGGCAGCACGTCGCCCCGGTACGCGGCGAGCGCGACCCGGTGCGCGCCCCGGTCGAGCAGCGACAGCACCTGGTGCGCATCGGTCTCGATCTCGACTCCGAGCCGGTAGGGCCGGGACTCGGGCACGAGAGCGGGAGAGGTTGCCGCGAGCGCCTTGCGCAGGCGCACCATCTCGGCGCGGAGCGTGACGGATGTCGCACCCGTCGCCGCGCGGCGGGCATCGGCGGGCTCGCCGTACACGAGCTCGCCCAGCCGCTCCGCCGACAGCCCCTGGCGGTGCACGGCGAGCATGAGCAGCAGCTCGGCGTGGCGCGGACCGAGCTCGGACACCGTCTCGACGCCCTCGCCGGCGACCTCGAGCAAGGCACGGTCGCGTCCGAGCACCCGGAGGGTCGCACGAGTGGGCTCGGCGCGCCGAGTGGGCGAGCGGCGCCGGGCCGCGCCGGGCGCGGGAGTCTCTCCCTCGGCGGCGCGGGCACGGAGTCGCGCGACCAGCAGCTCTCCCTCGATCGCCCGGGCGGTGGCGTCCACCAGCAGCTGCGCCTGCGGCGTCACCGCCTCAAGGCCCCCGGTCACGTCGATGACGCCGAGAATGCGGCGCGTCTCGGGATCGTGCACCGGGGCGGCGCTGCAGGACCACGGCTGGACCAGACGGTTGAAGTGCTCGGCGCCGGTGATCTGCACCGACCGGCCGAGCGCGAGGGCCGTGCCCGGGGCGGCGGTGCCGACGGCGTCCTCCGACCAGTTCGCGCCCTCGACGAACCCCATGTCGCCCGTCAGCCGGCGCACGTTCCGGTCACCCTCGACCCACAGCAGCCGCCCGGCGGCATCGCCGACCGCCACGACGACACCGGACTCCGACGCCTCGCCCGGCAGCAGCAGTCCGCGCACCATGTCGATGACGCCGGCGAGCGGGTGCGCGCGGCGGTACGCCTCGAGCTCTTCCGTGGTCAGATCGAGGGGCGGCAGCCCTTCGGCGCCCACGAGGCTGTCGAGCGAACGGCGCCAGGACTCCCGCACGAGCATTCGCACGTCTTTCAGCCGCTCGTCGGCGGCATTGCCCGCGACCAGTTCTTCGTGCGCGCGCTCGATGAGCAGACGGGATGTCTCGGGCGACACCTCGCGGCGCTGCGACCAGGGTGATGACACGGCGGCTCCGATCGACGTCGGTGGAGCGTGCGTCCAGTGTAGGACGGCCGCGCGTCGCCCTGGACGGCGTCGTGGATCGAGTCCGGCTCGCTCAGTCGGCGGTGGTGACCTCGGAGCGCAGCGGCATCAGCGCGCCCGCGACCTGGCCGATCGTGGCCTCGTCGACGCCCGCGTCGGCGAGCGCCGTCGCCGCATGGCCGATGACCCGGTCGAAGTCGGCGTCGGTGATCCCGCGTCCGGCGTGGGCGGCGCGCATGTCGAGGCCCTTGTAGCCGTTGGGACCGCCGGCCGCCGCGGCGAGGAAGAGGGCCATGTGACGCTTCTGGTCGACCATCCGAGTGCCCGAGAAGTAGGGCGCGAGCGTCTCGTCGCCCAGGATCAGCCGGTACATGTTGTCGACGACGGCGGCGATGCCGTCGCCTTCGCCCAGTCGCTGGTAGAGGGTGGCTTCGGTGGTGTCGGTCATGCGGGTGCTCCGATTCGTGAGGGGATGGGGATGCTGTCTCGCGGGGTGTCGTCAGCGCCCGGCGCTGCGCGGACGCCAGCGGCTGTCGCTCGGGGGCTGCTCGTCGGCGGCGGCGGGCCCGGGCGCGTCCGGCGCGGCCCGCGGAGCCACAGCGGGAGGCGCCGGCGCGGCGGCCGGCGCAGCCGGGGTCGCGCCGAGTCGGCCGAGCTCGCGTTCGATCGACTCGAGGAGCGAGTGCACCTGGGCGGTGGCCATGCGGGCGAATTGGCGGGCCCGCACCACGTCGTCCGGCGATGCCGGGCCGGCGGCGGCGAGGTCGTCGGTCGCGAACGCGAGCGACGGCGAGCGATCCGCTGCCCAGGGCTCGGCGGCCCGCGGGCTCTCGGGGGCCGCGGCGGCGGCGATCTGCCCGGGGTGCGCTGCGGCCTGCTTCTCGATGGAGTGGGCGACGTGCTGCGCCCGCTCGATGATCTCGCGGTACTGCTTGCGGGCCGTCTCGATGAGGTCCTTCGCGTACGACTCGGCCTCCGCCACCGCGTCGTCGGCGATGCGCTGTGCACTGCTGAGCAGCAGGACGGCGCGACTGGAGATCTCGCCCTCCTCGGTGGTGACGCCGCTCGCGGTCAGCGCCTGGTTGTCGCGCCACGCGACCTCGAGGGCATCGGCCGCGGCCGCCAGCAGCGCGTGGACCTCACTGCGGGCGTAGCCGCTGCGCTCGTCCGCGAAAGAGACTCCGCGGAGCAGTTCCGGGGTGATAGATACGGATTCGGTCGCGGTCATGTTCGTGTCTGCCCTCTACTGGATTCCCCGCATGACGCCCGGCTGAACGAGTTCCGGAGGGACTGCCTCATCGCCGGCGATGCTGGGGTGCTGGGTGAACGGGTCTTCGTACTTCTCGCTGCGGATGCGATGCGCGTCGAGTCCGGCACGCTGCAGGACGGCGGTGGTGTGCTCGACCATGCGCGGCGATCCGCAGACCATCGCGAGGCGGTCGTCCCACGGCCCGTCCGCGGCGGCCAGGTCGCCGATCAATCCCCGAGGTCCGGGGAACGACGGGTCGTCCGACACCGCGTACCCGATGCTCAGCCAGGGCGCGTCGGCGTAGCGCTCGAGTTCGGGTTTCGCGTAGAACCCCCACGGATGCCGCACGCCGTGGTACAGCGCGACGCGGGGACCGCTTCCGCGCGCCGCGTGGCGTCCGGCCACCTGATCCAGCACAGCGAGCAGCGGGGCGAGCCCCGTGCCACCGCCGATCAGCAGCAGGTCGGGCCACTCGCTGTCGAAGCGGAGCGTCAGCAGCTCGCCGATGGGCGGCCCGAGCCGCACCCGGTCGCCCGGCTTGACGTCGCGCAGCAGCGCTCCGCTGACCTGTCCGCCCGCGACGAGCTGCACGTGGAACGTCATCGTGCCGTCGGCGCGGGGCGCGTGGGTCGGCGACAGGTATCGCCACTGGCGCGGTCGTTGCGGGATCTCGACGGCGAGCGACTGACCGGCCTGGAACCGGTACCTGTCATCGGGCCGGATCGTCACGGTCCCGACATCCATCCCCCGCCGTTCCGTCGCGATCACCTCGCCGGCCCAGGTGGCGGGCTCGGACTCGACCGCCTCGGCCGCGGTGATCATGGTCGTCGCGATCAGGCCGTACGCCTCGGCCCAGTCGGCAGCGAGCTCAGGGGTCCACGCGGCGCCGAGGAAGTGCTTCAGCGTCGCGAGCAGCGATGCGCCCACGGCGGGGTAGTGGCCGGAGATGGTGCCGAACTTGCGGTGATCACGCCCGAGGTCCTCGATGTAGTCGACGACGTCGCCGACGTGGTCGACGTTGCTGACCATGTGGCCGAGCGCCTTGACGAGCCGGTCGCGCTGGGCGGCCATGGCGACCGGGAACAGATCGCGGGTCTCGGGGTGGGCGAGGAAGAGGTGCGCATAGAAGTACCCGGGTACCGCGTCCCCGTGGGCCGCGACCTGAGCCCAGGTCCGCTTGAGCGCTACCGCATCCACCTGTGTCGTGTCCCATCCATCGGCCAGTCGGTACCGGCCGACGCTAGCGCGTTACAGATGTATCTGCAAAGCATTCACCTGTAAGTGCAGCCGCATATCATGGATGCGTGCGGCGCTGGATCTGACGGCGCGTCACGGGTCGGGGGGCCTCATGACTGTGTTGTTGAGCAACGGAACCGTCTTCGTCGAAGAGGGGCTCCGCGGGCAGGCCGCCGAACTCGTGCGGCGCACGGAAGACCTGGGCACACTCGATTTCGCGCTGGTCGCCGGCGACGGCTCCCGTGTGGGCGTGCCGACAGACGTGAGCGCATTCCTCGTCCACGTGCTGAGAGGACTCGCCCGCGGATCCGTGTCGGTGACGACCCTTCCGGAGGAGCTGACGACCACCGTGGCGGCGGAGCTGGTCGGTGTCTCGCGGCCGACCCTGATGAAGCTGGTGCGCAACGGCGAGCTGCCCGCCCGGCAGGTGGGAAGCCACACACGGCTGCGCACCGAGGATGTCCTCGCGCTGCGCCGCACGCGCGCGCAGGATCGACGCGCGGCCCTCGACGCCCTGCGAGAGCTGGATGAGGAGTTCGAAGCGGACCGATAGGCGGCGCCAGGTAGCCTGACCTGGTGCTGCAACGGGTTTTCGTCGACGCCGACGTCCTCGCCGCGCGCATTCCCCTCGAATGGCTAGCGCTCGTCCGCGACGAGACCCATGCTTTTCAGCTGCACTCCTCCGCCGCGGTCGTGGCCGACGCGGTCCGGATCTGGCGGGATCGGGACCCGGCCGCCCGCGGCGCCTCCGCGCGGCGGCCGCGTGAGCTCCTCGTGGCCACGCTCGACGAGCTGGCCGAGGACGCTGACGTGGATGTCGATATCGACGCCCTCCCGGATGGTTCCACCGCACACGATGCCGCCGTGATGAGCGGCGCCCACATCCTGCTCTCGTCGCGCGCCCGCGAGACCCCGGACGCCGACCTCCTCCCGTTCGAACTCGTTACACCCGACGAATTCCTCTGCCTGGTGGACGACCTCGCCGGCGCTGCTGTCCGCAACGTCGCCCTGGAGCTGGCCCGCCGCGACGGCGCCGAGACCCGCGGTTCCGTCGATCGTCTCGCGCGCGCTCTCATCGCAGCCGGTTGCCCTGCCTTCGCCGGGCGGGTGCGTGCGCATCTGCGCACCTCGGGGGCCTAGGCACCTACGGCGGATTCAGTCCCGCGTCGCCCACCAGTCGCGGAGGCGCCGCTCGGCCTCGTCCGCTCCGAGGACACCCTCGTCGAGGCGCAGATCGAGAAGGAACCGGTACGCCTCGCCGACCTCACGACCAGGTGGGATGCCGAGCACCTCCTGGATGCGGTTGCCGTCGAGTTCGGGCCGGATCGAGGCCAGCTCCTCCTGGGCGGCGAGTTCGGTGATGCGGCGTTCGATGTCGTCGTAGGCGCGGGCCAGGCGCGTGGCCTTCTTGACGTTGCGGGTCGTCACGTCGGCGCGCGTGAGGATGTGGAGACGCTCGAGCTCGGCATCCGCATCCCGCACGTAGCGGCGCACGGCGGAGTCGGTCCAGGCGCCCTCGGAGTACCCGAAGAAGCGCAGGTGCAGCTCGATCAGCCGGCTGACCGTGGAGATGGCCGCGGAGTCGAAGCGCAGCTCCTGCAGCCGCTTGCGGGCGAGGCGTGCACCCTTGACGTCGTGATGGTAGAAGGTCACCCCGCCGCCCGGCTCGAGCCGTCTCGTCGCCGGTTTGCCGATGTCATGCAGCAGCGCGGCGAGCCGCAGCGGCACGTCGGGTGCGGCACCCGGGTTCCGCGTCTTCTCGAGATCGATGGCCTGGCGCAGCACCGTCAGCGAGTGCTCGTACACGTCCTTGTGATGGTGATGCTCGTCGACCTCGAGCTGAAGCGCAGGGATCTCGGGGAGGAACTCGCCCATCAGCCCGGTCTCGACCAGCAGACGGATGCCGCGCACCGGGTCGTCGGTGTTGAGGAGCTTGACCAGCTCGGCCTGGATCCGCTCGGGGCTCACGATCTCGAGCGTGCGCCGCAGCTCCGCCATGGCCGCCTCGGTGGCGGGGTCGACGGCGAACCCCAACTGCGCGGCGAAGCGCGCGGCACGCAGCATGCGCAGCGGGTCGTCGCCGAAACTGACCGCGGGATCCGCGGGCGTGCGCAGGATGCCGCGCACCAGGTCTTCGACGCCGCCGGTCGGGTCGACCAGGGTCTGCCCCGGCACCCGCAGCGCCATGGCGTTGACGGTGACGTCGCGGCGCACGAGGTCGCCCTCGATGGTGTCGCCGAATTCGACCGTCGGCTTGCGAGTGACCCCGTCGTAGCTGTCCGCCCGGTACGTCGTGATCTCGACCTGCTCGCCGCGGACGCGGGCGCCGATCGTGCCGAAGGCGCGCCCGATGTCCCACTGCGCCGTGGAGACCGGCTTCACGATCTTGAGGATGTCGTCGGGGCGGGCATCCGTCGTGAAGTCGAGGTCGTTCGTCGGTCGGCCGAGGAGTGCATCGCGCACGGGACCGCCCACGATCGCGAGGTCGAACCCGGCGTCGGCGAAGGCGCGCGCGAGCGTGGCGACGACGGGGGACTCGGCGAGCGCGCCGAGGCGCACAATGCCCTCGGCCATGTTGAGCATGGGTTCCAGCCTACGGCCCGGTCGTTGAGCGAGCGAAGCGAGACGAAACGCCTCGAGCCAGCTCACTGCCTCCGGATGCGCGTTTCGTCTCGCTCGTTCCTCGTTCCTCGTTCGCTCAACGACCAGTGGGAGCAAGCGCGCGTCACTCCGCGAGCCGCAGGAATCCGGTGAAAGCGAGCTCGCGGACGCGGGGAAGCAGATCGGCACGCAGCGCCGCGGCGTCGACCTCGAGCAGGTCGGCGATCGCATCGACCAGCACTCCGATCGGCAGGTCGCCGTCGCACGCGCCGACGAGCGCCGACAGGCCCGGGTCCACGCCCAGGGCACGGCCGAAGCCGCCGCCCTGCCGGAGCTCGATGATCGTGGGGTCCTCGGCGCCGGGCAGATGGTGCCGCGCCTCCGTGACGTCCGGTGCCACGACGAAGACGGATGCCGCGAGCCCGGCGTCGTCGACGCCGGCCAAGCGGTCGTGGGCGTCGAGGGCGGCGGCCAGGTGAGCGCCGAGGCCGTCGCCGGCGAGCGCCGTGTGCAGCGACTCGTAGCGCGACAGCGTGGGCGCGCCCTCGGCCGGACGCCTCAGCAGCAGGTAGCCGAAGCCGACCTCGGTCACCCCTCGCGCCGCGAAGTCGTCGAGCCACGCGTCGACCAGCCGCGCGAATCCCGGCGTGCCGGCGAGGGTGCCGCCGTCGCGCACCCACAGCTCGGCATAGGACAGCGGGTCGAGGCTCTCGCGTTCGACCACCCAGGCATCCAGCGGGACCGACGACGACGCGACCCAGCCGCGCACGCGCTCGAGGCCGGGCACGCCGTCCCGGGTCTCCCAGTTGCCGAGCAGTTGCGCCACGCCGCCCGGCGCGAGATGCGCGCCCACGCCACTGACGAACGCGGCCACGACGTCGTCGCCGACCATGCCGCCGTCGCGGTATTCGTACGCCGGCACATCGGCAACCCGCGGCGTGATGACGAACGGCGGATTCGACACGATCCGGTCGAACTGCTCGCCCGCGACGGGCTCGAACAGGCTCCCCAGCCGCACTTCGATGCCATCGATGCCGTTGAGGAGCGCGTTCAGCCGGGTGAATCCGAGGGCGCGCGCGGAGATGTCGGTCGCGACGACGTTCGCCGTATGCGCCCGGGCGCGCAGCGCCTGGATCCCGCATCCTGCGCCGATGTCGAGCCCGCGCCGGGCGGGCGCCGGCAGCTGCAGGCCGGCGAGTGTCAGCGACGCGCCGCCGACTCCGAGCACGTGGTCCTCGGGAAGCGGTCCGCCGAGCGCGGCCTCGTCGAGGTCGCTCGCGACCCACCACTGTCCGGATCCGGAGGAGTCCGCGTACGACTGCGGCCGCACCACCGCGAGCGGGCGGACCTCGCCCTCGGCGACCGTCGCCAGGCCTAGTCGCGCGAGCCCATCGGCGCCGGCGCGCACCAGCGCCCGGTCGACGAATGGCGCGGGCTGCGGCATCCCGAGCACCAGCAGTTTGCCCAGCACGGCGAGGGCGTCGTCGCGATCGCCGAGGCCGCGCGACGCCGGGGACCGCAGCCCGCGCGCAATGGCGTCGTCCGCCGCAGCGCCCCACGCGTCGCGGAGGGCCTCGGCGGTGAAGCCGGCGTCGCGCAGATCACCGGCGAGGTCACGACAGAGGCGGGTATCCGGTTCGGGGAGCACGAGTCCATTCAACCGCGCCGGTGCACCCGCGAGGAGCAGACCGGGCGTCGACGGCCTGCCCGGCCCGGCGTCGGGCGGGCTCGGAGGCGCTCATCGTAGAATCGCAGTCGATCGTGCGGTCAGGCCATCGCACAGGAGCGAACCCCCGACAGGATGATCGTGACCCCACCGCGAGCCCCGCAGCGCCCCGCGCGCCGCGCCCCGCGTTTCGTGACCGCCACCGTCGCGGCGGTGGCGGTGGTCGCCGGGCTGCTGCTCCCAGCTGCCGCGATGGCCGCGAGCCCCGAGCCGTCACCGAGCCCCACCGCCAGCATTCCGGTGGGCACCACTGTGTTCACGCTGTCGCCGCAGGCCGACGGCATCGTGCGCCCCGGCGATGCGCTGAGCGTCTCGATCTCGCTCCAGAACGGGACGGATGCCGCCGTCACGCCGTCGACGGTGACGCTCTCGCTCGGGCGAACGCCGCTCGCCGACCGGGACGCGCTCAACGCGTGGCTCGACGGCACGGACTCGACCGTGGCCCTCGAGCCCATCGCCTCGGACGCGCTCAGTGCCGTCGAGCCCGGCTCGTTCCAGGTGCGGGGCATGACCGTCGCGGCCGACGACCCGGCCCTCAGCGGCCTCGCGCCGGGCGTATACCCGCTCGCCGCGTCGTACGAGGGCGACTCCGGCACGGTGAGCTCGACCAGCGCGATGGTCGTGCCGGCCGACGACGCCACCGACGTCGGCATCGGCGTGATCGTGCCGATCACCGCCGGTGCGCTGAACGAAGGGCTCCTCACCGCGGAGCAGCTGGCCGAGCTCACGGCGCCCGACGGCGACCTGACCAACCAGCTCGACGCCGTCACCGGCACGTCGGCGATCCTCGCGGTGGATCCCGCCGTGCCCGCTGCGATCCGCGTGCTCGGCACGTCGGCGCCGGATTCCGCACTCGAGTGGCTCACCCGGCTCGAGGGCATCCAGAATTCCCGGTTCGCGCTCCAGTTCGGCGACGCCGATGTCACCGCGCAGCTGCAGGCCGGCCTGCCGCAGCCACTCGCCCCGACGTCGTTGTCCGCCTACATGTCGCCGTCGAACTTCGCAGCGCCCAATCCCACCCCGACGCCCACCTCGACGCCTTCGGGCACGCCGACGCCGACGCCGACGCCGACACCGCGGCCCGGCAACACACTGCCCAGCACCGACGCGCTCCTCGCGGTCGGACCGGCCACCCGCCCGGGTGTCTACTGGCCGGCCGACGGCACGGCCGACACCGAGATCGTGACGCGACTCGGCGACCTCGGCAGCGAGGGCGCCCCCACGGCGACCGTCCTCCCGTCGGCCACGACCGAGGCCGGCACCGACGGTCGCACGGTCTCGGCGCACGGTCAGGTGGGCGACGCCGAGGTGCTCGTCTACGACAGCGACGTCTCGTCGGCCCTCGACGCGGCGTCGCAGAGCGACGTGTCGTGGCTCCGCGGAGCGCCGCTGACGACCGCCACCGCGTACCTCGCGTTCGCAGCCGCCGAGGCGGACGGCCCGCTCCTCGTGACGGTCGGGCGCGGCGACGGACGCTCGCGCGTGGAACTCGGGGCCGCCATCTCGGCCGCCCTGTCGGCTCCGAACGTCACTCCTCGCACCATCGCCACGATCGCCGCGAGTGAGGCGCGTGAGGTCGAGCTCGCGGGCACCGAGGCATCCGCCGAACGGGCGGCTGCGGCATCCGCTCTCGTCGGAGAGGAAGGCGAGATCGCGCGGTTCGCGACGATCCTCGATCAGCCGTCGCTGCTCACGGGGCCCGAGCGCGCCGACATCCTGCAGCTGCTCGGCGTCGCCTGGATCGGCGACGACACGTGGCCGACCGCACTCGCGGACCACCGCACCGAGACGGCCCGCACGCTCACGTCGGTCTCGCTGCTGCCGACCAGTCCCAGCGATCTCTACGGCTCGAGCGCCGCACTGCGGTTCTGGGTGCGCAACGATCTGCGGTACCCGGTCAATCTGGTGCTCTACACCACACGCGACAACCTCCGCCTGGACGTTCAGAGCGAGACCTCCGTGGTCGCGACGCCCCAGAGCAACACGCGGGTCGAGGTGCCGGTGCAGGCGAGGGTCGGGCGCGGCGACGTGACGCTCACCCTCCAGTTGCGCAGCCCCGCGTTCGTCGCGATCGGCCAGCCGGAGTCGGTCGACGTCAACGTCTACGCCGACTGGGAGGCCGCCGGCATCGCCGCGCTCGCCGTGCTCGTCGGCGCCCTCCTCGTGATCGGCATCGTCCGAACCGTGCTGCGCGTGCGCCGCCGGCGCCGGGGAACGGATGCCGGTGCCCCGGGTAAGCGCACGGGGGCGTCTGGGGATGGAGCCGGTGAAGGGGGCGTGACCGGTGAAGAGGCTGCGGTGTCCGACGCTGCTTCGAGCGACGGGCCGCGTCGATGAGCGGCATCGGGCGCGCGAGCGTCCTCATCGGCGCCGGCACGATCGTCTCGCGCCTCACCGGGTTCCTGCGCGCGGTCGTGCTCGTCGCCGCGGTCGGCTCGGTGAACAGTCGTGCCGGCGACGCCTTCGGCACGGCCAACCAGCTGCCGAACAACATCTACGCGATCATCTCCACGGGCCTGCTCACCGCGGTCGTGGTGCCGCAGATCGTCAAGGCGAGCGCTCATCCCGATGGCGGTAAAGCGTTCATCTCCAAGCTGTTCACGCTCGGCACGGTCGTGCTGGTGGGGACGACAGCCCTGGCGACGATCGCCGCGCCCTGGCTGGTGCAGCTCTACGCCCCCGACTACACCCCCCAGCAGCTCGCGCTCACGACCGCATTCGCCTACTGGTGCCTGCCGCAGATCTTGTTCTACGGGCTCTACGCACTCGTCGGCGAGGCCCTCAACGCACGCCGCGTCTATGGGCCGTTCACCTGGGCGCCGATCGTCAACAACGCGGTGTCGATCGCCGGATTCCTCGTCTTCATCGCACTCTTCGGCGGACCAATCACCTCCACCTCCGCGTGGACGCCCTCTATGGTCGCGCTTCTCGCAGGGACCGCGACGCTGGGCATCGTTGTGCAGGCCGTGATCCTGCTCTTCTTCTGGCGGCGCACCGGGCTCCACCTCCGGCCCGACTTCCGGTGGCGCGGCGTGGGACTCAACCACCTCGGGCGGCTCGCCGGATGGACCTTCCTCATGGTCCTCGCCGGACAGCTCGCCGGGCTCGTCCAGTCGCGTGTGCTCTCCGGCGCCTCAGGCGACGGGCCGGCGGCGATCGCATCGCAGAACGCCTGGCTGCTGTTCATGCTGCCGTACTCGATCATCGTGCTGTCCATCGGGACCCCCTACTTCACACAGCTCAGCGAGCACGCGTCGGCCGGCCGCGACGCCGATGTGCGCGCCGACATCGGTCGCAGCATCCGCACCCTCGGCGTGTTCATCGTCATCGCGACCTTCGCGCTCGCGGCGGCGGCGGTACCCGCGTCTCGCATCTTCACCAATTCGGCCGATCAAGCGGTCGCCGCGGCATGGGTGCTTCTCGCGTTCCTCGTCGGCCTCATCCCGCTCGCCGTGCTCTTCGTGATCCAGCGCACCTTCTACGCGTACAACGACACCCGCACCCCGTTCTTCTTCACCGTGCTGCAGTGCGTCATCGTGGTCGCGACGGCGCTCATTGCGCAGGCCACGCTCTCACTGGAGTTCCTTGCGGCCGGCGTCGCGCTCGGGCAGTCGTTCGCGAGCATCGTGCAGGTGATTCTTGCCACCTGGCTGCTCCAGCGCCGCCTCGGCGACATCGCGATCGGGGCATGGCTGCTGTCCCTCGCCCGCTTCATCGTCGCCGCCATCCCGGCTGCGGGCGTCGGATGGCTGGTGTTCCTGTGGTTCGGCGGCGCTGACGGGTGGACCGCGTCCAGCCCGCTCCTCGGCGCTGTCGGCGCAGCGATCATCGGGCTGGTGTCCATCGGGGTCTACGTCGGCTTCCTGGCGCTGCTGCGCGCACCCGAGCTCTCCGTCGCCACGGGACTCGTGCGGCGGTTCCTGCCCGGCAGGCGCTGACCTTCCCGGCTCGCGTCGGACGGGCAGGACGCGACGCTCGTCACCCGGCCGCTCGCCGCGCCCGCAAGGGGGCGTGGCTCGGAATGCCGCGCGGTTACCATGTGTTGAGGCATCCAAGGCCATCGCGTCCGTCGCGGAACGCTTCGCAAGGCTTCACGAGGAAAGGTGCGCACGTGCGTCAGGTCATCATCATCGGCTCCGGTCCCGCAGGTTATACGGCGGCGATCTATGCCGCTCGGGCGAACCTGAATCCGCTCGTCGTGGCGAGTTCCGTCGAGGCTGGCGGTGAGCTGATGAACACCACCGAGGTCGAGAACTTCCCCGGGTTCCCTGAGGCGATCATGGGCCCGGATCTGATGGCGAAGATGCAGGAGCAGGCCGAGCGGTTCGGCGCCGAGGTGCTCTACGACGACGTCGTCGGGCTCGACATCGACGGCCCCGTCAAGAAGGTCATGCTCGGCAGCGGCGCGAGCCACGAGGCCGACGCGATCGTGTTCGCGACCGGCTCCGCGCCCCGCAAGATCGGCATCGAGGGCGAGTCCCGGCTGTCCGGTCGTGGCGTGTCGTACTGCGCCACCTGCGACGGCTTCTTCTTCCGCGAGCGCGTGATCGCGGTCGTCGGCGGCGGCGACTCGGCGATGGAGGAGGCGACGTTCCTCACCAAGTTCGCGACGAAGGTGTACGTGATCCACCGCCGCGACGAGCTGCGCGCCTCGAAGATCATGCAGGAGCGGGCGTTCAAGAACGAGAAGATCGAGTTCGTCTGGAACAGCGAGGTCATTGACATCCTCGGTGAAGACGCCGTCGCCGGAATCGTCCTGAAGGACACTGTCGACGGGTCGACCCGCGAGCTCCCGCTGGACGGCGTGTTCGTCGCCATCGGCTACGACCCCCGCACCCACCTGGTGCACCACAAGCTCGACCTCACGCCCGAGGGCACCGTGTGGGTGGACGGCCGCTCCTCACGCACCTCGGTCCCGGGTGTGTTCGCCGCCGGCGACGTCATCGACCCCACCTACCGCCAGGCGGTCACCGCCGCGGGAAGCGGTACGGTCGCAGCGCTCGACCTCGAGCACTACCTCGCCGGACTCGGTGAGGCGGGCGAGCCGGATGCCGCAGGCGACCAGATCGCCGGCCTGCCCGAGGTGAGCACGGTCTGACCTTCCGCGGGCGTCGCGACACGCCCGGGAACAATCCCCCTGCCGGTGCTGTTGACACAAACGACAGACTTCCATCGAAGGAGAAACACAGATGACCGCCAAGGCGACCACCTCCGCCACGTTCGAGCAGGACGTGCTCCAGGCCGAGGGTCCGGTGCTCGTGGACTTCTGGGCGGAGTGGTGCGGCCCGTGTCGCATGGTCTCGCCCGTCCTCGACCAGATCCAGTCGGAGCACCCCGACAAGATCACCATCCTCAAGCTCAATGTGGATGAGAACCCCGATCTCGCGATGAAGTACCAGATCACGTCGATCCCCGCGATGAAGGTGTTCAACAAGGGCGCAGTCGAGACCACGATCATCGGCGCCAAGCCGAAGTTCGCGCTCGAGAAGGACCTCGCCGCCTACATCGGCTGAGGCCACACCCACCTTTCACGAAACCCCGTCGGCACCACCGGCGGGGTTTTGTGCTCCTCATCGGGTATTCCCGTTGTATGTCCTACGGCATCCGACTCCGGCCGCATTTTCTTGTCGATCGATGTCGATCTGCGCGAAGCTTGTTCGACGCACAGAGTGAAGGGGCCACTCGGGCCCTCGAAACCGGGCCCAGACCCGACGGAAGGGAAACCTCATGCGTTACATGCTCATCATGCAGGTCGGTGCCGAGGCGGCAGCGGCGTTCGACCCCGAGACCTACGACATGGCCGAGGCGTACGCCGCCATGGGCGCCTACAACGAGGAGCTCCAGAAGGCCGGCGTCTTCCTCAGCGCCGAGGGACTCTCAGATGCGGCGGAGGGCTTCCGCGTCGACTTCGATTCGGTGCCGCCGGCCGTGACCGACGGACCCTTCGCCGAGGCGCGCGAGGTGTTCACCGGCTTCTGGATCATCGAGGTGGCCTCGCGCGAAGAGGCCGAACACTGGGCCCGGAAGTGCCCGCTGGGTCCGGGGACGGCGCTCGAGGTTCGGCGTGTGAACGAGATCAGCGACTTCGACCAGAGCGACGAGTGGGTCGCCAAGGAGCAGGAGTGGCGCGCCGCCAACTCGTGACCTCGAGCCTCAGCTCGCCTCCGCACGCACCGTCGGGTCCCACCGGCGGTGCGTGTTGGCATCGCCCAGAAGCGACCACACCGCCTTCGTCAACGGGGGATACTCCAGCGCGATCTGCCGCAGGACCCGGTAGTGACGACTGGCGTTCGGACGCGATCCGCCATCGGCGGCGATGTTCTCCGCACGCAGCAGGTACACGACGAGCTCATCGACGGTCGGCAGCTCATCCATGAACTCCCACGGGTCTTCGCCGGCTCGCAGCCGCTCGTGCACCAGCACCGAGAGCTCGTCCGCGGCCTCCGCGCGCAGCAGCTCCAGGCTCGCTCGCCGTCGCAGGGTGTGCTCCTCGTTCGCCACCAATCCAGGGTACGTTGCGATTCCGACACCGGGGGTCACCCCGCCTACGCTGAGAGCATGACCTCCGACGACGGGCACTCCCGGCGCGCCGTCGAGGCGGTGTGGCGTGACGAGTCCGCACGCATCGTCTCGGCGCTGACCCGCCACACGGGGGACTTCTCGTGGGCGGAGGATCTCGCGCAGGAGGCACTCGTCGAAGCCCTCGCGAGCTGGCCTGTCAGCGGCATCCCTGACAATCCCGGTGCATGGCTCATGTCGGTGGCCAAGCGGCGTGCGATCGATGGATGGCGGAGGCGGGAGCGGCTGACGCAGCGGGAACCCCTCTTCGTGACGGACGCACTGCACGCGGAGACGCTGGACACCGTGCCCGACCATGCCGACCCGGACCGTATCGACGACGACGTGCTGCGACTGGTCTTCGTCGCCTGCCACCCCGTCCTCCCCGCGCAGGCCCGTCTCGCTCTGACGCTGCGCACGGTCGCCGGCCTCACCACCGAGCAGATCGCGCGTGCCCTGCTCATGACGGTGCCGACGGTGCAGCAGCGGATCGTCCGCGCGAAACGCTCACTCGCGGACGAGGGCGTGCCGTTCGAGGTGCCGGACCGCACGGAGCGACCGGCCCGCCTCGCGAGCGTGCTCCAGGTGATCTACCTCCTCTTCACCGAGGGGTACTCGGCGACGGAGGGGGAGGGGCTGCTGCGCCCGGATGTGGCGCGCGAAGCTGTGCGACTCGGCCGTCAGCTCGCGGCGTTGATGCCCCGCGAACCCGAGATCTGGTCGCTCATCGCGCTGATGGAGTTCCAGTCGTCCCGGTTCCGCGCGCGCATCGACGCCGACGGTCTGCCTCTCACCCTGGAACAGCAGGACCGCCGCCGCTGGGATCTTTCGGCGATCTCGCGCGGCAACGAAGCGATGACGCGAGCGGATGCCGCCTCCCGCGGTCTCGGCTACTACGGCCTGCAGGCGGCCATAGCGCAATGCCACGCAGTGGCACCGACGTTCGCCGAGACCGACTGGGCGCGCATCCTCCGGCTGTACGACGCGCTCGACGCCCTCGCCCCGTCGGCTGTCGTGCGGCTCAACCGTGCGGTGGCGCTGTCGATGGCAGCGGGCCCAGAAGATGCCCTCGTCGAGGTCGACGCGCTCGCGTCCGAGCTGTCGGGCTTCCGCCCGCTGCCGGCTGTCCGGGCCGAGCTGCTCGAGCGCCTCGGGCACACGGATGCCGCAGCTGCCGCGTTCCTCGAGGCCGCCGCGCTTCCGGGCAACGACGCCGAGACGGCGCTCCTGCGGCGTCGGGCAGCGCAAGCGGAGTCTTCCGCGCCGCGGCGCGCACAGCCCCACCCCTGACGCAAGGCGCTCCCGACCCGGCAGGTTGAAGACTCCCCGGCCTCAGGCCGGGCCGTAGCCGGTCTCTCCCAGCTCTCCCAGGATTCGGTTGAGATCCTCGATGCTCGCGAAATCGATTGCGATCTGGCCTTTTCTTGCCGTGAGTGAGATCTTCACGCGTGTGTTGAGGCGATCGCCAAGCCTTTCCGCAACCTCATCGAGGTGCGCGCGGCGCGAACCCGCCTGAGGTTTCGCCGCGCGCGTGGGCGAAGCATCCGGCAGCTTCGCCGCGGCCTCCGCGGCACGCACCGACAGATCCTCGTTGACGATCTTGTCGGCGAGGCGCTGCATTGCCGCGGCGTCCTCGAGCGACAGGATCGCGCGGGCGTGGCCGGCCGTCAGCACACCGGCGGCCACGCGCTGCTGCACCGGCACCGGCAGCTTCAGCAGCCGGATGGTGTTGCTGATCTGCGGCCGTGAACGGCCGATGCGCGTCGCCAGCTCTTCCTGGGTGATGCCGAAGTCCTCGAGCAGCTGCTGGTACGCCGATGCCTCTTCGAGCGGGTTGAGCTCCGAGCGATGGAGGTTCTCGAGGAGGGCGTCACGCAGGAGGTGCTCATCGGCGGTGTCGCGCACGATGGCGGGGATCGAGGTGAGTCCCGCCTCTCGGGCGGCGCGAGTGCGGCGCTCGCCCATGATGAGCTCGTACTCGCCCTTGTCGTTGCTGCGGACGACGACCGGCTGCAGGACCCCGAATTCGCGCACGCTGTGCACGAGTTCCGCGAAGTGCTCGTGGTCGAAATTCGTGCGCGGCTGACGCGGGTTGGGAACGATGTCGTGCGGGTCGATATGTGCGAGCCGCGCCCCGGGGACCTCGACGAGGTTCTCCTCGGTATCAGCCGTGACCGCTTCGACTGGTGGGGCTTCGTCGACGGCGACAGCACGGGGGAAGAAGACATCGGAGGGGCGGTCGTCAGCCTGCTCGTTGGTCGGGATCAATGCGCCGATTCCGCGGCCGAGCCCTGTGCGCTTCGCAGCCATCAGTCGCCCCTTTCATTCGAGGCGCTGTCGCGCCGGATCATCTCGACAGCCGCTTCGCGGTAGGCGATGGCGCCGGCCGACTGTCCATCGTAGGCGAGAACCGACTGCCCGAAGCTCGGCGCCTCAGAGACCCGGACAGACCTAGGAACGACGGTGTCGAGCACCTCCTTTGGAAAGTGCTCGCGCACCTCATCGGCGACCTGCTGCGCAAGACGCGTGCGACCGTCGTACATCGTCAGCATGATCGTCGAGAGCTGCAGCCGCGGGTTGAGGTGCTTCTGGATCATGCGCACGGTG
The DNA here is from genome assembly GCF_040144835.1 of Microbacterium sp. LWS13-1.2. Taxonomy (NCBI): domain Bacteria; kingdom Bacillati; phylum Actinomycetota; class Actinomycetes; order Micrococcales; family Microbacteriaceae; genus Microbacterium; species Microbacterium sp. LWS13-1.2. Next base: position 2,680,957 of record NZ_CP151632.1, read on the forward strand.
CCGAGCAGCTGGCTCAGCCCTTCGAGCGCGTAGTACTCGCACTGGATCGGGATCAGCAGTTCGGTGGCCGCGGTGAAGGCATTGATCGTGAGCAGACCGAGCGAGGGCGGGCAGTCGATCAGGATGAAGTCCAGCTGTCCCTCGTGCTTCTCGAGGTAGTCGTCGACGGCGACGCGCAGCCGGTGCTCCCGCGCGACCTGCGACACCAGCTCGATCTCAGCACCGGCGAGGTGGATGGTGCTCGGTGCGCACAGCAGGTTGGGGGACTCGGGACTGACCTGGATGATGTCAGCGAGGGGGAATTCGTCGATGAGCACGTCGTACACGCTCGGGATGTCGGCGGTGTGCGGCACGCCCAGCGCCGTCGAGGCATTTCCCTGCGGATCCAGATCGATCACGAGAACGCGGGCGCCGCGCTCGGCGAGGGCCGCCGCCAGGTTGACCGTCGTGGTCGTCTTCCCGACGCCGCCCTTCTGATTCGAGACCGTGAGCACGCGCGTGCGGCCGGTGAGCTGAACCTCGGCTTCTTCGAGCGCCTTACGGCGCGCCGTCAGATCCGCGAGTTCGCGGGCGATCGGCGAATCGTCTTCGTCATGCCCGATACTGAAGCCGTCGTGCTGCGCGATGGGGGAGTCCTCTTCCTGCGTGGCGGGGGTGCTCTCGTCCGAGGCGACGGTGGGAGCGACGTCGAGTGATACGTCGCCTGCCGGACCAGCGTATTCGTCGGTCGCGACATCGGCGTCGGCGTCGGTCGCGTCGGCCTGCATCTCGCCCGGCGTGACCTCCCCGCCCGGCGTGATGTCCTCGCCCGGCGTGATGTCATCGCCCTGCGCGACCTCCTCGCCCTGCGCGACCTCCTCGCCCTGCGCGACCTCCTCGGTCGCAGCGACCCCGGCTTCCGCGAGCTCCGCATCTGCAGACGTCGACGAGTCCTCTGCGTGGACGTTCTCAGTGGACGCATCTGCGATGTCGGGGTCCCCGTCATCCATCTGCGGCTCGGCAGCGGACTCGAACGCGGCGTCCGTAGGTGAGACCTCAGGACCGCCAGACTGGGTCGCATTGGACCCTGCTGGTGGAGCTTCGACGCGGTCGTCCACGGAGGCTGACGGAGACTCTGTCGCCAGCGCGGTGAGTGGGCCATCGGACGAGAAGGATGCCTGAGCCTCGGTCTCGTCGGGTTGTTTCACGTGAAACTCTCCCCTTTGCGCAGGCCGCTCAACATCGCCTTCCACCTTATCCCGCCTTCCCCCCATCCCCAGCCGCCGGAGCCAGTTGTTCATGCGTTCCTTATCGTTGCGAGCGGGACTGCCATCACCTCTAGTCAACATCGCCTGACCCCGCCGGTGGCGCTAACCCGCCGCTTCAAGGGAAGCCCGGTGCCGGATTGTGACGAAGCCAGCCGGTCCCGGCGTGCTGGAGCGAAAGCCGGGGCCGCTGGGCCGACGCTGGCCAAGACCGCGTCCGCGACGCGACGCCTGGAGCGCGTCTCGCGCCGCGCGGGCACCGCCGGCACTGCACCCATCACCCGGTACAGCCACCGGCGACCGGCGCCAGTGCGCGAGACCGACGTCCCCGCGCCGCCTTCTGCCGCGTGACCGACCGCTCCCCTAAATCGTTCGCACGGCTCGCGACAGCACCTTCCATACGCCGGCGCCCGCGCCGCGCGCCATCACCGGATCGCAGACCACACCGGTGTCCAAGCCGACACGTTGTTCTCGAGGGCGACCAGGCTCCGGTGTACTACCGAAGATCTATCGGCTCGGCGGATCAACGTGTTCGTGAGGTGATGCGCCGCGACGGACACGTCGCGATCAGCCCGCGTCATGCGCGGCGCCTGCCATGCACACGTTCTCCGGCGGGCCTCACCCCTACCCGCTGCCGCGCCGCCATCGGAGGGAGGCTCATCCGTGAACATGCACGGTACGTTTCACGTGAAACACTGGTGCGGCCATCCGTAGCCACACAGGACGCGCTGGCAGCGACGCGCATCTGCCGGCCGTCGGCAGGCATGGCCGGCCTGCATCCGCGGGGGCCCGCGCGGGGCTGCTTGAAACATGTGCCTGCGCTTCGGATTGCGGGGTGCCACGTCGACTCTCTCCACGACTGGCCGGCTGGATAAGAAGCGCCGACGGTTCGCGTCGGCGCGGTAGCCCATCTCGCCGCGCGGTCGGCGCCGCCGTACGCCCGGTGTCTCCCAGACAGCCGCCGCCGAGAAAGGGGGCACTGGGGGTTCACGCGACGAAGACGATCCACCGCCGCAGCCACATCACCCGGCTCGCACCGTGATCCAAGCACCGCCGACCACGATGCCTGGTCATCGCTCGGTACGCGTCCGATGAGGGATGGAGACGTTCACGTGAAACAACCGGCTACGGCCCTAACGGCCCAGCTCGGCCGCCTGTTCGCAGCGGATGTTTCACGCCGCGTACTCGAGTCGCCGGTGACGCCCCCAATGCAACAGGGTTCACCGGTGGTCCAGCACCCCGAGAGTCCCGCACGACGGCCCTCCGTTGACACTCACCGAGCGACGGGGTCTCGCGTTCCCACCCGAACCGCGACCGCCATCGGCGCAAGTAGCGTCCGGTTCCTTGTCCAAGATCGCACGGCCGGGTCACCCGCCGGGCCCCACATGGCGCCGCCGGTGATTCACGCCGCGTATCGACTCCCAGCGCCCGCGAACACCCGACGCCCGTTCGCCCCTTCGCCCGCGCGTCACCGACAGGGTCGTCGCCACCCAACGGCAACACTCCAGCGGCCAGGGGAGGGGTGTTTCACGTGAAACATGCACCCCGGTCCAGCATCCGGCGAAGCAATGATCAGTTCGCACCGCCGACCTGGGTCGCACACTCCAACCATGACCGCCGATCAGTGCGCGGATGGGTGGCAAGGAATTCACGCCCGCGTATTGGGGTCCCGCCCATCGCCGCACACCCGTCACCACTTCGCACGTTCGTCCAACGTTCCACCGACCACGGCGCGGCACTCCCGACCGTCGGTGGAACAGCACCGCGCGCGGGGCGATTCACGTGAAACATCGGCCAGGCCCCGGCCCCAGCGCAGCAGCGATCGCTCGCACCGCCACCGCTCGGGTCCCCGGACCGGACGACGTCCGACGGTCGACCGCGTGTGCACCCTGGTGCGCTGGCGCTTCATGCCAGGTGTGGAGTCGCACCCACCGGCGCGACCATCAGCAGTTCACGCCCTCGTCCGAGCGATCGCGGACAATCTCGATCGCCACCCAACAGTGAGACGCCGAGCGAAGAGATGTCCCACGTGAAGCATCGGCCAGGCCCCAGCACAGAGCGCCACAGCCGTCGGTTCGCACAGCGATCGGTCTCCCATTCCGACGACCTCTGGCGCCGGCGACAATGCTCCGCTGACGGGAGTGCTGTCAATCCCCGGCACCGGGCTCGCTGTCGCCGACGCACGGTCGGCTACCGATTCTCCGCGCGCGCCCGCGCCCATCGCGAGGGATGTCGCGAGCACGTAAGCTCAAGCGCTCGTCTGTTTCACGTGAAACATTCAATTCGCGCCTGCGATCAGCCACCGCGCCGGTTCTGACCGTGGGGCACAGGACTCCGCCACGACCGGATCGAACCGCAGATCAATTCCAGGTGCCCAACCAACGCCATCGCGTTTCGGGTGGCCACTCGAGTCACCGCACGGACGGTGGGCAGGCAGCAAGCGGTCCGCCCCTGACGTTCAGGGCCGCTACCGGCCGCGCCAGGTCGTGCCGATCCATCGGTCAATGCTGTCGACGGGCGAGAAGCGGGCTCAGAGGTGAGCGAGGGCCGCTCCCGCCGTCGGGCCATTCCTTCACCGGTTCGCTCCGTCGTCGGGTTAGCCCCGCGCATCGCACCAGTCACCAACAGACAGCTCGCACGTCAATCGGGGAGGGTGTCGGCACGCGGGTCCGAGCTGCGGCATCCGCACCGGTCGACGCGGCTCACACGGATCCACGTCAACACGAGCATCACCGTCATGTACCAAGCATCCGCGCCGGTCATTGCACGAGGCTGGCTCACGCGAAGATCGAGCCACGAATGCCGCTCCGCGCAGGAGGCCACCGATTCACGCCGTCATTCGAGACAGCTGCGGCGGACATCCGCGCCGCCGACCAGATCCAAAGCTCCCTGACCGGGGTCCACGATGCGTCGTACGAGCACTTCGAGCGGGGGGCTACCCATCGCGCGCACCCGCCACCGCATCGCACCGAGATTCGCGACCGACCGACCGCGGCCGCATCCGCCGCTCCTCAGGTCGCTTGCTCGTCTAGGGGTGCCTCACCACGATCGCACCGCCCACCAATCGGCAGCGACGCGGCAGGCGAGACGGCGTTGCGGTGCGCGACACAACTGCCGCCCTGCGCAGAGCAACCGGTCACCGCTGCGCACACCATCAGGGCTCTCACCGACCGGGGCGGCAGCTTTCGCGTGTCAGTTTGTTATGCACGAGATGTTTCACGTGAAACACCCAGAGATGCATGAGTGCGCCGACGGCATCATTGGAACCGGTCTACCACCACATACCAGCGCCACAGCAGCAGGCCAACCGTCGACAACACAGCAGCTGCGGCGGGCGCATACACGCTTCCCGCGCACACGCAGCGGCGCGCAAGCCGGGCTGGTCCGTCATGCGCCGTACCCGTCAACTCCCACCGGCAGCCCCGACTGCGCGGGGGCCAGTGTCCCGCGCAGGGGGAGACCCTAGCCCGTCGGCGGGCGGCACACCGGCTCACCAACGTTGATGCGCCGTGAGTCTCATGAGCCCGCGAACTGCCACGGTTCACAGCTCTGATCCCGCCGAGGCTCCCTCCCCACATCACCCACGAACCTGGCGCAGAAGGCGCCCCACTCCCAACCGCTGAAGCACGATGCGGCGATTGGTCGCAGAATGGAGGCAGATCGTCCGTCCGCCGCGCTGTGCACTGGCGGACTCTCGCCACGCGTCAGCGTTTCACGTGAAACATCTACGCGCCGCGCCCGCCTCCGACCGCGCCTGCACTGCCGGAGCCGTCGGTGGCAGCGGGCAGGCGCAGCTGCGCGCCGCGGACCGGACCGGACCGAACCGAACCGAACCGAACCGAAAGACGGAACCGGGGAGACGACATCCGCTCCGACCCGTCGCACCCCGCCCAGTCCGATCCCTGCGGTCACGGCACGGCGCGGCGGGCCGTACCACGGACAATTGGTCGCAGAATGGGGCCACCGCCAGTCCGCCGAACTGGCTGACTCTCGCCCTGCGCAGGTGTTTCACGTGAAACAGGGCCACCACGTCGGTTTCGGCCGCGAAAGCGCTTGGGGAGCTGTTAGTTGGCAACAGCCAAGGTGGCTGCGCTCTCCCGGACCAGAAGACGGAACCAGGCGCGGGGACGCCATATCGACCCGTCAGCATCGACACAGGCGAACGCGACCCGTCTCGCGCCCGGCCGCTAATGCACGACACGGTGCGCGTACCCGGACGAGCGGTCGCAGGAGGGAATCACCGTCACTCCGCCCAACTGTGAGCTGGCCGACTCTCGCCACGCGCAGGCGTTTCACGTGAAACATCTAGCCCCCGGGTCGGCCTTCGGCCGCGCATGCGCTGCGGGAGTTGTCCGCTCGCAACAGGCAAGGTGGCTGCGTACCGCCGGGCCGGAAGACCGGAACCAGGCGCGGGGACGCGATATCGACCCGTCAAGCACGGACACGGGAGCATGCCACCCGCGCCCTTATGCACGACGCGGCGCGCGTACCCGGAGAACTGGTCGCAGATTGGGACAACCGTCCGTCGGCCCGGCTGTGCCACTGGCCGATCTCGTCACGCGTAGGTGTGTCACGTCAGACATCTAGCCAACGCGCCCGTCTTCGGCCGCGCAAACGTGGGCATCGGGCAGAGGTAGATGCGCGCCGCGGATCGGATGGGCCGGAAGACGGAACGCGGGGCGGATCACATCCGATCCGCCCCGACACGGCCGCACACCACCCGTGGCGCCCTGCCGCTGACGCACGATGCGATGCGCGTCTCCGGACAAGTGGTCAAAGGAGGGACAGTCGCCAGTTCGCCGGGCTGTTAGCGGGCCGACTCACGCCGCGCGCAGGTGTTTCACGTGAAACACCTAGCCACCGCGTCATCGGCCGCGCGAGCGCCGCCGGAGTTGGAGGTGGATTGCGCCGGCAGACGCAAATCCGCGTGGGGGACGGCACGACTGAACCAGGCCCGAAGACGCCACCCGTCCGACCCGTCACCCCCGACGGACCCACCACACTCCGCTCCTTGCCGCTGATACACGGCCTGGCGCGCGTCCCGCGGACAAGCGTTCACAGGATCGGCAACCGCCAGTCCGCCGAGCTGTGCCACCGGCCCGCTCTCGCCACGACAGGGCGTTTCACGTGAAACATCTCTCCACCGCGCCCGTCTTCCGCCGCGCAACGCTGACGGAGTTGTCGGTCGGGTGCGCAGGCAGAGGCAGATGAGTGTGGCGACGGGAACACTGAACCACGCCCGGAGATGCCACGCATCCGACCCGTCAGTACCGACACACCGACGGACAGCGCACACCCCGCTCCGTGCCGCCGATACACGACCCGGCGCACCCCGCGGACAAGTGTTCACAGAAGCGGCAACCGTCAGTCCGCCGAGCTGTGCCACCGGCCCGCTCTCGCCACGACAGGGTGTTTCACGTGAAACATCTCTCCACCACGCCCGTCTTCGGCCGCGCAACGCCTTTGAGAGTTGTCCGTTGGCTGCGCAGACAGAGACGCAGATGCGCGTGGGGGACGGCAAGCCTGAACCAGGCCCGCGGACGCCACACATCCGACCCATCAGGACCGGCACGGGCGGACACCACACACCCCGCTCCGCGCCGCTGATGCACGAACCGGCGCACCCCGCTTACAAGTGGTCACAGGAGCGGCAACCGTCAGACCGCCGGGCTGTGCCAGTCGCCTGCTCGTGCGGGGACAGGGTGTTTCACCTGAAACATTTCGCTATCGCGCCCGTCTCCCGCGGCGCAACGCCTGTGGGAGTTGTCGGCTGGGTGCGCAGGCAGAGGCAGCTGCGCGTGGCGACGGCAAGACTGAACCAGGCCGGGGGGACGCCACCCATCCCACCCGTCAGCACCTGCACGGGCGGACACCACACACTCCGCCCCGTGCCGCTGATGCACGGCCCGCATGTCCCGCGGACTAGTGGCCACAGGATGGGCAACCGTCAGTCCGCCGAGCAATGCCACTGGCCTGCTCTTGCCAGGACGAGTTGCTTCACGTGAAACAACTTGCTGTCGCGCCGTCTCCCGCAGTGCAACGCCTGTGGGAGTTGTCGGCTGGCTGCGCAGGCAGACGCAACTGCGCGTGGCGACGGCAAGACTGAACCAGGCCGGGGGGACGCCACCCATCCCACCCGTCAGCACCGGCACGGGCGGACACCACACACCCCGCCCCGTGCCGCTGATGCACGACGCGGCGCGCGGTCCCGCGGACAAGGGTCACAGGAGTACCCGTCCACCCGCCGAACTATGCCGCTGACTGGGCTGCTCTCGCCACGACAGGAGTGTTTCACGTGAAACATCGATCCACGCCCGCCAACCTTCGGCCCCTCGGCACTGCGGTCGCTGTCGTGGTCGGCGGGTAGAGGCCGATGCGCGTGAGAGAAACCGGAAGCTTGAACCAAGCCGGACCCGGTGTCAGCACACTCGATCCATCAGCATCGACACACCGGCGCACACCACCCACTCCGCTCCGAGCGGGCGGTCTACGAGCGCGGGCCTGTCGTCCTCCCGACATATTGTCCCCGGACGGTGCCAACCGTCACCCCGCCGAGCTCCATCACGGGCAGCCGCTCGCCGCACGGCTGTTTCACGTGAAACATCCGCCGCACCCGAAGCGCGGCTCGCCATGCGCGGCTGCTTCACGTGAAACAGCCGTCCACTGGCGTTGCGCGGCCGTTGTCGGCTCTCAGCCAGCAGAGCCAACGGCAGATGCGCGCCGAGCGACCGTAAGACGGAACCAGACAGGGGATCGCCACGTCGTCATGTGCGATGCGTGAGAGCCGGCACGGACGCGCACGCCCATTTCGCTCGCCGCCGGATCTACGAACGCGGTGCATGCCCTCTGGACGCATTGTCGCGGGATGGCTCAGCCCTCACTCAGCCGAGTTGCATCACGGCCCGGCACCCGCCCCGCCAAGGTGTTTCACGTGGCGTCAGCCCGCGGGGCGGCGTCTTCGGTTGCCGTGGGCTGTGGTGCATCCCGCGTGCATCGAAGAGAGCCACAGCAGTTGCGCGCCGGGGGAGCGGGAGCCTCACGAAGGCCGGGGGTGTGCCACTTCAGCGCATCCGCTCCATGAGCACCGACACTCTCGCTCTTCGCTCCTCGACGGGCGGGAGGAGCAGACCTGCCACCTCTTGAGGGGGCGCAGGGACCGCGAGTCCGGAGGCGCGGTATCCGCACGCGTTCTCACCAGTAGACCGGCGAGGCGGCGAATGTCAGCGGACGGTGGCGCGGATGACCCGGGACGGCTCGGGCAGCAGACCCTCGCCGACGATCTCGACACGGGCGTTCGTCACCTTGAAGCTGCGCAGCTGCTTCGCCGCAGCGTCGATCTCGTTTGTGGCGCTCGTTCCCTTGAGGAGAATGAGTTCGCCGCCGTCGCGCACCAGAGGAGCCGTGATCGGTACCAGGGTGCGCAACGCGCTCACGGCGCGTGCGGTCACCGCGTCCAGAACCGGCCCGCGCTTCCAGTCCTCGGCGCGCGCCCGAACCACCTCGACGTTGTCGAGTCCGAGCGTCTCGACCTGCTCTGACAGCCACGCGACGCGTCTCTCCATCGGCTCGATGAGGATCCACTCCACGTCGGGCCGGGCGATGGCGAGCACCAGCCCCGGAAGCCCGGCGCCCGAGCCCACGTCACCGACGCGACCCGAGAACAGCGGCGCAATGACGGCGCTGTTGAGGATGTGCCGCGACCACAGCCGCGGCGGCTCAAGGGGACCGATCAGCCCACGCTCTTCGCCGTGCGCGCCAAGTGCTGCGGCGAAGCGCCGGGCGACCTCGATACGGTCGCCGAAGATCTGCGCGGCAGCCGCGGGCTCCTGCTCGATCTCGATCATCGACGACCCGTCACACTCGACAGCGGATGTTTCACGTGAAACGTGCGGCTCAGCCGCGACGGATCACGGTGTGACGGTCGGCGCCGTCGCCGTAGGACTCCGACACGAAGCCGCGCTCGGCGACGATGTCGTGGACGACCTTGCGCTCGTAGCTGGACATCGCGGGAAGAGAGGCCTGCGAGGCACCGTCGTCCAGTCGGGCGATCGCGCGGTCGACGAGCGCGGTGAGCTCGTCGCGGCGCGCATCGCGCGACCCGCCGACATCCAGGATCAGGCGGGAGAATCGGCCTGTGCGATTCTGCACCGCGATACGGGTCAGCTCTTGCAGCGCCTGCACCGTGTCGGTCGCGGCGATCAGGGCGACGGACCCGCCGGCGGGCGCTTCCACCGACACGTAGGCGCGGCCGGCACGGACGTCGAGGTCGAGGTCACCGTCGATGTCGGCGATGTCGAGCAGGCCTTCGATGAAGTCGGCGGCGACGTCGCCTTCCTCTTCGAGCTGCGCGACGGTGGCGGGAACTCGCTCCTCGCGCGTATCGACGGAAGCGTACTCAGGGGACGTGGTCATGGCATGATCCTCGTGTGTGACGTCGGGTCAGGAACTGGAGCCGGAGCCGGCTGAGCCGCTGGAGTCGGTTTCCGCAGCGGGCGCAGCGCCGGGCTTCGGGCCAGGCTTCTGCCCCTGCTTCTTGGCGCGCTGCTTGCTGACCGGCTGCTGGCGCTTGGGCGTTGCCGCCTTCGCCTTCTCGGCCTCTTCGTACAGACGACGCTGCTCCGCGAGGTACTTCTCCATTGGCACGACCTTGCCCGATGCGTCGAGCGCCTTGCCCTTGCGCGCCAGACGCTCCTCGCGGGCCTTGGCCGCGTCGGAACCGGGCGTCGGCATCTCGCGGATGACCAGGAACTGCTGGCCCATCGTCCACAGGTTCGACACGAACCAGTAGATGACGACGCCGAGCGGGAAGAAGACGCCCGAGAAGATGAAGCCCAGCGGCAGGACGTAGAGCATGATGCGCTGCATCTGGTACGCCTGGCCGGTCTTGGCCTCGGGGGAGAGGTTCTTCGAGATGATCTGAAGCTGCGTGAAGAACTGCGACGCGATCATCAGCACGACGAGAGTGATCAGGATGATGATCGCGGGGGTGTTGCCCGTGTTGAAGGCATCGATCAGCGTCTCGTGAAGCGACGCCACACCGAACAGCTTGGCGTTGTAGAACTCGGCGGTGAGCTCCGCGTTCAGCAGGCCGACGCCACCGATTCCGGCGTTGTAGTGCTTCGTGACGTCACTCAGCACGCTGTACAGCGCGAAGAATACGGGCATCTGCACGAGCAGTGGCAGACAGCTCGACACCGGAGTGGTGCCGTGCTTCTTGTACAGCGCCATCGTCTCGCGGCTCATGGCCTCGCGCGAGAGCTGGTCCTTCTTACCCTTGTACTTCTCCTGAACTTTCCGCAGTTCAGGAGCAATTTCCATCATCTTGCGCTGGCTCTTGATCTGGCGCACGAAGAGCGGGATGAGCGCCGATCGAACGACGATGACGAGGCCCACGATCGACAGCACCCAGGTGATGCCGTCCGCGGCCGGCAGGCCGATGGCCGTGAAGAACCAGTGCCAGAAGACGAGCACGGCCTCGACGGCCCACTTCAGAGGCCAGAGGATGATCCCGAAGAGATCGAACCCGCCGCCCGTCGGTGGGGGTGTTGGCGAAGGCGTCGAGGCCAGGGCTGACATGAGATCCATGTGGAGGATCAGTCCTTTCCGGTGGGGGCAGGCACGACGTACCCATGACGGGTCAGTTCGTGCCGGAAGTGCTTGTGGAGCGGCACGTCATCGACGCCGCCTACGGCCCACGGGTGGCATCGGGCGAGGCGCGCTGCGGTGAGCGCTGCGCCCTTCACGGCTCCGTGCTGCTGCACCGCGCCGACGGCGTACGCCGAACACGAGGGGTAGTACTTGCAGACATCGCCGTAGGTGTGGGAGATGGTGGCACGGTATCCGTGCAGCAACGCCAGAACGACGTTGCGGGGGAGCAGCGGAACGCTCCGGAGGGAATCGGATGCCGAGAACTCGGCCTCGCCGAGGGCGTAGCCGGGCAGGACGCTCATCGGGTCCTCCGCGCCAGGCACTTCTCGACGTCGCGGCGCAGATCGGCGAACGACGCGGATGCCGCGCTCGGCAGAGCGCGGATCACGATGTCATCGCCGGCAGCGACAATCTCGAGCGACTCGAAGCAGAGGGCTTTGAGTCGACGGCGGACGGTGTTGCGCACGACGGCGCCACCGACCTGCCTGCTGACGATGAAACCGAACCGCGCCGGACCATCGGTCACGGCGCGGTTCACGTATGTCACGGTGTGCGCTCCGGCACACCGACGGCCCCGACGGACGACGGCCTTGTACTCCGCTCCGCGGGTGAGTCGGTTCCGCCTCCCGAGCACCGCTCGGCTCAGGCCGAGAGCTCGGTGCGCCCCTTGGCGCGACGAGCCGAGAGGATGCCGCGGCCGGCGCGCGTGCGCATGCGGGCGCGGAAGCCGTGCTTCTTGGCGCGGCGGCGGTTGTTGGGCTGGAAGGTGCGCTTGCTCATGGGAACTACTTCCGATCAGGTGTCACCGGGACGCTCGAGACCGGGGACGTGTGTACAGGGGCGACTGCCACGAAGGCATAAGTCAACCGATTAAGGCTACGTCGTGTCGCCTCATAACTCAAACCGAGCGCAGAACGTGTCATTATGCACCGAGGACGCATTCGACCCTGGCACCGACACGCAGGGCGGATCTACAGTGGAGTTTGCTCACGCGACGCCCGCTGACTAGCGTGGCTCCGGCAGTTATCCACAGGCCTGGACCGACGTTTCCGCGGCTTCCGGTGGAAACATCGACAACCCGGGGGGGCCATGACACCGCACGAAGTTCCAGACGTTCCGGTCTGGACGGCCGTACTGGACGAACTCGTGCGCGACGATCGCATCACCCCGCAGCTCCACGGCTTCATCAGCCTGGCCGTTCCGCAGGGTGTCATGGGGGGAACGCTGTACCTCGACGTTCCCAACGATCTGACCGCTGCGCAGTTCACCAAGCGCATGCGCGCGCCGATCCTCGAGGCTCTCACGCGGGTCGTGCAGGACGGGCAGAACCCGGCGTCGACGTTCCGTGTCGTCGTCAATCCGGATCTGGCAGACGCGCATCTCACCGCGCCGATCCCGATCCAGTCGACCACGCAGGTCATCCCGTCGGCGCCGCCCATCGGGCGCCCGCATCTCGACGAGCCGGCGGACACGGCATCCGTCTCGCGCAGCGACACCCGCCTCAACCCGAAGTACACGTTCGACAACTTCGTCATCGGCCAGTCCAACCGATTCGCCCACGCGGCGGCCGTCGCGGTCGCCGAGGCGCCGGCGAAGGCGTACAACCCGCTGTTCATCTACGGCGACTCCGGGCTCGGCAAGACCCACCTCCTCCACGCCATCGGCGACTACGCGCTCAGCCTGTACGCCGGCATCCGCGTGCGGTACGTGTCGAGCGAGGAATTCACGAACGACTTCATCAACTCGATCGCCAACAACCGGGGTTCGGCATTCCAGGCGCGGTATCGGGATGTCGACATCCTGCTGATCGATGACATCCAGTTCCTGCAGGGGCGCGCCGAGACGCAGGAGGCGTTCTTCCACACGTTCAACCAGCTGCACGACCACGACAAGCAGGTCGTGATCACCAGCGACGTGCCGCCGAAGCACCTGACGGGCTTCGAGGACCGCATGCGCAGCCGGTTCGAATGGGGCCTCATCACCGATGTGCAGGCGCCCGACCTCGAGACGCGCATCGCGATCCTGCGCAAGAAGGCGCAGTCCGAGCGCCTCCACATCCCCGACGAGGTGATGGAGTATATCGCGACCGTCGTGTCGTCGAACATCCGCGAACTCGAGGGCGCTCTCATCCGCGTCTCGGCGTTCGCGAGCCTCAACCGCTCGACTCTCGACATGTCGCTCGCGCAGACCGTGCTGCGCGACATCGTCGATCAGGACGACGCCAACGTCATCTCGCCGACGGACATCATCACGGCCACGGCCGCCTACTTCAAGCTCACCGTCGACGACCTGTACGGCTCGAGCCGCTCGCAGTCCGTCGCAACGGCCCGCCAGATCGCCATGTACCTGTGTCGCGAGCGCACGAGCCTGTCACTGCCCAAGATCGGCCAGTTGTTCGGCAACCGCGACCACACCACCGTCATGTACGCGTACAAGAAGATCAGCGAGCTCATGAAGGAGCGCCGTTCGATCTACAACCAGGTGACGGAGATCACCGCTCAGCTCGGCCGCAACGGTCGCTGACGATCCGCTTACACCCCGCGATGGGTCCGTGCGTTCCGACGCGCGGGCCCATCTCTGCATATGCCCGAAGAAGTTCTTGACAGGTGCCGCGCACAGGGCCATGATTCCGGTTCTGCACAGTGTGGAAAACCTGTGGATAACTCTCCAAGCCTGCGGAAACCCCTGTGAGCGAGCGGGGGAAGCCTGTGGATGGATTGCGGATGCCGGGGCCGCGGCATCCGTCTTCCCGACGTCCCTCCGCAGCCGTTCCACAACTCACACTCTTGTGGTTTCCCTGTCCCGACTGGCAACACGCAAGTTGTCCACAGTTTCCACAGTCGTTAACACCATGACAAGAAATCTCTTTGATGAACCCGTCCGATCACCTTTGCGGTGGAGAGCTCCGAGCCGGACGGAGCCGGACTGGCAATCTCGGAGCCTGGCACTAGCATGAGAACCCCGAGCCCGTAGCCTGTGGGCCCGCTGCAGAGGAGCGTTCGTGAAGTTCCACGTCAATCGCGATGTGTTCAGCGAAGCCGTATCGTTCGTCGTCAAGCTTCTGCCGCAGCGCAATCCGCAGCCGATCCTCGCGGGCGTGCTGATCGAGGCATCCGCCGAGGGCCTCTCGCTCGCCGCGTTCGACTACGAGGCGTCGGCCCGCACCACCATCGACGCGACCGTCGACGACCCGGGCACGATCCTCGTCCACGGCCGGCTGCTCTCCGACATCGCCAGCCGTCTGCCGAACGCCCCGATCCAGATCGAGGTCGACGACGACGGCGGCATCCTGCTGACCTGCGGCTCCGCACGGTTCACCCTCGCATCGATGCCGGTGCAGGAGTATCCCGCGATCCCCGAGGTCACCGGCGACTCCGGCCTCGTTCCCTCCGAGGACTTCGCCACCGCGATCGCCCAGGTGGCGTTCGCCGCGTCGCGCGACGACGTGACCCCTGTTCTCACCGGCGTGCAGCTCGAGGTCTCGGGCACGAGCCTCAGCCTGGTCGCGACCGACCGCTACCGTGTTGCACTCCGCGAGATCCCGTGGGACGGCGGCGGCACCGCCGCCGACGAGTCGACGACGGCGCTCGTGCCGGCGCGCACCCTGACCGAGGTCGGCAAGACGTTCGCGCACGGCGGCGACATCTCCATCGCCTTCTCGGGCTCGGGCGATCGCGAGATCATCGCCTTCACCGCGGGCAACAAGACCGTGACGTCGCTGCTCATCAAGGGCAACTTCCCGCCCGTCCGGCGTCTCTTCCCCGCGCAGACCGAGCACCACGCGGTGGTCAACACGGCAGAGCTCGCCGAAGCGGTGCGCCGCGTGTCGCTGGTGCTCGACCGTTCCGCGCCGCTGCGGTTCACTTTCACGGCCGACAGCGTCTCGATGGACGCGTCGGGAACCGAGCAGGCGCGTGCGACCGAGTCGGTCGATGCGACGCTCCTCGGCGGCGACGAGGTGACCCTCGGCCTCAACCCGCAGTACCTGCTCGAGTCGCTCGGCGCGGTCAAGAGCGAGTTCGTGCGGATCACGTTCACCTCGAGCGAGAACGCGAACAAGCTCAGCCCGGTGCTGATCACCCCGCAGACCTCGGTCGATCGCGCCGGTTCGGAATCGTTCCGGTACCTGCTGCAGCCCAACCTGCTGCTGCGCTGACCAGCATCCCGGCGTCGGCGCCGATCACTAGGCTTGTCCGGTGATCGTGGAGCACCTGAGTCTGGTCGACTTCCGCAACTATGCGGCCGCCGACGTCGAGCTCGGGCCCGGGCCGAACGTCTTCGTCGGCCGCAACGGTCAGGGCAAGACGAATCTCGCCGAAGCGATCGCGTTCTTCGCGACACTGGGGTCGCATCGCGTCTCGAATGACGCTCCGATGGTGCGTGACGGAGCGGATGCCGCGATCATCCGCGCCCGGTTGGCGCACGGCGACCGTCGTGTGCAGCTCGAGGTCCAGGTCAACCGGCAGGGCTCCAACAAGGCGCGGGTCAACGGTGCGTCGGTGAAGCCGACCGAGTTGCCCCGGTACGCGCAGGTGGTGCTGTTCGCGCCCGAGGATCTGCAGATCGTCCGCGGCGATCCGTCGGCGCGCCGGCGTTTCGCCGATCAGCTGCTGGTGCAGCGCGCTCCGCGCATGGCCGGAGTGCTCGCGGACTACGACCGTGTGCTCAAGCAGCGCACCGCGCTGCTGAAATCGGCGAAGGCGCGGGGCATCCGGGGCGACGCGCTGTCGACGCTCGACGTCTGGGACGACAAGCTCATCTCGCTCGGCACGCAGCTCATCGCCGCCCGACTCGCGCTCGCGACCGATCTCGCGACGCCCCTCGCCGCTGCGTACACCGCGATCGCCGGGGCCGACCATGACCCGCAGATCGAGTGGGCGCTCTCGGTCGCCGGCGCGGCGAGCGATGAGGACGGCGACGCCGGCTCCGGATCGGCCGTGTCAGCGTCCGCGGCGCCCGGCGAGCCCGCGGATTCCTCCGCCGACCGCATCGCGGATCTCTTCCGCCAGGCGCTGGCGGCGAAGCGAACGTCCGAGCTGGAACGAGGGCTGACGCTGGTGGGTCCGCATCGCGATGACCTGCTGCTGCGCATCCGCGGACTTCCGGTGAAGGGCTATGCCTCGCACGGCGAGTCCTGGTCCGTTGCTCTTTCGCTGCGCCTCGCGTCGGCGGAGCTGCTGCGTGCCGACTCACGCCTCGGCGACCCGGTGCTCATCCTGGACGACGTGTTCGCCGAGCTCGACACCGACCGCCGGTCCCGTCTCGCCCAGCTGGCCGCCGGCTACGAGCAGGTGGTCGTGACCGCCGCGGTGGAGGGCGACGTGCCGGAGGGGCTCCGGGCCCGCATGGTCCGGGTGGAGGCCGGGCGCATCCTCGACCCCGCGGACGCGGAGGCGGCGGATGCCTGATCCTTCGGCCGGCCCGGGCGCCGAGCCCCAGAAGTCGCCGGATGCCGTCAGCGGCCCCGGTGCCGGGGGCGTCCCCGACCGCACGGACGTGCCCGAGACCATCGCGACGTACCTGCGGCTGCGTGGACTCGAGCCCTCGGCGCGGTCGTTCCGCAAGCGCCGCCGCCGCACCGTCGACGACGAGAACATTCCCTTCGCTCCCGGGCGCGACCCCCGCGGCGTGGGTGACGTCATCGCGGACCTCACCCGCGAGGCCGGGTGGAATGGCCAGCTCGCCCGTGAAGACGTCGTCCGCGCGTGGGCCGAGGTCGCCGGCGAGGACACCGCACGGCACACCCGCCCTGTCGCGTTCTCGGAGGGGTCGCTGACGGTGCAGGCGGACTCCACGGCCTGGGCGAAACAGCTCCAGCTGATGCGCGCGCACATCCTCTCGGAGATCGTCCGCCGCTTCCCCGAGGCGAAGGTCGACTCGGTCCGCTTCATCGGGCCCGACGTCCCCTCCTGGAAATGGGGTCCCAGAACGATTCCAGGCCGCGGTCCGCGCGATACCTACGGATAAGCCACGTTCGGAGTCATCCGAGCATCTTTCATCCCCTTACAGGGGCGTAGAGCGCTGTGATCGGGCCGTTACCCGATAGACTGTCAGGGCCCCCATCGAAGGATTTGGAGCCCTCGCGAAGATGACGTCTGACACCCCCGATAACGTTTCCGAGGAACCCGAAACGCCCGACAAGGCTCCCAACGCGTACGGGGCAGACGACATCCAGGTCCTGGAAGGTCTCGAAGCGGTGCGAAAGCGCCCGGGCATGTACATCGGCTCGACCGGTGAGCGCGGCCTGCACCATCTGGTCTACGAGATCGTCGACAACTCCGTCGATGAGGCACTGGCCGGCTACTGCGACACCATCAACGTCACGATCCTGCCCGACGGCGGCATCCGCTGCGTCGACAACGGCCGCGGCATCCCGGTCGGCATCCACCGCACCGAGGGCAGGTCGACGGTCGAGGTGGTGCTCACGGTGCTGCACGCCGGCGGCAAGTTCGGCGGCGGCGGGTATGCCGTCTCGGGCGGTCTGCACGGCGTCGGCTCGTCGGTCGTCAACGCGCTCTCGACGCGCCTCGAGGTCGAGGTCAAGCGCGAAGGGTACGTGTGGCGGCAGTCCTACCGCGACGGCGGGCAGCCGCAGGCGCCCCTCGCGAAGGGCCAGCCCACCGAAGAGACCGGCACGGTCATCGAGTTCTGGCCCGACGACACGATCTTCGAGTCGGTGCACTACGACTACGACACGCTGCGCACCCGGTTCCAGCAGACGGCCTTCCTGAACAAGGGACTGCGCATCACGCTGTCCGACGAGCGTCCCGGGTCGGCGTACGTCACCGACGCCGAGGGCGGCGGGTCCGAGGAGCGCCAGCCCTACGACGACTTCTACTACGAGCGCGGTCTCGTCGACTACGTGGAGTACCTCAACAAGGTGCGGCACGCCGATGTCGTCAACGACGAGATCATCGAGATCGAGTCGGAAGACACCACGCGCCACATCTCTCTCGAGCTCGCCATGCAGTGGACCACGAGCTACACCGAGAACGTCTTCACCTTCGCGAACACGATCAACACGCATGAGGGCGGCACGCACGAAGAAGGCTTCCGCGCGGCGCTGACGACCCTGGTCAACAAGTACGCGCGCGACAAGAACCTCCTCAAGGAGAAGGACGACAACCTCACCGGCGACGACATCCGCGAGGGACTCACGGCCGTCATCTCGGTGAAGCTGTCCGAGCCGCAGTTCGAGGGTCAGACCAAGACGAAGCTCGGCAACACCGAGGCGAAGTCGTTCGTGCAGAAGGTCGTGGGCGACCAGCTCGGCGACTGGCTCGAGCGCAACCCGGTGCAGGCCAAGCGCGTCATCACGAAGGCGATCGACGCGGCCACCGCGCGCATGGCGGCACGCAAGGCGCGCGAGACCGCGCGTCGCAAGAGCGTCTTCGAGTCGGCTGCGATGCCCGACAAGCTCAAGGACTGCACCAGCAAGGATCCCTCGATCAGCGAGATCTTCCTCGTGGAGGGCGACTCGGCCGGCGGTTCCGCGGTATCGGGGCGCGACCCGCACACCCAGGCGATCCTGGCCCTGCGCGGCAAGATCCTCAACGTCGAGCGCGCACGCCTCGACAAGGCGCTGGCCAACAAAGAGGTCCAGGCGATGATCCAGGCCTTCGGCACGGGCA
The DNA here is from genome assembly GCF_040144835.1 of Microbacterium sp. LWS13-1.2. Taxonomy (NCBI): domain Bacteria; kingdom Bacillati; phylum Actinomycetota; class Actinomycetes; order Micrococcales; family Microbacteriaceae; genus Microbacterium; species Microbacterium sp. LWS13-1.2. The sequence continues at coordinate 2,699,480 of NZ_CP151632.1, forward strand.
TCGGCGAGGACTTCGACATCGACAAGGCCCGCTATCACAAGATCGTGCTGATGGCGGATGCCGATGTCGACGGCCAGCACATCACCACGCTGCTGCTCACCCTGCTGTTCCGCTACATGCGCGGGCTCATCGAGGCCGGCTTCGTCTACCTCGCGATGCCCCCTCTGTACCGGCTGAAGTGGACCAACTCGGCGCACGAGTACGTGTACTCCGACAAGGAGCGCGACGCGCTGCTCGAGGACGGGCTCGCAGGCGGCAAGCGGATCCCCAAGGACTCCGGCATCCAGCGGTACAAGGGCCTCGGCGAGATGAACGCCAAGGAACTGTGGGAGACCACGATGGACCACACGACCCGGACGCTGCGTCAGGTCACCATCGACGACGCGGCCGCCGCCGACGAGATCTTCTCCGTCCTGATGGGCGAGGACGTCGAGTCCCGCCGCACGTTCATCCAGCGCAACGCCAAGGACGTCCGCTTCCTCGACATCTGACCGGGCACAGGCCCGGTCATTGAGCGAGCACAGCGAGACGAAACGCACAGACACGAAAGAAGCCCATGGCTGAAGACGAACGCCCCGAGCCTGAGCACGAGCACGGCCGCATCGACCAGGTCGATCTGCAGCTCGAGATGCAGCGCAGCTATCTCGACTACGCGATGGCCGTCATCATCGGCCGCGCACTCCCCGATGTTCGCGATGGCCTGAAGCCGGTGCACCGCCGCGTGATCTACGGCATGTACGACGGCGGGTTCCGCCCCGACAAGTCCTTCTCGAAGTGCGCCCGCGTCGTCGGCGAGGTCATGGGCCAGTACCACCCGCACGGCGACACGGCGATCTACGACGCCCTCGTCCGTCTGGTGCAGCCGTGGTCGCTGCGATACCCGCTGGCGCAGGGGCAGGGCAACTTCGGCTCGCCCGGCAACATGGGCGCCGCCGCCCCGCGGTACACCGAGACGAAGATGGCTCAGCTCGCGCTCGAGATGGTGCGCGACATCGAGGAAGAGACCGTCGACTTCCAGGACAACTACGACGGGCAGACACAGGAGCCGTCGGTTCTGCCGGCGCGTTTCCCGAACCTGCTGGTCAACGGCTCCGTCGGCATCGCCGTCGGCATGGCGACCAACATCCCGCCGCACAACCTGCGTGAGGTCTCCGCTGGCGCACTGTGGGCGCTGGAGCACCCGGACGCCTCGCGCGAGGAGCTGCTCGAGGCGCTCATGGAGCGCATCCCCGGTCCGGACTTCCCGACCGGCGCGCAGATCCTCGGCACGAAGGGCATCCGCGAGGCGTACCGCACCGGCCGCGGGTCGATCACGATGCGCGCCGTCGTCGCGATCGAGGAGATCCAGGGGCGCACCTGCCTCGTCATCACCGAGCTGCCGTACCAGGTGAACCCCGACAACCTCGCGGTCAAGATCGGCGATCTCGCCCGCGACGGCAAGATCACCGGCATCGCCGACATCCGCGACGAGACCTCCGATCGCACCGGTCAGCGTCTCGTGGTGGTCCTCAAGCGGGATGCCGTCGCCAAGGTCGTGCTGAACAACCTGTACAAGCACACGCAGCTGCAGGAGAACTTCGGCGCGAACATGCTCGCGATCGTCGACAACGTGCCCCGCACGCTCGCCCTCGACGGCTTCATCGCGCTGTGGGTGGACCACCAGATCGACGTCATCGTCCGGCGCACCACCTACCGGCTGCGCAAGGCCGAGGAGCGCATGCACATCCTGCGCGGCTACCTCAAGGCGCTCGACGCGCTCGACGAGGTCATCGCGCTGATCCGCCGGTCGCCGACGGTGCAGGAGGCGAACGAGGGCCTCCAGAAGCTTCTCGACATCGACGACGTGCAGGCCGACGCGATCCTGCAGATGCAGTTGCGCCGCCTGGCCGCGCTCGAACGCCAGAAGATCATCGACGAGGCCGCCGAGCTCGAGCGCCAGATCGCCGACTACCAGGACATCCTGGCCACCCCGCAGCGACAGCGCGACATCGTGCGCGAGGAGCTGACGGCGATCGTCGACAAGTTCGGCGACGAGCGTCGCACGCACATCCTCCACGGGTTCGACGGCGACATGTCGATGGAAGACCTCATCCCCGAAGAGGAGATGGTGATCTCCGTCACGCGCGACGGCTACATCAAGCGCACCCGCAGCGACAACTATCGCCAGCAGCACCGCGGCGGCAAGGGCGTCAAGGGCGCGCAGCTGCGCGCCGACGACGTGGTGGAGCACTTCTTCGTCACGACGACCCACCACTGGCTCCTGTTCTTCACGAACAAGGGCCGCGTGTACCGGTCCAAGGCGTACGAGGTGCCGGAGGCCGGCCGCGACGCCAAGGGACAGCACGTCGCCAACCTTCTGGCGCTCCAGCCCGACGAGGAGATCGCGCAGATACTCGACATCCGCGACTACTCGGTCGCCACCTACCTGGTGCTGGCCACACGCAACGGCCTCGTCAAGAAGACCCGCCTGACCGAGTACGACACCAACCGCCAGGGCGGCATCATCGCCATCAAGCTGCGCGGTCAGGTGCCCGAGGAGGGCGACGACGACGAAGCAGGCCCCGACGACGAAGTCGTCAGCGCCCTGCTCGTGGACGAGGGCGACGACATCCTGCTCATCAGCCGGCACGGCATGTCGCTGCGCTTCTCGGCCACCGATTCGGCGCTGCGTCCGATGGGCCGTTCGACGTCGGGTGTGAAGGGGATGGACTTCCGCGCCGGCGACAGCCTGCTCTCGGCATCCGTCGCCACCGACGACGGCTATGTCTTCGTGGTGACCGAGGGCGGGTACGCCAAGCGCACCGCCGTGGACCAGTACCGCGTGCAGAACCGCGGCGGACTGGGCATCAAGGTAGCCAAACTCAGCGAGGATCGGGGCGATCTCGCGGGTGGTCTGATCGTCTCGGAGGACGACGAGGTCTTGGTGGTTCTTGCCAGCGGCAAGGTGGTACGCTCTGCCGTGGCCGAGGTCCCCGCCAAGGGTCGAGACACGATGGGTGTCGTGTTCGCCCGCTCCGGCGATGACGACCGCATCCTCGCAATCGCCCGAAACGGTGAACGCGGCCTTGCCGAAGAACCCGAGGACGCCGCCGACGGAGCCGAACAGGCACCGTCACCTGAGACCCCGTCATCAGAAGACACCGACGGGTCGGATGCCTCCCCCGAGACCCCCGAAGAGAGCACTGACGCATGAGCACGGTAGCCGACAAGCTCGCCAAGAAATCGAGTCACAAGACCAGCGCCAAGCAGGTGCGCCTGCGCCTGGTGTACGTGGACTTCTGGTCCGCGGTGAAGCTGTCCTTCCTCGCCGCGATCGCGATCGCGGTGGTGACCGTCGTCGCCTTCGTGATGGTCTTCCTGGTGGTGCAGACCACCGGCCTGATCGACAAGGCCGATGAGTTCTTCTCCAGCTTCTCGGACGGCAGCATCCTGCTGTCGGACTTCGTGAGCTTCCCGCAGGTGCTGGCCTTCTCGGCCGTCGTCGCGATCCTCAACCTCGTGGTCTTCACGGTGCTCGGCGCCGTGATCGCGGGCATCTACAACCTGGCTGTCAAGGTCACCGGCGGCCTGCTCGTCGGCTTCACCTCGAACTGACGCCCACGCGCCTGAGCGCCGGCATCCGCGGAGTCGATCTGCGGATGCCGGCGCTTCGTGTATGCGGTCAGACGACCGTCGTGCCGAGCAGCGTGCCGATGAGCCAGGTGACGACGAGCGCGAGCGCGCCGCCGATCACCAGACGTGTCGCCGCGCGCAGGCGCGGCGCACCGCCGAGGCTCGCCGACACCGTCCCCGTCGCCGCGAGGGCGAGCAGCACGGCGACGAAGGTGACGGGCACCCGCCACTCTGGGGGCGGGAGCAGGATCGCCAGCAGCGGCAGCAGTGCACCGAGGGTGAACGCGATCGCCGATGAGAGCGCCGCGTGCCAGGGATTGACCAGGTCCTCCTGGTCGATGTGCAGCTCCACCTCGAGGTGGGCCGACAGTGCGTCGTGCGCGGTGAGCTCGTGAGCGACCACGCGCGCCGTCGCCTCGGACAGGCCGCGGTCGCGATACAGCTGCGTCAGCTCCTCCAGCTCCTGATCCGGCATGTCGCGCAGCTCGCCGCGTTCTTTGGCGATCAGCGCGCGCTCCGAGTCGCGCTGACTGCTCACCGACACGTACTCGCCGAGTGCCATGGAGATCGCCCCGCCGACGAGCCCGGCGATGCCCGCGGTGAACAACGCGCCGGTGTCGGTGGTCGCGCCGGCGACGCCGACAACGAGCGCGGCGACCGACACGATGCCGTCGTTGGCACCCAGTACACCGGCACGCAGCCAGTTGAGTCTCTGCCCGAGTCCGGCGCCGTGGGGCTCGCCGGGATGAGAGGTCGCGGTCACGTGCCCAGTCAACCAGTCCGATTCGTGAAATCGAGCTTCGTCGGGTAAAGTCTTGGAGGTTGCGGGACGCAGTTCCGCAGACATTCGGGGCTATAGCTCAGGCGGTTAGAGCGCTTCACTGATAATGAAGAGGTCCCAGGTTCAAGTCCTGGTAGCCCCACCGAAAGCCCCGGGGCCTTAGCTCAGTTGGTAGAGCGCCTGCTTTGCAAGCAGGATGTCAGGAGTTCGAATCTCCTAGGCTCCACAAAACACACGAAGCCGGTTCCCGCAAGGGGCCGGCTTCTTCGTTCTCTGGAAGTCTCGCGCGGATAGGGTGAAGCATGGACCTGCGTGTCGCGGCGTACGCGGTGATCATCGACGAACACGACCGCCTTCTGCTCGCCCACTGGAACGAGGGTCGCCGCGCCGCGTGGACGCTGCCCGGGGGCGGGCTCGAAGAGGGTGAGGATCCTGAGCGTGCGGCTCGCCGCGAGGTCAGGGAGGAGACGGGCTATCGCGTCACGATCGGTCCGCTGCTCGGCATCCACTCCCGTGTCATCCCACCCGGCCGCCGGTTGAAACCGGGCGCCGACCTGCCGCTGCACACGCTGCGGATCGTCTACCGCGCGCACGTCACCGGTGGCCGCCTGCGCCATGAGAAGAACGGCTCGACCGACCGCGCGGAGTGGTTCCCGCTCGCGGAGGTGAACGCACTGCAGCGCGTGAAGCTCGTCGACATCGCGCTCGAGATGGCGGCCGTCGAGCTGCCGCCCTCGTGAGCGTGGGCTCAGCCGTCAGTCGATCGGCTGCGTGATGTCGGCGACCGTCGCCCCGTAGGCGGCGATGAGGTCATCGGCGTCGACGAACATGCTGTAGCCGTGTGCGCCCGCGCCCATCGCGATGCGCTGGCCGACGATCTCGCTGTCGGCGTAGATCGGCCAGTCGTGGGTGCTGCCGAGGGGCACGATCGTCCCCCGCTCGTACCCGGTGGCGGCCAGCGCGCGTGCGGGATCCGGCAGCTGCAGCTTGTTCACGCCGACGACGGCCCGCAGCTTCGGCCACGAGATGGCCCGGTCACCCGGGACGAGCGCGAAGAGAAAGGTGTCGTCGCTGCGCTTGACCACGAGGGTCTTCACGATGCCGGACGCGGGGATGCCGAGGATCGCGGCCGCCTCGGGCAGGCTGTTCGCCGCCGGACGCTCGCGGATCTCGATCTCCAGACCGCGCGCGGAGGCCGCCGCGCGAACGCGGTCGACCCCCGTCAGTGCCTCGCCCGTGGCGGGCTCAGGCATCCGGAGCGCGCAGCGGGTCGTCCGCGACCCAGAGCTCGTCGTCGGCGCGGAGCGTCTGCCATGCGGCGTAGAGCACGCCGACCGCGGCTGCGACGCCGAGGATGATGGCGATCACGCCGCCGGCGCCCATCCCCTTCTTCTGCGGTGCGGACCGCTCGAGCTTGGCCGAGAGGTACCGGCTCGCCTCGCGAGCGTACTTGTCGGCCTTCTTGCCGTAGTTCTTCGAGTCGGGCAGTGCGAATCCACGGCCGCTGGCGAGCTGCGCGCGCGTGTCGTTCGCCGCATCCCAGACCGACAGCGCGGAGCCGACCACGGCGCCTGCCGCGGGGATCACCGTGCTGTTGACGACCTTCTTGCCCTTGTCGACGTACGGTGCGGCGTACTTGTCGTAACCGGCCTGCATCTGCGGCTTGACCTGTTCGCGGCCGAAGTGCCCGAGCTGGCGACTTGCTTCGCGTGCGACGGATGCGGCCTCACCGACCAGCACCTGCTGCGACTCCCACAGCTGGTTCGCCTGCTTCTGAAGCTTCTCGAGTTCCTTCTTGCGCTTGCGGCTGACGCTCACGGTTGCCCTCCCTGTCGTGGGGATGTCGTCTCCCCATCTTGCCAGACCCCCGCCGAGACGGGAGGGGTTGCAGTGAACTCTGAGACAATGTAGGAATGCCGCTTCATACAGCTGTCGCAACGATCCACACCAACTACGGCGACATCGTCGTCAACCTGTTCGGAGACCACGCCCCCCGCACCGTGCAGAACTTCGTCGGGCTCTCCGACGGGTCGCAGGCGTGGACGCACCCGGCGACCGGCAAGCCGGGCGAGGGCCCGCTGTACAAGGACGTCATCTTCCACCGCATCATCTCGGGCTTCATGATCCAGGGCGGCGACCCGCTCGGCCAGGGTGTGGGCGGACCGGGCTACAACTTCAACGACGAGATCAACGGCGAGCTCACCTTCACCGATCCGTACAAGCTCGCCATGGCGAACGCGGGCCTGCGCCGCAACGCGATCACCGGTCAGCCCGAGGGCACCAACGGCTCGCAGTTCTTCATCACCGTCCCCGGCCAGGGTGGCCGCGGACCGGAGTGGCTGCAGGGCAAGCACACGATCTTCGGCGAGGTCGCCGATGACGCCTCGAAGGCCGTCGTCGACACCATCGCCGAGGTTCCGACGGCCGCCGGCGACCGCCCGGTCGAGCCGGTCGTCATCGAGTCGATCGACATCGTCTCGGCCTGACGGTTCGCGCGCCGGGCGTGCAGCGGAACACCGCTGCGCGCCCGGGTCCGCCGCAGCCCTGACCCGACGAAACCCACAGACGGGGGCCGCGTGAGCACCGACGACTTCCAGCGCAACCGCGAGAACTTCTGCTACCGGCATCCGGATCGGCAGAGCTTCGTGCTCTGCCAGCGATGCCTGCGCACGATCTGCCCGGAGTGCCAGACCCCCGCCGCCGTCGGCGTGATCTGTCCCGAGTGCCTGCGCGACCAGCAGAAGTCGCAGTCGCCGGCGCAGCGCAAGGCCGAGCGCCGCTGGTCGCGTCCGCGCGCGGTGTCGGCGTCGTCGGGACAGCCGATCGTCACCTACACGATCATCGGCCTCACCGCCTTCGTGTACCTGCTGACACTCATCCCCGGCGGAGTCGGCGATGCGGTGCAGCAGACGCTGCTCTACTGGGCGCCGTTGATGTACCCCGACGTGACCGGTCGCTTCGAGCCGTGGCGTCTGCTCACCGGCGCACTCGTGCACGCGGGCATCTGGCATGTGGGCCTCAACATGCTCGCGCTCTGGATGATCGGCCGCAGCCTCGAACCGCTCCTCGGCCGGTGGCGGTTCCTCACCCTCTACGTGCTGAGCGCCATCGGCGGCTCGGTGGCGGTGACACTGCTCTCGTTCACGACGCCCGTCGTCGGGGCATCCGGCGCCATCTTCGGCCTGTTCGGGGCGCTGCTGGTGATCGGGCGCCACATCGGCGCGAACATCGCCGGCATCGCCGTCGTCCTCGGCATCAACCTCGTCATCGGGTTCATCCCCGGATTCAACGTATCGTGGCAGGCGCACGTCGGCGGCCTGCTGGTCGGCCTGCTGGTCGCGTTCATCTTCACGCGCACCCGCGCGGTGCGGCAGCGCGGCCTGCAGATCGGCCTGCTGGTCGCCGTCGGTGCCGGACTCGTGGCGCTCCTCTTCGTGCCGGTGGTCTTCCCCGGCGTGGTCCTCGCGTAAGGCTTCAGGCGCGCCGAGCCGGAGTTATCCACAGGCCCATCCACAGCCTGGGGAGAATGACACGGGTGTAATTCACAGGTGTTAACAGAGTTGTTAACAACTCAGGATGCGGGCCATCACGCGGGTTCTGCCGCCGAGATGACGGTATCCGCGCACGGAAAAGCCCCGGTCGCCATAGACCGGGGCTTCTCGCTCGCAGGAGCTCGCTATCGCCAGCGCGTCGTCATGAGGAAGCCGATGAAGGCGATACCGAAGCCGATCACCAGGTTCCATGCCCCGATGTCGGGGATCGGGAACGCCATGCCGCTCAGGTAGAAGACGAGGATCCAGACCAGACCGATGAGCATCAGTCCGATCATGATCGGCTTGAACCACACCGGGTTGGGTGCCGCCTCGCCTTCTGCGCGCTCGACGAGCGAGTCGTCGTCTTTGCCGGGTCGTGCCATGGGAAGAGTCTAACTGCCAGCCGACCCCAACACTTGCTGTGCGAGAATCCCCCTGTGGATGAAGCGGTGTCCGGTCTGGGGCGCGCCGCGCGGAGGCAGCAGACCCCGCGCCGGCGCACGTCCGTCGTCGGTGTCATCGGCGAGGTGCTCATCACCGCCGGTGTCATCGTGCTCCTCTACGTCGTCTGGCAGCTGTGGGTCGGCGATCTGATCTACGGCGCCGAGCGCAACGCCGAAGGGACCCAGCTCTCGCAGGAGTGGGCGGAGCAGTACGAGGGCGAGGATCCCGTCGTCGCCGCGCCGGAGCCGGATCCGTCCGCATCGGCCGCTCCGGTCACGGCGCCGCCGCCGGTGCTCCCCGAACCCGGCGACGGCGAGAAGTTCGCCGTCATGTACGTCCCCCGCTTCGGATCGGACTACGCGGTGCCGATGGCTGGTGGTGTGACACGTTCCCGCACCCTCGACCCAATCGGCATCGGCCACTACCCCGGCACCAAGATGCCGGGCGAGCCCGGCAACTTCGCCGTCGCCGCCCATCGCACCACGTGGGGCAAGCCGTTCAACCGCATCGCCGACCTGCACGTGGGTGACGCGATCGTCGTGGAGACGCAGGCCGGCTGGTACACCTACCGCTTCCGGACGCTCCAGTACGTCCGCCCGAACGAGGTCGAAGTGCTTCTTCCCGTACCCCAGGCAATGGACGTCCCCGCCGGCACCGCCTACATCACCCTGACGAGCTGCAGCCCCATGTACGCCATGACCGAGCGCATCGTCGCATACGGCGTGTTCGAGTCGTTCACGCCCCGCGACGCCGGGGAGCCGGCATCCCTCCAGGCGGTGGCCTGATGTACGCGGCGCTGTGGCGAGTCCTTCCCGGACCGGGGTGGGTGCGGGTGCTCATCCTGCTCGTCCTCATCGCGGCGGTGCTCTACGGGCTGCTCTTCTACGTCTTCCCCTGGGTGAGCCAGTTCGTGAACCCGCAGGATGTCACCGTAGGGCTCCCCGCCGCGCCGTCGGGTGCGCCGGTGTCGTGACCGCGGCACCGTCAACGGGGCGCATCCTCGTCGTCGACAACCACGACAGCTTCGTCCACACCCTGATCGGCTACCTGCACGAGCTCGGGGCGGAGACCGACATGGTCGAGGCCGATGCGATCGACGATCCCGCCGGTGTCGTCGCGGGTCGCCGCGCGGTGCTCGTCTCACCCGGACCGGGCACCCCCGCAGCCGCCGGCGCGTCGATCGCCGTCGTCCGTGCGGCGGCATCGGGCGGCATTCCGCTCCTCGGCGTGTGCCTGGGCCACCAGGCGATCGCGGAGGCCTACGGGGCGACGGTCGACCACGCTCCCGAGCTCATGCACGGCATGACATCGCTCGTGCAGCACGACGGCTCGCCGCTCTACGCCGGGCTCCCCGACCCGTTCACCGCGACGCGCTACCACTCGCTGGCGATCGTGCCCGAGACGCTGCCGGCCGAGCTCGTGGTCACCAGCAGCACGGCGAGCGGCGTCATCATGGGCGTCGCCCACCGCACCGCGCCCATCGTCGGCGTGCAGTTCCATCCCGAGAGCGTGCTGACCGAGGGCGGACACCGCCTGCTGGGCAACTGGCTCGCATCGGTCGGATTCACGGATGCCGCAGCCCGCGGCGCCACGCTCAGTCCCCGACGCGACGCCTGAGCCGGCGGTGCGACGACGCCTGAGCCCGCGGCAACCCCGCGGTCCGGCTATGGGCCCGTGCAGTAGATCAGCGTGATCTCCGAGTGCACCGGCACGTCGCCGGGGGTCAGCGACTGCGACTGCACGGTCGCGGGGTCGCCGCCGGCGCAGTTCGGGTCCTCCTGCGCGGTCACGGTGAGCCCGACCTCTTCGAGCTCACGTGTGGCCGCGTCGACGGTGTAGCCCCGCACGTCGTCGATCGCGACCCGGCCGGAAGCCACGACGAGGTTCACCATCGTGCCGGCGGCGACACTCGCCCCGTCGACCGGATCGCTCGAGATCACCGTGCCGGCGGCCAGGTCCTTGTCGTTCTGCGGGGTGACGGTGCCCAGCTGCAGCCCGGCGGTCGTGATGGCGGCTGTCGCGGCATCCTGCCCGAGTCCGACCAGTGTCGGCACCGTCGACATCTGCTGTCCGGTCGAGACGTACACGCTGACCTGCTGGTCGGGCGTCACCGACGTGCCCGCCTCGGGATCGGTGCGGATGACGTTGCCGGTGGCGACCTCGGTGTTCTCCTCGTCGACGCGGATCGCCCGGAGGTCGGCCTCGGCCAGTGCTTCGTTCGCCCGCTCGTAGGTCATGCCCGACACATCGGGCACCTCGCGCACATTGTCGGGCAGATCGTCGCGCGGCTGGATGGTGAGCACCCAGAACAGCAGCGAGATGAGGAGCACCGCCAGCAGGGCGACGCCCGCCCAGATCCAGGCGACCGGCGGACCGGCCTGCGTGCGCTTCATCGTCGTGTCGGTGCTCAGCTGGCGCAGCGACCGCGCGGTCTCGGCGGCCTGGCGCGGGTTGGGGCCGTACAGCTCGCTGGTGAGGGCCCCCACCTGCCGCTTCGACGGCTGCTGGCCGTCCACGGTCGCGTCGAGCGCCTCGCGGAAGCCCGCGGCGTCCTGGTAGCGCTGGAACGGGTCCTTCGCGAGGGCGCGGAGCGCGACGGTGTCGAGGGCGCGGGGCACCGTGTCGTTCACCTCGGACGGCGGCACCGGCGCCTCGCTCACGTGCTGATAGGCCACCGCCACCGGTGAGTCGCCGCGGAACGGCTGGCGGCCGGTGAGCAGCTCGTACAGCACGACGCCGGTCGAGTACACGTCGGCGCGGGCATCGACGGGCTCCCCCTTCGCCTGCTCCGGCGAGAAGTACGCGGCGGTGCCCAGGATCTGGGTGGTCTCGGCGACGGTCGACGAGCTGTCCGACACCGCGCGGGCGATGCCGAAGTCCATCACCTTCACCTGACCGGCATCCGTCACCATGACGTTGCCGGGCTTGATGTCGCGGTGCACGACACCGGCGCGGTGCGAGTACTCAAGAGCCTCGAGGATGCCGTCGACGTAGCGGACGGCATCCGTCACGGGAACGGGGCCTGCGGCGATGATCTCCTTGAGGAGCCGGCCCTTGACCAGCTCCATCACGATGAACGGGACCGGGCGGACGGTGCCGTCGGGCGACGTCAGGGAGTCCTCGCCGGCGTCGTACACCCGCACGATCGTCGGGTGAGCCATGCGGGACGCTGCCTGCGCCTCGAGGCGGAACCGGGTGCGGAAGGCGTTGTCGTCGGCCAGCTCGCGGTCGAGGATCTTGATCGCGACCTCGCGGCCCAGTGTGAGGTCGTACCCGCGGTAGACGCTCGCCATGCCGCCTCGGCCGATGGGCTCATCGATGCGATAGCGCCCCGAAAGCACACGCGGCTCAGCTGTCACGGTCACTCCCTGCCTGGAACATCAGCCACACTAGCCGAGCGAGAGCGGGTCACGCGTGCCGCGCGACCCGCTCTGCGGATTCACTCAGCCAGGCTCACTCGTCGTCGGCCTCGTCCGTGGGTCCGGGAGTGGGAGCGGCCTGGATCAGCACGGTGGCCTCGCCCGACTCGCCCGACGTGCGGTTGCCCGCGGTGCCGCCGCTGCAGGTCACGTTGTACGTGACGATGACCGTCTGGCCCGCTGCGTCGCCCGCCGTCACGGTCGCCGACCGCGCATTCTGCGGGAAGCTCGGCCCGTTCGTGATCGTGCCGTTCTGCACCGTGAAGGTGTAGGCGCTGACCGAGCCGGCGCCTGAGGGGCAGGTGTAGCCGTCCCACATGACGGTGAGCTGCTCCCCGGGCGCGACGGATGCCGGAGCGCCCTGGAACGTCGGGGAGCTCGGGGTCGGCATCGGGGTCTGGCCGGCGTACGCGGTCAGTTCGATGATCGTGCCCTTCGGGACGTTGCCGGTCGGGCTCACGCTGTAGACCTTGCCCACGCTCGCCTCGTCGGGCGCCGCGTTGCCCTCGACGCAGTTCGCACCGAGACCGAGGGCGTCGAGTGCCGTCGACGCGGCGGCGCAATCCTGCCCCACGTAGTCGTCCGCGACGACGTTCGCCGTGGTGGGTGTCGGCGTCGGCGTGTCGGTCGGCGTCACCGACGGCGTCGAAGTGGTCTTCGTCGGGTCGGGCGCGGGCGTGTCCTGGTTCGCCACGACCGCCCAGATGGTGCCGATGAGCACCAGGAGGAGCAGAGCGATGAGGGCGATGAGCGGCCAGGTCCAGGGGCTGCGCTTCTTCTTCTCCGCCGCCTCTTCGGCGCCCTCTTCACCGGGCGCGGGCATGATGCGCGTCGCGGCCGACGTGTCGGAGCCCGCCGCGAGCAGCTGCGTCGCCGCATCGCCCGCGGCGACGCCGGCGATGGCCGGGACCGCCGCGGCGGCTGCCGCGACATCGCCTCGGCGCAGCGCGGTGGCGGCGCGCGCGACGGCAGCCGCGGAAGCCGGACGCTCCTCGGGCTTCTTCGCGATCATCGCCATCACGAGGTTCTGGACCGGGACGGCGACCGTGGCCGGCAGAGGCGCCGGCTGCTCGTTGATCTGCGCCATCGCGATGGCGACCTGCGACTCGCCCGTGAACGGGCGCTTGCCCGTGAGGCACTCGTAGGCGACGATCCCGAGCGAGTAGATGTCGGTGGCCGGCGATGCCGGGTGCCCGGACGCCTGCTCGGGCGACAGGTACTGCACCGTGCCCATCACCTGACCGGTGGCGGTGAGCGGCACCTGGTCGGCGATGCGCGCGATGCCGAAGTCGGTGATCTTCACGCGGCCGTCGGGCGTGATGAGGAGGTTGCCGGGCTTGATGTCGCGGTGCACCAGACCGGCTGCGTGTGCGGCCTGCAGTGCGGCCGACGTCTGCGCCACGATGTCGAGGGTCTTGTCGGTCGACAGCGATCCGTCGCGCTCGAGGACCGTCGACAGCGCCTCGCCGGGAACGAGTTCCATGACGAGGAACGCGCTGCCGGCTTCCTCGCCGTAGTCGAACACGCTCGCGATGCCTTCGTGGTTCACGAGGGCCGCATGGCGGGCCTCGGCACGGAAGCGCTCCAGGAATCCCGGGTCTCCCATGTATTCGTCTTTGAGGATCTTGATGGCGACGGTCCGTCCGATGACGTGGTCGGTCGCTTCCCAGACCTCGCCCATGCCGCCGATCGCTATGCGCGAATCGAGTTCGTATCGGCCGCCGAAGGTCACGCCCTGCGTCGGTCTCATTTGCCCAGCACCGCCTCCATGACCTTCTTCGCGATAGGAGCGGCGATGGTGTTGCCGCTGCCCGACTGTCCTTGCCTGCCGCCGTCCTCCACGACCACTGCGACCGCGACTTCCGGGTTCTGGGCCGGGGCGAACCCTGTGAACCAGAGGGTATATGGCTCGTCGCCGGTGTTCTCCGCGGTTCCGGTCTTTCCGGCCACGTCGACCCCGTCTATTCTTGCACCCGACGCAGCACCGTCACTGACATTGGCCACCATCATCGTGACCAGCTCATCCGCGAGGGCCGCGTCGAGAGCCCGCCCGAACTCCGTGTCGTCGAAGGTCTTCTGTACCGACAGGTCCGGGCCGATCACACGATCCACCATGCGGGGGTTCATCACCGTGCCGCCGTTCGCGATGCCGGCCGACACCATCGCCATCTGCAGCGGCGTCGCCGTCACCTGACCCTGGCCGAACCCGCTCAGCGCCGTCTGCGCGTCGTCCTGGATCGTCCGCGGGTATCCCGACGGCGTCGAGATGAGCGGCAACTCGAACGGCTGGTTGAAGCCGTACTTCTCGGCCTCTTCGCGGATGGCGGTGTCGCCGAGCTCCACAGCGAGCTCCGCGAACGGGATGTTGCAGCTCAGGCGCAGCGCGTCGGCGAGCGTGACCGTGTCGCCGCCGCCGCACGTGCCGCCGCTGGCGTTGTGGACGATGCTGCTGGACTGCGGCAGCTGGTAGGTCGCGGGGTTCGGGAGCGTCGACTGCGGCGTGTAGTCGCCGGACGCGAGGGCGGCCGAGGCCACCACGAGCTTGAAGGTCGAGCCGGGCGGATTCAGGTCGCCGGCGATCGCACGGTTCGACAGCGGTTTGCCCGGATCGGCGACGAGGGCGTCGTACGCGTCGTTCACCGCGTCCGTATCGTGTGATGCGAGGACGTTGGTGTCGTAGCTCGGGCTCGTCACCAGCGCCAGGATGCGCCCGGTCGACGGCTCGATCGCGACGATGCCGCCCTGCAGGTCGCCGAGCGCCTCGTAGGCGGCCCGCTGCACGTCGGCGTCGAGGGAGAGCACCACGTTCGAGCCGCGCGGCGGCTGTCCGGTGAAGATCCGCTCGACGCGCGAGAAGAACTGCGAGCCGGCTGTGCCGCTGAGCTCTTGGTTCATGGCCAGCTCTATGTTCGTCGCCGAGTTCAGAACCGGGTTGATGTAGCCGGTGACGGGCGCCCACATGTCGGCATCCGTGTACACGCGCTGCCAGCTGTAGAGGTCGTCGGACGGCACCGACGAGGCGATCGCGGCTCCGCTCGCGATGATCGACCCGCGCTGCACCTCGTACGAGTCGTAGAGCGAGCGACGGTTCTCCGGGTTGGCCGCGAGCTCGTCGGCCTGGATCACCTGGATCCAGCTCGTCGACGCGAACAGCGCGAGGAACATGACCAGCATCAGGACGCTGAGGCGACGCAGTTCTTTGGTCATGTCAGCCGATCACCACCCGGGGCCGGCTGCGGACGGCATCCGAGATGCGCAGCAGCAGCGCGACGATGATCCAGTTCGCCACGAGCGACGAGCCGCCCGCCGCCAGGAACGGCGTCGTGAGGCCGGTGAGCGGGATGAGGCGGGTGACGCCGCCGACCATGATGAAGACCTGCAGCGCGATCGTGAACGACAGGCCGGTGGCGAGCAGCTTGCCGAAGTCGTCCTGCCCGGCCAGGCCGATGCGGATACCGCGGCTCGTGAAGACCATGTACAGGCACAGGATCGCGAACACGCCGATCAGGCCGAGCTCTTCGCCCAGCGCCGGCAGGATGTAGTCGCTCTCGGCGACCGGCGTGAGGTACGGCCGCCCCAGCCCGAGCCCGGTGCCCAGGAGCCCGCCGTTCGCCATGCCGAAGATGCCGTTGACGAGCTGGTAGCTGGATCCGCCCATCAGGTCGGGGTTGAACGCGTCGAGCCAGTTCGTGAACCGCGCGCCCACGTACGGAAGGATCCGCGACGCGAGGAACGCGCCCGACACGGCGAGCACAACGCCGATGAGGACCCAGCTGGTCTTGCCGGTCGCGACGTAGAGCATCGCGACGAACATGCCGAAGATCAGCACGCCGGTGCCGAGGTCGCGCTGCAGCACGATGATGCCGAGCGAGACGAGCCAGATGACCAGCAGCGGCCCGAGCTCGCGTCCGCGCGGCCAGGTGAGGCCGAGGAACCGGGTGCCCGTGGAGGTGAGGCTCTCGCGTGTGCGCACCAGGTAGCCGGCGAAGAAGATGCCGAGGGCGATCTTGGCGAGCTCACCCGGCTGGAACGAGAAGAATCCCAGGTCGACCCACACATCGGCGTTGCCGCCGCCGCTGAGGCCGGGGATCACCGGCAGGATCAGCAGGGCGATGCCGACGAAGCCGAAGATGTACGTGTAGCGGAACAGCACCCGGTAGTTGTGCAGGAACATCACCACGAGGATCGCCGCGATGAGCGCGATCGCCGCCCACGCCAGCTGCCGCGTCGAGTACGCCTCCCAGCCATGGCGCTCCCAGTTCAGGTCGAGCCGGTAGATCATCGCGAGGCCGAGCCCCGTGAGGAGCGTCGCGATGGGCACGACGAAGGGGTCGGCGTCGCGGGCGCGCAGGCGCAGCAGGATGTGCAGCGCGATCACGAGGGCGGTGAGGCCGCCGCAGTAGACCAGGAACGTCCAGTCGATCGCGCCGAGCGCGCCCAGCTGGACGAGGGCGATCGCCGACCCGTTGATCGTGAACGCGAAGACCAGCAGGGCCAGCTCGCGGTTGCGCTGGGTCTGCGGCACGCGGATGCGTCTGAGCGCCCGCACCACGGCGGTGTCGGTCGAGACGGCGTCGGTGGGTGTGCTCGTGGGGGCGCTCATCCGCCTCCTCCCGACAGGTCGCTGATTCCCGACACGATCTGCCGTGCGTGCGAGAGCGAGTTGGCCGAGATCGTGCCCTCCACCGTCGCACGGGCGAAGGCGGACAGCGAATCGAGCGGGATCTCGGTGTCCTCATAGGGCGTCGACAGCGAGATCGGCCCGATGTTCTGCTGCACGCCCTGATAGATCACGACGGTGTCCTCATCGGCGCCGACGAAGTAGCGCGTCTGGGTCCACTGGTAGCCGATCCATGCGGCGCCGGCGAGGAGCACGAGCACGAGGGCCACGCCGACCATCCACCCGACGCGCCGGCGGCGGGCGCGCCGCCGGTCCTCCTCGATGAGCTCCTCGAGGAACTCCGCGGCAGGCTCGAAGTGCGTCGGCTCGTTCGCCGACTGACGGTTGGGGTGCAGCCAGCTGGTGCGGCCGGGGCGGGCGGCGGGCACGTCGATGCCGGTCGGGTTGGACGCGGAGCCCACGATCGTGGGCGTGCCGGAGAAGAGCGGATGCTGCCCGCCGACGTCGACGATGACGATCGTGACGTTGTCGGGGGCGCCGCCGTCGAGGGCCTGCTTCAGCAGGCTGTCGGCGGTGCGTCCCGGCGCGAGTCCGAGACCCATCGCCTTGGCCGTATGCGGGTCGTCGACCACGCCCGACAGGCCGTCCGAGCAGAGCAGCCAGCGGTCACCCGGCTGCGTCGGCATGATGAACGTGTCGAGCTCGGGGTCGGTGTCCATGTCGCCGAGCACGCGCATGAGCACGGAACGGCGCGGGTGGTAGCGGGCCTCTTCGGGCGTGATGCGGCCGGAGTCCACGAGCCGCTGCACGAAGGTGTGGTCGGTGGTGATCTGGGTGAGCGCGCCGTCGCGGTAGAGGTAGATGCGCGAGTCGCCGATATGGGCGATGACGGCGTACTCGTCGACCATGATGAGCGCGCTGACGGTGGTGCCCATGCCGGCGAGCTCCGGCCGGAGGCCGACGGTGTCGGCGAGGTCGACCGCGGCATCCGATATCGCGTCGCGCAGCGCCCGTTCCGCGTCGGCCGTGGAGTCGTAGGGGCGGTCGAGCACCTGCAGCCGGGTGATCGCGATGCTCGAGGCGACGTCGCCGCCCGCGTGGCCGCCCATGCCGTCGGCGACGACGAAGAGGTTCGAGCCGGCATAGCCGGAGTCCTGATTGTTGGAGCGCACCTTGCCGGTGTGCGAGATTGCGGCGCTCGAGCCCTGGAAGACCATGTGGGAGGGGTCCGCCCGCTACTTCCGCAGCTCGAACGTCGTCGCGCCGACCTTGATGGGCGCGCCGATGTTCACGGGGACGGGAGAAGTCACGCGGGCGCCGTCGTGCCAGGTGCCGTTCGTCGAGTCGAGGTCCTGGATCATCCACTGGTCGCCCCACAGCACCAGACGGGCGTGGTGGCTGGAGGTGTAGTCGTCGCGGACCACGAGGCCGGACTCGCTCGAGCGCCCGATGGTGAGCGGCTCGTTGCCGAGCGGGAGCTCGAGCCCGGTCTTGGGTCCGCTCGTGATCACGATCCGCGAGACAGCGGCCGTCGTCGCCGGTCCGCCCGGCTTCGCAGGCGCTGCAGACGCCACGGGTGCGACGGGCGCGGTGACCGAGGCGGCCGCGGCGGGAACGGATGCCGCAGGCCCGGCCGCGGCGGTCGCGGCATCCGGCATCCGGCGCACCTTGACGCCGAACAGGTCGGCGCGCAGCGAGTACACGACCGCGAAGACGAACGCCCACAGCAGCACCAGGAAGCCGATGCGCAGCAGCAGAAGGGTCAGCTCGCTCATGCCAGCGGCCCCCGCTCCTGCGGGTCGTACGCGGCGCGCGCGTCGAACACCCGCGTGGCGTCGTCGACCGGTGCCGCCGGTCGCGCGGTCGCTGCCTGCGCGACGACGCGGAACACGATGTCGGTGCGACCGATCCGCACCGTCGAGTCGGGCGGCAGCGCAGCCTCGCCGACCTTGCGGCCGTCGAGCAGCGTGCCGTTGGTGGAGCCCAGGTCGCGGACCATGGCGCGCTCGCCGTCCCACAGGATCTCGACGTGCTTGCGGCTCGTGCCCGAGTCGGCGACCGTGATGTCGGCGTCGCTGCCGCGGCCGATGACCGTGCGCGACTTCGTCAGGGGGATGCGGCGGCCCTCGACGTCCACCACGCCACGCCACGCGACGCGGCCGCCCTGGGCCGTCGTCGACTCCACCCGGAGCGTGCCGGTGGATAGTTCGTCGTCCCGTCGCAGCGAGATCGTCACCGGGCCGGCGAACGAGTAGCCCTGGGCCTTGGCGTGCGCGTGCACGAGCGTGTCGAGCTCATGCGTGAGCGCGTCGCCGAGCGCCGAGATGCGGTCGTCGTCGGCGGGCGAGAGCCGCACGGTGAAGGTGTTCGGTGCGAGGATGCGGTCGCGGCTGACCACCGCGGCCTTCTTGTCGAGTTCGCTGCGCAGGGCGGACGCGATCTCGACAGGCTGGATGCCGCTGCGAAAGGTCTTCGCGAACGCGCTGTTCACCGCGCGTTCGAGACCTTTCTCGAAGCTGTCAAGTAGTCCCACGGAGCTCCTCTTGAGGGGGGTGCCGGTTGCTACATGCTAATTGCACAGTCTGTGCCGACGATGGATCGTGCTGGCGACCAGGCGAGTTAGAACCAGGCCGCGACGCATGATATCCTCGGCAAGTTGAGTTTCGCGGGATCTTCGGATGCCGTGACTCGCGCGAGTGGCGGAATAGGCAGACGCGCTGGCTTCAGGTGCCAGTGCCCGAAAGGGCGTGGGGGTTCAACTCCCCCCTCGCGCACAGCGCATCGAAAGCCCCCGGGTATCCCGGGGGCTTTCGGCGTCTCAGCCGCCGCCGAGTCCGTCCAGCGAAGGCACGAGTGTGAACACGATCTCTTCGGTGTCGCGGCCGAGACCGGGGGCGAAGTCGACGTTGCGCGACACCTCGGTGAACCCGACCTTCGTCAGCACCGCGATCGAGCCGGCGTTGTGCGCGGCGGCGCGGGCGAAGAGCGGGCGGATCGGCTCTCGCGAGATCAGCAGACGCAGGGCCGCGGTCGCCACGCCCCGGCCCCAGGCGTGGCGGGCGATCCAGTAGGTGACCTCGCGGTCGCCGTCGATCGTGAATGTCGCGGCGGTGCCGGCGAACCCACCGTTCTCGGTGACCACGAACGAGAGGACGTCCTGGTCGGCGCGCTGGCGCGCGATCCACGCGTCGAACGCGCCGCGATCGTCGGGGTCCTCCGCCGTGAAGGCGGCCATGGCGATGGCCTCGCGGTCGCGCATCATCTCGAAGATCGCGTCGAGGTCGTCGTCATCCAGAGCCCGCAGCTCGATGTGGTTCACGCGATACACGCTAGCCACGGCACCCGTCACTGAGAAGAGTGCGCACCGCCGACGGGAGCGCGGTGCAGACGGCGGGACTCAGGACAGGCCGTGGATGCTGCGAAGCAGCGTCTCGGCGCGGTTGCCGTCGCGCCCCTGGAAGGCATCGCGGAAGTTCTCGTAGGCCGCGGTACGGCCGAGCGGGCACCCGATCACCGGCTTCCAGCCGACCATGTCGCGCCGGATGGCGATCTCGTACTCGCGGATGAACTGCAGCAGGGCGGCATTGCCGCTGGCACGGGTGACGACCGTGAAGAAGGCATGGCTGGCGGCCACCAGCCCGTCGGAATCGTCGGCACGCGATGCCGCGATGACGTCGTCCAGTCGCTCCAGCGCGAGATCCATCGCCTCCGGGTCTGCCCGTGCCGAGGTCATCCGCACGGCGATGCCCATGTTGTAGGCGACCAGTTCGATGGTGTCGCTCTGCCGCCGCGGTTGCGACACGCGCGTGTAGCGGTGCGGCGAGACCTCGACCAGTCCCACGCGCTCGAGTCTCTGCAGCGCTTCACGCACCGGCGTGCGCGAAACTCCGAGCCATTCGGCCAGCTCATGGTCGCGCAGGCGCTCCCCCGGCGCGAGGCGGCCGTCGAGGATCGCTTCGCCCAGATGCTCGTAGACCTCGTCTCCGAGGACGGCTCGGCTCGGCTCGAGCGGGACGAAGGGGGCAGTCATGAGTGGCACCAGTGTACGCCGGACGATTCACGCGCATACACCCCTGATCCGGGCCGATTCCGACCCGGTCGCAGCCTTCGGAATCCCGCTCATCCTTTGGACCGCGACCCTCGCTCTTGCGCTGATATATCGGTACGATGTCCCTGTCCACGTCTCCGACGTGGCCTATCCGGGGGGATCCGTCGACGCCCGGGCTTTCGAGCCTTGCTCAGCCCGGGCGTACGATGGGCCGGCTTTGCGATCGCGGCGGTGTGCAACATTTGTGTCACCATCCGAATTGGGTCTCGCCGCGCGCCTGCCTCTTCACTACGTTGGAGTCAATCGCCGCAATCGCGGGGAGATCAACGAAGAACGGCAAGTAATGAGCACGCAGGGCACCGTCAAGTGGTTCAACTCGGAGAAGGGCTTCGGCTTCATCGCTCCCGATGAAGGCGGCGCAGACGTCTTCGCGCACTACAGCGCCATCGAGTCGAGCGGCTACCGCTCCCTCGAAGAGAACCAGCGCGTCGAGTTCGAGATCGCGCAGGGACCCAAGGGTCTCCAGGCCGAGAACATCCGCCCGATCTGATCGGCGGACCGATCGCTTCACGCGGTCGAAGCCGCGGTACTCCGCCTCTCTGAAGCGGGTGCCGCGGCTTCGTCGCGCCTGGCGGCATCAGTCCGGCCTGCCGAACGCGGGATGAGCGCCGGGTCGCTTCGGTCGCTTGCCCGACCGCCTCAGTCGCGCTCACCGCGGACGAGCTCGATGCCCGCCCCCGCGAACTGACGCAGCGTCGCGTCCGGCAGGAACGCCCGCGTGAGTGCACCGCCGATCCGCGTGAGGTCGCTCTCATCGCGGAAGAGCAGGTACATCGTCTCGTAGCGCGGGTGGAACTTCTGCTTGAACCGGTGCAGCGACTGGAACCCGTAGACGGGCTCGAGGGCGTCGGCGAGCCGTTCGCTCAGCGCCGCGATCATGCCGGCATCCGCGGGATAGTCGTGGGCCAGCGGCGCACCGGACAGCGACATGATCTCGGCGCCTTCCTCGGAGAACAGCCGCGCCGACGAGCCGATGAGGTACTCCATCACGGGGCCGAAGCCGCCCTCGCGGCGGCGCATGAGGTCGAGCGTCCACCCGCGCACCGTGCCGCCGGCGCCGTGCACCGGCAGCCACGAGAGGAATCCGTCCACGTCGCCGTTGGGCGCGATAGCCAGGGCGAGCCGCACCTCGGGATCCTCTGCCTCGACGAGCGTGCCGAGTGTGAAGCCCATCTCGGGCAGTCCCTTGTCGCCGACCCACATCTCCGAGATCGCCCGCAGCTGCTGCTGCACACCCCACGATTCCTCCTTCAGGCGGGTCATGCGGAACGTCATCTCCTCGCGACCGGCCCGGTTGAGCGACGAGCGCACGGAGTTCCATTGCTTGCCGGTGAACTCGAGACCCGGAAGGTCGACGATCGTGTCGTCGGCGACCACGAGACTGCGCCATGACGACGGCACCGCCGCCCGTGTCGCCTCGTCGGAGCTGAAGAAGCAGGGCACGAGACCGGCGCGTTCGGCATCGTGGATGAACTCCCGAACGGATGCCGCGCGCGACGCCGCAGGTCCCAGCGGGTCGGCGAGGGCCAGGGCCACGCCCGCTCGCCGCTGGTAGGCGACGATGCCGTCGGCGGTCCGCGCGTAGCTGTTGCCCTCCCACGTGGTCATCCACGACAGCGTGCCGCCGCCGTCGGCGTGCAGCATCCGCTTCACGTCCGCGACCGCCGGCGCCGGCTGCCGGCCGATCCGCGACGACCGGCGGGCGCGGAAGGCGCGGCGCACCCAGATCAGGTACACGAGCATCAGCAGCCACATCGCGCCGCTCGCGAGGGCGAGCTCGGTCTCGCCGTCGATGGTGGCCTCGACCCTGGCCTCACTCGCGAGGACGATGAGCCCGGCGATGAGCAGCGCGAAGAGCACGTTGATGACGGCGAGGACGACGGCCACCACCCAGGTCCACCGTCTACCGCGTCGCAGTCCGTTGGCCACGATGAGGATGACGACGGTGTCGATGGCGAAGTCGATGAAGCCGCCCGACGCCGGCTGGGTCGGGCCGAACGGGCCGTCGGTCGGGACGAGGATCGTGACGACCTGGATCGCGCCGAGCACCAGCACCGCGATGAACGCGATGAGCCGCTGCTCGCGGATCGTGGTGCGCTGGATGCGCAGCGACCGGTCGACGAACAGCACCAGCAGCACGGCCAGCAGGTGCTCGAGATCGGCGAGCGAGCCCCAGAACAGCATGGCGACGAAGACGAAGCCGAGCAGCACCAGCCATGCCCGCACCCGCCAGGGACTGCGGAACAGGCCGACCGCGGCGGCGATGCACGCCATCGTTCCGCCCGACGCCCCCACGTCGAGCGCTGCCGCCTGGGTCTGGGCCCATGCCCACGGCAGCTGCGAGAAGCCCCACAGCAGCAGGGCGGTCGCGAGGATCGCGAACAGCTGCCCGACCCAGTAGTACGCCAAGGCGACCCGCGTGCCCCGCCGGAACTCGAGGTACGCCATGCCGACGAACCCGGTGATCGTGAAGAGGTACACCCATGGCTGGTTGACGAAGAAGGTGCCGGTGACCGGCGTCCACCACCGTCCCGCCTCGAGCGCGGGCAGACCGTAGGCGACGACGTCGTAGAGGTCGGACTCCTCGAACGGCCGCCACAGCCCCTGCCACACCACGCCGACCACCAGGATCAGCGCGATCATCGTCAGCGTGGCCGGCACCCGCCGCATGACCGCGAGCACGCGGTTGGTTCTCCGAGTCGCCCCGTCGCTCATGCGATCACGATAGCGGCGGCTGCCCAACACCCGCGCGGTAGGGCGGCTCGGGGCGTTTCGTCTCGGTCGCTGGCGCTCCCTCGCTCAACGACCGGGACCATTCCTGCCGGTCGTTGAGCGAGCTTGCGAGTCGAAACGCAGAGACGAAACGCCTGCGCCCGGCGCAGACGCCGGGCGCTGCTCAGCGGGCGGACGACAGCCGGGCGTAGTCGGCGAGGGCCTTGGCGTCCTCGGCGTCGCGCAGGGCGCGGCGGGCGGCGTCGAGGGCGGCGACCGGGTCCCCGGCCTGGCGCGCGCTCGCGAGCTCCCGCTGGGCCGACAGCAGTCGCGATCTCGCGTCGGCGCCGGCATGCGACCGCGAGACCGACGCCTCGGCCTGTGCCAGGGCGCCGCGCGCGGCGGCGACGGTTCCGGGCAGGGCCGTGCGGGCGCCGCGCAGGCGCTGCTGCGCCGTGCGGGCGTCGCCGAGGGCGAGGTCGAGGCGCCCGCGCAGGCGCGCGATGGCGTCGACCGTGCGGGTGGGGCGGCGCGCGGCATCCGATTCGATGTCGTTCAGCTCCTGCGCGATCGCGTGCAGCTCGGCCCCGAGTCGCTCGGCGTCGGGCGCGGCGAGGTGCTCGTGGGTGACGGAGGCCTGGCGCAGCGCCGTGCGAGCAGCCGCGATCTCGTCGGGAACGGCCTGCGCCGCCTGCAGGACCAGGCGGTGCGTCTCTTCGAGGTTGCGCGCATCGGCCTCGGCCTGGCGCAGTGCGCGTTCGGCGGCGGCGAGATCGGGCAGCGCGCTGAGCGAGGGGTCCTCGGCACGCGCGGCGGCGGCGTCCAGGTGTCGCTGCGCGATAGCAACCTGCGACAGCGCCGCGTGCGCGGACTGCGAGGCCTCGCGCCACTCGTCCTCGGCGAAGCGCGACGACAGCTCCGCGACGAGTGCCGCCGGATCGCCCATCGAGGCGTGCAGCCCCGCGAGACGGCGGCGTGCGGCATCGATCTGACCGGCGGCCGACACGTTCGCGGTGACCCACGCGCCATGCTCGCGGCGGGCGGCCGCCACGATGGCGAGGGCTTCGCCGGTCTGTCGGCCGATGCGCGCCGAGACGCGGCGAACCTCGTCCGGCGAGGCGGAGCCGTCGCTGATCGCGCGGTACTCCTCGAACGCGTCGTCGCGGGCGTGCTGCGCGGTGAGGCGCGCTCGCCGGAGCGACGCCGGCGCCTCGCCGCCGTAGAGCGCCCCCGACAGCCCGACCTCGAGCTCGAGCTCGCCCACCTCATCGTCGAGCTGGACGAGCGTCGCACCGGCCTTCGCCCGGGCGTGCTCCGCCGCGGCGCGGGCACGGGGCGAGCGGCGCGCCTGCCGCACCCCCCACACGATCATGGCGACGGCGATCGCCGTCACGCCGAACACGACCAGGGCCGGCAACAGCCATCCCAGGATCGAGGCGGCGGACTCAGGCATCCGCGACCCCGATGGGTTCACTCGCACCCGCCGCACGCCCGTCGGTCCCGGCGCTCACCGCGCCTGCGGGCTGGTCTGCCGGTTCGGCGTCGGCACCCGTCGGCTCACCCACCAGCAGCAGCGCGCGGAGCTGGTCGACGTCGTCGACCACCGCCTGGGCGCCCTCCGCCTCGTGGGGCCAGCTGAAGCCCCAGCGCACGAAGATCACCGGCACATCCTGGGCGGCACCGCCTTCGACGTCGTGATGGCGGTCGCCGACGAGCACCGGGCGGCTCGTGTCGACGCCGGCGGCACCGAGCCGGCGCAGCGCCTCGGCGACGATGTCGGATTTCGCGCTCAGGGTCCGCTCGTCCGCTGTGGCGCCGACGATGGCGGTCAGCGAGGTCGACAGATCGAAGTGGTCCATCAGGGCGGCGACCTGCACCTCGGGCTTCGAGCTCGCCGTGGCCTGTGGGATGCCGGCGGCGGCGACATCCGTGATCAGCTCTCCCATGCCGGGGAACAGCTTGGCGCCTGTCGCATAGCCGTCGAGCTTGTTGAGGCCGCGGTAGAAGGTGACGGCCTCGGACGCCTGCTCCGGCGTCATGCCGACGTTCACCTGGAACGATTCGTACATCGGCGGACCGATCCAGTGCACGAGCTCCGCGCGGGTCGGCGGACGCTTGCCGAAGTGCTCGAGGGCGATCGTGAGGCGGCGGAGGATGCCGTCGGATGCGTCGACGATCGTTCCGTCAACGTCCCACAGCACACAGGTCCACGGCGATCGGCTCGGCATGGGACCAAGCCTAAGCGGAGGCGGCCCGCCGCTCCGAAGCAGACCCCTGGCGGGGACGTCTCAGCGATCGCGCCGGTGCACCCGCGCGAGGCGCGCCATCATCCGCCGGAGCTCCTCGATCTCGGCCGGCGACCAGTCCGAGAGCAGTGCCTGCATGTTCGTCTCGGCGGTCGTCATGATCCGCTCGCCGATGCGGCGCCCCTCGTCGGTCAGGGCGACCAGCACGCCGCGGTCGTCGTCGGGCGCGGCGACGCGCAGCGTGAGGCCGGCCTGCACGAGCCGCCCGACGATCTTGCTCATGTTGGTCGGCGTCATGCCGAGCGCGAGCGACAGGTCGACCGGTCTCATCGCGCCGTTGTACGAGAGCTGGTTCACGACGAGGAACATGCCCATGTCGTCGATCGGGAACGCGACCCTCGCCATGACGTCGCGCCGGACGCCGGTGCTGTCCGCCCAGTGCACGATCGATGCGAGCGACAGGCGCAGGTCGAGCGGGTCGGCCGCGATGACGGGACTCAGATCGGCGGAGGTGTCGGGGTCGACGTCACCTCGGGCCATCGGGCGACCTCGGCGCGCAGCGCCGGAGTCAGGAGGACGTCGTCCCAGTAGGCGATGACGGCGTCCACGCCGTCGCAGTCGAGGTAGTTCACGGTGTAGTTGACACTGGCCGAGGGCGACGCCGTCTGCCCGGTGCCGTGCATCCAGTACGCGAACAGCCGCCATTCGCGCTCGTCCGGTGCGGTCCAGTCGAGCGCCTCGCCCTCGACACGGGCGGTGAGATCGACGACGGATGCCGCATCCAGCAGCCCGTCTCCGGCGACGCGCGCCGCCACGACGGCGACGAGGTGCTGCCGCGTGATGGTGCCGCGATGACCCGGCAGCGTCGTCTCGGCGATGGGCGCCGCGAGGTCGATGCGCGCAAGTGGGCCGGTGCGCGATCGACCGGCCGCGAGCGTCTCGTGCACGACATCGAGCTCCTGCGCAGCGGCGCGCTGGTCGGGGTCGATCGTCGGGAGGTTCGCGTTGGACCAGTTCGTGCCCGACGTGAAGCTCACCGACATGCCGCGGCGCGTGGTCTCCTCGACCACGATCTGCGAGTCGTGCACCCACTCCTCCGAGCCCCAGCCAGAGCGCGCGTGGTCGATCGCGCCCTCGTCCATCGCGAGGAACTCCATGCCGCCGAAGCCGAGTCGGTGCGCATCCTCGATCTCTCGTCGCAGCGTCGCATCGCTGTGGAGCCCTTCCGCGAGCCACCAGCGCAGCTCGGGGCGGAAGTCGTCGAGCGTCATCGCGCGATCCGGGTAAGAAACTGTCTCCGCGACAGTATGTACTGTCGCCATGACGTAATACAAGGCCGGGATCGCGCTTCCGCGCCGCTCACATCGGCGAGACCCCACTGGAAGGCCGAGACCGTGGGAATTCCCCGCGGTCTCGGCGACCCGTTGAGGTCTCGCGGTCGGAGCCGCGGACCGAGGATCGCGGACGGGCCAGCCCGGGCGTCAGAAGAGGCGCGGGGCGCCGGACTCGATGCCCTTCATGCCCTCGTAGTCGAGGGTGACGCAGCGGATGCCGCGGTCGGTGGCGAGCACCTTCGCCTGCGGCTTGATCTCCTGGGCCGCGAAGACGCCCGTGACCGGGGCGAGATGCGGGTCGCGGCCGAGCAGTTCGAGGTAGCGGGTCAGCTGCTCGACGCCGTCGATGTCACCGCGGCGCTTGACCTCGACGGCGATCGTGCCGCCCTCGGGGTCGCGCAGGAGCAGGTCGACGGGACCGATCGCGGTCGGATACTCGCGGCGGACCAGGGTGAGGCCGTCGCCGATGACGTCGACCTGCTCGGCGAGGAGACGCTGCAGGTCGGCCTCGACGCCGTCCTTCTGCAGGCCCGGGTCCAGGCCCAGCTCGTGCGACGTGTCGTGCAGCACCTCGTAGATGCGCACGAGCAGCGCGTCGCCGCTCTTCGCGTGGGTGACGCGCCAGTGCTCGAGCACTCCGGCGGCGGCGGATTCTGCATCCGGAATCTCGACGTCCAGGCGGCAGGGCGGGCTCATCCAGTTGAGCGGCTTGTACGAGCCGCCGTCGGAGTGCACCAGCAGCGAGCCGTCGCCCTTGTGCACCAGCAGGCGGGTCGCGAGCGGCAGGTGGGCATTGAGCCGTCCCGTGTAGTCCACGGAGCAGCGGGCGATGACGAGACGCACCCGACGAGCCTAGCCCGCGGCCGCGCCGCGAGGATCCGATGAGCCGTTCCCGCGGTCGTGCCGTCGGGACCCGACGAGCCTTGCCTGCGGCCTCGTCGCGAGGTCTCGATGAGCCGATCCCGCGGTTGTGTCGTCAGGACCCGACGAGCCTGGCCTGCGGCCGGACCGCGAGGTCTCGATGAGCCGATCCTGCGGTTGTGCCGTCAGTACCCGACGAGGGTAGCTCGCGGCCTCGTCGCGAAGTCTCGGCGGTGCCTTCCAGGAACGGTCGACTAGCGTGAACATGCACGGCGAAAGCGTGGCCGAGGCCCGCGCTCGCCCTCCGATGGGCTCTCGCCGGCCCACTCGCCTGCCCTGACCGGCCGCCGCCTTCTGCCGCGGCCGGCATCTGAAGCCGCCGCTGCGGAGGAGAACCGATGAATTCACGCCGCCCCGATGCGACCGTCCACTTCCTGACGAGCACGACCGCCGAGCTGCACGTCGGCACCGATGTCGAGGAAGTCGTCGCTCCCGACAGCCTGGCCCTGCGCGACCGCGTCGTCGAGGAGATCCGGCAGCTGGCGGCCTCGACGGGCGAGCCCGCGCACGCCACCCTCGTCGAGGGGTCGTCGAGCTGGCCGCTGGTCGTGCACCCCGACGGCACATGGGCGGAGTCGCTGGATGCCGCGACCGCCGACCCCGTTCCCGCCCCGGCGTCCGCATCCGCTCCGGTTGCGCCCGTCCCGGCGGTCGCTTCGGTTCCCCCGATGCCCGCCGTCCCCGCTGCGACGCCCGCGACCGCGCACGCCGCGCCCCCCGCGCCGGTGGCGGCGGAGCGGCGCGAGCCGGCGGCATCCGTCCCCCTGCAGCGACGCGATCCGGCGACGCTGCCGCTCCCGGAGCCGCACGAGACGCCCGCGCCCGTCGCCCGGCGCGACGCGGGCAAGCCGACCGTCCAGGACCTGCTCGAGTCGCGAGGCGGCGCCAGCCGCACGCGCGCGACGTCGGGGTGGCAGGGAGCCGTCCGCCGGGCGACCGGCGGCCTCGTCTCTCCCGCACCCGGCCGCGCCGAGCGCGACCGGCTCGATCGCCAGAAGCGGGTGCAGCGCCGGCTCGACGCGCCGAGGACGATCGTGGTGCTCAACCCGAAGGGCGGCGCGCACAAGACGACGAGCACGCTGCTGCTGGCCGCCACCTTCGGGACGGTGCGCGGCGGTGCGACCCTCGCGTGGGACAACAATGAGACTCGCGGCACGCTGGGCTGGCGCGCGCAGAACGCCCCGCACCACCGGACCGCCGTCGACCTCCTCGAAGACATCGACGAGTTCTGGAACCCGAGCGGCTCCAGCCTCGCTGCACTCGACACGTACGTGCGCACGCAGGTCGACGCCCGCTTCGACGTGCTGGCGTCGGACGAGGACGCCGCGGCATCCTCGACGATCGACTCCGCCGCGTTCGACCGGCTCCACTCGCTCCTGCGTCGCTACTACCGGCTGATGATCGTCGACACCGGCAACAACATGCGCGCCTCGAACTGGGTGGCGTCGGTCGCGGCGGCCGACCAGCTCGTGATCGTCTCCACTGTGCGCGAAGACACCGCCGCCAGCGCCGCGTGGCTGCTCGACGGCCTCCGCGAGAAGGGGTTCGGCGACAAGATCGATGACGCCGTCACCGTGCTCACCGCGCCCTCGTCGCGCCCCGACCGCCGGCTCGAGGACCGCCTCACGCGTCACTTCGAGCAGGTGACCTCTGCGGTCGTCAACGCGCCGTTCGATCCGTCCCTCGTCGACGGCGGCCCCATCGACTTCGACGCTCTCGCGCCCGAGACCCGCGACGCGTGGCTGACGGTGGCCGCCACCGTCGCGGATCGCCTCTGAGCTGACGCACGCCGGGACATCTCCGGATGCCCCGGCGTGGTCCCGCCCTAGCGGTGGTGGCCGGCGCCGACCTGCGAGCCGGCGATCGGCTTGGCCGCGCCCGAGGCGAAGCCCGAGAGGGCGATGAGCGCCACGAGGATCCAGAGCGTCGGCAGCAGCCCGATCTGGTGGCTGATCCAGCCGAGGATGGGCGGGCCGCACAGGAACGCGACGTAGCCGATGGTGGCGGCTGCCGAGACGGACGCGGCAGCCTTCGCCGGGTCGTCGGCCGCGGCCGACATGCCCAGCGGGAAGCCGAGGGACGCGCCCATGCCCCACAGGGCGACGCCGATCAGGGCGATCGGCATCGAGGGCGCCAGGATGAAGATCACCAGGCCGCCGCCGGCGAGGATCGCGAGGATGCGGAGCGTCCACACGCGTCCGAAGCGGTCGACGAGCGGGCCGCCGAGCGCCCGCACGGCGGTCATCGCCACCGAGAAGACAGTGAGCGCGATCGCGCCCTGCGCCTCGGTGCCGCCGTGTCCGTCCACCACGCTGAGGGGCAGCCAGTCGTTGGCGCCGCCCTCGGCGAACGCCATGCCGAGCATGATCGCGCCGATCGCGTACGTGCGCGGGTCGCGCCAGACGGCGATCGCGGCGGCGAACTTCTCGCGCCGGGTGGGAGCATCGGCGGCGTCGGTCGGGTCTTCGTTCACCTCTCGTCGCGGCACGAAGGTGACGGCGACGGCGCCGCCGACCACGACGAGGCAGCCCACGATCCAGAGGTGCGGGGCGACGCCCACCTGCCACGCCGTCATCGCCACGCCGACCCCGGCGCCGGCGACCGTGCCCAGGCTGAACAGGGCGTGGAACAGCGGCATGATCGTCTTGCCGCTCGCCTGCTCGATCGCCGCGCCCTCGACGTTCATCATCACGTCGGTCGCGCCCATGCCGAGTCCCATCACCGCGAGCCCGGTGGCGGTGAGGGCGAAGGATGCCGTCATGTCGGCGCCGAAGCCGACGAGCACGATGCCGATCGCGAACGTCGCCAGACCCATCAGCAATCCGCGGCGGGCGCCCCACCGCGCGAGCACGACGTTGGCCAGCGTGAGGCCGAGGATCGACGCGGCACCCGACGCGAACAGCAGCAGGCCGACTTCGAAGTCGTTGATGCCGAGGTTGGCCTTGACGGAGGGGACGCGTGCGGCCCACGTGGCGAAGCCCAGGCCGGTCGCGAAGAAGATGCCGAAGATCGCGGTGCGCCAGGCGACCAGTTGCGTCCGGGTGAGCACGGTATCCATCCGGACACTGTACCGAATCGATTCGGCAGCGCTGGAACCCGGGAACTGGCTGCCTCGAATCGATTCGGCCCGGTGGCCCGCAACGGGCTACGATCGTCACGACATGAGCCGTCAGGATGCCGGAACCCGCCGCGCCACGATCTCGGACGTCGCCCGTGAGGCCGGCGTCTCGCCGTCGACCGCCTCGGTGGTTTTCAGCGGCAAGACGCCCGTGTCGGAGGCCACCCGCCGGAGGGTCCTCGACGCCGCCGCGGCGCTCGGCTACACCGGTCCCGATCCGCGCGCCGCATCGCTCCGCCGCGGGCGCTCGGGCATCGTCGGCGTGGTCTTCGAGGAGCACCTGCGCACCGCGTTCCTCGACCCCGTGAAGACGCTGATGATGGACGGCCTCGCCGACGCGGTCACGCCGATCGGCGCGGGACTTCTCCTGCTGCGCGACCACGAGCCCACCGGCAGCGGACCCTCGCTCACCACCGCGCCGCTCGACGCGGCGGTGCTCATCGGCTGCAGCGGGCTGCTGCGCGAGTCGCTCGAGACCGTCAAGGCCCGCGGCATCCCGGTCGTCGTGATCGAAGGGGATGCCGGGGACGACGTCCCCCGCATCGGACTCGACAACCGCGAGGCGCAGCGCCAGGCTGCCAGCCACCTCCGCGCCCTCGGACACCGCCGCGTCGCCGTCGTCGCGCTTCCCGTCCGCGCCGGGTGGGAGCGGGGCTGGATCCACGACGACACCGCGATCGCCGTCGACGTCACGCGCGAACGCCTCGCCGGCGCCCTGGACGTGTTCCCGGATGCCGCGACCTTCGCCGCCGCCGGCAGCTTCATCGACGAGGGGCACGCGGCCGGCCGCGAGATCTTCGCCGACCCCGACCGTCGCCCGACCGCGGTGATCGCGCAGAGCGACCTGCTCGCCGCCGGCGTGATTCGGGCGGCCGAGGAGGCGGGCCTGCGGGTCCCCGAAGACGTCAGCGTCACCGGCTTCGACGGCATCGTGGTCGACGGCCTCGCCCCGTACGAGCTGACGACGCTCGTGCAGCCGGCGACCGACAAGGGCCGGGCCGCAGGCGCCGCCGTCGCGGCGATGCTGGAGGGCGCGCCAGCCGCCTCGATCCGCTTCACGTGCATGTTCCGCGAGGGCAACACGACAGGCCCGGCGTCGCTCGAGCGCTGACCTCGCCGCCGCCCCGGCCGTCGCGCTGACCCCGGTCGGTGAGCGAGCGAGGAACGAGCGAGACGAGACGCGCGCACCCGGCGTCGTCGAACGGTTCGAGGCGTTTCGTCTCGGTCGCTGGCGCTCCCTCGCTCAACGACCGGGGTCGTGTGCGGTCGACTCAAGGCCCGGAATGCGCCGGGTAGGATGGTTCAGACACCCCGATCGCCTTGGCTCCGCGCTGTCCTCCGACGACCTGCGCCGACCGACGACCCCGAGGAGGCCCGAATGCTCCTCGTGCTCGGCGCGTTCGCGGTCGTTCCGATTCTGCTGCCGTGGCTCGTCGCGCGCATCGGCGCCCGCGCGTTCTACGTCGCGGCGATCCTTCCCCTCGCGGGCTTCGTGTACGCCGTGGTGCTCACGCCGCGCATCATCGCCGGTGACATTCCGTTCGAGACATACGCCTGGATCCCCCCACTCGGCATCGACCTCTCGATGCGCATGGACACGCTGTCGTGGCTCATGACCCTGGTGGTGACGGGCGTCGGCGCGCTCGTGATGATCTACTGCCGCTGGTACTTCCGCGGCAAGAAGGAGAACCTCGGCCAGTTCGCCGCTGTGCTGCTCGCCTTCGCCGGCGCGATGTACGGCCTCGTGCTCACCGACGACCTCGTGGTGCTCGTGATGTTCTGGGAGGTCACGAGCGTGCTGTCGTACCTCCTCATCGGGTACTACAACAAACGCGCGGCGAGCCGCCGCGCCGCACTGCAGGCGCTCCTGGTCACCACGCTCGGCGGACTGGTCATGCTGATCGGCGTCGTGCTGCTGGTCGTGGACGCCGGCACCTCGAGCATCTCGACGATCCTCGCCGAGGCGCCGTCCGGGCCCATCGTCGACGCCGCCCTGGTGCTCATCCTCGTCGGCGCGCTCAGCAAGTCGGCGATCTTCCCGTTCCACTTCTGGCTGCCCGGCGCCATGGCGGCGCCCACCCCCGTGAGCGCCTATCTGCACGCCGCGGCGATGGTGAAGGCCGGCATCTACCTCATCGCCCGCCTCGCACCGGTGTTCGCGATCGCGCCGACCTGGCGGCCGATCGTGGTGGGACTCGGCGTCTTCACGATGCTGCTGGGCGGGTTCCAGGCCCTGCGCGAAACCGACCTCAAGCGCGTGCTCGCGTTCGGCACGGTGAGCCAGCTCGGCATGCTGACCGTGGTGCTCGGCTATGGAACGAGGGATGCCGCCCTCGCCGGCCTCGCGCTGCTGCTGAGTCACGCGCTCTTCAAGTCGGCGCTGTTCCTCGTGGTGGGCGTCATCGACCGTCAGCTCTCCACGCGTGACCTGACCGAACTGTCCGGGGTCGGCCGGCAGGCGCCCGTGCTGGCCACGTTCTCGATCATCGCGGTCGCCTCGATGGTCGGCATCATCCCGACCATCGGGTTCGTCGCCAAGGAGGGGGCGCTCGCCGCCCTCCTGCACGAGGCGCTCGGCGGAGCAGTGTGGGGCATCGTCGCCCTCGTGGGCATCACGCTCGGGTCGGTGCTGACCGCGGGGTACGGCATCCGCTTCGTCTGGGGCGCGTTCGCGACCAAGCGTCAGCCGAGCGGCGACCGTATGCCCGACACGGAATGGCCCGACCCGCCCATCGGGTTCCTCGTCGCGCCGATCGTGCTGAGCGGTCTCACCGTGGTCGCCGGTGTCGCGGCTCCGTGGCTCGACAAGGCCTTCGCCTCGTACGCCGATCAGGCGCCTTCGGCCACGCCGGGCGTGGCCGCTCCCGAGCACCCCGCACATCTGGCCGTCTGGCACGGCTTCGAGGCCGCGTTGTGGATCTCGCTCGCGTCCATCGCGGTGGGCGTCCTCGCGTTCTGGGCGACCCGCGGCTGGCGACCGGTCACGCGGCTGCTGCCGTTCACGGCGGCCGAGGCGTACAACGGCGCGCTCCGCGGCATCGCGCGCCTGTCCGTCCTGACGACCAGCCTCACCCAGCGGGGCTCGCTGCCGGTGTACGTCGGCACGATCTTCGTCGTCTTCGTCGCCGCCGAGGGCACGGCGCTGATCGCGAGCGACGAGTGGCGCGCCCAGCTCGACGCGTTCCACACGCCGACGCAGCTGTTCGTCGCACCGCTCATGATCGCGGCGGGACTCATCGCGATCCGCGCGCGCAAGCGCTACACCGGTGTGGTCCTCGTCTCGGCGACCGGACTCGGCATGGTGCTGCTCTTCGCGACGAGCGGGGCGCCCGACCTCGCTCTCACGCAGATCCTCGTCGAGACCGTCACACTGGTCGCCTTCGCCCTCGTGCTGCGGCGGATCCCGTCGCGACTCGGCGAGCACAACGCGTCGGTCTGGCCCGTCGCGCGCGCCGTGCTCGGCGCCGCGGTCGGCATCACCATGGCCCTCGTCGCGATCGTGGCGACCGGCGCGCGCGTCGAGAAGCCGATCTCAGAGCGCTTCCCCGAGCTGGCCTATCAGCTCGGTCACGGCAAGAACGTGGTCAACGTCGCCCTCGTCGACCTGCGCGGGTGGGACACGATGGGCGAGCTCTCGGTGCTGATCCTCGCGGCGACGGGCGTGGCCTCCCTCGTCTTCGTCACCCACCGCGCCGACACGCTGTCGCGGTTCATCGCGCCGCTGCCCTCGGGGGCGACCCGGGCGCGCCGCCCCCTCGTCGAGACGTCGGACGGCCTCAAGCAGCGCGGCGATGAGCGCGGCAGCGGGCGCATGGCGTGGCTCGTCGGCGGCCAGCGCGTGCGCCCCGAGAACCGCTCGATCATGCTCGAGGTGATCGTGCGGATCCTGTTCCACACGATCATCATCGTGTCGCTGTACCTGCTGTTCGCCGGCCACAACCTTCCGGGCGGCGGGTTCGCCGGCGGCCTCGTGGCGGGCATGGCGCTCGTGATGCGCTACGTCGCAGGCGGCCGCTACGAGCTGGGCGCCGCCGCGCCCACCGACGCCGGGCGCCTGCTCGGCACCGGCATGACCATCGCGGTCGCGTGCGCCGTGGTGCCGGTGTTCTTCGGCTACCCGCCGCTGTCGAGCTTCTTCTTCGAGACCACGCTGCCGGTGCTCGGCCACGTCGAGTTCGTCACCTCCACCATCTTCGACGTGGGCGTCTACCTCGTCGTCATCGGGCTCGTACTCGACGTGCTGCGCAGCCTCGGCGCCGAAGTCGACCGCCAGGCGCAGGAGCTTCGCGAGCAGCAGGGGGTGAGCGTCTCGTGAACGTCTCGCTCATCCTCATCATCGTGATGGCGGTCCTCTTCGCCTGCGGCGTGTACGCCATGCTCGAACGCAGCCTCACCCGCGTCCTGATCGGGTTCCTGCTGCTCGGCAACGCGACCAACCTTCTCCTCCTCATCGTGATGGGCGCTCCCGGTGTCGCGCCGTTCTTCGGCGCGGCGGCATCCGTCGAAGAGATGTCGGACCCGCTGCCGCAGGCGCTCACGCTCACCGCCATCGTCATCACGTTCGCCGTCTCGGCGTTCCTCCTCGCGCTCATCTACCGCTCCTGGCAGCTCGGTCAGGCCGACACCGTGATCGACGACATCGCAGACCTCGAGGTGCGCGAACGCGGCCCCGAGGACGAGGACACGATGGACGAGGAGACCGAGATCGAGCACACGGACGACGACGCGACGACCGACTTCGTGGGCACCGACACGGCTCCGATCACGATCCTCGGCACGCGGGACTTCGCCGGCCTCCGTGACGACGCCCCGGTCGACCGGCCCGCGCAGAACCCGCGGGATCGCGCCGACGAGAACGAGCGAGGTGATGACGCATGATGCAGATCGCCCCGGCACTGGTCCCGCTGCTCGTCACGCTTCCCCTGCTCGGCGCCGCCATCGCCCTCATCGCGGGACGGCACCGCAAGACGCAGGTCGCCGTCTCCGTGGTGACGCTCACTGCGGTACTCGTCATCGCCGCGATCCTGCTCTACGTCGTCGACGTCGGCGACCGGCCGATCGCGGTCTCGGTCGGCGGCTGGCCCATCCCGTTCGGGATCGTGCTGTACGTCGACCGGCTGTCGGCGCTGCTGGTCGTGGTCTCGAGCATCGTTCTGCTCGCGGTGCTCCTCTTCTCGGTCGGCCAGGGCGCGGCCGACGGCGACGACGACACACCGGTCTCGATCTTCCACCCCTCGTACCTCATCCTGGGCGCGGGCATCTTCAATGCGTTCATCGCGGGCGACCTGTTCAACCTCTACGTCGGCTTCGAGATTCTGCTCGTAGCCTCGTATGTCCTCATCACGCTGGGCTCGACGGAGTCGCGGATCCGCACCGGCGTCGTCTACATCGTCGTGTCGCTGGTGTCGTCGATCCTGTTCCTGGCGGCGATCGCGATGATCTACGGCGCGCTGGGCACCGTGAACATGGTGCAGATCTCCGAGCGGATGGGGGAGCTCCCGCAGGAGACGCAGCTGATCCTGCATCTTATGCTGCTGCTGGCATTCAGCATCAAGGCCGCCGTCTTCCCGCTGTCGTTCTGGCTGCCCGACTCGTACCCCACCGCTCCCGCGCCGGTCACCGCGGTGTTCGCGGGCCTGCTGACGAAGGTCGGCGTGTACGCGATCATCCGCACCGAGACCGAGCTGTTCCTCTACAACGACGTGAACCAGCTGCTCATGTGGGTGGCGCTGGCGACGATGATCGTCGGGGTGCTCGGCGCGGTCGCGCAGGCCGAGCTGAAACGCATCCTGTCGTTCACGCTCGTCAGCCACATCGGCTACATGATCTTCGGGCTCGCGATCGCGACGCCGGCGGCCATCGGGGCGACGATCTACTACATGATCCACCACATCGTGGTGCAGACGACGCTGTTCCTCGCCGTCGGACTCGTGGAGCGCCGCGCGGGATCGACCTCGATCCTGCGTGTCAAGGGACTCATGAAGGCGGCGCCGGTGATCGCCGTGCTCTACTTCATCCCCGCCGTCAACCTCGGCGGCCTGCCGCCGTTCTCGGGCTTCATCGGCAAGTTCGCCCTGTTCGACGCGGCGGCCCAGGTCGGCACGCCGATCATGATGGTGCTGATGGTCGGCGGCATCCTGACGAGCCTCCTCACGCTGTACGCCCTCATGCGCGCGTGGAACCTGTCGTTCTGGCGCGAGGACGAGGACTCGGCCGAGACCGAGGCACGCATCTCGTACCTCGGCACGGCCCCGGCAGCCGGCGTCGAGACCGAGCGCCGCGTCATCCCGAAGATCATGACCGCCGCCACGACCGGGATGGTGGCGATCACCGTCGCGCTGACGATCTTCGCCGGGCCGCTCTACGACGTGTGCACCCGCATCGGCGAGGCGCTCCTGCAGCCGGTGACGCTGACCCAGCTGCAGGACGACGTGCAGGGAACGGAGAAGGCGCCGTGAGCCCCGACCTGCCCCAGAACCGGCTGCACCGCGCCGTCATCACGACCTGGCGCCAACTGCCGTTCTTCGTCTGGCTCATCGCGCTGTGGATGCTCCTCTGGGGGCAGTTCACAGGGCTTGCGTTCCTCACCGGCCTGATCGCGGCGATCATCGTGACGCGCATCTTCCGCCTGCCGCCTGTCGAGCTCTCCGGCCGCGTGAACCTCTGGTGGGGGTTCGTGTTCGTGGCCGAGTTCATCGTGGCGGTGATCCACGGCTCGCTCATCGTGGCGTGGCAGGTGCTCGACTTCCGGCGACAGCCCGGCGCCGCGATCATCGCCGTGCAGCTGCGCACCGACGACGACCTGATCATGACGCACACCGGCGTGACGGCATCCCTCATCCCCGGCTCGCTGATCGTCGAGACCGATCGCGACCGCCGCATCCTGTACCTGCACGTGATCGGCGTGCGCGACGACACCGATGTCGAGAGGCAGCGCGCGAGCGTCTACCACTGGGAGGAGCGCATCGTGCGCGCAGTCGGTTCGCGGGCGCAGCTGCAGGCGATCCGAGCCGCGAGACCCGTCGCCGGAGGGGGTGCGCGATGAACATCCTGATGATCGCGATCTACGTGATCTTCGGCGTGGCCGCACTGGTGACGCTGTGGCGGATCGTGATCGGGCCGTCGATCCTCGACCGCGCGGTGGCGTCCGACGTGCTCCTCACCGAGGTGATGTGCGTGCTGGGCGCCGAGATGGCGATCAACCATCACACCCGGACGCTTCCGGTGCTGCTGATCATCGCCGCGGTCGGCGTGTTCGGGTCGATCTCGATCGCGCGGTTCGTGGCGAGAAGGGACCAGGGACGATGAACGAGATCCTGGATGTCGCGGCCCTCGTCCTGATCCTCATCGGCGCACTGCTGTGCCTCACCGCCGCGATCGGCGTGCTGCGCTTCCGCGACGTGCCGAGCCGCCTCCACGCGGCGACCAAGCCGCAGGTTCTCGGCCTGATGTTGATCTGCCTGGCGATCGCGCTGTCGTTGCGGTCGTGGCCGGTGGTCGCATTCCTCGTGCCGATCGTGCTCATCCAGCTCGCGACGGCGCCGCTGTCGGCGCACATGGTGGGGCGTCAGGCGTATCGCAACGGCACGATCGACGAGACCGGGCTCCACGTCGACGAGCTTGCCGAGTCCAAGCGCACGCCGCCGGCCGCCGGCGGCTGAGGCAGCAGCTGCAGCCTCGGGCGCGAGCCGCCGTCAGCGCGAGACGCTCGCGCGGCGGCGCGCCCAGGCCGGCGCCCTCTCGGGCCGAGGGCCGACGCCGATGATGAACGCGGGGATGACGGTCAGTGCGGGCAGGCGACCGAGGAGTCGGATGAGCCGGCGCGGCGGCGTGACTCCTGCGTCGCTGAGCGCAGGCATGATGAGGCGCGCGTGGATGAAGCGCTGCAGCGCCTGGATCACGACCGTAGGCAGCGTCCGCCGGCGCTGCACGCGCGCGAGCACGCGATCGCCCTCGCGAGCGGAGCCCCGGGACGTGCCGCGACGCAGCGGATCGGCGAGGATGCGGGCGGCGGCGGCGGCATCCTGCACGGCGAGGTTGATGCCGACGCCGCCGACGGGCGACATCGCGTGGGCCGCGTCGCCGATGCACAGCACACCGGGCGCGTGCCAGCGGCGCAGGCGATCGAGGCGCACGTCGAGGTGTTTGACGTCGTCCATCGACGCGATGCCGTCGACGTCTGCGGCGAGCTCGGGGAGGAGCTGCGCGGTGTCGGCGCGGAAGGCCTCGACTCCTCGCCGGCGGACCGCGGTGTCGGTGCCCTTGTGCCCGAGCGCCGCGACCTGCACGTAGCCCCTGCGGGGGATCGCGATGGCGACGCGCCCCTTGCCGATGCGCGGCAGCAGGGACTCGCCGAGCGGCTCCGCGGTGTTCACGCGGTACTACCAGACGTCGAAGCCGACCCGGAACTGCCGCGCCGGAAGGCCGACGGACCGCCTGACCACCGACCAGCGTCCGTCGCACGCGACCGTGAGGTCGGCGAGGAGCCGGCCGTCACCTGCCGGTGACGAGTACTCCACACCGACCACGCGATCGCCGTCGCGGATGACACCGGTCACCTCGTGCTCCGTGCGCAGGGTGAACGACGGTTCGGCGGCAGCGGCATCGGCGATGAGGTCGAGCAGGTCCCATTGCGGCACCATCGCGATATACGGATGCCGCACCCGCAGGCGCGAGAAGTCGGCCATCTCCACGTCCTGGCCGGCGGGTCCGGGCAGGACGACCCGGCTGATCCGCGAGTGCGGCAGCGCGTCGAACCGGTCGAAGAGGCCGAGGTCGTCGAGCAGGCCGAGGGTGGTCGGATGGACGGTGTCGCCACGGAAGTCGCGGAGGAAGTCGGCGTGCTTCTCCAGCACCGTGACCTTCACTCCCGCCCGGGCGAGCAGGAGGCCGAGCACGAGGCCGGCGGGGCCGCCGCCCACGATGGCGCACGTCGTCCGCGTCGACCCGCCGGCGTCGGGATCGAAGGTCATGTCGGCATCCGTCTCAGCACCGGCCGGGTCTCCACCTTCGACGCCTCCTCGTGTCCTCGCGCTCCTGCCGAGCACCATCCGAACCCAGGGTACGACCGCCGCGTCGGCGAAGGGCTAGGCGCGTTCCACCGGCAGCCACAGCTCCGACGTCGCGGTGCTGAAGTCGTCGGCGCGCTCGAGGATGGCCACGATCGAGGGACCCGGTCGCAGCCGCCAGGGGTTGGACGGGAACCAGTCGGCGGCGGTCGCGGCCCACGTCGCCTGCAGAGCAGCGGGGTACGGGCCCGAGGTGCGGAACACCGCCCAGTTTCCGGCCGGCACCTCGATCACGTCGAGGTCGTCGGGCACCGTCGTGGCCTCGCCGACGGCGACGCCGTGCAGGTAGGTCAGCTCGCTGCCCTTGGTGTAGTCGGGGTCGAGGTCGGCGCTCACCTGCAGCAGCCCTGCGGGCTCGGCGCTGCTCAGCGCCTTGAGGCGCAGGTGCTCGTCGGCGGGGAGCGAGGCGATGTGCGCCTGGATGTGCGGGTTGACGCCTTCGTGGATGAGCGGCACGCGGGCGGCGTGGCCGACGAGCCGGAGGTCGGAGAGTTCTGCGATGCGGGTGTCCATGGGGGTGTTCCCTTCTACGGTCAGGCGGAACCTGAGCTGCGGTTGCGTACGAAGGGGACCGCCGTCCCGGCGCACGTCGCCGGGGCCGACGCCGTGCACGGCCCGGAACGCTCGACCGAATGCCTCGGTCGAGCCGTAGCCGTAGCGCACCGCGATTGCGAGCAGGTCATCGCCGCCCACGACGTCGGCCGCCGCGACGGACATCCGGCGTCGCCGGATGTATTCCGACAGCGGCATCCCGGCCAGCGACGAGAACATCCGGCGTGTGTGGTACTCGGTGGTGCCGAGACGCCGCGCCAGGTCGGCCACGTCGACGTCCTCGGTGAGATGGTCCTCGACGTACCCGACGACCTGATTGAGAATCGCGATCACGGTTCCTCCTTCGACATCCAGCCTCGCCGTCGGTGGCAATCCGCACCCTACTATCGCGGTCCGATCCGATCGGCGGTGCGCCTCGCGATCGATTCACCCCCGCTTGCCGCGGGCCTCAGGCGTTTCGTCTCGCTCGCTGGCGCTCGCTCGCTCAACGACCGGAACCTGTCCCTCGGTCGCTCAACGACCGGAACCTCTCCCTCGGTCGCTCAACGACCGGAACCTTTCGCTCGGTCGTTGAGCGAGCGAGGAACGAGCGAGACGAAACGTCCCGCACCCTGCGGAGAAGGGCGGCTCGTCGAGACCGGTCAGGGCGTCAGCACCAGGGTGTCGGTCGTGGCCGCGTCGACCGCCTTCGAAGAGAACGCCCAGGGCGTCAGCTCGGCCTTCTGCCACGACTCGACCTGGTCGGTGTAGTTCGTGTGGAAGGCGTGGCCGCTCTCGCCGGTGAGCTGGTTCCAGCGCGACGCGTCGAAGTCCGAGAGGTCGACGATCATGCGCATCGAGGGCACGGTGACGGTCGCGAAGCTCGAGCCGAGGTCCCACCCGGTCGCGTTGACGACGGACGAGCCGCCGCCGACCGGGTACGGACCGCGGTTGAAGAGCCACTCGATGGGTGCGATGCCCGATTCGCCGAAGCTGTCGTTGATCAGGGGCAGCGCGTGCAGCGAGCCCCAGTTCCAGCGCGAGGGGTTGTCGCCCTGCTCGTCGACCAGCCGCTCGTACGCGTCGATCGCCGCGCGCTTCAGTGTGTCGGTCATGCCCGATACACCCAGCTCTTCGTTGGTCCACCACGGCGACGCGTCGTCGTCGAGCAGGGCGTCCATGACCAGGAACAGCCGGCCCTGGCCGCTGAGCGGTGCGGCGTTCTCGCGGCCGTCGACGAACACGTTCTCGACCAGGGTGTCCCACAGCACGTTCGCGTAGGCGGCGGCCGCGGAGTCGGCGCCGTTCTGGGCGTCCCACTCCTGCAGCAGGTCGAGCGCG
The DNA here is from genome assembly GCF_040144835.1 of Microbacterium sp. LWS13-1.2. Lineage (NCBI taxonomy): Bacteria > Bacillati > Actinomycetota > Actinomycetes > Micrococcales > Microbacteriaceae > Microbacterium > Microbacterium sp. LWS13-1.2. The sequence goes on from NZ_CP151632.1 coordinate 2,741,269, forward strand.
GCATCCGTTTCGTCATCGCCCGTGGTGATCTCGGCGTAGGCCGCGGTCAGCCGCATGCCGATGAAGGAGTAGTCGTCGGCCTGGATGGCGTTGAGGTCGTCCGCGGTCACCGGACCCTTGGCGATCGCGCGCTGGATCAGCTCGTCGATGCGCGCGGCGCGCCAGCCGTAGTCCCAGTCCGTCGTGAGGCTGTACGTGTAGTCGGCGGCGACGATCGCGTTGTTCGCGGTGACGATGTAGCCCTCGGTGGGGTTGTACGAGACCGGCAGCTCTTCGAACGGGATGTAACCCTGCCACGTGTACGCCGAGTCCCATCCGGGCTGCGGCATCGAGCCGTCGCCGGCACCGCGGATCGGAAGCTTGCCGGGCGTCTGGTAGCCGATGTTGCCGTCGACGTCGGCGTAGATCAGGTTCTGCGCCGGCACGTCGAAGCGGGCGGCCGCGCCGCGGAAATCGTCGAAGTCCTTCGCCGTGTTGAGGGCGAAGATGGCGGATGCCGTGGTCCCGGGCTGCAGCGCGGTCCACCGCAGGCTGACCGCATACTCGCCGTCCGGCGCCTCAGCCGGCGCGGCGACCGTGCCTGCCGTGCCGGTGTAGGGGTTCTCGGCGATCGCCGTGAAGTCGTCCGTGAGACCGGACACGATCGGGCCGTTCACGGTCGAGCGCACCTCGAGCTCGACGTCCTCGCCGCCGGCCACTTTGAACGTCTCGGTGTGCGTCTCGAGGGGCACCAGCGCGCCGTCGTACCAGTACGAGTCGCCGTCGATCCTCTCGAGGTAAAGGTCGGTGACATCGGTGGTGAGGTTCGTGAAGCCCCAGGCGACGCGGCCGTTGTGGCCGATGACCACGCCCGGCAGTCCCGAGAAGCCGAAGCCTGCGACGTCGAACGGGCACTCCTCGGTGACGGTGGAGCACTTCAGCTGGATCTGGTGCCAGACGCTCGGCAGCGATGCCCCGAGGTGGGGGTCATTCGCGAGCAGCGGCATCCCCGTGTCGGTGACGCTGCCCGACACGACCCACGAGTTCGAGCCGATGCCCTCGCCCGCGTCGCCGACGAGGTCGCTCACCGCGTCGAGCACGGTGTCGGCCTCGCTCCACTCGACGGCGGCGGCAGGGGCCGCGTCCCCCGCGGCGTCACCCTCGGCATCGCCGCCGTCACCCTCGTCCTCGCCCTCGGCGGCGAGGTCGGGTGCCGTGCCCACAGCCGGTACCGTCGAGATCTTCGGCACGATCACGGGGTTCCGGTCGTAGGGATAGGCGGGATAGAGGCCGTCGATCTGCGCCTCGGTGAGGTCGGCCGCCAGGACGGCGCGCTCTGTCTCGTTCTCGATGTTGCTGCGGAGGTCCCAGGCCATCGCCTTCAGCCACGCCACCGAGTCGGCCGGCGTCCACGGCTCGATCTGGTAGTCGGGGTTCTGCAGGCCGAGGATCGCGTACTCGAACGACGCGTCGGCCCCCTGGTTCTCGGCGAGGTACGCGTTGACCCCGTCGGCGTAGGCCTCGTAGTACGCGCGCTCGGCAGCGGTGAGCGCCTCGACCTCCTGCTCGGCGGTGGCGTGCCAGCCGAGCGTGCGCAGGAACTTGTCGGTGCCCAGCTGCGATTCGCCGAACAGCTCCGAGAGGCGCCCGCTCGTGACGTGCCGGCGGAAGTCCATCTCCCAGAACCGGTCCTGCGCCTGCACGTATCCCTGCGCGAAGAACAGGTCGTGCGACGAGTCGGCGGTGATCGTCGGGATGCCGAGCACGTCGCGCTGCACCGTCACCTCCGCCTCGAGGCCAGGCACCGTCGCCTCGCCGCTCAGCTGCGGGAACGAGCGCTGCGCCGTGTACGCGACGAAGCCGACCGCGATGAGGGCGAGCACGACGATGCCCGCGAGGATGCTGAAGAGCGTGATGCCGACCGTCCGCCCCACGGATCGACGGGGAGCGGTGTCGTCGACGGCGTAGGGCGAGGGCTGGGGCTTCGGCATTGAAGGGCTTTCCGAGCGAGGGTTGGGGGGAACGCGGTGCCAGGCACCGCGGCATCCGGTCCCTGTGCATTCGGGTAGCACAGGCACCGCTCCGCATGCTAACCCCGACCCGCGTCCTACGCCGAATCGCACTCGCTTTTGCCGTGGGATCGGCTGTTGCGAACCATCCGACGGGTGCCCGCCCGGTATCCGTCAGCCGATGACGCTCGGCTGCAGGTCGCGGAGCGTGCGGAAGTGCGTCATGCGGGTGACGCCGATGGCGGCGATCACGCCGGCGCCGACGAGCCATGCGAGCAGCACGGCGAGGTCGAGCCACACCCGGTCGGCGCTGCCGCCGTACATCACCTGGCGCATCGCGTCGACGACGTAGCCCATCGGCAGCACGTGGTGCAGCGCAGCCAGCGGTGCCGGCAGGGTCTGCCAGGGGAACGTGCCGCCCGCGGTCACCAGCTGCAGCACCATCAGCACCAGCCCGAGGAACTGCCCGACCGATCCCAGCCAGACGTTCAGCGCGAGCACGATCGCCGCGTACGTGGCGCTGGCGAGCACCAGGATGCCGAGCGTCGCCAGCGGATGCGCGAACGAGAAGCCGAGCGCGAGGACGAGCACCCCGAAGAGCCCGACCATCTGCAGGCCGCCGAGAAGGGCGGGGGTCGCCCAGCCCGCGAGTGTGATGCGGATCGGCGAGTGCAGGGCCGTCACCGCGCGCTTGGAGACGGGCTTGACGATCAGGAACAGCGCGTAGATGCCGATCCAGCCGGCGAGGGCGGCGAAGAACGGCGCGAGGCCGGCGCCGTAGTTCTGGGCTCGGGTGAGCGACGACCGCTCGATCTCGACGGGCGCGGCCAGCGTGCCGGCCTGCGCCTGGCGGGTCGCGGCGTCGAACGAGGGAAGCTGGGCGGCACCGTCGGCGAGTCCGTCGCGCAGCTGCGTCGCGCCGTCCTCGAGCTGGGTCAGGCCGCCGTCGAGGGCAGTTGCCCCGTCGCGCAGCTGCGCGGCGCCGTCGGCGGCGGTCGCCGCGCCCGTGGCCAGGGTCGCCGAGCCTGCGGCGACGCTCGCGGCGCCCGCCGACACCTGCTGGGCTCCGTCGTTCAGCCGGCCGATCTCGGCGACGGCGCCCTGCACGCGATCGTCGACCGCGTCCAGCCGTTCGCCGACGGGATCCAGCTGTGCGAGGACCTCTTCGATCCGCGTCTGGTCGAGACCCGCCTCGGCGAGCGTCGCGGCAATGCCGTCGCGCACCTGTGGCAGTGTCGAGACCGCATCAGAGGATGCCGCGCCGATCCGGTCCGCGATCGCGTCGAGCTGCGCGGTGCCGCCGGCAACCTGGCTCGCACCGTCCGCGACCTGAGCCGCACCCGTCGAGAGCTGGGTGGCACCGTCGCGCAGCTGCGCAGTTCCGTCGGCGAGCTGGACGGCACCGGCGGAGAGCCGCCCGGCACCGTCGCCGGCCTGCGCGAGACCGTCCACCAGCTGAGAGGCGCCGGTGGCGGCATCCGTCAGCTGGATTCGGATGGTGTCGAGCGCGTCGAGCATGGTGAGACCCGCCTCGGCCACGACCTTCTCGGTGATCGTGGTCTGGATGCGCTCGACCGCCTGCGTGCCGATCGTCGAGGCGAGGTAGTTGTTGGCGTCGCTCGTGTGCAGCACGATGTCGGCCGTCCGCGGCTCGCCCGTCGTGATGGAGGCGATCGCAGCGGTGAAGTCCGCGGGCAGCTCGATCGCGAAGTCGTAGGCGCCATCGTCGAGGCCCGCGTCCGCGTCGTCGGCGGTGGCGAGGTGCCAGTCGAACGTGCCGTCTTCGATGAGCTCCTGGGCGACCTCGTCGCCGAGGTTGCGCTCCGTGCCGTTGAGCTCGGCACCGGTGTCGGCGACCACGAGTGCGACCGGCACCTCGTCGAGCTGGCTGTAGGGGTCGCGATTCGCCCACAGGTAGAGGCCGCCGTAGAGGATCGGCACGACCATCAGTGCGATCAGCGCGATGAGCGACATGCGCGTCGAGGCGAGGCGCCGGAGCTCAGCGAGGATCATCTGGGGGACCTTCATACCCGGCCACCCTTCGACGGCGCGGTGAAGCGGCGCAGCCGTGGCCTGCCCGCGATCCCGGGCGTCTCGTCTCTGCGTTTCGACTCGCCAGCTCGCTCAACGACCGCCGCTCTCTCGACGAGCGCCGACTGCGAGGCCTGGCCGGCGATCACGAGCACCGCAAGGCCGCGAGCGGCGAAGTCCTCGGCGATCGCCCACCACGCGGCGGGCGGACCGCCATGACGGTCGGGCGAGACGAGCACGAGGCCCTCGATGCCCTTGCGCAGTACGGCCAGCTCGCAGAGCGCGCGCACGCGGTCGGCGGGATCCACGTTCGAGACGGGGACGGATGCCGCCTCTCCGAGCGCGTGCTCGTCGAGCCAGCGCCGCACCGCGATCGGGTCCGACCGGCGGCCCGCGAACATGAGCTCCTCGGCGGCGACGCCGGCGAGCGTGACGTTCGGTTCCGGCTCAGACACCTCGGGGGCGTCGACGAGGGCGACGCGCCGGCGCAGGCGGGCGGCCGCCGAGCGCCCGTCGATGGCGACACGACCGGTGTCGGGCCGCATCCGGCCCGATGCGATGAGGCCCAGCACGGTGGGCCGCTGCTCGGTCTCGGCGGCGACCAGCGTGACGCGGCCCGACTCGAAGACGGCCGAGGTCACGGGAAGTGCGTGCTCGCGGCGGCCCTTGCCGACGGCATCCAGCTCGACCTTCACTCCGTCGCCGCCTCGGCGGCGGTGGCGGCCGCCGGCGGGGCGAGCAGGTCGGGATGATCCTCGAGCAGCGCTGCGGCCTCGCGCCACGAGAGTCCGGCGATGCTGAGCACGGCCCGCACGGCGAGGGCGCCCGCGCTCGGCGACGAGGCGTCCATGCGGGTGATGACGGTGCGCGCGGTCTCTTCGACGAGCCGGGCGAGCGTGGGGGCGGCGACGTCGGTGCGCAGCACGTCGGCGTCCTGACCCTCGCGCACGATGCGCACGACGGTCCGGCGGAGGGGAGCGAGCGCGGTCGCCGTCTCCTCGAGGTGAGCCTCGTCGAGGGCGATCGCGGCGAGCACCTGCACGTGGGACGCCTCGTTCCACAGCGCTCCCGCGAGGCGGGCGAGCGCGACGCGCGGGTCGGCATCGTCGATCGCGACCGCGATGGCGTTGAACCTCGCCGCGCCCTGGGCGACGAGTTCGCGCACCAACGCGTCGCGGTCGTCGAAGTGCCCGTAGAGGGCCCGTCGCGAGAGGCCCGCCTGCCGGGCGATCGCGTCGACCGACGCGCGGGGGTCGTGCGCGAGGGCGACGTGCGCCGCGGCGAGGATGCCGGCGCGGTTCTCGAGAGCGTCCCGCCGCGGACGGCGCGCAGCATCAATCGAAGAGGTCATGCCTCCACGATAGTTATCTTGCACAACACTGTGCAAGTTAGATCCGCGCGGTCGTTGAGCGGAGGGCGCTCTGGCGCCCGAAGACGAAACGCGCCAGACCTTTCGCAAGGTCAGGCGCGTTTCGTCTCGCTCCTTCGTCGCTCGCTCAACGACCGCGGTCCGAAGAGACGCTCAGTCGGTTCCCAGGTCGAACGCGGATGCCTCGTTCGCGGCATCCGTCGCCTCGGCCAGTTCTTCGCGCTCGGCGCTGTACTCCTCGGCGTGCTCGGTGATCTCGCCGGCCTCGCCCTGCGCGAGGTGGCCCACGAGCTCGCCGGTCGCTCCGCCGATGATGCCCGCCGCGGCGTAGTGCTCGAGCCGCACGCGCGAGTCGGCGATGTCGAGGTTGCGCATGGTGAGCTGGCCGATGCGGTCGGTAGGGCCGAACGCGGCGTCGCCGACGCGCTCCATCGACAGCTTGTCGGGGTGGTACGACAGGCGCGGGGCGCTCGTGTCGAGGATCGTGTAGTCCTCGCCGCGACGCAGGCGCAGGGTCACGGAGCCCGTGATCGTCGAGCCCACCCACTTCTGGATCGACTCGCGCAGCATGAGCGACTGCGGCTCGAGCCAGCGGCCCTCGTACATCAGGCGCCCGAGGCGGCGGCCCTGCTCGTGGTACGTGGCCAGCGTGTCTTCGTTCAGGATGCCGTTGACCAGGCGCTCGTACGCGATGAAGAGCAGCGCCATGCCCGGCGCCTCGTAGATGCCGCGAGACTTCGCCTCGATGATGCGGTTCTCGATCTGGTCGCTCATGCCCAGGCCGTGGCGGCCGCCGATGCGGTTGGCCTCGAAGACGAGCTGGACCGGGTCGGCGATCTCGACGCCGTTGAGGGCGACCGGTCGGCCTGCCTCGAAGGTGACGGTGACGTCCTCGGTCTCGATCTCGACCGACGGGTCCCAGAACCGCACGCCCATGATCGGCTCGACGGTCTCGAGCGATACGTTCAGGTGCTCGAGCGTCTTCGCCTCGTGCGTCGCGCCCCAGATGTTGGCGTCCGTCGAGTAGGCCTTCTCGGCCGAGTCGCGGTAGGGGAAGCCGTGCTCGACGAGCCACTCGCTCATCTCCTGGCGCCCGCCGAGCTCGGTGACGAAGTCGGCGTCGAGCCACGGCTTGTAGATGCGCAGGGCGGGGTTGGCGAGCAGCCCGTAGCGGTAGAACCGCTCGATGTCGTTGCCCTTGTAGGTCGAGCCGTCGCCCCAGATGTCGACGCCGTCCTCCTTCATGGCGCGGACGAGCAGCGTGCCGGTCACGGCGCGGCCGATGGGCGTCGTGTTGAAGTAGGTGCGGCCGCCGGAGCGGATGTGGAACGCGCCGCACGCGAGGGCGCCGAAGCCCTCCTCGACGAGCGCCGGCTTGCAGTCCACCAGCCGTGAGACCTCGGCGCCGTATTCGAGCGCGCGGCTCGGGATCGCGTCGATGTCGTCTTCGTCGGGCTGGCCGAGGTCGCCGGTGTAGGTGCACGGGATCGCGCCCTTGTCGCGCATCCACGCGACGGCGACGGAGGTGTCAAGGCCCCCTGAGAAGGCGATGCCGACGCGCTCGCCGACGGGCAGGGATTGAAGGACCTTCGACATGCCGTCCAGCTTACCGAGGGCGTGGCGGGATGCCGTGGCCCGCGCCATCCCCCCGCCTCTGCGATCGTCCCGCACACGACAAAATTCACTCTCGTCACACCAAAAAAGGGCTGGAAACGGCCGCTGATCAGCCCCTAGGCTGGCCGAGGTCACGTGTGCGCGCTCAGGGGGTTGAGGGTTATATGAATCGGCGTAGAGGTTTCCTGGCGGGCATCACAGCACTGACGCTGGCTGCTGCATCCGTCTTCGTAGGCGTCGCGTCGCCCGCCTTCGCCGTCGCCGCTTTCTCGATCCAGAAGATCGCGGTCGAATCCGGTCCGTTCGGGCCGGGCGACTCGGTGACCTATCAGATCACCGTCAACTGCTCGTCGACGAACGATCCAGGCTGCTACAACACGCTCGTGAGCGACCCGCTCCCCGAGCCCCTCATCTTCAACCCCGCCTTCACCGACCCGGTCTCGGTTCAGATCAACCCGCCCGCCGGGCAGCCCGCGGGCACCTACGACCTCCAGATCGACTCCGCGACGAACACGTTCACCGTCGCGCCCGGTCTCGACCTCACGGCTGATCCCGTCCTGTGGCCGGCCGGGTACAGCATGACCATCACGGTGAACGCCATCGTGGACCCGGCCGCCGACGGCACCTGGGACGGCGCGACGGTCACCAACACCGCGACCGCCACCGGCGACAACGCGCCGAGCACGTCGGCGTCCGCCGAAATCGTCCTCGATGTCGACACCACGCTGCTGCCCAGCATCACCAAGGCCGTCAGCCCGACGAGCACCCTTCCCGCAGTCCCCGGGCAGCCGGTCGACTGGACGGTGACGCCGGGCAACGGCTCCAACCAGAACGTCGACACCATCGTCGTGCAGGATCCGGCGACGCCGCCGACGGACTTCGGCGGCTACCTCGATGTGACGGGCTACGACGTCACCGCCCCCGCCGGCACTACCGCCACCACCACCGAGTACTACGTGGACGGCGCCTGGACGACCACCGCACCCGATCCGATCTCCGCCTCCGGCGGCATCCGTGTCACCTTCACCGGCTCGTTCGCGCCCGGGGCCACCGGCGAGGTCGTGGTGCACACCACGACCACCGACGCCGTCACCGACATCCCGGACGGCTCCGAGGCGACCGTGACGAACATCGCGTCCTCCCTCGTCACCAAGGGCGACGACGAAAGCGACCCGGTGACGGACGACGCGGGCATCACCATCGCGCAGCGGCTGCCCGACGTCGCCATCGCGAAGTCGTTCGGCGACAACACTCTCGTCAGCGGGCAGAGCACGACGGCCAGCATCACGGCGACGGTCGGCGAGCAGGACGTGCAGACGCTCACGGTCGCCGAGCCGTCCGCGGGCACCTCGACGTTCACCGAGCAGGGGCTCAGCTTCGACGGCTTCGGCGCCGGGGTCGCGTGGCCGGTCGCCGCGACATCGGCCGAGATCACCTACACATACAGCGACTGCGCCGACAGCACCGCGACGACGTCGACGGTCGACACGCTGCCCGACCCGACCGACGCGTGCACGGTGGAGGGCTTCACCGTGGTCTACTCCGCCGCCGGCGACGACATCGTCTCGGGCGCATACGCGACCATCCCTATGGACGTCACCGCACTGTCCACCGAAGAGGCGGTGGCGAGCACGAACGTCGTCGACACCTCCGTCGAGAACACCAACGGTCAGACCGGGGTGGCCGACACCGAGGCGCCGTTCACCATCGAGCCGCTCACCATCGACACCAGCGTCACCAAGTCCATCAGCCCCGAGCAGATCTTCGGCGTGCCTGGCACGGATGCGGATGTCACCCTCACGGGCAACGTGACGCCCGAGTCGACCGCCGGCTCGGAGCGGCTCGTCATCTCGGACCCGGAGCTCCCCGCCCTCGGCTCCGAGTTCTGGGACAACTTCACCGCGACCCAGATCGACAACACCGATATCCCCGAGTGCACGACCCTCACGGTGCGCTACTGGCCGAAGTCGACGAACGGCGACTGGACAGACTTCCCGGGCGCGACCGCCATCCCCGGTCCCGAGGACCTCTGGTCGTACTCGATCCCCGCCGACCTGCAGGACGACATCGGCGGCATCCAGTTCGAGTACCTCCCGCTGGATGCGGAGGGGTGCCCCGAGCTGCTGCAGCCGGGCTTCACGGTGGTGACCCACATCGACGTCGAGGTGACGCAGCCGCACGACGAAGAGGTGACCTTCACCAACACCGCCCAATCGCTGGTCGACAACCCCGACGCCGGCGGCGAGCAGACCGACAGCACTTCGGACGACATCGACCTGCTGCCGATCGACGGCGGCCCCGGGCCCGACTTCCTCGACAAGGAGTGGACGCCGGACGACGATGTCCCGGCACTGTCGGGCGACGTCCGCACGGCGCGGCTGTGGTGGTCGACCGACGGCCTCAACATCACCGAGATGACCCTGACCGACATCTCGGAGACCGAGGACCCGGAGAACAGCGTCGCGTCGGTCTACGACGCCTTCGACCTCGTGGCGATCGATCCCGTCACGGCATCCACCGACCCGCTGATCGTGAACGACGTGGTCACCGAGGTCTCGCTGTGGCTCGACGGCGAGGGCTGGACCGACATCACGGACCAGGCGTGCGCCAACGGCTGCGACGGCCAGTTCGGGGGCTACGAGCTCACCGCCGAGCAGAGTGCCGCCGCGCTCGCTGTGCGGGTCGTGCTCACCGAGAAGACGGCGGGCGCAGGGGTGGGATCGTCGTACGATCGCCGGCCCTTCGACCTGGACTTCCGCGTGCGGGACACGCTGCGCAGCGACCCCGGTCAGTGGGTGCTCGGAGACCTCCACCCGTACGGCTACAACACCGACCAGGCCGGCTTGGTCGACAACACCGCGAGTGCCCACGGCGTGAACGCGGCGACCGGAGTCGACAGCGTCGACGTCGCCGCCGACACGATCCTGATCGTCGACGAGCCGATCAACGCGACACTCACGAAGGAGTTCGACCAGGAGCAGCTCGGCCTGCCGGATCCGGCGCTGGACGTCGACCCGGCCGACTATCCGCTCATCAGCGCAACGCTCGTCGCGACCAACACGTCGGCAGCCCGTGTCACCGGCATGGTGATCTCCGACCCCGCGCCCACGCAGGCCGATCCGACGGCATTCGACACGCTGAACCTCTACGACATCGACGCGATCCGGCTGCCGTCCGGGATCACCGAGGCCGAGACCACCGTCACCCTGACGATCGGAGGCGCGGCCGTCCCTTATACATATGCCGAAGCCCTCGATCTGGACTTCTCGGAGCTGCGGGACGCGACCGGCATCTCTGTCGCCTTCCGCAACGACGAAGGCGGCGCCGTGATCGCGTCGGGCGCGACCGGCGGCCTCACGCTGACGTGGCAGCTGCGCGACGTGCTCCGGTCGGACCCGGGCACGCCCGTGACGGTGACCCCGGCAGGCGAGAGCATCCAGAACGATGCGCACACCCAGCTGGAGAGCCCAGTCCTCGAGGACTGCGCCGACAATCAGTGCGGCACCGGTGCCGCCGACGCGAGCGACGATTTCCAGATCGTCGCGGCGAGCTACGCCATCGAGACGACCAAGTCGATCACTCCCGAGTCGGTCTACGAGGACCAGTCCAAGAGCTACGTCACGCAGCTCGGCGGGCGTCCGAACGGCACCGCTCGCACCACCTTCTTCAGCCTGACCGACACCGCTGCGACGTTCTGGAACACGATGGACTACGTCGGCGCGCAGATCACCGTGCCGGCGCCCGTGAACCGGGTGGCGATGGACGTCCTGGTCGATGACGACGCCGGCAGCGATGTCGAGTACACCGTTGTCAGTGGAGAGCTCGTGGCCACCTGCGACGGCGCGCCGCTGACCGACGACTCGCCATGCTGGGTCGACGGCGAATGGACGGATGCCGCCGCCGGCGACATCGTCAGCTTCGACCTGCCCGCCGGAGTGACGGACGAGGGCACCGTCGTCGGCGTGCGCTTCCGCGCGCAGGAAGTGGATGCCGAGGGAGACGTGCTCCAGTGGGAGCGCCCGTACAACCCGCAGCTGACGTTCTCGCTCACCACGATGCGCCGCGACACGCTGCGCAGCGATCCGAGCGTGCTCGTGTCGACCACGCGCCCCGACCTGCAGGCGAACCCCGGCGAGACGGAGCCGGGCGTCATCAGCGATGACGTGCAGTCGTTCAGCACCGCCCAGTTCGGAGTACAGGAGTTCGAGCAGGCGGGTGAGGCGGCCGATTCCACGGTCGTGCTCCACCGGCCGAACGCCGTCAGCGTCACGAAGACCCGCGGCTCGTCGTCGCTGATCGGCGCCGGCGGCACCATCCCGTACGTCATCACCGTCGCCAACACCGGCCAGTGGAACATGACCGGCCTGACGGTCGTCGACCAGGTGGAGACGGATGCCGAGGGCTCCCTCCTCGTCGAACCCGATCCCACCGCCTACACGTTCGCGCTGAGCGGCACGGGCGCGCCGAGCGAAGACCCCGGCTTCACGGCATCCCTCAACGAGGCGACCGGTCTGCTGACGATCCAGTCGCCCGCCGACTTCGTGTTCAATGCCGGGTGGACGCTCACCGTGAACGCGCCGCTGCTCTTCCGTGACGATGTGACGCCTGACACCACGGTCGGCAACGAGGTCACGGTCTCGTCGGACCGCCTCTTCGAGACGTGCCAGGGGACGACCGTCCAGGACGGCAGTGACCTCTTTCCGAAGCCCGTCGAGAACACCCCGCCCGGCGTGCCCGACTGCTCCGCCGACACGGAGATCACCCCGTTGGCCTCGGCGACGATCGCCGCGAAGAAGTATGTGCGCGGTCTGGACGCGGGTGATCCGGACGTCGCCGGCGACGAGGACCTCGGCGTGCTCAACGTGGACGGCGATGCGGCCGCGTGCGATCCCAGCCTTCCCGGTGTCACCAACCTCGGCTTCTACTCGTATCCCTGTGCGCCGGTCACTCGGCCGGGCGGCACCGAGCAATGGCGCGTCGACTTCACGAACACCGGGAACACGAGCGCGCGGGTCGTCGCCGCCGTGGACACGCTCCCCGACCAGAACGATCAGGGTGTGATCGTGCCCGGTGATCGCGGCTCGCAGTTCTCCGTGACGCTGACGGGCGGTGTGACGGCCAACTTCGCGGACCTCGCCGACAGCGCCTACTCGTCGTACGGCATCTACCTGTCGCCGGTGCAGCTCAGCCAGAGCTGCAACGACAACGCGATCAAGGTGTTCACCGAGGACGCCGCTGCGGACCCCGCGTGCGACTTCGACTGGGAGCTCGCGAGCGCCGCCACGCCTCCCGCGACGCTGCAGGCCGCCCGCAGCGTGCTCCTCGTGCTCGAGTACTCGAACCCCGACGAGCTCTCGCCCGCTCCGGGCCTGCGCCCGGGTGAGACGCTCCGGCTCCTCTACGACACGCAGACGCCGTACCTGCTTCCGGCGGAATCGGCGGTGCCCGAAGGCCTGCCGATCGCGTACAACTCGTTCGCGACGGCATCCCGGTCGAACGCCACGGTCACTCAGCCGGAGCGCCCGTCGCTCGTGGTCGAGCCGCAGAAGGTCGGTATCGCAGCCGCCACCGGGCAGCTGCTGCTGTCTAAGGTCGTCGAGGCGCCCGACTTCGCGACCGACGTCGACCTGCCCGACAGCTATCCGCTGCTCGTGACCTGCCTCTCGGGCGGCCAGGAGGCGACGCTCCTGCACGCCGACGGCAGCGACGCCAGCCGTCCGTCGGTGGATGCCGACGGCACGGTCCTCGCCTACAACAGCATCACCGGACCGGTGAACCTGCCGCTCTTCTCGACGTGCACCGTGGTCGAGGACCCGCTCATCCCCGGCGTCACCGTGACGGTCGATCCGGAGGACGGCGTCATCGCCGACCGGGACTGGAGCGAGGAGCCGTCCGTCTGGGACCCGTACAGCGGTGACCCGGAGCAGGCCTCGATCGAGGTCACGAACGAGTACGCGACCGGTGGCTTCACCGTACTGAAGAGCGTCGACAACGGGGGCGCCGAGAACCAGGACGGCGAGCCCATCGTCTACGAACGCACCTACTCCTTCTCGGCGAGCTGCACGTTCCTCGACCAGGAGACGATCCCCGAGGCCGACCTGGAGTTCACGCTCGCCGACGGGGAGTCGAAGACGTTCTCCGACATCCCCGCCGGCGCGGAGTGCACGGTGACCGAGACGGACGCGGCCGGTGCCGCAGGAACGACCGTCGTCATCACCGAGGACGGCACCGAGGGTGACCTGCTGGAGTCGACGGAGGCCTCCTTCACGGTCCTTCCGTACGACGAGGGCTCGACCACGGCGCTCACCCTCGTCGCCGTCGAGAACGCCTACACCGTCGGCGCCGTCGAGGTCACCAAGGTGATCGCCGGGGCCGGCGGAGAGGTCTGGGGCGGTGCCACCTTCACCGTCGAGATGTCGTGCACGCTCGACGGCGTCGCGCCCGACCCCGTGTTCGAGGACTCCACGACCCTCAGCGCCGACGATCCGACGTGGCTCGTCGAGAACCTGCCGACGGGCGCCGAGTGCACCGTCACAGAGACGGAGGACGGCGGCGCCAACTCGTCGACCGGAAGCGTCACGGTCGTCGTCGGCGACGATCCTGCGGCACCGGTCGCAGCCGACATCACCAACACGTTCACCGTCGGCTCGCTCGAGGTGCAGAAGGAGCTCGAAGGCGCTCCCGCCAACGCTCTGGACCCGGCGACGACGTACGAGTACGAGGTGAGCCTCGCGTGCACGCGCGTCGTCAACGGCGAGACCGTCGACGTGTCGATCCCCGGCGGGGCGACGCGCACCATCACGGGAGCCGGCACCGCGCTGTACGAGGGTCTGCCGACCGGTGCCGAGTGCACCCTGACCGAGACGGATGACGGGTTCGCCACCGAGCAGACGATCGCACCCGCGACAGTGACCGTCGGTGACGGCGAGACGCCGGTCGTGGTCACGGTGACGAACGAATTCGACAACGGCTCGGTGTCGGTCGCGAAGACGGTGGATGCGCCGGAGGGCTTCCCCGTACCGGCGGAGTACACGGCGACCGTGTCGTGCACGTGGCAGGGCGCTGACGTGCCGCTCGCCGACGACGGCGTCGTGACGATCGTCCCCGGCGAGGACCCGGTCGTGATCCCCGACGTCCCGGTGGGATCGGTCTGCACGGTCGAGGAGGACGACTTCGGTCAGACCGGCACGACGGTGACGCCGTCGTCGATCACGGTGACCGCTGCCGGCGAGACGTTCGCGCTCGACATCGAGAACACTTACGAGTGGGCGTCCCTCGAGGTCGGCAAAGAGGTCGAGTCCGAGAGCCCGTTCGTTCCGACGCAGTTCGAGTTCCAGGTCGTCTGCACCTTCCAGGGCGAGACCGTGGTCGACGAGACGTTCACGCTCGACGCGGGTGACACCGAGACGATCACCGAGATCCCGGCGCGCTCCGAATGCACGGTCACCGAGACCGACGATCGCGGTGCCGACGGCACGGTCACCGCCGCGGGCGTACCGGGTGCGGAGGGCGAGCTCGCGCCGCAGATCGACCAGGAGACGCGCACCGTGGTGATCCCCGAACTGCAGCCCGACAGCACCGCCGTCGTCAACACCGTCACGTACACGAACCTGTTCGATGCGACAGTGCTGGTGCTCGTGAAGGAGTTCGAGGGAGCGGGCGCCGACCAGTTCGGGCTCGACCGGACGTTCACCTTCACCGTCACCTGCGTGTACGCCGGAGAGACGGTGATCGACGCGCAGCTGGAGCTGAACGCGGGCAACGGCTGGAGTTCGGCCGTCTACGACGTGGTCGCAGGCTCCGAGTGCACCGTCGTCGAGGACGACCTCAACGGCGCGGACGCCGTGGTGATCGAGCCCAACGACGGTGAAGACACCTCGATCGGGACGGGCATCGTCCCGGAGGGCGGTGGCCTCGTGACGGTGACCGCCACCAACTGGTACCTCACCGGCTCCCTCGAGGTGACGAAGACGTTCGCCGGCGACGGCGCCGAGAAGTTCGGCACCGCGGCGTACGAACTGCGTCTGGTCTGCGTCCGCGACGGCGAGATCGTCGACATCCCCGACGGCGGCATCCGTGTCGTCAGCGCGGACTCGCCGACGGCGCTCTGGGAGAATCTGCCTACCGGGGCCGAGTGCCGCCTCATCGAGGTGGACGACGGGGGAGCGAACGAGACCGAGATCCTGGACGCGGAGGGCAATGTCATCGCCGGCGACGGCGAGGGCTACACCTTCACCGTCGAGACCGATCCGACCATCCTGAGCGTCGACGATCAGCCTCAGCCGAGCCTGCAGGTCCGCAACACCTTCAACCTGGCGCAGGTCTCCGTCACCAAGACGGTGGAGTCCGAGGCGACGGGCATCGACGGCGAGCCGATCTCGTACGGCCCGTTCGAGGTGACGCTGGACTGCCTCTGGAACGAGCAGCAGGTCGCTGCCGCCGAGCCGATGACGCAGACGATCGCGGACGGCGAGACGGTGACGTGGACGGAGCTGCCCGAGGGTGCCGAGTGCACCGTCACCGAGACCGACACGGCGGGCGCCGAGTCCACGACGATCGTCGTGACCGAAGGCGGCGAGGCCGGTGATCCGGCAGCGGCGACCACGGCGTCGCTCGCACTGCTCCCGAACACGGATGCCGAGGATCAGACGTCCGTGGCGATCGCCAATGCCTTCGGCGTGACTGATCTGCGCATCTCGAAGGTCGTCGACGGCACGGCGGCCTCCACCGTGACGCGCACCTTCCCGGTGGACGTCACCTGCGTCCTCATCGACCCCTCGCATCCCGCACCCGGGCTGGTGGTGCACGACTCGTCGTACGAGATCGGCGGTCCTGACGGTCTCACGGCCGAGATCGTTGACCTGCCTGCGGGCAGCGAGTGCACTGTCGCCGAGACGGATGCCGGTGACGCCGACCAGACGACGATCACCGTCGATGGTGAGGAGCAGCCCGGAACCACGGGCTCGGTGACCCTCGCGTCGGGCCAGGTGACGATCGTCTTCACGAACACGTTCATCGCACCTCTCCCGCCGACAGGGCTGGAGGGGCGCGGCGTCGTGATCGCGCTGTCGGCCGGGCTGGCCGTTCTCGCGAGCGGTCTGGTGCTGGTGATCGCGGCGATGCGGCGGCGTCGGCTGAGCTGACCGTGACGAGAAGGTGGGGCCGGATACTCCGACCCCGCCTTCTCGTGCGGCCACGCTCGCGGTGGCGTCGGTCAGGCTGAAGCGCACGCCGATACGGGCGTGTTGGAGGGAGGCTACAACGTGTCCGCCGCATGGAGAACAGAACGCACAAACAGTCCCCGACGGCCGTTGCGCGTCACTCCGACAGGGCTCGCGAGGGGACGGATGCCGCCGCCGGCGCCGAGGCATCGGCATCCGTGTCGGCGATACCGATCCGGCGGCCCCACCACACGACGAAGGCCCCGACCGCGACGATCGCGAGCGCGATGCCGATGACGTAGACGATCACCGAGAGCCAGCCGCCCGGGTTGTTCGGATTCAGAAACGGATACGGGTACCAGAACGGGTCGCCCGAGACGGGGTTGGTGACGAGGGGTCCGCGGATCATCGTGTACACGGCCCAGAGGACCGGGAAGACGACCACCGCCCACAGGCTGCGCCACGGCAGCGACCGGCGCAGCGGGCCCACGAAGACGTCGGCCAGCAGGAACAGCGGGCCGATCAGATGCAGCACCTCGTTCGACCACGGGATGGGCGCGCTGCCCTGGGGCAGCTCGATGCCCCGCAGCAGTGCGTTGTAGACGATCCCGGTGATAATCATGAAGGTGCTCGCGCAGGCGAGCGCGACGGCCAGTGCCCGGGGCTCGGCGATCGCTCTGCGTCCGCGGGTGAAGTACCACACCGCCGCCCACACGAGCACGATCCCCGCGAGGGCGTTCGAGAGGATCGTGAAGAAGCTGAAGAAGTTCGCGATCGTCGTGGTGACGTCGCGGCCGAGCTCGGCCGCCGTGCCGATCGACTTCGACAGCTGCGCCGTGATCGCCGCCACGGTGACCGCCGCCATCGCCAGCCGCAGCACCGTCCACACCGTCGCCCATGCCCGAGAACGCGTCATGCGCACACCATACCGATCCGGGTCTGTCGGGTCGTGTCGTGTCGCGGTGTGACTCGGCGTGGCGCGGGTGCCGCCACCGGCGCCCGTCGTCGGGTTACCCTCGGGCGCGGTGGAACGTCCGCCGCCCGAGCTGGAGGATGATCTCGTGTCGACGCTGCTGGAGGACGAGGCGCTGCTGTTCGTGCAGGAACTGATCCGAATCGACACGGTGAACACAGGAGTGCTCGCGACCATCGGCGACGGCGAGACCCGTGCCGCGCAGTACGTCCAGGAGCGCCTGGCCGAGGCCGACATCGCGTCCGAGCTCGTGGAAATCGCGCCCGGGTCGCGGGTCGCTCATTGCGCGCATCCCCGGACGCGATCGGGATGCCGGTGCCCTGCTGGTGCACGCGCACCTCGTCGCGACGAGCGAGAAGGGCGTCGCCTGGGCGACGCTCAGCGCCCGAGGGCATGCCGCGCACGGCTCTCGGCCGACCGCCGACAATGCCGTGGTGCGCCTCGCCCAGGCGGTCGCTGCGGTCGGCGCTCATCGGTTCCCCGTGGTGCGCACTCCCGCGCTGCAGCGGTTCCTCGATGTGTTCGGCGAGGCGCGCGGGCTGGCGTTCACCGACGAGTCGCTCGCCGCCGACCTGGAGAGCCTCGGGTTCGTGTCGTCGCTGGTCGGCGCGACGACGCGCAACACCGCGACGCCGACGGTGCTCGCCGCGGGTGACAAGACGAACATCATCCCGGCCGAGGCCTCGGCGCGCCTCGACATCCGCATCCTCCCGGGGGAAGACGAGGCGCTGCGTGCCGGGCTGCGAGAGGTCGTGGGCGACGGCATCGAGATCCGCGAGGGGCGCTGGTGGTCGGCGACCGAGGCGCCCGTCGACGCCCCCATCATCGGCATCCTGCAGGACGCGATCTCGCACGACGACCCCGACGGCGTCGTCGTGCCGTACCTGCTGCCGGCGAGCACCGACAACAAGCACTTCGCGAGGCTCGGCATCCACGGCTATGGCTTCGTGCCGCTGCGGGTGCCCCGCGACTTCGACGTGTTCGCCCAGTTCCACGCGGCCGACGAGCGCGTCCCCGTCGACGCGCTGCACTTCTCGGCGCGTGTCACGGAGCGCATCCTGCGAACCGCCTAGAACGACGGATGCCTCGCGCCGAGGTTCTTCAGCCGCCGAACCGCTCCGCCTGCATCCGCATGGCTGCGGTGGCGGCATCCTCGTCCCACACGCGCGGCTGCGCACCCTCGAGTGCGCGGGCGAGCGGCACCCAGCCGATCCAGCGCAGCGGCTCCCAGTCGGGCGCGGGCGTCAGCGCTTCGAGATCGCGGTAGTCGTCGACGCGCACCCGGTCCCACGCGTGCACGACCCGGCCGTGGCCGAGGCCGAGCCCCACATGTCCCCAGTCGCGGCGCTCGCCGAAGATCTCCCCGACGCTCTCGTAGAACGCCAGGGCGTGGACGGGCGGCTCGCCGGTGTTCACCGATGCCGCGTAGAGGCGCGCCGATTCGGCCGCGTCGTCGCCGCCGAACAACTCGAGGTCGTTCGAGCGCTCGATCGCGTCCTCGACGAACGCAAGGCAACGCGTCGCGTACGCCGTCGATCCTTCGCGCGCGAGCGCCCAGGTCACGGCGTTCGCGCCGCACGTCTCCACATCGAAACTCATCAGCAGCAGGCTAGCGAACGTGCCGGACCATCCGTTTGGCTCGGTCGGGGCGCGGCGGTCGTGCGATCAGAACGGCGCGTCGGAACTCTCGGTGGAGCGGAACACGGGGACCGCGCGCTCCGGCTTGACGAGGTAGTGGCGGCCGGAAGGCGAAGTCCATCGGATCGCGCCGCCCGAGCCGGGGACTTGTTCGATGCTCCAGTCGGTGTGATGTCGGACGGTGTGGTGGCCTTCGCACAACGGTGCGAGATTGGTGAGTTCGGTGTGTCCGCCGAGGGCCCAGTCGACGTTGTGGTCGACGTCGCACCGGGAGGCCGGCATCCCGCAGCCTGGTCCCATGCATCGATCGGCACGCCACTTCACCAGCTTCTGAAGTGCGGGTGGCGGCCGGTACTGGTCGCGGCCGACGGAGAGCACCATGCCCGTCTCGGGGTGGGTCAGCACTCGCGTCCACCCGGATGCACCGCCCGCGAGTTCCCGCGCCACGGGCAGCGGGATCGGTCCGATGCCTTCCACGACCGGCGGGTCGATCCCCGCCGCGGCGCGGGATGCGTCGGAGTCGTGGAGGAGCGCGAGAACCGGTGTGGTGACGAATACCGTCGCCCGCGCACCGCGGGCGTGGTCGGGGTGGATCTCGGTGGCGCCGTCGATGAGCAGGTCGAGGACGACGTCGGCGCGTACTTGGTCGAGGGTGCGCGTCTCTCCATCGCGGACCTTCATGGCTTTCGCCATCGCGGTCACCCGAGAGACGGCGGCGTGGATGGCGACCATGGGTGCGTAGACGTGCAGCCATCCCATCCCGCCATCGTCGGGCTCGACCGCGATCCGTCGCCTTGTCACAGCCCTCTCGTAGCGTTCGGTGAGGGTGGCCGAGCGGACTTTGTCGATCAGTGTGCGCAGCTTGCGGCGGAAGGTGCCGACCGCCTCCGACTCCGCCAGCACGATGCCCGACTCGAGCACCTGGGCACGGAACTCCGGCTCGAGTTCGTTGACCGCGGCGACAAGGATCTGCGCGTGCACCTCGGTGATCTGTGCCCGCTCCATCGAGACCAGCACCGCCGGGTAGGAGTGCACCATCGCCTCGGCGAAGGTCAGCAGCTCGCCCGCGGCGTGCTCGGTGATCCGAAGAGCGGCCGCCAGCTCCAGCCGCACGCCCCGCTCTACGACCTCGGTCAGAACCCGGCCGTTGCGCGTCGCATCGCGAAGCGCCTCGCGCCGCATCGCATCGATCCGCTCGAGCCGCTGCGCGGCGAGCACCGTCATCATGGTGGCTGCCTCGACGACCAGATCGAGTTCATCCGGAAACACCTGGTAGGGGATGTCGGGATCGGTGAACATGCTCCAAGGCTAGAACATACCTACGACACTGAGAGTGCTTTCCCACGAGCATGACGGAGCGAGAACGCGCGCGTCGTGTCGTATCGCGCACGGCAGGACCTTCGGCCCTGCAGTCGGTGCCCCTGCCGCACAGGCTGAGTCGGGGCCGCGCCCGCGGGGGGCCTTCTCCGCAGACAGCACTCACGGGACCCGACAGGCGGGCTCCGCCTCGGCTCTTCAGCCACAGAACGCGAGTCAAGGAGATTCACCATGAAGGTACTCGTCGCATATGAGAGCAAGTACGGCGCAACGGAAGGCATCGCGGAGCGTATTGGCGAAGCGTTGCGCGAATGCGATCTCGACGCTGACGTCATCCGCTGCAGCGAAGTGCCCGACGTCTCGGGCTACGACGCCTTCGTGGTGGGGTCGGCGACCTATGAGTTCAATTGGCGGAAGGCTGCCCGCACGTTCGTCACCCGCAATGCCGGCGTGCTCTCGTCCCGCCCGACCTGGCTCTTCAGCAGCGGGCCGCTCGGCACGGAGACCGTCGATGCGGACGGAAAGGACGTTCTGAAAGGAGCCGAGCCCAAGCAGTTCGCCGACTTCGCGGACCTTCTCCACCCGAAGGGCGCGCAGGTGTTCCGCGGGGCATACCACCACGACAAGATCCGCGGAGCCGACCGGATCGTCGCGTGGATGCCCGCGATTCGCGACGTCCTGCCCGAGGGCGACTTTCGCGAATGGGACGCGATCGACGCGTGGGCGGTCTCGATCGCTGAGCTTCTCGGAGCCGCCGCCCCTCGCCATACCCCAGCCTGACCGGGACGAACCTGCCGCTCAACCAAGCCCCTGGCCGCAACCCAAGGAGTGCCGATCCTGAGAATGTCTCGGGGATAGTGTCGTATCCGAGCGTCGCCGTTCGTGGATCAGGTGTGCGACCCCGTCCGGGTCGCCGCGACCGAGGAGCCACGACATGGCTCTCGTCCCGATGAGAGGAGACGGCAGTGACGAAGTATCTGATCGCATTCAACGACGAGTGGGTGCCCGAGCACACCCCCGACGAACTGCGCGCCAAGAGCGAGGCCTCGCGAGCCCTCCTCGACGACATGAAGGAGGCGGGCGTCTTCCTCTACGCGGATGGCGGAATCGATGCCTCGACCGCAGTCTGCAGCGTCGTGAGCAAGGACGGGAAGCCGGTCTTCACCGACGGGCCGTTCGTCGAGAGCAAGGAGCATCTCGGCGGATTCACCGTCGTGGAAGTGCCGGACGATGAGGCCGCACGCTACTGGGCAGGGCGACTCGCCGTCGCACTGGACTGGCCGCAGGAGGTGCACCGATTCCCGTCAGACGTCTCGGAGATCATCGAACGGCAATCGCGCGTGGCTGAATGACGATGACCCGCTGCATCCAGTCCGCGTTGGCGCCGGCTGAGGACGTACAGCTCGGTGCTGTCGAATCGCGTCCGGCGCGGCTCCCGGCATCCGCTCGGGCTCTGCGGGAGTCGTGACCGGATCCCGCGTCGAGAAGGCCATCGCCCGCGCCCATCACGAGGAGTGGGCGCGGGTGGTGGCCGGTCTCGCCCGTCGCTTCGGCGATCTCGATCTCGCCGAGGATGCAGCCGCCGAGGCATTCGTCGCCGCGGTGGAGCGGTGGCCGCGCGACGGAGTACCGCCCAACCCCGGCGCATGGCTCACCACCACCGCGACGCGCAAGGCGATCGACCGGCTGCGTCGCGAGTCCCATCGCGAAGGCAAACACCAGGCGGCTCAGATGCTGTCCGACGACACTCCACACGAGCCGACCGGGCCGGTCGAGGACGACCGGCTGCGGCTGGTCTTCATCTGCTGTCATCCTGCCCTCGCCATGGAGGCGCGGGTCGCGCTGACCCTGCGCCTGCTCGGCGGGCTCACTGTCGCAGAGATCGCCCACGCCTTCCTGGTGCCGGAGACCACGATGGCGCGACGGATCACCCGCGCGAAGGCGAAGATCAAGGCGGCGCACATCCCCTTCCGGATGCCGTCGGCGGACGACATCCGCGAACGGCTCGCCGGGGTGCTCGCGGTGATCTACCTCATCTTCAACGAGGGCTATCTCGCCACCGCCGGGGATGACCCGCTGCGCGCCGACCTGACCGACGAGGCGATCCGCCTGGGCCGCCTCCTGCGCACGCTCCTTCCCGATGAGGGTGAGGTGACCGGCCTCCTCGCCCTGATGCTCCTCGCTGACGCGCGACGCATCGCGCGCGTGTCTCACTCCGGTGAGCTGGTCACCTTGGACGAGCAAGACCGCGGCGCGTGGAACCGAGCCCAGGTCATCGAGGGGCACTCCCTGGTCCGCGAGCGGATCGGCGCGGTCGCCGCCGGTGCCGCCCCACCAGGGCGATACCAGCTGCTGGCGGCGATCAACGCGGTGCACACGGATGCCCCTTCCGCACGCGATACCGACTGGTCCCAGATCGTCGCTCTCTACGACCGCCTGATCCGGCTCGATGGCTCCCCGATCGTGCGACTCAACCGCGCGATCGCGGTCGCCGAACTGGACGGCCCCGATGTTGCGCTTGCCGAGATCGACCGACTCAGCGAGGCCCTCGACGGGTACCACGCCTACCACGCGGCGCGCGCCGACCTGCTGCGGAGGGTCGGGCGAAGTGACGCATCTCGGAGGGCGTACGACCGAGCCATCGAACTCGCCGGCAACCCGGCCGAGCGGGCGTACCTCACCCGCCGTCGCGACCAGCTCGTGTGGTGACGCGGGACTGGCGAGAATTCACCGTTCAGAGCCTCGCGGGCCGTGTCGCTGCGCAATAGGATCGCAGCACCCTGATGACCCAGAGTCCGAAAGCGACCGGCCGGTCGCTTTCGGAGATCAACCGAAGGAGAGATCGATGGGTACGCAGAACCTCGCACTGGTGGTCGGCTCGTACGACGACACGGACTCCGCGGCAGACGACTACGAAGCCCTCCGAAGCGGCCAGGACACCGGCGGGTACGAGATCATCGGCGCCGTGGTGCTCGTCCGTGACAAGGATGGCAAGGTCCAGGTCAAGGAGCACGGCGACAAGTCCGTGGGCCACGGTGCGGCCTGGGGCGCCGGCGCCGGCGTGGTCGTCGGCCTGTTCGCGCCGCCGCTCTTGGCGGCCACCGCGATCGGGGCCGGCATCGGCGCGATCCTCGGAAAGATCAAGAAGAACCGTGAGGAGAAGCAGTTCGGCGTCGACGTCGACGAGTACCTCGCGCCCGGGACCTCCGCGGTCGTCGCGGTCGTCGACGACAAGTGGGCCGACAACGTCGAGAAGGCGCTGACCAGGGCTGACAAGCGGATCAGCAAGGCGATCGATTCCGACGACTACGAGAAGCTGCGCGAGGCGATCGAGAAGTCGGCCGACGACGTCGTCGAGCAGATCAACTCCTAGCCGTTCCAGGGGAGGCCCGGTGGGCGAGCGCCGGGCCTCGCCTCTCGTCTCACGCGAGACCGCGACTCTCGCTCTCGCCCGCGGTCAGGAGCTGCTGCTGGAGCCCGACGAACGATCGGGCAGGTAGGGTGAGTACCCGCGCAGCAGCCGCGAGAGCGCGTCGTGACCGCCTGGACCGCGGACGAGCTCCGCCGGATCGGCGGCGCGACCGAGCTGCGCGTGACGTCGCAGCGGCCGGACGGGACACTGCGGCCCTTCACCACGATCTGGCACGCCACCGTCGGCGACGCGCTCTACATCCGCTCCGCCCGTGGGCCGGAGAACGGATGGTTCCGCCGGGCGCTGCGCTCCGGCCAGGGTCGGATCAGCGCCGGCGGCGTCGAGGTCGACGTCACCTTCCGCCTTGCCGACCCCGAGGTGCGTCCGAGCCTCGACAGCGCCCTCCATGCGAAGTACGACCGGTACGGTCTGGGCCCCGTCGGAGCCATCACCGGCGACGACGTCCTCGAGACCACGCTCGAGGTCCTGCCTCGACGCTGAGATGAAGCGACGGCCGTCGGCGTCGGGTCCTTGGCCCGACGCCGACCGCCCCGCCCCGGATCGCGCCTCGCCAATTTGTAGAAACAGGCGACAACCGGCCGTTTTGCGCCTACCCTTGGCCTGGCGCCCCAGACCCCCGGCGTTCACCTCGGCACATAGGCCTCCGCGCGAGCCCGCTCCCTCGGCTCGTCGACGTTCCGACCCTGTGCTGCCGCACGCGGCCATCGGCAGGGATCTGACATGACGGAGCAGGACTACTCGTTCGGCAAGGCGCTGTTCGGACGACGCTGGCGAGCGATCGCGCCGATCTTCGACTGGGTCCGCAGGGCGTGGCGCCACGCACTGCCGTCGGCACGCGACTCGATACGGTGACGTCCCCGCTCCCCGGATAATGAGGGAGTGGAGCCGTGGGAGATGCGGGAGTGGTACGCCGAGTACCTCGACGCCTGCAACCGGCATGACCTCGATGCCATCCGCTCGTTCGTCGATCCGTCGGTCCGGCGCGCCCATCTGCCCGGTGGGGCCGAGGCGTGGGTCACCGACATGGCCGACCTGTTCCAGGGCTTCCCCGACTGGCGGTGGCGCCGCATCCAGCTCGTCGTGGAGGACGACCGCGTCGCCGCTCATCTGCGCGGCAGCGGCACCCATCTGGGCACGTTCCGCGGTATCGCGCCGACGCGGCGCCATGTCAATGTGGCCGAGTTCTCGATGTACCGTGTGACCAACCGGCGCATCGCCGAGTTCACCGGTTCCGAGAACGACCTCGAACTGCGTGCCCAGCTCGGGCTGTCCGAACGGTAGCCATCGTCGCGGAAGGTCTCAGAGCGGTGGACGTACCGGACTCAGGCCTGCTCGAGCTCGATCCGGTTGCCGCCGGCGCTCTTCGCGCGGTACATCGCGAGGTCGGCGTGGCGGAGCAGCTGGTCGGCCATGACTCCGCTGCCGGAGGAGGCGACCGCGATCCCGATGCTCGCGCTCAGAGGGGTGGCGGATCCCGTCGGCTCGGCGCGGAACAGGTCGAGGATCCGCTCCGCGATCTCCACCGCGTCGGAAGGCTCGCCGACCTCGCACACCACCACGAACTCGTCGCCCCCGTACCGGGCGACGAGATCGGAGCCGCGCACCGCCGTGAGCAGTCGCCGGCCCACGTCGCGCAGCATCCTGTCTCCGGCCTGATGGCCGAACCGGTCGTTCACATGCTTGAAGCCGTCCAGGTCGATGAACAGCACCGCGCAACCGCGGCCGCCCAGGACCTCGTCCATCTGGCTCTCCAGCACTCGCCGGTTCGGCAGTCCCGTCACCTCGTCGTGCGTGGCGGCGTGCGCAAGCCGCGCCTGGAGGCGAAGGGTGGCGAGCGCTTGGCCGGCTTGACCGGCGAGGGCCTCGGCCAGCGGAGCGGCTTCGTCGTCGAACGTGCGCTCGTGGTGGAACCAGCTGATGAACGCGCCGAAGTCTGCCTCCTCGTGGTGCAGCGGCGCGGCAATGAACGCGCGGACGTCAGCGTCCCGCATCGCCGCACCGAGCCCGGGGACGAGGCGCTCGCCTTCCGCGTCGCCGACCACCTTCACGACCCGCCGTGGTGCGGCCACCATCCCGATGAGCGCATCGACGTCGATGCGGCCGCCCAGCACGTCGGGTCCGGCAGCGATCCGGCTCGTCCGGTCGAGTTTGCGCAGGAGCACGGTCGACTCCTCGGCGCGATAAGCGCGGGCCGTCGTGTCGGCGAGGATCTCGGCGAGCGAGCGCTCCGTCGACGCGGTGGAGAAGGCGACGGACGAGTCCATCACGATCTCCAGTCGCGTCCTGGTGCGGTCGGCCAGCGCATACCGCCGGCGCAGATCGATCATCGCGCGGAACCGCTCGGTCGCCTCGGCCAGCATGAGCACGTCACCGGTGCCACGACGCTGACGGGTCATCAGGACCGCCCGGTCGTGCTCTCGGGCGTGCAGCATCATCCAGGGTCCCTGCGTGGCGTCGGCCGGGAGCAGATCCTCGTGGGAATGGACGAGGAACTCGCCGATCGATCGGCCGACGATCTCGTCGGCTGCGACCCCTGCCCACTCCGAGAACCACTGGTTGGCCGCGGCGATCGTGCCCGACCTGTCCACTCGCACGACGCCTACGGCGAGGGTCTCCGCGCTGCCTTCGTCCACCCCGTACTCCTCCCCGCGCCGTCGTCGGAGCCGGTGCTGGAACCATACCGCCCACCCCCGCCGGGCGTCGTCCGAGGACGTCCGCGACCGGGAGCATCCTCAACCGCCTCGAAAGGCATGTCGGAGACACCCCGATAGGATGGGGTGTAACCGTCCGATAACGGGGGAGTAGCCATGCCAGGCATCGTGATCGTCGGAGTCCAGTGGGGAGACGAGGGCAAGGGCAAGGCCACCGATCTCCTGGGTGAGCGCACCGACTGGGTGGTCAAGTTCAACGGCGGCAACAACGCCGGACACACGGTCGTGATCGGCGACGAGAAGTATGCGCTGCACCTCCTGCCGTCCGGCATCCTCTCTCCCGGCGTGAACGCCGTGATCGGCAACGGCGTCGTGGTCGACCTCGAGGTGCTGTTCGCCGAGCTCGAGGCGCTGCACGCGCGAGGCGTCGACACGTCGCGCCTGCGAGTGAGCGCCAACGCCCACATCATCACGCAGTACCACCGCACCCTCGACAAGGTCACCGAGCGCTTCCTCGGCAAGCGGCAGATCGGCACGACCGGGCGCGGCATCGGCCCCGCCTACGCCGACAAGATCAACCGCGTCGGCATCCGCGTGCAGGACCTCTTCGACGAGAACATCCTGCGCCAGAAGGTCGAGGGCGCTCTCGACCTGAAGAACCACCTGCTGGTGAAGATCTTCAACCGCCGCGCGATCACGGCCGACGAGATCGTCGACGACCTGCTGTCGTACACCGAGCGCCTGCGCCCGATGGTCGCCGACACCGGGCTGCTGCTCAACGAAGCCCTCGACGCAGGCGACGTCGTGGTGTTCGAGGGCGGCCAGGCAACGATGCTCGACGTCGACCACGGCACCTACCCGTTCGTGACCTCGTCGTCGGCGACGGCGGGCGGCGCGGCGACCGGCTCGGGCGTCGGCCCGAATCGCCTCGACCGCATCGTCGGCATCGTGAAGGCCTACACCACCCGCGTCGGCTCGGGCCCGTTCCCGACCGAGCTGTTCGACGAGAACGGCGACTTCCTCCGCTCGCGCGGCTTCGAGTTCGGCACCACAACCGGCCGCCCGCGCCGCGTCGGCTGGTACGACGCGCCCATCACGCGCTACGCGACTCGCATCAACGGCATCACCGACCTCGTGCTGACGAAGCTCGACATCCTCACCGGACTCGACCAGATCCCGGTGTGCGTCGCGTACGACGTCGACGGGCAGCGCTTCGACGAGGTGCCGGTGAACCAGTCCGACTTCCACCACGCCGTGCCGATCCTCGAGTACTTCCCCGGCTGGAAGCAGGACATCTCGGGCGCGCGCACCTTCGAGGACCTCCCCCTCGAGGCGCAGGAGTACGTCCTCGCCCTCGAGGCGATGAGCGGCACGCGCATCTCGGTGATCGGCGTCGGCGCGTCCCGCGAAGCCGTGATCGTGCGCCACGACCTCGTCGACTGAGCGGCCGCCGTCCGACATGAGATTCCTCCTGGGCGGATACACCGCCGACATGGACGGCCGTGCGAGCGGGCTCGGGATGCTGCTCGCCGGCGCCCCCGACGAGAACTCCGCGGGTGGCGCGCTCGCGTTCGCCGGCGATGTCGCCGCCGCCGACTCGCCGTCGTGGCTCGCGCCGCACCCCGGGTCGCTGACGGTGACGCCGGGCGATGTCGTCTACGCGGCGCTCGAGAACCGCCGGCAGGTACAGGCGTTCCGCCGCACGGGTGAGGCGACGTTCGTCCCGCTCGGCGGCGCCGTCCCCGCCGGCGAGGCGGTCTGCCACGTCGCGGTGTCCCCCGACGGCCGCTTCCTGATCGCGAGCTGCTGGGGCGATGGCCGGGTGATCCGGATGGACCTGGATGCCGCCGGCCGGCCCTCCTCGCCGGTCACGGCGCCGGCGGCCGTCGACCCGTACGGCCCAGACGCCGCCTCCGCCCCGGCCTCGGCCGGCGACATCGACCTCGTCGCCGCCACCCGCGCCCTGCGGGAAGCCGCCGGCGACGAGTACGCGCACCTCGTGCCCGATCACGACGTCGTGGAGCAGGCCGAGACCGGCGCGGAGGGGGACGCCGCGTGTCCCTCGCGCGCGCACCAGGCCGTGTTCCTCCCCGGCGGGCTCCTCGCGACCACCGACCTCGGCTACGACGTCGTCCGGTTCTGGCGCGACGGCGGCAGCGGCCTGCGGCCGGTGCAGCAGATGACGCTGCCGAAGGGCAGCGGCCCGCGGCACATGGTCTGGCATCCGAGCGGCCACCTCTACGTCGTGACCGAGCTCTCGTGCGAGCTGTTCGTGCTCGCACCCTCGGTGGACCGCACCTGGCGGCTCGTCGGCGGCGCGCCGCTCGGGGCGGGCACGCTTCCCGGCGACAGCGCCGCCGAGGTGGCTCTCTCGCGCGACGGCGAGTTCGTGTACGCCGGTGTGCGCGGCAGCAACACCCTCGCGACGCTCCGCGTTCGCGGCGCCGGCGACGAGGTGGCTCCGGTCGCCCTCGTCGACGCCGGCGTCGACTGGCCGCGGCACCACCTCGTGGTGCGCGACATCCTGCTCGTCGCCGGTCAGCTGTCGGACGAGGTCGCCTCGCTCACGCTCGACCTGCGCACCGGTGTGCCGGGGCGCGTGCGGCACCGCGCCGACGCGCCCTCGCCGACCTGCCTCCTGCCGATGCGCTGACGGTCGGTCGACCCCCTGCGGTTTGTATAGCCTGGTCGGGGTCGGAAGGCGGGAATGAGTTCGAACACGACGCTGAGCAGTGCGGCTCGCAGCCGTCTGCTCGGGTTCAACGGATTCGTGTGGATCTTCGGGGTCGTGGCGATCCTCCTCATCGGCGTCACGCTGCTCCCCGGAGCCGGAGACGAGGTCTCGGTGCCCGACGACTACGGGTACGAGCCGTGGCTGAACCCCGACCCCGTGCTCGCCGACGACGAGGGCGACGGGGTGTACAGCGGCGTCGACGGCGCGATGGTGGCGCTCGACGGGCTCGACCCGGCACAGCCGCTGCTGATCACCGAGCTCGACGACACGTACGTCGGCAGAATCTCGGTCACCGGCCCCGCCGGCGAGATCCTCGCCGAGAGCGAGTACGGCGGCCCCGCCGAGTTCGAGTCGTACATCGCCACCGAGGGCAAGTGGGTCATCGTGCCGCAGGCCGACGTCGAACTCTGGATCGACGGGTTCCGCGACGAGCGCTGGCGCATGAGGATCACCACACCGCCGGTCGAGGAGCGCTCGGGCACGGTGAGCGGAGTCGGCTCGGCCGTGTTCGCCCTCGGCTCGACCGCCACCACGGCGCGCATCAGCACGCGTGGCGAGGGTCGCGTGAGCATCGAGACCGTCACATCGGCGGGCGTGACCGAGGCCTTCAGCGCGAACGAGCCCACCGACCGCTCCATCGCCTGGGCCGACGGCGACCCGGTGCTGTTCGTGATCGACGCGTGGGACGACGCCGGGTGGACCATCGCCTTCCCCGACGATCCGGCGCCCGCCGCCACCGGCGCGCCCACACCGGCACCGGCCCCGAGTGCGACGGCGGTGAGCCCCTGATGGCGGGCGTGGAGCGCATCCGGCGGTTCTCGCTCGTGACCTGGATCGTCGGCACCGTCGCCGTCGCGGTGATCGCCTTCCTCGTGCTGCCGCAGGTCGCCGTCGACGAGCAGACAGGCGAGGTGTACGTCGGCGCCCCCGGTGAGGAGGCGTACGCGCCGTGGCTCGCCGACGAGCCTGAGGAGTACGAGATCGTCGACGGCGTGCTCCACGGCACGGCGGCGGGCGGCTTTCTGCGGATCGACGCGGACTCCGCCCTCTTCATGGTCGACAACCCCGAAGGCGAGGGCGAAGCCGACTGGGTCCGGGTCTACCAGCAGCAGGGCGTCGAGTTCGATCCCGACTCCGAGGAGTGGCAGTACCCGGGCTACCTCGGCTCGCTCTACCCCGACTCCGACATCCTGGTGCTGCCGGGTGACGAGGACGGACTCCTCTGGTTCGCACCGTCGCTCACGGAATGGACCGCCGAGGTGACGACGCCGGAGGTGCTGCCGATGGGCGTGTCCGCCGGCGGTCAGGGCAACGCGGTGCTGATGTACGAGGGAGCCGCCTTGAGCGGGCGCTTCCAGCACACCGGGAGCGGCCTGTTCATGGTCGCCGTCGTCACCGTCGGCGGATGGGACCTGCTCGTGAACGAGTTCGACGAGGTCGACGTCCGCGCGTCCTGGGAGCCCACGGATCGCGTCGTGTTCCAGGTCGACGCCGACACCGGCGACGGGTCCTGGACGATCACGCTCGACACGCCGGCGGGCGACACCGCGCCCTCGACCACCCCGACATCCACGCCGACCCCATGACGCGGCATCCCATCGACAAGGAGCAGACGTGACGTTCGCCGACACTCTCACCGAGGCGTTCAAGGCGCGCCTTCCGCTGCTGTACATCGAGACCGGCGAGGAGGTGCGGGCGATCGGCGCGATCTCGGATGCCGCCGAGACGCAGCGTCACCCGCGCGCCCTGTGGACCTGGACGGCGGCGCTCGGGCTCGTCGGCCCCGACGGCTCGTCGGTCGCGAACACCGTGAATCCGGCGCGTGCGCTGCAGCACATCGCGGGGGTCGATGCGCCCAGCGTGTTCGTCTTCTGCGACCTGCACGCTTACTTCGGCGGCGAGCACCGGGCGGGCGACCCCGCGCTCGTGCGCACGGTGCGCGAGACGGCGCTCGAGTTCCGTCACGGCGACGTGTCACGGACGCTCGTGATCACGGCCCCTGTCCGCGTCATCCCGCCCGAGCTCGACGAGGTCACGCACCTTCTCGACTTCCCGCTGCCGACCGCGGCCGAGATCCGGGAGCTCCTCGAGACGATGATCGACAACAACGCGTCGGGCGAGGGCCGGATCCGGGTGGATGCCGATGACGCCGCGCGCGAGCAGCTCGTGCACGCGGCGCTGGGCCTGTCGATGGCCGAGGCCGAGAACGCCTTCGCCCGCGCGATGGTGAACGACGGGAGCCTGTCGGCGCTCGACGTGCCGATCGTGCTCGACGAGAAGCGCCAGGTCGTGCGCAAGTCCGGGGTGCTGGAGTTCGTGCAGGCCGACATCGACCTGGACGACGTCGGCGGGCTCAACAACCTCAAGCGCTGGCTGTCGCGACGAGACGGCTCGTGGCTCGGCGACGCCCGCGCGTACGGCCTTCCGGCCCCGAAGGGCGTGCTCATCACCGGCGTGCCCGGCTGCGGCAAGTCGCTCACCGCCAAGGCGACGGCGGCCTCGTGGGGGCTCCCCCTGCTGCGGCTCGACATCGGTCGCATCTTCTCGGGGCTCGTCGGGTCGAGCGAGCAGAACCTGCGCACCGCGATCGCGACCGCCGAAGCCGTCGCCCCGTGCGTGCTGTGGGTCGACGAGATCGAGAAGGGCTTCTCGAACACGACCGGCCAGGGCGACTCGGGCACGACGGCGCGCGTGTTCGGCACCTTCCTCACGTGGATGCAGGAGAAGCGGCATCCGGTCTTCGTCGTCGCGACGGCCAACAACATCGACGCCCTCCCGCCCGAGTTCCTGCGCAAGGGCCGCTTCGACGAGATCTTCTTCGTGGACCTGCCCACCTCCCACGAGCGCGAGGTCATCTGGCGCCTGCAGCTGCGTGCCCGCGCGACCGACGCCAACGGT
Source organism: Microbacterium sp. LWS13-1.2 (assembly GCF_040144835.1). Classification (NCBI taxonomy): domain Bacteria; kingdom Bacillati; phylum Actinomycetota; class Actinomycetes; order Micrococcales; family Microbacteriaceae; genus Microbacterium; species Microbacterium sp. LWS13-1.2. The sequence continues at coordinate 2,773,076 of NZ_CP151632.1, forward strand.
CTGGAAGCCGTGGCAGCGGACGCCGCCGCCGTCGCGGCGCTCGTCGCCGCGAGTGAGAACCACTCCGGCGCCGAGATCGAGCAGTCCGTGGTCTCGGCGCTGTACGAAGGGTTCAGCGCGCGCGGAGAGGTGACCGCCGCGGGGGTGCGGCAGGTGGTCGATACGATGATCCCTCTCGCCGTGACGCAGGCCGAGGAGGTGCAGCGCATCCGCACATGGGCGACGGAGCGCGCGGTGCGCGCCACCGGCACCGAGGACCTGGACTCCGCCGAGCTGACCGGCGCCGTCACCGAGGGTGCGCTGTCGTCGCGCCGCGGCGGCCGCACGGTCGACTACTGATCGACGACGACGACGGAAGGATGACGAGAGCATGGCGAAGCAGCTCGTGGTGAGGCTCCGCGCCGATGGCACCGTCGATGCGGAGACCATCGGCATGCACGGACCGGAGTGCCTCGACCACATCGAGGCGCTCGAGGCGCTGCTGGATGCCGAGACCGTGTCGTCGCGCTTCACCGAGGAGTACACGAGCACGGCGGTGCACGGCGCAACCCGGCTCGAAGCAGAGCAGACGGACGGCGCCCCATGACCCAGGTCCGCGCGGAATCACCGGGTCGAGGCGGCGAGGCCTCGCTTCTCGGCGCCGTCGCGCCCGTCCGGCGGGCGGCCGAGACGTTGCGGTGGTCGCGGTTCCTGCCCGCCACCGCGGCCGAGGGCCCGGGAGTGCGCGCGGCCGTGTGGCTGCAGGGGTGCGCCGTGCACTGCCCCGCGTGCTTCAACCCCCAGCTGTGGGCCGACCGCGGCGGTGTGGTCACCGATGCGCGCGCGATCGCCGAGGACTGGGTCGTGGGCGCGGCGGCCGCCGGTGCGGAGGGCGTGACGCTGCTCGGCGGCGAGCCGTTCGACCAGGCCGGGGCCGCGGCGTCCGTCGCCCGGGTCTTCCGTGAAGGGGGCCTGGGCGTCATGACGTTCACCGGGTACCCGCTCGACCGCCTCACCGCATGGGCGTCGGCGGGCCGCGACGACGTCGCGGCCCTGCTGGAGGCGACCGACCTGCTCTGCGACGGACCGTACCTGCGCGATCTGCCCGACCGCGAACGCCCGTGGGTGGGCTCGCGCAACCAGGGCATCCGCGCGCTCACCGACCGGTACGCCGACGAGGTTCACCGCATCGCCGCCGAGGGCGGCGCCGACCGGCTCGAGGTGCGGATCGCTCGTGACGGCACGGTCGCGGTGAACGGATGGGCGACGGATGCCGCGCTCGCCGCCCTGCTGGACGACCTGGGTCCGCGGGCCGACAGTCCCGCTCAGATCGCGGCGGGCGCACACGAACGAACGAGAGCGGAGGCCGCGCGATGAGCGTGTCGCTGATCCTGATCCCCGCGGCGCTCGCCGCCGTCACCGCGATCACCGCCGCGGGAGGCATCGGCGCGCTCGCCCAGACCGGCGGAGTCCGCGGCGGCGACCGCGCCGAGACGGATGCCGCCGGCGAGGACGGCCCGCGGCCGGTGTCGGTGCGCACGCGCATGAAGGATCCCGACCTGCTCGCAGATGCCCTCCGCGACATCGGCGCGACCGACGTCGTGCAGGACCGCGACGGCCTCACCGCCGTGATCGACGGCGTCGAACTCGCGATGACGCGGTCGGCCGAGGGGGTGTGGGCGGCGCACTTCCACCGCGCCGATGGTCTGGAGCTCGCCGAGGCGGATGCCGCGCTGCTCGTCGAGAGACTGGACGCCGCCTACGCCCTGCGCGTGCAGCAGACGGTCGCGGCGCGCATCCGCGAGCGCGCGGCATCCGCCGGCTTCGAGCTCGTCTCCGAGACGCGCGACGACGAAGACACTGTCACGATGGTGCTCGATGTGAAGGACTACGCATGAGCAGCACCACCCGCGCGAAGGCCGCCGACGATGCGCCCAGCATCGGCTGGATGCTCGGCATGAGCTCGTGGATGCTGCTGACGGTCGTCCCCGGGCCGATCGCGACGTGGCTCGGCTTCTCGATCATCGGGGTGGCTTCGCGCAGCCGGCGCCTCATCATCCTCGGGGTGGTGTGGGGCGCCGCAGCGATCCTCGTCAGCCTCGAGATCTGGGGTCAGTGGCAGCCGCTCGTCCGCGCGATCGTGTACCTCTCGGGCATGCTCGTCGCGCTCATGGTGAACCCGGGATGGCTGCGCACCATGTGGCAGCGGCGTCTCGACCGCGCGGAGCAGGCGGGCGCCGCGTCGTTCGGCGGGGCGGCGAGCCGCTCGTCGGGGACGACGTCGCGCACGAGCCGAAGCGGGAGCACCGCGAAGAAGCCCTCGACGCGGTCGTCACGACGCTCCCGGGCGGCTGCCGCACGTGCTGCCGCGGCGAAGGCTGCCGCGGCGAAGGCTGCCGCGGCGAAGGCCGCGGAGGCGAAGGCCGCCGCCGAAGCCGACGCCGCGTCGCAGGCGGCATCCGACGACACGGTCGAACTGGCGTCGGCGGTGGGCGCCTCGAGCGACGACATGATCGCCCCGCGTGAGGAGGCCGCCCCGCCGGCCGAGCTGGTCGACGTCAACACGGCGACCGCCGCCGAGCTGGAAGACCTGCCGGGCATGACGCGATCGCGGGCCCGGCGCGCGGTGAAGGAACGCGAAGCGCAGGGCGGCTTCACCTCCGTCGAGGACTTCGGCGAGACCGTCGGCCTCCAGCCGCACGAGATCGTGCGGCTGCGCCGCGCCGCCACGTGCTCTCCTCGCCCGCGCGGCGAACGCCGCTTCGGCCGGCGCGTCGACTACTGACGCGTCAGACCTTCGCGTCCTGCTTCTTGAAGAAGACCTGTTTGATGATCAGCAGGATCGACGCCGTCACCGGGATCGCGACGAGCGCCCCGATGAAGCCGAGCAGAGTGCCACCGATGAGCGCGCCGATCACGACGAGCGAGCCGGGGATCTCGATGGCCTTGTTCATGACCTTCGGGGTGAGCACGTAGGCCTCGATCTGGATGTAGATCAAGTAGCAGATGGCGAAGATCAGCGCCGCGAGCGGGCTCGTGAACAGGGCGATGACGGTCGCGACGATCCAGTACAGCACGGGTCCGATCAGGGGGATGATCGTGATCGAGAAGGCGAGCACGCCCATCAGCAGCGGATACGGCAGCCCCAGCACCACGTGCAGGAGGGTTGCGACCACGGAGTTGAAGAACGCCAGGATGACCATTCCCATGAGGTATCCCCCGACGGAGTCGGTGATCTGGTCGGTCATGGCCCGCACGCCCGGGCGCCGGCGTGCCGGCGCGAACTGCATCAGCGAGTTCTTGATGCCAGGAAGCGAAGCGACGAAGTACAGGGTGAGGACGACGATGATCAGGCCACCGGAGATAGCCGTCGCGATGCCGGCGCCGACCTTCAGCACACCGCCGGAGATCGCCGCGATATTCGCCGGGTTGGTGATCCACTTCTCGGCGTCGGTCACCAGCGAGTTCAGCCCGGTGCCGAAGATCCCCTCGAGCCACTGGAAGAAGTCGGATTTCTGGAAGTTGTCGAGGGTGTCGGGGATGCCGGTGACGAACTGGCCGATCTGGGCGATCAGGGTCGGCACGACGAGCATCATGAGACCGACGCCGAGGATGGCGCCGGTCAGGAAGATGATGGCGATCGCCCATCCACGCTTGACCCCGTGCCTGCCCAGCCACTTGACCACCGGATCCAGGCCCAGGGCGGCGAACATCGCCAGTCCGATGTAGACGAGGATGGTCGAGATGTTGGTGAGGGCGATGCCGAGGAGGAGCGCGACCAATCCGCCGAGTGTCAGCAGCAGCCCTGCGGCGAAAGGGTTGTCGAGCCTCGCCCAGAAGGGCCGACCTTGCTGGTTGTCGGCGACGGTGAACGTGGCTGGATGGTCGCTCACGACGACCGCGGCAGCGTCGGTGCCGGCTGCCGGGGCCGCGGCCAGGGGTTCGGCAGCTTCGGCAGCGGTCGCACCGAGCGAGGACGAGGGGTCGGTCATGCGTCACACTCTAGGGCCGGGCGGTGGCCACGCACACGCAGAGTTCGCCATTTCACCCTGATCGTGCGATGCCCGCCGGGCGGCGTGCCGGGCCGCACTGCTCGGGTATCGTCGAGGGGCGAGGAGGACCGCCATGACCGAAGATCCCACGACGACGCTGGCGCGGCTGCGCAGCAGCATCGACAACATCGACGCCGCCCTGGTGTATCTGCTCGCCGAGCGCTTCAAGGCGACGAAGCAGGTCGGTCATCTGAAGGCCGACCACGGCATGCCCGCGTCCGACCCGGCCCGCGAGGAGCAGCAGGTCGCACGGCTTCGGAGCCTGGCCGAGCAGGCGGACCTCGATCCCGCCTTCGCCGAGAAGTGGTTCAACTTCATCGTCGCCGAGGTCATCCGCCACCACACCGAGGCCGCCGACAGCCGCTGAACCGCTGACGGCGGCGGAGCGACGGATGCCCCGACCAGCGCGCGAGCGCGGGTCGAGGCATCCGTTCTTCGCCGTCCCCGCCGGTCAGGGGACGGTGCGCCGCAGCGTCAGGTACGAGATCCCGCCGAGCAGCACGGTCACGAGCAGGCCCCAGGTGGCGAACCCACCCGGTCCCTGCTCGGCGATCGTCGAGATCACGTCGGTCCACATTTCGAAGCGGGTGATCGCCCAGACCGCGACGACCAGGAGCAGGCCGACGCCCGACCAGATGATCGTCAGCACCATGGCTCCGGACCGCTTGTAGACGGTCGCCGACCAGAACCCGAGCATGAAGATGAGCAGCGCCAGGACGAAGTAGAAGAACGCCGCCACGAGCGGGCCGTCCGCCACGACCCAGTCCAGGGCGAAGAAGTACCCGTTGACGCCCCAGCCGCCGGTTGCGTCCTCGATCATGCCGCCGACGGCGAAGACCGCGGCCAGCAGCACGGCGCACATCGCCGCGGCGAGCATCGTGCCGAGGAAGAACTCCCTGCGGGTCACGCTCATCGCCTGCGAGAACGGGAACGTCAGCGTCAGCGACGAGATCCCCACGAACAGCAGCACCCACAGTGGCGCCTGCGAGCCGCCGCCGTAGAACGGCCCGGGAACCCCCGAGCTGTAGAGGATCGCGTAGATGGCGATCGACATGGCGAACGACGCGCCGAGCACGATCAGCGGGACCCAGACGAATGTCTGCTTGTTGATCAGCTGCATGCGCACGACACTGACGGTGCGGTTCATCGCAGAGCTCCTTCGTCGACGGCGGCGGCTTCCGCGGCCGCTCGCTGGGTGGTGCGCACGATCAGCTGCTGCAGCGAGACCGGCGCGATGTCGAGGCCCGCGGCGGCGAGCTGCGCGTGGTCATCCTCGGTGAGCGGTCCGAGCACGGTGACCGAGGCCACGTGACCGAGCGATTCGCGGTGGATGACCTCGCGCCCGGCGACGAAGGCGTCGACGGCTGCCGTGTCGCCGACGATGTTGGCGGCACGCTCCCGCACGGCATCCGTCTCCTCGTCCATCAGGATGCGGCCGCGGTCGATCACGAGCACGCGCTCGATGAGGTTGGACACCTCGTCGATCAGGTGGCTCGAGAGGATCACCGTGCGGGGGTGCTCGGTGTAGTCCTCCAGCAGCCGGTCGTAGAAGATCTGGCGGGCGACGGCGTCGAGGCCCAGATACGGCTCGTCGAAGAACGTGATCTCCGCGCGGGCGGCGAGGCCGATGATCACACCGACAGCGGAGATCTGCCCGCGGGACATCTTCTTGATCCGCGTCTTGGACGGCACCTGGAAGTCCTCGATCAATCGCTGCGCGAGCTCTTCGTCCCAGTTCGGGAAGAACAGGCGCGCGGTGGCGAAGGCGTGCTTCGCAAGCGCGTCGTCGGGGTACTTCTGGCTCTCGCGCACGAAGCACATGCGGCTGAGGATGCGCGCGTTCTCGTACGGCTGCTCGCCGAAGATGCGCACCTCGCCGCTGGTGGCGAAGTTCTGCGCCGTCAGGATCGACATGACGGTCGTCTTGCCGGCTCCGTTGCGGCCGAGCAGGCCGTAGATCGTGTTCCTCTCGATGGTGAAGCTCACGTCGTCCACCGCGACGGTGTCGCGGTAGCGCTTGGTGAGATTCTTCACCTCGATGACGTGCGTCCCGGTCGTCATCGTGGGTTCCCTTCTATCGTGGTCGTGCCGCGTCCCGAGGCGCGGTCGCGGATGAGCAGTGCGAGGTCGTCTGGACCGAGCCCGAGCTTGCGGGCCTCGGCCAGCAGCGGATCGACGAAGCGGTCGGCGAATGCGCTCCGGCGCTCGGCGAGCAGCAGGTCGCGCGCGCCCGGCGCGACGAACATGCCGATGCCGCGGCGCTTGTACAGCACGCCCTTGTCGGTCAGCATGGCGATTCCCTTCGCGGCGGTGGCGGGGTTGATTCGATAGAACGCGGCGAGCTCGTTCGTCGACGGGGCCTGCGCCTCCTCGGCGAGTGACTCGTCGATGATCGAGTCCTCCACGCTTTCGGCGATCTGGACGAACAGCGCCCGGCCTTCTTCGATCACGTCGCTCCCGGTGAGTTGGTTACTTACTTGAGTAACTAACCATTGAAGCGGCCGGTATGTCAAGTGCCCCGAGGCGCCACCCGTCCGTCAGCTTCACGGCCCGGCCACCGCGCGAGCCGTGTTATCACGCGTGCGCGACCTACCTAAAGCGCCGATGGCTGTCCAATTTGCCCGCTCGCGGCCGTCGTGAAACGGTGGATCAGGCCCCTCATGGGGCTGTTCCCGACCAGTCCGCGGTCACGGGTGACGCCCTCACGGGGCGCCAGACCGGTGAGCGTATGGTCGGCGGCCGAAGCGCGGATCCGACATCCGCTGCGTGTACGGCCGCCACCCGGGCGCAACCGCTGCAGCTTCTGCACGGAAGCTGCCGAGGTGCACACAGTGACGCTTCCTCCTGCCATCGAGGCGAAGGGCCTCTTCAAGGTCTTCGGACGAAACCCCAAGGACGCCGTCCGGCGCCTCCGCACCGGCGCGACGCGCGCCGACGTCGCGGACGCCGGCTCGGCCGCCGTGATCGACGCGAGCTTCACCGTCCAGCCGGGAGAGATCTTCGTCATCATGGGGCTCTCCGGCTCCGGCAAGTCCACCGTGCTGCGCATGCTCAACGGACTGCTCCCGCCCACGGCGGGCGAGGTGCTCGTGCAGGGGCAGAGCGTCACGAAGGGCTCGGCGAAGGCCCTGCGCGGCATCCGCCAGCGTTCCGTCTCGATGGTGTTCCAGCACTTCGCGCTGCTGCCCCACCTGACCGTGCTCGACAACGCCGCTTACGCGCTCGAGATCCAGGGCGTCAGGCGCGACGAGCGGCGCGAGCGGGCGCGCGAGATCCTCGGCAAGGTCGGGCTCGGCGATCGCGCCGACGCGATGCCCGACGAACTCTCGGGGGGCATGCGTCAGCGCGTGGGCCTGGCCCGGGCGCTCACCTCGGGCACCGACATCCTGCTCATGGACGAGGCGTTCTCGGCCCTCGACCCGCTCATCCGGCGCGAGATGCAGGAGCAGCTCATCGAGCTGCAGCGCGAGCTCGGCCGCACCATCGTGTTCATCACGCACGATCTCAACGAGGCGATGTTCCTCGGCGACCGCATCGCCGTGATGCGCGACGGCCGCATCGTCCAGAACGGGACGCCCGAGGCGATCCTCACCGACCCGGCGAACGACTACGTCGCGCAGTTCGTGCAGGATGTCGACCGGGCCCGCGTGCTCACCGCCGGCTCGGTCATGGCGCCGCCCGCCGCGACCACGCCGGTGAGCGCCGGCGTCCGCGGAGCGCTGCGGGTGATGCGCGACCTGCAGGTCGGATCCGTGTCTGTCATCGAGAACCGCCGGTTCCTCGGCACGGTGACCGATCGCGCGGTGATCCGGGCCGTCAAGGACGGTCGTACGGACCTTCGCGCGATCGTGCACACCGCCCACGCGGCGGTGCACGTCGACGACCCGCTGACGGATGTCGTCGAGCGGGCAGTGGAGCGTCCGGTGCCGGTCGCCGTCGTCGACGACGCCGGCCGCCTCGTGGGCGCCATCCCCCGCGTGACCCTGCTCGCCGCCCTCGGCAACGTGCCGCCGGTCACCCGCGAGAACCCGGTCATCGACCTGCCGGCCACGGTGCCGGCGAGCGAGATCACGCAGACGCTCGCGGCGGTCGAGCAGCCCGCGACAGCGGCGCGGGCGTCCCGAACGGCCGCACCGACGATGGTCGCCGAACCCGGAGGCCGCCCTGTGACCGATGCCCGCGCCACGACCGAGGGAGCCGCACGATGAACGATGTCTTCCGCCTCCCGCTGGGTGATGCCGTCGAGGCCGGCGTCCGCTGGCTGATCGACGTGCTCGGCGGCTTCTTCGACGTCGTCGCCGTCGTCTTCAACGGCCTCTACGGCTGGCTCGACGCGTCGCTGTCGACCCCGCCGTTCTGGGTCGTGATCCTCGTGATCGCCGCATTCGCATACTGGTCGAAGGGCATGCTGCTCGCCATCGGCAGCGCTGTCGGACTGCTCGTCATCGTCGCGGTCGGGCAGTGGTCGAACGCGATGGACTCGCTCGCCCTGGTGATCCTCGCCGCCGCCGTAGCGATCGCCGTCGCGGTTCCCCTCGGCATCTGGGCGGCGCGCAACGACCGCGTATCGGCGGCGCTGCGCCCCGTCCTCGACTTCCTGCAGACGATGCCCGCGTTCGTCTACCTGATCCCGGCGATGCTGATCTTCGGCGTCGGGCCCGTTCCCGGCATGGTCGCGACCATCGTGTTCGCCCTCGCTCCCGGCGTGCGCCTGACCGAGCTCGGCATCCGCGGCGTCGACCCCGAGATCGTCGAGGCGGGTCACGCGTTCGGCGCCTCGCCCGGGCGCATCCTGCGCCAGATCCAGCTCCCGCTGGCCCTGCCGAGCATCATGGCGGGCGTCAACCAGGTGATCATGCTGAGCCTGTCGATGGTCGTCATCGCCGGCATGGTGGGCGCGGGCGGGCTGGGCGGCCAGGTGGTGCAGAGCCTCAGCCGCATCGACATCGGGCTCGGCGTCGAAGCCGGCCTGTCCGTCGTGATCCTCGCGATGATCCTCGACCGCGTCACGTCCGGCTTCTCCACGCCGCGCCCGCGGACGGCTCGTCGCGCCGGTGGCGTCGTGAGTGGAACACCGGACGCGGAGACGGATGCCGCACGCCGGGGGTCCGTCGATGCCGAGGGTCCCGCGACAGCAGGCCCGGCATCCGTCCCCGACGACGCGCCATCCGCGCGGCCCGAGCCCGCCCACGTCTGACCCGACCCGAGAGGACTGACATGATCACGCGACGCATCATCGCCGCAGGCATCGCCCTGGCGGGGACCGCCGGGCTGCTCGTGACCGGCGCCCTCGCGCAGACCGGCGCGGGGAGTGCCGGGAAGGGCCACCTCACCATCGCCGTCTTCAACGGCTGGGACGAGGGCATCGCCGCGTCCGAGCTGTGGAAGGCCGTGCTCGAGGAAGAGGGGTACACCGTCGACCTCGCCTACGCCGACCCCGCGGCGGCCTACACGGGAATCGCGCAGGGCGACTACGACCTGACGCTCGACACCTGGCTGCCGCTCACGCACGCCGACTACATGGACACCTACGGCGACGACCTCGTCGACCTGGGTGCCTGGAACGACGAGGCGAAGCTCACCATCGCGGTGAACGAGGACGCCCCGATCGACTCGCTGACCGAGCTCGCCGCCAACGCCGACATGTTCGGCAACCGGCTGGTCGGCATCGAGGCCGGATCCGGCCTCGTCACCGTGACCCAGGACGACGTCATCCCCGGGTACGGCCTGGAGGGCATGGACTTCGTGACGGCGTCCACCCCGGCGATGCTCACCGAGCTGCAGGCCGCGACGGATGCCGGACGCGATGTCGCCGTCACCCTCTGGCGCCCGCACTGGGCGTACAACGCGTTCCCGATCAAGGACCTCGAAGACCCCGACGGCCTGCTCGGCGACGCCGAGGGCATCCACACGGTCACCTCGACCGCGTTCGCCGAGGAGCAGCCCGAGGTCTCGCGCTGGCTCGAGGACTTCCGGATGGACAACGAGCTGCTGTACTCCCTCGAGGACGCCATGTTCGGCGCGTACGACGGCGACGACTACGGCCCCGTCGTGGCGGAGTGGATCGCCGACAACCGGGACTGGGTCGACGGCCTCACCCGCTGACCCCGGGAATCCCTGCCGCGGCCCCGCACCCGAAATAGGGTGTGGGCATGACGGTGGCGTTCGTTCTCGGCGGTGGGGGCGTCCGCGGCGCCGTCGAGATCGGCATGCTGCGGGCGCTCCTCGAGTCCGGCATCCGTCCCGACCTCGTCGTCGGCACCTCGATCGGCGCCATCAACGGCGCGCTCGTCGCGAGCGACCCGACGCCCGCCGTGATCGAGCGCCTGCTCGACGCGTGGACCTCCCCCGAGGCGAACGCCGTCTACGGCGACTCGCTCTTCGCGCAGTTCACCCGGCTCGTGAAGACGAAGACGCACCTGAACTCACCGGCGCCGCTGCGACACCTGCTCGAGCGGTCGCTGGGCGCCGACACCCGCTTCGAGGACCTCCCGGTGCCCCTGCGCGTGGTCGCCGCGAGCATCGAGCGCGCCGCCGAGCACGTGTTCGAGTCGGGCCCGCTGATCGAGGCGATCCTCGCGTCGGCGTCGGTGCCGGGCCTCCTGCCCCCGACGCGCATCGGCGACGAGCACTTCATCGACGGCGGCATCGTGAACTCGATCCCGATCGCTCAGGCGGTGGATGCCGGAGCCCGCACCGTCTTCGTGCTGCAGGTCGGCCGCATCGAGACGCCGCTCGTCGCGCCGCAGTCGGCGGTGGACACCGCGCGCGTGGCCTTCGAGATCGCCCGCCGCCACCGGTTCGCGCGCGACATCGCGACGCTGCCCGAGGGCGTCGCCCTCCACGTGCTGCCCAGCGGCGGCGGGATCGACGGCGGCGACGCACTGATGTCGTACCGCCGCATGGACACCGTCCACCGCCGCATCGACGCCGCATACGACGCGAGCCTGACGTTCCTCGCCGAGCGCGGCCTCGGCGACCGGTCGCCGGCCAGCGGGGAAGCTGCCCGCGGCGAGGGTGCGCGGGGCGAGGACGCCGCCCGCGGTGAGGGCGCCGTCCGCGGCGAGGGTGCGCACGGCGAAGCTTCGCTGGACGAGGACGCCGCCCGCGGCGAGGGTGCGGACTGATGGGCGTGCCGCCGACCTGGGTGCGCCGCATCCTTCTGGCGCCCCTGGTGATCGTCGTGGCCGTCGTGATGCTGGTGCTCACGCCGATCTGGCTGATCCTCGCGCTGGCTCTCACGTCGCTGGTGCCCGGGCGGTTCCGGCTCCCGCGCGTGCTCTGGCTCGTGACCGTCTACTTGCTCTGGGACGCGATGCTCGTCGTCGCGATGTTCGGGCTGTGGATCGCATCGGGCTTCGGATATGCGCTCCGGCGCCCGGGCTTCGTGGCCGCCCACTACCGCCTCGGTGGCTGGGGACTGCGGGTGCTGTTCTGGATCCTCGGGGGCGTGCTGCGGCTCACGATCACCACGACGGGCTCCGATGAAGGGGAGGCGGCGCCGGGCCGGGCCGCCTTCGACCGGCTCTTCACTCCCGGCACGCCGCTGGTCGTCGCCAGTCGCCACGGGGGACCGGGCGACTCGTTCATCCTGATCCACACGCTGCTGAACGAGGTCGCCCGCCAGCCGCGCATCGTCCTGAAGTACACGCTGCAGTGGGATCCGGCGATCGACATCCTGCTGCACCGCGTGCCGTCGCGGTTCATTGTGCCGTCCGGCTTCGGGCACGGGCACGCAGGGGGAGGTCTGCGGGTCGAGGAGGCGCTCGCGGAGCTCGCCACCGGCCTCGGACCCGACGACGCGTTCGTCATCTTCCCGGAGGGCGGCAACGTCAGCCCCGCTCGTCGCCGCTCGCGGATCCAGCGTCTGCGCGACGCCGGGCGGGAGGCGATGGCCGAGCGGGCCGAGGCACTGCGGCACGTCATGGCGCCGCAGCCGGGCGGCATGCACGCTGCGCTGGATGCCGCCCCCGACGCCGACGTCGTCTTCATCGCCCACACCGGCCTCGACCGCCTCGTGACCTTCCGCGACATCTGGCGCGAGCTGCCCATGGACAAGGGCATCATCATGCGCGCCTGGCGCGTGCCCCGTGCGGACGTACCCGACGACCTCGATGCCCGCGCCGCGTGGCTGTTCGACTGGTTCGCTCGCATCGACGCCTGGATCGACGCGCACCCCGAGGTCAGCGCCTGACCGCGCGCAGGTCGCAGCGCGTTCGAACGGTCAGCGGTGGGGTTTGGGGTGCGTCACCCGACCGGGTGCGTCGCCGCTGCCGCGTGACGGCACGGGCCACGTGGCGGCTGCCGGCGGGGTCGTGCTCGGGCGCTTCGGCGCGGGGAGCGGCTCGGCGATGGGCTCCGGCGCAGGGGCGGGGGCGGATGCCGGCGGCGCTGCGGGGGCGGACGCCGGAGCCGCCGTCGGTGTGCCCGCAGAGGGGGTGTCCGTCGTGGACGTGGACGTGGACGTGGTCGGTCCGAGTTCGAGCATCACCTTGTTCTCGAGTACCTCGATCGCCTCGTCCGAGATCGAGAGGAGTCCGTCGAGCTCCTCGCGCACGCGCCGGTACGCGAGCTGGCGCTCCGCCGGCGTAGCTGCTTCGTCGATCGCGACGGTGAGGAGCTTCTTCGCGGTGTCGAGCCGCTTGCGCTCGACCTCGGTGAAGCTCGAGTCGCGCAGGCGCCGGGCATCGCGCTCGGCGACGTCGAAGGCCACCTCGAAGTCGGCCACCGCGTTGCGGTACTCGGCCAGCTGCTCCTTCGACAGGCGCGCCTTCGGCGATGGCGGGCGCAGGCCGTCGGCGATGCGCTTGGCACGGAGGAACGCTGCGGTGAGGGGCTGACGGCCATCGCTCATCGCCGGGAAGGCGATGATCTTCGCCACATCGAGCTCGTACTCGAGCCAGCGCGCGGTGACGCCGTCATGGGTCGCGAACAGCCGCTCGAGCTGCGTGACCTGGGTCTCGCGCGGAGCCGCCGTGGGCTCGGGCACCGCCGTCTGGCCGCTGATCGGTGGGAGGGATGCCGCGGCCACGGCCTTGCCGCGCGCCGCCGCCTGTGCGGCCTTTAGTTCGGCCTTCGCGTGCATGACTTCGATGCGGCGCTGGTGGCGCCGGCGGGCACCACGCTCCCAGGCGTTGCCGACCATGCCGACAACGCCGATCAGGGGAAAGACCAGCCACCAGAAGTCGCCGAGAAAATCGAGGATCGGCTGCACTCTGTCATGCTAACCGCCTGGTGCGCCGCTGTGTCGGGCTCAGGGCACCCTGTCAGCGCGCGGATCGCCGGCGCGCGGAGGCGGCATGCGTGCGATCAGCGTCGGCAGCCGGTCGGCGATCTCGGCGATGACCGCGGCCGCGGCGGTGAGCCCGGCGGCGGCCGACGCTGCGGGCGACGAGGGGCGCGCCGCTCCGGCGACTCCGGCCTGGCGCTCGGCCTCGTCGAACGTGGACTCGAGATGGCGCACCGCCACGCGGTATTCGAGGTACTGCTGGGGCGTCGCGCGCTCGCGCAGCGTCGGGCGCTTGGCGAGAGCCTCGCGCTGCGCGCGCAGGAACGCGAGGGTCGCGGGATGCCGCACGTCGGTCATCTGCGGATACGCCAGCGCCTTGTCCACATCGGTCTCGTAGGCGAGCCAGCGGGTGTTGATCGCGTCGTGCGCGGCGTACAGCACGTCGATGGGGAGGGGATCGCGCGACGTCGCCGCGCGGTACTGGGAGTACCCCGCCTTCACGCGGGACCGGCTGGCCCGAAGGGCGAGCGAGGCCGTCTTCTCGGCCTGCTTGGCGGCCAGCAGCTCGCGGCGCGCATCGCCCGCCTGGAACGCGGGGGCGCCGGCGCGGGACTTCGCGGTCAGCATGTCAGCGCTCGCGGTGCGCACGCGCGCTTTCGCGGCGACGAGCTCGCGGTAGGCGAGGGATTCCTCCTGGCGCGCGGCATCGAGCTCGAGCCTTCGGGCTCGGCGGCTGCGCGTCGTCAGGCCGGCATAGGTCGCCGCTCCGGCGCCGGCGGCGGCCGGAGCGATCCACCACCAGCTCGCCATGATCAGGAGGATCGGCTCCACGGTGCCATGGTAATCGCGATATAGCGCGGTTGTCGCCGGGAATCTCCTGACACCTTCACCGGCGTCGCCGAATCGCGCGAACCTCGCGGGGTCGCGGGCGGAGGCTGCGGCATCCGCGATGTCCTGCGAACTCCGGCAGGGCGACCCGCTACGGATCAGCCGAAGAGGAGCGCGAAGACCGTGGCGCCGCCGCCGACGAGGATGAGGGCGACGATCGTCACCCACGCGATGATCTTGACGCGCCGCTGCCGGGTGTCGTTGAAACCGCTGTACTCGTCGTCTTCCGGCGCCATGCGCTCAGTCTAGTGGGCGGGTTTGGGGCGTACCGCGTCCGCTCGGGGCGCACCTCGCGCGCCCCGAACGGACGTCATGCGCCCCGAACGAAGGTTCGTACAGGTCAGGCCGTGTGCTCGGTGACGATCGGGCCGAAGGCGTCGGGGAGCGTCGAGGTCGACAGCCCGCGCAGCTCGGCCAGCGGCACGGTGAACAGGCCCTGCACCTCGAGCGCCGGCTCGTCGCCGTCCGCGGCAGAGTCGGTCACGCCGATGCGCAGCACCGGGTAGCCCCGGCCTTCGCACAGGCCGCGGAACTTCACGTCGTCCTCACGCGGCACCGTCACGATGACGCGGCCCGTCGACTCCGAGAACAGGGCGGTCGCGGCATCCACTCCGTCCCGCTCCTGGATCTCGTTCAGCCACACCCGTGCGCCGACGCCGAAGCGCATGACGGCCTCCGCGAGGGTCTGCGCGAGGCCGCCCGACGACAGGTCGTGCGCCGACGACACGAGCGACTGCTGACCGGCCGCGTGCAGCAGCTCGGCGAGCTTCTTCTCCTGGCCGATGTCCACCGCCGGCGGGCGACCGCCGAGGTGGTCGTGGATCGTGCCGGCCCACTGCGAGCCCGAGAGCTCGGTCGAGGTGACGCCGAGGAGGTAGATGTTCTCGCCCGCGTCCTGCCACCCCGACGGGATGCGGCGCGCGACATCGTCGATGATCCCGAGCACGCCCACCACGGGCGTCGGGAAGATCGGCTGGTCGCCGGTCTGGTTGTAGAACGAGACGTTGCCGCCGGTGACGGGGACGCCGAGCTCGAGGCATCCGTCCGACAGACCGTCCACGGTCTGCGAGAACTGCCACATGACCTCGGGGTTCTCGGGCGAGCCGAAGTTGAGGCAATCGGTCACCGCCGTCGGCACGGCGCCGCTGACGGCGACGTTGCGATACGCCTCGGCGAGGGCGAGCTTCGCGCCCTGGTACGGGTCGAGCTGGCAGTAGCGGCCGTTGCAGTCGGTGGCGATCGCGAAGCCGAGGCCCGAGTGCTCGTCGACGCGGATCATGCCGGCGTCGTCGGGGAACGACAGCGCCGTGTTGCCCATGACGTAATAGTCGTACTGGTTCGTCACCCACGACGTGTCGGCGAGGTTGGGGCTCGCCACGAGGCGCGTGAACTGCTCGCGGAGCGTCTCGGCGTCGGTGGGGCGGGGGAGAGCGGATGCCGAGTCGTCGCGCAGCGCATCGATCCACGTCGGGTACGCCACCGGGCGCTCGTACACGGGGCCGTCGACGGCGACCGTAGACGGGTCGACGTTCACGATCTCCTCGCCGTGCCAGAAGATCCGCAGGCGTCCGTCGCCGGTCACCTCGCCGAGCACCGAAGTTTCAACGTCCCACTTGCCGACGACCTCGAGGAAGGCGTCGAGCTTCTCGGGCGCGACGATCGCCATCATGCGCTCCTGGCTCTCGCTCATGAGGATCTCCTCCGGCGTGAGCGAGGGGTCGCGCAGCAGCACGTTCTCGAGGTCGACGCGCATGCCCGAGCCGCCGTTCGCGGCGAGCTCCGACGTGGCGCACGAGATGCCGGCCGCGCCGAGGTCCTGGATGGCCTCGACCAGCTCGTCGCGGTAGAGCTCGAGGCAGCACTCGATGAGCACCTTCTCGGCGAACGGGTCGCCGACCTGCACCGCGGGGCGCTTGGTCGGGCCGCCGTCGGCGAACGTGTCGGAGGCGAGGATGGATGCCCCGCCGATGCCGTCGCCGCCGGTGCGGGCGCCGAAGAGGACGACCTTGTTGCCGGCGCCGGTGGCGTTGGCGAGCTTGAGGTCCTCGTGGCGCAGCACGCCGACCGCCAGCGCGTTGACGAGCGGGTTGCCCTGGTAGACCGCATCGAACACGGTCTCGCCGCCGATGTTCGGCAGGCCCAGGCAGTTGCCGTAGAACGAGATGCCGCTCACGACCCCGTGCACCACGCGCGCGGTGTCGGGGTTGTCGATGGCGCCGAAGCGCAGCTGGTCCATCACGGCGACCGGACGCGCCCCCATCGAGATGATGTCGCGGACGATGCCGCCGACGCCGGTCGCGGCGCCCTGGAACGGCTCGATGTAGCTCGGGTGGTTGTGCGACTCGACCTTGAAGGTCACCGCCCAGCCCTCGCCGATGTCGACGACCCCGGCGTTCTGGCCCATGCCCACCATGAGGCGGGTCTTCATCTCGTCGGAGACCTTCTCGCCGAACTTGCGGAGGTAGATCTTCGAGGACTTGTAGGAGCAGTGCTCCGACCACATGACGGAGTACATCGCCAGCTCGCCCGACGTCGGGCGGCGGCCGAGGATCTCGCGGATGCGGTCGTACTCATCGGGCTTGAGACCGAGCGCCGCGTACGGCTGCTCCTTCTCCGGCGTGGCGGTGGCGTTCTCGACGGTATCGGCGACAGCGGTCGAAGAGGGGGTGGTCACGCGGCTCAGCTCCAGAATTTCGGGGGATGCCGGACCCGTCCAGTCTATTCGGAGCGACGGCACTCCTCGCTGCTCACTGTCACGTTGTGTGCCCTGGACCCACCGATTGAGACAGGCGAACGGAGGGGTGTCGGTCTCGCCGGGAGCTGACAGCACGTGTCACGAAGTTCGGGCACGTAGTGCGTCACCACACCGAATCAGTCGTGACACCTTCCTGGCGTTGGTGTGATGACGACGATCGGCTGGGCACTGATCGGCGGGATCGTTCACCGGATGCACGGAGCGGGCCGGGGTGACCGGATGAGGTGTACGGCTCAGACATCGGGTGCACTCGGGTCGGAGATCGACGCGCGCGGCGGCTGATCTGGCACGCGGTAGCCGTACTGGTACCCGTACTGCTCGGCGGTGGCCTTGCCGCCCATCCGCAAGAACATCCCCAGGGTGAGGTCGCGGAAGAGGTTTCCGGCGGTGGAGGACACTTTTCGTGCTCCGATCTGCCGGCCGAATCGGACGATCTTCTCCGCCCGCACCTTGCGGTCCGCGGTGAAACACTCGAAGACGGCGCGCGGGTCAGTCTTCTGCTGCATCCAGTGAGCGAGCACCGCCGCGTCCTCGATGGCAAGACTCGCTCCCTGCCCGGTCGACGGGCTGACAGCGTGCGCCGCGTCGCCGACCAGGCAGATCCGATCGGTGTGCCAAGAGTCGAGCGCTGGCATGTCGTACAGCGGCCACGCGCCCAAAGAATGCCGGGCAGCGTCCAAGATTGCGCGGATCGGGGCGGGGTCCTGCTCGTGAAGGCGGCGGATACTCGCCATCCAGTCGTCCTGGTCGAGGTCTTCGAGCTGGCCCCTGGCCGGCTCATCGCGACGGGGCACATTGGTGAACCAGTAGGCGACCCTATCCTTGACGGTGTAGCCGAAGAACGCGCGGTGCCCGAAGTACATCTGCTGACGGGCGGTGTCCGGCAGGTCGACCTCGGTCCAGCTGCCGCAGTCTACGATCCCGTTGTATGCCGGCCGGGGCGCGTCTGGCCAGGTCAGCCTTCGCACCGTCGACCAGATGCCATCGGCCCCGATCACCGCGTCCGCGGTGAGCGTCTGACCGTCCGCGAATACCGCTTCCACGCCCCGAGGGTGAGTGCGCAATTCGACCAGGTGAGCATCGAACAGAAATGTCGCACCGACGGCTTGCGCCCGTTCGGCGAGTTCGGCGTGCAGCCGCGCCCGCCGAACAACCACGCCGCGCGCGCCGAAGCGTTCCAGGTCGTTGCTGCCGTCGAGGTCGGCGATTCGGCGCCCTCCGGCGTTGTGGAAGTCCATCCCGGAGGCGACGAACCCGCCGGCCGCCGAGGGCACGTCCCCGAGCCCGATCGCGTGCAGGGCGTTTACGCCGTTTGGCGCCAGGTACAAGAACGCGCCGCCGGTGTCGTGGTGTTTTCCGCGCGCTTCCGCGACGATCGCGTCGTGCCCGTAGCGTCGAAGCGCGTACGCGAGAGTGGAACCGGCGATACCGCCGCCGATGATGAGTGTCTTCATGATTTCCTCGGTCAAGGTCATTCGGGCTGCCGCCAGGTGGCGTTCGGGTCCCGGGTCGGATCGTCCACGGTGGTACTGCCGCCAGCGCGGTGCGCCGTCTTCGCGTCCTCGATGAACTCGCGGGTGACCATCGCAGCGAGGATCGCGACCCCGCCGCGCTTGACACGCACCTCACTGTCTGCGCTGGAGCCGGCCAAGACGATCCTGCGGCCGCGACGCTGGCCCGCTGCGTCCGTGACTCTTCCCCTGCCCATCCATATGATCCGCGTCTGGTCGATCTGAGTGTCGTCCGCCACGAGGAGTTCCAGGGTGGCCCGGTGCAGATCGACCCTCGCGGTGACGACCCCGTCCGGGATTTCGGGTGACCGCAGGTCCATCACGACGGTGGAGTGAGGTGCGCGGATCGCGAAGTCGCGGGCAATGGTCCAACGACCAAGCCGCTTGACGACCTCGTGGTCGGCGAAGATGTCGGTCTCCCCGGCCTCGTCACTCATGACAGTCCCCTTCTGCCGTCCCAGGGTGCCGGGAGCGACGTGCGAAAGTATATCGTTCGGACGTACGAACTATATCACGATAACATAGAGCTTGTGAGCGTGAGCAAGCATGAGGATTCCACTGACCGCAAGGAAGTGCTGGCTGCGTTGGCAGACTCGGGGCGCGAACTGAGCACTGCAGTGATCTTGTTCCACACCAATCTGGCCAACAGGGCGGGCCTCGGACCCTCGGAGGAAAAGGTCCTCGAGCTCGTTCACCGCCACCGCCACGCCACGGTGAGCGAGCTGGCCGATCACGCCGGGATGCGCAAGAACTCCCTCAGTGACGCCCTTGACCGACTCGAGATGAAAGGCTTCGTCGAACGGCACCCGCACCCTAGCGACGGCCGCAAAGTGTCCGTAATCGGCACTCCTTCCGGCGTCGAGCGCATCGGCGCGCTTCTTGACGGTCTCATGACACGGCTCGGCGAGCTCAACGCTGATTACACCACCGAACAACTAGCCACGATCGCGGACTATCAACGTCGCGCCGCAGAAATCCAGACCGGTGAATCGCAGTTCCTCGCCGACGAGGCGGAGCCGCCAATGTCGCGGCCGTCGAGCTGACTGCTCAGGTGTCGAGGATCTCCTGACTGCTGAAGGTCACAACACATGTCCGATATGGACCTCGGGTCCGAGTAACCCGATCGCGAGGGCGTGCTGCGGGATGCGGAGGGGTTGACGGCGACGCTCGTCCGTCGTATCCTACAACCAAATGGTTGTAGGAATTGAGCTCAGCGATGATGACATCGACCGCGTGTTCCACGCACTCGCCGCGTCCACGCGGCGCGACATCCTGCGCCGCACGATCGAGGGCGAACTCTCGGTCTCGGCGCTGGCGCGCGACTACGACATGTCGTTCGCGGCGGTGCAGAAGCACGTGGCCGTGCTCGAGGCCGCAGGCCTCATCATCAAGCGCGCCGAGGGCCGCGAGCGTCTCGTCCGAGCGGATCCCACGATGATCGCCCGGGCACGGGCGCTCCTCGCCCGCTACGAAGAGCTCTGGCGATCGCGCATCGACCGGCTCGACGCCCTGTTCGCCGGACCGGGCACAGCCCCGGAAGCACCCACCGATGACCCCGACAGCACTGATAAGACCGACACGCAAGGAGTATGAGATGCCCGTCACCGATGTCACAACCGACCCCGAAGCGCTCACCATGACGCTGACGGCGCAGTTCGCCGCGCCCGTCGAGCGGGTCTGGGACGCCTTCACCGACCCGCGCCAGCTCGAGCGCTTCTGGGGACCTCCCGGGTGGCCCGCCACCTTCACCTCGTTCGACTTCGCGCCGGGCGGGCGCGCGATCTACCACATGACCAGTCCGCGCGGCGAGAAGGCCTACGGCTCGTGGGAGTTCCTCTCCGTCGCCGAGCCGCGCTCGTTCGAGGTGCTCGACGCCTTCGCCGACGAGAACGGCACGCCGAACACCGATCTCCCGGTCTCGCGCATGGTGTTCAGCTTCGACAGCACCGAGCAGGGGTCCGAGCTGCGCAACGTCACCTACTTCACCTCCGCCGAGGCGCTGGAGCAGGTCGTCGGCATGGGCATGATCGAGGGCGCCACGATGGCGGTCAACCAGCTCGACCGCGTGCTCGAAGGACTGCGGGCGTACGCCGCCGGCAAGGGCACGCAGACCGAGATCCTCGACGACACCCACGTGCGGATCACGCGGCTCATCGAAGGCCCGATCGATCTCGTGTGGCGCGCCTACCAGGAGCCCGAGCTGCTCGAGAAGTGGATGCTCGGACCCGACGGCTGGCGGATGTCGGTGTGCGAGGTCGACCCGAAGGTCGGCGGTCGCTACCGCTACCAGTGGGAGCCCGTCGAGGGCGGCGAGGGCGAGGCCTTCGGATTCGACGGCGAGACCCTGCTGTCGGACGCGCCGCGCCGCGCGGTCACCACCGAGCACATGACCGGCACGGACTACCCGTCGACGCTCAACGACCTCAACCTGTACGAGGAGGACGGCGCGACCCTCATCACGCTGCTGATCGAGTACCCCGACAAGGAGACGCGCGACATCGTGCTCGCCACCGGCATGACCGACGGCATGGAGGCCAGCTACGCCCGCCTGGAGGGCGTGCTCGCCGGGGTGTGAGCGGAGCCTGGGAGACGAAGATGACAGAGAACACCGTCGCGCGCACCGTGTCCACCCACGTCGTGGGCGCCGGAGATGACGCGATCACCTACGACATCCACGGCGACCTGACCGAGGCGACCGTCGATCGGCCGGCGCTGTTCCTCTTCGCCGCACCGATGGACGCGAGCGGACTCGCAATCCTCGCCGCGCGCATCACGGACAGACCCGTGGTGACGTACGACCCGCGCGGCGCCGGGCGCAACCCCGTCGGCACCGCCGACATCACGGTCGAGCAGCACGCGTCCGACCTGCATCGCGTCATCGCGGCGCTGGGCGTCGGCCGCGTCGACGCCTTCGGCACCAGTGGTGGTGCGGTGAACCTGCTCGCGCTCGCCGCGGCCCACCCGGACGACGTGCGCATCGCCGTCGCGCACGAGCCGCCACTCGCCGAGCATCTCCCCGACCGCGACCTGGTGCTCGCCGTGGTCGCCGACATGAAGCGCACCTACGCCGAGCAGGGCGATGGCGCCGCGATGGCGAAGTTCATCCCCTTCGTGATGCTCGACGGTCCGGTGCCTGACGGCTATCTCGACGGACCGGCGCCCGACCCCGCGATGTTCGGGATGTCGGCCGAGGATGACGGCGCCCGCACGAATCCGCTGCTGCGGAACATGCCTGCGACCCTCGCGTACCGCATCGACGTCGGCGTGCTGCGAGACCTGGGCGACCGACTCGTCATCGCGGCGGGCGTCGAGTCGGGTGACACACTCCCCGCGCGGGGCGCCCGCGCGGTCGCAGCGGCGCTCGACGTGGAGGTGACCGAATTCCCCAGCCACCACGCAGGCTTCACCGATCAGCCGGGGTACCCCGGTGATCCGGCGGGCTTCGCCGCCCGCCTTCGCGACGTCCTCGACTGATCGCCACTCCGGCCCGCAAAGAAGCGGGGGACGGATGCCGCAGCATCCGTCCCCCGCTTTGCTGCATGTCTGCTCAGACGGTGCGGAAGCGGTTCACCATCGGGCAGTCGAACGGGTCGCGGGCCGAGAGGCCGACGCGGTTCAGGTATGCGATGACGATGCTGTACGACTGGATCAGGCTGGTCTCGGTGTAGGGCACGCCTCGCGTGCGGCACTGCTCCATGACGATCTCGCGGGTCTTCGCGAGGTACGGCCGTGCCATGCTCGGGAAGAGGTGGTGCTCGACCTGGTAGTTGAGGCCGCCCATGAGGGCGGTCGCCCACCAGCCGCCGCGGATGTTGCGCGACGTGCGCACCTGCTTCGAGAAGAAGTCGAGCTTCGCGTCGGCCGCGATGATCGGCATCCCCTTGTGGTTCGGTGCGAACGAGGCGCCCATGTAGACGCCGAAGACGGCCAGCTGCACGCCGAGGAAGGCGAAGGCCATGCCGATCGGCAGGAAGAGGAAGAGCGGGGTGAGGTACAGCGAGAAGCGCAGTGCGATCAGCGAGAGCTCGATCCAGCGGCCCTTGACCTCGCCGCGCGAGAAGAGGTGCTTGAGGCCCAGCGCGTGAAGGTTCAGTCCCTCGAGCGTCAACAGCGGGAAGAAGAGCCATCCCTGCTTGCGCGTGATCAGCCCGCCGAGGCGGCTCACCTTCGCGGCATCCTCTTCGAGGAACCGGATGGTGTCGACCTCGATGTCGGGGTCCTTGCCGACGCGGTTGGGGTTGGCGTGGTGGCGATTGTGCTTGTTGTTCCACCAGGAGAGGCTGATGCCCACGATCCCCGCGGCCAGGAAGCGGCCGAGACGGTCGTTCGACGGTCCTGACACCAGGATCTGCCGGTGCGCGGCCTCGTGGGCGAGGAATGCCACCTGGGTGAAGATGATGCCGAGCGCGGCGGCGATCAGCAGCTGGTACCAGGTGTCGCCGAGCAGGATGAAGCCGGTGATCGCCCCGCCGAGCGCGAGCACCAGTGCCCCGCCGACGATCGCGTAGAACCAGCGCGCCCTCTGCAGCAGACCGGTCTCGCGCACGACCTGGGAGACCTCGGTGTAGGCCCGCGCGACAGGCGGGAAGGTCTCGGTCCCGGCATAGGTCTGGCGGACCGGGCCCAGACGGGCAGCCTCGGGTGCGACAGCGGTGATGGTGGCGATGATGGCACCTGCTCTGGTCGGATGCCGACCCTGGTCGACGCGGAGAGACAGGCGGATGCCGATCGCTAGGGCCCACACTACGCAGGTGCATATGGCCGCGGGGGAATAGGGTGACGATCCCCAGCATGTTCGGGGGCCATCCCCAGGAGCACCGTCTCAGCCGCCGGTGGAGACGGCCGCATACGATAGCCGCGTGGACTTCTCCTTCGCTTTCACGCCCGATCTGATCGCGGTGTTCGTCACATTGTTCGTCCTCGAGGTGGTGCTCGGCGTCGACAACGTCATCTTCATCTCGATCCTCGCGTCGAAGCTGCCGAAGGAGCAGCAGGCGAAGGCCCGCAACCTCGGTCTGACGCTGGCGATGGTGATCCGCGTGATCCTGGTGCTCTTCGCCGGATGGATCATCACGCTCAAGGATGAGATCTTCGTGCTGTGGGGGCTCGGGTTCTCGTGGAAGGACCTCATCCTCATCGCGGGTGGCCTCTTCCTGGTCTACAAGGCCGTGACCGAGATCCACCACAAGCTCGAGGGCGCCGAAGAGGAGCACGGCGGCTCCGGGCGCAAGGCTGTCACCTTCGGGGCGGTGCTCGCGCAGATCCTCGCGCTCGACATCGTCTTCTCGCTCGACTCGGTGATCACCGCCGTCGGCATGACCGAGAACCTCGTCGTGATCATCACCGTCGTCGTGCTCTCGTTCGGCATCATGCTGTTCGCCGCCCGCTTCATCTTCTCGTTCGTCAACAAGCACCCCACGGTGAAGATGCTGGCGCTGTCGTTCCTCCTCCTCATCGGCGTGTTCCTGGTGGCCGAGGGCTTCGGCGTGCACATCGACAAGGCCTTCATCTACGCGCCGATGGCTTTCGCGATCCTCGTCGAGGCGCTGAACCTCACCTACGCGGCCCGCAGGGCCAAGCGCGAGCAGAAGCGCCAGTCCGCCGTGCAGCTGCGACCGCAGTACCCCGACGCCGACGAGTCGGTCGCCGTGGCGGCCGCGCTGTCGAAGGACCCGCACGCCGGCTCGGTGGGCCTGTCTTCCAAGCCCGTGGCGGGGGATGCCGCTCCCGGCGCCGACGAGGAGCGCCAGGGACTCGGCTGACCCGCCGCGCGGCCCCGCGTCCTGCGGCCCCGCGCCCCTGCCCGGCGCGCGGTCAGGCGGCGTCGGGAGTGTCGGTGAGCAGCCGGTAGCCCATCCCGGACTCCGTCAGCAGGTGCGCGGGACGGGCGGGGTCGGCCTCGAGCTTCTTGCGCAGCTGCGAGATGTACAGCCGCAGATAGCCGGTGTCGGCGACCTGCTCGGTGCCCCAGATGTCCTTGAGCAGCGCCTGCCGCGTCACGAGCGAACCGGGGTTGCGGGCGAGGAACTCGAGGATGCGCCATTCCGTCGGCGTCAGGTGCACGCGCTCGCCGCTGCGGGTGACGGTCTTCGTCGAGAGGTCGACGACGACGTCGCCGAAGGTCACGACGGGGACTCCGGATGCCGCGCCCAGACGCCGCGACAGCGCGCGCAGACGCGCGAGCAGCTCATCGATCTGGAACGGCTTGGTGACGTAGTCGTCCGCGCCGGCATCCAGCGCCTCCACCTTGTCGGCCGAGCCCGTGCGCCCGGACACCACGATGATGGGCGCAGTGGTCCAGCCTCGCAGCGCCTCGATGACCTGGACGCCGTCGAGCCGCGGCATCCCGAGATCCACCATCACGATCTCAGGGTGCTCCTTCGCCGCCAGCGCGACCGCCGCGGCGCCATCGGGCGCCGCCACGACCTCGTAGCCGTGGGCGGCGAGGGTGATGCGGAGGGCCCGGACGAGCTGCAGATCATCGTCGGCGATGAGGACCTTCACGACAGGAACTTCATGAGAGCGGCCTCTCTTCGGCGGGGATCGGGTCGGCCACGGGGAGCGCGATGACCATCGTCAGGCCTCCTCCGGGCGTGTCCTCGGGGGTGAGCGTACCGCCCATGCCCTCGGTGAAGCCCTTGGACAGGGCGAGTCCGAGACCGAGACCTGCGGTGTTGTCGGTGTCGCCGAGTCGCTGGAACGGAGTGAACATGTCGTCGCGGCGCTCGGGGGACACGCCGTGCCCGTGGTCCACGACGCGGATCTCGGCCGTGTGTCCGAGACGACTGGTCGCCACGCGGACGCGGGTGCCCCCGGGCGCGTGACGCGCGGCATTCGACAGCACGTTCACGAGCACGCGCTGCAGCAGCACGGGATCCGCCGCCAGCGGCGGAAGGTCGGGATCGAGGGCGAGCTCGAACCTGTCGGGTCCCGCACCCAGTTCGTCGAGCGCGGCGAGCACGACGCCGGCGCTGTCCACGGTCTGGAGCGAGACCGCGAGCACTCCCGCCTGCACGCGGCTGACGTCGAGCAGGTCGGTGACCAGCGCGGACAAGGTGGCGAGGGACTCGTCGGCGGTGGCGATCAGCTCGGCGCGGTCGTCGGGCGAGAGGTTCGGCTCCGCGGCCCGCAGGCCGCCGACGGCGGCCACCGCGGCGGCGAGCGGGCGGCGGAGGTCATGGCTCACCGCCGACAGGAGGGCGCTGCGCACCTGGTCGGTCTCGGCCAGGGCGCCCGCCGCGCGCGCGGTCGCGGTGAGATCGCTGTGCTCGAGGGCTGCCGAGAGCTGCGCGGCCACGGCATCGATGAGGCGGCGTGCGGAGGCGTCGAGCGTGTGGCCGTGCAGCTCGAGCATGGCGGGCGGGCCGCCGTTGCGTCGGGCCACCGTGACCGCGTCGTAGCGTCCGTCGCGCACGGGTTCGCCGTCGGTGGCGACGACGGTGCCGTCGGCGTCGACGAGTCGCACCCCGGCGAGCCCGAGCGACTCGCGGGTGCGGCTGATGAGTGCGGGCACCGCCGACTCGCCCCGCAGCACACTGCCGGCGACGTTCGCGAGCAGCTCCGCCTCGGCCTCCGCACGCCGTGCGGCGCGCGCGGCACGTGCGGCACGGTCGACGATGAAGCTCACGAGCACGGCGATCAGGACGTAGAGGATCAGGGCCCAGACATTCCGCGTATCCGCGATGGTGACGGTGTAGTACGGCTCGACGAAGAAGTAGTTGAGCGTGAACGCCGACATCACGGCGGCGAACACGGCCGGCCAGATGCCGCCGACAAGCGATACGAGCACGACGAGCAGCTGGTAGGCGAGCACGTCGCTGGTGATCGTGTCCTCGTTGCGGATCGAGACCAGCAGCCACGTCAGCAGCGGCCCGCCGACGAGTGCGAGCAGGAAGCCGAGCAGGCGGCGCTTAACGCTCAGCGCACCGCCGGTGATGCGCGGCAGCCGGAACCGGTCGCCTGCGGCGGCGTGGGTCACCATGTGCACGTCGATGTCGCCGGACTCGCGGATCACGGTCGCCCCGATGCCGGGACCGGTCAGTGCCGCCATCAGCCGGCCGCGGCGGCTCACGCCGATGACGAGCTGCGTCGCATTCACGGAGCGCGCGAAGTCGACGAGCGCACGGGGGACGTCGTCGCCGATGACCTGGTGGTACGTGCCCCCGAGGGATTCGACCAGCGCCCGCTGCACGGCGAGGGCGCCCGGATCGCCCGAGCGCAGGCCGTCCTGGCTCGAGACGTGCACCGCGAGCAGCTCGCCGCCCGCCGACCGCGCTGCGATGCGGGCGCCGCGTCGCAGCAGCGTCTCGCCCTCCGAACCGCCGGTGAGGGCGACGACCACCCGTTCGCGCGCCTGCCATGCGCCTTCGATGCCGTGCTCGGCGCGGTACGACCGCAGTGCGCTGTCGACCTCGTCGGCGAGCCACAGCAGCGCGAGTTCGCGCAGCGCGGTCAGGTTGCCCAGCCGGAAGTAGTTCGACAGCGCGGCGTCGATCCGTTCCGCCGGATAGACGAGCCCCGCCGACAGGCGGTCGCGCAGCGACTGCGGCGAGAGGTCGACGACCTCGACCTGGTCGGCGGCCCGGACGACGGCATCCGGAACCGTCTCCTGCTGGGCGACGCCCGTGATCTGCTCGACCACGCCGCCGAGCGACTCGATGTGCTGCACGTTGACGGTCGTGATGACGTCGATGCCCGCGTCGAGGAGGGCGTCGACGTCCTGCCACCGCTTGTGGTGCGGCAGCCCGGGGGCGTTGGTGTGGGCGAGCTCGTCGACCAGTGCGATCTCGGGATGCCGCTCCAGCACGCCCTCGAGATCCATGTCGGTCAGCTCCACCCCGCGGTGCGAGACGATGGCGCGAGGGACGACGGGGAGGCCGTCGACCAGCGCGGCCGTGGCGGCGCGACCGTGCGTCTCGACGACGGCGACGACGACATCCCGGCCGCCGTCCGCGAGACGGCGGCCCTCTTCGAGCATCTCGTACGTCTTGCCGACGCCGGGCGCCGCCCCGAGCAGCACCCGCAGCTTGCCGCGCTTCATGTGGTCACCTTATGTCCGCCGTCCTGCCCGATGTCCGCTCGCCTGCCACGATCTGTGCCCGCGGCCCGCCTTCTGCGACAGGGGAGCGGTCACTGCGCCAGCGCATCGAGGGCGAGGTTGAGCTCGACGACGTTCACGCGGGGCTCGCCGAGGAAGCCGAGGTCGCGCTGCTGGATGTGCGCCTCGACCACGCTGCGCACCTCGTTCTCGTCGATTCCGCGCGCGGCGGCGACGCGCGGCACCTGCAGCAGGGCGTACGCCGGGCTGGTGTGCGGGTCCAGGCCCGAGGCCGATGCGGTGACGGCATCGGCCGGGACCTCGGACACGTCGACGCCGTCGAGCTCGGCGATCGCGGCCTTGCGCTCCTCGATCGCGGCGACGAGGTCCGCGTTCTCCGGACCCAGGTTGGAGCCGCTCGAGGCTCCGCCGTCGTAGCCGTCGCCGGCCGCCGAGGGGCGGGACTGGAAGTACTCCGGCAGCGCGTTGCCGTCGGCATCCGTGAACGACTGCCCGATGAGCGCGGAGCCGACCGGCTCGTCGCCGGCGGTCACGATCGAGCCGTTGGCCTGCCAGGGCAGCGCCAGCTGCCCGATGCCGGTGACCAGCAGTGTGTAGCCGACCCCCAGCGCGAGGGTGAACACGAGCATGGCGCGCAGCGCCACGCCCGTCGTGCGAACGGTGGTGCGGGTGGTGGTGGACATGTGCGTCTCCTGTCGGGCTCGAAGGGTCAGAAGCCCGGGATGAGGCTCACGACGAGGTCGATGAGCTTGATGCCGATGAAGGGGGCGATCACGCCTCCCAGGCCGTAGACGAGCAGGTTGCGGCTGAGGATCTGCGAGGCGTTCGCCGGGCGGTATTTCACGCCGCGCAGCGCCAGCGGGATGAGGATCACGATGACGATCGCGTTGAAGATGATGGCGCTCGTGACGGCGGATGCCGGAGAGCTGAGCTGCATGATGTTCAGCGCGGCGAGCCCGGGGAAGATCCCCATGAACATCGCGGGGATGATCGCGAAGTACTTGGCGATGTCGTTGGCCAGCGAGAACGTCGTCAGCGCGCCGCGCGTGATGAGCAGCTGCTTGCCGATGCGCACGATGTCGATGAGCTTCGTCGGGTCGGAGTCGAGGTCGACCATGTTGCCGGCCTCCTTCGCGGCCGACGTGCCCGTGTTCATCGCCACCCCGACGTCGGCCTGCGCGAGCGCGGGAGCGTCGTTGGTGCCGTCGCCGGTCATCGCGACGAGGTTGCCACCCTCCTGCTCGCGCCTGATGAGCGCGAGCTTGTCTTCGGGCGTGGCCTCGGCGAGGTAATCGTCCACACCGGCTTCCTTGGCGATCGCGCGTGCCGTCAGCGGGTTGTCACCGGTGATCATGACCGTGCGGATGCCCATCTCGCGCAGTTCGGCGAATCGTGCGCGCAGGCCGTCCTTGACGATGTCTTTGAGGTGCACGACGCCGAGCACGCGCCCGGTGCCGTCGGCCGCGAGCATCGCGACCACCAGAGGGGTCCCTCCGGACTCGGCGATGGCGTCGGTCTCGCTGATCAGCTGTGCGCGGCTCGCGGGCACCACGGGGGATCCGGATGCCTCCAGCCACGCGAGCACCGCCGAGCCGGCGCCTTTGCGCACCTGCGTGCCGTCTGCCAGGTCGACGCCGCTCATGCGGCTCTGTGCCGTGAAGGGCACGCTGGTGGCGCCGTCAGGCGCGGTGACATGGATGCTGCGGACCGCGGCGAGCTCCACCACCGAGACGCCCTCGGGGGTCGGGTCGGCCAGCGACGAGAGTGCGGCGGCGCGGGCGAGTTCCTCGTCTGACGCGCCGGGCATCGTGACGAAGTCCGATGCCCGGCGGTTGCCGTATGTGATGGTCCCCGTCTTGTCGAGCAGGAGGGTCGTGACGTCTCCGGCGGCCTCGACGGCGCGGCCCGACATCGCGAGGACGTTGCGCTGTACGAGACGGTCCATGCCGGCGATGCCGATCGCCGACAGCAGCGCGCCGATCGTGGTGGGGATGAGGCACACGAGCAGCGCGACGAGCACCGGGATGCTGACGGGCGCCGCCGCGTACGACGCGATCGGGTTGAGCGTGAGCACCACGATCACGAACACGATCGACAAGCTCGCGAGCAGGATGTTCAGGGCGATCTCGTTGGGCGTCTTCTGGCGGCTCGCGCCCTCGACGAGCGCGATCATGCGATCGACGAAGGTCTCGCCGGGCTTCGAGGTGATGCGCACGACGATGCGGTCCGACAGGACGCGCGTGCCGCCGGTGACGGCGCTGCGGTCGCCGCCGGACTCCCGCACGACCGGTGCGGACTCGCCCGTGATGGCCGATTCGTCGACCGTGGCGATGCCGTTCACGATGTCGCCGTCACCTGGGATCAGCTCTCCGGCGGTGACGATGACGATGTCGCCGAGCGTCAGGTCGGAGGACGCGGCCTCGACCGTCTCGGCATGGTCGGCTGCGGCATCCGTCTTCTCGTCGTAGGCGGTCACTCGGCGCGCCATGGTGGAGGTGCGGGTCTTACGCAGCGTCGCCGCCTGCGCCTTCCCGCGCCCCTCGGCCACGGACTCGGCGAGGTTCGCGAACAGCACGGTGAGCCACAGCCACACCGCGATGCCCCAGGTGAACCCGAAGGGGACGGCGGTGCCGCCCGAGGACTCGGGCCCCCCGAGGAACGGCTCGGCGATCGCGATCACCGTCGTCAGCGCCGCACCCACCCACACCAGGAACATGACGGGGTTGCGCCACAGCGCGGCCGGGTTCAGCTTGCGCAGCGCGCCCGGCAGGGCGGCCCACAGCTGCGCCCAGCTGAAGGCTCGAGCGCGGGAGGGCTTGGGGACGATGGTGCCCGGGATCGGGCCGGTGCCGGTGGAGGTTCGGGGAGTGATGGTGGTGGACATGAGTCAGACGAGCCCTTCCGCCAGGGGACCCAGCGTGAGAACGGGGAAATACGTGAGTGCGGTGATGACGACCGCGACGACGGCCAGCAGGCCGACGAACTGCGGACGATGGGTGGGGAGTGTGCCCATGGTGGAGGGCACGGACTTCTGGGCGGCGAGCGAGCCGGCCAGCGCCAGCACCAGCACGATCGGGATGAACCGCCCGAGCAGCATCGCGACGCCGAGCGCGGTGTTCAGCCACGGCGTGTTCGCCGTGAGCCCCGCGAAGGCCGACCCGTTGTTGTTGGCCGCCGAGGTGAACGCGTAGAGCACCTCTCCGAGCCCGTGCACGCCCGGGTTCCAGATCGACGTCGACTCGACGTCGTCGCGGATCCCGGGGATCGCGAAGCTCAGCGCGGTGCCGGTCAGCACGAGCGTCGGCGTGACCAGGATGTACAGGCTCGCGAGCTTGATCTGGGTCGGGCCGATCTTCTTGCCCAGGTACTCGGGCGTGCGTCCGACGAGCAGGCCCCCGACGAACACGGCGATGACGGCGAGCACGAGCATGCCGTAGAGGCCTGATCCGACGCCGCCGGGGGCGATCTCGCCGAGCATCATGTTGATCATCGGGATCATGCCGCCGAGAGCCGTGTACGAGTCGTGCATCGAGTTGACGGCACCCGTCGAGGTCAGTGTGGTGGCGCCGGCGAACAGCGTCGAGCCGAAGATGCCGAAGCGGACCTCCTTGCCCTCCATCGCCGAGCCCGCGAGCTGCGGTGCGGTGCCGAGGCCCAGCGACTCGAGCCAGGTCACCGCAGCGATCGACACGACCGCGATCGAGCCCATGGCGGCGAGGATGGCGTAGCCCTGTCGATTGTCGCCCACCATGCGGCCGAAGGCGCGCGGAAGGGCGACAGGGATCGCCAGGAGCAGCAGGATCTCGAGCACGCTCGACCAGGGAGTCGGGTTCTCGAACGGGTGCGCGGAGTTGGCGTTGAAGAAGCCGCCGCCGTTCGTGCCGAGCTCCTTGATCGCCTCCTGCGACGCGACTGGTCCGCCGGGGATCAGCTGCGTGCCGCCGGTGATCGTTCCCACCTCGGTGAAGCCGTTGAAGTTCTGGACCACTCCCGCGATCATCAGCGCGATAGCCGAGAGCAGGGCGAGTGGCAGCAGCAGCCGGGTGATGCCGCGCGTGAGGTCGACCCAGAAGTTGCCGATGGTCGCCGATCCGCGGCGTGAGAACCCGCGCACGAGCGCGATCGCGACCGAGATGCCGACGGCGGCCGAGACGAAGTTCTGCACCGCCAGTCCTGCGAGCTGCACCGTGTACCCCAGCGTCAGCTCGGGGGAGTACGACTGCCAGTTGGTGTTGGTGACGAACGACACCGCGGTGTTGAAGGCGAGACCCTCGGGCACGGCGGGCAGGCCGAGGGAGTAGGGCAGCACGCCCTGGAAGCGCTGCAGCGCGTACACGAAGAGCACGCCGACCGCCGAGAAGGCCAGGACGCCGCGGACGTAGGCCTGCCACGTCTGCTCGGACCCCGGGTCCACGCCCATCAGTCGATACGCGCCGCGCTCGACGCGCCAGTTCTTGTCGGCGGTGTAGATGTGGGCGATCCCGTCGCCGAGCGGGCGGTACAGGAGCGCGAGGATGAGGAAGACCGTGGCGATCTGGAGGACGCCGGTCCATACGGTGGCGGAGTCCATCAGAACCTCTCGGGCTTCACGAGCGCGACGACGAGGTAGATGATCGCGGCGATGCCCAGGACGGCGCCCACGAGCGAGAAGACGATCACAGTCTCTCCGCTCCCTTCGCGATCAGGCCGACGAGCGCGAACAGCGCGAGCGTCGCGACGAGGTAGATGACATCGAGCACAGGGACTCCCCGGGTGGGTGCGATCCGGCGGCGACGCCGCACGGCGGTCCGCGGTGCAGCGGACCCGGATTCGATGCAACTCCCTCGCCCGCGTCGCGGGCGCCGTCCTCACGGAATCCGAACGTCCTGCGTGCGGGCCCTCACGATCCCCTGACACGGCGAGCATCGACGTTGACGTGACGTCAGAGTGGTGTCACGATGACGTCATGCAGATCACTCCGCACGTCGAGGAGCTCCAGCGTCAGCTCGCCGCCGTCGCGTCCGCCGGCGGCGCCGAGACCGCCGAGATCGCGGAGCGACTCGCGGCGGCACTGGAGCCGGCGGCCCGCCTGGCCATCCTCGAAGCGCTGTCCGAGGCGGCGGGCGAGGTCACCCGCCAGCTCGCGCCCGGATCTGTCGATGTGCGCCTGCGCGGCCGCGAGGTCGACTTCATCGTCTCGCGCCCCGAAGCGGAGACGGCCGTCGAGACGGCCGTGGCCGGCAGCGGACCCATTGCGCTGTCGACGGGCGCCACCGCGGGGCCGGCCGACGACGCCGATGACGCCACGGCGCGCACGACGCTGCGCCTGCCGGACTCGCTCAAGACGCGCGCCGAGGCCGCCGCCGCGGCCGAGGGCGTGTCGCTCAACGCCTGGCTCGTGCGCGCCGTGATGACGTCACTCGATCCCGCGCCCGGCGCTCTGGTCCACGCGAGCTCGTCGTACACCGGCTGGGTGCGCTGATGAAGGGGGTGCGCTGATGAAGACGTTCCCGGCGCCGGGTCCGGCGGCCCTGCGCATCGAGCTGCAGATGGGGCGCATCGACGTCATCGCGGAGTCGCGTCGTGACCTCGCCGTCGAGATCGGCCCCGCCAACCCCCACCGGGGCGGAGACCGCAGCGCCGCCGACGCCGTGCGGGTGATCCACTCCGGCTCCGACCTGCGCATCGTCGGGCCGACGCGCTTCACGCTCTTCGGCTCGGGCGATTCCGTCGACGTCTCCGTGCGCGTGCCCACCGGCTCCGACGTGTCGCTGGCGCTCAAGTACGGCTCGATCCGCGTCGCGGGGGCCGTCGGCACCGCGCGCATCGCCCTCGACTACGGCGACGCCACTCTCGAACGCACCGGTCGCGCCGACCTCGGTCTCGGCCACGGCGAGCTGCGCGTCGAGCACGTGCGCGGCGACGCGGACGTCAGCATCAGCTCGGGCCGCGCGCGCATCGGCATCGTCGACGGCGCGCTGAGACTGAAGGGATCGGATGCCGGCATCGACGTCGGATCCGTGTCAGGGGTCGCCGACATCGCGACGTCGAGCGGGGTCGTCCATCTCGGCGATCCCGGGCCGGCGCTGACCGTCCGCTCGGCCTACGGACCGGTGCGTATCGGCGACCTCAACGGTGGGACGGCGCGGGTCGAGGCGTCGTACGGCGCGGTGACGCTCGGCATCCGCTCGGGCACCGCCGTCTGGCTCGACGCGTCGAGCCGGCACGCGTCGGTGCGCAACGAGCTGGCCGCCGCCACCGGCCCGGTCGAGGGCGAGGCCTCGCTGGAGCTGTACGCGCGCACCGGCTACGGCGACATCACCGTGCACCGCACGCACCCGGTCGCCGGCTGAGGCCGGGACAGCCGGTCAGGCGCGCGAGACGGCGTCCTCGAACGCCACCCACGCGAGCATCGCGCACTTCACCCTCGCCGTGAACTTCGAGACGCCCGAGAGCGCGGCGGCGTCGCCGAAGACCTCTTCGTCGAGCGGGATCTCGCCGCGCGATCGCAGCGCCTCGCGGAAGCCTTCGACGAGCGCGGATGCCTCGGCCCGCGGCATCCGCTCCTCCTCCTCCTCGATCAGAGCGGCGAGCATCGATGCCGACGCCTGCGAGATGGAGCAGCCGGCGCCGTCCCACGTCACCTCGTCGACGGTGGTGCCGTCGCCGGACAGACGCACGCGGAGCGTGATCTCGTCACCGCAGATCGGGTTGCGCTGATACGAGGTCGCGACGCGGCTGCCGGGAGCAGTGCCCTCGGCGGCTTCGTCGGCGAGTCCCTTGCCGTGCGGGCGCTTGGAGTGGTCGAGGATCAGCTCCTGGTACAGCGACTCCAGCCCGCTCATGCGCCGGCCTCGAAGAACGAGCGCACGCCCGACAGGGCGTCGAGGAACACGTCCACGTCGTCGACGGTGTTGTACAGCGCCGTCGATGCGCGGACGGAGGCGGTGAGACCGAGCCGGCGGTGCAGCGGCTGCGCGCAGTGGTGCCCGACGCGCACCGCGACGCCGCGCGCGTCGAGGAACTGCCCGACGTCGTGCGCATGCACGCCGTCGACGTCGAACGACCACAGCCCGACCCGGTCCGCGCCGGGCGCGTCGCCGAGCAGGCGGATGCCGGGGATCGACCGCAGCCCCTCGCCCATGCGGGCTTCCAGCTGCTTCTCGTGCGCGTGCACCGCGCGCATCCCGACGCCGTCGAGGTAGCGGACCGCGGCCGCCAGGCCGATCGCCTGCGACACCGGCTGCGTGCCGGCCTCGAACCGCTGCGGCGGCGGCAGGTACGCAGCCTCGTCGAGCGTCACCGTCGTGATCATCGAGCCGCCGGTGAGGAACGGCGGCAGCGCTTCGAGCACCTCGGCGCGCCCGTAGAGGCCGCCGATGCCGTACGGGCCGAGCATCTTGTGGCCCGAGAAGACGGCGACGTCGACATCGAGTGCGGGAAGGTCGAGCGGCAGGTGGGGAGCCGACTGGCAGGCGTCGAGCACGGTCACCGCATCGACGGCGCGGGCGAGGGCGACGAGCTCGTCCACCGGATTCACAATGCCCAGCACGTTCGAGACGTGCGTGAAGGAGACGACGCGCGTGCGCTCGCCGATGACGTCGGCGGCGGCATCCATGTCCAGCGTCCCGTCGTCGTGGACCGGGATGTGACGCAGCACCGCGCCGGTGCGGGCGGCCAGTTCCTGCCACGGGATGAGGTTGGCGTGGTGCTCGCTCTCGGTCACCACGATCTCGTCGCCCGGGCGCAGCGCGAACCGGGCGCTCTGCGGGGCGCCGCGACCCACCGAGGCGTTGCCGATCGCGTAGGCGACGAGGTTGAGCCCGGCGGTGGCGCCGCTCGTCCAGACGAGCTGCTCGGGCCGCGCGCCGACGAACCCGGCGACGGTGGTGCGGGCGTCCTCGAACAGCTCCGTCGCCTCGGCGGCGAGCGTGTGCGCGCCGCGATGGACGGCGGAGTTCGCGCGCGTGAGGAAATCGACCTCCGCGTCGATGACCGCCTGAGGCTTCTGGCTCGTCGCGCCGGAGTCGAGGTAGACCAGGCGTTCGCCGTTGACGCGCTCGCCGAGCAGCGGGAAGTCCTCGCGGAGCGCCGAGGCGTCCGGGAGCACGGCCGGCGAGGGTGCAGGTGAGGGAGTGGTCACCCTTCAAGGCTACGCGGGATGCCGCCTCTCGGCGCCGGGTTCGCGCGGCGGCCTCCCGCGGTCAGGGTGTGGCGGCGGGCACCGACGGCTCGTCGGCGTCCGCCCTCTCGGGCGGCCCGGCCGGGCGGATGGCGCGCCGGGCCGCGCGGTGCACCTCGGGCACCGCGAGCCGTCCCGCGCGGTCGTCGCCGGGAAGCGCGCGGGAGCGCCGGCCGTAGATGAGCTCGGACGAGTCCAGCAGCCAGGGCACGAGCGTGATCGAGACGCCGTGCACGAGCATGAGCTGCTGTGCGATGCGCCGCGCCCGCCGGTTGTGCAG
Source organism: Microbacterium sp. LWS13-1.2 (assembly GCF_040144835.1). Taxonomy (NCBI): domain Bacteria; kingdom Bacillati; phylum Actinomycetota; class Actinomycetes; order Micrococcales; family Microbacteriaceae; genus Microbacterium; species Microbacterium sp. LWS13-1.2. The sequence goes on from NZ_CP151632.1 coordinate 2,808,989, forward strand.
GAGCGACTCCCACCAGTGGCCGACGATGTACTGCGGCAGGTAGACGGTGATCACCGCCGATCCGTGCTGCTCGCGGTACTTCTTGACGAACTCGGCGATCGGGCTCGCGTAGGTGCGATACGGCGACTCGACGATCTTCAGCGGGATCGGCATGCGGTGCGCCCGCCATTCCGCCTCGAGGGCCTCCGCGTCCTCCTTCGTCACCGAGATGTGCACGGCGAACGTCTTGTCGTGCTTCGCGGCGAGCGCGTAGTCGACCGCCTTCACGACCGGCTTCTGCAGCTTGTTGACCAGGATCAGGGCGACATCGCCGGTGGAGCCGAAGTGAGTGCGGTCGTCCATGGCGATCTCGTGGTCGACGTCGCGGTAGTAGCGGTGCACGCCGATCATGAGGAACGACAGGATCGGGATCGCGAGGAAGATCAGCCACGCCCCGTGCGTGAACTTCGTGATGGTCACGATGATGAGGACGGATGCCGTCATCGTGGCGCCGAGCGAGTTGATGAAGAGGCCCTTGCGCAGCCCGAACAGCTCGGTGCGGACCGCCTTGCCGCTGCGCTCGTCGGCGGGAAGGCTGCGGATCGCTTTCAGGCCGCGCCGCCAGTGCCGGATCATGCCGATCTGACCGAGCGTGAACGAGACGAAGACGCCGATGATGTACAGCTGGATCAGGTTGGTGAGGTTCGCCTGGTAGACGATGAGCACGCCGATGGCGACGAGACCCAGGATGATCATGCCGTTGGAGTACACCAGGCGGTCGCCCCGGGTGTTCAGGGCCTTCGGTGCATAGCCATCGCGCGAGAGGACGGATCCCAGCAGGGGGAAGCCGTTGAACGCCGTGTTCGCGGCGAGCAGGAGGACGATCGCGGTCGCCGCCTGGATGACGAAGAACGGGACCGAGTTCATGCCGAACACCGCCGACGAGACCTGTGCCATGAGGCTCGGCTGCGGGTTCGAGCAGTCGAAGCCGATGAGGTCGCACGGGTTCTCTGCATAGTGCACGCCCGACACCAGGGCGATCGCGGTGAGGCCCGCGAAGAGCAGGATGGCGATCCCGCCCATGAGCGCGAGGGTGGTCTGCGCATTGCGCACCTTCGGCGTGCGGAACGCCGGCACGCCGTTCGAGACGGCCTCGACACCCGTCAGGGCGGAGCAGCCGCTCGAGAACGCCCGCAGCACGAGCAGGATGACCGCCGCCTGCGTGAGGTCCTGGGTCTCGACCGCGTAGTGGGCGCTCGAGGCCACGGGCGGGTTGCCCATCACGACCTGGAACAACCCCACGATGATCATGACGCCGACCGACCCGATGAAGATGTACGTCGGGATCGCGAACGCGCGGGAGGCCTCGCGGACGCCCCGTAGGTTCATCACGACGATGAGGATGACGAAGCCCACTGCCAGCTCGACGCGGAACGGGTTGAGGCCCGGAAGCGCCGAGATGATGTTGTCGACGCCCGAGGCGACCGACACCGCCACGGTGAGGGCGTAGTCGACCGCGAGGGCGGAGGCCACGATCACGCCGGGGATCTCGCCGAGGTTCTTGCGGGCGACCTCGTAGTCGCCGCCGCCCGACGGATAGGCCTTGATGAGCTGCCGGTAGCTGATCACGACGACGAGCAGCAGCACCACGACCGCGGCCGCGATCCAGGGGGCGAACGCGAGGAACGCGAGGCCTCCGGTCAGCAGGATGAGCAGGAGCTCCTGCGGGGCGTACGCGACGGACGACAGCGCGTCGGAGGCGAAGATCGGCAGCGCCATCTTCTTGGGGAGCAGGTGCTCGTCGGTGTCGGTGGACGCCAGAGGGTCGCCCAGGATGAGGCGCTTCGCCTTCGGCGCCTCGTCCACCGACGGCTCGCGGCTTTCGTTCGTCACGGCGGGCCAGGTTACTCGTGAGGAGTTCGTGAGGACGCATCAGGACGGGCATCCTCACGAAATCCATGCAGCGGCCTCTCTGGGACACTCGAGGGGTGGAGGACCGGATCATCCTCGCCGTGCTCGCGATCACCCTCGGGGTGGTCGTCGGGGTGCTGGTGTTCGTGCCCTTCGTCGCGCTCAGCTTCCGCCGGCGCGGCGGCTTCGGCGTAGGACGGTTCCTGCTGTGGGGCGCGGCACTGGTCGCCGTGATGGCGATCTGGACCTACACGCTGCTGCCGCTGCCCGACCCCGACGCGATCCGCTGCGCGGGCGTCAACGTCGATGTGACGGGGCTCGCGGCGGAGGTGCGGGGAGCTCTCGCCCGCAGGGGCGCCGCGGCGGCCACCGATCCCGCCGTCGCGCAGCTGCTGCTGAACGTGCTGCTGTTCGTGCCGCTGGGCTTCTTCATCCGCGTGCTCAGCGATCGCGGCGTCGGCACAGCCGTCGTCGTGGGCTTCGCGCTGTCGGCCTTCGTCGAGGTCACGCAGCTCACGGGCGTCTGGGGCCTCTATCCGTGCGCCTACCGGGTGTTCGACGTCGGCGATCTGCTCACCAACACCCTCGGCGCCGTCCTCGGCTCACTGCTCGCGCTGGCCGTGCCGCGCCGCCTGCGGGGATCGCCGCGACTGCCGGACGCCGGCGAGCCGCAGCCGGTCACGTGCGGCCGGCGTCTGCTCGGCATGGTGTGCGACGGGCTCGCCGCCTGGCTGCTCAGCCTGTCGGTCGTCGTGGTGGTGCAGCTGACGCTGTATCTGCTCGGCGCGGAGGCGGCCGTGCAGGATGGGGCGGCCGCGAGTCTGGTCGGCGGCGCGACGCCGATCGCGGTGTGGCTCGTCGTCACGCTCGCGACCGGAGGCACCGTGGGCGACCATGCCGTCCAGCTGCGCTTCGCGGGCGGGCCGCTGCCCGTCGGGCTCGCCCGCTTCCTCCGCTTCCTCGGCGGGATCGGCGGCTGGCTCGTGCTCATCGCCCTGCCGGGCGCGTGGACGTTCGTGGCCACCGTGTTCGCGGGCCTCTCGGTGGTGCTGGTGTTCACCACCGACGGTCGCGGGCTGCCCGGCATCGTCTCGGGTCAGCGTGTCGTCGACGCCCGCGAGCCCGAGGAGCCGGATGCCGGGCCGCCGGGCGCGGCATCCGCATCCGGTGTCTGAGGAACAGCCGGCAGGATCAGTCCGCGGGCGTGTCCAGGAACTCGCGCGCGGCGACCACGAGCGCCTCGACGCCGCGGCTGAGCGTCGGCTGGAGCACCGGTGCGAAGAACGGCGAGTGGTTCGTGGGGATGTCGCGCTCGACGGTCCCGGCGGCGAACGCCTCGGCGAACGCGACCGGGTCGGCGCCGCCCCAGAACCAGAACACCAGCGGCACGCCGGCCTCGCGCGCGAACCACGACACGTCCTCGCTGCCGGTGAACATGCCGGGGTCGATGACCGTTCCCTCGCCGAACGCGGCATCGAACGCGAGCACGAGGCGTGCGGTGGCGTGGACGTCGTTGATGGTCGGCGGGAGGGTGTGGTCGGTGACGAGGACCGGAGGCTCCTCGGCACCCGACGCCTGCGCCTCGGCGCGCACGATGCGCTCGACCTTCTCGAGCACCCGGGCGCGGGCCTCGTCGTCGGGGTAGCGCAGGCTCAGCTCGAGCTTCGCCTCGGCCGGGATGATGTTGTTCTTCAGCCCCGCGTGGATCGAGCCGACGGTGACGACCGCGACGTCGCGCGGGTCGACCTCGCGCGAGACGATCGTCTGCAGCCGCATGACGGTGGCTGCCGCCATCACCACCGGGTCGATGGTGGCCTGGGGCCGCGAGCCGTGGCCGCCACGGCCCAGCAGTGTCACCGTCAGCCCGTCGGATGCCGCCATCTGCGTGCCGCTGCGCACGCCGATGGTTCCCGAGGGAAGCGGCGTGACGTGCTGGCCGAGCACGATGTCGGGCCTCGGGAACCGGTTGAGCACGCCGTCGGCGATCATCGCCTGCGAGCCGGCGCCGTACTCCTCGGCGGGCTGGAAGACGGCGACGATCGTGCCCGACCACTCGTCCTTCGTGGCGACCAGGCGCTCCAGTGCGCCGAGCAGCGCGGTGACGTGCATGTCGTGGCCGCAGGCGTGCATCACCGGCACGTCGTTGCCGGACGGGTCGGTGCCGCGCGCGGTGCTGGCGTACTCGAGGCCGGTCTGCTCGGGCACCGGGAGGGCGTCCATGTCGGCGCGCAGCCACACCACGGGGCCCTCGCCGTTGCGGATAACGGACGCGATGCCGGTCTTGCCGATGCCCTCCTCGAACTCGACGCCGAGCTCCGTGAGGTGCTGCGTGATCACCCCCGCCGTGCGGGTCTCCTGGAAGGACAGCTCCGGATGCCGGTGCAGATCGATGTAGAGCGCTTCGAGGTCGAGGGTCATGGGGTCGAGCCTATCCGCGGGCACGACGCGGGCACCGCCCGGGACGTCCCTGGACGTCCGTGGACGTCCCGCCGCAACCGCGGGAACCGCCGCACATCGCGCGCAAGTGAACGAAGAAGATGGGCGTGAATCGACGTGCAGCCAGGAGGGCGAGACGTCGGGGCCGGGGAGTAAGGCGTCCGGAGGGGAGGCGTCAGGAGGGGAGGCGGGCGGTCGTGCCGCGCACGATGAGCTCGAACGGCAGCTCGCCCGGGCGGTGCGTCGGCGTCTCGGCATCCGTCGACTCGAGCGCCTCGAGGATCGCGTCGGCGGCGCGCTCGCCCTGCCCGAGGGGGAACTGGTCGACCGTCGTGAGGCGGAAGAACTCGCCGAGCTCGTGGCCGTCGATGCCGATCACCGACAGGTCCTCGGGCACGCGGTAGCCGAGTTCCCGCGCGGCCAGAAGCGCGCCGATCGCCATCTCGTCCGAGGCCGCGAAGATCGCCGTGGGCCGGCCGCCGGGCTTGCCGAGCAGCTGCTTGGCGGCGCGGAAGCCGCCCTCGATGGTGAAGTCGGCAGGCTCGAACAGCGACGGGCTGACGGTGATGCCGGCATCCGCCAGCGCCTGCTCGAAGCCCTGCCGGCGCTGCGTGGGGATGTGGAAGTCGATGTCGAACTCGGGGCTCGCGCCGATGTGCGCGATCGCACGGTGTCCGAGGGCGAGCAGGTGCTCGGTGGCCAGGCGCGCGACCGCGACGTCGTCGACCGTCAGGGTGGTCAGGCGCGGGTTGGGTCCGCCGATGGCGATGACCGGCAGGTCGAGCGCGACGAGGCGCTCGGTCTCCTCCTCGCCGAGCTCCAGCGAGATCGCGATGACGCCGTCCACGCGCTGACGTCGGAGGAACGTGTCGAAGATGTCGTGGCGCTCGGCGCGATCGGCGGTGAGGCTGTATAGCGTGATGTCGTAGCCGCGGCGCATGAGCGCCGACGCGATGCCGCTCAGCACCGTCGAGAAGAACCAGCGGTCGAGGAAGGGCACCAGCACGCCGATGTTGCGCGTGCGTCCCGAGGCCAGGCTCGAGGCCGAGGCCGACACCACGTAGCCGAGGCTCTTGGCAGCTGCTTCGACCTTGGCCTTGGCCCCGGCCGAGACGTGGCCGCGTCCGCTCAGCGCGCGCGAGACGGTCGCCGTCGAGACGCCCGCCTGGCGGGCGACCTCGTCGATGCTGACCACGTCGTCACCTCTTCCTCGCGCTCACGGCGCTGCGTGCGCACTCCCGGCCCCGCGGAGCCGGGAGTCACGCCGGCTCAGTCGTTCGTCACCCAGACGGTCGTGTCGGCCGGGAGCTCCCCGCCTGCGACCGGACCGCTCGCCGCGATCACGATACCGCCCGGGAGCGCGATCGGCGTGGAACCGGTGTTCGCGACGACCGTGACATTCCCGTTGCGGAATGCGACGGCATCCGTTCCGTAGCCGTGGACCCACTCGAGCGAGCCGGCGCCCAGCGATCGCGCACGGCGCTCCGCGAGGAGGGTGCGGTACAGCTCGAGCGTGGATCCCTCGACGCCGGACTGCACGTCGCGCGCGAGCGTCGCCCAGTCGGCCGGCTGCGGCAGCCACGACGCGCCGCTCTCGTTGAAGCCGTAGGCCGGGGCATCCGCGTTCCACGGGATCGGCACGCGGCAGCCGTCGCGGCCGTACCGCTCGCCGTTCGTGCGGAACCAGGTTGGGTCCTGACGAGCGTCGCCCGGGATGTCGATGACCTCGGGCAGGCCGAGCTCCTCGCCCTGGTACAGGTAGGCCGAGCCCGGGAGGGCCAGCATGAGCGTCGTGGCGGCGCGGGCGCGGGCCAGACCCACCTCGGGGATCGGCTGACCCGGCGACTCCGGGCCGATGCCGTGACCCTGCGGGTTCTCGGCCGTGAGCGCGAGTCGCGAGGCGTGGCGCACGACGTCGTGGTTCGACAGCACCCACGTGCTCGGCGCACCGACACCGGGGAACGCCTGCAGTGACACGTCGATGACCTCGCGGAGGTCCGCGGCGTTCCACTCGGTCTGCAGGTAGGGGAAGTTGAAGGCCTGGTGCATCTCGTCCGAGCGCACCCATTCGGCTGTGCGCGCGGCGGTCGGCAGCCACGCCTCTGCGGCGAGGGCGCGGTCGCCCTGGTAGTCCTCGAGGATCTTGCGCCAGTCGCGGTACACCTCGTGCACGGCATCCTGGCCCCAGTAGGGCACGTTCTCCTCTTCGCCGCCCATCGACCCGGCCTCCGGGTCGGGGATGTAGTCCGGCAGGCCCTCGGCCTTGACGAGGCCGTGCGCCACGTCGACGCGGAAGCCGTCGACGCCCCGGTCGAGCCAGAAGCGAAGGATGCGGCGGAACTCCTCGCGCACCTCCTCGTTCGACCAGTCGAAGTCGGGCTGCGACGAGTCGAACAGGTGCAGGTACCACTGGCCGGGGCGGCCATCGGCCTCGACGATGCGCGTCCAGGCGGGGCCACCGAAGACGGACTCCCAGTTGTTCGGGGGCAGTTCGCTGTGCGCGCCCTTCCCGTCGCGGAACATGTAGCGCCCGCGCTCGGGGCTGCCGGGCGCGGCGGCCAGCGCCTGCTGGAACCACTCGTGCTGGTCGGAGGAGTGGTTGGGGACGAGGTCGACGATGACTCGGATGCCGCGGTCATGGGCACCGGCGAGCATCGCGTCGAAGTCTGCCAGCGTGCCGAACAGCGGGTCGACGTCGCAGTAGTCGCTGACGTCGTAGCCGGCGTCCTTCTGCGGCGACCGCTGGAACGGGCTCAGCCAGATCGCGTCGATGCCGAGGTGGGCGAGGTCGTCGAGGTGCGAGGTGATGCCCGGCAGGTCGCCGATGCCGTCGCCCGATGCGTCTGCGAAGGAGCGGGGGTAGATCTGGTAGATGACGGCGGTGCGCCACCACTCGCCGCCGACGGGGGCGAGGAACGCGTCCGTGCGCTCAGCGGTCTCTGCGGAAGTCATCCGACCAGTGTACTGCAAGCGCTTACAGTGTGACGTCGAGCCGGCCGGCGTTCCTCAACTGAGGAACAGGGCCGATGTGAGGGCCGAAACGCCGTGGTCGGCCCCTCAGTCCGGCACCGCTCCTCAGTTGAGGAACGACGCGGGCGCCGGATGCGGTGCGGTGGTGGCGAAGGCGCGGATGCGGCGCGGTGATGGCGAAGGCGCGGAGGCGGCGGGAATCGGGCCCGGGCGTAGGGTGGGCGGGTGCTGTCCGAAGCCCTCACGCGCGCCGAGTCCCTGATCCGAACGATCCCCGATTACCCCGAGCCGGGTGTGCAGTTCCGCGACATCACGCCCCTGCTGGCGGATGCCCGGGCCCTGCGCACCGTCATCCACGCGATGATCGCGCCGTTCGAGGGCTCGTTCGACGTCGTCGCCGGCGTCGAAGCCCGCGGGTTCCTGCTCGCTGGCGCGGCCGCGATGGAGGCCGGAGCGGGCCTGGTGCCGATCCGCAAGGCCGGCAAGCTGCCGCTGCCCGCGGCATCCATCACCTACGCGCTCGAGTACGGGACCGCGACGATCGAGGCGCACGACGACATCGCCGGAGGCAGCCGCGTGCTGCTGGTCGACGACGTGCTCGCCACGGGCGGCACCCTGGTCGCCGCGCACCAGCTCGTCGCCGAGCTCGGCGGCGTCGTCGTCGGCACGGCGGTGCTCGTGGAGCTGACCGCGCTCGGCGGGCGCGAGGTCGTCGGCGACGTGCACACGGTCTTCACCGCCTGACCTCGTCACCGAGCCGACGGTCTGCGGCGGGTGCGGGGCGTTTCGTCTCGCTCGTTCCTCGCTCGCCCAACGACCGGAACTCCAGGTCCACGGGTGCTGCGGCGTTCGACGCCGTCGTCGTGATGCCCGTCGACGCTCCCGATGCGCCGGCATCCGTCGTTCGTCGAGTGATTGCGACGCTTCGTCGGGAAGCGCTCCTCGGTCAGGCCGTCTATGGCGGCGTGCCTGGGCATCCCGCGGCGATCACCCTCTCGCACTTCGCCGCGCTGTCCGCCGCGCTGGACGGTGACCGCGGCGCACGACCGTATCTCGTCACCCACGGCGTGGTCGAGGTCGAGTGCAGCGATGTCTGGTCGGGCGCCGACATCGACCACCGGTGACGACACGCGGAGCGCCCACTCACTGGTCGTTGAGCGAGTCGAACACGTCGCACCACCGGTCGTTGAAGGAGGGAGGGAGGGAGCGCCAGCGACCGAGACGAAGCGCCTCGAGCCGTGCCGCTGCGCCGGGTGCGGCGCGTTTCGTCTCGCTCGTTCCTCGCTCGCTCAACGACCGGGGGTGCGGGGCGTTTCGTCTCGCTCGTTCCTCGCTCGCTCAACGACCGGGGTGCACGCTTCAGTCGCCGAGGACGACGTTGATCGGCGTCTCGCCGGCGACGAGGCGCTCGATCTGCGTGCGCACCAGCTTCGCGACGCGGGGGAGCATCGCACTTGAGGCGCCGCCGACATGCGGCGCGATGAGCACGCCGGGAAGGCTCCACAGCGGGTGCCCGTCCGTAAGCGGCTCGGGGTCGGTCACGTCGAGCGCGGCGCGGATCCGTCCGCGACGGATGTGGTCGACGAGCGCCTCGGTGTCGATGAGCGAGCCGCGCCCGACGTTGACGATGAGCGCGCCGTCGGGCAGCGAGGCCAGGAACGCATCGTCCACGATGTGCCGGGTGGCGTCGCCGCCGGGCAGCGTCAGGATCACGATCTCGGCGCGGGGGAGCAGTTCGGGCAGCTCGTCCACCCCGTGCACATGGTCCACGCCGTGCGCGCCGTCCTCGTCGCGGGCGCGGGAGGCCACCGCCGTGAGCTCCACCTCGAACGGCGCGAGGCGCGCGGCGACCGCCTTGCCCACGCCACCGTAGCCGAGCAGCAGCACGCGGCGGTCGGCGAGGCTCTGCGCGAAGACGGGCGCCCAGCGCCCCGCCGCAGTGTCGACCGCGAAAGCGTCGATGTGCCGCTGCGCCGCGATCGCGAGGCCCACGGCCAGTTCAGCCGTGGAGGTCTCGTGCACGGATGCCGCGTTGGCGAAGCGCAGGCCCGCGGGAAGGATGTCGGCGACGCCGTCGAAGCCGATCGACTGACCCTGCACGAGACCGACGTCGACGCCCTCGAGGCGCTCGAGCACGCGCGCCATCGACATGTACGGCGGCACGACGATGTCGAGCCGGTCGCGCGGAGCGGGGCCATCCATCGGCCACACCACCAGCTCGACGCCGGCGGGGAGCTCCCCGAGATCTGCGGCGAGTTCTTCGGTCGGGACGCTGACGACGAGGGCGCGGATGTCACTGCTCACACCATCCACGTTACCGGCGAGGCGACGGGCCGGCGTCGCCGGGCGGCGCTAGGCTCTCGCCCAGCGGACACCGCTGTCCGAGCGGCGCCCCGGAAAGAGGAGGCGGTCGTGGTTCCCGAGATCAACTACTGGGCGGTGCTCATCGCGACGGCGTCGAGCATGGTCGTCGGCTCCATCTGGTACACCCCGAAGGTGTTCGGCACCCGATGGGCGAAGCTCGCGAACGTCGACATGGACCGGCCCGGAGCGACCGCCGTCGTACCGATCGTCGTGACCGTCATCGTCAGCTTCGTGACCGCCTGGGTGCTCGCCGGCGCCTCCTCGATCGCGTGGCACTTCTACGGCGGCAGCTACGTCTGGTCGGCGCTGGCGACCGGCGTCATCCTATGGGCCGGCTTCACCGCGGCGAGGTTCATAACGCACGACGCCTTCGAGGGCCGGCCGTCCTCGCTGACGGTGCTGAACATCGCGCACGAGCTCGTGACGATCGTCGTGATGGCGCTCATCATCGGCGTGTGGCCGCCGGCGGGCACCGTCTGACGCGCGCGCTTCCGGTCGCTCGCCGGCGGATGCCGGTGGTCAGGCGGCCTGTGCCACCACGGCCGCGATGGCCGAGGTGAAGAACGACAGGCCGTCGACGCCCGACCGCATGGCGGCCGCGGTGTCGGGACCGAAGCCCGGCTCGACTGCGTGCTCGGGGTGGGGCATGAGGCCGACCACATTGCCGCGCTCGTTGGCGATGCCGGCGATGTCGCGGAGCGATCCGTTGGGGTTCACTCCGACGTACCGGAACACCACGAGACCCTCGCCCTCGAGGCGATCGAGCTCGCTCTCGGAGGCGATGTAACCGCCGTCGGCGTTCTTCAGCGGGATCACGATCTCCTGGCCGGAGGCGAATTCATGCGTCCATGCCGTGTCGTTGTTCTCGACGCGGAGGCGCTGGTCGCGGCGGATGAACTGCTGGTGCGCGTTGCGGATCAGGCCGCCCGGGAGCAGGTGCGCCTCGACGAGCATCTGGAAGCCGTTGCAGATGCCGAGGATGGGCATGCCCTGCGCCGCGGCATCCTTCACTTCCGACATGACCGGCGCGAGGGCCGCTATCGCTCCCGCGCGCAGGTAGTCGCCGTAGCTGAAGCCGCCCGGCAGCACGAGTCCGTCGACACCGTCGAGGTCGTGAGAGCCGTGCCAGAGGGCGACGGGCTCGCCGCCGGCGATCTCGATCGCGCGCTGGGCGTCACGGTCGTCGAGCGAGCCGGGGAAGGTGATGACCCCGATGCGGGCGGTCATTCCACGACCTCGATGCCGACGACGTCCTCGATCACCGCGTTCGACAGGATCTCGTCGGCGATGCGCTGCGCCTCGGCGAGCACCTCGTCGGTGACCTCGCCCTCGACGGTGAGCTCGAACCGCTTGCCGATGCGCACCGCGCTGAAGTCGGAGACCCCGAGCCGGGCGAATGCGCCCGAGACGGCCTTCCCCTGCGGGTCCAGAAGCTCGGCCTTGGGCATGACGTCGACGACGATGGTGGGCATCCGAATCCTCCTGGCGGCCGCGGGCCGCAGATATCAGTCGTTGAGCGACGAGCGCAGCGAGGAGTCGAAACGCCGGATGTCGCGGGCAGGGGTCCCCTCCAGTCTACGGGCCCCGGCATCCGTCGTATCGACCGCCTGCCGCAGAGCTCGTGACGCAACCGTGATCAAACCGTGGGAGCGCTCCCTTGACTTCGTGGGAGCGCTCCCGTAGCGTGGCGTCTCGATCGATGGGAACGCTCCCACGAACACACCAACCGGCGAGGATCCCTCCGAGCCGATCCTGCAACACACACGACCCTGACAACACAAAGGAGTGACAGTGAACGCACGCGCCTTCCGCAGAAGCGCTGTGGCAATCGCCGCATTCTCAGCTTCCGCCATCGTCCTCGCCGGCTGCGCCGGCGGCAACGACGACGCCGGCAGCGAAGACGGCGAGATCACGCTGACCCTGGCGACCTTCAACGACTTCGGCTACGACGATGAACTCCTCCAGGAGTACATGGACGAGAACCCGAACGTGAAGATCGTCCACAACAAGGCGGCCATCACCGACGACGCCCGTACGAACTTCTTCGCGAAGCTCGGCAAGGAAGGCCTCGCCGACATCGAGGCCGTCGAGGTCGACTGGTTCGCCGAGGCCATGCAGTACTCCGACCTGCTCGCCGAGGTGCCCGACAGCGCCAAGGGCCGCTGGGTCGAATGGAAGGAAGAGGCCGCGACGGATGCCGATGGGCGTCTCGTGGGCTTCGGCACCGACATCGGACCGCAGGCGGTCTGCTACCGCGCCGACCTGTTCGCCGCCGCCGGCCTGCCCTCGACGCCGGACGAGGTCGCCTCGGCGATCGACGGCGACTGGGACACCTTCTTCGACCTGGCCGACCAGTACAAGGCTGCGACCGGCAAGCCGATGCTCGACTCCGCCAACTCGGCGTTCCAGGGCATCGTCAACCAGGTCGAGTTCCCGTACGACGAGCCCGACGGCACCGTGGTCGCGACCTCCAACCCGGAGATCGAGGCGGCCTACAACCTCGTCGTCGAGCGCGGCATCCCGAACTCGGCCTACTCGGGCCAGTGGTCGGACGACTGGAACGCCTCGATGGCCAACGGTGAGTTCGCTGCCATGCTGTGCCCGCCGTGGATGCTCGGCATCATCTCGGGCAACGCACCCGAGGTCACCGGCTGGGAGATCGCGAACGCGTTCCCCAACGGCGGCGGCAACTGGGGTGGCTCGTACCTGACCGTCCCGGCGAACGGCAAGAACGTCGAGGCGGCTCTCGCCCTCGCCGACTGGCTGACCGCTCCGGAGCAGCAGGAGAAGACCTTCGTCAACGTCGGCGCGTTCCCGAGCGCGGTCGACGCGCAGGCCGCTCCGTCGATCACGGACTCGACCAACGAGTACTACGCCGACGCCCCGACCGGCTCGATCTTCGCCGACCGCTCCGAGGCGATCACGGTCACGCCGTACAAGAGCGCGGACTACTTCAAGTACAACACCGCGCTGCAGGACGCCATCACGCGAGTCTTCGACGGTGTCGAGGACGCGCAGACCTCGTGGGACACCTACGTCGCCGAAGTCGAAGCATTCTGATCGGTCGACGATGACGATCGTGTCCGCTCGCCGGACGTGATCTGACATCACCAGTGGAGTGCGTGCGGGTCCCCGCGGCCCGCACGCACTCCGCCTCCAGCGCCCACTCTCCACCCGGATCGGAGCCCCCCGGTGACCTCGACCGCAACCCGCCCCACGGCATCGGGGCCGGACGATCGGCCCAAGCCCGAACGCGCGCCGCGCGTGCTGTCCTTCTCCCATCGCATGAGCCGCTGGGACCTGAAGGTCTCGCCCTACCTCTACATCTCGCCGTTCTTCATCCTGTTCGCGATCGTGGGACTCTTCCCGATCGTCTACACGGCGGTCATCTCGTTCCAGGAGTGGGACCTCGTCCGCAACTCCGGCACGTTCGTCGGCTTCGACCAGTACATCTGGATCCTGTCGCAGGCCGACTTCTGGGTCGCGCTGCGCAACACGTTCAGCATCTTCCTGCTGTCGTCGGTGCCGCAGATCGTGCTCGCCCTGTTCATCGCGGCGATGCTCGACCGCAACATCCGGGCCAAGACCTTCTGGCGGATGAGCGTCCTGCTCCCGTACGTCATGGCCCCGGTCGCCGTCGCGTTGATCTTCAGCAACATGTTCGGCGACAACCACGGTCTGGTGAACAACATCCTCACCAGCGTCGGACTGGACCCGATCGCGTGGCACAAGGATCCGTTCTGGAGCCACATCGCCATCGCGACGATGGTCAACTTCCGCTGGACGGGCTACAACGCCCTGATCCTGCTCGCCGCCATGCAGGCCGTGCCGCGCGAGTACTACGAGGCCGCCACCGTCGACGGCGCCAACGCGTTCCGCCAGTTCTGGAGCATCACGCTCCCGTCGCTGAAGCCGACGCTCATCTTCGTGGTCATCACCTCGACGATCGGCGGCCTGCAGATCTTCGACGAGCCGCGCATGTTCGACACCTTCGGCCGCGGCGGCGCCGCCAACCAGTGGCTGACGATCACGCTGTACCTCTACAACATCGGCTGGGGCGAGTTCAACTTCGGCCGCGCCGCAGCCCTGGCGTGGATCCTGTTCATCATCATCCTCGCCATCGGCCTGATCAACCTCGGCATCACCCGTCGCCTCGTGCGCGACGAGGGCGGTCGCGGCGTCATCCAGCGCCGCCGTCGCCGGAAGGGAGCCCAGCAGTGAGCGCCATCAGCACCCCGCCTCTCGCCGTCGTCGAGGAGAACCTCCCCAACGCGCGTCGCAACCGGCGCACCACCAAGATCCGCGGCGTCCGCGCCGGGTTCTGGGTGTACCTCGGCCTCGGAGTCGTCATCGTCTCGGCGATCTTCCCCTACTACTGGTCGTTCCTGATCGGCTCGGGCGACGCCACCACGATCAACGACCCGAACATGTCGTGGCTGCCGGGCGGCAACTTCATCGCCAACGCGCTGGCGGTCGTCAACGACCCGGCCGTCAACTTCTGGCTGGCGCTGTGGAACTCCATCTTCAGCTCGACCGTGATCGCGGCATCCGTCGTCATCTTCTCGACGCTCGCCGGCTGGGCGTTCGCGAAGCTGCGCTTTCCGGGCGGCAAGTGGCTGCTGGCCTTCGTGGTTGCCACGATGGCCGTGCCCATGCAGCTCGGCGTGGTGCCGCTGTACCTCCTGTTCTCGGACCTCGGCTGGACCGGCCAGATCGGCGCCATCATCATCCCCGCGCTCACCAGCGCGTTCGGGGTGTTCTGGATGACGCAGTACCTGTCGCAGACCGTGCCGGACGAGCTCATCGAGGCGGCGCGCGTGGACGGGGCCTCCATGATCCGCACGTTCTGGACGGTCGGCGTCACCGCGGCCCGTCCCGCGGCCGCGATGCTGTTCCTCTTCACCTTCGTCGGCGCGTGGAACCAGTTCTTCTGGCCGTTCATCGTGCTCGACCGCCAGAGCCCTACCCTGCCGGTCGCGCTCTCGCTGCTGCAGTCCAACTACTTCGTGGACTACTCCATCGTGCTGGCCGGCGTGCTGCTCGCCACGATCCCGCTGCTCATCCTGTTCGCCCTCGCGGGCAAGCAGCTGGTGAGTGGAATCATGGCCGGTGCCGTCAAGGGCTAGGCCTTCCGCCTCCGCTCGGCCTCAGTCATCCTGAACTCAATGCATCCAGAGAGGACCTCCCCCCTCATGACGACCGCGATCCCGCGCGCCTTCCCGTCGGACTTCCTGTTCGGCGCCGCGACCGCCGCCTTCCAGATCGAGGGCGCCGCCCACGAGGACGGCCGCCGTGACTCCATCTGGGACGCCTTCTGCCGTGTGCCGGGCGCGGTCATCAACGGCGACAACGGCGACGTGGCGTGCGACCACTATCACCGCTACGCCGGCGACGTGGCGCTCATGAAGCACCTGGGCCTGCAGACGTACCGCTTCTCGACGTCGTGGTCGCGCGTGCGGCCCGACGGCGGCGCGGTCAACCCGCAGGGCGTCGACTTCTACAAGCGGCTGACCGACGAGCTGCTGGATGCCGGCATCCTGCCGTGGCTGACGCTCTACCACTGGGACCTGCCGCAGGCGCTGCAGGAGCAGGGCGGCTGGGCCAACCGCGACACGGCCGACCTGTTCACCGAGTACGCGCTGACGATGCACGACGCGCTGGGCGACCGGGTGAACGTGTGGACGACGCTCAACGAGCCGTGGTGCTCGTCGTTCCTGAGCTACACCGCCGGCCTGCACGCGCCGGGTCACTACAGCGTCGAAGAGGGCGTCCTGGCCGCGCACCACCTGCTGCTCGGTCACGGGCAGGCCGTGCGCGAGCTGCGGGCGCGCGACGCGTCGCTCAAGCTCGGCATCACGCTGAACCTGACGGTCGCCGAGCCGGTCGACGCGAACGACCCGGCCGACGCCGACGCCGCGCGCCGCATCGACGGCCAGTTCAACCGCTGGTTCCTCGACCCGATCTTCCGCGCCGAATACCCGGCCGACGTCGTCGAGGACATCCGGAAGGTGGATGCCGCGGCGGTCGCCGCATGGGAGTCCGCCGTGCGTCCGGGCGACCTCGAGACGATCGCGACGCCGATCGACACCCTCGGCGTCAACTACTACCACGGCGAGTACGTGGGCGGCCACGAGCCGGTGAACCCGCCGATCGGCGGCGACGCGCCGACCGACCGCCCGGGCCGCTCGCCGTACCCCTCGCACGAAGGCATCTTCTGGCACGAGCGCGGCCTTGCCCGCACCCCCATGCAGTGGGAGGTGCAGCCCGAGGGCCTCACCACGCTGCTGCACCGGGTGTGGGACGAGTACGCGCAGTCGGCCTGCACGGTTCTCTATGTCACCGAGAACGGTGCGGCCTACGACGACGAGCTGGTCGTCGAGGGTGCCGAGAAGCGCGTGCACGACGCCGACCGCGTGGAGTTCCTGCGCGGTCACCTCGGCGCGATCCTCGATGCCGCAGACGCGGGCGTCGATGTGCGGGGATACTTCTATTGGTCGCTCCTCGACAACTTCGAGTGGGCGTGGGGGTACGAGAAGCGGTTCGGCATCGTGCGCGTCGACTACGACACGCAGGAGCGCACGCCGAAGGACAGCGCTCTCGAGTACCGCCGGATCATCGGCGCCCGCGCCCTCGACCTGGCGCCCGCGCGCGCGGCGGCCGTCACGTCATAGCGTCCCGGACATAGCATCCGGGAGGAGGAAGAGAATGAGCGTCGAGGCGATGCGTTCGGCAGTCACGATCGAAGAGGTCGCCGCAGCGGCGGGGGTCTCGCGGTCCACGGTGTCGCGCGTGGTGAACGGCTCGACGGCGGTGAGCCCCGAGGCTCTGCAGTCGGTGACGCGAGCGATCGCCGAGCTCAACTACGTTCCGAACCGCGCCGCGCGGTCGCTGGCGAGCCAGAAGACCCACGCGGTCGCGCTGATCGTCCCCGAAGACACCACACGGTTCTTCGGTGACCCCTTCTTCGCGGCCATCGTGTCGGGGATCAACTCCCGCCTGAGCCGCTCGGACTACGTGCTCAACCTCTTCATCGCGAGCGATGACCCGGGCGACAAGACTACGAGCTACGTCCGCAGCGGCGCCGTCGACGGCGCCATCGTCGTCTCGCACCACACCAGCGACACGTTCATCGACCGCATCGCGAGCGTCGTCCCGGTGGTCTACGGCGGCCGCCCGGTGCGCGAGCGCGAACGCGACTACTACGTCGACGTCGACAACGTGCGCGGGGCCTACGACGCGACCGTCTACCTGATCGAGAGCGGCCGCAAGCGCATCGCGACGATCACGGGTCCCCGCGACATGCCCGCCGGCGTCGACCGGCTGCAGGGCTACCGCGACGCGCTGGCGGCATGGGACCTCGACGAGATCGCCATCGAGGACGGCAACTTCACCGCCGACGGCGGTGCAGACGCGATGCGCCGCGTGCTCGCCACCGGTGCGAAGCCCGACGCGGTCTTCGTCGCGAGCGACCTCATGGCGCGCGGCGTGCTGACCGTGATCGCGGCGGAGGGCCTTCGTGTTCCGGAGGACATCGCGATCATCGGCTTCGACGACTCGCCGGTGGCGACCTCCGTCATCCCGCAGCTGACGACGGTGCGCCAGCCCTCCTTCGCGCAGGGGGAGCGCATGGCGACGGTGCTGCTCGACCTCCTCGCGGGGCGGCATCCGCGGCACGTCACGATCCTCGAGACCGAGCTGGTCGTCCGCGAATCGGTCTGACCGCGGGTTCCGGGAATCCTGGGTCAGCCGCGGCCCGGGACGGTGGCCTGCAGGAGGTTGCGCCAGGGGTCGTCGAACGACACGGTGCGACCGTCGTCGCGCGCCTCGAGGCCGTGGTGCCGCAGGCGCTCGGCGAGGGCGCCGAGGGCGTCGGCGTCGGGCAGGGCGAGGTCGACGCGGCCGAGGCCGAGCGCCGGCATCCGTGGTCCGGCACCGCGCGAGTTCCACACGTTCATCGCCATGTGGTGGTGGTAGCCGCCGGCGCTCACGAACAGCGCCTGGTCGCCCATCGCGGCGGTCTGGTCGAACCCCAGCGCGTCGACGTAGAACGCATGGGCACTCGCGACGTCGCCGACCGACAGGTGCACGTGTCCCACGGATGCCGCGTCCTGACCCGTCGCACCGCTCGCGGCCCGCTCGGTGAGGTGCTCGCGCAGGAAGGCGTTCGGGTCGAGGTGAAGGGTCGCCATCTCGATGCTGCCGTGCGTCCACGACCACTCGGTGCGGGCGCGGTCCCAGTAGAGCTCGATGCCGTTGCCCTCGGGGTCGGTCAGGTAGAACGCCTGGCTGACCAGGTGATCGGCCGATCCGCTGAACGTGTGCGGGGCGTGCTGGGCGACGCTGTACAGCGCGGCCGCGAGGGCCTCCTGCGTCTCGAAGAGGATGGCGGTGTGGAACAAGCCCGCCGCGCCGGGCGCCGCGTGGCGCAGCGCCGGCTCGTGCCGCAGCACGACCACGGCGCGACCGGCTCGTCCGAGCACGACCTCGTCGCCGTCGGCGGCGAGCACCTGCAGCGTGATGACGTCGCGGTAGAACGCCGTCATGCCGTCCAGGTCGCCCACGAGGAGCGTCACGGCTCCCATCGACGTGTCGGCGGAGAGACGGTCGGCCGCCGCGAGTTGTGTATTCACACGAATGAGAACCGCCGGCATCCGCCCTTCATTCCCCTGCACGACGGGTCGAGGTCGCCCGGAGACCCGGAGTCAGCTGGGTTTGGGGCGCACCGCGACCGTTTGGGGCGCGCGCGACACGCCCCGAACGACCGCGGCGCGCCCCAAACCCGAGAAGGACGGTGGATGTCGCCACCCAGGTGGACTCAAGGGCCTCGGGTGGCGGCATCCGCTGTTCGACTACTGCGGGTCGCCGCCGAGCTGGCCGACTGCCGGGATCGGGCCGCCATCGTCCGCGCCGGTCTTGCGCCAGCGGGCGATGGCGTTGCCGAGGTGGTAGATCAGCAGCGCCGCCGCTGCGCCGATCACGATCGCGCCGAGCTGGAAGTCGCCCCACTGCATCGTGAACCCGGCGATCGCGATGACGAGCGCGACGGCGCCGGTGTACTGGTTCACCGGGCGCGAGAAGTCGACGCGGTTGTCGACCCAGATCTTGATGCCGATGATGCCGATCAGGCCGTACAGCGCGGTCGTCACACCGCCGAGCACGCCGGCGGGGATCGAGTTGAACACCGCGCCCACCACCGGCGACAGCGACAGCAGGATGGCGAACAGTCCCGCGACCCAGTAGGCGGCCGTCGAGTACACGCGGGTCGCGGCCATGACGCCGATGTTCTCGCCGTACGTCGTCGTGCCCGAGCCGCCGAAGGTGCCGGCGAGCACGGTGGCGGCGCCGTCGGCGATCAGGGCGCGACCCGTGTACTGGTTGACCGACGACTCGGTCATCGTCGCGACGCCGCGAACGTGGCCGACGTTCTCGGCGATGAGCACGAGCACGACCGGCAGGAACATCGCGATGACGCTCCAGGTTCCTGGGTCGCCGAAGGTCGGGAACGCGAAGGTCGGCAGGCCCACCCACTGCCCGTTCGCCACGAGCTCGTCGACGGCGCTGAAGTCGACCTCGCCGCGCAGCAGCGCGACGATGTAGCCGACGATCACGCCGAGGAAGATCGAGATGCGGCCGAGGAACCCGCGGAACAGCACGCTGAACAGGATCACGGCGGACAGCGTGATGGTCGCGGTGATCGGCGCCTGCTGGAAGTTCGTCCAGGCGACCGGCGCAAGGTTGAATCCGATCAGCGCGACGATGGCGCCGGCGACGACCGGAGGCATGAGCTTCTCGATCCAGCCGAGGCCCGCGAACTGCACGATGAAGCCGACGGCCGCCAGCAGCACGCCCACGGCGACGATGCCGGCGAGCGCCGAGCCGATGCCCTGCGAGGCGGTTGCCGCCGTCACCGGGGCGATGAATGCGAATGAGGAGCCCAGGTAGCTGGGCAGGCGGTTCTTCGTGATGAGCAGGAACAGCAGCGTCCCGATGCCCGAGAAGAGCAGGGTCGTCGAGACGGGGAAGCCGGTGAGCACCGGCACGAGGAATGTGGCGCCGAACATCGCGATGACGTGCTGCGCGCCGATCGCGACCGTGGCGGGCCAGTTCAGTCGCTCGTCGGGCTTCACCACCTTGCCCGGTTCGACGGTCCGGCCGTTGCCGTGAAGGGTCCACGTAGGCATGTGCGCTCCTTGCGCTCGGGGGATGGTGCGAGCATCACCCTAGCGACGACCGGCGGCTCGGTGAGTTGCCCCGGCGATGCGGCATCCGAGAGGCTGGTGCGGGGCCGCGGCGCCTCGTTCGCGAAACCGATGTGACGGAGAGATGTGACCGACTCAGCGATTCCTTCCCTGCCCCCTGGCCCGGCGGTGACGGCCGATGCCGCCCGGAGCGGGTACTCGATACGCGGCGATCATGCGGCGCTCGAGCTGCGCGGCCTGCACAAGCGGTTCGGGCAGAAGGTGGCGGTCGAGAATCTGAGCCTGCGGGTGCCCGCCGGGTCGTTCTACGGCCTGGTCGGACCGAACGGCGCCGGCAAGACCACGACGCTGTCGATGGCGACGGGCCTGCTCGCACCCGACGCGGGCCAGGCGCTCGTGCACGGGGTCGACGTCTGGCGTGACCCCGTCACGGCGAAGGCGATGCTCGGCAACCTGGCCGACGGCGTCAAGCTGTTCGATCGACTCACCGGCGAGCAGCTCGTCACGTACAACGGCCTGCTCTTCGGCATCCCGCACGACGAGATCGCCCGTCGCACGGCGGATCTCCTGGCACTCATGGACATGACGGATGCCGCGGGCACGATGGTCGTGGACTACTCGGCCGGCATGACCAAGAAGATCGCGTTGGCGTGCGCCCTCGTCCACGCGCCGCGGCTGCTCGTGCTCGACGAGCCGTTCGAGTCGGTGGATCCGGTGTCGGCCGCGAACATCCAGGACATCCTCACCGGCTACGTCGCGGGCGGCGGCACGGTGATCGTCTCCAGTCACTCGATGGACCTGGTGCAGCGCATGTGCGACCACGTCGCGATCGTCGCCGCCGGCCGCCTGCTCGTCGCCGGGACCGTCGTTGACGTGCGCGCGGGCCAGCCGCTGCAGGATCGCTTCGTCGAGCTCGTCGGAGGCCGTCGCCACACTGAGGGGCCGGAATGGTTGCGACGCTCCTGAGGCTGCGGTTCCGGGTTCTGGGCAATCAGCTCGCCCGCAGCCCGTGGCAGCTGGTCGGCTTCATCTTCGGCGCCGTGTACGGGCTCGGCCTGCTGGCCGGCATCGTGGTGGGGCTCGTGCTGCTCGGCTTCGGCGATCTGCGGCTGGCGAGCAACGTCATCGTCGGCGTCGGTTCGGTCGTGACCCTGGGCTGGGCCCTCGTCCCCCTCGTCGCCTTCGGCGTCGACACCACGCTGGACCCCGCCCGTCTCGTCGTGTTCCCCATGTCGCTGCCGCGCATGATGGTCGCACTGACGCTCGCGGGGGTCTGCGGCATCCCCGGGATCATCACCTCCGCGGCGGCGATCGCGACGATCGCGACCTGGGCCCACTGGCCGGCTGCGATCGTCGCCTGGATCGTCAGCACGCCCCTGGCCGTGCTGACGGCGGTCGTCGCCTCGCGCGCCGTCGCGTCGCTGGCGTCGGGACTGGGCAGCGGGCGGCGCTTCCGCGAGGTCTCGGGGATCGTCATCTTCATCCCGCTGATCCTGGCCGGCCCGATCATCGCGGGCGTGGCGACCGGCTTCGCCGTGAACGCCGACACGCTGGCATCGACGGTTCCGGTGCTGGGATGGACCCCGCTCGGCGCCGCCTGGGCGGTGCCGGCCGATGCCGCGGCGGGGGATCTGCCAGCGGCGGCAGCGAAGCTGCTGATCGCGCTCGTGACGCTCGCGGTCCTCTGGCTGCTGTGGCGCGCATCGCTCGGCCGTTCCCTGGTGCGTCCCCCGCAGACGTCGGCCGCGCCGGTGCGGGCGGGCTCCGTCGGCTGGTTCGGGCGCGTGCCCACCGGCGCGGCAGGCGCCATCTTCGCGCGGGCGCTGACGTATTGGACGCGCGACCCGCGCTACCTGCGCCAGCTCATCGGGGCGCCGCTCGTGCCCGTGCTGCTGTGGTTCTACGCCCGCGGCGGCGATCCCCTGACCGCGCTGACGTTCTCGGGTCCGATCATCGCGATGGTGATCGGCATCGTCGTGTACGCCGACATCTCGTACGACGGCACGGCTTTCGGCACCGAACTCATCACGGGAGCCTCCGGACGCGCCGACCGGGTCGGCCGCAGCCTCGCCGCGGCCGCGGTGGCGCTGCCCCTGGTGGTGCTCGCCGTGATCGTGCCCTTCGCCCTCGGGGGCGATTGGCGGCAGTTCCCCGGCATCCTCGGCATGTCGGTCGGCATCCTGCTCACCTGCTACGGCGTGTGCGCGGTCACCTCGGCACAGCTGGTGGTTCCCGTGGCCGCCTCCGGCGACAACCCGTTCAAACGGGTTCCGGGCACCACCTTCCTCCAGGGCATGGCGTTCTTCGGCATCTGGCTCGTCGCGCTGGTGCTGTCGGCACCCGTCGTGATCGTCGGGCTGATCGGCTACTTCACGGGCGACGCGACGCTCAGCTGGGTGGCGTGCGCCATCGGAATCGTGCTCGGTGCCGCCGTGCTCATCGGCGGCATCCTCGTCGGCGGTCGCGCGCTGGACCGCACGGCACCTGTCCTGCTGTCGCGACTCAAGGCGATGAAGAACGCGTGATCCCGTGGCGTCGGCGCCGCGGTGGCGACGCGTCCGGGTCGCCGGTCCGACGTCACGATCAGCTCCACGTTCCGCGGTCCGTATGGGAACCGTAATGACTGCGATGCCTCCCCGCGCCGCGGCACGGATCAGGATGGTGTCATGAAGCGGGCAACGGTGATCGGGACAGTGGTCGGTGCCGTCGTGGTGGCGGGCGTCGCTGCGGCGATCGCCTTCGCGGCGGACGGCGGTGTCGCGGGACTCGCCGGCGTCGGCGGCCCCTCGCCGACCTCCTCCGTGATGGCAGAGCCCAGCGCTTCTCCGTCACCGGACCGCACGAGCCCGGAGTCGACCGTCGAGCCGCAAGCGGCTGAGACGGACCAGCCGGCACCGGGCGCCTACGTCGACTACAGCGAGGATGCACTGGCTGCAGCGGGCGGCACGAGGGTCCTGTTCTTCCATGCGCCCTGGTGTCCGCAGTGCCGCGCCCTCGAGTCCGACATCCTCGCTGCCGGGGTGCCTGCGGGCGTCACGGTGCTGAAGGTCGACTACGACTCACGACAGGATCTGCGCCAGCAGTACGGCGTCAGAATCCAGACGACGGTGGTGGCGCTCGATGAGGAGGGCAACGGCACCGCCGCATTCGTCGCCTACGACGAGCCGACCCTGGCAGCGGCTCTGTCGGGGCTCGGGCTCGGCGGCTGATGCTCGCGCTGACGGTCGTCTCGTTCGCGGCCGGAGTGCTGACGGTTCTCGCCCCGTGCGTGCTCCCGCTGCTTCCGGTGATCGTCGGGGGCACCGCCGTCCGGACCGGTGCGACAGCGCAGACCGCGGAGCGCGAGTGGTACCGCCCGCTCGTGATCGCGGCATCCCTCGCCATATCCGTCGTGGTGTTCACCCTGCTTCTGAAGGCGACCACGGCCCTTCTGGGGATCCCGGCCTGGGTATGGCAGGCGGCGTCGGGCGTCATCGTCGCCGCCTTCGGGATCACGATGGTGTTCCCCACCCTCTGGGAGCGGCTGACCGTCGCCGCCGGCTGGCAGGCGGGCGGCGGGCGACTGCTCGATCGGGGCTACCGCCGGGCTGGTCTCGGCGGCGACATCGCCCTGGGCGCGGCCCTCGGTCCGGCTTTCAGCAGCTGCAGCCCCACCTACGCCCTGATCGTCGCCGCGGTGCTGCCGGCCAGCTTCGCCGCCGGCGTCCTCTATGTCTCGGCCTACGCCGCCGGCCTCGCCCTGGCGCTGCTGGGGATCGCTCTGGCCGGGACGGCGCTCGTTCGCCGGCTGGGCTGGCTCGCCGATCCCCATGGCGTGTTCCGTCGCGTGATCGGCGGCCTGCTGGTGGTGGTGGGGGTCGCCGTGGCTCTCGGCTGGGATCGCGTGGTGCAGGCGTGGGTGCTCGAGCAGGGGTGGTACGGCCCGATCGAGAACATCGAGCGGATGCTGCTCGGGTGAGCGAACGGACCCGGCACGGCGAGGCGGAATCAGGCGGCGGTGAGGCGCTCCAGCAGCTCGCGGTAGCGGGCGGTGGTGCGTGCCACGATGTCGGCCGGAAGCGCCGGAGGCTCGCCCTCACGCGGCGCGGGCCAGTTCGCCGCGAGCCAGTTGCGCACGATCTGCTTGTCGAAGCTCGCCATGCGCTCCTCGGGAGTCGTGCCCGAGGCCCAGGCCGCGGCATCCCAGTACCGTGACGAGTCGCTGGTGAGCACCTCGTCGGCGAGGGTCATCACGCCGTTCTCGTCGAGCCCGAACTCGAACTTGGTGTCGGCCAGGATCACGCCGTGCGCCTCGGCCGTCGCGGCAGCGCGGGAGTAGATCTCGAGCGACAGGTCGCGCAGCTCGGCCGCGCGCTCGGCGCCGACGAGCTCGACGGTGCGCTCGAACGAGATGTTCTCGTCGTGCTCGCCCATCGGCGCCTTGAACGCCGGGGTGTAGATGGGCTCGGGCAGCCGGTCGCCGTTCGACAGCCCGCCGGGCAGCTCGATGCCGCACACGGTGCCGCTCTCGCGGTACTCCGCCCAGCCCGAGCCGGTGAGGTAGCCCCGGACCACGCACTCGATCGGCTGCATGTCGAGGCTCTTCACGACCATCGAACGACCGGTGACGGCATCCGGGATCAGGCTCTTCAGGTCGTCGGCGGTGTTCGCCTCACCGTCCGCGCCGCGCGTGAGGGTGTGCGACGCGGCGAGGTGGTTCGGGATGCCGCGCCCGCCGTCGGCACCCGCGAGCTGGTCGAACCACCACAGGCTGAGGGTGGTGAGAAGCTCCCCCTTGCCCGGGATGCCGGGCGAGAGCACGTGGTCGAACGCGCTGACGCGGTCGCTGGCCACGACGAGCAGGCGCTCGGGCTGCGCCCCTTCTGCCGTGTCTTCCGGAACGTAGAGGTCGCGCACCTTGCCCGAGTACGCGTGGCGCCAGCCGGGGAGCTCGGTCGTGGGGGTGGGGGTAGCCGTCACCCGTCCATTATCCGGGTAGGTCCCGCGGATCTCAGGTCGGCGTCGTGAACGCCGGCAAACAGGGTCAGGGGGTGATCGCGTCGACGTGCGCGAACGCCTCGCCGACGAGCGGACCCCAGCGCTCCGCGGCATCCGTCCCCACCGTCGCCCACTCGCGCATGGGCCGACCGCGCATGACCGCGGGCTGCGCCTCGTTCGCCTCCGCCAGCTCGCCGATCCGCCTCTCGGGCAGCTTGACCATCAGCTCGCCCGCGAACGTCACGAAGGCGAACACCTTGCCGCGGACGTTCAAGCCCTCCGAGCCGAACATCGCTCCGAGGGCGACATCGGGCCGCGATGTCCACTCCGCCACGATCGGGTCGAAGATCGCGTAGGCCTCGGGGAACTTCTCACGGCGCACGACGGCCTTGTCTGCCATGCCCTCACCGTACGACCCGCCGCCGACACCGCGCCAGGGAAGCGGCATCCGGGTGGTGCTCGTCTTCACTTCCCGCGGAGGCGATCGCGCGCGAGGAGGCGTATAGTCCATGTGGACTAATCGACATGGAGGAATGATCGTGACAAATGCCGTCGCCCGCCTCACCCCGCTCGGGGTGGCCGTGCTGGCGCTCCTCGGCGAGGGTGACATGCACCCGTACGAGATGATCCGGCTCATGCACCTCCGCCGCGACGACCGCCTGGTCACCATCACCAACGGCACGGTCTACCACACGGTCGCCCGCTTGGAGCGGGCAGGACTCGTCGCCGAGGTCGGCGTCGACCGCGAGGGCAATCGGCCCGAGCGCACCACCTACACGCAGACGGATGCCGGAGCCGCCGCGGTCCTCGAATGGGTGCGGCGGGAACTGCCTCGCGTGGATCGGCCGGCGGAGTTCCGCGTCGCGCTCGCCGAGGTCCACGACCTCGAGCGCGAGGAGGCGCTCGCGCTGCTGGGAGACCGCCGCGCGGCGCTCGCCGGCGCCCTCGACTCCCTCAGCGCCGGCCGCCGGCAGGCGCTCGACAAGGGCGTGCCGGAGCAGTACCTCCTCGAGATCGCGCGAGAAGAGGCCCTCCTCCAGGCGGAGCTCGCCTGGATGGACGCGACCCTCCCGCGGATCGCCGATCCCGACTTCGCCTGGGGCCCCGACGCGACCCCGTCGGAACGCTATCTCGCCCAACGAAAGGCAGCACGCCAGTGACCACCCCGAACACCCCGGACGGCCCCCGCGCGGCGGGTGCGTCCTCTGCAACCGCCTCGGCGGCCCACCCGCCCACCGGCGCCTACGCCGCCGGACACAAGCCCCGCAGCCCGTGGCCCGCCCTCTGGGCCCTCGTCATCGGGTTCTTCATGATCCTCGTCGACACGACGATCGTCTCGGTCGCGAACCCGGCCATCAAGGCTGCCCTCGACCCCGACACCAACAACCTCGACAACGTCGTGTGGGTCACCTCGGCGTACCTGCTGGCCTACGCGGTGCCGCTGCTCATCACGGGGCGCCTCGGCGACAGGTTCGGCCCGAAGTACATGTACCTCGGCGGCCTGGCCGTCTTCACCCTGGCCTCGCTCGCCTGCGGACTGTCGCCGACGCTCGGCGCGCTCATCGCCTTCCGGGCCGTGCAGGGTCTGGGCGCGGCTCTCATGACGCCGCAGACGATGGCCATCATCACGCGCACCTTCCCGCCGAACCAGCGCGGTGCGGCGATGGGACTGTGGGGTGCGACCTCGGGCGTCGCGATGCTCGTCGGCCCCCTCGCCGGCGGCCTGCTGGTCGACGGGCTCGGCTGGGAGTGGATCTTCTTCA
Organism: Microbacterium sp. LWS13-1.2; assembly: GCF_040144835.1. NCBI lineage: Bacteria > Bacillati > Actinomycetota > Actinomycetes > Micrococcales > Microbacteriaceae > Microbacterium > Microbacterium sp. LWS13-1.2. The sequence continues at coordinate 2,835,588 of NZ_CP151632.1, forward strand.
TCAACCTTCCGGTCGGTGTCGTCGGCTTCGTGCTCGCGTGGATCCTCGTGCCCAAGCTCGAGACGCACCCCCACAAGTTCGACCTCGTCGGCGTCTTCCTCAGTGCGATCGGGCTCTTCCTCATCGTGTTCGGTCTGCAGGAGGGCGAGACCTACGACTGGGGCGTCATCTGGGGCCCGATCACCGTGTGGGGCCTCATCATCACCGGCGTGCTGGTGATGGGACTGTTCATCTGGCAGCAGGCGAAGACCAAGAGCGAGGCGCTGGTACCGCTGGAGCTCTTCCGCGACCGCAACTTCTCCGTCGCGAACATCGGCATCTCGACGGTCGGCTTCACCGTCACGAGCATGTCCCTGCCGCTGATGTTCTTCCTGCAGCTGGCGCGCGGCCTCACGCCGACCGAGTCGGCACTGCTGCTCGTGCCGATGGCGGTCGCGGCCGGCGTGCTGTCGCCGCTCGCGGGCAGATGGCTCGACCGCACCGATCCGCGCGTCCTCCTGGTGCCGGGGCTGCTGCTCGTCGCGGGCTCGCTCGTGCTGTACTCCGTGCTCATGAACCTCGACACCCCCATCTGGGTGTTCCTCATCCCGTCGTTGCTGATGGGCGTCGGAAACGCCGGCATGTGGGGGCCGCTCGCGACCACCGCCACGCGCAACCTCGCTCCGCGGCAGGCGGGCGCCGGTGCCGGCATCTACAACACGATGCGCACCATCGGCTCGGTCCTCGGTTCGGCCGCGATCGCGGTGTTCATGCAGAGCCGCATCGAGGCGAACCTCCCCGGCGCCGCCGACGCGCCCGGCGGCAGCTTCGGCTCGGGGGCGCTGCCGGAGGTCGTCGCAGAGCCGTTCGCGACGGCGATGGCGCAGTCCGTGCTGCTGTCCGCAGCGGTGATGCTGATCGGCGTGGTCGCCGTGCTGTTCCTGCGCCGGCCGAAGGCGACGTCGACCGAGGACTGGCAGGCCGCGAACGCGGCGGTCGCCGCCGACTGACTCGCGGGGCGAAGAGACGAGGGGACCGCTCGCGAGGCGAGCGGCCCTCGCGTCAATCCGGGTCGGAGGGGTCGATCGGCGCGTGGTGGTCGAATCCGGCCGTTCCGCGCTTCCAGTAGCCGCTCAGCGCGACCTGTTCCGCCGGCAGCGCGAGCGTGCGGCGCAGGTGGCGGCGAAGAGGGACGAGGGCGGATGCCTCACCCGCCGCGAACACGAAGGTCGAAGCATCCACGCCCACCGCGTCGACGGCGGCGACGACGGCGTCGGGGTCACCGCCCGCGTCGAGGTGATGCACCCGGACGTCGGTGCGGCCCGACGTCTCGGAGACGTACCCGGCGACCCACGACCCGTCGTCGGCGGTGAGCGCGATGAGATCGACCGATGTGTCGGCGGGCACCTCGGCCGCCCAGCGCGTGGCGGACGGGAGCGCGGTCTCATCCACGACGAGCACGAGGCGCGCCGCGCCCTGGGGAGCCGCCTTCGAGCCGCGCGGGCCGACGATGACGAGCTCGTCGCCGAGGCGGGCGCCGCTCGCGAAGCGGGAGGCCGGCCCGGGCGAGGGGTGCAGGTAGAAGTCCAGATCGACGGCGACCTCGCCGTCGATCGTGGTCACGCGCAGCGGAGTGAAGTCACGTGCGTGGGTGGGTGCGTCCGGTCGCACGATGCCGTCCTCGCCCGGGCCGACCGCGGTCGGTGCGACCACGTCGCCGGTCTCGGGGTCGGGGAAGAACACGCGCACATGGTCCGCTGGACCGCCGCTGGTGAAGTCCGTGAAGTCGGGGCCGGTGACCCGCACGCGCAGCAGCACCGGGGCGACCTGCTCGACCGAGACGGCGTGCGCACGGCGGGCGGTGAAGCGGTTGCGGCCGCCGGCGCGGAAGAAGGGGGAGGCCGGCACGGCGCCCGGCGTGCTCGCCGCGGTCCCTGCCGACGGCGTCGGGATCGGGGCATCCGTCATATCGGTCTCCTCACGGTGGCGGTCGAGGTCCGCCGTCCCAGCCAACCACGTGACGGGCGGGGTGGGCGCAGATCGCGTCGCTGCGGAGCACGGAACTCCGCCTTGCGCAGCCGCGTCGGCTTTGTCAACCCATTGGTGAGCGCGCGGCCGGGGGCCAGGATCAGACCATGACCGGACTCGCAGTGATCCTGCTCATCGTCGGAATCGTCCTGCTGCTGCTGGGCGTGTTCATCGAGGCGGCGAAGTTCCTGCTGTGGATCGGCCTCGTGATCATCATCATCGCGGTGATCGCCTGGCTGATGCGCTTCATCCGCCGCCAGACGTGACCCCGCCTGTGAACTCGCCCGGGCTCTGCCGCAACGCCTGACATCGGCGTAGCCTGGCCGATACGGACGTCCCGGACCCCGACACCCGCGGACCGCACACCTGTGCGGCCGGAGGATCGGGGACGAGCACATGGCCGACCAGCTCACCGGCGGAGTCCGCGCCACGGTGGCCCGAACGCCACGAGCGGGCAACGACTTCACCGACCTCGCGAAGATCATCGGCACCAGCGGTCTGATGCGCCGTCGCTACGGGTACTACTGGACCAAGCTCATCGGTGCGGTGGTGGTGCTCGCCGCAGCCCTAGTCGCCTTCTTCCTGATCGGCGACACCTGGTGGCAGCTCTTCACGGCCGCAGGTTTCGCGATTCTGTTCACGCAGATCGCCATGCTCGGGCACGACGCCGCGCATCGGCAGATCTTCGTATCGGGCCGTTGGAACGACTGGACGTCGATGGTGCTGGGCAACCTCCTGGTCGGAATGAGCTACGGCTGGTGGCAACACAAGCACACGCGCCATCATGCGAACCCGAACAAGATCGGCTCCGATCCTGACATCGAACTGCCCGTCGTGTCGTTCACCCCCGATCAGGTGGAGCAGCGCGCAAAGCAGTACGGCCCCGCACTGGCGTGGGTCATGGCCCACCAGGGGATGTTCTTCTTCCCGATCCTCCTGCTCGAAGGGCTGTCGCTGCATGCCTCGAGCGTGCGCCGTGTCGTCGCGCGTGAGCCGCTGCGCCGACGCAGCGTCGAGATCGTCTTCCTCGCCCTGCGCATCGGCGGCTATCTCGCGCTGGTGTTCCTCGTGCTGTCGCCCGGCATCGCCGCCGTCTTCCTCGCGGTGCAGCTCGGCCTCTTCGGCGTCTACATGGGCATGGCCTTCGCCCCGAACCACAAGGGGATGCCGCTCGTGCCGGCCGAGGTGAAGGTCGACTTCCTGCGCCGGCAGGTGCTGATGAGCCGCAACGTCCGGGGCAGCCGATTCCTCGACGTCGCGATGGGCGGGCTGAACTACCAGATCGAGCACCACCTGTTCCCGTCGATGCCGCGCCCTCACCTGAGGAAGGCCTCCGGCGCCATCAGGGACTACTGCGTCGCCCATGACGTGCGGTACACCGAAACGGGGCTCTGGGAGTCGTACCGGATCGTCACGCGCTACATCAACCGGGTCGGGCTCGGCGAGCGCGACCCGTTCGAATGCCCCCTGCTGCAGCAACGGCAGGCGGTCTGACGCCGGGGGAAGGCGTGAGGTCGGGGGTCGTCCGCGACCTGTCCTGGGGGGCAGGTCGCGGACGGCGGGTCTTCCCGCGCGCCTGTGAGTCGCGAGACCGGGTCAGCGTCCGCCCGCATCCTTGAGGAGGAATCCGCGCGCACCCGACCGCAGCGCCTCGTAGACGTACTCGTCGAGGTCGAAGGTCGTGATGACGACGACGGGGATCGGGTCCGCGACGTCCGGTCCGGCAATGGCGTGGGTCGCCGCGAGCCCGTCCATCACCGGCATGCGGATGTCGAGCAGGCACACGTCGGGCCGGAGTGTCCCCGCCAGCGCGACCGCCGCGGCGCCGTCCGGGGCCTCGCCGACCACCTCGATGTCGGGCTGCGCGTCGAGGATCATGCGCAGGCCCGTCCGCACGAGATCCTGGTCGTCGGCGACCAGCACTCGCACGCTCATGCCGTCCACCCTGCCCGGGGAGCGTCGCCGCGACGATCCACCCGCCACCGGGTGCCGGCCCGGAGTCGCACGTCCCGCCGAGCAGCGCTGCGCGCTCGCGCATCCCGATGATCCCGTAGCCGGGAGACGGAGCGGATGCTGCGCCCGCACCGTCGTCACGGACCTCGAGTCGCACTCCATCGGCGTCGACCTCGACACCCACGTCGATGCGGGTCACATCCCGCGCGTGACGGCGGGCGTTCGTGACCGCCTCCTGCGCGATCCGGAACACCGAGGCCGCGACCGTCGGCGGCACGCTCTCGAGGTCGCCGCCGAGCCTCACGGTGACGGCCGGGGCCGCGGTCGTGCTGATTTTCAACGTCCTCCGCTTTTGCGACCGTCGACTACGCCGAGCTCGACTTCGGCTACGTTGCGGCGTGGCTCCTGGCGGGTCTGTGCATCGGCTTCGCGGAGGAGGTCCTGACCCGCGGCTACGTCGTCAATCTGATGCGCAAGGCCGGGCACTCCGAGATCGCGGTCGCCCTGGTGTCGGCGGCCCTGTTCTCCGCGCTGCACGCCAGCAACCTGCTCTTGGGGCAGTCGCCCTTCGCCACGCTGCTACAGCTGCTCTACACGTTCGCGTTCGGCATCTGCATGTACCTCGCACTCCGCGTGACGGGCAACCTGATCTGGCCGATCCTGCTGCACGCCAGCACCGACCCGAGCATCTTCCTGCAGGCCGCGCATCCGGCCGACGGTCCACTCGCGACGATCGCCGGGTTCGGCAACATCCCCGTCATCCTCGTCGGCCTGCTCGCGATCATCTTCATCCGCGGTCGCGTCGACGCGACACGTGGTGCGGCCGACGCACTCTCCGCCGATCCGGTGCGGTGACCCGAGCGTCCAGGTGTCGTCGCGGGTCAGAGCCCTTCGGCGACCCGGGCGGCGATGTCGGTGCGGTGCTGGCCGCCGTCGAGCCGGATCTCGCCGAGCGCGCGGTAGACGCGCTCGCGGGCCTCGGCGAAGGTCGTGCCGACGCCGACGACGTTGAGCACGCGGCCGCCGGTGGCGACGAGCCCGCTGTCGGTCTCGGCCGTGGCCGCGTGGGCGAGGTGCACTCCGGGCACCGCCTCCGCGTCGCGCAGGCCCGACAGGGCCCGCCCCGTCACCGGCGCGGTCGGGTATCCCTCGCTCGCGAGCACCACGGTGACGGCGACGTCGGTGGCGAACGCGGGGACGGGAAGGTCTTCCAGATGACCGGATGCCGCGGCCAGCAGCAGCTCCGACAGCGGATCCACGAGCCGGGGCAGCACGACCTGCGTCTCGGGGTCGCCGAAGCGGGCGTTGAACTCGATGACCTTCACCCCGTCGTCGGTCAGGATGAGGCCGGCGTAGAGCAGTCCGATGAACGGCGTGCCCTCGGCATCCAGCTGACGGATGACGGGCTCGGCGACGTCGCGCGTGACGAGTTCGACGAACTCGCGCTCACTGCCGAATCGGCCGTCGAGCCACGGCAACGGCGAGTACGCGCCCATGCCGCCGGTGTTGGGGCCTTCATCGCCGTCGAGCAGGCGCTTGTAGTCCTGGGCGGGGCTGAGCGGCAGCACGTGGTCGCCGTCGCTGAGAAAGAAGAGCGACACCTCGGGGCCGGACAGGAACTCCTCGATGAGGACCGGGCCGGACGGCAGGTACTCGTCGGCGTGGGCCAGGGCCGCAGCCCGGTCGGACGTGACGACGACGCCCTTGCCGGCGGCGAGCCCGTCGGCCTTGACGACGTGCGGGGCGCCGAGCTCGTCGAACGCGGCCTCGACCTCGGCGCGGCTGGCGGCGCGCTTCGCCCGGCCGGTGGGCACGCCGGCGGCATCCATGATGCGCTTGGCGAACGCCTTCGATCCCTCCAGCTGCGCGGCCGCCTTGCCCGGCCCGAAGACCGGGATGCCGTGCTCACGCACCGCATCGGCGACGCCCGCGACCAGCGGCGCCTCGGGGCCGATCACGACGAGGTCGATGTCGTTCTCGTTGGCGAAGACGGTGACGGCTGCGGGATCGTTCACGTCGAGCGCGACGAGCTGTGCGTCCTGTCCGATGCCGGCGTTGCCGGGAGCGGCGAAGATCTCGTGCTCGGTCTCCTCCGACCGCAGCGCCAGGATGATGGCGTGCTCCCGCGCGCCCGAGCCGAGAACCAGGATCTTCACGCGCTCCAGCCTACCGACGCGCCTCGTCGGGTTTCGGGCGGGCCGTGGGCGTGGGACGGTTCGTCATCGCGGTCATCGCGGTCATCGCGGTCATCGCGGTCATCGCGGTCGTCGCTGACGGCTCCGTGTACCCGGCGGCGTACGGTGGAGGCGTGGCCCGCAAGATCTCGACCGACGACGGCCGCACCGCCCTGAGCGCGGTCGCGGCGGCGGCCGCGGCATCCGTCCCGCCCGCCCGCACCGACAACGCGACCGCCGTGCGCTACTTGCTGCAGCTGCTCGCCGAGAAGGCGCCGGGCAACTCGGTCGAGGTGCGGGTGCCGCCGTTCGGCGCGGTGCAGGTCATCGAGGGGCCACGGCATACCCGCGGCACGCCGCCGAACGTCGTCGAGACCGACCCCGCGACCTGGATCGCGCTCGCCACGGGTGCCGAGCAATGGACGGATGCCGCGACCGCCGGCCGCATCAGCGCCTCGGGCACGCGCGCCGACATCTCCGACCTCCTGCCGCTGCGCCCCTGACGTTGCCGACCGGCGCCGCGCTCCCGACGGCCGGCCTTCGCGGCGCGCCGATCGCGCCGGCCGTCGCGCCCCGCCGCTCGCCGGCCGTCGCGCCCCGCCGCTCGCCGGCCGTCGCGGCGCCGCGATCGCCGAGACCCCAGTGGACGGACGAGACCCTGGGTGAACCCCACGGTCTCGTCCGTCCGCTGGGGTCTCGCGGAGAGGGAGCGCCGGGAAGGCGCCGGGGGAGCGTCGGGCGGGGCTCAGCGGCGGGGCGTCACCACCGGCGTGCCGGTGCGGGGGTGGGCGAAGACGTCGACGGGCTGCCCGTACACCTCCTCGATGGCTGCGGCGGTCAGCACGTCGGCAGGGGTTCCCGAGGCGACGACCCGCCCCCGAGACAGCAGCGTCACGCGATCGGCCACGCCGAGCGCGGCGTTGAGGTCGTGCAGCACCACGGCGACCGCCGCGCCCTCGTCCGCGCGACCGCGGGCGATCCGCAGCACGTCCTCCTGATGCTTGAGGTCGAGGGCCGCGGTCGGCTCGTCGAGCAGCAGCACGTCGCAGGCCTGCGCGAGCACCCGCGCGAGCGCGGCGCGTGCGCGCTCGCCGCCCGACAGCGACGTGATGCCGCGACCGGCGAGACCGACGAGATCGGTGGCCTCGAGCGCCCGGGCGACAGCGGCGTCATCGTCATCCTCGGCGGGCGTGCGCGCCCACGGCGCCCGTCCCATCCGCACCGCCTGCTCCACCGTGAAGGGGAACGACACCGCGTTCTGCTGCAGCAGCACCGCGCGCCGCCGCGCCAGCACGCGGGGAGGGATGCCGCCGAGCGGCGCACCATCGAGGCTCACGCCGCCGGCATCCGGCGTGATGTCGCCGGCGAGCACGCCGAACAGCGTCGACTTGCCCGCGCCGTTCGGCCCGACCAGAGCGTGGAGCTCGCCCGCGCGGACGTCGATCGCGGCGTCCGCCAGCACCGGTCCCGGCGCTCCCGCCGGGGTCACGGTCACTCCTCGGGCGGCGAGTCGCACGGCGCCGGGCACGATTGCCGCCCGCGAGTCCGATCCGCCCTCTCGACTCTCGGGCATCGGCTCGAGAGCGTGCCTTGTCGGTGCAGCGAGATCACCCGTCCCGGTCATCCCCAGCCTCCCGCCCGTCGACGAGTCCGCAGCAGCAGCCACAGGAAGAACGGGCCGCCCACCAGCGACGTGATCATGCCGATCGGCAGGTCGGCGAGAGGCACGGCGGTGCGGGCGATGAGATCGGCCACGGCGATGAGGAGCGCTCCGCCGAGCGCGCTCGAGATCACGAGCGGCAGGTGCGCCGGGCCGATCGCCATGCGCATCAGGTGCGGCACGACGAGCCCCACGAAGCCGATGATCCCGGCGAAAGCAACGGCCGCGCAGACCAGCAGCGCGACCATCACGATCACCGCGACGCGCAGCAGTTCGACCCGCACACCGAGATGGCGGGCGGTGCGCTCGCCGAGGGCGAAGAGGTCCAGGCGGCGCGCGACGGCGACGGCGGCCGCGACGCCGATCGCGACCAGCGGTGCGACGAGCGCGATGTTCTGCCACAGCGCGCCGTTGAGGCTGCCGAGCTGCCAGAACACGATCTGCTCGCGGGTCGCGGTCGTGCCGAGGAGTGTGAGGAACGCGAGGCCGGCGCCCGCGATCGCGTTGATCGCGATGCCGGTGAGCAGCAGCGTGACGACCTCGGTACGTCCGCCGGACCGACTGATCAGATAGACCGAGAACACCGCGACGAGCCCGCCGGCGAAGGCGAAGGCCGGGGTCGTCCACATGCCGAACACAGCGAGCCCGAAGGTGAGGCTCGCGGCCGCGCCGAACGCGGCGCCCGATGAGACGCCGACGACGGCCGCGTCGGCGAGCGGGTTGCCGAAGATGGCCTGCATCAGCACACCCGACACCGCGAGGGCGGCGCCGACGAGCAGCCCCAGCACGATGCGGGGGAGCCGGATGTCGAGGATCACGCCCGCCGCCATCGGTGCGTCGGGCGCCCAGGGCGTGTCGAGGCCGAGGGCTTGCAGCAGCACGCCCGCCACCTGGGCCGGTGTCAGCCAGTACTGGCCGAGGCCGAGCGACACGATCACGACGATCGCGATCGCCGCCGAGAGCCCCGCGACCACGACGGCGAACCTGCGGCCCCGATGCGTCGTGGGCACCCTGGTGACGACTTCGGCCGTTGCGATGTCGGCCGTCACGACGCGGGTTCTTCGGTCGGCGTCGCGGCGGGCGCCGAGGCCGGGGCGTAGACCGCTCGCGCCAGGGCGCGGATGACGTCGGCGGTGCGCGGCCCGAAGCTCAGGATCTCGGCATCCGCCATGTCGACCACTCGGCGGTTCGCTCCGGCAGGCGTCTGCTGCAGCGCAGGGATGCGCTCGAGCAGACCGTCGACCCCGCCGACCGAGGCGAGACCGTCGGTCATCATCACCAGCACGTCCGGCTGCGCCGCGACGAGCGCCTCGGCGGTCATCGGCTTCATGCCCTCCCAGCCGATCTCGCCTGCGACGTCGACGCCGCCGACCGCCTCGATGAGGGAGTCCGCCCCGGAGTCCCGGCCGAAGATGTAGTACACGTTCGCGCTGCCCCGCACGTAGAGGAACAGCATGCGCGCACGATCGGATGCCGCCACCGGCGCGACTGCGCCGACCTCCGCCACCGCGGCTTCGACGTCAGCGTCGAGCCGATCCGCGAGCGCGTCGCCCCGCTCGGGGACGCCCAGCGCACCAGCGATCTCCGAAACGAGGTCGGACACGGTGTCGGCGCGCCGCTCGCTCGAGACCACCACGACGGCGATGCCGGCATCGCGGAGCTGCTGGCGCACCTCCTTCGGACCGATGGACGTGTCGGTCAGCATCACGGTCGGAGCCAGCTCGAGGATGGCCTCCGCGTTGAGGGTGTGCCCCGACTTCGTCACCACCGGAAGGTCCTCGGTGCCGTCGAACGACGTCGACGAGTCGCGCCCGACTACGGCATCTCCGAGTCCGAGCCCGAACACCGTCGCCGCGATCGTGCCCGAGATGTCGACGGGCAGGATGCGGCTGACATCGGTGATCTCGACGTCTCGGCCCTCGGCATCCGTCACCGTCACCGGCAGTTGGGGCGCCCCGTCGGCGGCGACCGCCTCGATCGCGTGCGAGGCCAGGCACGCCGTCGAGGGACCGGTCGCGGCGCGCGGATCGTCGACGAGGGTGAGCGATGCCAAGGGCTCGGCGGCCGCAGGGCAGTCCGTATCGGTGGCGTCGGCCGCGGTGGCGATCGCGGCACAGCCCGACAGGATGACGGCGGCGACGAGCAGGCCGACGCCGCTCGCCAGGCGCGTCGAAGACCGTCGAGCGGGGGAGATGCGAAACATTAGGTGAGCCTTACCTTCGGCTTGACGTCGGCTGGGAGAGTGCCCTACGTTCGAGTCGATATTAGGTTAGCCAAACCTAAGTGACCAACCCGAATCGCACTGATGCGCCGGTGCGCCTCGACGTTGCCGGCGCCGGAGAACACGTGAACATGCAGCCGTTCCTCGAGCGCAGCCGGGCGCCCCTGGCCGCCCTCCTCACCTTCCTGCTCGTCGTGGCAGGAGCACTGACCGCCGTCCCGGCCTTCGCCGCCGGACCCGCCCTGTCGGCGCCGCAGCTTCCTCGAGCCGGAGGCACGATCACCGTCACGGGAACCGGCTACAGCACCACGAGCCCCGGCCTCTACCTGGGACTTCGCGCGACCGGCGCGAGCAGCGACACCTTCACGGTCTGGATCGACACGGCCAACACGGTGGGCGCGCTTCCCGGTCTCGGCGCCACGGCGCCGATGAACGGCGACGGCTCGTTCTCCGTCGACATCCCGGTGCCGGCGTACACGGAGGGCACGAGCTACACGCTGTTCTCGCGCAAGGCCCACGGCGTGCCCGACCCGAGTCAGAACCTGACCCAACCGCTCGAGTACATTCCTGCCCCTGCCGTCGCGACCACCACGACCCTGACGGTCGATCCGGCCGCTTCGAGCCTGGCCGGCGCGGACTTCACGCTCGGCGCGACGGTCGAGCCCGCAGCATCCGGAATCGTCGCCTACTTCAACGGCGACACGCAGCTGGGCTCCGCCGCCGTCGGCTCGACGATCACCGCGAGCATCGCGACCGCCGGCACCGCGCAGCTCAAGGCCGTGTTCACGCCGGCCGACGCGGCCGCGTTCACCGGCTCCACTTCTGCGGTCGTCTCGTACGAGATCACTGCGCCGCCGGTGGAGCCCGAGCCCGAGACGCCGACGCCGACCGTGACGGTGTCGAAGACGACCGGCCTGAACGCCGACGGCGAGACCGTCACGGTGTCGGGTTCGGGGTTTGTGCCGAACGCGCCGGCGACCGACGGCACCCGGCAGCCGCTCGCGGGGAAGTTCGGCGGCTCGTACATCGTCTTCGGCAAGTTCCTCGAGGAGTGGACGCCGTCTTCCGGTGCGCCGGCCTCGGCACGACCAGGCATCGACACGAAGTGGGGTGTGCACGCGGCTGATGTCGCGACCATCGGCGGCGCCGCGCGCGGGGGGATAGCGATCGCTGCCGACGGCACGTTCGAGACGACGCTGGCCGTCTCACGCAGTGAAGCATCCGAGCTGCTCGCCGGCAATTACGGCATCTACACCTACTCGGGCGCGGGGGCGAAGTACGCCGCGTTCGAGACCTACACGCCCATCACGTTCGCCGAGCCTGCTCCGGTGCCGTCGCTGGCGGTCTCGAAGACCACCGGTATCGACCCCGAGGGCGACACGATCACGATTACGGGCACGGACTACAGCACGGCGGGCAAGGCGATCTACGGGCCGTCGGCGGGGCAGCCCGCTGGTGTGTACGCGCAGATCGGCTGGCTGAAGGAGACGTGGCGCCCGTCCGCCGGTGCGGTGTCGGGCGACCGGTCGAACGCCTACTCGGTCTGGGCGCAGGGCGTGCAGACACAGGCGCCGTATCTGAAGTGGACCGACAACGGCGACGGCACGGCGGACTTCACGTGGACCGTAGACGTGGACGAGGCGACGCTGGAGGCGAAGCGACTCGAAGGTGCGTCCCTCGCCGTGTTCACCGTCGGTGCCGGCGGCGTCGTACAGGCGGTCAATGAGCTCGCCGTTCCCATCGCCTTCGCCGACCCGGCGTCTGTTCCCGCCGTCGACGTGACGGTGACGGATGCCTCGGCCACCGTCGGCGCGACCATCGAGGTCGCCGCCTCCCACCTCGGCGATATGACCGGCGCCTACGCCGCCATCATCGAGAAGGGCACCGAGTCGGCGGTGACGGCAGGCGCAGGCTTCGTGGCCGTGCAGTACGTGCGCCCGATCACCGACGGCTCGTTCACGGTCGACCTCGTCGCACCCGCCGCCAAGCTCGACCGCTCAAAGCAGTACGAGGTGCTCGTCTGGCGCCAGCACTCGAACCCGGCGGCCGACACGATCTACGCCCGCGCCGACGTGCCGTTCACGGCCGGCGACTGGGAGAAGCTGTTCCCGGGCACTCTGCCGCCGATCGACCCTGAGCCACCGGTCGATCCCGGAACGCCGGTGAGCCCGCCGCCTGCGGCCCAGGGCGCGGGCTCGCTCTCGTGGGCGATCTCGTCGAGCTTCGCGAGCTACATCACGGGTGACATCGCGCAAGGCAGCATCGCCGTCACGGGCGGCGCGACACGTGCCGGCGGCCTGTTCCAGTTCGGTCAGGCGACCGGCAGCACGTACGACGCGGCGACCGTCACGGGCGCCGTCTCGTACAACGGCTCGGTCCGCTTCACCGGCCACTCCGGAGTCCTCGACGTCACCATCGCGAACCCGCAGGTGCGCGTCTCGTCGGCGAACTCGGCGACGCTGTACGTGACGAGCGGCGGCTCGCAGGTCGCGTTCGCGACGCTCGACCTCTCGGCCGCCGTGCGCAGCACTGCGAACAGCACGGTCACCTACTCGCGTGTGCCCGCCGCCCTCACCGCGTCGGGGCGCAGCCAGGTGTTCCAGGGCTACACGACAGAGCTCGATCCGCTGACGTTCACCATCGGCGTCGCGGCGGCCGCGCCCGCGGGGTCCACCGGCACCGTCGCGACCGCTTCGGCCACGACGGCGCGTACGACGTCGCTTCCTGCGACGCCGCCCGCCGTCACGGGCATCGACCTCGATGACGACATGCTCGCCGCGCTCCAGAACGGCGAGCCGGTCACAGTGTCGGCCTCGGGCTTCGCCGCGAACGAGGACGGCATCCAGGTCGTCGTGTACTCGACGCCGACCCTCCTCGGCGAGGTCACGGCGGACGCCTCGGGCACCGCCACCTGGACCGGAACGCTGCCGACGACCCTGCCCGATGGCGAGCACACACTCACGTTCCAGGGATCCGTGGATCGCGGCATCCGCTTCACCCTCGCGCGTGCGGCGGTGGCCGCCGGCTGCGTCGTCGACGCGGCGAGCCTCGGCTGGGGCTTCAAAGAGAGCTTCCGCACCTACATCGAGGGCATCGCGGCGGGCGGCTGGGAGCTGGCCGACGTCGCCTACCAGTACCCCGGGTTCGTCTGGAATGCCGGCAGCGGAACGGTGGATGCCGAGGACCGCACCGGATTGGTGACCTACGGCGGCAGCATCCGCTTCACGGGACACGAAGGTGCGCTCGACACGACGCTGGCGAACGCACGGGTGGAGCTCGCGGGAGACACCGGCTACCTCGTGTTCGAGGTCAGCGGCACGACGCAGGCCGGCGAGCCGGTCACGGCGGCCGGCATCCGGTTCGCCGAGTTCGCCGTCCCCGACCTCGAGCTGACCGACGACGGGCTCGTGCTCGACGCGCTCCCCGCGACGCTCACCGAGGCAGGCGCGGCCGCTTTCGGCACGTACGCGGCCGGCGAGGAGCTCGACCCCGTGTCGGCCGTTCTCCCCGTGGCGGCGGACTGCGCCGTCGCACCGGTCGCCGTCGAGGACGAGACTCCGGTCGCCGAGGCCACCAAGGTCGAGGCGATCTCCGCCGACCAGACGACGGCGCCGGTGTGGCCGTGGGCGGTCGGGGGGATCGCCCTGGCGCTCGGCGTCGGCGCCGTGGTCTGGATCGTGGTCATCCGCCGCCGTGCGACGGCCGGCGGCAGTGGAGACCAGACGGCCGCTTGAGGTCGGCCGTCATGGGGACGGTGTCCGCGCGGCTTCCGCGGGCGCCGTCCCTTTCTCATCCCCCGGCGCGAACGGGCGCGGCGAGTGGGACAATGGACGCATGCCCGAGCACAGCGAGGACCACATCGAGACCGTGAGCGTACGTCGTGCGCCGAAGATCTCGGTGTTCCTCGTCCTCGGCGCGGCGCTCGGGGTGCTGGTCGCGATGATCCTTACCTTCGCCTTCAACGGCACCGCCGAGGCCAGCCCCAACACCGGCGTCGAGTACACGCAGGGTCAGGTGTTCGGGTTCCTCGTGCTGATCTGCGCGCCCATCGGACTTGCGCTCGGCGGCATCGTGGCGCTGATCTTCGACCGCCGTTCGCGCCGTCACACCCACGAGGTCGCCGTCGGTCACTCGTCGGTGCACGTCGACCCGGAGCCCGGCACCAACGGCCACGGCTCCGCGCACTGACCTCGCGCGCTACGCGAGCTCGGCGATGATCGGGTGGATGGCGGTGTCGAAGGCCGCGACATCGCCCCGCAGTCCGTCGGTGACCGCGACGGTGAGCGACCCGATCCACCACACGCCGCGCTGACTCAGCGGCAGCACCTGCACGTTCAGCTCGAACGAATGCGCGCGGCGCCCGACCTGCCGCTCGTGCTCCGCGATCGCGCCCGCGTACGCGCGGTACGCCGTGCCCGTGCTGTGCGAGGCCTCCTTGCGGTACCGCTGATGCGCCGCCCGCGCGAACGCCAGCGCCTCGGCGGCATGCGGGACGAAGGCGGCCCGCAGCTCGTCGCAGCCTTCGATCGGCAGCGCGAGCGCGGTGTCGAATCCGTCCACGAGATCGAGGGGGACGGTGGACGGGTGCGCCTGCGGCTCAACCGTCATCGCCCAGTACTGCCGCCACTGCCGTTCGAGCGTCGCCTGGGCCTCTTCCGACCGGTCGTTCGCCCGCGGCGGGATCCCGCGCAGGTGCGGCAGCTCCTCCGGAGAGCGGATGCCGAGGACCTGCCGCAGATAGAGCGCAAGAAGCACCGGCTGACCGGCGTCTTCGCGGATCAGCCACTCCGGTGCACCGGCGCCGCCCATACGGTCCATTCTAGATCCGGGCTCCCGCTTCACAGGCCGTCTCCGCAGACGAAGGATGCCCCCGTCCCGCCGTCGAGTGCGGCCCCCCGCTCCGCCTCGGAAACAAGTGACCGGATCCAGTGGGCCGCCGGAGGGCCGCAACCCCCGGCGTCCGCCCAGCCGCGCCGCCGGTAGGCTGGTGACGTGGCCTCATCCGAACGCGATGCCCCCTCCCGTCCCGCACAGCCCGTGAACCCGTACACGGCTGCCGGCGTCGACACGGCGGCCGGCGACCTCGCCGTCGAGCTGATGAAGTCCGCGGTGCGTCGCACCCACGGCCCCGAGGTGCTCGGGGGAGTCGGCGGGTTCGCCGGACTCTTCGACGCGACCGCCTTCAAGGCGTACGACAAGCCGCTGTTGGCCACCAGCACCGACGGCGTCGGCACGAAGGTCGCGATCGCCCAGGCCATCGACAAGCACGACACGATCGGCCAGGACCTCGTCGGCATGGTCGTCGACGACATCGTCGTGGTCGGCGCGAAGCCGCTGTTCATGACCGACTACATCGCGTGCGGCAAGGTCTTCCCGGCGCGCATCGCCGACATCGTCCGCGGCATCGCCGCCGGCTGCGCGGCGACCGGCACCGCACTCGTCGGCGGCGAGACCGCCGAGCACCCGGGTCTGCTGGGCGTCAACGACTACGACGTCGCGGGCGCCGCGACCGGCGTCGTCGAGGCCTCGCGCGTGCTGGGCGCCGAGCGCGTGCGCGACGGCGACGTGGTGCTGGCCCTCGCGAGCTCGGGACTGCACTCCAACGGCTACTCCCTCGTGCGGCACATCGTCGCCGGCTCCGGCATCCAATACGGAGACAACGCCGCCGAGTTCGGCACGACGTGGGGCGAGGCCCTTCTCGAGCCCACGCGGCTGTACACGCTGCCGCTGCTGCGCCTCATCACCGAGACCGGCGACGCGGTGCACTCCCTGAGCCATGTCACCGGCGGCGGCATCGCCGCCAACCTCGCACGCGTGCTTCCGCAGGGCACGTGGGTCGAGGTCGACCGCTCGACGTGGTCCCCCTCGCCGGTGTTCCGCGTGCTCGCCGACCTCGGACACCTCGAGCTCGAGGCCACCGAGGGAACCTGGAACCTGGGCGTCGGGTTCCTCGCGGTCGTGTCCGCCGACAAGGCGGCCGCCGCGGCATCCGCTCTCTCCCGCGAGGGCATCGCGACCTGGCAGGTGGGCGTCGTGCAGAGCGGCGAGCGCGCCGACGGCCACTGGGAGCAGGGCGCCAAGGGCGTCGACGGCGGCGCCGTGCGCCTCGTCGGCGCGTATGCAGACCACTCGGCTCACTGAGCCGGCAGAACGACACAACGGAGCAAGCGACACCCATGTGCGGAATCGTAGGAGTGGTGGGCCGTGGGTCCGCCAACCAGGAGATCTACGACGCCCTTCTGCTCCTGCAGCACCGCGGACAGGATTCCACCGGCATCGCGACCGCCGAGCGCAGCGGGGTCGTGCACCAGCACAAGACCCGCGGCCAGGTGCGCGAGTCGTTCCGCACCCGCGACATGCGGGCGCTGCTCGGCGAGATCGGGCTCGGGCACGTGCGCTACGCGACGAAGGGCACCGCGTCCAATGAGGAAGAGGCCCAGCCCTTCTACGTGAACGCGCCCTACGGCATCGTGCTCGTACACAACGGCAACCTCACCAACACGCGCGAGCTCACCGAGGAGCTGTTCCACAAGGATCGTCGCCACCTCAACACGTCGTCCGACACCGAGCTGCTCGTCAACGTGCTGGCGAACGAGCTGCAGGCGTCGATCTCGGGGCTCGAACTCGACCCGACGCAGGTGTTCCAGGCCGTCAACCGTGTGCACGAGCGCGTCGAGGGCTCGTACGCGGCCATCGCCCTGATCGCGGGCTACGGTCTGCTGGCGTTCCGCGACCCGTTCGGCATCCGTCCGCTCATCCTCGGCACGCGCAAGCACGCCGACGGACATTACGAGTGGGTCGTCACGAGCGAGTCGCTGGTGCTCGAGAACGGCGAGTTCGAGATCGTGCGCGACGTCGATCCGGGCGAAGCAGTGTTCATCGACCTCGAGGGCAACCTCCACACGCAGCAGTGCGCCACCGACCCGAAGCTCGTACCGTGCTCGTTCGAGTACGTGTATCTCGCGCGACCCGACTCGGTCATGAACGGCATCTCGGTGTACGAGGCGCGCCTGCGCATGGGCGACCGGCTCGCCGACACCATCGCGAAGTACACCCCGCGCGAGGCGATCGACGTGGTCATGCCCATCCCCGACTCGTCCCGCCCCGCGGCCATGCAGGTGGCGCGCAAGCTGGGCGTGGAGTACCGCGAGGGCTTCTACAAGAACCGCTACGTCGGCCGGACCTTCATCATGCCCGGCCAGGCGGTGCGCAAGAAGAGCGTGCGCCAGAAGCTCAACGCGATGTCGAGCGAGTTCAAGGGCAAGCACGTGCTCCTCATCGACGACTCCATCGTGCGCGGCACGACGTCGAAGGAGATCATCCAGATGGCGCGGGATGCCGGGGCCAAGAGCGTCACGTTCGCCTCGGCGGCGCCGCCCGTGCGCTACCCGCACGTGTACGGCATCAACATGCCCTCGCGTCACGAGCTCGTCGCCCACGGCCGCACGATCCCGGAGATCGCGGATGAGCTCGGCGCCGACTTCGTCGTCTACCAGGAGGTCGACGACCTCAAGGCGGCGATTCTCGAGGGCTCCGACGTCGAGGACCTCGACATGAGTTGCTTCGACGGCCGCTACATCACCGGCACCGTCACCGACGAGTATCTCGCCTGGGTGGAGGGCTCGCAGGAGAGCTGACGGCTCGGGTCCAGGGTTGGCGACTTCGTTGGGCTCGACGCGTTTCGTCTCGCTTCGCTCGCTCAACGACCGGTTCGGCTGTTCGGTCCCGGTCGTTGAGCGAGTGAGGAACGAGCGAGACGACACGCCCTGGGCTCGGCTGTTCGGTCCCGGTCGTTGAGCGAGTGAGGAACGAGCGAGACGAAACGCCCTGAGCGCGGCGGCTGCGGCGGCTCGGCGGTGCGGATCAGGCGGGAAGGATGACCCGCACCTGACGGCGGATGTCGTCCACGATCTCGTCGACCGAGAGGGCGATGTTCACGGTGGCCGCCATGCTGACGAACATGATGGCGGAGATCACGTGCGCGAGCGTGGCCGCATCGTCCTGGCCCGTGCGCTGGTCGCGCTGCAGGACGGCCGCGACCGCCTCCTCGGTCTGAACCGTGAGGGCGAGAGCTTCGCGGTGGTAGGGCTCTTCGGGATCGCCGAAGACGATCTCGCGCAGGTAGGTGCGCCCATTGTCGATCTGCACCCGGTTGCACTCGACGACCGGGCGGATGATCGTGATCACCGCCTCGAGCGGGTCCGCCACGGCCTCCGCGGCGGCGCGCCCTTCGGCCAGTGCGTCGACGTAGCTGGAGTTCTGCACCAGGAGGAGCAGCTCGCCCTTGTTTTTGGCGTACAGGAACAGCGTCCCCGTGCCGATGTCGGCCTTGTCGGCGATCTGCTGGGTCGTGACCTCGTCGACGCCGTGCTCGGTGAAGAGCTCTCGGGCCGCGGCCGTGATGCGCTGGAGCTTGTCCTGCTTGTTGCGCTCGCGTCGACCGACCGGCTGGGTCTCGATGGCCATGGCGTGATCCTCCGGGGTGCAGACGTCGGCTGACTTTCTGATTATAGTCAGAAATAGGTGGACTTCGGTGTCTGCTGCCCGGGCGGCATCACCGGCCTACTCCCGGTAGTGCGGAAGGATGACGCCGGCGCTGACGTACGTCAGCGCTGCGGAGACGTCGTAGGCGTGGATCGCCGAGACGTGCGGTGCGAGCGCGCTCGAGATCCTCTCGACCCCGCGGCTCGCGAAGAACGCTGCGCGCGCTCCCCGGTCGTCGAAGCCGAGCATGACGGAGGCGTGGCAGCGCTGATCCGCGGGGTTGTCGTGGGCGACGTCCGGCGTGTCCCAGAGCTTCTCGTTCCAGGGCAGGAACATCTGGGTACGCAGCTCCCGGAGCGCGCCGGTGCCGGCGAGCGCGGGCGCGAGGTCTCCGGTGACGAACTTCCGGAAGGCGCGTCCGCCGACGTCCGCCCGCCGCCACAGGTAGACGAGGGCGCGCGCCCCCGGCCGAGTGGCCGGCCAGAGTCCGGGGTTGCGCTCGGCGAGGTGGATCTGCCGATACTCCGCGAGCCCGGGAGTCGCCGAGATGATCCCCGAGTGTGGGTCCCGCCAGTAGTCCATGCCGGTCTGGCGCGGATGGTCGGTGCGGACCCACTGCAGGATCGATCACGCGAGGGGCTTTCTCTTGAAGGCTGCGGCGCTCATGTGCTCATTCCTCTCGATGACTCGGGATGCCGGTCAGCGGGCGAGGAAGCCGACGGCGACGGGCGCGAACTGCTGGTGGAACGGGAAGTTGCCGCCGTGTCCGGAGTCCTAGTAGATGACCAGTTCGGATCCCTTGATACGGCGGTGCAGGTCTTCCGTGAGCACGGATGGCACCATGCGGTCGTTGTCGCCGTTGGCGATCTTGTCGAAAGCCAGCCCTTGGATGAATGCGTAGGCGTCATCGGCCATGGCTTCGACGCTGTCCGGCACCTCGCCGGTGGAGCCGCCGACGCCCCGGTACGGTCGGGTGCGCCATCGAGATCGATGCGAGTTCGCTCAAGTATGAGTAAATTCAGTAAGAAGATCAATGGCTCGCAGGCGCCGACCGGCAGGATGCGGGGCTGCGGGCCCGAGCCGGTGGCTTCCCGGCCCACCTAGGGTTGATGGGTGAGCTCCCCCTCGTCCCGACCCCTCTGGCAGGGGCGAGCGCTCGCCCTCGTGGGCATCGTGCTGTTCGCCTTCTCACTGCGCTCGGCAGTCGCATCGCTGTCGCCGCTGTACGACCACATCGCGGTCGACTTCGACGTGCCGGCCTCGGTGATCGGCCTCATCGGCACTGCACCGCCGGTCTGCTACGCCGTGTTCGGCCTCCTCACGCCGGCCCTGGAACGGCGGTTCGGGCTCGAACGGCTGGCCGTCGTGGCGATGGTCGTCGTGGGGCTCGGACTGATCGTCCGCAGCCTCGCACCGGGCGCCGGTCTGCTGCTGACCGGCACGGCTCTGATCTTCGCCGCGGTCGGCGTGGGCAACATCCTGCTGCCGCCGCTCGTGAAGCGGTACTTCCCCGACCGCGTCGGCCTGATGACGACCGTCTACTCGACGACGATGGCGCTCGCGACCTTCCTACCGCCCCTCGTTGCCGTGCCGGTCGCGGATGCCTCGGACTGGCACGTCTCGCTGGGGCTCTGGGCCGTCTTCGCTCTGGTGGCCACCGTGCCGTGGGTCGGACTGGCCGTACGCCACGCCGCCGCCGAGAAGAGCCGCGCAGCAGCGGCATCCGACGACGACATCGAGCAGCCCAGTCCCCGCGCCTTCGGACGCATGTGGCGGTTGCCGATCGCATGGGCGCTGCTCGTGGGCTTCGCCGTGGCGAGCACCCTCGCCTACACGGCGTTCGCGTGGCTGCCGACGATGCTCGTCGACATCGCGGGCGTCACGCCCGCTGTGGCCGGGGTGCTGCTGGCGCTGTTCGGTTTCATGGGCCTGCCCGCGTCACTGGCCGTGCCTCTGCTGGTCACGCGGGCCGGCGCGACGCGCGCGCTCGTCAGCGTCGCCGTCGGGACGGGCCTGGCGGGCATCGCGGGCCTTCTCTTCGCGCCGACCGCCGCGCCGTGGCTGTGGGTCGCGCTGTTCGGCCTCGCGCCGCTGCTGTTCCCGATGATCCTGGTGCTTCTGGGCCTGCGCACCCGCACCCACGAGGGCGCGGTGGCGCTCAGCGGCTTCGTGCAGAGCGGCGGCTACGCGATCGCGGCGCTCTTCCCCGTCGGCATCGGGCTCCTCCACGACGCGACCGACTCGTGGACCGCCCCGCTCATCGTGCTGGCCGCCGTGGTCGCCGCAGCGATCCCCGCCGGCGTCGTGGCGGCGCAGCCGCACAACGTCGAGGACGACTGGGAGCGGCGACACGGCGCCTGGTGAGGGATTCGTCGTCCGTCGGCCAAGCCGCGGCGCCGTCGCACGGTGTGCCGTCACGCGCGCTCGAGCGGGTCGCCGCTGGAGGTCGCGCCGAGAGCCCAGCGGTCGATGGTGCGCTCTGCGCACGCCGAATGACCGCACGCCCAAGAGCCGCGCTGCGCGCGGCACCAGGCCTCGACCGGTCAGCTCACCGGGAAGGTGACCGCTGTGCGAGTCGTTACGCCTGCGACGACGAGACAGGCGAGGTCTCGTCCTCGTCTTCGTCGTTGTACTGGTCGGCCCACTTGTCGACGAACTCGTCTTCATGGTGACCGAGCTCGCGCTCGAGTGCCGAGTAGTTCACGTTGTACGTGTCGTACTTCAGCTCACGGGCGATCTTGGTGTGCTTCGCCTTCTGACGGCCACGCCCCATGCGAGACCCCCTCATTTAAGGTCGCGGGCTATCTGCGGGCTCTGGGCCACGCAAACCCGGGCATTCACGAATCCGGCTTCGAACCGGTAAGAGTAGCATTCAGGATAACACGGAGCCCCGGTAGCCCGGCGGCTGCGGCCCCACCGGCGTAGGAGGAGTGCGGACATATGACCGATGAGGCATCCGAGCCCGAAGGCGATGCGACGAGTGACGAGAGCCTCCACGGCGCCGTGATCGTGGGAGTGATCCCCGACCAGTCCACGCGCGTCCTGAAGGAGGGGGCTCGCTACGCGAAGCTGTTCCAGGTGCCGCTGGTCGTGGTCCACGTCGACGTGACGCGCTTCGTCACGTACGAAGACCCCGACGGGTACATCCACTCCGCGCCGATCGACATCAACATCGCGGCTGGCGAGGGTGAGCTCGCGAAGGTGCAGGATGCCGCGGCATCCGTCCTCGGTGATGCCGGGCCGCGGTGGACCGTCCGCCAGCTGGTCGGCGACCCCGCGATGGCGATCAAGCACTTCGCCGACCAGATCGACGCCCGGCTGATCGTCGTCGGCACGCGCAAGCGCGGTTTCGGCGAGTCGGTCCGTGAGTTCTTCACCGGCTCGGTCGGCGTGCGCCTGGCGCACCGGCAGCACCGCTCGATCCTGATCGTGCCGCTCGGGGAGCCCGTGCCCGACGACGAGGAGATCTGGCCCGCCTGAGCGGGTCTTTGCACGACGCAGAAGGGTGGCCCCGCCGAGGCGGGACCACCCTTCGTGCTTCCGTGAGGGACTGCGCGAGCCGGATGCCGCGGCTCAGCCGCGCAGGGTGCGTGTGATGTCGCGGGCGACGCGGTCGAGCTCGCTCGCGACCTGGTCGACGAGGGAAGCGGCGAGCTCGCCGCCTCGCGCCACGTGCACGCGGACGTCGCCGCGGACGTTCGCGCGGAACTCGTTGACCACGGCGTCGAGCCGCTGCATCTGCTCGCGGCTGCGCACGCGCGGGTCGTCCTCGCCGGACGGCTGCGGCGTCGTCTTGCGCTCCTCGCGAGAGGCGGCAGCCAGGTCGGCGCGCAGGCTCTTCATCGCCTCGCGGACGCTTCCGCGCACCTCGTCGGCGATGAGACGCACCGAGTCGGCCAGCCCGGCCTCGATGCCCTCGAGGTCGCCCGCGCGCGACTGGACCTCGGCGTGGCCCGCCTCGGTGATCGCGTACACGGTCTTGCGGCCCTCGACGGACTTGGTCACGAGCCCCTCCTCTTCGAGCTTCGCCAGACGTGGATAGATGGTGCCGGCGCTCGGAGTGTAGGTGCCCCCGGTGCGGTCCGACAGAGCCTGCATGATGTCGTAGCCGTGGCGCGGCCCTTCATCGAGCAGGTTCAGCAGATACAGGCGCAGATCGCCGTGCGAGAAGACCGGAGTCATCACACTTCTCCTCGGTCGAAGCCGGCCGCCGCTTCGCGCGCGGTCGACTCGTCGCCGGCGGCCTCGCCGGAGGCGGCGTCCGGCGCAGGGGCGGTCGTCGGCTCGGGCTCTGCGGGCGCGGCCGGGTCCATGCGCCCGGAGGCGCCGGGCGACGCGTCAGCCACACCTGGAGCGGGCGCGGAATCCGCCACAGGAGCGGCAGCGCGGCGCAGCACGGTGATGTCGCCCGACACGCTGTGCGCGCGGACGTCGGCGAAGCTGCCACTGAGCTCGCCGACCGAGCCGGCGTAGTTGGTGGTCGGGCCGGTGCCGTTGCCGCGGCGCACGACGCCGTCGACCTGGACGCGGCCGCTGACGCTGCGGATGACGTAGTTGGCCGGGTAGCCCTCATCGAGGCGCACGGTCGAACTGCCGCTGACGGTGTTGAGACCGACCGAGAGGATGTCGCCGGTCGAGTCGACAAGCACGGCGCCCGACACGGTGTCGATGGTGGCCTTGCGCAGCGTGCCCGTCGCGGCGACGTCGCCCGAGACGCTGTTGGCGTTGAGCGCGCCGACGAGCTCGCGCACCTGCACGTCGCCCGATACCGCGTTGACCGAGAGGTCGCCGGTGAGGCCGTCGACGATGATGTCGCCCGAGACGGTGTTGAGCGAGGCGTCGCCGCGCAGGCCCGAGACGAGGGCGCTGGCGCTGACGACCCCGAGGGTCAGAACGACATCGCGGGGGACCGCGACGCTGATCTCGGCCTTGGGGCCGCCGGCTCCGAAGTTGCGGAACACCTCGAGGAAGTTGTCCCAGCGCAGCTGCGGGTGGTCGATCTCGACGTGGTCCTCGGCGACCTCGATGCGGAGGTCCTTGACGGTGACGTCGTGCACTTCGATGCGGATGCCGGGCTCGTCGTGGGCGATCACGTCGATCTGTCCGCCGACGAGTCCGATCTTGAGCGTGCGCACGGTCTCGATGTCGATGACGCGCGTCTCGCCCGGGTGGATGATCCACTTCTCCAGGGTCATGACTGTTTCTCCTGCGTATCTCTGGGGGTGATGCGTATCGCGATATATCGCGTATGTGCAGAGTAACACGATATATCGCGTATCTGTCAAGGGTGCGTTCCAGATCTTCAGGTTGTTCCGGGTTTGGGGCGCACCGCGAACACTTGGGGCGCGCGCCGTGCGCCCCAAGTGTTCGCGACGCGCCCCAAACCTGCAAAGGAGTGGATGCCGGTGGTTGACCTTGACGCAACGTCAACCTTTACCGTGGTGAGCGAACCACGAGAGGAGGGCGACATGGACGAGCAGGAATGGTCTATCCAGCAGATCGCGAAACTGGCGGGCACCACCAGCCGGACGCTCCGCCACTACGACGACATCGGGTTGCTGCCGCCGTCGAGCATCGGCCACAACGGCTACCGCTACTACGACCGGACGGCACTCGTGCGGCTGCAGCGCATCCTGCTGCTGCGCGAGCTCGGGCTGGGGCTCCCCCAGATCGCCGACGTGCTCGAACGCGAGACCGCCGAGGAGTCGGCTCTCGAGGCCCACCTGGCGTGGCTCCGCCAGGAGCAGGACCGGCTGACGCGGCAGATCGCGTCGGTGCAGAACACCATCGAAGCACTGAGAGGAGGTGAAGGACTGATGGCAGAGAACATGTTCGACGGCTTCGACCACACGCAGTACAAGGACGAGGTCGAGGACCGCTGGGGCAAGAAGGCGTACGCCGACAGCGACCGCTGGTGGCGCTCGATGAGCGCCGACGAGAAGGCCGCGTGGCAAGAGCGCGTCGCCGACCTCGGCCGGGAATGGATCGCGGCCGCGGAGGCCGGGATCGCCCCCGACAGCGACGAGGCTCAGGCGCTCGCGAAGCGCCACGTCGAGTGGTTGACCGGGATCCCGGGAACGCCGGCCGCTGCGGCCGGCTCCGGCGGTGGAGACATCAAGGGCTACGTGCTGGGTCTCGGCGAGATGTACGTGGCCGATCCGCGCTTCGGCGCCAACTACGCGACGAGCGAGGGCGGCACCCACGGCGCCGAGTTCGTCCGCGACGCGCTCCGCGTGTACGCGGAGGCGCAGCTCTAGTCCGCGGACAGCCCCCAGCAAGACAGACGGATGCCGCGGCCCACTCCGGCCGCGGCATCCGCTGTCTTCACATCCGTGGTTGCAGATCAGGTGTTGCGGTTCCCGCTGATCACTCTGAACAGGAATGCGATCAGCGCGATGACTCCGACGATGATGGCCACCCACAGCAGCCAGCTCAGTGCGGAGTTGAGGCCGCCGACGATCGCGAGAACGATCGCGACGACGATGATGATGATCAGGGCGAGGTTCATGGGAGGTTCTCCTTCTGCTTCGTCGATGCACGGAATGCACCGCATGCCTCGTGGGCATGAACCGACAGTGGCACTCCGGCGTCGCCGCCCCCAGGGGGTTGACGACGTTGCTTTTCCGGTGATACGTGGGGCCCCCGAGACGGCGGCTAAGGCGGGGCGCCGAGGATGTCAAGCCCCGTGAACGCATTCGCGCGCGCCCGTATTTTCGCCGTTATGAGCACATCGCCGTCCACGGATCCGACGACCGCCCACCACGACGGAGCCTTTCCTCCGCAGGAGCAGGAGCAGCCCGGCCTGACGAACGAGACGCGTCCCCGACCGGACCACGGCGAGCGCTCGTATCGGGGCTCGCTGCGCCTCGCCGAGCGCCGGGCCCTCATCACGGGCGGCGATTCCGGGATCGGCCGCGCCGTGGCGATCGCTTTCGCGCGGGAGGGTGCCGACGTCGCACTGACCTACCTCCCCGAGGAGCAGGAAGACGCCGACGAGACCACCCGCTGGATCACCGAGGCCGGAACGCGTGCCCTGCCGCTCGGTGGCGACCTGCGCGAGGAGGACTTCTGCGCCGACATCGTCGACCGTACCGTCGGCGAGTTCGGCGGCCTCGACGTGCTCGTGCTGAACGCCGCGTATCAGAAGGATCGCGACCGCATCGACACTCTCGAGACGGCGGAGTGGGACCGCGTGTTCCGCACCAACCTGTACGCGCAGATGTTCACCGCGCGCGCGGCGGTGCCGCACCTCGCGCCCGGGTCGTCGATCATCGTGACGACCTCTATCCAGGCGTTCAACCCCTCGCCCGGACTGATCGACTACGCGATGACCAAAGCTGCGCAGGTCGCCTTCATCAAGGCGCTCGCGCAGGAGCTGGGCCCGAAGGGCATCCGTGTGAACGGCGTCGCCCCGGGACCCATCTGGACACCCCTCATCCCGGCGACGGGGTGGGATGCCGAGCGCCTCGGGTCGTTCGGCCAGGACACGCCCCTGGGCAGGGCGGGACAGCCCGCCGAGCTCGCCGGTGCCTACGTGTACCTGGCGAGCGACGACGCGACGTACACATCGGGCGCGATCCTGCCGGTCACCGGGGGCAAGGGCCTGTGACATCCGCCCACGAGGCGGTGACCGAAGGAGGAAACCATGCCAGGACGACGCGGGTCCAGCCTCAAGGACCGCGAGATGTACGAGGAGCTCCGCGACGAGGGGGCCTCGAAGGAGAAGGCCGCCCGCATCTCGAACGCCGCCGCGAGCCAAGGCCGCAAGACGGTAGGCCGGCGCGGCGCGAACGCGAAGGACTACGACGATCGCACCGTGCCCGAGCTGCGCAAGCGCGCCAAGGAGCTGGGCATCAAGGGCTACTCGGGCAAGAAGAAGTCCGAGCTCATCTCGATGATCCGCAACCACTGACGACGTGGTCGCCGGTCCCGCCGCAGAGCCGGTCGGAGGCCGCTCCGGCGGGACCGGCGACCCGGGTAGCGTGAGCGGATGGCGAAACTCGTCCGCTCCCGACCCTACGAGGATCCGGGCTTTGGCCGGCTGCGCGCGGGATCGGGCTTCCGCTATGTCGATCCAAAGGGCCGCGCTCCGGGACCTCGACATCTCGCCCGTATCCAGGCGCTGGTGATCCCGCCCGCCTGGCAGGACGTCTGGATCAGCGCCCGTGCGGAGGGACACATCCAAGCGGTCGGTGTCGATGACGCGGGCCGCCGGCAGTACCTGTACCACCCGGACTGGACGGCGGGCCGCGACCGCGGCAAGTTCGCGCGGGCGCTCGCGCTCGCCGAGGCGCTGCCCCGCGCGCGAGCGCGGGTCACGACGTCCCTCCGACGCGACGCCCTCGACCGCGAGCGGGTGCTTGCGGTCGCATTCCGGCTTCTGGACGACGCGGCGCCGCGCATCGGGTCGGAGCGCTACCTCGCCGCGCACGGCAGTCGCGGTCTCACGACGCTGCAGCGGCGCGACGCCTCGGTGGAGGCCTCCGTCGTGTCGCTGACGTTCCCCGGCAAGAGCGGCAAGCGGCAGCTGCTCGAGATCGACGACGCGGACCTCGCCCCCGCGGTCGAGCTGCTGGCCGCGGGGCGCTCGCGCTCGCCGCTGCTCGCGTGGCAGCGCGGCGGACGCCGGGTGCCCCTCACGCCGGCCGAGGTCAACGCGTACGTGCGGTCGCTCACCGGTGGACGGTTCACGGCGAAGGACTTCCGGACCCTGCGCGGCACGATCCTCGCGGCCGACGCGCTGGCGCGCATCGGCACGGTCGACACGAAGACCGAACTCAAGCGGGCCGAGACGCTCGCGGTACGGGCGACGGCCGAGGCGCTCGGCAACACACCGGCGGTCGCGCGCGGCTCGTACATCGACTCCCGCGTGTTCGCGCGGTATCGCGACGGGCATCTGCTCGACCTGTCGATCACTCCCGAGTCCGCCATCCGCAGCCTGCTCCGCCCCGGCCGCTGAGCCAGCTCGGAGCCGTGGTCACTCGTCGGCTCAGGGCGCTTCTTCTCTGCGTTTCGACTCGCAAGCTCGCTCAACGACCGGTGAACGGGTTCCCCGACGTTGAGCTCCGCGGGCACCGGAGTAGCGTGAAGGGATGCCGCAGCCCGTCGATCCGCGCGTGCTCGGGGCCACTGTGGCGGGAGGGATGATCGGCGTATTCGCGCGCGCGCTCATCGTCGCGCCTGTCCACGATCCGGCGGCGGTGCCGTGGGTGACGCTCGGCATCAACGTCGCCGGATCGCTGATCCTCGGGATCGTGGTTGGCTGGCTCGATGACCGCCGCCCGCTCGCCCGGGCGTTCCTCGGCACTGGGATCCTGGGCGGCTTCACGACCTACAGCGCGTTCGCAGTCGCGACGGGGCTGTGGGTCACCACGCCGTGGCTCGCCGCGGGGCTGGCCGCGGCATCCGTCGCCGGAGGACTGGCGGGCGCGCTCGCCGGACTCTTCCTCGGACGCCGGATCGCGGACCGGCCGGGCAGCGTCGAATTCCCCGAGGACGCCGAGTGAGCCCGTGGCTGCTGCTCGCCGCGCTCGCCGGCGGTGTAGGCGCCGGACTCCGTTACGTCGTCGACCGGCTGCTCACGCCGGCGGGTGGGATGGGGTTCCCGTGGGGGATCCTCGTGGTGAACGTCTCGGGGTCCTTCGCCCTCGGGGTGATCACCGGGCTCGGTGCCGTCATCGCTCCCGAACTGTCGCTGGTGCTCGGTCTCGGCCTTCTGGGGGGCTACACGACCTTCAGCACCGTCTCCGTCGAGACGATGCTGATCGCCCAGCGGAGACGCCGGCGGGATGCCGCGCTCAACCTGTTCGGCACGCTGGCACTCGCGGTGCTCGCCGCGGGCCTCGGACTCCTGCTCGGCGGCGGGCTCGCGGCGCTCTGAGCGCGGCCTGGTTCAGGAATCTCATATGAGAACCGCATGAAATACTGACAACCGATACATCTCCGTATCGTGCGGGCTCCCGCATCCCCCTGCACCACCACACCAGCGAAGGCCTCCGTGTGTCGAACCTCGCCGTCCTGAGTCTCAAGAACCGCGCTCTGATCGCTCTGATCACGATCGTCGCCGCCATCTTCGGTGGACTCGCGCTCACGAATCTCAAGCAAGAGCTCATCCCCTCGATCGAGTTCCCCGCGCTCATCGTCGTCTCCACCTACCCGGGCGCGTCGCCCGAGGTCGTGAGCAACGACGTGTCGGTGCCCATCGAGACAGCGATCCAGGGCGTTCCGGGACTCGAGTCGTCGACCGCCACGAGCACCACGAACGCCTCGATCGTGCAGGCGTCCTTCACCTACGGCACCGACCTCGCGACCGCCGAGCAGAAGATGACGCAGGCGATCAACCGCATCAAGAGCCAGCTGCCCGAGGGGGTCGATCCGAACGTCATCTCGGCGAGCATCGACGACTTCCCGGTGATCCAGCTGGCGGTGACCGGCTACGACGACGAAGCGACGATCCAGGCCCAGCTCGAGGCATCCGTCGTGCCCGATCTCGAGGATGTGGCCGGCGTCAACGCGGCACAGATCGTCGGCGGCGTCGGCCAGCGCGTCACGATCACACCCGACCAGGCGGAGCTCGCCGCGTCCGGGTACACGCCGCAGGCGATCACAGACGCGCTTGATCAGAACGGCGTGCTGTTCCCCGGCGGCGAGATCACGGAGAACGACGAGACACTCACCGTGCAGACCGGCTCGAAGATCACCTCGGTCGACGAGATCGCGGCGCTGCCGCTCGTGCCTTCGACGGCCGAGCAGTTCCAGGGCGGCGAGAAGACCATCGCGGATGTCGCGACCGTCGCCGAGGAGGCCGACCCCGTCACCACGGTCTCGCGCGTGAACGGCGAGCCGGCCCTGACGATCGCGGTGACGAAGCTGCCCGCGGCCAACACCGTCGACGTTTCGCGTGGTGTGCTCGCGATCCTTCCCGACCTCGAGGACTCCCTCGACGGCGCCGAGTTCACCGTCGTCTTCGATCAGGCCCCCTACATCCAGGAGTCGATCGACACGCTCGCGAAGGAAGGTCTGCTCGGCCTCGTCTTCGCGGTGCTGGTGATCTTCGTCTTCCTGGTGTCGGTGCGCTCGACGCTCGTCGCGGCGATCTCGATCCCGACCAGCCTGCTGATCACGTTCATCGGCCTCCAGGCGTTCGGGTACTCGCTGAACATCCTGACGCTCGGTGCGATCACGATCGCGATCGGGCGAGTTGTCGACGACTCGATCGTCGTCATCGAGAACATCAAGAGGCATTACGTCGGCGACGCGAACAAGACGACCGCGATCCTGCGCGGCGTGCGCGAGGTCGCCTCGGCCATCACGGCGTCGACGATCGTGACGGTCGCGGTGTTCCTGCCGATCGCGTTCGTCGGCGACGTCACGGGGGAGCTCTTCCGTCCGTTCGCGATGACGGTCACGATCGCGATGACCGCGTCGCTGTTCGTGGCGCTCACGATCGTGCCGGTGCTCGCCTACTGGTTCCTCAAGCCGGGGAAGCAGATCCTGGATGCCGAGGGTGCTGCGATCGACCCCGAAGACCCGGCCGCACCTCCGAGCCGCCTGCAGAAGGCGTACCTGCCGATCCTGCGCTGGACGCTCAAGCACTCGTGGGTGACGCTCGCGCTCGCCGTGCTGGTGCTGGTCGGCACGATCGCCGCCGCGCCGTTCATGAAGACGAACTTCCTGGGCGACTCGGGACAGAACACCTTCACGATGACGCAGGACATCGGTCCGGCGCCCTCGCTCGAGGCCGAGAGCGCCGCGGCGGAGCAGGTCGAGGAGGTGCTGCTCGGCATCGACGGCATCGAGACGGTGCAGGTGTCGATCGGCTCGAGCGGCTCCGCCCTGCGCGACGCCTTCTCGGGCGGCGGCAGCGGCGTCACGTACTCGATCACCACCGACCCGGATGTCGACCAGGTGGCGTTGCGCGAAGAGGTGCAGGAGGCCGTCGCCGACCTCGACGACGCGGGTGAGATCACGGTCGCAGCCGGCGGCGGCGGCTTCGGCTCGACCGACATCGCGATCGACGTGACGGCTCCCGACTCCGAGACCCTGCAGACCGCGACGGATGCCGTCATCGCAGCCGTCGACGGCACCGACGGCGTGGGGCAGGTCACGAGCAACCTCGCGGCATCCCTGCCGTACATCGCGGTGACCGTCGACCGCGACAAGGCCGCCCAGCTCGGTCTGTCGGAGGTCGCGGTCGGCGCGCTGGTGTCGAACACGATGCAGCCGCGGTCCATCGGCACGGTCGAGATCGACGACACGTCGTTGACGGTCTACCTCGCGGCGTCCGAGACGCCGGCGTCGCTCGACGAGCTGCGTCAGCTCCAGGTGCCGAGCGCCACCGGCCCGATCGCGCTCGAAGAGGTCGCGACGGTCGAACAGAGCGAGGGCCCCACGTCGATCACGACCGAGGCGGGCCAGCGCACGTCGACGGTCACGGTGACCCCGTCGACCGACGACCTCGCGACCGCTTCTGCCTCGGTGACCACCGCGCTCGCCGATGCCGACCTGCCCGCGTCGGCCGACGCGACGCTCGGCGGCGTCGTGACGCAGCAGCAGGACGCGTTCTCACAGCTCGGCCTCGCCCTGCTCGCCGCGATCCTCATCGTCTACATCGTGATGGTGGCGACGTTCAAGTCGCTGCGCCAGCCGCTGCTGCTGCTCATCTCGGTGCCGTTCGCGGCGACGGGGGCGATCCTGCTGCAGATCATCACGGGCGTGCCGCTCGGCGTCGCATCGCTCATCGGCGTGCTGATGCTCATCGGCATCGTGGTGACGAACGCCATCGTGCTCGTGGACCTCGTGAACCAGTACCGCGAGAAGGGCCTCACGGCCCACGATGCGACCGTCGCCGGCGGCTCGCGCCGTCTGCGCCCGATCCTCATGACGGCCCTTGCCACGATCTTCGCCCTCACGCCGATGGCGCTCGGGATCACCGGACAGGGCGGCTTCATCTCGCAGCCGCTCGCGATCGTCGTGATCGGCGGCCTGGTGTCGTCTACGGTGCTCACGCTGCTCGTGCTCCCGACGCTGTACAACCTCGTCGAGGGTGCGAAGGAGCGGCGCGCGGCGCGTCGCCGCGGCACCGACGGCGACGGTGGTGGCGACGGCGGTCCGGCTCCCGACGGCGAGGGTCCCGGCGACGGCACGGATGCCGAGGCCGAGCGTGAGCTCGTCGGCGCCGGTGTCGGCGCCGGCGCGGGCGCGGGACTCGTGGCGGCGGGGACCGGCGAGGCAGCGGGCGGCGCGGGTGCCGGTGCCGCAGGTGCGGCAGGCGTCGCGGCTGGCGTCGCAGGCGCGGCTGCACTCGAGACGCGACGCGAGCGTCGCCAGCGCGAACGCGGTGCGGTGTCAGAGGTCGCCGTGCCGGTGATCGAGGAGGGGCCCGACGTCGAGGTATCGGACTCGGCGCCCGCACCCGCGGTCATCGACGCCGTGCCCGCGGCGTCCGAGGAGCACGTTCAGGCGTCCGCCGACGCCGACGCGCCGGTCGACACCGAGGCGACTGTCATCGATGCCGTGCCGACGGCCGAGCCTTCGGCCGACGGGATCGCTGAGCCGCAGGAGGACGCGGAAGCCGGCGGGTTGGATGCCGCCGGGCAGGCATCCGTGACCGAGCCGGAGGCGCTCGCATCCGAGTCGTCGGTGGGTGCGTTCGGGTCCGACGCCGAGCAGCCGGAAGAGTCCGACGCGGCGATCGGGGACACGAGCGCGGCGGACACCGATGCGGCAGACGTCGCACCGGCCGGCCCCGAGGGCGAGAGCGACGCCTCCGGTGAGTCCGAGATCGAGCCGGCAGAGCATCCCGAGACCGCGGCGGACGAGCCGCCGCTCGATGGATCGGCCGGTTCGACCGACGAGCCCGGGCTGGAGTCCGAGCCGGAGTCCGTCGACGACGCCGAGAGCGCGGCTGGAGTCCATGTGCCCGAATCGGAGCCCGTCGCGGACGAGGCACGTCCGTCCGAGGATGCGGAACCCGCAGCCGAGGGTTCCGAGACGAGCGAGGAGCCCGCTTCCGAACGCGATGGCGACGGCGACGACCGTCGCCACGACGCCTGACGCCGGTCTCGAACGCGTCTGACGGGGACGGTCCCGCGCCGCCTGGAGCGGGCGTGGGACCGTCCCTTCTCAGTTCTTCTTCAGCTCCTCGGCGAGCATCACCAGGATGCCGCTGGGACCGCGGAGGTAGGTGAGCTTGTAGACGTCCTGGTAGGTGGCCACGCCGCGCAGCGGATGGCAGCCGTGTCTCGCGGCGATCTCGAGGGCTTCGTCGATGTCGTCGACGGAGAAGGCCACCCGGTGCATGCCGATCTCGTTGGGGAGCGTGGGCTCGGTCTCGATCGCTTCGGGATGGATGTACTCGAAGAGCTCGAGCTGGCCACGGCCGTCGGGCGTCTGCAGCATCGCGATTCTGGCGTGGTTCCCGTCGAGTCCGACGGCGGTGTCGGTCCACTCCCCGCTGACCGTGTCGCGGCCGACCACCGTGAGACCGAGGTCGGTGAAGAACGCGATGGTCGCATCGAGGTCGCGCACGGCGATGCCGACATTCTCGAGTTTGATGGCCATGCGTTGCATGCTACTCAGCACGGCCCACACGGGCTGAGGGTCGTGTCGCTACCGTGAGAGCCGTGCCTTTCGCGCTCGGGCCGGCGCCACAGGTGATCGGCTGGTCGTGTGCGATCTAGTGCGACGCGAGGGCGGACTGCCACCGGTGCTGCTCGCGGGCGAAGAGCACGGCGAAGATGCCCCACACGCCGAGGTCGTCGGCGAAGCCGAGTGGTCCCAGCAGCAGCTCGGGGATCAGATCGATCGGCGCGAACGTGTAGACGACAGCGGCGATCGCGACGACCCATGTCGTCGGCGCGACACGGTGCTCGCGGCGCTTGACCGCCCTGACAAACCTCCACCACATGCTCCCCAGTGTGCGCGTGCAGCACGTCGGACGGCCCGCCGAGACGGAATCGTGATCGTTCAGTCAGAAGATCCACAGCCCGTGGTCAGCGGGTCACGGCTCGCCCTGCCCCGCCTTCTCGTCCTCTTCCGGCTCGAACGTCGACGGCACGCCCGTGTGCCCCGCCGCGACCCCGTCGGGCGCGTCGGGGATCGTCCCGTCGCGTCCGAGGCCGCCGGGCTTGCGGGTGCCCTCGTCGTCGGTCTTCGGCTCTTCTGCGTTGCGATTCATCGGTTGCTCCCTTGCTCGTCAGCGGAAACGTACGCCGACCCGCGGGCGCACGGATCCCGGTTGACAAACGGCGGAGCACTGCGCCGGCGCACGCGCGAGCGCGGCGACGGGTCCCGTGTCAGTCCTGACGGCCGGCGACGCCGAGGAAGCGGATGAAGACCGCGATCCAGCCGAAGATCAGCGCGAACACGATGATCTCGAACGCCGTCAGCGAGAAGAAGCCGACCGCGGGGATGAAGAGGACCACCGAGGCCACCATCGCCGCGAGGAACGCCCACGACGCGACGAAGTAGGTGCGCGGCATCCCGCGAAGGAAGTTCGGCCCGCCGATGAGCAGGACGAGGAACATCGCCGCCATGCCGGATGCCGAGATGTTGTGCAGCGCGAAATTCACATCGACGGGGAAGATCCCGACGCACGCGAGCATGATGCCCATCGCGACGAAGAGCACGGGGACGATGCGTGTGCCGCGCGGATTTTCGAGCACGCCGGCCGCGGCGAGCACGCGCATGTCGTTGGCGATGTAGACCGCGAAGGTCGTCACGAGCAGGCCCGCAGCGATGAGGGTGCCGTTGAACACCCAGCTCGACAGGTCGTCCTCGAAGGTGCCGAGATGACTGAAGTGGATCGTCCACCACCTCGGGTCGGGCGTCGTGACCATGGCTGTCAGTGTGCCGATCGCGATGAACGCGAGCAGCAGCGACGACATGCGCTGCGTCGTCATCGCCGAGACGGACAGGAACACGATCCACGTGGTGATGCCGAGGGTGACCGCCATCAGCACGACCGACCAGAACGTCACGAGCGGAAGCCCGATGAAGCCCATCGCGAGCACGCGATACAGCGCGTACACCGCCACGAACGCGAGCGCCGTGTGGACGATCACCACCGAGACGGTGTTGACGATGTACTTCCACGACGGCAGCGTCTGCCGCCACTCCTGCCCCGGCCGGTTCCGCGCACGCCAGTACTCGGTCGTCGATGCAGCCGCTGCGACCACCGCCGCCCCGCACGCCGCCCACACCGCGAACGAGTCAGCCTGGCCGGCGAGCTGAAGGTCCGGTGCGAACAGCCCGACGAGGAGGCCGTAGATCGCGCCGATCGCGCCGGTGGCGAGACCGGCGTAGACCGCCTGCGACTCCGCACGGCGCCCGGGTGTCGGTGCGGCTGTCTCAGCCGGCGGCGAGGTGTTCGTGGTGCTCACGAGGTCAGAATACGACCGCGTCCGGGC
The DNA here is from genome assembly GCF_040144835.1 of Microbacterium sp. LWS13-1.2. NCBI lineage: Bacteria > Bacillati > Actinomycetota > Actinomycetes > Micrococcales > Microbacteriaceae > Microbacterium > Microbacterium sp. LWS13-1.2. Next base: position 2,870,496 of record NZ_CP151632.1, read on the forward strand.
GTGCGGGGCGTTCGCCGCGACACGATCTGGCGACGGTTCCCCCGCTCTCTGCTCGGCTCGCTCAGGCGCCGCGCTGCAGCCAGGGGCGCAGCATCCGCGTCACCCACGGGAGAACTGCATACGTCATCACCGGGGTGAGCAGCACCGTCGAGAGCAGCACGCGGGCGATCAGCGGCCACTCCGCGAACCCCGGGACGAACCCGAGGAGCCACGACGCGAGGAGATTCGTGGGGAAGAAGCCGAGCCAGATCGTGACGGCCTGCTTCCAGCGAGGCGGGGCGGACGGGATGGGCTGCTGGACAGGTCCGGTGGCCGGTGACGTGGCGGTACCCGCGTGCCGCGACTCGACGTGGGTCGCGAACGGAGCGTCGAACCAGCCCTCGATGCCGGTGCGTCGCTCGACCCTGACCTCGTTCGCGAAAGCGCGGCCGGAATCGAGCCACCACGAACGCTGCGGCGAATCCTCCCATGCCTCGAGGGTTGGGATGTCGCGGAAGCGGTAGAGCATGTACCAGAGGTCGCTGCCCTCGCCCGCGCGGACCCAGCCGGAGCCGAGGAAGCCCGCGAAGCCGGTCGCGAGATCAGTGCCGGCTTGCATCCAGCTCGTGGCCTCGGCGGTGCGGGACGGGTCGATGCGTCGTTCGATCGCGACGGTGATGGGGTGGGCCACGGGTTCTGCCATGGCATCCATTCTCGGGGCGTCCGCGCGGCGGCGCGTCGCCGGACGGCCGCGGATGCGGGCGCCTGAGAGAGAGTGCGGGGGAGCGTCAACAGCCAGGCGCCCATGGTGATGAACGCCACGAGCTCGAACAGCGCCAGTGTGATGAGTCCGGCGGTCAGCACGACCATACCGGCGGCGAGCAGCGTGACGCAGATCGCGGTGGCGCGGCGGAACCGGCGGCTGCGGCCGGGGATGGCGAGACCGGTGGCGACGGTCGCGAGGAACGACAGGCCCAGGCCGGTCGCGATGAGGTCGTGCATCACGGGACTCACCGGGATCGGCACGAGGCCCACGCCGGTGAGGTGCAGGCCGGCTGAGACGATCGATCCGCGGAAGCCGCGCGCCGAGCGACGACGGATGCCGCTGGGCAGCGCGACGACGATGAACACGCCGTAGGCGGCGAGGAAGAATCCCGAGAAGATCGCGATCGAGTTGAATGTGCGGCCCGAGAAGTCGGAGTGCGTCCCGAGCTGCGAGAAGTGGTGGTGCCACCACGTCGGGTCGTGGCTGGTGAGCAACGAGAGGAGGACGCCCACGGGGAGTGAGAGCACCGCGAGTCGACCGATGCGGTGCGCGATGAGGGTATGTTCGACCGCGGTCGCCGTGATGGATGCGGCGTCCGGTCCCGGCGGGTCGGCGTCATCGGTGATCACCCCCGGCGTGGCGCGCGGCGCAGACGCGGCCGGCTGGTAGTTCGTGGCGCGCGGGCGCGCCAAGGGGGCGGTGGACACCGTCGCACGAAGCGGCACGACGGGCCCGCTGGTTGCGTCGGAAAGGGTCGTGGAAGACATTCGACTCACGATCGGGTTCTGTTCGACGCGCCCGGATGTCGGACATCCCCCATAGACCCCGACACCGAGGCCCGCCGGCTTTGACGACAAATCCCCAGTTCAGCGGCGAACCGCTCAGTCAAACAGTATCCCGATCGGCCGAGAAAGCGCTGGCCGGGCTCTGGTTCTGATACGGATCGGTCACGTGGGTGCGCGGGTACGCTGGTGAGGTCGGCGTGCGCACGGCGCCGCGGCGGTGTCGATGCGACGCCCCGCCGATCCTGGAGGAGCCGGATGCCCAAGAACAAGAAGCCCGGCGGCGGACGCGCGGCGAAGAACTACGACCCGCGCTACAACCCCAAGAATCGGGCCCCGAGCCAGGGGCGGGACGGGCAGGACGCGAAGCGCCGCCCGGGCGACTCGTCGTCGGGCAAGCCCGGCAGTCGCAGCGCCGGACACCGGGGATTCCGTGCCGAGGAGCCCTCGACGGACGCGGGGGCCGGTCGCCCCAAGGGGCGCTGGACCGCCCAGGAGCGGGCCGGCCGCGACGAGGCGCGGGCGATCCGCACCCACGCCCGCGATGACCGCGGGCGCCCGGCTCGCTCGGACGGCGACCGTGGGCGGCCGGCGACGGGCGGGCGGTCTTCGGCACCGGGGCGCGATCGCGACGGCGACGGCCGCCGTGGTCGGGATGCTGCCGCCCCCGATTCCGGTCCACGCCGCGATTCCGGTCCGCGCCGGGATGCCGCGCCACGGCGGGATGCCGCGCCCCGTGGAGGGGCGACGCCCGCACGTCGCGATGTCGTGCACGAGAAGCTCGACGCCGATGCGATCGCGCCGACCGAGGGCGGAGGCGCCACGTTCGGTGATCTCGGGCTCGGCCAGAACATCGTCAAGGCCATCGCCGACCTGGGGGCGCAGCATCCGTTCCCCATCCAGGCCGCGACGATCCCCGCGATCCTCGACGGACGCGATGTGCTCGCACGCGGGCGCACCGGCTCGGGCAAGACCATCGCCTTCGGCGCACCGCTCGTGGAGAGCGTCCTGCGGTCGCAGGCGGGGCAGAAGCGCGAGATCGGCCGGCCACCGCGCGCGCTGATCCTCGCCCCGACGCGGGAGCTCGCGCTGCAGATCGACGCGACGATCCAGCCGATCGCGCGCAGCGTCGGCCTCTTCACCACGCAGATCTACGGCGGCGTGCCCAAGGCGCGGCAGCTCGGCGCGCTGAAGAAGGGGATCGACATCGTCATCGGCACGCCGGGCCGCATCGAGGATCTCGTCGAGTCGCGCGCGCTCGACCTGTCGCAGGTGCGCGTCGCGGCACTCGACGAGGCCGACCACATGTGCGAGCTGGGATTCCTCGAGCCGGTGCAGCGCATCATGCGCCGGACGCCCCGGGACGCCCAGCGGCTGCTCTTCTCGGCGACGCTCGACGGAGAGGTCTCGGCCCTGGTCGGCGAGTTCCTGACCGACCCCGCGGTGTACGAGGTCGCCGGCGAGACCCAGCGGTCGGGCACCATCGACCACCGGGTGCTGGTGGTCGACCACCGCGACAAGCGCGAGATCCTGCGGTCCCTCGTGGACCGCGACGGCAAGACGCTCGTGTTCACGCGCACGCGTGCGTTCGCCGAGATGCTCGCCGAGCAGTTCGACGAGGCCGGTATCCGCGCGCTGGCGCTGCACGGCGACCTGGACCAGGCCCGCCGTACCCGCAACCTCGAGAAGCTCACGTCGGGCCGCATCGACGTGCTCGTGGCGACGGATGTCGCTGCCCGCGGCATCCATGTCGATGACATCGATCTGGTGGTTCAGGCCGACGCGCCCGACGAGTACAAGACGTACCTGCACCGCTCCGGCCGCACCGGTCGGGCAGGCCGCGCGGGCACGGTCGTCACCCTCGTGACGCGGGCACGACGCGATCGCCTCGCCGACCTGCTGGAGCGCGCCGACATCGAGGCGCCGTTCGACGACGTTCGCCCCGGCGACGAGCTGCTGGAGGAACTCGCCGGTCGCTGACGCCCGGCGCGGCTCGCTCGGCGAGGGGACACGAGTCGTCGAGGTGACCGGGCTCAGGCCTCCGGAGCGGCGCCGATCGACGAGACGAGTTCGGGATCGGCGCCGAGCGCGGTGAGGCGTGCGCGCAGCGCGACCTCCGCGCGGCGGTACGGCTCGGCGCTCGAGTAGAGCAGCGAGCGGGTGTTCGCGGCCTCGAGGAACGACACCATCTCGAACGTGAGCTGCCGTGCGTCGTCGAGGAGGGGGAGCTCGCCGGCTGCCATCGCGTGCTCGATGCTCACGGTGAGGTAGTCCTCCCAGTCGCCGGACGCCGCGACGATCGCGTCGCGGACGACGCCGGGTCTGGCATCGAACTCGACGGAGGTCGCGGCGAAGAAGCACCCACCGCTGAAGACGCGGTCGCGCGAGTACGCCAGCCAGTCCGAGATCAGCGCGCACACGCGAACGAGACCGCGAGGCGTGCGCGCGCGAGCCGGCGCGACCACCCGATCGATGAACACCTCTCGCGCGGCGGCGACGACGGCGAGCTGCAGCTGTTCCTTGGAGCCGAACAGTGTCGCGATGCCGCTCTTGCTGTGCCCCGAGGCATCCGCGAGTCGCCCGATCGTCAGGCCGTCGAGTCCGTCGACGGTCGCGGTGTCGACCGCGTGCGCGAGCACCGAGCGCCGTGATTCATCGCCCCGGAGGCGACGGCGATCGACGGGTGCTTGTGCCATGGCGCCAGGTTACCGTACGATCGTTCGTATTCATAAGTACGATCGTTCGTATTCATCGGATCGGAGCATCATGAATCTCGCACTGACCGCCGCAGGGGTGACCATTCGAGGCGTCGCGGCCGTCTCGCCGGAGTGGGGAGCCAGCCTCGCGATGCCGCTGTTCGGCTCCGTGGCGAAGCCACGACCCGTCCGCCCCGACGACGAGGCGACGATGTGGCGCGCCCGCCGCCGCACCGTGCGGATCGCCGGCGTGGATCGCCGCGGCGTCGACATCGACACCTTTGAGTGGGGCGCTGGCACGCGCACCGTGCTGCTGTCGCACGGCTGGAACGGTCGCGCGAGCCAGTTCACGCCGCTCGTCCGCGAGCTCGTCGCCGGGGGCTGCCGAGTGGTCGCGTTCGACGCTCCCGCTCACGGCTCGTCGGCCGGCCGCCGCACCTACCTCGTCGATTGGCTCGACGTCTTCTCCGCACTTCAGCAGCGCTACGGCACCTTCGACGCGATGATCGGGCACTCGTTCGGCGGCCTCGCGACCCTCGTGGGGGTTGCCGGAGGAACGGATGCCGCGCGCGTCGTCACGATCGCCGCGCCGGCCGATGCCGACCTGCTGCTGAGCCAGTTCCAGAGCATGCTCCGCTATCCCGAGGCGGTAGCGACACGGATGAGCGCGCGCTTCGCGAGCCGCTACTTCCCGGGACAATCCGATCCTTTCGCGTGGCTGTCGAGCGTGCGGCGCCCGCTCCCCGCTGACGTGCCGCTGCTCGTCATCCACGACGAAGGCGACCGCATGGTGCCGTACGCCGAGGCCGGTCGGATCATGTCGGCGCACGCCGGCGCCCGACTGCTCGCGACGACCGGGCTCGGACACAATCGCATCCTCGTGGCGGATGCCGTGCTGGACGCCGTCCTCGAGCACGTCGAAGCGCCGTCCGCCGCCCGCACGTCGCCCGTTCCGTCCGGTGCGCGTACAGCCGCGGTCATGCCGGCAGCCGCGCCCGACGAACTGATCACGGCATCCGTCGCCGCGTAGCGCGCGAAGCTCTGTGACTGGTCAGAACAGGCGAGCCGACGCCTCCGGGCCGGGAGTGCCGCGCGCAGGTGCCGCGCGCAGCGAGGCGGCCGCCGCGCGTCCTCGCGACGTCGTGACGATCGGCGGGGCGCTGCGCGCGTCCGCGCGATCGGCCAGGCCTGAGACCGGTGCGCCGCGCGGACTCTCGTCTTCGGCGCTCCCGTCGAGACCATGCACCCGAAGCAGGGGGCGCACGCGCTTGGCGAGCCAGGTGCGATAGGCCTTCGGAGCCGTGCTCGTCGCGCCCGGATACAGCCCTCGGTAGGACGACACGAGCTCGGGATGCCGCTCCGCGAGCCACTGCAGGAACCATTGCTTGGCGCCGGGGCGCAGGTGCAGCGCGCCGTAGACGACGCGGACGGCGCCGGCCTCCTTGATGCGGGTGAGTGCGTGATCGATCGCGGCTATGGAATCGGTGAGGTGCGGGATGATCGGCATCAGGAACACGGTGACGCGGAAGCCCGCCTCGGTCGCCGCCCGCACGGTCTCCAGCCGGGCGGTCGCGTTCGGCGTGCCGGGCTCGATGAGGTGCTGCAGCTCATCGTCGAACACCGCGATCGACATCGCGAGGGTGACGTGCACGTCGGCGGCGGCATCCTTCAGCATGGGGAGGTCGCGCCGCAGCAGCGTGCCCTTCGTGAGGATCGAGAACGGCGTCCCCGACTCCGTGAGGGCCGAGACGATCCCGGGCATCAGCTTGTACCGCCCCTCGGCACGCTGATACGGATCGGTGTTGGTGCCGAGCATCACGGGATCGCGCTGCCAGTTGCCGCGTCGCAGCTCTTTCTGCAGCACCTCCGCGACGTTCACCTTGACCACGACCTGGGTGTCGAAGTCCCGCCCCGCGTCGAGCTCGAGGTACTCGTGCGTCCCCCGGGCGAAGCAGTTGTGACTGATGACGCCGTTCGCGACGAAGTCCCCCGTCGACGTGGTGATGTCGACCATGTCGACGGTTTCACCGAGATCTTCGATCGAAACGACGCGAAGAGGGGCGTCCGATTTCACGGTGTCTCCGACGAGGTTCAGCTTGCGCGTGATCGCAGGCCGCGTGAGCTCGAGGAAGCGTCGGCGAGCGGGGAGGCCGCCCAGGAGGCAGATGTCGCGCACGCCATTCGGCCGCAGAGGTTCCTCCACGAACGCGAAATCGTGCCGCCGCAACGCGCCGGCGATCTCCGCGAGGATCCGCTCATCGGAATTGGAGATGCGCAGTATGCCGCGACTGCAGCTCCCTTCCGCGTCGAAGATGCCCGCAAGAAAGCCGCGCGACCACTCTGACGACGGTGAGTCCGGCCAGCCGATCAACTCGGTGATGGCATCGAAGTCGGCCGCTCGGGAGGTGAAGATCGCGTTCACCTCCCGCCGGTGAACCGTCGCAGCGGTGAACATCCGCAGCGTGGTCTTCACTCCGGCAGCCTCCAGGAAGCCACGCGACCGATCCAGCGCCTCCCCGTCGGCGAGGGCCAGGCGGAACCGGCTCGCAACGTAGGAGCCTCTGCCGGTCGACCGTGGGTACGACCTTCTCAGTATCATCGCGTCGCCGCGGATCATTCCGCTGAGGTAGCCCGTGCGATACGCGCCGGTCTCAGTGGAATCCGCGACGACCCCGCCGGTGCCGAAGCCCATGAGCTTGTTGTTCGTCGTCAGGAACGGTCGCTGCGGTGCGCCGGCAGGTGCCGGACGGACGTACTTCCAACCGCGCTCGGTCAGGAACCGGTGGTCACCGCTCGCGACCAGCTCGGTGCCGTCGGCGAGCGTCACGCGGTAAGCACGCTTGCGGGTGCTCCACTGCGCCGAGACGGTCGCGCGCACATATCGTCGATATGCGCCCTCCCGCCGCGTGCCGATCACCTCATCGCCGGCGCACACGTCGCCGATGCGCTTGCTGAGGCCGTCGCCCATGAGGACCAGCGTGTCGGGATCCAGGCAGTAGACACATGCATGACTGCAGCCGCGGTAGGGGTTCACGGTCCAGTCGAAGGGCATGGCCGAGGCGCTCGGCACGTGGTTGAGCGCCGACTTGCAGAGCACCTCGTGGAAGGTGACGCCGGCGAACTCGGGAGTGGTCACCGAGCGCACCAGACCGTTCAGCTGCTCGAGGCCAGGCAGGGCCGCGGCATCCGCCACACCCAGTTCCTGTCCCTGCCATCGCATGAATCCATGAGAACAAAGCTTCGAACTTAAGTCAAGGCAGTGATAGCTTCGAGTAGAACATCGGCGGAGGGATGCCGCCTTGCTGGCCAAATCGCGCCGTCGCGACCAGAATGGCAGGCGTGACGGAGCCTGGCCGGCTCGCTACCCCCCGAGCCGCCCCCGAGACTCGTCGTGCCGCCCGAGCGATGCGCGAGGAGGCCGAACGGCGCGCCCGCGCGGCCGAGACCCAGCCCCCCACCGACGCGTTCGTGGCCTTCGAGCTGCCCAGCGAGGAGTTCGTGCCGGCGTCGGTCTCGGATGCCGCGCCGGCGGCACTGCCGCCTGACCTCCTCCCCGTCGCACCCGCGCCGGCCGCGGCGGGCACCGCGCCGCGGGGCGCATCGGCAGCGAGCGAAGTCCCGCCGCTGCCCCCGCGATCGCGCGCCCGTGCCGCCCGGCAGCACCGTCCCGCCCCCAGTGAGCGCCGGGCGGCCCGCGCTGCAGAGCTGCTCTCGGTCCACGAGGACGCACTGCCGATGCAGCACGCGCGTCCCCGCCGCGTCACCCGGCGGATCGCCGTCGTCGCCGGTCTCGCAACCGGCGCCGCGCTGCTGCTCGGCTCCGCAGCGATGACCGCCATGATGCTGCCCTCGGTCTCTCCGAGTGGCGCCGACGCTGCGCTGTCGATGACGGTGCAGCCTCAGCACGTCGACCAGCTTCCCGTGCCGCAGGTCGAGCAGTCGCCGCCCGCCGCCGACATCTGCGCGCTGCCCGACGTGGTGGCGGCAGTGCAGGCCGGCGATGACGAGGCCGCGATCGTCGCCGCAGGCGGAGGCGAAGCGTTCCGAGCCGCTGTCGTGGAGGGCCGCGCCCCCTGCGTGAACCTGGGCGACTCTGCGCGCACGTGGACCGTGGTCGACAAGATCCGGCCGACGAGCCCGATCGACTACCGCCCGAGCGGACTGGTGCTGCCCGACGGGGTGCGCAACGTCGAGGGCGGCGCCCTGCGCTCGGATGCGGCAACCGCTCTCGCGTCGCTGGTCACCGGCGCGCGCTCGGCGGGAGTCGGCGAGATCGCGCTCGAGAGCGGGTTCCGGTCGTATCAGACTCAGCAGCAGACGTACGGACGCCACTTCGCCGAGCGTGGCGAGCGGGCCGACCAGGTCAGCGCCCGCCCCGGTTACAGCGAGCACCAGCTGGGGCTCGCCGCAGACGTCGTCGCGTGTGCCGGCGCCTGCGGCACGCTCGACGACCTCGCGGCGACGGCCCAGGGCCAGTGGATCGCCGACCACGCGTGGGAGCACGGCTGGATCGTGCGGTACGTCGAGGGCGCCACGCCGGTGACCGGCTACCTCCCTGAGCCCTGGCACCTCCGCTACATCGGACCGGAGCTGGCGAAGTCCTACCACGACGGCGGATGGACCTCGCTCGAGGAGTTCTTCGCGCTCGACCCCGCGCCCGCCTACCTCGGCTGACAGCCTCCGCCTCTCCAGCCACCGCGGCAGCGCCATGGCCGCGCGACGGGGTCAGTCGCCGGTCCGGCCGCGATGTGGCGCCCGGCTGCGGCATCCGCTCGGCTGAAACTGAGTACCATATGCGGTGAGATGCAATTCCAACTGGGGAACCATCTCCGCAGACTCGACCTCAGCGACGAGAAGACAGACGAGAGGAAGGCGCACCATGGAGCGCGACATCTACGACGAGGACCACGAGGCGTTCCGCGACGTCGTCAAGGAGTTCGTCAAGCGCTACGCGTCCGAGGAGAAGCGCAAGCAGTGGGAGGCCGACGGCGAGATCGACCGCGCCACCATGCTCGCCGCCGGCGAGGCCGGTGTCATCGGCCTGTCGGTGCCCGAGGAGTTCGGCGGCGCCGGCATGCTGCAGGACTACCGCTTCCGCTCGATCGTGCTCGAGGAGACCATCGGCGCCGGTCAGGGTTCGCTCGCGGGCGCCCTGGGGATCCAGGACGACCTGGCGGTGCCGTACATCGTGCACATGGGCACGCAGGAGCAGAAGGAGAAGTGGCTGCCGGGCATGGCGACCGGCGAGATCCTCGGCGCTCTCGCGATGACCGAGCCGGGTGCCGGCTCGGACCTCCGCGGCATCAAGACCACCGCGAAGAAGGTCGACGGCGGCTACATCGTCAACGGCGCCAAGACGTTCATCTCGTCGGGCAAGACCGCCGACATCATCGTGACCTTCGTCAAGACGGGAGAGGGCAACCGCCCCGATGCGTTCAGCCTGCTGATCCTCGAGGACGGCATGGAGGGCTTCGACCACGGCAAGAAGCTCGAGAAGATGGGCTTCCACGGCTGGGACACCGCCGAGCTGTCGTTCACCGACGTCTTCGTGCCCGAAGCGAACCTCATCGGCGGCAAGGAGGGCCTCGGCTTCATCCAGCTCATGATGAACCTGCCCCTCGAGCGCCTCTCGATCGGCGTCGCGGCGGCCGCCGCCGGCGAGGCCGCGTTCGTATGGACCCGCGACTACACCCTCAGCCGCGAGGCGTTCGGAGAGCGCATCGCCGACTTCCAGAACTCCCGCTTCAAGCTCGCCGACATGGCGACCACGGTCGACGTGATGTGGGCGTACGTCGATCGCGCGATGATGCTCTACAAGGACCAGAAGCTCACGGCCGAAGAGGCCGCGAAGGTCAAGTTCTGGACCACCGACCGCGAGGCGGAGCTGCTCGACATCGGCGTGCAGCTGCACGGCGGTTACGGCTACATCACCGAGTACCCGATCGCCCGCGCCTACCTCGACGCCCGCGTGCACCGCATCTACGGCGGCACGAACGAGATCATGCGCGACATCGTGAGCCGCCAGATCGTCGGCAAGCGCTGACGTACTCCTGAACGACGGATGCCGCGGCCCGGCCCTCTTGCGAGGGCGCGGGTCGCGGCATCCGTCGTCGTGGGCGCGGCAGGTGTCTCAGACGAGCGCCGGGCGGCGGCGTGCGAGCTTCGCGACGCCGGCCTTGCGCAGACGGTCGGCGACGAGGATGCCGAGCGCGACGCCGGCGACGCAGCTGGCGATCGTGAGCGCGAAGAACGTCACCAGCGCCCACGGCTGCATGGCCGCCAGATTGAACGACGCCGCGGCGAAGATCGGATAGACCACGCCGACGAAGACGGCGCCGGCGTAGTACTGCCACGTGCGCCAGGAGCGGTAGAGGCCGACCAGGAACGCGAGCTCGGCGAAGAACGCCCACCACACGGCCGCGCCGAGGAACGGGAAGACCACGAGCCCCGAGATGACGCCGACGAGGATGCCGGCCAGAGGGCGTTCGAGCAGGCGCAGCGCGACGGTCGCCGGCAGCAGCCACAGGCCCGCGATCGCCACCGAGATGAACGGGACGGTGGCGAAGAGCACCGTCGAGATCCAGCCGGCACCCCAGAGCATCACACCGCCGGCGACGCCGATCGCCGCGCAGGTCAGCAGGTACGCGGTCGTCACGCGACCCCGGTTCGTCCGGGTCGGCGTGGCGGCGGGCGTCGTGCGGGCATCGGTCGTCCCGTCCGCGCCGCTCACGAGTGGGCCTCCGTCGTGACGCGCTGAGACTTCGGAGCGGGCGACGCGACGCCGACGCGCCAGTAGCCGCAGAAGCTCACGTGATCCTTCGCGACGCCGCGCCCGCCGACGAGGAGACGGCGGCCCTCGGTCGCGAGGGCCTGCTCGCCCACGACGTACGCGTGGAACGCGGCATCCGGAAGGGGGGCGTCGCCGAGGGCCTGCAGCGCGAGGGTGCCGGGCGTCGCATCGTGATCGCGCACGATCCAGCGCACCGTGATCCCGGCGGGGCGGTGGAACTCCAGCGCGTCGTCGGCCGAGGGCACCTCGACGATCGCGAGCCCCGTCGCGTGCGAGGGCAGGGAGGCGCAGATGCCGGCGATGGCGGGCAGCCCGGTCTCATCGGCGACGAGCACGACCCTGTCGGTGCCGCGATCGGGGTTGAAGGTGAGGCCCTCGTCGATGATCACGACGCTCTCGCCCGCGCGGCACGATTCCGCCCAGCGCGATGCCGGCCCCGCCGTGCCTTCGGCGGCGGAGCCGTGCAGCACGAAGTCCACATCGATCTCGGCGCCCGTGTCGGCCGTCGCGGGGCGGTAGGCCCGCACCGTGTAGTTGCGCATGACCGGACGCACGCCGTCGGGGATGCGGAGGTACTTGAGGTAACCGAACATCTTGTTCGCCTTCGCGGGGAGGCGGTCCAGTCCCTCGTCGCCGCCGAGGGGGAGGAAGAGCCGGAACCACTGGTCGTAGCCCATGGGGCGGAACTTGTCGATCTCGGCACCGCCGAGGGTGACGCGCAGCCAGTGCGGCGCGAGGCGTTCGGTGCGCAGCACCTGGAGGTGCACGAGGCCTTGGGTGTCGGGCTTGACGAGTCGGGGGACCGGTGCCATGTCAGCGCTCCTTGTCGAGGATGGCGGGGATGTCGAGGACGGCCGGAGTCATCACAGACCCCAGGGGAACAAGGCGGCGAACAGGACGGCCGACACCGCCCAGAAGGCGATGATGAAGCCGGTGTCGCGCACGCGCCACGGCACGATGTAGCGCTCGGTGCGGTCGGGGTGCGCGCCGAACGCGCGGGCGTCCATCGCGAGGGCGACGCGCTCGGCATGACGGATCGCGCCGGCCATGAGCGGGACGACGTACCCGAACCAGCGCGCGGCCGCCGCGATCGGGCCACGGCCGCCGTGTGCGCCGCGCACGCGGTGCGCCTGGCGGATGACGTCGAGCTCATGGCCGAACCGCGGCACGAACCGGAACGCGGCGAGCGCCGTGTACCCGATGCGGTACGGCACGCGCAGCTGCTGCACCGTCGCCCGCACGAGGTCTGGGCCTGTCGTCGACAGCCCGGCGATGAGGGTCAGGGCGACGATGGCCGACAGGCGCAGGCCCGTGGCGGCGCCCACCGCGAACGCGCCGCCGTACATCGTCCAGCCGCCGATCTGCCACACCACCAGGGACTGGTCCACGCGCGAGGGGTCGGTCCACAGCGCGAACCCGAAGCCGATCACGAGAGCGCTGACGGGCAGCACCAGGAACAGCACCGCCGCGAGCCGCCTCGTGAAGCCGACGCCGACCAGCAGCACCGCATACGCCAGCAGAAGGAAGGCGGCGGGGGTGGCGGCATCCCGGACGAAGACCAGGACGGCCATGGCGGGCAGCGGCGCGGCCAGCTTCGCCAGCGGGTTGAGCCCGTACAGGAAGCGGACGGCGGATGCCGGGACTCGCGGGGCGTACGGATCCACCGACGAATGCGTGGCCGTCGCGGCGGTGAGCGGGCCGGTGTCGGTCATGTCCCGCTCCCGCCGCTGATGGCACGCGTCTGTGCTGTTCCGTATTCAGGATGAATGGGCCCCGGAGGCGCGGTATCGGCAGCGTTCGTCCCATCCTTCCTGAATTCGGAACGCACGCCCGCGGCGCCGGTGAGGTCGGCGAGGCGGGTGATGTGCGACAGCTCGGGATGCCGCTGCACGCCCCGCAGCGCGCGGCGCAGCGGCGGCGGGCGCAGCCCCGCGCGCGCGATGAGGGCATCGTCCGCGAAGATCTCGGCGGTCGCCCCCTGCGCCAGCACGCGGCCGTCGGCGAGCACGACGGTGCGGTCGGCGTAGTCCGTCACGAGCTGCATGTCGTGCGTCACCACCACGATCGTGGTGCCCTCGGCGTTGAGCTCCGACAGCAGCGACAGCAGCTCGTCCGCACGGGCGCGATCCTGGCCGAACGTCGGCTCGTCGAGCACGAGCACCGGTGCGCCCGCCACGAGCGCGGTGCCGACCGAGAGTCTCCGCTTCTGCCCGCCCGACAGCAGGAACGGGTGGCTGTCGGCCTTGGCGGCGAGCCCGAACCGCTCGAGCAGCTCGAGGGTGAGCCTGCGCACCTCGTCGTCGGGAAGGTGCTGACGGCGCAGGCCATGGGCGATCTCGTCGAAGACGGTGTGCGCGATGAACTGGTGCTCGGGGTTCTGGAACACGAATCCGATGCGCGTGCTCAGCGTGCGCGCGTCGGCGCGGCCGATGTCGAGTCCGTCGACGTGCACCGTGCCCTTGGGCGGGGCGACCACGCCGGCGAGTGCCTGGATGAGGCTCGTCTTGCCCGCGCCGTTGGCTCCGACCACCGCGACGAACGCGCCACGCGGCAGATCGAGGTCGATGTCGTGCAGCACCTCGCTCCGGCCGCGGCGGAGCGTGAGGTTGCGAACCGTGATGAGGGGAGCCTCGGAACCGGTCGTTGAGAGAGCTTGCGAGTCGAAACGCTCCGGACCGACGCGCGACGGGGGCTCGGCGCGTTGCGTCTCGCTCGTTCCTCGCTCGCTCAACGACCGCGATCCCGCCGACGCATCCTCCGCCTCCAGCGCGGCGCGCAGCTCGTCGGGGG